>CAVWHR010000023.1:0-170425 GCA_963754835.1 uncultured Chloroflexia bacterium | reverse complement strand
TATACCGGCGCGCTGATCACGACGCGCGGTTGGGACTGGCTCAACTACGGCTCGCTGCCGGTCGTGCTGCTGATCGCGGTCGCGCTGCTGTGGCTGGCGGCGGTTCGCCGCCGCGTCGTGCCGGCTACTGCTCGATCACGTCGGCGCCCTTGGGCGGCGTGAAGCGGAAGGTGTCGGCGGCCGGCGTCACGTTGGTCGCGACCTCGCTGAACTGCAGCAGCGAGCGCTGGCCGAAGCTGTCGACGATCTCGATCGCCGCGAGCTCCTTGCCGCGAAAGCCGACCCGCAGCGACTGGAAGCCGCCGCCTCGGCCTTGGCGCGCGGCGTGGCCTGCACCCAGTCGAGGCCTGCGCGCTCGGCTGCGCGGTGAGCTCGAAGTCCTTCTCGACATCGGCGCCGGCCAGCAGCGCCGCCGGCGTGGCGCCGAGCGCCTGGTCGAAGCTTGCGCGCAGCTGACCTGGTTCAGGTCGACGTCGTAGATCCAGACCTTCTGGCCGTCGGCGACGATGAGCTGCTCGAAGGGCTTGGTGTAGGCGAAGCGGAAGCGGTTCGGCCGCGCGAACTCGAAGCTGCCGCTGCGAGGTCTTCTTCTTCGCGCCGTCGGGCGAGGTCACGGTCTGCGTGAACTGCGCGCGGCCGGTCTTCACGTCGCGCACGAAGTCGCGCAGCGTGTCGACGCGCATCGGCGTGCGCCGCGACGCGAGCGCGCAGAGTGCAGCAGCAGCGGCGAAACGAGCAGCGTCTTCATTCGTCGCGGCTCGGGACGATGAGGTCGCGGTTGCCGTTGGTGGACATGGCCGATACGAGCCCGGATTTCTCCATTTGTTCCAGCAGCCGCGCGGCGCGGTTGTAGCCGATGCGCAGGTGGCGCTGCACCAGCGAGATCGAGGCGCGCTTGTGCTGCAGCACGATGGCCACCGCCTGGTCGTACATCGGGTCGGCTCTCGCCGTCGCCGCGCGCCGGCCTCGCCGGCCGCACGTCGCCGCCCTCGCCGTCGAGCACGCCGCCTTCGAGGATGCCCTCGATGTAGTTCGGCTCGCCCTGCGCTCTTCAGGTACTCGACGACGCGGTGCACCTCGTCGTCGCTGACAGAAGGCGCCGTGCACGCGCACCGGCAGGCCGCTGCCCGGCGTGCAGGTAGAGCATGTCGCCCTGGCCGAGCAGCGCCTCGGCGCCCATCTGGTCGAGGATGGTGCGGCTGTCGATCTTGCTCGACGACCTGGAAGCGCAGATGCGCGTCGGGATGTTGGCCTTGATCAGGCCGGTGATCACGTCGACGCTCGGCCGCTGCGTCGCCAGGATCAGGTGGATGCCCGAGGCGCGCGCCTTCTGCGCCAGGCGCGCGATCAGCTCCTCGATCTTCTTGCCGACGACCATCATCAGGTCGGCGAGCTCGTCGATGACGACCACGACTGAACGGCAGGCGCTCCAGCGGCTCGGGCTGCCTCCGGCGTCAGGCTGAACGGGTTGCGGCGAGCATCTCGCCGCGCTCGGTGGCCTCGTCGATCTTCTTGTTGTAGCCCGACAGGTTGCGCACGCCCAGCTTGCTCATCAGCTTGTAGCGGCGCTCCATCTCGCCGACGCACCAGTTCAGCGCGTTGGCGGCCTGCTTCATGTCGGTGACCACCGGGCACAGCAGGTGCGGGATGCCCTCGTACACGCTCATCTCGAGCATCTTCGGGTCGATCAGGATCAGGCGCACGTCGCGCGCCTCGGCCTTGTAGAGCAGCGACAGGATCATCGCGTTGATGCCGACCGACTTGCCCGAGCCGGTGGTGCCGGCGACCAGGCAGTGCGGCATCTTCGCCAGGTCGGCCACCATCGGCGTTGCCGACGATGTCCTTGCCCAGGCCCATCGTCAGCTGCGAGGCGGCGTCGTTGTAGACCTGCGAGCCGAGGATCTCGGACAGGCGGATCATCTGCCGCTTGCGCGTTCGGCAGCTCGAGCGCCATCGTCGTCTTGCCGGGGATGGTCTCGACGACGCGGATGCTCACCAGCGACAGCGAGCGCGCCAGGTCCTTGGCCAGGTTGACCACCTGCGAGCCCTTCACGCCGGTGGCCGGCTCGATCTCGTAGCGCGTGATCACCGGGCCGGGCGAGGCCGCGACCACGCGCACCTCGACGCCGAAGTCCTTCAGCTTCTTCTCGATCAGCCGCGAGGTCATCTCCAGCGTCTCGGGCGTCACGCGATTCGGCGCGGCCCGGCGCGGCGTCGAGCAGGTCGACCTGCGGCAGCTTGGTGTCGGCCAGCTCGACGAACAGCGGCTTCTGGCGCTCCTTGGCGACGCGCTCGGACTTGGGCACCTCGATCATCGGCTGCTCGATGACGATCGGCATGTGCTCCTCGACCTCCTCGCGCTCCTTGACCACGACATGCTCGCGCTCGCGCTGCGCCGCCTGGCCGAGCTTCACGTCTTCCGCCAGTTCACGCTGCGCTTCACGCTTCTGCTTGAACGTGTCGATGCAGCCGCCGATACGCTCGGCCAGAGACTACTTCGCGGCGGGCGGCCGCTTGGCGGGCTTTCTCGATTTCCACAGGTTCACCGGCACGTCGTTCTGCTGCGGCGCGCCGGGCGTGCTGCGGCCGTCCGCGACGTATTTCTCCAGCAGCTTCGTCAGCCGCGCGACGACCTCGGGATGTTCTTCGCACAGGTTGCCGCGCTCGCCGATGTCCTGCGTCATGTCGTAGAGCTGGACCGGCGGCAGCTGCCGCGCCTTGGCGCTGCCCGGCCTCGGCGCGCTCCAGCCGCCGGAGTCGCGGCAGAGTTCGAGCTTCCACTGGCCCTGGCGGATGGCGAACGAGCCGTTGATCGAATGATGCACGACGGCCTCGCGGAGCGGCCTTGGCCGCCGTTCCCAGAAGCGCCGGCAGGATGCTCACGCTGTCCTCGCCGGCGTTGTCGGGCAGCTTGTGCGCCGAGGATGTCGGCGCAGGTGGCCATCAGGTCGGTGAGGCAGATCAGTTGATCGCTGGTCGCTGCCCGGCTTGACCGCCGCGGCCAGCGGACGATGAACGGCACGCGGTGGCCGCCGTCCCAGATGTCGGCCTTGTGGCCGCGGAAGCGGTCGCTGGGATGGTGGCCCTTGCGCCGCCAGCTCCGCGAAATGCCGGCCGCGGGCGAGCAGCCGTTGTCGCTGGTGAAGATGACCAGCGTGTTGTCGGCGAGCGCCGCTGCTGCTCCAGCGCCTGCAGCACCTGCGCCGACGCTCGCAGTCGGTCTGCATCACGAAATCGGCGTAGGCGTTCAGGCCGCTCTTGCCCTGCCACTCCGTGGTCGGCAGCGATCGGGCGTGTGCGGCGAGGTCAGCGGCAGGTAGAGGAAGAACGGCTCTGCTGCGCCGCGGCGCGCTGGCCGATGTACTCGACGCGCCTTGCGGGTGAGCGTCGGCAGCACGTCGACCGCCTCGAAGTCGGGCGCGGCCGGGCCCGGTGCCGGATCCACTTCTTCTCGGCGGTCGGCACTGCGGTGAAGCGGTCGTTCTCGATGAACGTGAAGGGCGGCATGTCGAGCGACGCGCTGATGCCGAAGTAGTAGTCGAAGCCGCGCGTCGTCGGGCCGTCGGCGATCGGCTCGCGCGAGATCGAGCTTCTGCGGCGTCGATGCTCTCGATGCCGTCGCCGAACTCGCGGCGGCCGCCTTGGCGGCCAGTCTCATGCCGAGGTGCCACTTGCCGATGCAGGCGCGTGTGGTAGCCGTGCTGCTTCAGCAGCGCCGGCACGGTCAGCCGGCCGGCTCGATGAGCGGCGGCGCTGAACCCGCCCAGCACGCCCGTCTGCAGCCGCGAGCGCCAGTTGTAGCGGCCGGTGAGAATGCCGTAGCGCGTCGGCGTGCAGACGGAGGAACTGGTGTGCGCATCGGTGAAGACCATGCCCTGGCCGCGAGCCGGTCGAGGTTCGGCGTGGCGATCTTGCCCTGCGGGTTGAGGCACTTCACGTCGCCGTAGCCGAGGTCGTCGCAAGGATGAAACGATGTTGGGTACACTGCGTTCCTCTGCCGAATACCCTCGATTTGCCGATGGCATTGAGAAAGTGACGGTGCAGGCGGCAAGCAGGAGTGTGGCTATTCCGCGTAGTCGACGTCTTGGTGAGTCAGGGCCAGCACCGCACCCCACCGCGGACTTGTGAAGAATCATGACTGCACCTGCTTTCGAGATGGTTACTCTTGCCGTCCATCTGCGCGGTCGCCGCCGGGCTCCTTCAGGGACTGACGGCCCCGAGGGGTGCAACGGCGGCATCGAGTGAGTATCTCACTCCCCGGTGTCCCCAGTCTAGACTTTCCCAAAGCTGACGGACAACCCCGTGTGGGAAGGTATTTTATATAAATATGGAGCAGTAGAGCATTAAGTAGTCTCTACGGCTATTTATGCATTTGTTTCCAGTATGTAGCAGATCAATAGGTCATTGACCTGAATATCATTGAAATTCTTGAGACCCACACCGCACTCATAGCCGGTACGGATCTCACGGACATCTTCCTTTTCATGTCTGAGTGATGCCATTTCGCCTTCATACACAAGGTCGGTACCTCGGTATAAACGCACCTTCGAGTTACGCCGAAGCTCGCCGTCCACAACGCGGCAACCTGCCACCCGCCCAAGTTTGGAGGCTGAAAAAACCGCCAGTACCTGGGCGCGGCCGATCACCTTCTCAACAACCACCGGCTCGAGCATTCCCTTCAGGGCTTTTTCGATATCTTCGGTCATACGATAGATAATGTCGTACAGGCGAATCGAAATGCCCTCAGCCTCCGCCAACCGGCGGGCGGAGACGTCGGCTTGCACATTGAAGCCGACAATAATGGCCTTCGAGGCAGATGCCAGCATGACGTCATTTTCACCGATATTGCCGGTTTCTGCATACAGAATGTTGATTCCGATCTCACCTTTACCAAGTTTTTCAAGCTCACCCAGAATTGGTTCGAGCGAACCCTGCACATCAGCCTTGACGATCAGGCTAAGTGCCTTGGCTTCACCGGCTTGAACGCTGGCGAACAAATCTTCAAGGGAAACCGTCTTCTTCGCCTGGGCTTTTGATTTATTCGCTTCCACGCGCTCGGCTACAATGGCGCGTGCTTCTTTTTCAGACGCAACCACCTGGAATACATCGCCGGCAGATGGAACTTCGTTCAGCCCCATCACTGCCACCGGTGTAGATGGTCCGGCTTTTTGCACCGGCTTCCCTTTGTAATCGGTGATGGCTTTCATGCGGCCAAACGACTTACCCGCCACGACAATGTCGCCCGCAGATAAGGTTCCGTTCTGGACTAGAAGCGTGGCAATCGTTCCCTTGGATTTATCGACTTCTGCTTCGATCACGGTACCCATCACTTTGCCGGCCGGGTTGGCTCGGATATCGGCGTTGTCGGCCACAAGTAAAATACCTTCGAGCAGATCGTCGATGCCCTGCTTTAGTTTTGCAGAAACCGGGACTACCATCGTGTTACCACCCCAGTCGTCCGGGACAAGTTCAAGTTCTGCAAGCTGCTGCTTGACCCGTTCAGGGTTGGAGTTGGGTTTATCGATCTTGTTCATCGCCACAATGATCGGCACACGCGCCGCTTTTGCGTGAGCGATGGCCTCCCTGGTTTGTGGCATTACACCATCGTCGGCGGCGACGACCAGAATCACAATATCTGCACCCTGGGCACCGCGCGCGCGCATGGCCGTGAACGCCGCATGCCCGGGCGTATCCAGGAAGGTGATCGTGCGCCCTTTTTTCTCGACCTGATATGCACCAATATGTTGTGTAATTCCGCCTGCCTCACCTGCGGCTACGTCCGTCTGACGGACCGCATCGAGCAGGGATGTCTTTCCATGGTCGACATGACCGAGAATGGTCACCACCGGTGGGCGCACCGACAGCTTGCTTACATCCTCGTCCGCGATCAGCCGTCGCCAAAGTGGAACCTCACCGGTCTCTTCTTTCTTGACTTCCAACTGAGCTTCGGCGACCGCCTCAAAACCATACTCGGCGACCACAATCGCGGCAGTATCAAAGTCAACGGCCTGATTGATGGTAGCCATCACGCCGTTCGCCATGAGTTTCTTGATTATTTCGATTGGGCTTTTTTCGATCTTCTGAGCCAGGTCACGAATCACAATGCTGGCAGGGAGTTCAATACTAGTGCTCATAAGCCACCTCCAAATTTCAAATCATCAAACCAGTAGCCTCCCTGTTCCTGGTCTGTTCTGGCGATGGTCTGTGAGCGATGGCTATTCGGTCACATAAACTAATCGCCAGGCACCGCTTCTGCCAGCGTGTTCATAAATGCTTCAAGATGTTCACGATCAGCCGCGGTCAAGTCTACTTTCAGGGCATGAGCCAGGCTGCCCGCCAAACCGGTTTCCCAGCAGGAGCGACGGTCATGCAGATACGCGCCGCGTCCGGCCAGTTTACCCGTCGGGTCAACCAGCACCCCATCGGCAGTACGGACGATGCGTATCAGTTGGCGTTTCGCCATCACAATACGGCAGCCCACACAGGTCCGTTGAGGAATATGCTTCACACGCTGAACAGGTTTCTTAGGCACCTTCATCACAGGCCATTGCACTTATTGCAGTGGCGCTAATTTAGACCTATCCGTAAATTCCAGGAGGAACCGCTTTACGGGCAGGGTCTTACTCATCCACACCGAGGTCGTCTTCACCACGTTTATGTTTTTTATGACCGACGACTTCGCCAAGTTCTTCATCCAGCACCAACTCGACGCCTTTCTTCTTTTGCTTCTTACCCTTCTTCTTGGCAGCCTCGTCCTCGTCCGTACCGGACGGAGATTGGAAGATCTCAGGCTTCAGTTTGAACAATTCATCGAGTGAGACGCCATCCTTGGCATTTTCTTCCTCGGTTTCTTCTTCTACTTTCTCGACTTTAGCAGGCTCTTCTATCTCAAGCGGTGGCGCATCAACAGCAACGGGTTCAACTATTTGCTCGACGGGCACCTCTTCAGAAACTGCTGCATCGGCTTTCACTTCCGCTGGAACTTCGGGGAATTGGATGGCCGCCAATTGCTCTTGTATATTTTGTATGGCCTTTGGGCCCACACCAGCCAAACCAAGCACTTTATTCTCATCCAACTTGAGGGACATCATAAGGTCGCCGATGTTCTCAAACCCCGCTTCGACCAGGATATTGAATACGTGTTCCTTAAGACCAAGTTGGTCGAGTGGCATGGTAAAGGCGGCAGGTGGCACCTCAGCTCGGGCCGCGCTGACCCGCTCTTCGTCCGCGCGCACTTCCTCTTCCTTGATCTGGGAGTTACGGCGTTCGACACGGTCAACAAATTGACCGAGCAGGGTGTACTCTTCCGGTGTAAGAGGCCGGTTCTCCGCCTTTTTGGCAAGTGCTTCCTGTACCTGGGGTATGCTTTCAACCGCGGCTGGGTAACGCGGCAGCCAGGTCAGGATCGCTCTGCAATTTAGCGAGCGTATCGCCCGCAGCTTCGACCACCGACTTGATGTCAATCCGCCAGCCTGTAAGCTTGGCGGCCAGGCGGGCGTTCTGTCCATCACGCCCGATGGCAAGACTGAGTTGGTCTTCCATCACTGCGACCGTGGCCGTGCGATTGCCATCCACTTCATTCAAATACACGCCGGTGACGCGCGCCGGGCTGATGGCCTTGGAAATATAAATAACAGGGTCTTGATCCCATTGGATGATGTCGATCTTTTCGTCGTGCAGTTCCTTGACGATCGCTTGAATACGAACGCCTTTGATGCCCACACACGCGCCGACCGGATCCACTCCAGGCTGCGTCGCCATCACCGCGACTTTTGCCCGTGCACCAGGTTCACGGGCAATGGCACGTATCTCCACAATACCGTGATAAATCTCAGGCACTTCATTTTCCAACAAGCGGCGCAGAAAGTTGCGATGCGCGCGGGAAAGGATGATCTGCGGGCCGCGTGATCCGTCCTTGACTTCGAGTACAACCGCACGAACCCGGTCATGAACCTTAAAACGTTCATTGGGAATTTTTTGATTGGCCGGTAATATACCTTCGGCCTTCATATCAAGACCGATCGTGGCGCCCTGCATGTTCGTAGCCTGGATAATGCCCGATACAATTTCGCCCGTCTGTTTTGCGAAGTATTCCATCTGCGCGAAGCGCTCCGCTTCGCGAATGCGCTGCTGGATGACCTGCCGGGCAGTCTGTGCAGCCACACGGCCAAAATCGGCGGGGGTCGATTCGACGATCACCATGTCGCCCAACTGCGCTTCGGGATTGACCTTACGCGCTTCTTCGAGCGTGACCTCGGTCTTTTCCTCCTGGACATCCTCCACCACTTCTTTTTCGGCGAAGATGGTGACTTTTCCCGTATCGGTGTCCACTTTGGCTTCGACCTGTTGGGCGGTGGACGCGTTGACAGCCCGCCGGTAAGCCGATACCATGGCGGACTCGATTGCACCGAGGATGATCTCCTTCGACAGTTGCTTTTCTTCTAAAACCTCGTTGAAGGCCAGGGCGAACTCGTTCTTTGGCATGCTGGTTACTCCATCTATCCTTATACAAGCAGAAAAGTGGGGGCTGCCCACTTCTCGGTGTCACCAATATTAATGCTACGTTGGTCTATATTTTAGCATAGGGTAATAAAACTTGCAAGATATAATTGCCTGATGACCGATAGAGATTTGAATAAAGCGGCCCTGCGCGGCGAACCCTCTTACGTCTGGCGTGACGGTCAGGAACGGCGGCTCGCCATGATCGTGAGAGGGGCGGGTGAGCGCATCACAGGGAATATCCTTGAAAATGGCTGCGGCGTAGGGATGTACATTCAGCATCTTGATCCTTTGGGCGGGACCGTTTACGGTCTGGAGTACGATTTCGAGCGCGCGAACACAGCCGCAGCCAACTCTAAGCGTATCGTCAACGCGGCAGGCGAATTCCTGCCGCTACCTTCCGAAACTTTTGACCTGGTCGTCAGCCATGAAGTGATCGAACATGTCCAGGATGACATCGCCGCAATGCATGAGATGATACGCGTGCTTAGACCCGGGGGCCGCATCGTGCTCTTCTGTCCAAATCGCGGCTATCCGTTTGAAACACATGGAATTTATTGGCGCGGCAAATATCATTTTGGCAATAAACTCTTCGTCAACTACCTGCCGCGCGCCTGGCGCAATAAACTCGCTCCTCATGTGCGCGTTTATTCGCGGGGTGACTTGAACAAGCTTTTTGACGGCCTGCGTGTGAAATTTATCGAGCGCGGCATTATTTTCGGGGCCTACGATAATCTTATTATCCGCTTTGGGAGATTGGGGAAATTACTGCGCCGAGTTCTGCAATTTTTGGAAAATACACCTTTGCAGGGATTAGGATTATCGCATTTCTGGGTAATAGAAAAATCCATTAACAAGGATGATATCCAATGAAACGATACCGTGTCAAACCTAGCGAGAAAATCGATCTCAGTGATTTTGATCCGTCTGATGATGGTGGCTTCAAAGGTGGAAAAGAGCTCGCCCACAATGAACTCCTCAAACTTACCCAGGAGCTGATTGCTTTACAGGAACTACTCTATGCAGAGCACCGGCATAAGGTCTTAATCGTGCTGCAGGCGATGGATACTGGCGGTAAGGATGGAACCATCCGCCACGTGTTTGAAGGTGTCAATCCGCAAGGGGTGCGGGTCGCCAGTTTTAAAGAACCGACCCCGGCCGAAATGGACCACGATTATTTATGGCGCATCCACCAACAAATGCCCGCTAAAGGTGAGATAGTTATTTTCAATCGCAGTCATTACGAAGACGTTCTTATCGTGCGGGTTCATAAACTGATCCCGCCGGAAGTTTGGAAACGACGCTATGATCAGATCAACGCGTTCGAAAAAATGCTTTCCGAGGAGGGGACGACGATCCTGAAATTCTTCCTGAACATCAGCCCTGACGAACAGAAGCAGCGTTTGCTCGACAGGCTGAACGATAAAACAAAACAATGGAAGTTCAACCCCGGTGATCTTAAAGAACGTCAACTATGGAAGAAGTATATGCATGCCTATGAGGACGTTTTAAGCCAGACATCTACCGATTATGCACCATGGTATATTGTGCCTGGCAATCGAAAATGGTACCGGGACTGGGTCGTTACAACAACAATCATTGACGCCCTGAAAGGTCTTGATATGAAATACCCCAAACCCGATTTCGATGTGGAAGCCGTACTGCGGGACTTCGATGATCTGGCCGGAACTCCTTAATGGCAGTGAAGAAATCGCAATAAAATCAGCGATCTGTATTAAGCAAGTTTTATGGATATATCCAAAAATTTCTATCCTTATCTATTGCCAGGTTCTCTAAAATCATAGATCCCATCTTTGATTTCCCATTTGTTCCGACAACCGGGACATAGAAGGTAGGTTTTAATATCTTCGAGCGGAGTATGTCCACATGCGGGGCACTTAAAAAATGCCAGCACGTTTTCCCGATCCCCGGGTTCCGATTCCCGGCTTCCCCCACGGGCTTTCACGAACACGCTGGGCGTCCATTGAAAGAAGGCTCCCGTCCATTGAAAGAGTGAATCAAAGAAAACCAGTAGAGCGGTTGGAAGGGTCCGTTTTAAAATCCCCATACGAAAATGCGAAACGGTCACGGTTTTTTCGACCCTGAATCCCAAACCCGTGAGCCAGTTTCGGACAGTTTTAGGATGGAAATCGAAATTCAGCCTCGCAAACTCAACTTGATCCGGCGTGAACGGGCTCCACGTTTGGCGTCCAAGCCAGTAACGCAGCATCGACTTGAGATTCAGTTTGTTGGCAAATTCCAAAATGAATATTCCATCCGCCTGCATTACATTCCGCACCTGTTCCAATGCTTTCGGAGCATCCGTCATGTGATGCAGGACGCGGATCATCGTAGCCGCATCGAACAAACCATTAATGAACGGCAGCCGGTATACATCGGCTGTAACATAAACATATTTATCTGATCTGCCAAGCCGCTGCTGCGCCTGCTCCAACTGGGTGCGTGAGTAATCGAGCAGGACAATACGCTCATAGCCGGTATAGCGTGGCGTATTGCGCCCTGCGCCTGCGCCGAGTTCCAAAAGGAGATGTCCGCCTTTTGGCAGCAAACGTTTCAATGCAACGGCTTCCACCCGGTCTTCGTACTCGCGTCCGCCCTTATCCCAGAAGGACGACTGATAATCAGAATCTTCGTAATTACAGATAGGGGGGTTATTCTTCATGTTATCCATAAGAAAAGAGCCGGGCTATTGTACCCGACTCTTTATGCTGTGAAACAGTCTACTTACCGTTTAGCCCGCGCCCAATTGCCCGATACGTAAAACCCTTTTCTTTCATCGAAGCAGGGTCATAGATATTTCGCCCATCGAAAATTACCGGCTTCTTCAGCACCGACTTTAGCTGGTCGAGGTCAAGCTGCTTGAATTCGTTCCATTCGGTGACAATGATCACGCCGTCGCAGCCTTTCGCCATTTCATAGGGGTCCTTGAACATCTCGACGGCGGGCAGGATCGGACGCGCGACCTCCATCGCAACAGGGTCATAACCACGGACCTTCGCGCCGGCTTTCGTTAAATGCTCGGCGATATCTATGGATGGCGCTTCGCGCATGTCGTCTGTATTAGGCTTGAAAGCCAGCCCGAACAGACCGATCGTCTTGCCTTTCAATCCGCCGGTCATGTCGTCCATATGCTTGACGGCCTCGCTGCGGCGATCATAATTGACCTGTGTAACCGAATCCAGGATGCGAGGGGTGAGACCCTTCTCTTTGGCCATATACGCCAGCGCTTTCACGTCTTTCGGAAAGCACGATCCACCCCAACCGAGGCCGGCGTCCAGAAAATGACGGCCAATGCGCGCATCGTAACCCATCCCGGCAGCGACTTCCTTTATGTCCGCGCCAACGCATTCACACAGGTCGGCCAGTTCGTTCATGAAGGAAATTTTCGTGGCAAGGAAAGCGTTGGAGGCATACTTGATCATCTCTGCCGTGCGGAGATCCGTGATCACAATCGGAGCGCGCAAAGGCAGATGCAGTTGGGCAACCTTTTCTGCTGAATCACGATGAAGGGAACCGATCACAGTACGATGCGGGCTCATAAAATCGCTGATGGCAGATCCTTCCCGAAGGAACTCAGGACAGGAGACAACGGAAAATGGGATCGCCTTGGGTTGGGCACCCTTCACGATATCGGCAACCCAGTCCCCGGTTCCGATCGGAACAGTGGACTTGTTGATGATGACCAGCGGCCCTTTCATATTCTCGGCTATGGATTTTGCGGCGGCAGCCACGTACTGCAAATCGGCTTCCCCGTTGACACCCGAAGGAGTTCCCACCGCGATAAAGGCAAACTCGGCCCCCTTGATCGCCTCTGCATAAGAGGTGGTGAAAGAAAGCCTGCCCGCTTTAACATTGCGCGTGACCAGCTCATCGAGGCCTGGCTCATAAATAGGCATGATTCCTTTTTTCAGATTCTCGACGCGCTTCTCGTCTACATCCAGTGCAGCGACTTTGTTGCCGAGGTCGGCAAAACAAGCTCCAGTCACAAGGCCAACGTAACCCACACCGACGACACAAATTTGTTTCATGATTTTCCTCTTTGAAATAAGTTTTCAGGTGTAAAGCCGATAGCTTTAAGGTACCTCTAGAAATTCATCTGTGATTTCTTGCTACTACTGTGAATGTCCCTCAATAAAATTACATTGAATAGACAAATAACGATAGCTTTCCATTCCACGCAACCCCAATAATACTACGGCTTACCTTATATGGGTAACTTCTGGTATAGTGGCCTCATGCGATTACTTTTTGTAGCCGACGGACGCTCACCCATCGCCCAAAACTGGATCCAATATTTTGCCGAACGAGGCGATGAGGTTTATCTGGCATCGCCGTTTACCTGCTCCATAGGTTTTCCGCTTGCCGGGCTTGAGATCACGCCGGTGGCTTTCAGCAATAGGTCAAATACAAAAAAAACGTCTGGCAAGATGTCCTATCTGGGACTGCGGCTTAACCAATTATCAGCAATAAGACATTTCCTCGGTCCGCTGACCATTTCCCGCGCCTCGCAAAAATTACGAGGTTTCATCGGACGCGTCAAACCTGATCTCGTTCATGCCATGAGGATCCCTTACGAAGGCATGCTGGCTGCGGACGCTTACACCGGCGTGCCCCTGCTCGTTTCGGTATGGGGCAATGACTTCACCCTGCATGCGCCAGCCAACCCGCTCACACGACATTACACTTCGTGGACCATGCGAGTCGCGGATGCCCTCCATGCCGATTGCCAGCGCGACATTCGATTGGGAAAGCAATGGGGTTTCACATCCTCCCGACCGCAACTGGTCACGCCAGGTAATGGCGGTATTCGGACGGACATATTTTTTCCACCGTCAATGGCGATGGAAGAACCGGTGGTGTTCAATCCACGCGGCGCCCGGACTTACGTGCGAAACGATGTTTTCTTTCAGGCCGCTGCGCTCGTACTTGCAAAGCGACCGGACGCGAAATTCATCTGTGCCGCGATGGCCGGCGAGTCGCAAGCTTTGCAATGGATCCAACGATTAAACCTTGGTGGCTCCGTCGAATTACTGTCCCCTTTGCCACACGCCCAAATGGCGGAAGTTTTCCGCCGAGCACAGGTGGTCGTTTCACCAAGCATTCATGATGGCACGCCCAATTCTTTATTGGAAGGCATGGCTTGCGGCTGTTTTCCCGTTGCAGGAGATCTGGAATCCATCCGTGAATGGATCACACCTGGTGAGAATGGTTTGCTGACCGATGCCACGAATCCACAGAAGTTGGCAGCCTCCCTGCTCGAAGCAATTGATAACAAAAACCTGCGGACGCATGCCGCAGGCCTGAACAAAAAAATGATCGTCGAGCGCGCCGAGTACTCGCGCTGCATGATGCAGGTTGAAGGGTTCTATCAGACCATAATCGCCAGGGGAAACCGCCGGAATTTTTAACGGCAGCGCCGCATTAAGGCTAAGAATATTAAGCGCACACCAACTCTACTGTTCCCCGGCAATGCAGGTTCCCTGTCTTTTCGGAACACTCACATAATTAATTCTGGACCGAGCGCGGCGAACGGAGAGTCTCAAGCCGATCGGTCAGTTCAATGCGGCGCGCGTCCGCTGCATGACGGACGTCTGAAACCAGGACTTCCCCGCGGGTACGGATCTCGTTGCGGAGTTTCTCCCCGGTTTCCGGAGCAAGCAAAAGCGCCAGCGTCGAACCAACCAGCGCGCCGACTATGATCCCGATCAAAAATCCAAACATCCGACGCATAGTATTCTCCTGAACTTGGATTCCAAGGTGTGAGATTCCGTACGCGGCGAATCCAGATACCGCATCCTATTTTTGCTTGATTTGATTATAGGGCAAAACGGAGATTGCAGCAATTCTTTTTTTGTGGAATAATACCCGGATCGCGCGTATCCTATGAACGCGACGACGAACCCATAATCAGGCTGTCACTGCGGGGATCAGGGGAACACCGCAACCAACGGCCCCTACCATTTTTCTGGAGGGTACCATGTCGACAATTGCTCCCGTTTTAAATACCGCAACCATGACCCAGGCTGCACCTCATCGAAAGAAAGTGACGACCGGTTCCTTTCGTCAAAAGAAAGAGCGAGGCGAACCGATCAGCATGCTGACGGCTTATGATTATCCCTCCGCGCTGGCGGAGGATCAGGCCGGCATAGATTCCATCCTTGTGGGCGATTCGCTCGGGATGGTGGTGCTGGGCTATCAAAATACCCTGCCTGTTACCATGGAAGACATGCTCCATCATTCACGCGCGGTGGCACGCGGCGCGAAGTATCGCACTTTTGATCGGTGATATGCCGTTTATGTCCTACCAAGTCTCCACTGAGGAAGCGGTCCGCAATGCCGGGCGCTTCCTGCAGGAAGGAGGCATGGAGGCAGTCAAGCTCGAAGGTGGGCGCGAGCGCCTCGCAGCCATTCGCGCCATCGTTAACGCCGGTATACCTGTGATGGGTCACCTGGGCCTCACACCACAATCGGTTAATCAGTTGGGCGGTTTCCGTACACAAGGTAAAACAGCGCCAGCCGCCCACCGTTTGCTGGAAGATGCGCTCCTGCTGGAAGAAGCCGGATGTTTCAGCATCGTGCTTGAATCCGTCCCCGCACGCCTGGCGGAGTTGATCTCGAAGAAACTTTCCATCCCAACCATTGGTATTGGTGCAGGTCGCGGTTGCGACGGACAAGTGCTGGTCACACATGACATGCTCGGGTTATTCGAGCGTTTCACGCCCAAATTTGTCAAGAAGTATGCCGACTTTCACGCGGATATGCAGCGCGCCTTCACCGAATATATAACTGACGTCCAGAGTCGTTCCTTTCCCGGCAGCCGAACATTCGGTAGAGATGGACGACACGGAGTGGCAGGCTTTTCAAAAAGAAATCGAAAAGAAATAAAAATATGGAAATCCTCATCGTAGGGACCGGTGCGCTCGCGGTTCTATTCGCCGGCGCGCCTGACCCAGGCCGGTCAGGACGTCACATTGTTGGGGACCTGGCAAAGCGGCCTGAGAGCACTCGATCAGGATGGTGCTCGGCTTGTAGATGCTGCGGGCAACGAACAAAGGTTCCCCGTACGTGTTACGGATGATCCACAAGACTGCCAGGGCGTAAAATACGCAGTCGTGCTGGTCAAATCCTGGCAAACCGAAAGGGCGGCGGGCCAACTGGCAGACTGCCTGGCAGAGGACGGACTCAGCCTGACATTGCAGAACGGGCTCGGCAACCGTGAGATCCTCGCAAACAAGCTGCGTGCGGGTCGCGTTGTCCTGGGCACAACGACAACTGGGGCAACTTTGCTCGGACCGGGATTGGTCAAACCAGGGGGTGAAGGAAGCTTGTCTATCGAAGTACATCCGGGGTTCGATCTGTTGGGAGATGCCTTAATATCGGCGGACTTCGAATTGGAAATCGTCGAAGATGTCAGGTCGTTGATTTGGGGCAAACTCGTAATAAACTCTGCCATCAACCCCCTGACTGCCTTGCTGAGAGTAGCGAACGGTGAACTGCTTGCTCGACCCAGCGCGCGGACTTTGATGCATGCACTGGCTGAAGAGACTGCGGAGGTGGCCTCATCGGAAAAAGTGAAACTGGCATTTAGTAATCCAGTGGCCATGGTCGAAGAGATGGCGCGCAATACAGCTCTCAATCACTCGTCCATGTTACAGGATATACAACGGGGCGCTCCAACCGAGATCGATGCCATATGCGGAGCAGTCACCCGCATTGGGCGGCAGAACAATGTCCCTACGCCGAACAATCAGGTCTGTTGGCGGCTTGTGCAGGCGCTGGTTCAATCAGCACATAATACTACCAGCATCGAATAATTAAATTTCTCCACCGATTCATCAGATGACCGTCCGCTTGCATGGTAAGATACAGGATACCAACAATCGGAGGCGCCCATGCGAAAGTGGCTGGTTATTCTGTTTCTTTTTGGGATATTTACCCTTCCATATTCCGCACAAGCACAGCAACCTATAAAATTAGCAACCCTCCAGGTACAACTGTGGCCCGAATACGACCAGCCCAGCATGCTGGTAATTTACGATTTTAAATTACCGGATGGGATCAAACTGCCCGTCAACGTTTCCATTGGGCTGCCACAAGATGCAAACCTGGTTGCGGTCGCTTCGGTAACTACGGACGGAAGATTGATCAACACAGATTATGTCGGACCGACTGTAGACACCGATCGCCAGATAGTCATCATTCAGATACAGAGCCAGGTAACGTATCATCTCGAATATTACGAGCCGATATCCAAATCAGGAGGGCGGCGGGATTTCACTTATTTATGGGCGGGCGATTACCCGGTGGATGACCTCACCGTCAGCGTACGCGTGCCGGTCGACACGAACAATATAATCACGAACCCAATAATGAAATCGACCCAAAACGCGGACGGAGCGGATTTTTTGATAAAAGATTTTGGCCCCTGGGATGCAGGCCAACAGTTTGTACTGCAGGTGAACTACACAAAAACCACGGATAATTTAACCGTATCCCAGCCATCTGTACAGCCGTCCCAACCCGTTGGCTCCAACACGCCGGGGCGCTTGGTGTTGGCAAATTATTTACCTTATGTTTTCGGCGGGCTTGGCCTTGCCTTGATCCTGGGGGGGGTCGTATTCTTCTGGCAATCGAGCCGGGGTGGAAAATCCCCCAGGCGCAAACGAGGTCACGCCGTGGGGGGTAATGAAAAAGAAAGCGGTGTATATTGCAGCCAATGCGGCGCACGTGCCAGGGTCGGCGATCGTTTCTGCCGTGTATGCGGAACCAAGCTCAGGCTGGCAGAATAATCGTGAGCCGGAGGGTATTGTGGAGGCAAAATGTCGCCTCGGAGCAAATGGGATAAAATCGGGTGGGATTTCATTACTTCTGTCCGATGTCATTTTCAGCATATATTAATCTCGGCATGTAGAATGAAATGATCGAGTGTTTTTTTTGTTGGAATTGGAGGCAGTAAATGGGACGCAAGAAATTCGTCATCGGTGGAGTGCTTATTTTGGCCGCTGTCGTCTATTTAATTGTTTCGTCCACACAAGCGAACGCCGAATACTTCATGACGATCGATGAACTCAAGGCCC
The DNA here is from genome assembly GCA_963754835.1 of uncultured Chloroflexia bacterium. Classification (GTDB taxonomy): domain Bacteria; phylum Chloroflexota; class Anaerolineae; order Anaerolineales; family Villigracilaceae; genus Fen-1038. The sequence goes on along the minus strand of CAVWHR010000023.1, from coordinate 152,828 downwards.
AAGGCCAGAGTGTCGTCGGCAAAAATTTGCGTATTTCAGGCGCGGTTGTCGGCGACACCATCCAATATGACCCACAGACGCTGACGTTGAGCTTTGAGGTCGCAAATGTTACGGGCGATAACAATGAAGTGGAAGCACAGGGCGGATTGGCTGCCGTTTTACACGCAGCGGTGATCGATCCTAACCGGTCGCGCATCAAAATAGTTTATACCGGTCCAAAACCCGACCTGCTCAAGAATGAAGCGCAGGCCATCATGACCGGCCAGCTGGGTACGGACGGAGTCTTCCACGCGGACGAACTTCTGCTCAAATGCCCGTCCAAGTATCAGGAAGCCGTACCGCAGCAAACCGGTGGTTGAGCATAACCTTGCCTGACGGGTTCCAGTTCCGTCAGGCTTTATTTATATAAGGAGTTCTGGATGTTGGCTGAATTTGGATATGGGATTTTAGTCGTAGCTTTCATGGTAGCTTTGTACAGTGTTGGCGCAGCGGTTTATGGCGACCGGACGAATTCCGCTGGAATGGTCGAGTTTGCCCGACGTGCGATGCTGTTGATATGGCCGCTCATCACCCTCTCTGCAGCTACGCTTATCTATCTGCTGATCACCAATCACTTCGAGGTCTCTTTCGTTTATTCGGTGACCAGCCGTGAGATGCCGACCTATCTGAAGATCACCGCCTGGTGGGGTGGACAGGCCGGTTCCCTGGTCTTCTGGTCATGGTTGATGTCCGCATTTGCATCGCTGGTCACACTGCGCAAGTGGGATCGCGACCGTGAATTCCTGCCTTGGGTGATTGTGGTCACATCGCTCACAACGGCTTTCTTCCTGGGTCTCGTCGTTTTCTACGAAAATCCTTTTGCCCGCTATTGGCAGACTCTCGATGGTCAGGTCCTCACCAGCATGTTCGCGCCGTTGAACACAATACCTCTCTTCCCCGCCGATGGACTCGGCCTAAATCCTCTGCTCCGTCACCCCGGTATGATCATCCATCCGCCGATGTTGTATCTGGGCTTTGTTTCATTTGTTATTCCATTCTCGTTCGCGATAGCCGCTCTCATCACCGGCCGCACCGATGACCGCTGGATACGCATCACACGCCGCTGGACTTTGTGGGCTTGGCTCTTCCTCTCGTTTGGGCTTGTTCTGGGCAGCCGCTGGGCCTACGATGTGTTGGGCTGGGGAGGCTTCTGGGGCTGGGATCCGGTTGAGATTGCTGCGTTGATGCCCTGGCTGACCGGCACGGCCTTCCTTCATTCCGTGATGATCCAGGAGAAGCGCGGCCTGCTCAAACAGTGGAACATGATCCTTATCATCCTGACCTACGCGCTGGTCATCTTCGGCACTTTCCTCACCCGATCCGGCGTGCTCTCCTCCGTGCATGCTTTCGCGCAGAGCGCTATCGGCCCCGCTTTCTTCGTTTTCATCGGCGTTACGTTTGCTTCATCGATCGGCCTTGTCATTTATCGCTGGCCCCAATTACGCGGAGAGACGGAATTGAAATCCCTGCTCTCACGAGAAGCGCTTTTCCTGCTCAACAATCTTTTATTTATCAGCGTCCTGGTCGTATGCTTCTGGGGTGTGATCTTCCCGCTCATTTCTCGAACTTGTAACGGGTCAAACCGTGACCGTTGGGCCGCCGTTCTATGATCGGGCCACTGCCCCGCTCTTCGCGACCTTGATGTTATTGATGGGGGTCGCGCCGCTCTCGGCCTGGGGACATTCGACGGTCAAAACCCTCGGACACGCCCTGTGGAAATCCGCGCTTGCCGCACTGCTCATCACCGTCGTTTTATTCTTCACGTATACGAAGAACACTATTGCATTGATTGGCTTCTTCCTGGTGGCCCTGGTGCTGTTGGTTACACTTCAGGAATTTTGGCGCGGAGCCATTGGCACGTATGAAAGCGCAGAACGAAAACTTCTTTACCGCATTATGGACCCTTATCAGTCGTAACCGCAGACGGTACGGCGGTTACATCATACACATCAGCATGATGCTGATGGCAGTTGGCATCCTGGGCATCAATCTTTTCCAGATCCAGACCCAGGGCACCTTACCGGTGAACGGTTCGCTCAAACTGGGCAACTATACGGTCAAATATGAATTGATCGCTCAATTCAATGGACCGGATAACAGGCAGGTAACGCGCGCAGTAGTTGGCGTATACGATCAAAAGGGCAATTATCTCGGTGAGCTCCATCCGCGCATCGACTATTATCCCGACGCGCAGCAGAACATGACCATCCCCGGTGAACGCTCCACCATGACAGGATGACCTCTACGTTCTACTCGTCGACTGGCAGCCGGCGACACCCAACGGTGCGACTTTCAAAATCTTTGTCAATCCATTGATCAACTGGCTTTGGATTGGCGCATTGGTGTTCTTGTTCGGAATCCTGGTCGCGGCCTGGCCCGACCGCGAGCTTGAATATGTCCGGGAACGTTCGCACCGCGCGGAACAGACCAGCGCAGCCGATTGATCCATAATATGTAGAGAGTGATCCGTATAAGAAAATCATGAAACTACGGCGGTCTTTATGCATTGTCTATTTTGTACTGTTTTTTGCTTCGGCTCTTATACAAACCAGGACTGTCCTTGCCCAGCAGCCAACACCCTCTGACGATGAAGTCAATCGCATCGCGCATCAATTGTATTGCCCGGTTTGCGAGAACACACCACTTGACGTGTGTCCAACCGAGGCCTGCCGCCAGTGGCGCGATCTGATCCGTCAGCAGCTCTCGCAGGGCTGGACGGAAGACCAGATCAAGCAATATTTTGTAGTCCAATACGGCGTGCGCGTACTGGCCGAGCCGCCTCGTACGGGACTTAACTGGCTGGTGTATATTCTGCCGCCATTGATCATCCTGGCAGGGGCAATCCTGCTGCTGCGCGCCATGAAGATGTGGACGAAACCTGCCGCTGATTTCACCAAAACAATTTCAACGGCGGGCGATGGCGAATCCTCGACGAAAGAGGCGCCAAAAGATGACTATGTCATGCGCCTTGAGGAAGAACTAAGGAAAAGGAAATAAAATAACTGTACTGCGGCGTCAGGAAACCGACCCGCGGTACAGTTCACTGGAGATTGCATGACTGATAATACAATTCCGACCCCCAGCCGGCGCGCTGTCCCCTCTGGGTACAGATCATCATCTGGGGAGTATTCGCTGGCTTGCTCGTTATCGTTGCCGTCACGCTCAACCGCTCCCAGCAGGGAACGGTACAGCCCGGGGACAGACTCAACAATTTCACGATGACGATGTTCACCGGCTATGAGCTCAACAACCAGGCGCAAGCCAGTCTCTCAAGCCTGAACGGTAAAGTGGTGATGGTCAACTTTTGGGCGTCCTGGTGCAAACCCTGCGAACAAGAAGCCGCCGACCTTAGATCGGCCTGGCAATACTACAAAGGAAATGGCCGGGTAGTCTTTATCGGCATGGATTACGTGGATACGGAACCCGAAGCGCGCGCCTATCTCGAAAAGTTCGACATCACCTACCCTAATGGACCCGATCTCGGTACGAAGGTTTCACAGTTATTTCGAATCAAGGGCGTGCCGGAAACATATTTCATAGACCAGACCGGTGTGCTGCGATACGTGCAGGTTGGTCCATTCTCTTCCGTGGACCAGATCAAATCCATCATTGATCCAATGCTGAACTAGGAGAGGGGTCATGGATCTCGGTGTAATTCTTTTGCTCATCGCACTTCTTTTGGGCGTGGGCTTATACCTGGGCGCGCCTCTGATGAGCAATCATACAGGGCGCGTCTTGCAGGAGACACAGGAAGTTTCCTCCCTGATGGCCGAGCGTGATCGCATCATCACTGCCCTGCAGGAACTTGATTTTGACTTCAAACTTGGCAAAATTCCTGAAGAAGACTATCCTGTTCAGCGCGCCGAACTGCTGCAAACCGGCGCCGGCATATTGAAGAAGCTGGATCACCTTACTCCCAACCCGTCATCCGGCAATGCTTTTCCCAAGAAAGCACAGAAAAGCGCAACGGCAGAATCTCGTTTGGAGCAAGCTGCCGCGGCCCGTCAAGCCGACGAATCGGGCAGAGTCACGTCAACTAGATCAGAGCCAATCACCGACGACGAGATAGAATCGATGCTGGCCGCACGTCGCAAAGCACGTAAAACAAAATCGGCCGGATTCTGCCCGCGCTGTGGAAAATCTGTTTTGATTACGGATTTGTTTTGTCCCCACTGCGGCAAGGCTTTGAGATAGATATCGAATGTTATTGGCTTCGGCCTTTGGAAATCTATTGCGCGAAGTCTGTTTGAGGAACACATGAAATTTCGCCCATTATTTGTAATATCTTTGGCAACCTTAACCCTGGCGGCTTGCAATTTTACACTTGCCTCCGATATTACTCCTCCTCCCAATTACGTCTCGCCTACACCGATGCCTACACTCGGCGCTTTGTATCCCGCTTCCGCTCCCGACGTACAAAACGGCGCGACCATCTTCGCCCAGAACTGCGCTGCCTGTCACGGTGATAAAGGTCTCGGAGACGGACCGCAAAGCATGCAGTTGCCCGTCACGGTTCCAGGCATTGGCTTGCCTGAAGTCGGACGTACGGCGTCACCTGCAGAATGGTTCAAAGTGGTTACGCAGGGTAATCTTGATCGTTTTATGCCGCCATTTGTGGGGGCTTTGACCGACCAGGAACGCTGGGATGTCATCTCGTATGTATTAACGCTTCATACCACCACCGATCAACTCGCGCAGGGCAAGTCGCTCTTCGAAGCCGATTGCGGAGATTGCACCGGAAAATTCGGCGATCAAACGAGGATGGCGGCGCTCTCTGAAGCAGACCTTGTAAAGATCATCAAAAACGGCACGAGCGATATTCCCGCCTTTGGAAAAAACTTTACAGATGATGAAGCTTTTGACGTTGCCGCCTATCTACGGACCCTGACATTTGCAACAGCTCCCGAAGTGGCTGCCGCTTCAACTCAATCTGCAGCCGGGACGGACATGCCCCCGAGTGAAAATGGAACTCCCGGAGCTGCACCCAATTCCTCGTCAACCACCGGGTCGAAGTCCGCTGACGGGGATTGGAACAGTCAGCGGCAGCGTCCAGATGGCGGGTGGGGCCCAGGCTGAGAATTTGACGGTCACCCTGCATGGATTCGATCACGCGCAAGACCAAACCAGCGGCCCTCAAGAAGTCCTTACCCTGGCTGGCACAACTGCATCCGACGGTTCATACAAATTTGAAAACGTTGCCATGCCGGAGAACCGTATTTTCCTGGCGGAAGTGGAATACGCAGGCATCAAATATCAGTCCGCCTTCGATGCGGCCAAATCAGGCACAACCGAGATCGTTTTGCCGCCCATAAAATTGTACGATTCAAGCAGCGATCTCAGCCTGTTAACGTTCACTCAAGTCCATATATACACCGACTTCGCTACGGTCGGTACGGTACAAATCCTTGAGATATTCTCTTTCTCAAATTCAAGCGATAAATCTGTTGTCATATCAACAGATGGCACTTCCCTTCCATTTATTAAATTACCCGATGGCGCTCAAAACGTAGGTTACCAGGCCGGACAGGATAGCGCCCCCTTCGTAACCGCCGATAAAGGCATCGCCGTGGTTCCCACGGCCACTCCCTACTCGATCATCGCTTTCTTTAATATGCCTTATGATAATAAGCTGGCGATCGATCAACCTTTCGGAATTGATGTTCCGTCCCTGGTCCTGCTCGTTCCAGATGGAATGAATGTGGATGGCAAAAAACTGGAGAATAAAGGCATTCAAGTCATCCAAAATAACAATTACCAGGAGTTTACCGCCTCTGATCTGAAGGCCGACGAACCATTGGATTTCTCGGTTACCGGTCAACCCACTGTCAGCTCTGCGACGGGTCCCGATCCGCGCCAGGGAATCTTGATTGGCGGAGAAGCTCTGGGCAGCCTGTTGATCGTCGCCGGTGTATATCTTTTCTTCCGCGACCGGCGGATCAAGAAAGTCCAGGTGGTCGAAGCCGAATTCGAATCGACCGACGAAGTGATGGACGCCATTCTTGCGCTGGACGACCTGCATCGCGCTGGTAAAATATCAGATCAGGCATATCAAAGGCGACGGACTGAATTGAAAGATATTATCAAAGAAATGAATTGAACAGGATGAGCCGCCTCACTGAGACTCGTGATGATTAAAGTCAGGCACCTCGTCAAACGTTTCGGCTTGAAGACCATCTTGCGGGGACTGGACTTTAACGTCCAGCCTGGCGAGTTTGTGGCGTTGTTGGGTCCGAACGGCTCGGGGAAAACGACTTTCCTGCGCATATTGGCTTCGTTGTCCCATCCATCCATGGGTGAAGTTTATATTGCAGGGTTTCGGCTGCCGCACCAGGCCGCGTCAATACGGGCCAGGCTGGGAATCGTATCTCATTTACCTTTGCTCTATGGAGATCTGACGGCCGAGGAAAACCTGCGCTTTTATGGACGCTTGTATGGGGTTCTTCGCCTCGATGAACGTGTTACCGAAATGCTGGAAATGGTCGGGCTTGAGCTTCGCCGGCGCGATCTGGTGCGCACATTTTCGCGCGGTATGCAGCAGCGTCTTGCGATTGGGCGCGCAGTGCTGCACGATCCTGATGTGTTGCTTTTCGACGAACCTTACACAGGTCTCGACCAGGATGCATCAGCAATCCTTGATGACATATTACAATCGGTGGCTATCCAGGGCCGCACCGTGGTGATGACCTCGCACGACCTGGGGCGTGCCGAAGATGTAGCCACACGTTTTGACATTCTAACGCGCGGTGTGATCGCCGCCTCGGCAACTCGGAAAGAAATCGGTAAAACCACCTTGTTATCATTTTACAAAAATGCTCTGGCAAATTGATACAATGACTACCAGGACCGCCAACAATTCAAAGTCCGATGCAGAACACCCCGCACATGCGGTACCAGGTTTTCTGAAGGCCACGCTCGCCATCGTTTGGAAGGACTTGGCCGCTGAACTGCGCTCGCGCGAGCTTTTCTCAGCCATGTTGGTCTTTTCCCTGCTCGTTATCCTGATCTTTAACTTTGCCCTTGAGCTGGATATCAAGACTCGGCAATCGGTGACCGCGGGTGTGTTGTGGGTCACTTTCGCTTTTGCCGGTACCCTGGGTCTCGGACGCTCGATGGCTGTTGAAAAAGATCGGGGTTGTCTCGACGGCCTTTTGTTGGCGCCGGTCGACCGCACCGCCATCTACTTTGGAAAAGCGATCAGCAATCTCGCTTTTATGCTGATCGTCGAAGCGATCGTGCTTCCGATTTATTCGTTCTTATATAATATCAATCTATTCAACCCCGGTCTACTGCTTGTCATTCTGCTCGGTTCCATTGGTTACACAGTGGTCGGGACTTTACTCGCCAGCATGGCTATCCAGGCGCGCACACGGGATGTCCTGCTCCCCATTCTTCTGTTCCCGGTGGTAATCCCGGTTTTGATCGCTGCCGTAAAAGCGAGCGGCGGATACCTTACGGGCGATTCCATGGGCAACATCCTGCCGTGGATGAATCTCTTGCTAGTTTATGACCTGATCTTTATCGCCATTGCATACATGGTATTTGATTTTGTGGTTGAAGAATAATGTTATCCACGAACCGAAGGAGATATCATGCAAGCTAAATCAACAACCCTGAAAATATTGGATATCGTTTCCGTCCTGCTGCTGGCAGTGGCCGTCTATCTGGCCCTCCTCTATGCTCCGGAAGAGCTTCAGATGGGACAAGTCCAACGTGTGTTCTACTTTCATGTCGCAACCGCCTGGACTGCCCTATTGGGATTTATTGCTGCAGGCGTGACCGGGATCGTCTATTTGGTTACCAAAGATCCGAAATGGGACATTGTCGAAGTGTCCGCCGTTGAAATCAGCCTGGTCTTCTTCTTCATCACTATCGTGCTGGGTTCCATCTGGGCCCGCCCCATCTGGAACACATGGTGGACGTGGGATCCGCGTCTCACCACCGCCGCGGTCACAGAACTCATTTACATTGCTTACTTTATGCTGCGCGAGGGCATCGAAGACCCGGACCGCCGCGCCCGTTTTGGCGCCGTTTATACGATAATAGGTTCTTTCAGCGCACCGATCACATTCTTTGCAATTCGACTCTTCCGCACGATCCATCCCGTTGTCATTGGCAGCGGCGATCCCAACGCACTGGGTACTTTCGATATGACTAGTAGAATGCTTGTCGCCTTTATGTTTGCTCTATTCACCTTTAGCGTCATCTTCATTGACCTTTTCTGGAACCGAATCCGAATGGGGTATCTGGCATCGAAAGTGGAACAACTTAAATTAAACAATATGCAGTAGGAGCTGACCATGTTTATCCAGGACACACCTCCAAACACCTCCACATACATGATCGCTGGCTATACGATTTTTTTTATCCTCATAATCCTATATTTGGTCAGCCTCTTCATCCGCACGCGCAACCTGAATCAGGACCTGACGATATTGGAAAGCTTGAAGGAACAAAGTCAGGCCACAGTCGGCAGGCCGGTAGCATCCAAGTCGCCAGACGGCACCCGCCGGGCGGTCAAAAGGAAGGCGACTAGACCGAAGACGAGTAAATCTAATCAGGTTAAGAAGAATGTCACAAAGAAAAAGTAATCACGCATTGAATGGAGTCCGCTATAATGAAAGCGGACTCCATTTTTTACGGGGGTCATGACATCTAGGTTGCGGCACGGAACGATCATAAATGGGTTTATCGCCCTCCTGCTGACTTTCGGCGGTTTGGTGCTTCTTTTCGCGAATCCAAGCTGAGACGAGCAGGGCAACGGAGAGACATATGTTCACCCTCATTGAAAAAATCATCTTCGCCGTCGGGACAATCATCTCACTTTACTTCACCTATCGAGGCATCGACCGGATCGTTAGGATCATTTCAAACGGTCAGGGGAAACCAGACTGGAAGGCTGCGATCAAACGCATCCCTGAGGCCCTGGGTAAAGTCATTTCTTTCAAGCCGGTTTTTCGTTTTCGTTTCTGGCCCAGTTTGCTGCATGCCCTTATCGGTTGGGGTTTTCTAGTCTTCCTGCTCGTCAACCTTTCGGACCTGGTCTACAGCTATACGGGCTTTAGCATTCTTAATCAAACCGGATTGTTTGGGGATGCCTATCGCTTATTGGCGGACATAGCTAACGTGGCGATCATCATTGGGATCATCGTGATGGCCATCCGCCGTTTCATCCTGCGTCCCGCGATCCTTACCACGCGCCAGACGACTTTGCTCAACCCAAAAGCACGTTTTGGTATTACGCGCGATTCGGCCATCGTTGCGGCATTTATTTTTGTCCACAACGCCGCCCATTATCTGGGTGAATCCTTTTATCTGGCATTGAATGGGATACAGGACAAATGGCAGCCAACTATTTCATTAATGTCCAGGCTTTGGTCCGGCGTGGCTCCGAAATCACTGCTCATTGGTGAGCATGCCATGGTCTGGTTATCGCTCGGCGCGGTGGTTGCATTCCTTCCATATTTTCCATATTCTAAACATATTCACTTGTTTTTCGCGCCCTTGAACATCTGGATGAAACCGCAGCGTCGTTCGATCGGGGAGTTAAATTACATCAATCTCGACGACACTTCGATCGAGCAGTTCGGCGCAGCGACCATGAAAAACCTTGGCTGGGAACAGATCATGGACAGCTACGCCTGCATCATGTGTTTCCGCTGCCAGGAAGTCTGCCCCGCGTACAATACCGGCAAATTGCTCAGCCCGGCTGCGCTGGAAGTGAACAAACGTTATCATCTGAACGGAGGCGGTGGCGTGGATGTGCCAATGCTGGATATGATCTCGGAAGAAGCAGTCTGGGCCTGCACAAGCTGCGGTGCCTGCGTGGACATCTGCCCTGTGGGCAATGAACCCATGCGCGACATTCTGGATATCCGCCGCAATCTTTCGATGATGGAAAGCAAGTTCCCGAAGCAGTTGGAGACCGCTTTCAAGGGCATGGAGCGCAATGCCAATCCATGGAATGTTTCGCAAGCCGACCGGATGAAATGGGCCGAAGGGTTGAATGTGCCCACGATCGAGAAAAATCCGGAGCCTGAGATCCTGTGGTGGGTGGGCTGCGCTCCAGCTACGGATGTGCGCGCCCAAAAGACGGCCCAGGCATTTTCCAAAATATTGAACGCGGCAGGCGTGAATTATGCTGTGCTCGGACAGAACGAACAATGCACTGGCGACTCAGCCCGGCGGGCAGGCCGCGAAGATATCTTCTTCGGGCTGGCTTCGGCGAATGTGGAGATCCTGAACGAGATAAAACCCAAACGGATCGTGACCACTTGCCCGCATTGCTTGCATACCCTGAAGAATGAATATCCGGCCTTTGGCGGGAATTACACGGTCATTCACCATACGCAGTTGATCAATGAGCTGGTGGGTGCGGGAAAGCTGCAGTTAGCGGTAAGCAACGATCAGTTAAAAGTGACATTCCACGATCCGTGTTATCTCGGCCGTCAGAATAAGATCATCGACGCCCCGCGCGATGCGTTGCATAACGCCGGGTTGGTAACGGTTGAAATGCCGCGCCATGCTGAAAAATCCTTCTGCTGCGGCGCGGGCGGCGCACAGATGTGGAAGGAAGAAGAGAACGGCACTACACGCGTAAACGAGACACGTTTCGCAGAAGCTAAATCCACTGGGGCGGAAACTCTGGCCGTAGGCTGTCCATTCTGCCTGACAATGATGTCTGACGCCTCGAAAGCCGATGGCGGTACTGTTGAGGTTAAGGATGTAGCTGAGTTGGTGGCCGAGAGAATAAAATAAGGGGGGCAGCGTTTGAAAGTATTCGTCGGTTCCGGCGGAGCAGGGTGATACTTCACCCTGCTCCGCCGTCCCCATATCCCAAAAATCGGCCACCTGTTGAATAATGTGACATTTCACAGCCTTCATAATAAGCGCCTGGAAATATAAACGCAATCTACTAGACATATATATTTCTGCTTTTCGCAACCGTTTTTGTTCTGTACTATAATCCCCCCAATCAACTCTTAATTGGAGAAAGACATGCCCAAAACAAAGGGTACTGTTGTGATTCCCCTTGATCTTGATAAAGACGAAATTATTAAAGATTACCGGCTCGCCTACCAATCGCGGCAAGCCAGCCTCATCGGCCACCGTGAAGTCCTCAGCGGCAAGGCCAAGTTCGGCATCTTCGGCGACGGCAAGGAATTGGTAAACATCGCCATCGGTCGTGTCTTCCACAAAGGCGACTGGCGTTCAGGCTATTATCGCGATCAGACATGGATGGCGATGCTGGACGTAATGAACATCCAGCAGATGTTCGCCCAGCTATATGCCCATGCCGACCTGGAGGCTGATCCGGACACAGGCGGCCGCAGCATGAATGCTCATTTTTCTTCGCGCTTTATCAACGCCAACGGTGTCATGGAAAAATCAAACCGAAATGTATAACACCGCGGCTGATGTCTCCCCGACCGGCACACAGATGCCGCGCACAGTAGGATTGGCGTATGCATCTGTGGTCTACCGCAAACTCAAAGAGCTTAAGAAATTTAAAAACTTCTCACACGACGGCGACGAAGTGGTCTTTGCCACAATCGGTAATGCATCTACTGCTGAGGGAATGTTCTGGGAGTCGGTCAACGCCATCGGCGTTTTGCAGGCCCCGGCCGTCATCACTGTGTACGATGACGGTTACGGCATTTCCGTCCCCAATCAGTTCCAGATGGTGAAGGAAAATATCTACGCGATCCTGCAGGGATTTCAACGCGACGACTGCCTCGAGGAAGATTGCGAGCGCGGTTATGACCTCTATCAGGTGCCCGGCTGGGACTATCCCGCGCTGAATGAGACTTATCAAAAAGCCGCAGATACCGCCCGCAATTATCACATCCCTGGACTGATCCACGTCACTGATCTGACCCAGCCACAAGGTCATAGCACCAGCGGGTCGCATGAACGATACAAGAGCCCCGAGCGACTCAAATGGGAGCATGAGTTCGATTGTATCCGCAAAATGCGTGATTGGATGATCGAGACCCGGCTTGCAACGGAAACAGAATTAGCCGCCTGGGAAAAAGAGGATTACGAGGCTGTAGAAGATATCCGCAAAACTGCCTGGATGGAATATCTCAACCCGATTTTGGCGGAACGCGGCCAGGTGATGGACATGCTCGACGAGATCGCCGGCAGTTCGTCTCACGCCTCCGAGTTGATTGACATCAAAGAACGGCTGGCCACCGTGCCGGTACCGCTGCGGCGTGACATCCATGCCGCCGCGCACGAAGCATTGCGAGTCCTGCGCACAGAAGAGAACCCCTCCAGGCAGGTGCTGGTGCAATGGAAGAATGAGCAGGAGGCGGTTAACCTGACCCGTTACGGTTCGCATTTATACAACGAGAGTGCTTTGAAAGTGAAAGAAGTAAAGCCTGTTTATTCAGGAGACTCACCGACCCTCATGGGTTTCGAGGTCATTAATGCCGCCTTCGATGCGGCGCTGGCGCGCGAGCCGCGTCTGATTGCATTTGGGGAAGATGTTGGCAAACTGGGCGATGTGAACCAGGGCTTCAAAGGCTTACAGGAAAAATATGGCGAGTGGCGCGTTACGGATACGGGAATCCGTGAAGCCACAATACTAGGCCAGGCGATCGGGATGGCGATGCGCGGGTTGCGGCCAATTTGCGAGATCCAATACCTGGATTATTTGCTTTACGCTTTGCAAATCATGTCTGACGACCTGGCAACCCTGCACTGGCGCACAGTAGGCGGGCAGGCTGCGCCTGTCATCGTACGCACTCGCGGACATCGCCTGGAGGGAATTTGGCACTCAGGCTCGCTCTTGGCAGGTATTATCCACCTCGTGCGCGGTATGAATGTACTCGTACCGCGGGATATGACTCACGCTGCGGGTTTTTACAACAGCCTGCTGCTGGCCGATGAACCGGCTTTGGTGGTGGAAGTCCTTAATGGATATCGCGCCAAAGAGAAATTGCCCGATAATATCGGTGAGATGACCCTCCCACTGGGCGTACCGGAAGTGATCCGCGCCGGTAAGGACGTTACACTTGTCACGTACGGCGCGTGCTGCCGTATTGCGCTCGATGCCGCCGACAAACTGAGCAAGGCAGGCATCGAGACCGAGATCATGGACGTGCAATCTCTCCTGCCGTTCGACGTGCAGGGCAGGATCGTTGGATCGCTCAAGAAGACCAACCGCGTTCTGTTTTTGGATGAAGATGTTCCCGGAGGCACTTCAGCATACATGCTCCAGGAAGTGATCGAGAAACAGGGTGGCTACTATTACCTGGATTCTGAGCCGAGAACCTTGAGCGGCACAGCCCACCGCCCGGCCTATGGGAGCGACGGTGATTACTGGTCAAAGCCCAATCCGGAGACGGTTTTCGATAAAGTGTACGAGATGATGCATGAGGTAGACCCATTAACGTACCCATCCTTAAAGTAATTCACCGCGTAGACACCGAAGGCAAAGGGTTTTATCCCTGGTTATTCTTTGCGGCCTGGTGTCTTCATCGTGAAATAACAAGGAGCAGCTATGGCCACAAAGGTGCTTGTACCGAGGTTAGGCGAAGGCGTTGAGGAAGTCACTGTTACAAAGTGGCTGAAACAAGTTGGCGATACGGTCAGGGAGTTGGAGCCTTTGCTTGAGGTCAATACAGATAAAGTCGACACGGAAATCCCTGCGCCCGCCTCTGGCGTTGTCCTGAAAATCGAGATGCCCGAAGGAGGGCCTGCAAAGGTAGGAGAGTTGCTTGCCATTATCGGCGCAGCGGGTGAGAACGTGGAAGTCACGGGCCCTTTGTCTTTGAGCACGTCGACGTCAAAAGTCCAAAGTTCAAAATTGGATAAGCAGCCTGTAACATCAAAGTTTCAACATCCGACGCCAGGAATGAAACCGGCAAACGAGATTGGTTTCATTTCTCCCATCGTTGCCAGGATCGCCGCTGAGCAAGGGGTAGATCTATCCCAGGTACATGGCACCGGTTCGAATGGACGAATTACAAAAAACGACGTTCTTGATTTCATAGAGACCGGCAAGGTCGCGCAGAACGCGGCTCGGATGCACACCCTGGGCAAAGCGGAAGGGTCGCATCCAGCGCCTATCGCAGCATTAACAGACGGTGATGAATTTATCAAACACTCCACTATCCGCAGGCAGATCGCCGAACATATGGCAATGTCGCAAAAGACATCGCCCCATGTATTAACCGTAATGGAATCCGACATGAGCAAAGTGTCCGCACACCGCGCTGCCAATAAAGAAACTTTCGCACGCGAAGGGATCAACCTCACCTTTACGGCTTACTTCATCGCCGCCATTGTCGCCGGTTTAAAGGCCTATCCCATGACCAATTCTTCATGGACCGAGGAAGGGGTTCTTCTCCATAAAGCCATCAATATTGGCATGGCGACTTCGTTGGGTGAAGAAGGACTGATCGTGCCTGTCATTAAAAACGCGGATAACCTTTCCCTGTTGGCAACAGCCCGCGCGGTTAATGACCTGGCCGAGCGCGCCCGCGTCAGGAAACTGCAGCCCGATGAAGTGCGCGGTGGGACTTTCACGCTGACCAACCACGGCATCAGCGGCTCACTGTTCGCTTTTCCGATCATTAACCAGCCGCAGTGCGGCATCCTGGGTGTAGGTGCAATCCAAAAACGCGTGCTGGTCGTGGATGATGCCATTGCCATTCGTCCAATGGTCTATCTTTCATTCGCGTTCGATCACCGTATCCTCGACGGCGCGTCTGCAGATTGGTTCCTGATGAAAGTCAAAGAGATACTGGATAATTGGAGTTAGGAATAGAAAATAAAGAACAGGCTTTCTATGAGTGAAAATATAGATCATGCACAAGTGATGGTTCCGCCTCCGCTGGTTTTTTTAGGATACTTGATTGGCGCGCTGATCCTGAATTGGGCTGTCCCCTTCCCTACACCCTGGACGTTCAACTTGCGCATCATAGGCGGATTGGCCCTAGCCGCGGGAATACCCCTCATTGGCTCGGCATTCTCGCAGATGAGGAATGCTCACACAACGCCCGATGCAAGTCAGCCGACTACGGCATTGGTAACGACTGGACCCTATCGCTTTACACGCAATCCTATTTATCTCGGATTCTTGCTGATCTATCTCGGCTTCACGCTCCTGGCGGCGACACTCTGGGGCTTATTGCTTAGTCCATTTTTGCTCTTGACGATTACACGTGCCGTTATTCATTTCGAAGAAGAGTATCTAAAGAAAAAATTTATGGATGAGTACACCAGCTACTCATCCCGTGTGAGACGTTGGATTTAAGTCACCCATAATAACAAGCGAACATCATCCATTAATTTTTGCAATAAAACAAATACTCTGGCAACATTCCTTTACGCCATAAGAAAAGAGGTTGCTATGCCAGTCCAGAAATCAACTATTCAATTAAAAGTCAATCACGAAAGCCCCAACACTTATTTCGCATCCCCGAACAAAGGCGGCCCGGGGATTCTCGTCATACATGCTTGGTGGGGTTTAAAGCCTTTCTTTAAAGAATTGTGCGATCGTCTCGCCGGGCAGGGTTTCATTGCCATTGCGCCTGATCTAAGGAATGGCCGGATCGCAAAATCAATTGATGAAGCCAAAACTTTAATGGAGAAGAGTAACCGGCAATTAGTTGGTGACACAGTTATGGCAGCCAAAGATTATCTGCTTTCGCTCCCCAACCGTAAAGGAAAAAGATCGGCGTGATCGGTTTTTCGATGGGTGCGGCTTGGTCGATGGAGGTCGCGCAACGCGATCCCGATAAGATCGCGGCGACAATTCTTTTTTATGGCACCCACAATGTTGATTTCAACAAAGTCAAATCGAAGATTCTGGGTCATTATAGCGACAATGATGAATGGGAACCGATGGCGGATGTACGGGCTATGGAAACCGGCATGAAAACCGCCGGGCTTGACGTGATGGTTCATATCTATCCAAAGGTTGGTCACTGGTTCGTAGAAGACGACCGCCCCGAATACGATCCTATCGCGGCGAAGCTGGCATGGGAGCGAACGTTTGAGTTTTTGAAGAATAATTTGCAATAACCTTCACGCTTTGAGACTACACCCATTTGTATCTGCATGATTATGCTACCATTGGTTAAAAATATAAATCGGATAGTGCAGAATGGAGGGTAGTACAATTACAGAGTACTGCGGCGCAGTATGCGAATCAGTAGAGATTTATACATGAAGCAGTAAGGTCGCAAGATTACTTCCTGATCACTATCATCTATTCACTGGAGTTAAATATGGCCGAGAACTTTGATGTTGTCGTTATAGGCGCCGGTCCTGCTGGTTATGTGGCTGCTATACGCGCCGCGCAACTGAAACAAAAAACCGCCATCGTGGACAAGCAATGGCTGGGTGGGGTTTGTCTTAATGTCGGTTGTATACCGTCCAAGTCGCTGCTGCGGAATGCCGAGATCGCTCACATTCTGCGCGAACGCGGCAAGGATTTCGGCTTTTCTTTTGATAACTTGAAGTTCGATTACAGTGTTGCCGTGAAGCGTTCGCGCCAGAACTCAGACCGCTTGACCAAAGGCGTCGGCTTTCTGATGAAGAAGAACAACATCACTGTTTTTATGGGGGAAGCCAAATTCAAAACAAAGGAAACCTTGACGGTCACTGATGCTGATAAAAAAGTCACCGAGCTAAAGGCGAAAAACATTATCGTTGCAACAGGCGCGACGGCGGCTGTCCCGGGCGCCTGGAAAGTGGACGGCGAGAAGGTTGTCACATATCTGGAGGCTATCCTGCAGGAGAAGCTGCCAAAATCGGCGATCATTATCGGGTCGGGCGCGATTGGCGTCGAGTTCGCCACCGTGTGGAATTCCTACGGCGTGGACGTGACCATCGTCGAGATGCTTCCGCGTTTGGTCCCGCTTGAAGACGAAGAGGTCTCAAAAGAGTTGAAGAAAGAGTTCGAGAAGCGCGGCATCAAGTGCCTGGTTGGGAACAAGGTAGAGTTGGTCGAAGCAACAAAGACTGGCGTAAAAGTTAAGGTCAGTGCAGAAGGGAAAGAAACAACGCTCGAAGGCGACCAGGCCCTGGTGGCCATCGGTTTTCGTCCCAATTCAAAAGGGCTCGGACTCGAAGAAGTAGGTGTAAAGATCAATGAGCGCGGCTTCGTTGAGATCAATGAAAAGATGCAGACCAGTGTTCCGAATATTTACGCTGTCGGCGACCTGACCGGCAAGCTGATGCTGGCGCACGTCGGTTCGGCGATGGGAATCGTTGCCGCCGAGAACCTCGCAGGTGCTGAGACTATAACGCTCGATTATGAGATTTTACCACGCGCCACGTATTGCCAACCGCAAATCGCCTCTTTCGGGTTGACCGAAGCCCAGGCCAGGGAGCGCGGTTACAACTTCAAGATCGGACGTTTCCCCTTCCAGGCCAACGGCAAAGCTCTGGGACTCGGCGATTACGCTGGATGGGTAAAGATATTGATGGACGAAAAATACGGCGAGATTCTGGGAGCACACATGATCGGCCCCGAAGTAACCGAGTTGTTGCCGGAGCTCACACTGGCGCATCTGATGGAACTGACCCCGCATGAGATCGCTCGTAACGTACATGCCCACCCATCGCTCTCTGAAGTATTGGGAGAAGCCGCACATGCTGCGGAGGGAATGCCGCTGCATATTTAATCGGGCAGGTCACCGAATTCGTAGAGAATATTGCCCCCCCTTTTTTGGTCTATGGATACGGATCTTACTTTTTCTTTTTACTTATGAATGGATTCTGGAAAATAGCGGTACCGCGCTCTCCCTGCCTGGCGAAATATGTGGTATTTCCCCGGCTGGGGTTGGAAGTCGAAATGTCTCTTACAAAGGTGATGTTCACGCCTGCCAACGATATGACATCGCCCGGATAGATCACAGCCTGGCTTGTCCGCTGGCCATTGATATAAGTGCCCCCGGACGAGCCCAGATCGAAGAGAATAAAGCGGCCCTGAATGGCCCGTAATTCCATATGATGGCGCGAGACACGCGGGTCGTCTATCACTACCAGATTATCGTGATGACGACCCACGGTGATGACAGATTGGTTAAGGGGTACAGCTTTGGTACCTTCAATGATCAGGAAAGCATTTTCAGGAAGGGAATCATCTTGTCCCTCGTTCATTTTACCCTCGGCAGTCATGGCTTTTATTCCGTAGAGTTATCAAACAAGTAAAAACCGCCTAATAACGTAACTACTATACACCAATCGCCAACGGTTTTCAATGTCAATAATTGGTCAAATCAGGCCTTCCTGGCTCGAAAGTTAGCCCAATTCAAGGTGTTATTCTTTTGTATAACCGTCGGCTCCCGACCGTTATATGACCACAAGACAATTTTACTCTAAGGACACAATGATTTTCAGGCTATGGCCTGACTGCACAGTCTCCTGGAATTTACATCTTCACAAAGAGCGTATAATATTGAAAAGTTCAGGAGGACTGCTTGGCTGAAGAGACAACTTATACATTATCCCAGGCTCAGCTCCATTTTGCGATAGATTTCAATGGCAAGACCTGGGAGTTGCTTGAAAAGAAAAACCGTACCGCGGATGAGGATCAGCGCATGCTGGATTATGCACACGCTTCGCTGGCGCACTGGCGCACTGCCGGAGCGGAGGTCCGCAATCAGCGCGGACAATGGCTGCTGGCGAGGGTCTACGCAGTCCTGGGAGAAGGGGTCCGGGCGCTAAAACATGCGCAGCTTTGTTATGAGCTTTTAGAAGGGCATAAGGTGGATATGGAAGATTTCGATTTTGCCTATGCCTACGAAGCCATTGCACGCGCCTACGCGGTCAACGGGGACAAAGCGGAGGCAAGGAAATTTGTTCAAATGGCACAGAAAGCGGGCGAGGCTATCAAAGAAAAAGAGGATCGGGACGTCTTTTTCACTGAATTCAACGGCGGAGACTGGAACGGAGTAAAATAACGACAAGACCAGTGTTATCCAATCAATAAATTGATCGTAGCACAAAGTTAACGAACATTCGAGGCAAAAGAAACTCGAATGTTCGTTCTTTAATAAAATTAGGTTGCCTTCAAAACATTTTGCATTCTACTTCTGCCCGGCCACCAGGACCATACTTTCCGAACAAAAGAAATAACCATTGCGTGCGGCAGTTTCCAGACTGCTGCGCCAAAGTGCAAGTTCTTCCTGGCTGACAACACCGGCCTTTACGACTGCAGGCTCAACCTCGTCCAGCATAAACATAAAGCGGACAAGCTCATAATCTGTGAAATATCCACTGATGATTTCGCAGATTATGTCCTTCAAACCGGCTTGGCGGAACAACCGGTATAACTGTCGTCCTGCATAACCATTGTGCCCATAGTTTTCCGCCTTGAAACGTGTAATGCGGCGCTCGATATCCTTGTACGGCGTATCCACAGACCAAGTGCCGTGGTCCGCGTCAAGGACAACTACGCGGCCTCCCGGCTTCGTTACACGCAGCATTTCGGCGAAAGCAGGTTCGGGCTGTGGTAAGTGCTGAAAAAGTCGTTCACTCCGGCAGCTATCGAACACGTTTGACAACAAGGGTAGGTTCATCACGTCCGAGCAGATATGGAACAAGTGCTCTCCACCACCTGCGGCTTCCGCTCCAACTTTGGCGTGGGATAGCATCTCGCGGTCGTAGTCCACGCCAACGACTCGACCATAAGGGCCAACGAGGGTCTTGAGCGAAATCATATCGGCCCCCGCTCCACAACCAACATCCAAGACCGAATCACCTGGATGGATTTGCATACGGTCATAGGTACGCTGCTTGAATGAGCGCAGGAGTTTAGCAGCGGCCTTTAGATAATCTTCGTTAACGTAGCCGGGTTGTTTAGACACGGATCATGGTCAATAACATCTTGAAACGTTTCGTTCCTCTGACGGCATGCGGCTGGTTGGCTGGCATCACAATTGCATCGCCGGCGCTCAAAGCATAAGACTGGCCCGAGATACTGATCTCCGCCTCCCCGTCCAAAAGCTGGACTAGCGCATCGAAGGGCGCAGTATGCTCGCTCAATTCCTGCCCGGCATCGAAGGCGAAAAGTGTTACGTTGCCAGCCTCTGCTTTTGTGATCTGCCGGCTTACTACTGAACCTTCCTGATACGAAACCAGGTCGTCTAGTTTAAACACTTGCGATTTTGGTGCAGTTGGCATGTTTCCTCATGGATTTATTTGATCTCGATTGTATACCCGGCAGGCAGACGCGTAAAACGTTGTGTACCAGTTATAACCAAAACTGCGCTCTCGCCGGGATTCAGTGAAAGTGAAATATCTGCTGTTTGATCAGTCTGGACTGCAATATTTTGGACGCTGGTTTTATTATTTCCTTTCAGGATCAGGGCCAGGCGGTATGTTTGCGGCAGGGTATTTTCGATGCGGACAAAGCCGTCGGGGTTCCAGCCGCCGTCGTCATCTTCAAAATCAGACTTGTAATTTACCGCATCAATGGAAACATCGTCAAGCAGCATCCCCTCTCCCTCCACGGCTGCATCGGTAATGTATTCAAAGCGCAGTTGAATTTTTTTACCTAAATAGTTTGAAAGATCGACATTCTCATGGATCCATTTGGCCGTGTCACCGCCGCCGCTTTTGGCGGTGTAACCGCAGCCATATGAGTTGCCTGAAGTATCTTTATCGGTGCAGGACGGCGTCTTGACAATGTCCCAATGTGTGCCATCTGTGGAGGCTTCCAGGTAGAGATAGTCGTATCCGGCCTCGAGGTCATACCAGGTCCAGTAGGAAAAATTAATCGGAATGCTCACATTTGAAAAATCAAATGCGCGTGTCAGGGTTATATCCGACTCATCACCCGTGTTTGACCAAAAAGCGTACTTACCAGAATGCGGATCAGAGGGCAGGAGCCTGGCTGCAGTTGAGCCCTGAAAAGAAAGTGTATGGTCGCCGGTACAGGCAACCTCGATATAGTCCGCACCATATTGATTGACCGAGCGGTCAAGCAGAGATTGCGGGCAGGTATCAATTTGTTCGGTGGCGGAAGTCTGGGGTGAATCTTTATAGTTATGATACACGTAACGTCCGTCGCCCACGGAACCGTCTTTCAAATACATGGTCACCATCCAGTCCATGACCACATCGTCGGCTGTGATCGGTTGGCCGGTTTCTTTATCGATGATGTTCAAACCCTTGAGCGTATCATCCACACTGGTCAGACCGTTTTCCTGGTCCTTGACAAGTGCCTGCGTGGCCTTGTCACCGAACCGGTCAAGAAAATAGGTCAGGAAGAGGAACGACTCTCCATAATGGGGACCGTTCGCGCCGGGGTCCGGGTACCAGTCTGTAAGGTTGAGATCCGGGTTACTTATATAATCGTGGTCAAAGTAGGCTGGATATCCATTGAGATATTCAGCCAGCATCGAAAAGCCTTCGTTCATCCATGTATCCTCATTGTGATCGAGGTTCCAGTGGATCATGTGCTGGAATTCATGCGCCAACGTGCCGTACGTATACGGATCGCCAAGTGAAACATTATCAGCATTGAAGACAAACATTTCGTGTCCATTGGAATATTTGTGGACCAGCGGGTTGTATTCATCGGGCGATGAGAAATAACCGGCGTTGGAAGCACCGGTGCCGTGTGTATAAACAACGTAGACGTGCGGATCGTTATCCACACCGGGGGTCCATTCGCTGCCGAAGAATTCACGATCGGTTGGATATATTTTGTTCTCGAAAGTATCCATCAGGCTTTTCATATCCCCCGCGTTAAGGTCGACACTGTTCTGGGCCCAGAAATAGGAATGCGGGGTAATGTATCGTAGAGTCGCATCGATCTGAAAATTTTGATTGGTATCCACGTTACTGACCCAGAATTTCTGCTGATCGCCTACTTTGAAAGGTGTCGTAGGCGCGGGCAACGTATGCGCTACACTGCAAATATTCTCGATCCGGCATGCCAAGTCGTATGGGTCATTATCGGGTATAACGGTTTGGTCCAGTATACTCACTGTATCGGTCGGAATCAAATCGACCTGCGGGCGTGTTACCGGGACAGGCGTTTGTTCGGTGCTGCCATTATTCGGTTGGCCGGCTAGTACCCGTGTAAGGTTTATATTGCGAGTGATGTAATAATAACCATATCCTCCCAGGGCCAACACCGCCACACACAGACAGCCCAACACGATACTAATTACAGTGATCGCCCTACGGTTGGCAGATTGAGGTTTTGCTTGATCCATGAAATCTTTCCTTCATCCAATCCCCCGATGGTACCTGAACTCTTTAAATCTCACATTAGTAGAATCGAATCATATAAAACTGTGGCCCTGATTGAAATGTCTTGTTTTTGGATTTAAAAAAGTTGGGACAGCAGTCATATTGCTGTCCCAAAAATTCACGGCTACGCCGTCGCGGGCTGCTTGGCTTTCTTGACCGCTTGAGCAGTATGGAAAACGATCTGATTCTTCTTCTCGTCCACATCCACCAGAACGGTGGCGCCATCTTTGTATTTACCGCCGAGCAATTCAACTGAAAGCGGGCTCTCGATATACTTTTGAATGGCCCTGCGCAAAGGCCGTGGCACCGAAAGCAGAATCATACCCTTCCTTGGCTAGCCACTTGCGGGCCGCTTCGGTCAATTCCACATTGATATGATATTCGGTCAGCCGGTCTTGTACTTCCTTCAGCTGGAGATCGACGATCTGCTCCATTTCCTCGATGGAAAGCGGCGAGAACATAATGATCTCATCGACACGGTTGAGGAATTCCGGACGGAACGTGCCTTTGAGTGCTTTCTCGATCTTATCGTGCGCTTCGCGATCTTCGTCGTCTGTATTTACCTGGAGAAAGCCCAGGGAGCCGCTTCTCTTCACGTATTCGGTTCCAAGGTTCGAGGTCATGATCAGGATCGTATTGCGGAAGTCCACCACATTGCCCTGGCCGTCCGTCATGCGGCCATCATCCAATATTTGCAGGAGCGCGTTCCAGACTTCTGGATGGGCTTTCTCGATCTCATCGAACAATATAACGCGATAGGGCCGGCGGCGGACCGCCTCGGTCAGTTGACCGCCTTCCTCATAGCCGACATATCCTGGAGGCGCACCGAACAAACGGCTGACCGTATGCTGCTCGCGATACTCCGACATGTCAACGCGCACCAGTGCTTCCTCGTCGTCAAACATGAACCACGCCAAAGCCTTGGCAAGTTCAGTCTTGCCGACACCTGAAGGGCCGATGAAAATAAATGATCCGATCGGCCGGGATGGATCTTTCAAGCCGGAACGCGCGCGGCGGATGGCATCCGAGATGGCATGGATGGCCTCGTTCTGGCCGATGATACGTTCGTGCAGGCGATCCTCCATTTGCAGGAGCTTGGTGGCCTCGGTCTCCATCATCTGGCTGACGGGAATGCCCGTCCATTGATGGACGACTTCCGCAATGTCATTGACGTCTACAACTTCGTCCAGTTGGTGTTCCGATTCCCATTTATCGCGTTTTTCCCGGTATTCTTCCTCTTTGCGCAACCGTTCCACTTTAATTTCGGCGGCCCGCTGATAATCCCGGGAGTTCGAGGCGGCATCTTCTTCTGCCTGCAGCCGATCGAGTTCAGCTTTCATATCCTTCAAATCAGCAGGCATCGAATACAACGCTACACGCAGTTTGGCAGCGGCTTCATCCATCAAGTCGATGGCTTTATCGGGCAGGCGGCGGTCCGTGACATACCGGTCGGCGAGACGGGCCGCGGCCACCAGTGCATCGTCCGCATAGCGGACTTTGTGATGCGCCTCATAGCGGTCGCGCAGACCCTGCAGCATCTTGATCGTGTCATCCACGGTTGGTTCTTCGACATAAATGGGCGCAAAACGCCGTTCGAGAGCTGCATCTTTTTCAATATATTTGTGGAATTCATCCAGCGTGGTCGCGCCGATGGTTTGCAGTTCGCCGCGCGCCAGTGCCGGCTTGAGCATGTTGCTGGCATCCATGGCGCCTTGCGCGGCGCCCGCACCGACCACCGTATGGAGTTCATCGATCATCATGATGACCTCGCCCTGTGCGCGCTGGACTTCCTCGATCACAGCTTTGAGCCGCTCTTCAAATTCGCCGCGGAAGCGGGAACCGGCGATCATTGCGCCCAGGTCAAGTGCCACCAACCGCTTGCCTGAAAGGATCTCAGGCACATCATTGTTGGCGATCTTCTGTGCCAAACCTTCCACGATTGCAGTCTTACCGACGCCTGCTTCGCCGATCAATACCGGGTTGTTCTTTGTGCGGCGCGAAAGAATCTGGATCAATCGCAGGATTTCATTATCGCGCCCGATAACCGGGTCGAGCTTGCCTTCGCGCGCCAGTTGGGTGAGATCACGCGAATATTTTTCGAGCGTGCGGTAGCGCGTCTCGGCCTGGGGATCGGTTACCCGCTGTCCGCCTCGCAAATCCTGGATGGCATCATAGACCCGGTCGCGGGTCAAGCCGGCGGATTCAAGAATGCGCGCCGCGGGTGTATTGCGCTCCGTCAAAATCGCTAAAAAGATATGTTCGGTCGAAATATACTCGTCCTTGAGGCGGTTGGCTTCCTCATTGGCAAGGTCAATAATACGTTTTACACGCGGGGTAATGAAAATTTGCCCTGCTCCACCACCGAAAATATTAGCTTTGGGGCTTGAGCGCAGGGTGGCGTCGAGGCGCTCGACGAGGGCATCTGGGCTGACGTTCATTTTCTCCAAAATCTGTGGGATCACGCCGCCCGGCTGTTCGATCAGAGCCAGAAGGATGTGCTCCGTATCAATCTGATTATGGCCATAGCGCTGGATAATCTCAGCCGCACGTTGAGCAGCCTCCTGCGCACGTTCTGTAAATCGGTCAAATCGCATCATAATTTAAAGCCTCCGCAAGGGTGGTCTTCCAGCCCTGCTATTAATGGTGGCATTATAACAAAATCGGGTTGGCAAATAGTCTATAGTACGTTAGAGTTCCGTTAAATTTTACACAAGAAGGTTCCCGCTCCCCTTCTGCTGCCAAAATAAGCGAGAAAAACCGGTTTTGGAGAATGAAGGGCGGCATAAATTCCCTAAAAGCGGATATTTCTACTGATAATCAAGGCTATAATACACGCAATGGCCTCCATTACGGTTCAGGCAAATACCCCGAAAAACGGCCCAATCCGCCCGCTGAACATCCTGCGTGACTTACCCCAGGTTGCTGACCTGATTGAGTTGTGCTTTGCTCTCAGCATGGATGACGAAGGGCAGTCTTATCTCCAACAAATGCGCCGCGCCAGCCATAACAACGACTTTTTACGCTGGGCGGAAAACGTTGCCGACAGCACATCCCTGCCGCTTTCGGGTTTCGTATGGGAAGAAAACGGAAAAATAGTCGGCAATGCTAGCCTGGTCTATCAAACTTTCAAGGGCAGGAAAATCGCGATGATCGCCAATGTTGCCACTCACCCCGATTTTCGCCGCCGCGGTATCGGACGCGCAGTGACGGAACAGGCAATGATGCATGCACGGCAAAAAGGCGCACAGGAGACTCTGGCTGCAGGTACGTGACGACAATCCCACGGCCATCAAAATATATAATGATCTTGGATTTGCAGAACGCGCTCGTCGCACAACATACCGCATCAAAGCTGCCGCACCTCATCCCCTCACCTTTCAACCGGCCCAGGACGACATCACTAACAAAGTCTCTGCCATGCAGCCAAATTCAAACGACTGGCCGCTTCAACATGAATGGTTAATGCGAACGCATCCTGAAGAGTTGAGTTGGTACGCGCACTGGGATTGGGACGTGCTGGCTCCAGGGCTTTGGCATTGGTTGGTCCGCTTTTTTATCGAATATGAAGTCCGCCAATGGGCCGTAGTAAAGGATGGTAAATTGGTCGCTACCGTTAGTTGGGTTCCCACCATGCGGGCTTCCAACATGCTGTGGGTTGCGGCCGGTCCTCATGGAGATACAGCTGGTCTGGGGTCTGCCCTGCAGATGGCCCGCCGCGATCTGGTACATTATCACAGTTTGACGATCGAACATCCGGCAGGTGAAATGGCCGAGGCTTTCGAAACGGCGGATTTCGAACCGTTCCGCACCCTGATCTGGATGCGGGCTGGCGCAACCTCTTGATTATTTCTTCGTATTGACTCTGAGAGGAGAAAATACAATGACTAGATTTATTCTGCGCTGGGCGATCAACGCCGTGGCAATCTTTCTCGCCGTTCGCTTTGTGCCCGGTATTTCGCTCCAAAGCGGGTGGGTGAGTGTGATCTGGCTGGCTTTGATCCTGGGGTTGGTGAATGCTTTCCTGCGGCCTTTGTTGAAGTTGTTAACATGCCCATTGATCATTTTAACCCTGGGCTTGTTTACCCTGCTGATCAATACTTTCCTGTTCTGGCTTACCGGACAGATCGGCCAATTTATTGGGATTCACCTGACGATTAATGGCTTCTGGCCCGCTTTCTTCGGCGGACTGGTAGTAAGCGTGGTCAGCGTCGTTTTGACACTGATATTGAAAGATGAGTTAAAGGGCAGTCATCACGGGAACAAGTCATAAATCCCCCCGAAAGAAAAACAGGGCGGACTTGATGTCCGCCCTATTTTTTAATCCCGGCAATCCTCCGGCGGATGCAGCTAAGTTCAATGCACGCAGGATCGCCTGGGTCATTACTTCCCCTGCAAATGCACCAATAACCGACACATTGGCTTTTTTAGTACCGGTTGATAAGGCAAAGATTGTATCGCCATCCAGCATCGTATGCGCAGGGCGAACGGCCCGCGCCAACCCATCGTGAGCCATCTGCGCGACTTTGGTTGCTTCAGACTTCGTGAGCCTGGCATTGGTGGCAACCGCGCCTATCACCGTATTGGTCCGTGTAGCAAACCCAAGCACAGCGCGGCCAACGGGCTTTTTAAGCATGGCAAGCGTATCGGCAAAATAATTTTTACCGCCCACGCGCACCGGTCCTATTTTCCCGGAACGAAGGCCGGCGAGGATCTCTCCATTATCAGGGTTGATAATATCGCCAAATGCATTGACCGCGACGATCGCGCCGACAACCAGATCCGCCAATACGCATACTTGCACTTCCCAACCCGGACTTCATGGCGAGCTGCATACCAAACATCTTTCCCACTGAAGCACCTGCGCCAGCTCCTACGTTGCCTTCCTCGCAGGGAGCATTGGAAGCAGCCAGACAGGCTTTATAACCCATCTCCGCATCAGGGCGAATATTTTTATTTCCAACAGCCAGGTCGAAAAGGATCGCGGCCGGTACAATGGGTACTTTGGCTACGCCCGTATTGAAGCCTATCTTTTGTTCTTCAAGATAGCGCATTACCCCGCTCGCGGCGTCGAGTCCAAAAGCAGAACCTCCTGCCAGTAAAACGGCATGAACTTTCTCAACCAGATTAATGGGGTTAAGCAAATCCGTCTCGCGTGTACCGGGGGCACTGCCGCGCACGTCCACCCCCGCGACTGCACCTTTACGGCAAACGAGTACCGTACAGCCTGTCAGGGCTGCATCGTCCTGTGCATGCCCCACTTCGATGCCGGGCACATCTGTAATGGAACTTGTTCGAGGAAAAGTCATGGATCCTGGGCTTCATTTATTTCAGGATGCGGGCCAGCTCCTGGAATTCTTCCCATTCTTCCTGAAAGAAGTGAACCGTTACGTTGTTGAGTTCAACATGATAGGTCGTTTCGCCGTCGGGTTCCTCGGCTTTCCAAACCAGGTAGTTCTCGGTCTCCGCAAGTGTTTCGGTATGAGGTTCAGTATTATTGTTTGCCATGTGATTCTCCTTAAAAGGTTAATTGGGCTGTTTTCAACAGTGAATATTACGCTGCTTTTGTTAATCGCCCTCGCAGGTTCTGCCAAAGCCTGCGGATTAGAGACGATGATGCCGGATCCAGGTGGCGGGGGCGGCGGATTATCGTCTTCAGGCCATGGATCAAGGTCTAGCATCTTGCGCATTGTATAACGCCAGAGCAGTGCCACCGTTGCCAGGATAGGCGCAGCGATAACAACGCCTAAAAGTCCGAGCAGATTCGCGGCGATGAGAGCCGCGACCAGCACACCCGCCGGATGGACGCGCAGGGCCTGGGCAATGATCCGAGGCGTGACAACGTTATCGAATGTCTCGTCAATTAAAATCGCCAATCCAACCGCCAGAATGGCATACGTAAGGGGCGTCAGGCCAAATATAGTTGCCGGTTGAAAATAAGCTACCAGGGCAAGTGTCGTCCAGACGATAAAGGCACCGACATAGGGAACAAACTTGGCTAGCCCTGCCAGCAAAGCTATCCCGATCGCATAGCGAACTCCCAGAATGCTAAGAAGGATTGTATAAGCGATGGTGGTAAGAAAGAAAACGATGAACTGTCCGCGCAGGAAGGCATTCCAGATATGGTTTAATTCGTGGCCGAGGCGCCGAATATCATCCGTGTAACCAGGAACATCGAACCAGACAATGCGGCCGCGCAAACCGCCGCTTTCAGCCAGCACAAAGTAAGAAATGAGCAAGACAAAGAGCGCCCAGCCCAGGAATTGAGCCGCACTGCTCGCGATGGCGCTGATCAACTCGCCGGTGCGTCCGACCACCGGCTGGATCACGCTGAGGAGCTGGTTGCTCAATTGATTCAGGTCAAGATGGCGGAAGTCGAACTGGAAAGGACCGAATGAATAAACCTGGCCCGACAATTTTTGGATGACATCAGGTAGGGAAGCCAGATTGGTCTGGACACCGGATATAAGATTCTCCATCTGCTGTACCACTCCAACTCCGCCCAGGGTCAACATCCCAAGCAAAAATACCAGCAGCAGCAAATAAATTAACCCGACCGCTAATTGCCAGGAAAGGTGAAGGACTCTTTGCAGTAAATCCGCAACTGGATGCAACAGATAAGCCAGCACAAAGGCCATCACTAAAGGGCCGATGATAACGTGGAACTGAACAAATAGACCGGCCGCGATCGCAACGACAGTCAAGGCAACGACCAATTTAGTGGTCGCTCCCCAGGTCGGAGAAGAATTTTTTGGAGGTTCTGTCACCGGTCGCATTCCTTGTACCAGTTTACTGCGAATTTTCAATCTTACGTATGTCTTTAACTTTGTTTACAAGGAGCAGTATAACCCGATTGTCATAAATACGATTGAATTTAATACTATTAAATAAAATACCCCCGCGAACACATATCGCGGGGGTATTTGAAATTTCGGCTTATTTACAGCCGGAGATGAACGGGAAAAAGGTACACCATAAATAATTCGAGTCGATATACCATAATGCACCGACGCACAAACAAATTAATACCAAAATGCCGGCACCAATAAAGATCGGTGTCATGTTGGTTTTCTTGGCCGCCCCCGCCGCGATAGGCGGAGAATAATATTGCTGCGGTGCCGGTGCAGGAGCCTGAGCCGGCATGGGGGCCGGGACAGGAGCAGCGGCCGGGCGCTGGGGGTTCTTTCGTGCCGAGATCAATGTCTCCCCAGGATCGGATGATAGTGCCTCATACATAAGCACAATTTGTTCCCCAAACGACACCACATCGCCTGATTTCAAAACGACCGCACTTACCAGGCGCTGGCCATTCACGAACGTCCCATTAGTGGACCCTAGATCTTCGATCACATATTTGCCGCCCTGGAAGGTAAGTCGGGCATGTTTTCGGGAAATCTCGGCATCGTTGATCGCGACCCCGCTTGAAGAATCGCGGCCAATCGTAATCTGGTCTCCCTCCAGGGAGAAAGTCGCACCCGGGGTCGGACCGGAGCGCATCACAAATTGAAATTGAGCGGCCATACAGTTTCCTCCATCAAGACACAAGACAATGAATAACTGCGCTTAGTGTACAAGGTTCAAGCTAAAAAGTCAATTCATTATCCGGTATAAAGCCCATCGTTCTTAGGTACTGTATGCAAACATCCATTTTTTCGAGTGCCTGCCAAAGCATTATGATTAAATTATGAAGTCACTGCAAGGCATCCGACCAAAATGTCGCAATAAAACGGCTTCTTATGCGGTTATTCAATCTCATAATCAAATACTTCACCGAATGCGGCAGCAATTTCTTTTTTAACTTTCTGCATATCGGGGGGATATGGAAGTAAATCAGCCAGGCTGACAACAGGATAATCTGCCAGCCCGCATGCCACGATCCCGTCCCAATATGTCATATCCGGGTTGACGTTCAATGCAAAGCCGTGCCGGGAGATACCGTGGACGTCCACCTTGACGCCGATCGCCGCGATCTTGGCGGGCTTTTTGCGGTCCTCCGGCTTGCAGCGAGGACAGCGCGAAAAGACATCGGACTGTACCCAAACGCCGGTCAACCCCGGCACCTGGCCGGCTGCGAGTCCGAGCCGTGCCAATGTCACCACGAGTGATTTCTCCAACTTGCGGACATAACCGACATAATCTGCATCCGGAATTCTCACGGACGTTGAAGTATCCGGTTCTTGTTGCAGGGTCCGGGAACCTTGCCGTCCATTCAGACTTCCCAGTGGAATTAAGGGATAGCCTACCAACTGACCCGGCCCGTGATAAGTTACATCACCACCGCGGTCCACCCAATGAACGGCTACGCTGCGTTCTTTTAACCGCTGGTCATCCCAGAGAAGGTTTTCGGCATGACCCTTTCGGCCAAATGTGTAAACATGGGGATGTTCGAGTAAAAATAATGCAGGGTCACGGGTCCCAGCCGCGATCTCTGCCGCGTAATGGTTCTGCAATTTCCAGGCTTGTTCATATTCAATAAGGCCGAGGTCACAAATTTCACAACGCATGGAACTTAAAGCTTACTGCCGGGAGCTAGGCAATTTATCAAGGTTTTCCAGGCCATCGTAAGCTGCAGATTTGTATAAATCAGCCAGTGTTGGGTAGTTATAGACGGCCCGGATGAATTCATCGATGGCGTCACCTGACATCATTACATGCGAGGCGATGTGGATAAGTTCCGAAGCCTGCTCGCCTATGATATGTGCACCCAGAAGTTTTTTATCTGCAGGTGAGAAGATAAGTTTGATCATCCCGCTCATATCCCCGATAATTTGCCCGCGAGCGTTGTCCTCATAGGAGCCTCGCCCAACCAGATAAGGAATATTCATGGACTTGCATTCGTCTTCGGTCAGACCGACCATCGATATCTCCGGGATGGCGTAGACGGCCAGCGGGAGGACGGGTGAAAGGTGTTCTTTATTTCCCCGGTCGAAAGCATGACGTACCGCCATACGCGCTTGCTCCATGGAGGTGGCCGCCAGGGCGGGGAACCCAATCACATCGCCAGCCGCGTAAATGTTAGGGACGCTGGTTTGATATTGTTCATTGACGAGGATCAAGCCGCGCTCGCCAAGTTTAACACTGATTCCTTCCAATCCCAATCCCTGAACATTGCTTTGCCGTCCCGCGGCGATCAGGGCGCTTTCGAACTTCAACGGACCACCGTTTTGAAGGGTTATATGCACAAGTCCATCTTGCGCTTCAATGCTCTTCAAATGGTCATTAAGGATAAATTTAAGCCCAATCGTTTCAAGCCGGTGGATCAAACGATCGATGATTTCTGTATCTACAAATTGCAGGATGCGCGCATGCGCTTCGATTAAAGTCACTTGCACGCCGAGTGCGGTAAAGATGGAAGCATATTCGACCCCGATCACCCCGCCTCCCACGACGGCCATTGATTTGGGGATTCGCTTCATCTGGAGGATGGTATCGGAATCAAAGATGGATTTATGGTCAAAGGGTATTTCAGGCGAATGGAAAGGGGCAGAACCGGTCGCCAGCAATATGAATTCACCGGTCAGCGCTTTATCACCGTTGGCTGTGGTCACACGGACGGAATGGGATCCTTGAGCTCGGCGGCTCCATGGACCCGCACAATACGGTGCTGCTCGACATTCTGAGTGATCATGCGCCGCTCATTGTTGACCACGACATGCTCGCGATGCATGAATTCCCTGACCGAAAGCCCGCCCCTGAGCGAATAATCGATCCCATAGAGACCTCGCTGCCGAAGGCCGGAAAAATACAGCGCAGTTTCCCGGAGGGTTTTCGAGGGCACCGTGCCGGTATTGATCCCCGCTCCGCCCAGATGTTCGGCACGTTCAACGAGGGCAACACGTTTTCCAAACCGGGCGGCTTCTTCCGCTCCTTTTTCTCCTGCTGGTCCGGAACCAATAACAATAAGATCGAACTGTTCCATTTCCAACGGCTTTAATTCATCATCCAAATACGCGCCGATAGAGATTTGATTCCAAGAGTTCGTTTGGGTCGCAGCGCTTCTTTAACTCCTTGAACTTTCCGATCGTTTCAGGGCCGAGAAAACGCATGGTTGATTCTGAAGTAGTCTCACTGTTTTTGGCAAAATAGAAACGCCCGCCCGCGTCGAGCACGATGCGGTCGAATTCCTGTAACATCTGGCTTAACTTGGCACGGTTTCTGTCTGTTACCTTGAAATCCATCGCGAGTGAGAATCCATCCACGGCGTGGCTCAAAAGGAATTTATCGGGGCGATGTCGCTTCGTAACACCCAGATAAGAAGGCAGGCCGCGCTTGAGAGAGAGTTGGAGCATTTCTGTCCAGGCAGCCTCGGCAGTCTCTTTTGGAAGAAATGATTGATATTCGATCAGTCCGCCGCGACCGTAAGCCAGTTCCCAATCAGGAATATAGTCCAGCAAGAAATGAAATGCAGCGTGCGATTCCCGGAAAGTATGCCTCGGCAGACTCGCAATATACTTACCGGTGTTCACAGCCCAGGTACCCAGGTTATTCATAAATGGGCCCATGAAAATGTGCAAAATGGATTTCGGAAAGACACCGAAAATCCGTGAGGGCAAAATTTGATTCTTCAAACTCATCGTCTTTTGCGGATTCGGGTCCTCGCCTTCCTGCAGATAACGCGCGGCATGGATTTGCCCGCGGCCAAGGCCGCGACCGCCGGCGGTGGCATCCAGCCAGCCCACAATATAGTCATAAGCAGGGTGCATTCTCAAGAAGATCGCTCAAGTGTTCGTGAAGATTCCTCGACGGGCGGGCAGACACTTCCAACAGCCCGGAGTAGATGCGCTTCATCTGCAGCGTGATGGACGTGAAGATGCCCAGCATACCCAGTCCGCTGATCATCGCATAGAACAAGTCGGCATTCTTTTTGGGCGAACAGGTTATTTCAGACCCGGTCGGCAGGATGGCAGTGAACTCGATCACGTGTTCGCCGATCGGCCCCACTTTGAAATTGTTCTTGCCGTGGACGTTGGCGCCAAGACAGCCACCCAGCGTGGTGAGCATCGTGCCGGAGACAACCGGCGGCCACCAGCCATCCGGCTCGACGCTCTGCCAGAGCTGTTGAAGGGTGACGCCCGGCTCCGCTATGACCACACCTTTCGACGCGTCCCATTTAATGATGTGGTTCATGGACGTTAGATCGAGAACGATACCGCCGCCGTTGAGTGCCGCATCGTTGTAACTGCGTCCTGCGCCGCGGGCGGTGACCGTCAGTCCGGTCTTTTTGGCAAGCTGGAAGGCTTCAGCAATTTCCTCTGCACGTGTCGGTTTGAAAATATACGAGGGCGCACGCAGGGAATGGCCGAAGTTCTCAAGGGATACAAAATTTCGATCAAGAGTTATGACAGTCATGGAGTTTTTTAGTTGATGTAAATTATGAAGAATTGGCCCGACCTGTTTGAAACAGGATTAGAAGCTCATCCGGCGGAAAAGAACGGAGGGGATGTTCCGAATGGCAAACATGATCCAGCTCCAAAACCAGGGCGTATAGATTTGCTGCTTACGAGCACGGATCGCCACCCAGATATCATCCGCCGCTTTCTCAGCCGTGATCGGGAACATCACTTTTTGAGCGGCCTTGAGCATGTCGGTTTGTACAAAGCCCGGCTTGACGGTTATCACATTCACGCCGTGACGGGTAAGACGGTTGCGTAAGGCTTCCAGATAAGTCGTCAGCCCCGCTTTGGATGTATTGTAGCCCGGGTTGCCCACCCTCCCACGGTCACCGGCCACAGACGAAATGCCGACGATCTGGCCTCGTTTGGCAGACTGGAACATGGACGCGATCGGGTTGAGCCAGGCGAACGCACCGATCAGATTGATTTCAAGCATCTGGCGGTCACTGTCAAAGTTGTATTCATCGAGGCCGGGAGGAAAGTTGACACCTGCTGCATAAATAACCAGATCCAGACCCTCCCAGGTCTGCGATGATCCGCCGCAGCAGATCCGGGACGGCATCATAGTCGCTTACATCGTGAACGTAAGAAATGGCGCGTGTCTCCCGACTATTCTGATTGATCTCGGCACAAAGTGAAGTAAGCTGGGCTTTCCGGCGAGCGACCAGAGCAAGAGTATATCCTTCGCGGGCAAGACGGCGGGCCAAGGCTGCACCCATACCGCTCGAAGCGCCAATGATCAATCCCCGCCGCTTGAGGATGCAATGGGGTCGCCGGAGGCACAAGTGACTTTTTTACAGGCAAAGCATTCTCCTAAATTAGTTTGTGAACATTCTAACACACTACTTTTGCTGTATAATTCACCTTCGCATATGCCAAGACGTAAAGTGGGTTTTTGGGGTTTGCTTATTGAAGGAATTCCTGAATTATCATGAGCAAAGATGATTTGCGTCTCGACATTCTCGACCAGGCACGCCGATTGCTGACAGAAGGAGATCATCTCGCTTCCGGTGAATCTGAAGAAATCCTCAAACTTTTGAACGTCCTGGTCGAAGCAATCGAACGAAACACCGATTCAAACGAAGCGGAAAAGCAGGCGCATCGGTTGGCTGCGGATTTAATCAAAAACCGGACGCTGGTTTTCGCGCTCAAACAACAGGCCGATGAACTTGATGCGCTCAAAAAACTCAGCCTGAGTCTGACTTCCAGTCTGGATATCAAGACCGTGCTCGATGCAGTTGTCACCGAAGCAATGCGTCTGGTAAAGAATGCCCGCTCTGCCCATATTTTTCTTTATACCAACAATAAACTTGAATTCGGCGCGGCGCTGAATGATGATGGTGTCCGCGACAAACCCCAGGCTTTGCCGCGTCCCAACGGTCTGACCTATACTGTCGCCCGGAACGAGGAGCGGATCATCATCGAAGACATTAAGAAGCATCCCCTCTTCATTAACACCGCTGCGAGATTGGCAGGGTTCGATCATTGGTATTCCGTTGAAGATCAATACCAAACTGGTGGGGGTCATGAACTTATCCAGGTCCACGCGTGGGGGCTTTTCTTCCTCCGAATTAAGATTATTGGACCTACTTGCCGACCAGGCAGCGGTCGCCATATCAAATGCCAGCCTGCATCAGATGATCAGCCGGCAGGCCTACAGCGATACGGTGACAGGGCTCCCGAACCGCTGGGCGCTCGACCAACGCTTGGACCAGGAAGTGTTCAATGCCCGACGCACCGGGAACACCTTTGCCGTCATCATGATGGACCTGGATGGGTTTAAAACGGTAAACGATACCCATGGTCATGCAGTTGGGGACCAGGTCCTTCGGACTATTTTCAATTACCTGGCCACCAGCATGCGTGCCACCGATTTCCTGGCCCGCTATGGAGGCGATGAACTGACGTTGATCCTGAGTCGTACCGATATCGCATCCACCGGTATAGTGGTCGAAAAGATACTTGAAAAGGTGGATCATTTCACCTTCGAGGCCCCGGACAATGAAAAAATCCATCTCGGAATTTCGTGCGGTATCGCGATCTACCCCATTCATGCCCTCACCGCGGCAGATCTTCTACGTGCAGCGGATGAAGCGCTTTATCGGGCCAAGAGACATAACCGCGGCTCGTATGTAATGGCCCGTGGCTTTACCGGATCACTCCAAAAGGAAGATGCCAGATAAGTAAAGCGGGACCGTTGTTAAATATTTTCAGCCTTTATTATTAATTATTGCTTTATTCTGGTCCACTGCCAAGCTTCAGGTTCTAGGCCAGAGTTTTGTTTTATTCCTTCCAAAGTTTATTCATCAAGTTTAAGATGAAATGGTATGCGTTAAACCTTCCCACAGTTGTTGATTGAAACACATCACAAAGAATTTTTTCAACAGATATATGCAATAAACAATAGCTCTAAAATTTCCATACGAGGAGAACTGCATGCCCCGCAAAGTGATGATCATCTTGAACCCGGTAGCCGACATGGGCAATGCCTGGAAGGTTGCCAACGACCTGCGCCCAATCATTAATGAATATGGCGGCTATACTGCCTGGAGCGGCACGGTATATCCCACGCATGCCACCGAGCTGGCCAGGCAGGCCGGTGAACAAGGCTATGAAATGGTCATTGCCATGGGCGGAGATGGAACCGTCCACGAAGTCGTCAACGGCATCATGCTCCTGCCGGAAAACAAACGGCCGGTCCTGGGCGTCGTACCCGTCGGGTCAGGCAATGACTTTGCCCACGCGATCGGGATCCCCATGGAATCGGACCATGCCCTGTCTTTGGCGCTCAAAGGTGAACCCTCGACCATCGACCTCGGCCTGATGACCGACGAGCATGAGCGCAGGGAATATTTCGGCAATACACTCGGCATCGGGTTCGACGCGATCGTCACCATCCGCGCACACAAACTCGTCGTCGTACGGGGATTTTTGATGTACCTGACCGCCGTCATCCAAACGATTTTCCTCAACCATAACCCGGCTCTCGTCCAGTTTGAGACGGACCAGGAAAAATGGGAAGACAAGATGATAATGACCACACTCTGCAATGGAGGGCGTGAAGGCGGCGGGTTTATGCTTTCCCCCGATTCGAAATTGACGGATGGCGTGTTGGAATACGTTACCGTCCGAAAGGTTTCACGAGCAATGATGTTCCGCCTCATACCGGAGTTTATGAAAGGCACCCATCGACGCTTTACAAAACAGATCCGCATGGGCACGTGTAAAAAATTAAGCATGACCGCGGATCGCCCGCTTTATATTCACATTGACGGTGAGATATACACCAGTTTCGGCAGTAACCTTCACAAATTAACTTTTGAAGTCATCCCCAATGCCTTGAAAATTGTCAAAGCTTAAATCGCTGCAAGGCTGATACTTGATCAATGGCGGACAGGTGTATGGAAGGTTACAATATTATTGACTGACCTTTAACCTTTACTGCTTCTTGCATAAACCTCTAAATTTGTTTTCATGAGTTTCAGGCTAAAAAACAAAATGTTGGTTTAGATAATTATGCACTACTCTGTAATTCCATATCATTGCAACAAATAAATGCCCGACCTGTTCCATGCATTACAAGGTTGCGATCTCGGATATCTGCGCATCGTCGCGGAACTATGGGGTTTCGAGCTCGAATCCAGGGATTCGGCTGGCGCGACAAAGGAACTTGCATCCCATCTTCTTGAGCCTCCACTGGTTGCAGAAATAATAGCTTCGCTCCCGGCGGAAGCGCTCACCTCTCTTAACGCACTGGCCGCGGCAGGCGGTCGAATTCCATGGGCCACTTTCACTCGCCAGTTTGGTGACTTGCGCGAAATGGGGGCCGGCAAGCGCGACCGCGAGAAACCCCAGTTCAAACCAGCTTCAACGGCTGAGGTCCTTTTCTATCGCGCGTTGCTGGGACGCGCCTTCTTCGAGACTGCCAGCGGAGCGCAGGAATTCGCATACATCCCTGAAGACCTTTTACCTTTAATCCACCCTGCGGATATGGAAGACTTTGAGAAGAAAAATAATAAAGTCGGCCAACCGGGATTTAATTCCCCGTTATTAGGCCGCGGCGCAACGCCGGGCGAAAGGGCCTATGTCATCCCCGCCAACAACCTTATTTTGGATGATGCAACTACACTGTTAGCCGCCTTGCGGCTTGGACATGACGTCAGGCCGAATCCGGTACTCCTGGGCATCCTACATGCGGCCAAATTATTGAAGAGGAATATTCCGCAAGCTGAAAGAGTAAAGGTTTTCCTGGAAGCTTCGCGCGCGGCGCGCTTAAAATGCTGGTCGAAGCGTGGCGGTCCTCTGAAGCCTTCAATGAACTGCGCTTGATACCGGGCCTGCTTTGTGAGGGAGAGTGGAAAAACCAACCACTCGCCACGCGTGACTTCCTCTCGAATTTGCTGAAGGTCATTCCCGAAGGCAAGTGGTGGAATATAAGCTCATTGATCAACGACGTAAAGAAAACGGTTCCCGACTTTCAGCGGCCTGCCGGGGATTACGATTCATGGTTTATCTGGCGCGAGGCCGACGGACAATATTTGCGCGGCTTCGCCTATTGGGACCAGGTGGATGGCGCCCTGATCCGATTCTTTATCGTTGACATTCTTCATTATTTGGGAAGAGTCAGTCTGGCAAGTCCTGAAGAAGGCAAAGACATTACCGCGTTCCGGCTCACAACCTCCGATCCCCGTCCATCGGAAATCGAAAACGGAAAATTGAAGGTTTCTTCAAACGGTCGAATATCTGCATCAAGATCGGTTCCAAGAGCAGCCCGCTATCAGCTTGCCCGCTTCTGTGAATGGGACGAAGAAAAAAACGACGAGATTCGTTATCACATCACGCCGGGGTCCCTTACAAAAGCAAAAGAACAGGGTTTAAAAGTGGAGCACCTGATGGTCCTGCTTTCCAAACACGCGGCGGCCGGCACTCCACCCGTATTAGTGAAGGCCCTCAAACGCTGGGAAGCAAGTGGGACGGAAGCCCGCGCAGAGACTCAGGTTGTTTTGAGGGTCAGCCGGCCCGAAGTATTGGAAGAGCTGAGGAAGTCGAAAGCGGCCAGGTTCCTGGGCGAGCCGCTCGGGCCCACTACAGTCATCATTAAAGCCGGTGCACAGTCCAAAGTCATGGCGGCGCTGGCAGAGCTTGGGTTGCTTGCGGAGGATATAACCGGTAGGCCCACTCCGGACTGACATTCTTAATCCGTATGTCACAGGCAAAAGTGACGGCCGCTTAATTTTTTTTATCGCTATAATGGGGACATCAAAAATTTTAAATAATGAAGAGTGGAGTTTCACATGTCCAAACTTGATTGGCTCGCACAAGAGATCAACGGCTTGAAAGACCAGGGCCTGTATAACCATATCCGCACCATCGGTTCGGCGCAAGGCGCACGCCTGATCGTGGACGGCAAAGACGTGCTCAACTTTTGTTCGAATAATTATCTTGGACTGGCGAATCATCCGAAGATCGTGGAAGCCGCACAGGCGGCCATGGAAAAATACGGCGTCGGTCCTGCGGCGGTGCGGTCGATCGCAGGGACCACGGACTTGCACATCGAGTTGGAAAAACGTCTCGCAAAATTCAAGGGCGCCGAAGATGTTATTACGTTCCAATCCGGGTTTACTGCGAATATCGGAACGATCTCTGCGCTGGTCAGCAAGGAAGATGTGATCTTTTCGGATCGGCTCAATCACGCCTCCATCATCGATGGATGCCGTCTCTCCGGTGCGCGTATCGTCCCTTACGAACATAATGATCCGACCGCTCTCGATGCCGCCATCCGGGAAAACGCCGGCTCCTATCGCCGTGCCTTGATCGTCACCGACGGCGTCTTCAGCATGGACGGTGATATCGCCCCCCTGCCCGGCCTTTATGAAGTGGCAAAGAAGTATGACATATTATTCATGGTGGATGATGCCCATGGCGAAGGCGTGCTCGGCAAAGGCGGACGCGGTATTGTGGATCACTTCGGTCTGCACGGCAAGGTGGACATAGAAGTCGGCACACTCTCAAAAGCTTTCGGTGTAGTCGGCGGGTTGGTGGCTGGAGACAAAGTCATCGTCGAATGGCTGCGCCAGCGCGGCCGCCCGTTCCTATTCTCCTCGGCGGTCACCGCGCCGGATGCAGCCGCCTGCATCGCCGCGGTCGATCTGCTCGAGTCATCCACCGAGCTGGTGGATAAACTGTGGGACAATGCCAGATACTTCAAAGCCGAAATGAAGAAATTGGGTTTCGATACCGGAGTAAGCGAGACCCCCATCACACCGGTCATGCTTGGTGAAGCGCCGTTGGCGCAGCAGTTCAGCCGTGAGTTGTTCGAGAATGGTGTGTTCGCCATGTCCATTGGATTCCCAACAGTAGCGAAGGGCAAAGCCCGCATCCGCGTAATGATCTCCGCTGCCCACAAGCGCGATGATCTGGGTCAGGGGTTGGATGCCTT
This sequence comes from uncultured Chloroflexia bacterium, assembly GCA_963754835.1. GTDB lineage: Bacteria > Chloroflexota > Anaerolineae > Anaerolineales > Villigracilaceae > Fen-1038. The sequence goes on along the minus strand of CAVWHR010000023.1, from coordinate 112,739 downwards.
CGCGAAGGTGGGTAGGAAATTGGGAGTAATAAAGTGATCGGGTTCACTTCTCATTAGCAGCGCACACTAATATCATGCCTCACAAGAAAGCCGAACACGCCGATCTCCTGCAAAACCGGGCCTCACTGACCCGCTTTGCCTGGCTTTCAATCGGCGCGGCGCTAGCTACCATTACCCTGAAATCAATCGCTTACATCCTGACGGGTTCGGTCGGCCTGCTTTCCGATGCGATCGAGTCGTTTGTCAACCTCGTCGGCGCGATCATGGCACTCGCCATGCTGACCATTGCCGCTATTCCGCCCGACCAGAGTCATATGTATGGGCACGGCAAGGCCGAGTATTTTTCAAGTACCCTCGAAGGGATCCTGATCCTCGTCGCCTCTGCGGGAATCATAATTACCAGCATTCCACGCCTTTTTCATCCCCGCCCGCTGGAAGGATTGGGTATCGGGCTGGCGGTTTCCGCAGTTGCCTCCGTGATCAACTTCATCGTTTCGCGGACCCTGTTGCAGGTGGGAACAAAACAAAACTCCATCACGCTCGAAGCAGACGCGCGTCATTTAATGACAGACGTCTGGACTTCGGTTGGCGTGTTGATAGGCATAGCGATCGTTGCCGTTACTGGCTGGTACATCATCGACCCAATCATAGCGTTACTTGTAGCAGTCAACATTATCTGGACAGGCATACAATTGTTTTGGCGTTCTGTCGAGGGCCTCATGGACGCCTCACTTTCAGCGCCTGACCAGGAAATAATCGAGAAGGTCATGGTCAAGTATCGTAAAAAAGGTGTGGAATTCCATGCCCTTCGTACCCGCCAGGCGGCTGCACGCCGCTTTGTCACAGTCCATATGCTTGTCCCAGGCGCGTGGACCGTTCATGATGCGCACCACATTGCTGAGAATTTCGAAAGCGAAGTTCGCAAGGCACTCGGTGTGGCAAATGTTGTTACTCACCTGGAACCCATGGAAGATGAGATCTCCATGAACGATGTTCCACTCGACCGTTAGACGATTAAAAAGAGACCGATGATTTTCCTCGGTCTCTTTTAATTCTTGACATTTTCGGATCATTCAGGGAACGAACTCAGTGCATCCTCCACGCGAGGATAAATCGGGATATTGTGTAGGAACCCCGATATATTCAGCACATAATAAACGTTGCTCGAAGCTCCCGCAAGTTTGAAATATGGGGATCTATAAAGGTCGCCGTGTTCTTCTTTTTCCCAGGTATCAGCTTCTGCTGGAGGAGTAAACAGTTTATAAATGTTATGCAACGCTCCCAAGCCGGCGCTTGTGATCATTTCGAGGCCTTGCAAGTCAACCAGTAAGTAACGAGTTCCTGCTGTTTGTTCCAGCCTGGCGGTATCCAGCAGCTTCGCCTGGGTTTGGGCATCAAGCCGGCCTGCGAGATGAAGGATCAGCACCCGGCCTTCGGTTCTGGTAATTGTCAGGAGTTCAGTCATCACTCACCTCCGGCAGCCAATTTATTCGCAGGATTATACACTGGTCCGTTTTCACTCCGGCCGATGACATCCAAATCGCCAGTTCACGGCATCTCAAATGCAAAGAATTCCTCACACGCAAGCGAGATCGCCTGCACATCCTTTTTTCGGGTACTTCAAGATCAGCTAACAGCCAGACCATAGAGTTCAGTAAAGCCGCAGTTTTCACAACAAAAGGCTGCCAGCGCTTTGCGGGATTTCGATGATGGTTTGCCGGTAAACATATTGGAGAGCTCAGGGCCTGGTTCATCATCCGGCGCAAAAACGTACATATATTGGCTTTTTGCCGCGTATTCATTATATTTCATGATCCGGCCTTGCTGCATCGTTCCATTACACTTTGGGCATTCCCTTGCATCCGACATTTTTACCTCCTATTTCGATTAAAGATATCGTATTCAATTTTAAGCAAAGGGAGCATGGGAAAAAAGTACTTTGGGAAGCAAATAAATCATGATAACAATCGAATAACTTATCTAACCCTGCATGCTCTCCCATTCGCTTAACTTCTCATCCATCTCTTTCTGGACGGACGCATACTCCTGCCCGAGGCGTGTGACAACTGTCGTATCTGCGGGCGGATTCTCAAGCGCGGCCCCCAGGGCGGCCAATTCTGATTCAAGCGCCGCAATAGTATTTTCAAGCTGCTGTAACTGGGCAAGACGGCGGCGTTCTTCCTTTCCCGATTCCGACGTCTCCCGACGCCTGGGTTTCGCGGGGGCGTCAGATGCCTGGGAGCTGTCTGCAAAACGCGCGGCTTCCTTCTCTCTTTCTTCCTTCATCTGAGAGTAGGTGCCTTTGAAGACCATGAGATGATTTTCTTCGGGGTTCACTTCCCAGATCTGCGTCGCGAGCGCATCCACCAGAAAACGATCGTGCGTGACCAATAAGATCGTGCCTTGATAGGCGTCGAGCACGGCTTGCAGCACTTCCTGCGAGGGAATGTCGAGGTGATTGGTCGGCTCATCGAGAAGTAACAGGTTCGTATCCTGCAAGGCAAGCTTTGCCAACGCAAGACGCCCGCGTTCGCCGCCGGAGAGCATGGATACCTTCTTGAAGGCATCATCGCCTGAGAAGAGATACTTACCGAGATAATCACGGGCCTGATGCGGCAGCATACCGGGCGAAGCCGTCATGATCTCATCAAGGACGGTCTTCTCTGGGTCGAGACCCTCATGAGCCTGTGCGAAGTAGCCGATATGCAGGCTTGCGCCCAATGTCACTTCGCCCGCCAGCGGTTCGAGCTGGCCGAGGATCGTCTTGAGAAAGGTGGACTTCCCCGCGCCGTTCGGTCCGATCAACGCCGCGCAATCCGTTCGGCGCAGGTCGATGTCGGGCGCACGGAAGAGTAATTTGCCGGGATAACCCACTTCGAGATCGTGCGTGCGGATCACCATATCGCCGGAGCGCTGCGACGAACGCAGATGCAGCCCCAGGTTGGGCGTGGCGCGCACCGGAGACCTGAGCGAACGTACATGCTTCTCGGCCTCTTCCACGCTGAATGGGCTGGTGGTCGTCTCCACGTCCAACTGCGACCAATTCGTGCTGACCACCGCATCCATGCCCACCTGCTCGATGGCCTGCACGACGCGCGTCAGCCGCCGCAGTTTTCCTTTGGCCTGCTGCACGTTCTGGCCTGAAATATTCTTCTTGATGTACTCCACATCCTTTAACAATTTATCGCGCTCGGACTCAAAGACCTCGACGCGATGGTTCCAGCGATTCTCGCGCTCACGCAAATACATGCTGTAATTGCCGCGATAAAACTCCGATCCGCTCAAAGCCATTTCGAGCAGGGCATTGCAGGCGTGGTCGAGGAAATAACGGTCGTGCGAGACGATCACCGCCGCGCCCTCCCATTGGATGAGATACCCTTCCAGCCATTCGACCGCGTTGATATCAAGATGATTGGTCGGCTCGTCGAGCAACAACAGATCGGGATTGGAAAGCAGCAGCCGCGCCAGATAGGCGCGTGTGCGCTGCCCGCCGGAGAGATGATCGAGGGAGAGCGTAAAGTCGGACGGATCGAAGCCGAGACCGGAGAGAACCTGCTTGATGCGCACCTGATAGACATATCCGCCCTGGCGCTCGAATTCCTGCTGGAGGGCTCCATACCGGACCAAAGCCTGTTCCCGTTTCGAGGCGTCGGACATTTCATGTTCGAGCTTTTCCAGTTCCTGCCTGCTGACGGATCAAATCCGCGAAGACGGAGACACATGCATCCCAGACCGTGCCTTCGAGTTGGAAATCGGCTTCCTGCGGCAGATAGCCGATGCGCAGCGACCTGGAGCGCGTTACCTTGCCTGCTGACGGTTCTTCCAGTCCGACAATGATGCGCAGCAAAGTGGTCTTGCCGATGCCGTTCGGCCCGACCAGCGCAAAGCGCGCACCTTTGGCGACGGAAAACGAAACCTCATGGAAGAGATCTTCCGCGCCGAAGGATTTGGAGAGGGAAGAGACGGTGATAAGAGACATGGTTTACATGAAAGAGGCGCAGCAAGGCGATCACTGCGCCCGATTGTTGATGAGGGTAGCCCCCAAATTATAAATCAAGCGAGTGCAGAGATTTTATATATCTTCTTCTCCATTTTGCATTTCAGGAATATGTCCCTGTTTCTCTTTGCCTAATTCCAGCGAGCGCTGATAGGCTGCCCAGACCGCACGTGAGATGGCCGTGCGAAAGCCGGCCTTTTCGAGATAATACAATGCCTCGGCAGAAGTGCCGCCCGGGGAAGTGACCTGGTTGCGCAGCGCGGCGGGATGCCGTTCCGCCTGTTCGTAAAACGAGGCCGAGCCTTTGATCGTCTGCAGGACGAGTTGTTCGGCGATGCGGCGCGGAAAACCCATATGCACACCCGCATCGATCAACGCTTCGGCGAAGAGGAAGACGTACGCAGGACCGGTGCCTGATAAAGCGGTCGCCATGTCGAGATAGCCCTCATCTTCCACAAAAACCTCGTCGCCCAGTGCGCCGAGCATGGCGCGCGCCGTCTCACACTGCTCGGAGGAAGTCTCCGCCGACGCAGCCCAGACCGTGATCCCCTGCCCGATCTGCCCCGGCGTATTCGGCATGCACCGAACAATGGCTTTGTGCTTCAAGCCTGCGGCTATCTTTTTAGTCGATGCGCCGGCTACGATGGAAAGGACCAGGGCTTCGGGGCGAAGGCTTTTGAGACCTTTCATCACTTCGCTCAACCTTTGCGGCTTGATCGATAACACAACCACATCCGCATCCTTAGCCGCATCGGCGTTATCGGTAGCGACCTGGATGCCATATTTTTTGTGCAATTCCTCGCCGCGTTCGGAGCGCGGGCCGGAAGCGATCATCTTCTCCGGCTTGGCTAATTTCTGGCGAAGCAGCCCTGCGATCATGGCCTCGGCCATTACACCGGGCCCGATAAACGCGATTTTTTTCTCAAGCATAAGTCCTCCATTTTTAAATTAAACAAAATACTTTTCATTAGACCTTAGTCGAAATAATCCGTCGATTGCGCAGATTACATAAATGGTAAGAAAAAAAACGAGGTGCGGATCACTCCACCCGTTTTATATAGACTATGAACCCAGGCTTACCCGGTGAAATATTGCAGCGCCATCCTGAGGCGTTCCTCTACATCGTCAGGCGCATCCTTGGTCAGCGACTGGATGGCGGTCTGCGCTTCGACCACAGAGTAGCCCAGGGCCGTCAACGCAGCCAGCACCTCGCTATCCTTATCGGAGAATGCCGCAATTTTCGCCAGCGCGTCTGCCGGTTTGAGACGGTCGTGCAGATAAAGCACGATCTTCTGCGCCGTCTTCTTTCCCACGCCGGGAACCCGGCTGAGGATCTCACTCTCTTCCGTATACACGGCGCGCTGGACGGTATCGAGTGTAAGCGTTGACAACACCGATAGGGAGACCTTGGGGCCAACGCCGTCCACACCCAGCAGCATATTGAACAGGTCGCGGTCGGCCTGGGTCTCGAAGCCGTAGAGGGTCAGCGCATCTTCGCGGACGACGAGATGCGTATAAAGCATAATGGCTTCGCCAACTTTCATCCGTCCACGTACAGGCGCCGGGACAAAGACGCGCAAGCCCACGCCGCCGACTTCAACGACCAGGGCAGTATCCTCGATCTGTATAATTTCGCCGCGCAGGGTTGCTATCATGTTCTTATTTTTACCACGAAGTTACAAAGGCACATAGGCGCGAAAAATGTAATTTCGTAAAGACCCTAAAGGGCTGCGTTGAATTTGTATTTTGTCCGGTAAGAAAGACCTTTAGGTCTGCCTTATTAGTAACGTTTTGTATGCAGATGCGTGATAGCAACCGCCAGTGCATCGGCGGCATCATCGGGTTTGGGAATTTCGGGCAGGCCCAGCAATGTCCGCACCATCTCCTGCACCTGGCGTTTGTCGGCAGACCCATAACCGACTACCGCTTGCTTCACTTCGTTCGGCGTATATTCCCCGATGTCGAGCCCCGCTTCCGCTATGGCGAGCAACACCACGCCGCGCGCCTGCCCGACGACAATTGCCGTCGAGACATTGCGCTGGAAAAACAACTTCTCCACACCGCAGGTATCGGGAGAGTGATGGGCGATCAATTCTTTCAGGTCGCGATACAGCATCAACAATCGTTCGTGGTCGGGGGTATGCGGCGGAGTTAAGATAACTCCAAAGTCAACGGCCTCGAGGTTCCCATCGGGAGCGAGGCGCACAAGTCCGTAGCCGGTGGTGGCTGTCCCGGGATCGATGCCGAGTGCAAGCGTCATGTTAAAAAATTCACCCCGAAGAGCACGGAGAAAAGCTGTGTGCCCTACGGGGTGAAATCATTAGGCGGCTTCGAGAGCCGTCAGGGCTTCTTCGGTCATCTTTAGATTGGAGAACACATTTTGCACATCGTCCAGTTCTTCGATGGTTTCGAGGGCCTTCATCACATGGACGGTCTGGTCCACGCTGAGTTCCATTTCCTGTTTGGGGATCATGCGCAGGCCGGCTTCTTCAGGCTGAACGCCGGCGGCGTGCAGGCGGTCGGCAATTTCCTTGAACGTCTCGACCGGGGCGATGATCTCGATCGTGCCGTTGTCATCAAGGACGTCATTGGCACCGACCTCGATGCCAAGCTCGAAAGCTTTGTCGTAATTCATGGCAGTGGAGGGGAAGGAAAAGTAAGCCACACGGTCGAACTGCCACCCCACCGAACCGACTTCGCCCATGTTCCCGCCGGCCTTGGTCAACGCGTGGCGCAGGTCAGACACGGTACGGTTGCGGTTATCGGTGACCGTTTCGACCATGACAGCCACGCCATGCGGAGCATATCCTTCATAAGTGATCTGTTCGAAGATAATGCCTTCTTTGTCCTCGCCGGAGCCGCGTTTAATGGCGCGCTCGATATTATCCTTCGGCATGTTCTCGGAACGAGCCTTATCCACGGCGAGGCGCAGGCGGAAATTGCCATTGGGGTCGCTGCCGCCATCCCGGGCGGCCATCACGATCTCGCGTGTTAGACGGGTAAAGACCGCGCCGCGCTTGGCATCGGCTGCGCCTTTTTTACGTTTAATGGTTGACCATTTGGAATGACCTGACATGGGAGCTCCTTACAAAATTACTACTTTGTGAAATTACGATTTAGCGCGTGAATTATACCATTTGACCTTATGCAACTAAATGGGCTTCTACACAAGGGAGTGCCTAAAAGTCTGAGTAAAATAAGGGTATATGAAATGTCCGAAGTGCGAAAGTCAAACGCAGCAACACAAAATTGGAAAGACTGAAGCGGGTAGCCAGCGCTATCGATGTTATCGGTGTGGTTGTAGTTACACCCCCCAAAAGAAGGCGCAAGGATACAGTGAGACGGTGCGTCGAAAGGCCATTCAGCTGTATGTGGATGGAACCAACTTGAGACGGATTGGGCGACAATTGGAAATCAATCCGCAAACGGTGGCCAACTGGGTGAAAGAATATGCGGAGAAATTACCGGCCGCACCGGTGCCAGCCCAAGTGCACAAAGCTGAAATGGATGAACTCTTTACCTTTATTGGCGATAAAAAAACAGGATTTATCTCCTGACCATAGTGGATCGGCATACGCGTTGTATTTTGAATTGGAAATTGGTCTGGACCCGCACCCAACAAGCCTTCCAAGAACTGGTGGATGAAGCTCCGAAAGCCAAACAGTACACCAGTGATGCCTTTGATCTTTATGCTCTGCTTTGGTATCACTGGGGGCGATATGAAGTTTCTGAGGGCAAGGCAGAAACATATTCGGTCGAAGCCGATAATTCTGAACTCCGTCATTACCTGGCCCGTCTCGCCAGATCGTCTCGTTGCTTCTCACGTTGTCCCTATGCTCTGGCGTGTGCCATTCGCTGGTTCGTCTTTTGCTACAACCATCGCCAGATTAAGCAACGCTTATATCCAAATTATTCCTATCATCTCATCGACTTCGTTTACCTACCCATTTAGGCACTCCCCTACACAAAGAAACCTACGCCCATCGCTTTGGGCCCGCCGTGGACAGTGATGGCCGGCGGCAATTCATAGATCGGGATTTCCTGCAGGCTGAGCCTGGTCTTCAAATCTGCTGCCAGGGTGCGGGCCTCCCCCTCTGCTGCGACCTGCAGCACAGACAAGTGCGCATCCATTGTCTGTGGGCACTGCTCCTCTACGATCTCGACCAGGCGCTTGAGTGAGCGCTTACGCGTGCGCTGCTGCTCATAAGGTTCGGCCTGTCCATTGCAGATCGCCAGGATAGGTTTGATGCGGATCAGCTCACCCAGCAAAGCCCTTGCACCGCCAATGCGCCCGCCTTTTGCCAGGTATTCGAGCGTATCCACCACGAAGTAAAGCCGTCCGCGTGGAAGCAAGTTTCTGATCCTGCTCTCGATCTCGTCACCCGACTTGCCGGCTTTGGCCATGTCATCGGCCACCAGCACGAGCGAACCCAGATTGCAGGATATGGTCAATGTGTCGATGAAGCGGATATTCAGTCCGGGAAATTCCTGCGCGGCGGTCTGGGCCGAACGGATGGTCCCGCTGATCTTCGAGGAAGGCGCAAGGACAACCAGGTCTTCCTGCTGCTCAGTGGCCTTCTTAAAAATCGGATAGTAAAGCGCCGGTTCCGGCGCCGCGGTCTTCGGCAGCGCCGAGGAGGCTTTAAGCATTTTTAGAAAAGTCGCGGTATCCAGCTCACCATCGTCATGAAAAGACCGGTCGCCGAAAATGACGACCTGGGGGACATACGGGATTCCGCGTTTCTTAAGAATATCGAGTGGCAGGCCGCAAGTGGTATCCGTAACGATAACGGTCATAATACCCTCCATATATCATCATACGGGGCAATTTAGAAGAGGCCAAGTAACATATTTCCACTCATTAGCTCCCATTCGTAATATGCTTTCAGCGAGATCAGTGAAAACCGACCCGCCAGGAGCTTTTTTGGAGAGTTGAAACGCGGATCGAGCGGATTTTATGCAGATTTACGGCAGCGGTCGCACGGTTCGAATCAAGGTCGAAAGCTCTCTTGCTACCAGACACAAACCCATTCAATTGAGGTTTGCCCTTTAGGCGCTTCGCACTCTTCGAGTTCTTAGCGCCTTTAGGGTACTTCGCAACCGTCCCCATCGCCGTTTCCTTAAATAATTTTGAGTAGAAAATGGCCGGGTTTTGGGAGGAACGAATGGAATAATAGGACGATATTGAATAAGTCGATATTCGGGAGCGAGGGGCAGGGATCGGGTACTCAGGGATCAGGTAACCAGGCAATTGGATAGTCGGAGGAGTGAGGATGAGGAATGCTGATTTATAAGGGCGCTGCGACATAATTTTGCTCCGAGGCAGTAGAAGTCATTATATAGAACAAATATTCTGATATCAAGCAGGGATTCCATTTCGTATCAAGGGCGTACAGGCTTTGTGCTTTTGGACCTCCGAGGTGCTACGCGAAGACCTCTGAGGTTTGAGGGCAAAAAGTTATACAACTGCCGTATAATCCAGATGCACTCGAGGCGAATCCGGGACAAGCGTCATTTTTTAATATCGATACATTTAATCCCCACACTGGCGTATTCACCAGGGTGGGGGATTAATATAACTCTTTATTGGACTAAGATTGAATACCTTATTACTACGTCGAGGCTGAAGATGAATACTTTGTATCTTGCAATCGACTCTGTTGCCGATCTGCTACGCAGGATTATAAAAAGGGATTCCTGGCTTTGGAAGCGCCTGAGATGGATCAAGAACCTGCTTTCCTCCCTGCGCCATAACCCGATCAATGAAATCAGATGGAAATCAAATTACGACAAGTTTGAGTGCATAATCGAGCAGCATTCAAGGGAGACACGTGACTTTTTTGTGCTGGAAATCGGAGCTTTCGACGGCGTTCTCTCCGACCCGATATACAAGTGGATCAAAGAGTACAAATGGCACGGGATCCTGGTCGAGCCACAGAGAGAGAGCTTTGAACGTTTGAAAACCATACACAGCGACAATGATAATCTCAGGTTCGAAAATGTGGCTGTGGCCGAGACAAGCGGGCAACGGCCCTTGTACAAAGTCAAGGATGAATGTATCGAAGCCGACTGGCAGCGACGCATAGCCTCTCTTCTCCCAAAACCATATCTTGAAAAACAGGATATGGTGACAACAGAGATGGTCCCGTGCGTAACCTTCGATACCCTGCTGGACCGCCATCACGTTAAAAGGATCGACCTGCTGCAGATCGACGTCGAAGGCTACGACTATGAGCTGCTCAAGTCATTCAAATTCGAGAGGATAAAACCACAGTTAATACGTTATGAACACCGGCACTTAAAACTTTCCGACAAAAGCTCCTGTATAAAGCTGCTCACGCAAAACGGTTATAAGATACTGGAAATGGAATACGACACCGGTGCGGTTCTTCGAAATTATTAGAACCTGATCCCTTTATTTCTTTAACCACCAGGATGAGGTATAGAGTACCAAAACATGTCAGACAACAAACGGCAACTCAGCGACCAGATCTTTTTAATTAAAATTTCATATACAGGAAACGACTGCCCATGACGAATGAAGCAGAAGATAGAGTTTCGAAATTCTATAACACTGTGGGTTGGGAAACGAAAGAGGGAATCACGGAAGACGCCAGACGATGGGAAGATCTACGAGAGAACGCCAGAGAATATGTCAGCAAGTGCCGATTAAGAGTCCTTCGTCATATCCCTGAAAACGGCGAGAATATGCTCGACATGGCGTCCGGTCCCATCCAGTATATAGAGTACCTGGAATATTCACGGAATTTCAAGAAGAGGTATTGTGTCGACCTGTCTTCCGGAGCATTGGAAAGCGCAAAAAACAAAATAGGAGACCACGGTGTGTTCCTGCCCGGCAGTTTTTTCGATATTCCCCTGGAAGACAACTTATTTGACTGCTCCATCAGCCTGCACACCATTTATCATATAGATAAAGACAGACAAGAGGAGGCGGTACGGAAATTGATCCGGGTCACAAAGCCGGGACAACCCATCATTATTGTGTATAGCAACCCCAATACAATCCTGTATTCCCTGGCAGCGCCCGTCCGCCTCCTAAAAAAAGCAAAACAATTTATCATCAAGCCAAAACAAACAACCGGGAAGAAAGAGAGTTCAGCCGCCTATTCTTACAGACATCCGAATGAATGGTGGAATCGATTCGACGACAGCGCCACCATTAAGATCTACCCGTGGCGTTCTTTTGAATCGGATACCCAGAAGAAGCTTATCCCCGATAACAAGATCGGCAAGATCATGTTCGATATTTTATTCAATCTCGAAGAGCAATTCCCACGATTCTTTGCCAGGAATTTTCAATATCCGATGATCGTCCTTACCAAAACAAGGATTTAACAAGCAGCTTTACGATCTTTAAAAATCAGGAGTTGGTCTAAAGAATCGCAAATTCATAATTATGGTTTTAGCAACCGGGAATTTCACAGCGCATAGTTCAGAATCGAATTGTCGCCCATTGTTTCAACCGGGGATATTTTTTTGCGGGCACCACGGTGTAGCCACCGTCTGCATGGACGAGCCCAATCCGATCGTCGAGTTTCCAGAGCTTTATATAACCCCCAGTAAATCCAATATGATGAGGATAACGACGATAACGATCAGAACATGAACCCAAGGGCCAAAGTGCGGGAGGCTTGGAAGTACGTTCGGACCGATAAAGCCTAACAGCCACAGGATTATTAGAATTACGATAATTGTCCACAACATGAGATTTCTCCTTTTCAGTGATTAGCTTTGAATGAGTGAGTTGATCCTACAGAACCGAACCTAATCCCCAGGCGCAGTAAAGGCGGCTGGGACGCAGGTAAAGCCCAGGCCCATCGAGTACGAGTCTTTCACGCCGTCCTGACCGGGATTGAACTTGCCGGATGCGTCAAGCAGGTCCAGGTCGGGAGAGAGCGCGAGCATCAAGAGGGGATTGTTCTCAAGTTCCTGAATGGTAATTGTTCCATTATGGTCAGAGTCGAGGGCTTGCAGGAGGGGAGCTGCCACAGTCTTATCTGTACTGATAATTCCATTGAGTCCGTCAACAATAGCCGGAAGAAGCTTGCTGCGGAACTCGTCGACAGTCACACCGCCGCCCAGTTTACCGTTGGTACAACCCTTCGCGCTTAAGTCGGCTTCGAGACGCACGCCGATCAAATCCACATCAACCGGCTGGCCGAGCAGATACAGTGTGACTTGGGTCGTGCCCGGGCCGCCCGTGAAGTGACCGTTCGTGAGCGAGCCGACAATCGGCGAGCTGGCAGGACCGGCAGGATCGATCGTGAACTGGTCAGAGCCGTCGAATCTGGGCGGCGACTGGGTCTTTTGTCCCTGGAAGATGGACCACGAAACGCTCGGGGCGTTCTGGAGATCGTTTGCCTTCACCACATGAAGGGAGACCAATTGACCGGCATTAACAGCCTGATCAACGGTGGACTGCAAATCAAGGCCTCGGGACTGCGGACGTAAGCAAGGTAAGCAGTCCTCCGAACAGGTTGTCGGGATGATTTTGCGAATTCCCGTCCAGGTTCAGCGCGTACGCTTGTGTCTGCGCCTGCGTTGTGGGTATCAGCAGTTTGTTCGTGACGAAGTGATATTGCGTTTCCGTGGCAGGGGGAACTTGAGTTGCTTCAGGAGTCTGAGTTGCTGTGGGTGTTGGATTTAATGCACTACAAGATACAAGCAACAACAAAAGCAGAAGCGGTATTTAAAACAAAAACGATTTTCATCTTCATGGATAACCTCTTTTTCCATTCGTTGATATAGTCATCATCAATCTTCGGTAACCTGATTTAAAGCATATGGAATTATTTCCAGATAAGTGCGAAAGTCGGATTTTATAGAAAAACGTGCGCGTCGACATTATATTATGCGCAGAAACCAATCCGATAACGTTTGTATCAATTCAATGCACAGTTCCCGACCGGCTAATCAAGTCCTTCAGGGGAACTGTATCCGTTACACCACTTAAGGCGTTATTCATATCTCCGAAGCCTGCGATTCAGGCTATTTGTCGAGACAGAGGGGGACGAAAATCAATGGAGGCGCCATCGCGAATTAACTATACTTTGACCAGGATTACTGGGGTTCCGTAATCGTTTCAAACTTGCTCAAACGGGGTGGTCGTTCGGTGGAATTTGCTTACAACAGATTTGAAGACATGATCGATCAGCATTCCAGGGAGAAACATGGTCGGATTTCGCTTCTTTTCCACTCATCCAACTTCACATAGGTTTCGATCGATTGCTGCCCCAATTTGTCTGGCTGTGTTTTATTCTCCTTCTGGGTTATACCCTCCGATTTTCCGTCGCAGACCCAAACGGCCATGGTCTGGCCGTCTGGGTGCAGGTGGGTGCCACCCTTTTTTTGTACCTATATGCTTTCCTGACAGCTTTGGGAGTGGGCCGAACCATCCTGCGATTTGTACAACAACTCTCAAGGCTGGAACGTTATTTACTTTCCCTGCTGATCGGATTGGCAGCACTGGCAGACGGCCTCATGATCATCGGTCTGCTCCATGTGCTATTCCCGTTCGCCATTTTCATCTGGCTGGCTCTTAGCGGCCTGATCGCATCCTTCCAATACAAAGAAATCCATTCTGAAATACGTGAAAAATTCAGCTCTCTAAAACGAATCCGATTAAAAGACTTCAGCGCCTTCGAGTATCTCCTGTTTGCGGTGATCGGATTTTTTATCATCCTTTTACCCATTGTTGCGATTTCACCGGTCCGGGATTATGACGCGCTCATGTATCATCTTGAAATCCCACGCCAATACCTGGAATACGGCGGCATTTATTTCAACCCTGCGGCCTGGCGCTCTGCCTACCCCATGTTGACGGAAATGCTGTTCATGATCGGGGTCATTTTCCACCTCGAACCTTTTTCCCAATTAATCAGCCTGACCTTTGCCATTATTTTTATCCTGAGCATCTATGCCTTTGGCAGACGATTTTTCAGCTCGAAAATTGCGCTGCTGGCCATTGGGATCTTATTAGGCAACCTTGCCATGCCTATTTACGCAACAAGTCCCGGTGTGGAATTTTCATCGGCGTGCTTTGAATTTTGGAGCTTGTACGCATTCTCGATCTGGGTTTTCGAAGACAAGGCTAAAAAACAAATCGTCTGGCTTGCCGCGGCCGGTGTGATGATCGGACTGGCCGCGAGCGTCAAATATTTATCGCTGCCGGCAATGTCTGTCATTGGCCTTCTTGTTCTTGCGAAAAGCATCCAGCTTGATAAATCCGATCTTAAAAAAATTGGGCAAAATATCCTGGTGTTCGGTTTTCCTGCGCTGGTCGTAATGGCTCCTTGGTATCTAAAGAATTGGGCCTGGACCGGGAACCCTTTTTACCCTCTCCTTTTTGGCGGGCAGGCCTGGAGCAGTTTACGTAACGAATTATTTCATGATTACATGGGCAGCTTCGGAATGGGATGGGGCTGGAGGGACTATTTGCTGCTCCCTATTAATCTTTATTTGCATCAACCCCGTTTTGCGACCCTGTCGCTGGAGATCTTCAACCCTGTTTTATGGCTGGCATTTGCATTTATTTTTGTGAAAAAGTGGAGACAATACGATTACCTGGTTGTATACATCTTCCTGGGGTTTATCATCTGGGCAGGCTGTGAACAGGTGATACGATTTTTACTGCCCCTGTCAGGTTTTCTTGCATTGCTTTCAGCAAACGTTTTGTCTCAATTTTCCCGTTTGATCCAGAAAGGAATCTCAATCGGACTTATCGGGGGGTTGATGATCGTCGCCGTGGCCTACCAGGTCTGGCTGGCTGCCGATTCCAGCCTGCTAAATTACGTCCGTGGCGAGTCCTCGGCAAATGAATTCCTGCAAAAAGAGGTTTACGATTACAAGGCAACCCAATTCATTCAAAACAACCTGCAGCAGACGGACCTCGTCCTTTTCCTGTGGGACGGACACGGCTATTATTGCGGCGATCGCTGTGTGCCCGATAACGATGAGACCATGGCAATCCAACTAAGCATCGATTCACCTTCTCCCGAAACTCTTGCACATCAATTGCATTCAAAAGGGATTACTCATATCCTCCTGGGACTTCCTACTGCCTACTGGTTTATCAGTCTGCATGATCCCAGGCAGCAACACCAGTTTGCTTTGGATTATTTTGAGAAGGACTTTCTGCCAGCCTGCGCAAAACCGATTTATCAGGATGATCAAACCGAACTGTTTTCGTTAACCTGTAAGTAGCAGTTCAGACCTCCCAGGTCTTTAGAGATCTGGGAGGTCTGGTTCCCTGTTAACATCAGAAAGCTGTTTCGACTTCGCAGAATGCGGATAATTAATGCTCATTCCGCTGGAGAAAAGTTATAGCTTTATCTAACTAACGCACACCCTTTATCTGTTTGACGAAGACCGTACCCAATAGGAAGAACAGGACGGCCATCATGAAAATGACGATATATCCGAGATTTGGAATGTTATTTGCCTTGCCGACGCGCTGAAAATTATCAAGCAGGAAACCGGCCACCGGGGTCGCGATGACCTGTGGCAGCACAAAGGCAATATGCCAGACACCCATATCCTTGGCGTAGTCATCCAATGAAGGTAGGACATCCGAGGCCAGCGCCCAATCCACGCTTTCATAGGCGCCGTACCCGAGGCCGAAAACAATACCCATCAAGACTGCCACAGTGAAGGAATGGGACAGGACAAAAACCAGGCACACGGTGCCCATCAGCGCACCGGATATATAAACCATCAGCTTACGGCCGTATTTATCAGAGAGCTGGCCCGCGACGAGTGTGGTGATGAGCGCGCCCAGCAACAAGGCAGGCAAGAAGAAGGACACGGCTTTTTCCGCCGTATCGGCTACCGTGCCCAACCCGGCCAATACATATGGTGCGCCGATCACGTCACCCATATAATACTGGATGAACTCCTGCACGGTGAATATACCCATCGTTACTAGTAAACGCGTGAAGAACACCCACGTAAAGTCTGAATATTTAAAGGGATCGGCCAGCCCGCGCAAGAATTCAGAAAGCTTGAAAGGTGGCATATCGCGTGGAAAGTCCGGCTCCCTCACGCCGAACTGCGTTACGAATGCACCCAGAAGCATGACGCCCATCAGAATAAAATAAACACCCGGGACTCCGAGTGGCCCGATCAGGAATCCCATCAACCCACCGGCAAAGGTCCCAAGGATCGTCATCAGCCCCAGCCAGCCGGAGGCCGACCCCCGCTGATTCAGCGGAACCATATCGGGGATAAGGGCGCTAAAAGGGGCAGTTGCTACATTGTTAAAAAGCTCGACAAATAAAAATGCAATACTCCAACCGACCACAGAAGCGGGTTGACCCGGCTTCATCAGATAGGCCAACCCAACCAACCCGATAACATTGCCCAATGTGCCGATCAGTATCCAGGGCTTGCGCCGGCCACCCGGCAGGCGAATTCGATCGGATAAAGCCCCAAAGACCGGTGCGGCGATCATCGAGATTAACGCGCCGGCTCCCAGAGCAAGTCCCAGCACGCTGCCTTTAGTGGCATCGCCAACCGCGGATTTGATCTGGCTGGGCATCAAAATGATCAGGATAGCTGCCCACATCATGTTTGTGGAGAACCAGTAAAAACTCAACAGAAGTTGTCGGAATGTTGACAGCGTGGGGCGCATAATATTGTTAGCAGCCGCCATATCAGTCTCCCTTTTCCAAATTACCATTTAGGCAACGGTCAAAGTGTATAACGGAAAATCCTTAAATGCAACAGCCTCCCGGTCGGGAGGCTGTACTGAAAATTATTATCTCCTAGCGGTCGATCAGGAAGAGGATTCCGGCGCCAATGGCACAGATCCCTTCAATGATATCTATAATGCTACCGCCGAATTTAACGCCCAAAAGGGCCAAGCCAACAAGGATCAGGTATACGCCCAACAGAATCCATTTAAGTTTACCCATATTCATTTTATTCTCTCCTTTTATTATAAAAAGATGCTGGTCTTCCTGTCATAAATTAAACCCCGTGGCTAAAAAAAAGGTGCAAGGTGCTTTGCCGGCTTAATTTCAAGCGAAGGCCTAGATGAAAATTACCTTTTGCAAAGCAATCACTCCGCTCACATTCGGGTATGCTGCACAAAGCATAAGACCTCGACAACTCCTTGCATCTTCGATCACTCTTTAAAACGAGCTTTAAGGCATTCCGTTATCATTGGAAAGGATCTCGCTTGCCAGTTTGTGTAACGCTTCGATATCGGCAGGGTCCATGTGGGAAGAGCGCCAATATATGTCAAGCAGGTCGAGCGGGGAGAGACTGCTGACTGTTTTGTCGGCAGGCAAACGGATGCGTGCCTCGATCTGTGGGCGCTTGACCAGATGGAACTCGAAGGTTTTGTCGGTATATTTGCGCAATTCGGACTCATCGATCATCGGCTCTAACTCGCGCGGATATTCCACCACCAGGCGGACAATAGCCCCCTCCATCTCTTTCGGAGCCGGCAACGCATCTTTGAGGGTCTCCATGACACTATCCGCCGAGGTCAAGGCGATGCGCCGGTCGATGAACCGGCGGGCGCCGGTGAGCTTTCGCCATTCAACCGTTGTCTTCCCGCGCGCTACATCTGCAACAATGAAGAAGCGGTCATCAGCAGCCTCGCCGAAATCGACGCGCTCGATGGAACCGGGATAAATAACCGGCGGGTGCGCGCCCTGGTTGACGTCCTGCGGTTTATGGATGTGACCGAGGGCTACATAGTCGAGCCGCGGGTCTTTTACGAGGGAAGTCGGCAGGACCAGGTCCGCGCCGAGCATCACCATCCGTTCGGAGCCAAACGTCGCGCCCTGCACCGAGGCATGCGCGGTCAGAATGGTAGGCAAGTTCGGGTCCACTTCTTCAAGCCAGCCTTCGACCAGCTCCGATATGCGCGACTCGATGTTCAAATAAACTTCGCCCGGTTCTGCGGCATCCATCTCCGCGGAGGCCATCAGACCGGAGCGGGAAATCCACGGCATCGCAATGACCTGCACGGGTAAATCCCATAGATCGGCCGGACACAAGAGCTCGGGTTTGGCGAGCACTTTTACATACGGCACTTGCAGGGTATCGAATTCCTGAATGGCGTGGGCGCGGCCCACGGCCGGCGAGAGATCGTGGTTGCCGATCAGCAGCAGCGTGGGGATCTTCGCCTGCGAGAGACGGATGATCCGCCGGCCCCACTCACGCTGGAAGGTCGGCGCAGGCGAACGGTCTTTGTAGGCGTCGCCGGCAAAGATCACCATGTCCACTTTTTCAGCGATGGCCGCATCGACGATGGTATCGAGCGATTTGAGAAAATCGAGCACGCGCAGGGGCAGGCCCGTTTCGGGGTCGTGGCGGCCATAGTTGGCCATGTCGATGTGTGCGTCGGCAAAGTGGAGGATGCGCATGAGTTGTATCCAGTTACGTCTTCATGACTTTTCCCATTCCGTTTTCACGGAATGGGAAAAGAAGTCCCAAAAAATGAAGGGGATGGGAAGATACCCATCCCCTTCATTTTTTGGGTAATCTTCCAATAGAGCGAAAGTAGTTGTCATAATTTATTTTAAAGGATCATTGGATGGGTGTTTCAGGAGTAATGCCGAGGGTCTGAAGCTCCTGAATGATAACGGTCATTTTGGGGTTCAGGTGGTTGGCATATTTGAAATCGGTAACGGCGGCGTTCATGTCGCCCAAGCGCTCCTTCCGCCATGCCGCGCCAGTAAAGGCTTTCTTCGAGAGTTGGTCCGCCCAGCACGGTGCCCAGGGTTGTATTTGCCAGGTTGATCACATCCTGGTAGCGGCCGGTATAGTAGTAGGCCCAGTAAGGCCCGGTCTGATACCACAGCATGCGATAAGGCCAATCCTTTTGCGGGATCGGGAGATTGGAATAGAGATTAAAGGCCTGATCGTAAGCAGTTCCCGCCGCATTATACTGGATCGAGCTGGACATCGCTGGTGCCCTTGTTGAACCACGCAAAATACAGGTCGAGGCCGGTCAGGGTCGTGATTTCCTGGTTGGCGATATCGAGCGCATGCTGGTTTGCCCAGCCGGTATCGCCCCATTTGCCGATGATATTAAAGACATCCGGTTCGCTGGCGGCCGGATAAACAACGATGAAAAGGTAATTAAAGGCGCGCCAGCCTGTTTGAAAGTCGGCATAGCTGATCTGCCGGTTATTTCCATTAACGCCTTCGGGAGGATAGGTATCCTGGTAGATAAATACGCCCTGGTTGTCATCATATCCGGTCACAAAGGCGTAATGGCCCAACCAGGAGAAAACGCCGGTGGCATCTTTTTCATAAACTCCTTTTTCGATGATCACCGGGTAACCGGAGGCGATCAATTTCTTAAGGAGATCCATTTCACCGCCATACCGGTAAAAGGCGTGGTAATCGGTATCGTTCTGAACGAAGTCGACCATTTCATAGGGCATCACATTTTTATCAGGTTTGCCGCGGGCAATCATATCGAGTTTTGGGTTATTGATGCCCGGCTTTACGACGTTAATAATATCGTCGCGCGAACCTTTCCAGCCCCAGAATTTAAGCATCATGGTCAGATTGGTTGGAGCACATAAATTCCATCCGCCATCCTGGTTCATATAAACCACACCCGGGAGTGAGACGGCTGCCGGCAAAGGCACGGGCGTGATCGTCGGTGATGGAGCAGGACCGGCCTGGGTCGGTGTAGGATCGAGGGTATTGGCAGGGGTGGAAGTCTGTGCGAGGGTGTAAGCCTGCATGGTCGCATTGACGATGGCATTAATGGCATCCTGCTGTGACTGCGCGGGCTGAAAGACAGCCTTATCGGGTGGGTTGAAATAATACCTGACCTGTGCACGTAGATCGTCGAGGCGCCCCGCAAGGCGGTCATGGACAGGCGGAAGAAAGTAAACGCCAATCCCTATACCAATCACAACGGGAACGAGCCAAATACGTCTAAAGTTCTTGAACATGTAAAAGATTATACTTCCCGTTGCTTAAGCGGAATTAATACAAAAAAAGATGGGTTGACAAAAATCGTCAACCCATCTTTTTTTCGAGAATTATGAGATACCTTGCGGACCGGTCTCTATTCTTTTACTTCGCCTTCGATCACATCGCCATCATCGTGTCCCGGCCGGTTGGACGGGCCGCCCTGCTGGCCTTGTGCCTGGCCTTGCGGTTGCTGCTGGCCCTGTGCATAGAGTTGCTGGCTCAAGGCATGGAAGGCATTCTGGGCGTCGTCGGTCGCTTTCTTGATGCGGGTGACGTCGTCGCTTTGCGCGGCCTGCTTGAGGTCGTTGATCTTGCCTTCGATGGAGCCGCGTTCCGCCGAGGGAACTTTATCGCCCAGATCGCGCAGGGTTTTCTCAAGCTGATAAGCAAGGTTATCGGCGTTGTTGCGGGCTTCGATCAGTTCGCGGCGCTTCTTATCTTCGGCTTCATGGGCACGTGATTCCTGCACCATGCGGTCGATATCGTCCTTGTTCAGGTTGGTCGAAGCGGTGATGGTCACCTTCTGTTCCTTGCCGCTGGCCTTATCCTTGGCGGTCACATTCAGAATACCGTTGGCATCGATATCAAAGGTCACTTCCACCTGCGGGATGCCGCGCGGAGCCGGTGGAATGCCATCGAGGCGGAAGCGGCCGAGCGACATGTTGTCGCCTGCCATCGGGCGTTCGCCCTGCAGGACGTGGATATCCACGGCGGTCTGGTTATCCGCGGCAGTCGAATAGGTCTCCGTCTTGCGGACCGGGATGGTGGTGTTGCGCTCGATCATCTTGGTCATCACACTGCCCATCGTCTCGACGCCCAGCGAAAGCGGGGTCACGTCGAGCAGCAGAATATCCTTGACTTCGCCGCCCAGCACGCCGCCCTGAATGGCAGCGCCGACCGCCACCACTTCATCGGGATTGACGCCTTTGTTCGGCTCTTTGCCGTTCGTCAGCGTGCGCACCAGATCCTGGACCATCGGCATGCGGGACGAGCCGCCGACCAGCACCACCTCATTGAGGTTCGAGGCCGTCATGCCGGCATCCTTCAAGGCTGATTCAAAAGGTTTGCGGCAGCGATCGAGCAGGTCTTCGGTCATCTGCTCGAATTTGGCGCGGCTCAATTTCAACTGCATATGTTTCGGGCCGCTTGCATCCGCGGTGATGTACGGCAGGTTGATCTCCGTTTCCATCACGGAGGAAAGCTCGATCTTGGCTTTCTCGGCCGCTTCGCGCAGGCGCTGTAAGGCCTGGCGGTCGTTGCGCAGGTCAATGCCCTGCTCTTGCTTGAACTCATCGGCAGCCCAATTGACGACACGCTGATCCCAGTCATCGCCGCCGAGGTGCGTATCGCCGTTCGTGGACTTGACCTCGATCACGCCTTCGCCCACTTCCAGGACGGATACATCGAACGTACCGCCGCCCAGGTCGAAGACCAGGATCGTTTCGTTCTTCTTCTTATCGAGACCGTATGCCAACGCGGAGGCGGTCGGCTCGTTGATGATGCGCATTACTTCCAGGCCGGCGATCTTGCCTGCATCCTTTGTAGCCTGGCGCTGGCTGTCGTTGAAATACGCCGGGACGGTGATCACGGCCTGTGTCACAGGCTCGCCGAGATAAGCCTCGGCATCGGTCTTGAGCTTGGCCAGGATCATGGCGCTGATTTCCTGCGGGCTGTATTCGCGGTTCGTGATCGGGATCTTTACCCGCACGTCGTCCGAAGGTCCCTTTACAACTTCATAGGAAACCATCTTGCGTTCGACATCGGTCTCTTCAAAATGGCGGCCGATGAAGCGTTTGATGGAATAGACCGTGTTTTCCGAATTGACAACGGACTGGCGCTTGGCGGTCTGGCCGACAAGACGTTCGCTGTTCTTATTGAATGCCACGACCGACGGGCATAAGCGTCCGCCTTCCGCGGTGGAGATCACGGTCGGCTGGCCGCCTTCCATGACGGACGCAACACTGTTGGTCGTTCCCAGGTCAATACCAATGATTTTTCCCATGGCTTATTCTCCTTGTTCACATGTCATTGCAAAGCGAATGGTTCGCAAAATCGCCCGCAAAATTATTGATTGTGCATAATATACACGAGAGATGAAAGAATAACGTTAACACTGTATAAAAATTAGGTAATTACCCAGGACCTCACCCCGGCCACCATCCGCTGTCGCTACAGGATCCCCTTAAAGCAAAAACGGGGACTTGTGCTATGCGATCCGCTAAAAGGGAGGGAGCATCCTGATTTGGAATCACGATCGCCAAAGATGAAAACAAGTGGGATTAGATACACAAAAAAAGCTGTTCATAATGGGACGACTTTTCCATATTAACATTCGAATTAAGGCTCACTCACCTTGAGCGAATCATAAGCGACCGTGAACGGGCCACTCCCGAACGAAGCCGCGGAAATACCGATCTTACCGGTCTTCAAACCGAATTTATTCTCCTGCCAGCTGCGCATTTGCACACCGTTGATGAAAGGGGTGAGGGTGTTGCCCTGGCACAATAAACCGATCTCATTGGCGTCTGCCTTGATCTTGTCCGATCCGTTGCGGAATAAAGGCGTATAACGGGCCACTCCCTGCGCCAGCCATTGACCGAACAGAAGCACATAGGTTTTATCGGTATAGACATTGAACTCGTACCAACCCTGCTCATCACTATAACGACAGACGATCCCAAACGCGCCGGTCCCTGCGGCGGGAAGATCGGTCTGCGCATCCACGCGGACATCGGCATAAGTTGGTACGTCGTAAAGAGCATAGATCCATTGATCCGGGCCAGTCAGGTCGAAGACGAGAAATCCATTTTCCACATTCGGATCTGCAGCCGGATGGCCATTATCAACCTGCTGGAAAGTCCAATAAGGCAGGCTCGCATCGAACTGTTCGTTGAAGGCGAGCGGCGGAGGACCGAGAACGGCGGTCGGCGTGGCAGGAACGGGGGAAGGGCTGGGGCTGACCGTTGCACTCGGCAAGGGCGGCTCCGTTCCAGTAGGGGGAGGGGTTGGGCTTATTGCCGCCGGCCGGCACGCAGCTAAAAGGATGATCAAAAATAGGAAGAGGGGATAGCATCGAAGGGACATTGTCCTTAATGATAACGTAATTACTGACATCTTCTTGGCGAGAAAAACACTCGCCATCTTCGACCACGCCCCGCTGCGCGGGATCTTCGACTTTCAGCCTGGGCCGGTATAAGAAGATTGGGCCGGCAGATAAAA
The DNA here is from genome assembly GCA_963754835.1 of uncultured Chloroflexia bacterium. GTDB lineage: Bacteria > Chloroflexota > Anaerolineae > Anaerolineales > Villigracilaceae > Fen-1038. Next base: position 89,557 of record CAVWHR010000023.1, on the reverse strand, counting down.
TGCCGGCCCAATCTGACTGGTGGAGATGGCGGGAATCGAACCCGCGTCCGAAAGAATCGACCCACGGAAATCTACGAGCGTAGCCTGCCGAAGTTAGTCACCGCAGGGATCTCGGCGGGCAGGTAACCCTGCGGCCATCTGCTGGTCTTTCGCACATTTAGCAGAGTCATGTGCGGCACTCCACCTTTGTCTCGCCCAGTCCGTCACCCGGTGGAGAACGGTGCCGGTGGACGCGGCCTCATCGAGGAGGCCGGCTGTTATGTCGATCGCCTTATGCGGCGAGGGGCATAGCAGCATAGGAAGTGCGATTGGCACTTGAAGTTTTGCGCGGATTTTACGAGTTCGGCGCCGCTCGGCTCGCATTCCGGGACCAGCCTCTCCCGTCGAAGCCTGTCATCCCCAAGGCAGGGAGCTTTGTCCCGTAGTGCAGCGAAAATTATAGCATAAGCATATTAGAATATTCGTTATAGACGTGCAATTGGGCCGGATAAACTTGCCTGAACAATGGCTTTATGCTAGACTTTAGTCGAGCACGGGACGCAATGACTGAAAAAATTCTGATCATTGACGATGATGTAGATACCCTGCGCCTGGTGGGGCTGATGCTCCAACGCCAGGGCTATCAGATCAGCGCGGCTGCCAATGGGGAACAGGGTCTGGCAAAGGCATTCGAAGAAAGACCGGACGTTATTTTGCTGGACGTGATGATGCCCGACATGGATGGCTACGAGGTCACACGCCGGCTGCGCAAGAACCCCATCACCAAAGACACCCCCATTTTGATGTTCACCGCCAAAACCCAGCTGGATGACAAAGTCACCGGCTTTGAGGCCGGGGCGGACGATTATCTGACCAAGCCCACCCATCCGGCCGAACTGCAGGCACATGTCAGGGCGCTGATGGCGCGCGTTAACCCAAAGCGACCTGATGAAGTGGATACGGCCTTGCACGAACACCATGGACGCGTGGTCGGAGTGCTGGCGGCACGCGGCGGACTGGGCGTTTCCACGCTGGCTTCCAACCTGGCGGGGGCGTTCTATACCCGCACCCATTCAGATGTCATCCTGGCCGAGATGATCCCCGGAAAAGGCTCCATCGGCTGGGACCTGGGGACACCCAATCATAAGGAATTGAACGAGCTGCTGATGGGCACGACCGTGGAAATTTCACGCCGAGAAGGTCGATTCGCTGCTGGTGGCGCACGGTTCCGGGTTGAGGTTATTGCTGGCGTCCGAGAATCCGCACGATATCCATTTAACGGATAAGGTCAACCATTATGAGCTGATCGTCCTGGCTCTCGCGACCCTGGCGAGCTACGTTGTGCTGGACCTCGGAACGGGGTTACCGCCGTTTGTCGATAAAATCCTGCCCCTCTGCACTGACCGGATCGTTGTCACGGAAGGCACCCCGAGCTCGATCACGCTCACCAAATTAATGATCGAGGAGATCGCCAAGCTGGGCATCGACCCTGCAGGGATTAACGTCGTGCTGAATAACCGCGTCCGCAGCGAGGCACAGATGCCCTGGACGGAAGTCCAGGAAAGCCTGGGACATTCCATTACCGCAACGATCACCCCCGCGCCCGAGATGTTCACTGGCAGCCGCGCGCATGCATACGCCTGCCGTCCTTTCCCAATCGACCAACCTCACCTCGCAGCAGATCCTGAAAGTTGCCGATCAGATCCTGGAGCGAGAGAAAGCCAAATGAAGTCTTCACCGACTTCAGTCCAGGATGCGATCGAGTTCACTGCCGAATTACTCCGTAAAGCACAACGCGCCGTTGTTCTGACAGGAGCGGGACTCTCCACCCCATCGGGTATCCCGGACTTCCGTTCCGAAGGGACCGGCCTGTGGTCACATGATGAACCCCTGGAGGTCGCTTCGTTAAACACCTTCCGCACACGATCCCGGAAAATTCTATGCCTGGTTCCGACCCCTGGCGAGTCAAATCTTCGATGCAAAACCGAACCAGGCACACCATGCACTGGCCCAGCTTGAAAGAGAAGGTCATATCCATTCCATCGTTACACAGAACATAGACCTGCTTCATCAAAAAGCGGGATCGAAAAATGTGATCGAAATGCACGGGATCGCTGGCGACGTTTTCGTGCACGCAGTGTTTTCAGCAAGTAGAGGCCTTCCCTTATCTGAAACCATTTGTCGAAAAAGGGGTGACCCCGCGTTGTCCCTCCTGCGGCGCAGTGCTTAAACCGGATGTGATCCTGTTCGGCGAGCAATTGCCGCAGAAAGCCTGGTTCGATGCACAGCGCGCCTGCCGCGCCTGTGACTTGATGATGGTCGCAGGCTCATCACTGGAAGTGCTGCCGGTGGCGGGCCTGCCCATGCAGGCGCTCGATCGCGGTGCACATCTTGTCATCCTCAATAATTCACCCACCTATCTGGACGTCCGCGCCGACTCGGTGCATGCAGGGCGATGTGGCGGACATGTTCCCTGCCATTGTGGAACAGGTATTCTATGGCTGAAATTAAAACCGAACGTCTGGACGGTTATCGCCGCCTGATCGAGATCGCACGCGACCTCGCCTCCACCCTGGACCTGGACGATACTGCTTGACCGGATCGTGCGCGCCGCAGCGGAAGTGAGCGGCTCGGAAGCGGCCTCGATCCTGCTCTACGACAATTTGACGCGGCAGTTGTATTTCCAGGTTGCCACCAACCTGGACGAACCCACCATGCGCGGTCTGGTGGTGCCTCTGGAAGGAAGCCTCGCGGGTTGGATCGTCATCAACCGCAAATCGGTGCGGGTTACGAACGCACAGGGAGACCCGCGCTTCTTCGGCAATGTAGACCTGGTCACCGGCCGTCCGACTCAATCGCTGATCGGAGTTCCGCTGATCACCAAGAACAAAGTGGTCGGAGTGCTGGAAGCCTTGAACAAGGAGAAGGGGAAATTTACCGAAGGCGACGAATCCATGCTTTCGGTGCTGGGAGCGCAGGCCGCGGTCGCCATCGAGAACGCTCGCCTGTTCCAGCAATCGGACCTGATCTCCGAGTTCGTGCACGAGCTGCGTACACCGCTGGCCTCGCTCAGCACGGCCACCTATCTGCTGCTGCGCCCGGAGATGTCGCGCGAACAGCAGGAGCAGATCATCAACAACATCCACAGCGAAACCCTGCGGCTCAACTCGATGGCCTCCTCCTTCCTCGATCTGGCCCGGCTCGAATTCGGCCGTGTACAGTTCCGCAAGACCAGCTTCAACATCGCGGACCTGCTCTTCGAATGCAAGGACATCATGAACTGCAAAGGCCGAAGAGGAAAAAATCCAAATCCGGATCGAAGCCTCGGATGGACTGCCGCCCTGGGAAGCCGACCGGGACAAGCTGAAGCAGGTCATCCTTAACCTGTTGAGCAATGCCATCAAATTTAACCGTCCGGAACGGATCGATCATCCTGAGCGCCACGGCGGCCGAGGCGAATGTCTGCATTACCATCCAGGACACGGGCCTGGGCATCCCCGAGGAGGCCATCCCGCATCTCTTCGAAAAGTTCTACCGTGTGCGCGATACGGAAGACAAGGTGGCCGGCACCGGCCTGGGACTTTCCATCTGCAAGCAGATCGTACAGGGACACGGCGGACGCATAGAGGTCAAGAGCAAGCTGGGAGTGGGGACTTCGTTCGCGGTGATGCTGCCAAGATCAGGCAAGACACAACCGAGACCGTAATGTAAACATCGCACTTTCAACGCGCGATGTTTACTTATAAATAAAAGAATTCCGACAAAATGATATGTGCAGGGCTACGCCCTGCACATATCATTTTGTCGGGCGTTTCATGCCAGAGTAGTGAGAAGTTGCATTCCCACTACCTCGCCCCGCGCCTGCCGAACTGACGCTCCAACATCTCCACCGATAAATGGATCATGGTCGGCCTGCCGTGCGGACAGGTGCGCGGTGAATTGCAGTTTTCCAGGTCGGTGAGCAGGGCGCGCTGTTCTTCGGGCGATAAGGTCTGCCCGGCCTTGACCGCCATGCGCTTGCAAACACGCGCGGCAAGCTTCTTTTCCACTTCATTTTGCAGCGGCGCTTCATCTTCTTCAAAGTCCTCAACGATGGCGCGCAGCGCGGCTGACGGGTCGCTGCCCGCGAACAAAGCCGGCATGGCGCGCACCTGAAATGTATTCGGGCCAAACTCTTCCACATCGAAGCCAAAATGCTGCAAGGCCGGTAATTGGGAAACCAGTAAATTGGCAGACTGGAGAGGCAGGGTTACAGCGGCGGGAGTGAGCAACGATTGCGACGGAATTTTATGCATATCGTGCTGCGCCATTAGCTTCTCGAACAGGATGCGTTCGTGAGCGGCATGCTGGTCGATAAGATAGAGACCATCGGGCCCTTCGGCCACCAGGTAGGTCGTGCCGATCTGCCCGATCAACCTGAGCAAGGGCACGCGGTTTAAGACCGAACGTTCAACCTGGGAAGGCGGAAGGTCCGAGGCGCCGCTCTCCGCCTGGATGTTTCCACTTTCGACATTTGCGCATCATCATGTGCGATCGTCCAATCAATGCCAACCTGCCTCGATGATTCATGTACGCGTCCCCCATAAAGCGGCCGCAACCGGAGGCACCGGCGCATAGGCCAGCAGGCCGCGCCGCACGGCGCGTTGGACGAAACTAAACACACGATCCTGATTCCTGAAGCGCACCTCGGCTTTGGCAGGATGGACATTGACATCCACTTCCTCCGGTGCGATCTCGAGGAAGACCGCACCCAACGGATAACGTCCCACCATCAGCATGGTGTGATAAGCCTGGATAAACGCCGAGGTCAACGGGGTATCCTGCACCCAGCGGCCATTGACGAAGATGGTGATATCTTTCCGATTGGAGCGGGTCAGCGCGGTGGGGCTGACATACCCTGAAAGCCCCAGACCCTCTTCCTGCGCCGTGATTTCCAACAACTGCTTCGCGATCTCCACTCCGTACAAGGCCGCCAGGATCGCGCGCCGGTCGCCATCGCCGGAGGTTTGCAGCGTCATGGTTTTCCCTTCGGCCAGTTTGATGCGCACGTTCGGATAAGCCAGCGCATAACGCGTGACCAGGGTGTCGATGGCGCGGCGCTCGGTGACATCAGCCTTCAAAAATTTCAAGCGGGCCGGGACGTTGTAAAACAGGTCCTCCACGCGCACGACCGTCCCGACCGGTGCGCCGATCGCTTCCAGCCTGCCTTCGCTTCCGCCTTCGACCCGGATGCGGGCTCCTGCCTGCGGAGTGCGCGCATCTTCGACGTGATCGTCATGCGTGAGACCGAACCGATCGAAGCCAGCGCTTCGCCGCGGAAGCCGAGCGTGGAGATGTGGAACAGGTCTTCGGCCTTGGACAGCTTGGAAGTGGCATGCCGCGAGACGGCCAGGGCCAGTTCATCCGAAGCGATGCCGCTTCCATCGTCCGCCACTTCGATCAGACGTCGCCCGCTTCCTCGACCGAGATCGAGATGCTTTTGGCACCGGCATCCAGCGCGTTCTCCATCAATTCCTTGACCACCGAGGCGGGACGTTCGATCACTTCGCCGGCGGCGATCTGCGAAGCCACTTCGGTGGATAACAATCGGATGGGCATGGATTGATTATACTGTTGGAGTTCAAGGTGGGAGGTTGAAAGTTCAAAGTTTCAAGAGTTTGTTCACGACCTCCGATCAACATATAACTGTTCCCTATTCACGATTCTCACTCTCTATTCTCTTTTTTCTATTTTCCATCCCCTTTTTCTGTCCCCTGTTCTCTTATCCCTTATAATTGCGCAATGATTTTCACCACCATCTTCTTCGACCTCGACGATACGCTTTATCCCGCCTCCAGCGGCCTATGGCCCACGCTCAAGGCGCGCATGAGCCAATACATGATCGAACGCATGCACATCCCCGCCGAGGATGTGCCGGGCCTGCGCGAGAAATATTTTCGCGAGTACGGCACCACCCTGCGCGGACTCCAGGCCAGGCACAAAATCGATGTGCAGGATTTCCTGGCCTACGTGCACGACGTTAACCTGACGGACTATATCCATCCCGACCCGCTCCAACAATCGGTGCTGGCCTCCCTCCCGACCCGCAACCTGATCTTCACCAATTCAGATGTCAACCACGCGCGGCGCGTCCTGCGAGTTCTTGCAGATCGAAGAATATTTCGCCGACATTGTGGACGTCAACCGCATGGACCCGTATTGCAAGCCAAACCCCGAAGCCTTTGCACTGGCGCTGAAAGTCGCGGGCGAAAGCACCCCCTCGAAATGCATCATGATCGACGACCTGCCGACCACGGTAAAAGCCGCAAAGGCCCTGGGGTTGTATTCGGTCCTGTTTGGCGCAGCCGCCTCCAACGGGGACTCAGATGCGACCCTCAGCGATTGGCGGCAATTACCGGCGTTATTGAACGGGAGTCGGTCTTGAACATCTGGTTGGCGGGATGTCATGATGATGTGTTCTTTCCAGGCCTCATTCAGGTGACCCTCGAGGTCTGACTGTACAATCTATCGGTTTTTTACATCTTTCATACAACCATTTCATTGTCCTTTAATCCCGCGATGATATGCTCGACAGGATTGACGTATCCCAGGAGGTATCTGTGAACAAAATACTTACAAATAATTCTTATTGGTTTGCTGGCTGTTGTGTTAATTGCCATCGGTTTCTCGGGCGGTTTCGTCGTGGGCCACATCCTGCCCTTTGGCAACTTCTTCCCCGGGTCTGCCGCTGCCCTTCGCCGGTTCGCCCACAGTTTCTCCCGATACGCAAGCTGCCACTCCGCAGAATCTGCAAACACTCTTCAAGCCCTTCTGGGAGGCATGGCAGATCATCCATGACCAGTATGTGGACCAGCCGGTGGACGATACGAAGCTGATGCAGGGCGCCATCAACGGCATGATGCAGTCGCTCGGCGATCCGCACAGCACCTACATGGATCCGCAGACCTATAAAGATGCCAACGCCCAACTGGCCGGTTCGTATGAAGGCATCGGCGCGTTTGTGGATACGACCGGCACCTTCCTGACGATCACCAGCACGATGGCGGGTTCTCCCGCCGAGAAGGCCGGCCTGCAGGCCGGCGATCAGATCATCGCCGTGGACCATCAGGACATGACCGGCATCAACCCTGAACTGGTGCGCCAGAAAGTCATCGGCCCGGCCGGGACAACGGTCCACTTGACGGTTGAGCGCCAGGGCGCGGCCTCACCGCTGGAATTCGACGTCACGCGCGCAAAAATCAACGTCCCCAGCGCGAGCGGCAAAATGCTGGATAACGGTCTCGGTTATGTACAGATCACCACTTTTGGCGATAACACCACCAAGGAATTAACCGACACGCTCAAGACCTTGATGGCGCAGCACCCGAAAGGCCTGATCCTCGACCTGCGCGACAACGGCGGCGGTTATTTACAGACCGCGGTCGAAGTCGTTTCGCAATTCCAGGACAGCGGCGTGGTGCTGTACGAACAATATGGCAACGGGACCAAGAAACCCTACAACGTCATCCCCGGTGGAATGGCGACCAAGCTGCCGATGGTGGTGCTGATCAATGAAGGCACCGCCTCGGCCTCGGAAATTACGGCCGGTGCGTTGCAGGACTATGGCCGCGCCAAACTGGTCGGCGTGGTGTCTTACGGCAAAGGTTCCGTCCAGAACTGGGTGCCGCTCTCCGACAATCAAGGCGCAGTACGCGTCACGATTGCACGCTGGCTGACCCCCAAGGAGCGCCAGATCGACAAAAAGGGCCTGACGCCGGATGTCTACGTCCAACGGACGGCGGATGACCGCAAAGCCGGCCGCGACCCGCAGCTGGATATGGCCGTACAAGTATTGACGGACATGATCAACGGAACTCCCATTCCGACCTCGGTTCCGACCGCGGTCCCGACCCCTACGCCTACTCCGTAAATTATTTTCGATGACAGAGATTAGAAGTATTTACTGATTTTCTCGTCCAGGCTTCCACCTGGGACGAAATACCTAAAAGTGGACGTGTGCGGGGCATACGCCCCGCACACGTCCACTTTTTAGGATGCTTTACAAAGAGTTGTGAGTAAATACAAAAAAACAACTGTCATCTGGAGGAAAAGTGTTCTTCTTTGATCCAACCTATCTGTGTTTCATGATCCCGGGCTTCCTGCTCGTGATGCTCGCTTCCTGGTACGTCAAATCCGCCTACAACAAGTGGGGCCGCGTCGCGTGTCCGCAGCGGGCTGACCGGTGCACAGGCCGCCCAGCGTCTTATCACCAGCGGCAACCTGGCCGGCGTCCAAATCCAAACCATCGGCGGGAACCTGACCGATAATTACGACCCGCGCGACAAGGTCCTGCATCTTTCGCAGAGCGTTGCCGGTACCGCATCGGTCGCAGCCGTGGCCGTGGCCGCGCACGAACTGGGTCACGCCATGCAGGATGCCGACGATTACTTTCCGCTGCGCTTCCGCGCGGCGCTCGTCCCGGCGGTTAACATCGGCTCGTGGCTCGGCTGGATCATGATCCTTGCTGGCCTGCTCCTGGGCCTCACAAACCTGGCCTGGGTGGGCATCCTGGTATTTTCAGGTGGTGCGCTGTTCGCTCTGGCAACCCTGCCGGTTGAGCTGAACGCTTCGGCACGCGCCAAGACGTCTGTTGGCCGAGACCGGCATCATCGCTGGCGGAGACGAACAAAACGGCGTCAATAACGTACTGAATGCGGCTGCTTTAACCTACGTAGCCGCGCTGGCTGCCGCTCTCCTGCAACTGCTCTATTTCGTAAGCTTGGTGGGAGGAATGGGCGGACGGAGGCGATAGCCAGCTTTGTATAACTCTTTCCTGGCAAGAAAAGATTCCGGGAAATGAACCTGGGCGGGTAGAACACCCGCCCAGGTTCATTTCCCGCTGAAACCATCATCGGAACTGTGAGGACTTACGCGACCCTTAATTTGTGTTGAAATTATGGCAAACCCGGATTCTACGTCCCCTATTAAAGAAAGGCTCATTTAGAAAACAGCCATAATTTTAGCAAAATGAGGCTCTTTAGGTCATTTTTTCATCATTTTTGAACCAAATTCACCGCTTCTTGACCCCTTTGTGGAATCTTGGTTGTTATAATTGTCTGGACCTAATATAGATTTCCAGGATTCTTCCCATGCTTTCTATCCTTTTCGTCGAAGACGATGACACCATCGCCATGGGGGTGGAATACTCGCTCAAGCAGGACGGTTTCCAGGTCAGTCTGGCCTACCGCCTGGAGGAGGCGCGCGACCTGCTCAAGCGCCAGCCCTTCGACCTGGTGCTCTTGGACCTGGGATTGCCGGATGGCAGCGGCTACGCGCTGTGCAAGGAGATCCGCGCCGCCGGGGATACGCCTATCATCATCCTTTCCGCCCGCGACGAAGAGGCCAGCATCGTCCTCGGCCTCGATCTGGGCGCGGATGACTACATCACCAAGCCCTTCCGCCTGCGCGAGCTGATCTCGCGCATGAAAGCCGCCTTGCGCCGCCGAGGGCCGGTCGAGGCCAACGACCGCACCCTCGCTTGTGGGGACGTGACGGTCTTCACCCAGCAGGCCAAGGTCTACAAAAACGGCCGCGAAGTGCTCTTAACCGCGCTGGAATACCGGTTGTTGCTCACATTGATCATCAACCAGGGACGGGTGCTCACCCGGGGGCAGATCCTGGCCCAGATCTGGGAGGTGGACGGGGATTTCGTCAACGACAACACGATAACAGTCTACATCAAGCGCCTGCGCGAGAAGCTCGAGGACGACCCGCAAAACCCGGCGCTGATCAAGACCATGCGCGGACTGGGGTATCAGGCAGGCGATTGATATGAAACAGCTCATTCACTTGGAAGACCGGAAATTATTCATCTCCATGATAGCTCTGTCACTGATTGCACTCCTTGCATCGGTGCTCCTCAACTTGGCGATGACGGCGTATACCAACCAGGCGCTCAAAGACACCTATGCGGGCATCGTCGGCACGGTGGCGCAGAAATATCCCCAAGCCGAGGCGCAGGTCGTGCAGGATCTGCGTTCACCGGGGGCCGACTCCGTCAACCTGGGAATCCAGGTACTGGGGAAATATGGCCTGGGCGATGGGAGTGCAGCGGATACTGGCGTTGCCGCCGGTCTGCTGGCGCGCCTGCTGTTGGTCGGACTGGCGCTGGTCGGGCTGGTCTGCACCGGGTTCTTTCTTTTGCAGGTGCGCTACCAGCGGGCGGTATCTGCCCGGGTGGCGGGGCTTTCGGTGTACCTGCGCCGCATCGACACCGGCGATTATTCCCTCGACGTGCGCGACAACGGCGAGGGCAGCTTCAGCCTGTTGAAGAACGATTTGTACAAGGTCACCGTCCGGCTGCGCGAACAAGCTGAACTGCTGCAAAAGGATAAAACCGCCTTATCCAACCTGATCGCCGACATCTCCCACCAGATCAAAACCCCGCTCACTTCGTTGGGCGTTTTGGCCGACTTGCTGGCCGAGGACCCCCCGGAGGCGGACCGGCGCGCGTTTGTCGAGCGGCTGCGCGCACAGCTCGGGCGCATCCAGTGGCTGGTGGCCGCGCTGCTCAAGCTGGCCCGGCTGGATGCCGGCACCGCCGCTTTTAAAAGTGAGCCGGTGGACGTGCGCCAACTGATCGAAAGGGCGCTGGAACCGCTGCAGATCCCGCTCGAGATCAAGAAACAGCGCCTCGTGATCCATGGCGAGGAGGACGCCAGCTTTACCGGCGACCTCAACTGGAGCGCGGAGGCGCTGACCAACGTGGTCAAGAACTGCGTCGAGCATACCCCTGAGGGTGGGAGGATCGAGATCAGCTACGCTGTGAATGCCCTGTACGCTGAGATCATTGTCAGCGACGATGGCGAGGGGATCGCGAGCCGGGACATGCCGAACATCTTTAACCGCTTCTATCGCAGTGAGAACGCCGGCGAGGACAACGTCGGCATCGGGTTGTCCCTGGCCAAAGCCATCTTCACCGCCCAAGGCGGCGATATCTCCGTCCGCAGCCAGCCTGGCGCCGGCACGAATTTTGATATTCGGATTTTCCGCGGGGTGGTGTAGGAGTGTGGCGATGAGATATTAAGGAGAGAGTGATGGTTTATTACGGGTAGGCATTCGAATGCGAGTAGCAGATCCGGAAATGAATGAGCACAAAGCGTTTCGGTATTTCGGAATCAAGCCTAAGTTCGGAGATGGCTAAGGATTTCGTCCACGACGCTGACAAGCGGCTGTGTTGCATCTATTACGATGCCACTGCTGGGTATGTCTTCTTTTGTGGCGTGTAAATGTAGAATGAGTTCCCGCTCGCTCTTGCTCTTGCCCCAGTTATCATCAGGACGGTTGTCGAGCCGTTCATTGAGTGTCTCTGCATCAACGTCTAAGATGAAGATCATATCAAAAAGGTCTATGAACTGCTTGAAATTTCTAGAACCTCCACAGAAGAAAGTGGCTTCGTCGTCCTGATTGGCTGCCAACTTCTTTACTTTTTCTACATCCCAAATATGATGTTCGTGGCCGAATTTGGGGGATAAAGATGTTGGGAACCTGTCGTCAAAGTCTTCGATTCTCTCGCCAGTCGTTGGGTCTCCTTGGTAAGCCAGTTCTCGATCACCATTTATGGCTACGTAACCGCGTCTGCGCAGCTCTTGCCATACCGAGCTTTTGCCCGTCCCGGAGACTCCCTCGATAAGATAATTTCTCTTACCCATTGTCCTTACCTCATCGGGGCTGGCTCTAGGAGTACCCCGTTCTTCGATACTTCGGTTTCGGTGCAGATGAACATGAATACTATACATTAATGGTACTTCCTCACCTCGGGTGGTAAATTCCTTTCCCCCTCCTGGTTTTGGGAAGGGCAGGGGGTGGGGCTCTTTAACCCTCATAGTGAGTAAGTATCATTAATGGCTCATGATAGTGCTTGAGATTATATTGGAGCAGTTTAAAACTGTCAATTTAATCGCTTTTGGAGCCAAATGAGCCATCTTGACCCAATTCAAACCTGGGTTTTGAAAGTGCATAACAGGCGCTAGACCCGCCTCGGGCTAATCCGTCTCAAATCTTTTTCATTTTGAATCGAAATTCTCAGGACGACCCGATTGTGAATAAATTGTCACAATTGCAGTCACCGCAGGGTCACTTTGCATCCGTATACTGTGAATATCGGTACTATAAAAATCTTGGAGGCACAACATGGAAATTCTCAAGGTGCATAACCTTTCGAAGGTATATGGAAAAGGCGACACGCAGATCAAGGCCCTGGATGACATCAGCTTCAACGTGGAAAAAGGCGAATTCGTCGCCATCGTCGGCCCTTCCGGCTCGGGCAAGTCGACGCTGCTGCACATCCTGGGCGGGGTGGATACGCCCAGCTCCGGCCAGGTGCTGGTGGATGGCACGGACATCTGCGCCCTCGACCAGACGAAACTGGCTATCTTCCGCCGCCGGCAGATCGGCCTCATCTACCAGTTCTACAACCTGATCCCCATCCTCAACGTCGAAGAGAACATCACCCTGCCGCTGCTCCTGGATGAGCGCAGCCTGGACGAGGCGCCCCTGAAGGAGATCGTCGCCACGCTGGGACTGGAGGACCGGGTCAGACACCTGCCCAACCAGCTCTCCGGCGGGCAGCAGCAGCGCGTCTCCATCGGGCGGGCGCTGATCAATAACCCGGCGCTGATCCTGGCCGATGAGCCGACCGGCAACCTGGATAGCAGCAACGCCAAGGAGATCATCGCGCTGCTCAAGCTCTCCAACAAACGCTACCATCAGACGCTGATCGTGGTGACCCACGACCGCGACATCGCTCTGCAGGCCGACCGCATCATCTCCTTCGGCGACGGGCGCATCCTGCGTGACGAGACGGCGCGGGCATGAACATCCTGACGACGTATACCCTGAAGTATCTGCGGCTGAACAAGAAGCGTACCGCGGTGACCATCCTGGGGGTGATCCTGTCCTCCGCCCTGATCTGCGGGGTTTTCCTGCTGGGGGTCAGCTTCCAGAAGGTGATGATCGACCACGAGATCTTCATGTCGGGGAATTGGCACGCCCAGTTCCACGCCGTGCCCTATGCAAACGCGAAATATATCACCGACAACATCGCCATCCAGACGGCGATGCTCAGCGAGCCGCTCGGGGTCGCCGCCGACGGCAGCCACAACACAGTTCGGCCCTACCTGTATGTCACCGCCTATGACGCGCTTTCATTCCAAAACCAATCCATCCAGCTGATTTCCGGGCGCTTCCCCCAAAAAGGGGATGAGCTTCTCATTTCGCCGGTGATGATAGCGGACTCTGGCCTGGGCTTGAAACCTGGCTCCACATTGCGCTTGGCTTTTGGCAAGCGGAATATCCCCAACTATGATGAAATGGTCAAGGCATGGGGAGGAGAAGAATATGTCGCTCTGGCAGACGGGGAAACCTTTACCCCATCCGTTTCCAAAACCTACACGGTGGTAGGCGTGATGGCGCCGCGGTCCGATGAGACCAGCATGCCCGCAGCTTTCCCGGCCTTGACTTATCTCGACCCGGCGCAATTGACGGCAGCAGACCAAGTGGACATCTCGATCCTGGCCCGCGATCCGCGCAGCATTTCCACCAGCGCGCCGGAGATGGCGAAGAGCGCCGGTCTGGCCGTGACCATCGGTCCGGATAGCCAGCCGTCGAACATTTCTTACAACGAGGCCCTGCTGCCATGGTTGGGCGCCAGCGGCCGTTCCAACTACGTGGGCTCCTTCCTGGTGATCATCGTCACCCTCATCGCCCTGATCGTGTGCGGCTCGGCATTGGTGATCTACAACGCTTTCGCCATCTCGATTGGCGAGCGCAAGAAGCAGTTCGGCATGTTTGCCAGCGTGGGCGCCACCTCGGCGCAGATCCGCCGCATCGTGCTGACCGAAGCCGGGGTCATCGCGGCGATCGGCATCCCGCTGGGCATCCTGGGCGCCATCGCCGGGGTAGGGATCCTGCTGAAACTCACCCAGGGGATTGTCTCCCAATTGATCGTCGACGCGACCCAGGGGATGCCGCTGGTGGTCTCGCCGCTGGTCATCGGCTTGACTGTGCTGTTTTCCACGGCGACCATCCTGCTCTCCGCCTGGATCCCCGCCCGGCGCGCCGCCCGGGTTTCGCCCATCGATGCCATCCGCCAGAGCGGCGAGATCCAGGAGGGCAGGCCGCTCAACCTCCGCACCGACCCATTGATCCGGCGTATGTTTGGGTTCGAGGGCGAGCTGGCGCTCAAATCCCTCCAGCGCGACCGCAAGAGATACCTCACCACATTACTCTCGCTCATGATCAGCATCATCTTGTTCGTAGCCTTCAACTCCCTAATGCTATATACCAACACCACCCAAAGCATGGCTGTCAAAGCCATGAACTTTGACCTGATGATCAACCTGGACTACCGCCAAAGCCATGTCAAGGATTTTGCCAACCAGGTCAGCCAGCTGCCAGAAGTGCAGCGGGTTGCCTTCAGACGCTCCACCTACGAGCTGTATGTCCCCGCGCGCGGTGATCACCGACCCGGCTTACCAGGCCCTGCAGGAGCTGAACAACCTTAAACTTGAAAATCTACCCCGCCCTGTAGAGGGCGGTAAATACGCGTTTGTACTCGAGGTGACTGCTGTGGGGCCGTCGGAGTTTGCCCACTACGCCGCACAGCTCGGTCTGGATGTGCAGCAGTATTCCGATCCGTCCGCGCCGCTGGGGATTCTGGTCAACCACACCACCCTGCGCCAGGGCGGTAAGCTGTACGATTTCGACCTGTTCAACCTGAAGCCGGGCGATACGCTGACTGTCTCCAAGATGCCTGAATATGCATCCAAAACTGGGGACAACACACCTGCCAGCCTGACGTGGACGGTGGGGGCGGTCACCCGGGAGACCCCCCTGGGCTTGATGGGGGTGACGTTGACTCCGGAATTGATCGTCTCGGACGCCGTCTTCGACGGTTTGAGCGACCGGCTGCTACAGATAGGCCCAATCGCTCCCGGGAACATGACTATCAAGAGCGATAACCCGGACGCGGCGTTAGCAGCTATCCAACGGCTCTACCAGTCTACGGTTGGGGGCAATTTCTCGTACCAATCGATGAAGGAGTTCAATCAGAGCAAAAATCTGCAGACCCTGATGACGAACCTGTTCTTCTACGGGTTCCTGGCGCTGATCACGCTGATCGGGGTGACCAACATCATCAACACCCTGGATACCAACATCAAGCTGCGCAGGCGCGAGATCGCCATGCTCAAATCGGTCGGGCTGACGCCGGGTGGCTTCCTGCGAATGCTGCGTTACGAGAGCTTGTTCTATGGGCTGACCGCGTTGTTATACGGGCTGCCGCTCGGGATCGCCTTGAGCGTATTCATCTACTACCAGTTCGGCAACGGGGTAGGTACCTTTGCCTTCAGCCTACCCTGGGGGGCGATCCTGGGTTGTATCGCCGGTATCCTGGCGATCGTCTTCGCCACCATGATGGTCTCGGGTGCAATGATCCGCAACGACAACATCGTGGATACGCTCAAAGAAGAAAATTTGTAGGTTCATAATCAGTTTCAAGGAGTTAGAATGTCAAATAAGCTTTGTCTTGTCCTGTCCGTACTATTAACAGCCACGATACTTCTCGCCGCCTGCGCGCCTGCCACCACGCCAACAGCAGCGCCCGCAGCACCGGTTCAGCCAACGACCGCTCAGGCTGCAACTGCAGCACCGGTTCAACCAACGACCGCTCCGGGTGAAATCCCCCAAAGCGGAGATCTCTGCGGCGGCACCGGCGGCAAAGGGCAGATTGTCAGCGTGGGAAACAACGAATTTACTATCAAGCAAAATGACGGCAGTGATCGGGTCGTCCACCTTACGGGCCAGGCAACAATCAAAACTTCAGCAGGCTCCGCATCGCTATCCGATTTGAAAATAGGATACAGGGTAACGCTTGTCGGGGGCCCAAATCCTGATGGCAGCTTTACCGCACATACTGTCGTGGTCTGCAATGGAACAGTTCCAGAAACTCAGTCAGGGCAGTAAAACGGTTCTCAGTAAATTGATTTGATCGTTGGCCGAAAGCCGCCGCGGAGATGGGTTTCCAGACGAACTTCCTTGAATCCGGCAGCCCAGCGACTATGAGACGAACATCGATGCGCTGGCTGCCGCTCTCCAGCAACTGCTCTATTTCGTAAGCCTGGTGGGAGGAATGGGCGGACGGCGGAGATAGCCAGCTTTGTATTACAACACTTTTAGCCCGGGACAAAAGCTTCTAGTGAAACCATCAACGGAACTGTGAGGAATTAGGCGACCCTTAATTTGTGTTGAAATTATGGCAAACCCTCCCCCGGGTAAATCCTGGGGGAGGGTTTTGTTATAATCCACCTTCATGCGCAAACTCATCGTCCTGGCGGTTTTATTCCTGGGGGTCATGTTCGTTATCTTGCGCTTCACGGAGGTCGAAAACCTTCTTGGAACCCTGCAGCGCGCCAATCCGTGGTACCTGGCGCTGGCGCTGGTCATACAGACCGCCTGGTTCTTTGTGCTCGGCTGGACTTTTAAATCCATCTATGTCCTGCTCGGATTGAATGAAAGTCTGCGCAGATTAACCTTGATCGCGGCGGCTGGGAGTTTCGTTAATATCGTTACATCCAGTGCTGGCGCCGGTGGGCTGGCGATCTTCATCTCCGAAGGACGCACCCACAGCCTGCCGCCCGGTAAAGTAACGGTAGCCAGCGCCTTGTATCTACTGCTCGACGAGGCTGCCTTCCTTTGCGTGCTGGCGCTGGGGATGGTCGTCCTCATCCGCCATAATCACCTCGGAGCAGGTGAGATCATGGCCGCATTGATCCTGCTTGCCATTGCGACCGTACTGGCGTCCCTGTTCTATATCGGATATCGCTCCACCGAAGCACTCGGGAACGCACTGGCAAAATTAGCGAGACTGACCAACCGCATCGCATGGCCTTTCATCCATCGCGAATACCTGAGCGAAGCGCGGGCTCATTCCTTTGCATCCGAGATTCTCCGAAGGGCTGAGCGCCCTGCCCGAAAAGCCGCGCAGCCTGTTCCAGCCTTTTCTGCTTTTGCTGGCGACCAAGGTACTACTGATGGGAATATTGATCTGCAGCTTTCTATCGTTTGCCGTACCGTTTACGGCCGGCACCATCGTGGGTGGGTTCGCCATCGGCTATCTGTTCCTGATCGTGTCTCCCACCCCGTCCGGCATCGGCATCGTGGAGGGCGTCATGGCGATAACCCTCGGATCGTTGGGAGTTAATTTCAGCCAGGCAGTCGTTATCACACTCGCCTATCGCGGGATGACTTTCTGGCTGCCGCTGGCCATCGGTGCAGTGGCGTTCCGGGTTCTGCAATTAAAGGGGATCAAGAAACCTGAAGTAATAGTCTAGATCATTCTTATCTCACCCCTACTTGGCGAGGAAAACACTCGCCATCTGCGACATCTTCGCTACGCTCGACTTTCAGCCTGGCATGCTTCGCGAAAACGCTTTTGCAGGAAGTGCATCTGCACCTACGGTCTGCGAAGACTAATAATTCCGCGCAGGAAATTCACCTGCACCTTCGAAAAAACGATATATGCAAGGCGAACGCCCTGCATATATCGTTTTTTCGGGTACTTCATGCCGGGGCTGTGAGATATGATAATTCGGTACCATGCCGGGCAAGGGGGCCATGCTACATAAGTCGGGGAGGAAGGGATGACCAGTCGGCGTGGCAAAGACCGAGGTCGCAAGAACCGTCACGGGTTGAGCAAATAACCAATCGCAATTTTTATGACCCGGATAAAGGCGTGAGGCGATAAACTCCCCCATCGCCGCCGACAAAGAGCGGCTCGATCCGCGCGATGGAGCTTAATTCTTCCACTTCATAAAAATAAGAATAATCGTTCGGCTCGATCCAGATGACATAAACGGGCCGCGCCGGACGAGAACAATCCCGAAGCGTACTGGCTCACCGGGAACTCTTCCTTCCCATAAGGCCCGGAATATTTAACAGGCGACCGATTGCAGGAATGCCCGGTATAAAAAGCGACCCCGTCGGGATAATTACTGAATAATAAATACCGTCCCTGTGGTTGATGACTTAACCAGTATTGCATGGTTTTGTTCTCATGCCAGGCGGTGGTATTGAAAACATTTTCCCCGCCTGATGCGCCGTTTGCATGGGAATCCAGAATGACCGGCAGGGAAACATGGAAGAGCAGAACTGCGGCGAGCAGCAGCACACCAACGAGGCAGGAAGAAACAACGCGGCGCAGAGACCGAGGCCGCCACGACTTCACAAGCCGGAGCATATCATCCAGCGCCACAGTCAATAGGGTCACGAAAGGAATGTAAAGGGGCAGCAGGAACCTGCCGCCAAGTTTGTTGTAATATGTGACCGAGGCCGAGCCGAATAACGCAAGGCAATACAGGGCGCCAAAAACAAAAACGGGCAGCGCATAAGACGTAAAGAACGTATGAGGGGAAGGACCTAAAAATAATAAAACGACCAGGCCGAATATGATCATCCACAAGAAGATGATATAAAGGCTGAGGTGCGCCTTGAGCGCATCCGCTGGGAAAAACCATTGCAGGATCGACTTCGAGAACCAATTAAAATTTTCCGCGAAAGTGATCGGGGCGCGCCTTTCCAACACCCGCGAAGTGATAAAAAGCCAAACTCCCGAGGGCAGCGCGGCCAGTGAAACCAATAAACTTCGCCCAATGCGCTGGGCCAGCGTCCCGGGGCTGAAAAAGAATACCATCAACATACCGGTACCAATCACGGCAATGCCCAGATAACGCTGGAGCATCGCCAACATCCCGACCACAGCCATTGCCACCAAAATGCGTGGCGAACCCTTCTCCAGATAGGCACCTGTCAGCCAGATAAAAAGAACGACGAAAGCCAGGTACACATAATCCGAACCGACCATGTTAAAGCCGGCCAGGACAACCACGCCCATATCCGAAAGAAGGTTCGCTGCGAAAGCGAACAGGAAGTTCCCCGGTAAGAATCTTTAAATAGAGCAGGGACAGGCAGAGCGAGATGCACACGAATGACGCGGCCTGAAGAACGGTGGCCGAGACGAACATGTCCAACCCGGACAGGCGGTGGATGAAAGCCAAAAGGATGGGATAGAGCGGCGGCCAGATCAAAAGCCGGCTGCCGTCGAATGAGAGCAACCCGCGGCCCAGCGATAAATTCAAACCGCCGAACAGCAGGGATACCGAATCCGTGGAAATCCCCAATCCATATTTTGATATACTAAACCACAGGACCAACCCCCACAACATATGCAAGGTCATCAACGCCAGGAATTTGCGTTCACTCGTCCATTTCATGGTTGAAGATTTTATCATCCTGATCGGATGGAACATGAGATTTTGACTTTATCCGGTATGAAAATCGACATCGAGTCAACTTCTATATTTGATGAACTTCTCAGTAATCGTTCGTAAGTCTATATACTTGTCCTATACTTTTCGGGGGTTCCTCCTCCGGAGTGCTTCGCGAAGCTCCCGAAAGAGCAACTTACTGCTTCTTGCATATATCTCTAAACTTTTTTTCATCATTTATAGGGTAAAAACAAAAAATTAGTCTGGATAATTATGCAGTACCCTGTAGTTGTGTCTAATTTTTTTCAACCGGCTACTTCCTACAATACGTTAAAAAATAAATGTCTCTCGACTCCCTGATCCACCTCTGGCACAGCGACCCGGATACTGCACCCAATTTTTCCATCTGGCAGACAAGCCCGGCGCGGCCGGCGCAAACCTCTCCACTTCCCGCCGACGCGCCGGAAGGCTTGCAGGAAGCCTTGTCCCAGCGCGGGATCCATTTCCTTTATAGCCACCAGCTCCAGGCGTGGGAACATGCCCGCGCCGGGAAGAACATTGTCATCGCCACCGGCACGGCCAGCGGCAAGACGCTGGCTTACAACCTGCCGGTAATCACATCCATCCTTAACGATGAGAAGGCGCGTGCATTATATCTTTTTCCTACAAAGGCACTGGCCCAGGACCAGCTTGCAACACTCGAGCGTCTAAACGTCCCCTCGTTTAACATCCCGGCGGCCATTTACGACGGCGACACCCCTCAGAGAGACCGCGCCGTCATCCGCAAGAAGGCGCGCATCATCCTGTCCAACCCGGACATGCTCCACACCGGCATCCTGCCTCACCACACCAACTGGGCGGATTTCTTCCAGGGCCTGCGCTTTGTCGTCATCGACGAAATGCATACCTACCGCGGCGTCTTCGGCTCGCATATAGCCAACGTAATCCGCAGGCTGAAACGCATCGCAAAGTTTTACGGCGCGCATCCGCAATTCATCCTCACCTCCGCCACGATCGGCAACCCGCAGGAACTCGGCGAGCGATTGATCGAAGCGCCCGTCGAGCTTGTGGACAGGGACGGCTCGTCGCGCGGTGAGCGCCACTTCCTGCTCTATAACCCGCCCGTCATCGATGAAGCGCTCGGTCTCCGCAAAAGCTCGATGCATGGAGAGCGTGCGCCTGGCCCAGGACCTGGGCGCACACAACATTCAATCTGTGATCTTTGCCCGTTCGCGCCGCAGCGTGGAAATCATTCTGACCTACCTGCAGGGAAAGAATCGAACTTCGAAACTCGATCAGCCATCATCCGATACCCGACCTTCGAGCAACGAACCGCCGGATCGCGATTCCTCATACGCGGTTACCGCAGCGGCTATCTCCCCTCCCAGCGCCGTGAGATCGAAAAAGGCCTGCGCGCTGGCACCGTCCAAACCGTCGTTGCCACCAACGCCCTCGAACTTGGGAATCGACATCGGCGGGCTGGGCGCGGCGGTGCTGGTCGGGTATCCCGGTTCCATCGCCAGCCTCACGCAGCAAGCGGGCCGGGCCGGACGCGGTGAAGCGCCCGCGCTGGCCCTGCTGGTGGCCTCCGCCAACCCGCTCGACCAATTCCTGGCGCATCATCCCGACTACTTCTCTGGGCGTTCGCCGGAACAGGCGCTCGATCAACCCCGACCATTTGCTGATCCTGCTCAACCACTTGCGCTGCGCCATGTTCGAGCTGCCGTTTCAAAAAGGGGAAGCTTTCGGATCGCTCGACGCCGGTAAAGTGGAAGAGTTCCTGGACTTTTTAATTTCAAACAACGAGGCCCATCTCTCCCAGGATAAATTTTATTGGATGTCGGATACCTATCCCGCCGCGAACATATCGCTCCGTTCGGCCTCTCCAGAAAACGTAGTTCTGCAGACAACGGACGACAGGCCGCAGACAATCGGCGAGATCGACCTGGCCAGCGCGTTTTGGATGGTGCATCCCAAAGCCGTTTATCTCCACGAAGGTCAACAGTATTATGTGCACGAGCCTCGACCTTGAGAAGAACCTGGCCCTGGTCACAGCCGTGGCGCTGGATTACTACACCGAGCCGCAGCGCGAAACCGAGGTGCAAATCCTGTCCGTGTCCGAACAAAGCCCATTCACTTCTTCCAAAAGCGGAGCCGGAGAGGAACTCGGCGAAAAAGGCTGGGGCGAGATCCAGGTCACAACACAGGTCGTCGGCTTCAAAAAACTGCGCTGGTTCACGCGTGAGAACCTCGGCGAAGAACCGCTCGACATGCCGCCCACCGACCTGCAAACCACGGGCTATTGGCTTTCGCTGTCGGAAGCGATGGTCGAGAGGCTGCGCCTCAGCGGAGCCTGGACCAACGACCCGAACGATTACGGCCCCGATTGGCCGCGCATCCGCCTGGCAGTGCGGACGCGCGACGGGTTCCGCTGCCAGGTCTGCGGGACACCGGAGAATGGACGCGAGCATGATGTCCACCATAAGATCCCCTTCCGCGCCTTCCTGCGCGAACGGGCTGCCGCATCCCCGGAGCTCGCGGTGCCAGGCCCGGGACCTGCGAACGCAAAATATACGGACCTCGCCGTCCAAAATGCGAACCGGCTCGACAACCTCATCACGCTTTGCCCGGCATGCCACCACAAAGCGGAACAGAACGTGCGGATGCGCTCGGGGTTGGCCGGGTTATCCTACGTATTGAGTCAACTGGCACCGCTCTTCCTGATGTGCGATCCGAGCGACCTGGGAGTCCATACGGACGCGGCGGGGACGGTACGCGCCGGCAGCGAAACAACTCCCGGTGAAGATGCCGCGCGACCATCCGTTTTCCTGTACGACCAGGTGCCGGCAGGGATCGGTTTCAGCCAAAAGCTTTTCGAGCTGCACGATGAACTGATCGCGCGTGCGCTTGAACTCGTCAGCGAGTGCGAATGCAAGGATGGCTGTCCATCGTGTGTCGGTCCCGGCGGCGAGAACGGGCTGGGAGGCAAGCAGGAGACATTGGAGATACTCAAGGTATTATGCGGTAAAGGTTGACCGGAGACAATCGGAGATAAACAGAGATGAACGGAGATAATCCGCTGCGTGCACTAGCGAAGAGGAAGAAAAGAAAAGATAAACCGCCAAGCTCGCCAAGTGCGCTAAGAAAAATAGAAAACGTGACCGTGTCCGGTATAAATTCAGTTTAAAAGGTGATGACAATGACAAATCTCTCGTGCCGTACTTTACGAATCATGATCGTTTTGTCTGTGGGGACAATTATTGTTTCAGCTTGTGCAGCCACTGCGCCCACCGCAACGCCGACTTTACCTGCGGTCCCAACAGCAACAACCGCCCCCCTGTTCCAGCAGGTCACTTTGACGACTACCTCATCGGAAGAGGACGGCCAGTCGCCGGCTTATAAGATCACAATACAAACCCCGTCGCTGACAGGAAGCGACGATGCGCGCGTGAAGACATTCAACACCGATATAACCGGCCTGGTAACGAAAGCCGTGGCGGATTTCAAAAATAAAATGACGGATATGAACATCCCACTTGCTAACGTGGAAAGCTCATTCGACGTGCGATACAAACTGCTTTCGCCTCCCGGTAACATTTTCAGCCTCAAGTTCGAAATGGAAGGGTACGTTTCGGGTATGGCCCATCCTTATCACTTAAACGAGACCGTTAATTACGACCTGGAGCAGGGCAGTGACATAGCCTTACCCAATCTCTTCCTCCCCAACTCGGCTTATTTACAAACGATCGCAACGTACTGCGCCGCGCAGCTCAAAACCCGCGATATCGGTTTCCAGGACGACTTTACGAAGGGGGCTGACCCGACGCCCGATAATTACCACAACTGGAACATAACCGCCGACGGCTTGCTTATTACCTTCGATGAATACCAGGTGGCGCCTTATGTGTCCGGTCCACAGACCGTGACGGTACCTTACAGCGAATTGAAGAGTTTGATCGACCCGAATGGGCCATTGGGAAATTTTGTAAAATAATTCATCCCTGCCTCAACCAGCGTTTGACCGCGTCGCGCGGATGCTGGTGGCCCTCCATCGCATCCAGCAGTTTCCGCGGGTCGGCGTCACAATGCAGCGCGTCGCGATGTTCAGGGAAGATAAAGCCCTCCTGCACAGCGTGATCAATGGCTGCCAGCAGGGGGACATAATAATCCTTCACGTTCAACAAGCCGATCGGTTTTTCGTGCGCGCCGATCTGTCCCCAGGTAACGGCTTCGAATAACTCGTCGAATGTGCCAAAACCACCGGGCAGGGCAATGTAGCCACCGGCTAACTTGTGCATGCGCGCTTTACGGGCGTGCATCCCGCGCACCACATCCATGCGAGTCAAATCGTTATGGGCGAGCGCGGGCGTATTCATGGAGGTGGTGATGATGCCGATCACCTCTCCGCCCGCGGCGAGCGCGCCGTTCGCGACCGCGCCCATCAGGCCAGTCTTACCGCCGCCATATACCAGACGGATGCCGCGTTCGGCCATGACCCTCCCCATTGTATTTGCAGCACTTAAATATTCCGCAGAGACGCTGTCAGAAGACCCGCAAAAGACACAGATCGATTTCACTCTCCATCTCCTCTACCAACATTTGGAAAAAATCGGTAATGTCACCGGAGGACCTTTCGGGTCCCATCCTTCATCCAAAGTTCATCTACGAATGATACACTGCGTAAGTAATTGCTCAGGCGTTCTTGGTGAGAAAGGCACTCGCTCTCTCCGACATCTTCGCTACGCTCGACTTCCAGCCTGGCATGCTTCGCAAAAAACACCTGCATCTGCGAGGACGAAGAATACCGGAAAAATGGATGTGTGCGGGGCATGCGCCGCACACATCCATTTTTCCGAATGCTTTGCAAAGAGCCATGAGTTGTTGCCTGTATATCGCATCACCAAAAATCATTCCAGTGGTTTCTTACGAGGCAAAACGGGTTGGTAATTCTTTGAGATCGTGAAACTCGGCGCTATCGGGTAAAGATGCTGCCCTGAGTTTACCAGAATAACCGAGGTTAGAATTCTATTAGATACGCCCTGATACGCTTGTATTGCCTCCTTAACAGGCATAGAATTCAAAACAATGGAATACAAAGACTACTACAAGATCCTGGGATTGGAACGTTCGGCCAGCGCGGACGAGGTGCGCAAGGCGTACCGCAAGCTGGCCATGCAGTACCACCCCGACCGCAACCCCGACAACAAACAGGCCGAGGAAAAGTTCAAGGAAATCAACGAGGCCTACCAGGTGTTGAGCGACAAGGAAAAGCGCGCCCGCTACGACCAATTGGGCAGCGCATATTCGAATTGGGAGCAGCGCAGCCGAGGCAGCGGCGGGCAGCCACAGGGCGACTTTGACTGGAGCCAGTGGTTCGGCGGACAACCGGGCGCGTCCGCGTCCGGCGGGACGCGCGTCGAATTCGGCGACCTGAACGATCTCTTCGGCGGGCAGGAAGGCTTCTCCGATTTCTTCCGCTCGATATTCGGCGGCATGGGCGGCGCACAGACTGCCACGCGCGGGCGGTCGAGGCCGGCGTATCAACAACAGGTGACTATCAGCCTGGATGAGGTTTATCACGGCACTGCCCGTTCTCTCCAAAGCGATGGCCGCCAGCTTGAAGTCCGGATCCCGGCCGGTGTAAAAACAGGCTCCAAGGTGCGCGCAGCCGGCGCCGGCCCGGATGGATCGGACCTGTACCTGATCGTGGACGTGGCGGAAGACAACCGCTTCGAACGCGAGGGAGACGACCTGCGTACCTCCGTCAGCATCGACGTATTTACGGCGATCCTGGGCGGCGAAGTGGAAGTCGAAACATTCGAAGGAAAAGTCAAGTTGAAAATACCGGCCGGCACACAGCCCGAACAGGTCTTCCGCCTGTCGGGACGCGGCCTGCCTCATCTAAAGAGCGCACAGACCAAAGGCGACTTGTTCGTGCGGGTAAAAGTCAGCGTCCCGAAAAAGCTGTCCTCGAAACAAAAATCATTGCTGGAAGAAGCAGCCCGGCATAAATCCGATTAACTCATTGCTTCCGTCGAAGGAGAAAGAGAATGAAAACAAAACGCACTTTAGTTGTACTCTCCGTACTTTTGTTCGCAGCACTGGCCTGCCAGGTCGGCAGCCAGGCGCCGCTCCTGCCCAACTCGCAGTCGCCCAACTCTCAAGCCCCTGCGGCTACGTCTGAGCCGCCTCTTTCGGTGCAGGCCCCGGTTAACCCGGCGGCGGAACAGGACGCTTTCACATCCCTTTACCAGAAGGTAAGCGCGGGTGTGGTAGCCATCCAGGTCACCACCTCACAGGGCGGGGCGCTTGGCTCAGGCTTTGTATATGACAGCGACGGCCACATCATAACGAACTACCATGTCGTCGACGGCGCAAACGCCAACCAGGTGGAAGTGGATTTTATGTCCGGCTTTAAGACCTATGGCACGGTCGTCGGAACCGATCTCGATTCGGACCTGGCGATCATAAAAGTAGATGCACCCGCTTCCGAACTGCACCCGCTCACGCTCGGCGATTCGGGCGCGCTCCAGGTGGGTCAGACTGCGGTCGCGATCGGGAACCCATTTGGCCTCGACGGGACCATGACCGTCGGCGTCGTCTCCGCACTGGGCCGCACATCCGACTCGGAACACACCGCTCCAGGCGGCACCCAGCCTTTCACAACCGGCGACCTGATCCAGACCGATGCGGCGATCAATCCTGGCAACTCCGGCGGCCCGTTGTTCAACCTTAACGGCGAGGTGATCGGCATCACCCGTGAAATCATCACAGACAACACCACATCGACCGGCCAAGGCAGCAACTCCGGGATCGGCTTTGCCGTGCCATCCAATATGATCAAACGCGTTACGCCCACATTGATCAAGAGCGGGACGTACGATTATCCATATCTGGGCCTGTCCTCGCAGAACCAACTGACACTCGATGAAATCAAGCTCCTGGGTCTAACTCAGGACACCGGCGCCTATGTGGTCTCGGTGGTCAAAGGCGGCCCGGCAGACCTGGCAGGCATCAAAGCCGGCACCCAAACCACCAGCGTCCAGGACCTGTACGCAGGCGGCGACCTGATCGTGGCAATCGACGGCAAGGAAGTACGCACCTTCGATGAGATGCTGGCTTACTTGATCGAGAACAAGTCACCGGGCGATACGGTCGTGATAACGGTGCTGCGCGGCACCCAGAAGCAGGACATTACGGTCACACTCGGGAAGCGACCTTCATAAACTTCATAATAAAAAGGCCGCCATCTTACAAGATGGCGGCCTTTTTGTTTAACCAAACCGTTCTTCCCTCCACACATCGGCCCGGTTGTGATAACCGGCCTGTTCCCAAAACCCGCGCCGGTCGCGCGGCATGAACTCAAGCGAACGCAGCCACTTGGCGCCCTTCCATAAATAGGGTGTCTCCAGGTCTTTCTGGGAGGGGATAAACCCCACCATGCCGCGCAACGGATAGCCGTGATCGGCCGTGATCGGCTCGCCATTCAAGTGCGTGGCCAGCAGGAAATTATCCTGCAGGACAACTTCCAGCGGCAGGTTGACCGTAAAGCCATATTCGGCGTGCTGCATCAAATGCGTGGCGGAGGGTTTGATCTTGAAGAAGCCACCATTGACCAGAGTCTTGACCGAGACGCCTTCCCAGACCGTATCGAACTTGCTCCAGCGCGTCACGCAGTGGATGTCCATTTTGACCTTGGTACGCGGCAGCTTGTTGAACTCGTCCCACGTCCAACTCTTCTCTTCTTCCACCTCGCCCCATACGCGGAAATCCCAGGTGGCAGGGTTGAAGCGCGGCACCGGCCCATAATGCAATACCGGGAATTTCAACGTCAGCGATTGACCGGGCGGCAGGCGTCCTTCGCTACGGACGCGTTCTTCTTCTTTACGGCGGTCGGGTCCTTCGAAACCAAACATGGGCTTGCTCTCCTCGCTAAGATTATAAACTACAGCACAGGATGGACACCTTTTGCCGTTTGTCTGTTACCCGCAAATTCTTACGATTTTATTAATATTCCAGAACTCTCACCCGGCTTCAAGACCCTGACCTTCGTCTTGGTTTCTGCCTCCACCCGCTTTGCCCAGGCATCTGCATCCTGAATGATGAGGTCCCAGGTATTGTAGTGAATGGGAACAACCATTTTGGGTTGGATCAACTTGACAGCCCGCAAGGCGTCATCCGGCCCCATCGTGAAGTTATCGCCGATCGGCAGGATTGCGAGATCAATACCCTCCTCGCCGATCAATTTCATATCGCCGAACAGGCCGGTGTCCTGGGCCATATAGATCTTCTTGCCATCGTTCGTTGTTAGCAGGAAACCGCTCGGATTGCCCCCGTCATCTCCATCTGGAAACATGGAGCCATGCAAGGCAAAAGTCAGTTTTAGATAACCGAAAGGATATTTGAAGCCTCCACCCAAATGCTGGGCATGCACATTTTCGATACCGTGCTTCTCGAACCAGGTACATATCTCAAGATTGCTGATCACTTCCGCATTCGTCCGTTTGGCGATCTCCACTGCATCGTCGACATGATCATGGTGACCGTGGCTGACCAGGATATAGTCGGCTGGCACCTTATCGGGTTTGACCAATGCTGCCGGGTTACCTTTGAAGTACGGATCGACCAGGATATGAAACCCGTCCGTCTCCAATCCCAATGTTGCATGCCCATACAAAGTAAATTTATTTGTCATAAGTTCCTCCAGTTGGTCTTATTTATAGTATAGGCAAAAATATCGTGGGAGTCAAATTTAACCAACTTTCCCATTGGCGTATCCTGGGAATAAATCTATAATCTAGCCAACTTTCCCAAAGGGAGTAACCATGTCATCATCCAAACCAAGTTGGCGTGAACGGCTTAGTTATGCATTCGAAGAGACGCTCTCGCGCGGCCCGAGTGCATTGATCGGCTGGCTGGCGCTGGCCACCGTGTTCCTGATCGCACTGGGAACCGTGGCCGTGCTGCTCCTGCACGGCATACCGGATGGCGCCAACCTGTTCGACGTATTCTGGAATATCATGTCGCAGGCCCTGACGCCCAACCCGGTGGACGCCGGCAACCCGCTGCAATATTTGATCGTGATGTTCGTTGTGACCATCGGCAGCCTGTTCATGGTCAGCATCCTGATCGGCATCCTGAGCAATGAGATCGAAGGCCGCGTCGACGCCCTGCGCCGCGGTCGCTCGCGTGTGCTGGAGAGCGACCATACCGTCATCCTGGGCTGGTCGCCGCAGGTCTTCACCATCATCTCCGAGCTGGTGATCGCCAATGAAAATCGGAAGCAGGGCGCAGCGATCGCCATCCTGGCTGAAAACGACAAGGTCGAGATGGAAGAGGAGATCCACAGCCGCTTCCCCAATACCAAGAACACCAAGATCATCTGCCGGTCGGGAAGCCCGATCGACCCGACCGAGATCGAGATCGTCAGCCCGCACACGGCGCGCTCGATCATCATCTTGCCGGAAGGCAAAGACCCCGATTCATACGTCATCAAATCCGTCCTGGCGCTCACCAACAACCCGAAGCGCCGTGAGGAACCGTATCATATTGTGACGCAGGTACGAGATCCCAAGAACATGGACGTGCTGCGCATGATCGGCCAGAAGGACCTGGTCCAGCCGGTACTGACCAACGACCTGATCGCGCGCGTGGTGGCGCAGACCTCGCGTCAATCCGGGCTGTCGGTCGTCTACACCGAACTGATGAATTTCAGCGGCGACGAGATCTATTTTACGCGAGCTCCCCGATCTGCTGGTCGGCAAGACCTACGGCGACTCGCTTTCTGCTTATGAAGATTCAAGCGTGATGGGTTTGCATAAGGCGGACGGCACGATCCTGATCAATGCACCTGTGGATACACCGCTGCAGGCCGGCGACCATCTCTTCGCCATATCGGAGGACGACGATACGGTCGTCCCTTCCGGCATGACGAATATTCCGGTCGATGAAACGGCCATCCGGTCCGGCAGGAGAGCGCGCAAAGCCGCGCCCGAAAAGTGCCTGATCCTGGGTTGGAACCGCTCCGGCGCAACCATCATCTGTGAGCTGGATAACTATGTGGCCAAAGGCTCACAGATTACGATCTTTTCGGACAGCTACAACATTGAGAAACAGATCCACGACCGGTGCGGGCGGCTCGCCAACCAAAAGGTGAACGTGCTCGAAGGCGAGACCACTGACCGCGACCTGCTCGAAACACTCAACATTCCCGATTATGACCATGTGATCGTCCTTGCGAACAGCGGCCTGGAGCCCCAGGAAGCCGATGCCAAGACGCTCGTCACACTGCTGCACCTGCGCGATATCGCCGAACGCGATGAGACGCCCTTCTCCATCGTCAGCGAAATGCTCGACCTGCGCAACCGCGAACTGGCCGAGGTGGCGGGTGTGAACGATTTCATCGTCAGCGAGCACCTGGTCAGCCTGATGATGTCGCAGCTTTCAGAGAACGCCGACCTGTTCACCATTTTCTCCGATATCTTCGATCCCGAAGGCTCGGAGATCTATCTCAAACCGGCCAGCGATTATATCGAGACCGGGAAACCGGTCAATTTCTATACCGTGATCGAGGCCGCCCGCCGCCGCAGCGAGACCGCCATCGGCTATCGCATCATGGGCTGAATCGGGCGATGCAGAGAAATCGTACGGCGTGCATACCAACCCGAAGAAATCCGAGATGGTCACGTTTGCGCCCGAAGATAAAGTCATCGTGATCGCGGAGAACTAACCATTCACCGGAGATTCAACCGGGGATAAACAGAGATGAACGGAGATAAAAGGATATGAATGGTTTGGGCCAGATAAACCAGGAGGCTTTAGTAAAACCGGAGTTGGATAAAGTTACCGAGAGAATTATTGGATGCGCTCATAAAGTCAGCAATACTCTCGGTTCAGGTTTTGTAGAGAAAGTCTATGAGAATGCCCTTGCCCATGAAATGAAAAAAGATGGGTTGAAAGTAATACAACAGCATCCCATCAAGGTGGTTTACGATGGTATTATCGTGGGCGAGTTCTTTGCAGATATGCTGGTGGAGGAGATTGTCCTGGTCGAGCTTAAGGCGGTCTCCGTTCTAACCGATGAGCATATGGCGCAAGCACTCAACTATATGCGGGCAACAAGTTTGCCCGCTTGTTTGCTCATCAATTTTGGACAATCAAGGATTCAGATCCGACGCCTGCATCCGTCTCCATCCTGGAATATACGAGAGCCTTAATTTCTCCCTCATTTCTATCTCCGTTTATCTACGTTCATCTCCGGTTAACTTCGTTTATCTTCATCTCCGTTCATCTACGTTCATCTCTGGTTGCCTCAGGATATTTTTAAGTGAAATCAACACTCTCATCATTCTTCAAGAAGTTCAGCGCGCCTGAAATATTCGTCATCCTGGTGCTGCTGATATTGGGGGTGGTCTCCTCCCTGGCCGTCCCGCTGAGCGCAGGGTATGACGAAGAGACTCATTTCATACGCGCCTGGGAGATGGCGCATTACTATTTCATCCCCAACGAGCAGCTTGGCTCGACGCTTCCATTCCCCGCCATTTATTGGGAGCTTTCCTATAGGCGCCAGCCGATTGTGCAGGCTGTCGAGCCGGGGTTTTGGAGCAAGTATGGCGGCCTGAGCATCGACTCGCATGATTATATGTATGCCAACGTCGAGACACGCTCGGTTTATTCTCCCGCCCTGCTGTTGCCCCAGGCGCTGGCGCTCCGACTTCTCGGCCTTGCCTGGCGGCTTCCGGCTTTGACCGTTTATTACGCCGTTCGGTTCATCGGCTTACTTTCCTATCTATTGCTAAGCTGGCTCGCGGTGAGGTTCATTCCTTATGGAAAATGGCTGCTGGCGATCCTGGTCGTCGCACCGATGGCCTTATTCCAGGCATCCACCATCAGCGCGGACACGATCTCGAACGGCATCGGCTTTCTTTTCATAGGAAGCACGCTTGCGATTACCAATAAAAAAGAGCTTGGCTGGAAAGAATGGGGCGCACTGGTGATCCTGGTTGCCCTGCTCTTCCTGGCGAAGGTCAACCTGGTTTTCCTGGCCCTGATCCCTTTCCTATTAATACCCCCCTCGAAATTCAAGATGAAGTATGGCTATCTTTTATTGGGGTTCATCACACTAGTTTTATTCCTCGTCGAGGTGGGCGGCTGGAGCATCATTGCCTATTCGAAGTTCACCCGCGCCTTGCAAGGCGCAGACCCCACCCAGCAGGTTTTGTTCATCCTCTCGTCGCCCCTGCTGTTCATCAAAATTCTTTCGCTCGATGTCTGGAAGAATACCCTGGCGTATATGCAAGGCTGGGTGGGAGTATATGGATATGATTACTGGCCGGTACCGGGGCTAACCTACCTTTTATATCCGCTGGCCGTGATCGCAAGCCTCCGGCAGGATCGGGCTCTTCCTGTGCCGGATAAAAGGATGCGGATCGTGCTGGCTACGCTGTTCGTGGTGGGCTACCTGCTTACGATCACTTCCTTGTATATCGCGTTTACCCCGGTGAAAAGCCTGGTCGTGGCAGGCGTGCAGGGCCGCTACTTTACGCCGGTGATGCCGTTGCTCCTTCTGGCGCTGGTTGGGTTGCCATTCGTGACAAACATCCACATCCCGGCGGTTGTTCCAATATCCCTGGCGACGGCTGCTCTCGTGCTCTATGTGGTGGGTCTTATCCTGTCATATCAGGTGACCTGCGGTTCGCAGTTCTATCAGTTCGGATTATGCTATCAACCCCAGTACAAAAACTGGGCGCCCGAGGCAAGCTCTTCCCCATCCATCACGCCGGCCATGACACTTACGCAGGAAATCGTGCCTGCCTGTGATGGAATGAAGGAAATGCGCGTCTGGGTTAACTCCACGGGAAGCGACCCATCGGGGACGACAACGCTCAACCTGCGTGCGCCAACCGAAGAGAAGAACGTCGTTAACCGCACATTCACCAATTCGGAGATAACCAAGGACGGCTGGCTGACGGTTAGCTTCAACCCGGAACCGCAGTCGGACAACCAGTTATATGTCCTTACGCTGAAGGGCTCATCTGCCAGTGGCATCCAGGTGGCTACCTCCATAAAATCCGAGTACCATACCGGCAAGTTGTTTGAAAATAATACAGCCATCGAACAGGATGTGATCTTCCAATACGGATGTCTGGCCGGTCTGCAAAAGCTGGCGCAGAATGGAAAGTGAACATCCCGGCGGCTGAATACCGGCAATCGTTAATATAAGGAACCTTCTTCATGCTCAACCATCGGGTTAAATTTTTATTTTGTTTGTTATGTCTGGTCCTGTTTGGATGCGGTCCGGCTAAAAAGAGTGCGCCGACAAGTGTGCCGACGATCACGCCGGTCCCCGGCTGGCACATGCTGCAAAACGAGGGGTTTCAAATCTGGCTGCCGCCAAGCTTCCTGGGTGGGACGAATCAAACCATCAATGCGGTCACCATGCAGTTGACGCAAAAGAATGCCAATTTCGCAAAAATACCCCAATCGCTCATACAACGCGGCACTCCTTTTATAGTTTTTGCCATCGATACCAGCAGCCCGCCGGACAAGGTCACCTATATGCTGGTGGAGAACGAGAAATTAACCACCTCGCTCGATATCCCGGGATACCTGGACCTGCTGGCCAAAAATTTAACGGCGCAATCGACCCTGTTCAATATTCTCCAGAAGGAAGTTTTACCCTCGGATCGATATCCGGCCGGGAAAATAGTCGTAGAGCTTAACACGCTTGAATCGGGTGATATCAAACAAGTGGTCTATGCGGTAAAGAACGGTGGCGCGGTGTGGCAAATTTCTTTTACAACACCGACAGAAGAATTTGAGGAACGGTCTCCCATCTTCGATCAAATAGCCGCGTCTGTGACCGTTCCATATATAAGCGAGACGGCCAGCCCGGCCGGAGCGGTCAATCCGTGGGTTGTCGGCCTGGTCGTAGTCGCGATCGCAATCCTTGGATTTCTAGCAGGAATATGGATCAAGCAGGGCCAGAAAACAGAACCAGTGGTTCAAGCTAAAAAAACAGCCGGGAAGAAAAGGGCAAAAAAGTAGGGCTAAAGAGTGGCAAGTAGGTAGGTAATTTTTTCATAAAGCTTCAACATCGATCCCGCTTTTCGATAACGCCTCGCGCACCAATTTTGCATTCTGCGCGGCATGAGCGTTATCGCCGTGCAGGCATAACGTTTCCACATGCACACGCTGGCCGGCAAAGTCAATTCCTTCACGGGCGAGAGTCACGGCATGAGCCGCGACTTCTTCGGGCGACTCGAGGATCGCATCCGCACTTTTCCGTGAGACCAGCGTGCCGTCCGGATTATAGCGACGGTCGGGAAAGCCTTCGTTGGCAACGCGCAGGCCGGCATCCACTCCGGCCGCGACCAGTGCGGAACCGGCCAATCCCACGAGGATCAATTCTTCATCGAACCGTTTGACCGCCCGGGCAATCGCATCGGCCAGGGAGCGATCTTTGGCGGCCTGGTTATAGAGCGCGCCATGCGGCTTGACGTGACGAAGCGCCGCGCCTTCCGCTTTTGCAAACGCAGCCAGCGCGCCGATCTGATAAAGCACAAAGGCTTCTGCCTCGTCAGGCGTTAAATTCATATCGCGTCTGCCAAAGCCTTGAAGGTCGGGCCAACCGGGGTGCGCCCCGATCGCCACGCCATGTCTGTTTGCCAGGCGAAGCGTAGTTTGCATGACCAGCGGGTCACCGGCATGCAGCCCGCAGGCTATGTTGGCGGAGGAAATGAACGGCATGACGGCCTCATCCTCTCCGAGCTTATATTGGCCGAAGCTTTCGCCCATATCGCAGTTGAGATCAATTTTGATTTTCATCGCTCACGATCCCCGTTTTCAATTTGTGCATATTCCGGCGATATTTCTCCTGTGCCGCCTCGACGGTGGTTCCGTTAAAACGGACCTCATCCCTGCCCGGCGTGCATTGAGCCAGCAGAGGCAGGTCGGCGCTGATCACCGTTGCGATCTTCGGATACCCGCCGGCCGTTGCACAATCGGCCATCATCACGATGGGCTGTCCATCGGCAGGCACCTGAACAGCACCGGCCACCAGGCCTTCCGATGTCAATTCTGCGCTGATGCGCTGAGTAAGTCGCGGGCCTTCGAGCCGATATCCCATCCTGTCAGATGAAGGATTGACTTTATATGGATTCGATAAAAAAGATTCCATGCCATCCGGCGCAAAATATTCCGCCTGCGGACCGGTAATGACTTCCACGGTTGGCGATTCGGTATAAGCCGGGCGCGCTTCTTCAGACAAAGTGCGCGCTGCCATTTCCATAAGCGGAGGTTTGGCCCTCCCGCTTCGCAGTACATCGCCGGGTTGCAGCAGCCTTCCTTCCAGTCCACCAAAATGCCCGCGCAGATAGGTTGAACGCGACCCCAGAACGGGCTGCACTTCAATACCGCCTGCGAGCGCCAGATAGGACCACATTCCAAAGCCTGACCGTCTCAGATTGATCGTCCAGCCGCCGCGCACAAAGCAGGAACTCCAGGATGAAAAATCCCAGATGGATACGGAAAGGGTATAACCGGCTCCCGCCACCGCGATCACGCAATCGTAAGCGGAACGCAAAACCAGGTCGCCGCCTCCGAACTCAATGGCAGCCGCGTCCGGTGGATTGCCTGCCAGCATATTCGCAGCCTGAAAGGCGAACACATCCATCGGCCCGGAAGACGGCACACCGAAGCCCCGCCAGTTCGTCCGCCCGCCATCCTGCACGGTCGCAAGGCCGCCTGCCTCCATCACTTCAAGCATCCAGCCCCTCGTTCACGAACTGCACGGTATCACCGGGGGAAAATAAAAAAGGCGTATCCGACGCGAGATCAAAAAGCGGCAGCGAAGTCCGGCCGATGAGGCGCCAGCCGCCCGGCGAATCGATCGGATAGATTCCGGTCTGCAAGCCCGCGATGCCCACCGACCCTGTCGCTACACGGATGCGCGGCGTTTCGAGCCGCGGCGTAGCGAGCGTATCGTCCAGCTTTCCCATATAAGCAAAGCCCGGTGTGAAGCCCATCATATAAACGGTGTATTCACGGCCGGTATGCAGGCTGACGACTTCCTGTGTGCTGATGTGATGAAGGGATGCGACGAAGTCCAGGTCAGGGCCATATTCGCCGCCGTATTGCACCGGCACTTCGATCCGGCGCGATTTACTATGAACGGCAGATTTGACTTTGCCTAATTCAATGTTTACCCACTCTGAGGCTTGCGCGTACGTCAGGAGCAGCGGATCGTAATGGATGAGCAGGGTGGCATACGCCGGTACGGTTTCGATTACGCCTGCAATTCGGTGCGCACGAAGAAGCGCATCGAGCTCGTGGACGCGTTGATTAATGGCCGGATCGATCTCATCCCCAAACTTGACCAGCAGCGCCGAATTGCCCATCGCAAGCAAACGCGGCTTCATTTTTTTTCAAATATGCTGATGCTTTCGAGGTGCTGGGTTTGGGGGAAAAGATCGAAAGGTGTGACGTCCATGAGGTGGTAGCCGCCATTGATCAGCCGCCCCGCATCGCGCGCCAGCGTGGATGGGTCACACGAAACATAAGCAACGGTGCGCGGGTTCAACCGCACGATGCCGTCCAATGCGCCGCGTTCGAGTCCCGCGCGCGGCGGGTCAACCAGCACAATGTCCGGCTTGATCTCAAGATGTGGAATGACTTCCTCGGCCCGGCCTTCGTAAAGATCCACGTTGTCGAATTCATCGAGGTTGACGATAAAGTCATCACAGGCAGACGTGGCCGATTCGACCCCGACGATCCGCTTGCAATTCGGTGCAAGGAAAGCGCTGAACAGGCCGACACCGCAATAGACATCCAGCAGGTTGGTGGTCGGCAGGATGGTTAAATGAGCGAGCAGGTGGTTGACGAGTTTTTCCGTCATGCTCGTGTTGACCTGAAAGAATGAGGCGGCTGAGACGCGAAAATCACGGTCCAAAACATGCATGGTGAGATGGTCCTCGCCGGCAATGACCACGCTGCTTTCTTCGAAAAGATGCACGACGGAAATGCCCGCTTCGATTTCGAGTTCGGGCGCGGTGGGGTAATTCGATTCAAGCACGAGCATTAATTCGTCGTTCGCCCCGGCTCGCAGAGACACGCGTTCAATGCCGGTGTCCGGCTCGAATTCGAGCTGGGGCCAGAGGGCATTGATGGAAGGTTCCGGCAGATGACATTCTTCGATGGCGAGCACATCCTCTGAAAGAGTGGATGCAGACCCGGCCGAGGAGCGTATATATCCCAGTTCCCCGTTCCCGGTCAAATGGAACTGAACATGATTGCGATAATTCCACTGCTTCTGCCCAGCCACGGTCGGGTTGACCGGCGGGTTCTGTATTTTGCCGATGCGCTGCAACTGGTCGCGCAGGATCTCGGCCTTGGCCTCGAGCTGCGCTTGATAAGACATATGCTGGTACTGGCAGCCGCCGCAGGCTATCACCTCTTCCCCACTCTCTACAGCGCCGCGGGGAACAAAGAAGTGCTTGCAGCGCGGTGCAATCCTATCGGGAGAGGCTTCCAGCACTTCCACCAGTTCTCCGCGCGCAAAGCCACGCTTTTCCTCCGTCAACCGGACGCGCACACGCTCACCCGGCAAGCCGAACGGCACGAACACCGCGCGGCCGCGCGTCCCCGGCTGCGGGTCGTCCAGGCGTCCCAGTGCATCGCCGCCGTAGGTCAGAGTGGTAAGCGTCAGTTCGAATAATTCAGCAGGCATGCAGTACCTAATTCACAAAAAAAATAATGCGTAACCGTATATTACGGATTACGCATATACATCGGACCGGCTCACGAATTTCAAATTCCGAATCCCGATCGCATATCGATCGTTTTAATGGAGAAAGAACGTAAGGACGATCAATATCACAAAGAATCCACCGGCCAGCATGCCGATCTGCCGGAGGTCGTGCTTGATGTGAGTGTAATCGGGGTTGAACTCCGTCGTGCGCGGCGCAGGCATGAAGGCCGCGGATTTACTCACTTGTCGTCTATTTTTCTTGGGCATAAACCATCTCCTTTTTCTCAATTCTGTAATCGGGCAAAGACCACAATACGCTGTTTATCCACGAGATATGGATAGCAGGAAATCAACGTCACGGTTGGCGCGCCGGTGGAGGCCATCACTTCCACGGCGGTCGGTTCCACGATCTCGGTGCGGTCCACCACGTAAAGATACTGCCTTTGCTCGGTATATAACATCACCTGGTCGCCTTGTTGGAGCTTATCCAACTCCCGGAACAACTCGCCATAAACATCGTCGTGCGCCGAAAGCACCACATTCCCCGACTCGCCCGGATCGGAAGAGCCAATGTGCTGCCCCACACCCTTCTTTAATTCTTCCCAGCCATCCCCCTGCACAACCGGCGCATCGACCTTGAGCGCAGGGATCTCGATACGAATGGCCTGCTCGATGCTCGGCGTCGGTGCCGGCAGGTTCGCCAGTGACTGCATCATCGGCAGCAAATTCGCCGGGATCTCCGCATCGTTTGGTCGTGTATTACCTTGTGCATCGGGCGGTGTATGGCCCGACGGCAGCACGACAGCCATCACCAGCGGTGTGGGTAAAGCGGTCGGCGGGTTGAGCGCCGCGGCAACTTCGCTATTCAAATCATGCATCATACCTAGGCCGCTGAGCAGCACGCCAACCAGACTGACAACCGCCAGGATTTCCACGCCCAACAGGATCCCGTCCATGATACGGCGCCGCCGCGAGACCGGGGCCGGAGGCAGGTCTGCTGTTTCTTCAGGCGTATCTACAACCGGGCCGGAAGCGAGGTCTTCACGCAGTTCGGATGGCCCTCCCACGACGCGGCCCGTACGCCGGAAATGTTCCAACCGCTCGACGCGAGCACCGCGTCGCTTCTCGATCAGCAGGCGGCGCAATTCTTCCACGGACAAATCTTCAGGTGCTTTGCGTCTTGCCATCGCACGGGCGATTATACCGCGCTTGTCAGGCGGCAAACTCCGATCGGTTTAATAAGGAAAATACAGCATCCGTGTTTGTCGATTTTCAAAACGGTATAATTGTCCAGTCACCGGCAGTTTTGATAAAGAGAAACACAAAGAGAAATTTTTTTACCTTAGTGTTCCAGAAAAAAGCCGGCGGTGAGTCAAGATAATTAATTCAAGGAAAGGTGAAACTTTATGGCTCCTCCACGGGTTGACAGCGATTACCTCATCACCTTTTTAGTTAAACTCCTTAACACGCCTTCTCCAACCGGCTTTGCAGAGCAGGCCATTGCGTTGGTTGAAAATGAATTATCTGCATATAAACAGCTCGAATTGACGCACACGCGCAAGGGTGCACTCGTTGCAAAATGGCAGGGCGCTTCGACAGCTGATACGCCCCGCGCGCTTGACCGCGCACGTCGATACACTGGGGGCAATGGTCAAAGAGATCAAGTCCAACGGCCGCCTGGCGATCACACGCATCGGCGGGCTGCTGCTCAACGCCGTCGAAACGGAAGGCTGCTGGGTCTTCACCTCCAACGGTGAGAAAGTACGCGGCTCGCTGCTCATCGACGCGGCTTCGGGACACGTCTACGGCCCGCTGGCTGCCGAGACCAAGCGTGATGAAGAACACATGGAGGTCCGCCTCGACGCACGCACCTTAAACGCAAAAGAGACACGCGAGCTGGGCATCCAGGTCGGCGATTTCATTGCGTTCGACCCGCGCGTGGAAGTAACAAATGGATTCATCCGCTCGCGCCACCTGGATGACAAAGCCTGTGTCGCCGCGCTGCTGGCTGCCATCAAGGCCTTATCAGATACCGGCCAGGCCCCGGCGCAGACGGTATATTTCCACATCAGCAACTATGAAGAGGTCGGGCATGGCGCGGCAGCCGGTATCCCATCCGACGTCCAGGAGCTGCTCGTGGTCGACATGGCCGCGGTCGGCGAGGGCCAGGAATCGGACGAGTTCCACGCCACGTTATGTCTCAAAGACAGCGGCGGACCCTATCATCACGGCCTGAGCAACAAGCTGCGCGCGCTGGCAGAAGCCAACGGCATCCTTTATAAAACGGATACGTATCCGAACTACGGCTCGGACGGCGAGGCCTTTTGGCGCGCCGGTGGCGACGTGGCGGTGGCGCTCATCGGCCCGGGCATCGATGCTTCGCACAACTATGAGCGCACCCACACCGACGCGCTGGTCGCTACGACGCAGTGGATACTGGCTTATCTATTATCTAAATAATATAATCCATTCGTGCCAGGCTAGAGAGGTGGATGGTGAAGATGGTTGACAGGAGAATATAACAATTAACCCATTTTTAGAACGATTGATCTTATAATTAGAATTATGAAGATTGCATCCAATTTTGACCCTGAGGCAAGTTGTGTTTTATTCCAGGGCGATTGCCTGGACCTCTTAAAGCAAATCCCCGACGGGCTTGTTAAATTAGTGGTTACTTCTCCTCCTTATAACCTTGGCAAATCGTATGAATCCCGACTTGGATTGGATGAATACTTAAATCAACAGAAGAGGGTTATTGAAGAATCTGTACGTATCCTTGATAATTCGGGAAGTATATGCTGGCAGGTTGGAAATTTTGTAGACAATGGGGAAATCATTCCCCTGGACCTCGTTCTTTATCCCATCTTCGCTTCTCTGGGGTTACATTTACGCAACCGCATTGTCTGGCATTTTGGTCATGGTCTCCATGCTTCCAAACGGTTCTCCGGGAGATACGAAGTTATTTTATGGTTTACAAAATCCAACCAATATACTTTTAACCTTGATCCCATCCGAGTGCCCCAAAAATACCCAGAGAAAAAATATTTCAAAGGCCCCAAAAGGGGAGAACTATCAGGGAATCCTTTGGGCAAGAATCCGAGTGACATTTGGGATATCCCAAATGTCAAGGCAAACCATATAGAAAAAACCGTTCACCCATGCCAATTTCCCGTCGAACTTATCGAGCGCCTGGTTCTTTCGATGACGGAGGAAAATGACTGGGTATTCGACCCGTTTATGGGAGTCGGAAGCACTGCAATCGCATCTTTAATTCATAAAAGAAAAGCAATTGGCGCAGAAATAATGCCGGAATATGTTTCAATTGCCGAGGAAAGAATCAAAAAAGCGGAAAAAGGCACATTGCAAATCCGGCCCATGGACCGTCCCGTATATGACCCTAATGAACCCGCCAAGAGTCTGCCGCCAAAAACTGTGAGCTTGAAACGCACAAAAAACGCACAACCACAACTTTTGGAAGGGAAGGCCGCGTATGGCAAGAAAATAAAATGAAAATCGTCCATGAATACTCCCACCTTGGCGGCTCAGAGATCCTGCATATGAGGTATCCGGAGTGTGAGCAGGAAATTTACAAAGTAATTTCTTTAATCAAAGGGAACAGGTCAAAAATCAGCAAGGAGAAAACGAAAAAAGGCCGCGAACTCTATTCCCCAATCGATATGAATAATCAATTCGGGCGGGCTTTCAATGCAAGGGGCTATGCTGAACTACGATACACTTATACAATTACCATTCCTGATTACGATAAGCAAATTTCCGGGGCTTATAAACAAATTGATTTTGTTAAAGATAAAGTATTAATTGAAGTTCAATTTGGTAAGTACGCTTTCATGTTTTACGATATGGCTAAATTCCAATTTTTCTTCAATGAGAATAAGGCAGATGTTGGCATAGAAATCGTGCCTTGTCATGGCTTGCATAAGGAAATGTCTTCAGGTGTTTCCTATGGAGAGCAATTAATATATGACATTGAGCGATTGAAACGACACTTTCCTGCTGTCCCCGTAAAAGTAATTTTAATTGATGTGGATCCGTAGATTAAGGCGGATCCTTTCAACCAGGACCATTCTCATTACAACTAAACATATTCGATATTTATTCTCCTATCTTAGAAGTTCAGGATTGAATACATGAAAACCAAAACCATTGTCTTTATCCACGGCATGTTCATGACACCCCTGTGCTGGGAACATTGGATCGAACGCTACCAGGCGAAGGGTTATCACTGCCTGGCTCCCGCCTGGCCGGGACGCGATAAGCCCATCGAGACACAGCGTAAGAACCACCCTGACCCGGAGCTTGGCAAACTAAAGTTACGCGATGTCGTCGAGAGCATGGCGGATGCGATAAAAGGCCTGAATGAAAAACCGGCCCTCATCGGCCACTCCATGGGCGGGCTGGTGACGCAACTCCTGCTCCAACGCGACCTGGCCGTGGCGGGTGTGGCCATTGATCCCGCCCCACCGAGGGGCGTATTCACAATGGCATTTTCATTCTTGAAGGCCAACTTCCCCGTCATCAACCCATTGATTCCTGTTACGCAACCTGTCATGATGTCGTTTGAGCAATTCCAGTATGCTTTTGTTAACACGCTGCCGCTGGCCGAACAACGCGCCGCCTACGACCGTTACGTAGTCCCTGAATTGCGCGGCGTGCCGACGCAATCGCTCACCTCGGTCGGCAAGGTGGATTTCAAGAAGCCGCACCCGCCATTGTTGATCACCGCCGGCGAGAGGGACAACATCGTCCCCGCTTCACTCAATAAGACGAATTACAACAAATACAAAGCATCGCCTTCCCAGACGGACTTCAAAGAGTTTACTGGCCGCGATCATTTCGGCATTGGCGAAAGAGGCTGGGAGGAGCTGGCAGATTATTCGCTGGCATGGCTCGAAAAAACGGCTTAAACAAAATATCCCTGTTTTTTAGACAAAACGGAACCACTTTCACAGTGCGTTCTGTTTTTTGTTTGGGTGATTCGGTATAATCATTTGGCGTAACTACACACACCTTCTTGTCGAGGAAAACACTCGCCATCTGCGACCACGCGCCGCTGTATGTAGAGGTTGCGAGTAGATAACACAAGAAAATAGAACAAAAATTCTGGTATACTGCGAGGGGAAGATGCAAGATTTTTCCTTACGAGGTAATCATGGCTAAAACTCATACACGTTATGTTTGCCAGGAATGCGGACGCGTGTCCGCGTCCTATATGGGCAAATGCCCGCAGTGCGGATCGTTCAACAGCATGGTCGAGGAAGTCGTCCATGATGAACCCGTCAGCAAAGGTCCTTCCGCCGTACGCGGACTGACGCGGCCGTTCGCAACCGCGCCCGATCGGCGACGTAGCCGGGGACGAAGAAGACCGCATCCCCCTGCCGATGGGCGAGTTCGCGCGCGTGCTGGGCGGCGGTATCGTCCCGGGCTCGATCGTGCTGGTCGGCGGCGACCCCGGCATCGGCAAGTCCACGTTGATGCTGCAAATGGCGCTGGAAATGGCAGGCAAGAAGCGTGTACTGTACGTTTCAGGCGAAGAGTCCGAGCGCCAGATAAAGATGCGCGCTACACGCCTCGACAGCGGCAAACAGGAATTTCCAAAGGATCTCCTGCTCGTCACCGAGACAAACCTCGAAGTCATCCTCAACCACGTCAATGAGATCAAGCCCGACCTGCTGATCATCGACTCGATCCAGACCGTTTATCTTTCCGAGCTGGATTCCTACGCCGGTTCGGTATCGCAGGTACGCGAGTGCGCCTCCCAGCTGCGTGAACTGGCCAAGTCGAGCGGCATATCGGTGTTCATGATCGGTCACGTCACAAAAGAGGGCGCCATTGCCGGTCCGCGCGTGCTGGAGCATATCGTGGATACGGTGCTATATCTCGAAGGCGACCGCTTCCAGGCATACCGGCTCCTGCGCTCGGTAAAGAACCGCTTCGGCGCCACCTCCGAAGTGGGTGTTTTCGAAATGCGCGAGCGCGGCCTGGTGGAAGTGACCAATCCATCGGAGGCTTTTCTCGCCGAACGGATGATCAATGCGCCGGGTTCTTCGATTGCCGTAACGATGGAAGGCACGCGTCCGATACTGGTCGAGATCCAGGGATTGACTTCGCCCACGCAATT
The DNA here is from genome assembly GCA_963754835.1 of uncultured Chloroflexia bacterium. Lineage (GTDB taxonomy): Bacteria > Chloroflexota > Anaerolineae > Anaerolineales > Villigracilaceae > Fen-1038. The sequence continues at coordinate 46,392 of CAVWHR010000023.1, read as the reverse complement.
CGGTAATGCGCGCCGTACGCCCAACGGAGTGGACTTCAACCGGCTGCTGCTGATCGCGGCTGTGCTTACCCGGCGGCTTGGATACAAACTCGCCGAACAGGATGTCTTCGTCAATGTGGTCGGCGGCATCCAGATCGATGAACCGGCGGCGGACCTGGCAATTGCAGCAGCTATCGCTTCTTCGTGGAAGGATATTTCCGTGCGTGCCGACACGGTATTGATCGGCGAGATCGGCCTGGCCGGTGAACTGCGCATGCCCGGCCAGATGCCGGCGCGGCTGCGGGAAGCCTCCAAACTCGGATTCAAGACGGCCATTGTGCCAAAAGCCATCAGCAAAGGCGAAGGCTGGCCCAAAGGGATCGAGATCATCGAAACGCGCTCCATTCAACTGGCATTGGACGCGGCATTGGTCAGCGAGCCAAAAGAGCTTTCCAAAGGCCGTAAAGTAGCCTAAAGGATGGCTTTATGAGAGAAACCTTCCCGGCCTGCATGAAATACCCGGAAAAAAAGGATATGCACGAGCGTACGCTCGTGCATATCCTTTTTTTCCGGAATTCATTTCAAAATCGGAGTAAAAGGTCATATTTCATCCATGACCTCTATCACTTGCTGTATCCTGACGTCCAACATAAAATCACTATTACAGACAATCATTATCAGTAATCCTTAATCCTTGGGAGAGGATGGACACCATGCAAATTACTCGTCAGGCCGATTATGCAGTACGTGCGGTTTTATATCTTGCCAATCTGGGCACCAATGAGCGCGCTGCCACCAGCACCGTAGCGGAGGAACAGCGCATTCCACCGTCATTCCTGGCCAAGATCATTTCACAATTATCGATTGCAGGCTTGCTGCACACTTCGCGTGGGGCACGCGGCGGTGTGACACTGGCCCGTGAACCGCAGGACATTTCCCTGCTGGAAGTCATCGAAGCCATCGATGGACCGATCCAACTCAACGAATGTGTTGGCGAGGACAGCCTGTGCTCTTTCGATGACGATTGCCCGCTGCGCCCGGTGTGGTCTGATGCGCAGAATGAACTGGTGTCCCGTTTAAAGAAGACGAATTTTGCGCAGTTGATGCAGCGAAGCAAAGTCCTGGCCTAACCTCTTTCATTCGAAAGCCAATACCTCTCGACTATAATAGTCGGGAGGTATTTTTTTTATTTTCAAAGGAGGAACATCATGTCTGGCCCTCGCACCGTCCGCGCACCGCGCGGCACACAACTCACCTGCAAATCATGGCTCACCGAAGCCGCTTATCGCATGATCCAAAATAACCTCGACCCGGAAGTGGCCGAGCGTCCCCAGGACCTGGTGGTCTACGGCGGACGCGGCCAGGCGGCGCGTTCCTGGGAGGCGTTCGATGCCATCCTGGAATCGCTCAAGAACCTGGAAGAGGATGAAACCCTGCTTGTCCAATCGGGTAAGCCGGTGGCAATTTTCAAGACGTACAAAGACGCACCCAAAGTCCTGATCGCCAATTCCAATCTGGTCCCGCATTGGGCCACCTGGGAACACTTCGATGAATTGGCCGAAAAGGGTCTCATCATGTACGGCCAGATGACTGCCGGGTCGTGGATCTACATCGGCACACAGGGCATTTTACAAGGCACGTATGAAACCTTCGGCGCGCTGGCCAAACTCAAGGGCTGGGGATCGCTTAAAGGTAAGTTTGTGCTAACCGCCGGCCTCGGAGGCATGGGCGGCGCGCAGCCGCTTGCCATAACCATGAACGAGGGCGTGGGTCTGATCGTGGAAGTCGATAAAGACCGCGCCGAACGGCGCCGCGCCCTCGGCTATGTAGATACCGTGGTCGATGACCTGGAAGAAGCCATGACCCTGGTCGAGGAGAATAAAGCTGCAGGCAAGCCGCTGTCCATCGGGTTGATCGGCAACGCCTCCGACATTTATAGTGAACTCGTCGTGCGCGGCGTGACCCCGGACGTGGTAACGGACCAAACGTCCGCGCATGAAGCCTTGATGTACGTCCCCTCCGGGCTTTCCGTGGCTGCGGCAAATGAGCTTCGCAAGTCCGACCCCGAACGATATAAAAAGATGGCCATGGCCTCGATGGCAAAGCACGTGCAGGCCATGCTTGATTTTCAAAGCAGCGGTGCGGAAGTGTTCGACTACGGCAATAACATCCGCCAGCAGGCTTATAACCACGGCGTGACGAACGCATTTGACTTTCCCGGTTTTGTGCCTGCGTATATCCGGCCTTTATTCTGCGAAGGCAAGGGTCCGTTCCGCTGGGTTGCGCTCTCCGGCGACCCCGAAGATATTTATCGTACCGATGAAGCCATCATGGAATTGTTTCCCGATGATGACCATCTGCATCGCTGGCTGAAGATGGCGAAAGAGAAAGTACCGTTCCAGGGACTGCCGGCGCGTATCTGCTGGCTCGGTTACGGCGAGCGCGCAAAGGCAGGCTTGAAATTCAATGAACTGGTTGCCAAAGGCATCGTCAAGGCGCCCATCGTGATCGGTCGCGATCACCTGGATGCCGGCTCTGTTGCCAGCCCCAACCGCGAGACGGAATCCATGAAAGACGGCTCGGATGCCATCTCCGATTGGCCCATCCTCAACGCGCTGATCAACGCAGTGGGCGGCGCGACCTGGGTATCGTTCCATCACGGCGGAGGCGTGGGCATCGGCTACAGCCAGCATGCAGGCCAGGTCATCGTCGCGGACGGCACACCGGAAGCAGCCATAAGACTGGAGCGAGTACTGACAACCGACCCGGGGATGGGCGTCGTCCGCCATGCGGACGCGGGTTATGAAGAAGCCATCGCAGCCGCAAAGCGGAACGGCATCAAGATGCCGATGTTAAAGTGAAAATGAGAAAAATTATCTACTCGATGTCCGTATCGTTGGACGGCTTCGTCGAGACGACGAACCGTGAGATCGATTGGGTTATCGTCGATGAGGAGCTGCACACCTTCTTCAACGATCAGGCACGTGAAATGGGTGCCTTCCTATTCGGACGGAGAATGTACGAGCTTATGACGGCCTTCTGGCCTACAACGGAAGCGGAGCAGTCGAACCTTCCGTTTATAGTCGAGTATGCCCATATCTGGAAGGATATGCCCAAGATCGTGTTCTCGAAAACTCTCGACAAGGTCGATTGGAACAGCCGCCTGGTCAGGGATGTCTCCGCGGAAGAGATCGCAAAAGCTGAAATCGCAGCCCGGCAAGGACCTGAGTATCGGCGGCCCTACGGTCGCTTCGGCTTTTATGAAGCTCGGATTGATCGATGAATACCAGCTCTTCGTGAACCCGGTTGTCCTCGGATACGGCTTGCCTTTCTTCCCTGCCCTGGACAAGCCGGTCAACCTGCGGCTCATTGAAACACGGACGTTCGGTTCCGGGGTGGTCTATCTGCGCTACCAGCCCATGAATTAATTTCGTAATTACTACGACCTTTTGCAAAGCACTTGAAAAAAGGACAGGCAGGGAACACCCTGCCTGTCCTTTTTACGATACCCTCTTCCTCCCCTTTAGGAAGGCGAGGGGTCAAACTACCACATGTGGATATGCCCGGCTGGCAATGTAAATCAATACCGTAGTAACCAGGATGAGCACGAGAAAATCCAATCCCACACCATAGGTGCTGGTACCGTTGGCAAGCATGAGGGCGCGTAACGCATCCACTTCGTACGTAAGCGGGTTGATGCGCGAGATGACCTGCAGCCAGCCTGGCATGATCGAGATCGGATAGATGGCGTTGCTGGCAAAGAAGAGCGGCATCGTCATCACCTGGCCGATGCCCATGAAACGCTCGCGCGTCTTGACAAGGCAGGCAATGATCAACGAGAAGGTGGAGAACAGGGCGGCGCCCAGCATGACGGCGATCAACACGCCAAGCAGGGCCAGAGGAGATCCAATTCACTTTGACGCCCAGCAGCAGGGCCAGGATATAGATAATAACGGCCTGCGAGATGGCCCGTATCCCGGCCGAGACTGACTTCCCCAGCACGAGTGCGCCGCGCGGTGTGGGGCTGGCCAGGAACTTATGGACGATCCCCAGGTCCCGTTCCCAGATGACCGCGATCCCGAAAAAGATCGAGATGAACAGCACGCTCTGCGCCAGGATTCCCGGCGACATGAAATCCAGATAACTTACACTGCCGGTGGGAATGGCGCGTATGCGGCTGAGCACCTGTCCAAAGATCAACAGCCATAACACAGGCTGGATGGCGCGCGTGAACAGGTCGGTCGGTTCATGCCGCAGCTTGCGTATCTCAAGCTCGGTGATCACCAGCGTCTTTCGGATGAACTGGCTGATCGCAACAAATATATTTTCGTGCTCTTCGTTGCCGGGTTTAACCCAGGCGACGCGCAGTACGTCTTGTTCTTGAGATTTCACGGAAACTACCTCCTATTTCAAGCTCTGTCCCGGCATAATGGGCAAAGACCTCATCCAAGGTCACATCGCCGCCGCCGAGCGAAGCCTTCAACTCAGCCGGCGTGCCGATCGCCGCAATCCGGCCTTCATGCATGATCGCTACGCGGCCGCAAAGGGTATCGGCTTCTTCCATATAATGGGTGGTCAGGATGATCGTCGTTCCAAAATTGGACTTCAGCAGACGGATATGTTCCCAGACCGAGCCGCGTGCCAATGGGTCCAAGCCGATTGTAGGCTCATCCAGGAACAGGATCGGCGGACGATGGAGCATGGATTGGGCGATCTCCAGGCGGCGGATCATCCCGCCCGAATAAGTGCTGACCAGTTTCCGGGAAGCGTCTTCAAGCTGCATCAACTCCAACGATTGCCGGATGCGTTGTTCCCGTTCCACTCCGTTGATGTCATACAACTTGGCGAACATCAACAAATTTTCGTAACCGGTGAGCGCCCCATCTGCCGAAAGCAGCTGAGGCACATAGCCGATCCTGCGCCGGACGCTGCGGGCCTGATGGACGATATCGAAGCCCGCCACCAGAGCCGTGCCGCTGGTAGGCGGCAAAAGAGTGGTAAGCATCTTCAACGTGGTCGTTTTACCCGCCCCATTGGGTCCGAGCAGGCCAAAAATTTCCCCATCCTGCACCGAGATATTTAATTCGTCGACGGCGGTCGAGCGGACCGAACCGCCGGGTCAGTTGTTTGGTTTCCAGGATATTCATTTTACCTTTCTGTATTTAAATTGAGTTCCTCGTGTTCGAGCATGAATAATTCCCTCAAAATCTGCATCGAGCGCGAGATCGCTTTCAAGTCATCTTCTGGCAGGTTCGACATTTTTTCGACGATATATTTCTGGGTATGTTCGTAGGCAGCGCTAAGTTCGTCATGCCCCTGGGGAGTGAGAGAAAGACAAACCCTGCGGCGGTCTTCCCTGTGGCCGGTGCGGCTGATCAGTTTGCGGCTTACCAGGCCATCGATCAACTTGGACATGGAAGGCAGGGTCAGCCCGATATGAGTTGACAGATCAGACAGCGAAGCACCTTCATGCCGATTGACAAAAGACATGGCACGGAATTGGGGTACGCTGATATCAGCCGCCCGCCGTTCACGGAGCTTGGCCCGGATGGTGCGCATGACAATGGGTACGACATCCATTACTTGCTGGGCAGTGTCCTGAGCGATTTTTGTCATTTTATTTCACTTTCTAATAGTTTTATTATCTAATTATATTCTATTTCAACTATCTGTCAAGGGGGTAGCAGAACCAACCACAGTCCTAGCATCCAATACCCGAAAAAAGGCCTATTGCTTTTCATTGAGGGATACCCGAAACAACGGATGTTCGAAATATCCGCTGTGCGCATTACACAGATTCAAGAAAATCGGAGATTCTGCGTAATCTGGGATGGATTTTTATGCTCATAATACGGAGATGTCATATCAGAAGGAGTGTGACATGCGCACTTATAAAATCGTGGCATTATTGGCATCGGTCAGCTTGATATTGGCCTGTAATTTTCCAATGTTTTCTCCGGCAAGCCAGTCCGCCATCACCCACCCCCACTACCGCAGGTGTCATTCCTCTAGATACGGCCACCTCGGTGCCGCCAACCTTTACAGCCGTCCCAACGATAACTCCGACGGCAACCATTGTGCCTACGCCGAGCGTCCCTCAGGTGTCGCCGATATCTGCGGGCGTCAACTGCCGTTCCGGTCCGGACGTCAGTTATCCGTCCGTCAGTTCCGTGGCTCTCGGAGGGATCGCCCAGATCGCAGGTCGGAACGACAGCTCGAGCTGGTGGTATGTTCGTGATCCATACAGCCCCGGCAGTTTTTGCTGGGTATCCGCGAGCGTTGTGACTACAGCCGGCAACCTGGCCGGAATACCGGTCATCGCGCCGCCGGCGGCCATCGTGACGGGTGTCACTGCCAATGCAGACGTAGCTTCGCCTGTCGTGTGCGGTGGGCCGAATGTTGTCAATTTCAGCGGCAGCATCACCACTAACGGGCCGGCGAAGGTCAGCATCCAATGGGAACTTACCGGCGATAAGTCCTTCACCACCTCACCGGAGACTGTCAATTTCAAGGCGGCAGGTACGAAATCCGCACCGGACGACGGCGCATACACAACCGATTGCGGGCATTTCACAATCACCCTGCATGTGCTCAGTCCAAACGACGTCTCCGCCTCGAAGAACTTCAAAGTAGAGCCATAGAATAATCCTGATCTACTGATGTGAGCGGACAATACGTCCGCTCTTTTTTTATCTGCAACTATTATTACAATGCCACATTATTTCAACTGCCATTTACATCGGTTACAATCTCTCGAAGGAAACCTTAACGTCGGTGCCTGCAATGACAAAAAACTTCTCCGGCAAATTCTGGTCGTTTTCGTTCTATCTCCTGTTCTATGCAGGCGCCGTGGCGATATACAATTATTTCGCTTTATATTTTCAACAAGAGGGCATCCCGGGGGTTCAGATCGGTGTTTTGATGGGCACATCCTCCTTGATCGGAATATTTGCCGGGCCTATGTGGAGCGGACTGGCAGACGCCAGCCACCGCCACCGGCTGATTCTAACGGCCGCCATCATCGGGAACGTGATCGCCATTCTTCTTTTCCCTGTATTCCATACCTTTCTGCCGTTCCTGTTGCTGATGATTTTTCAATCTATGTTTGGCGGACCGATCGTTTCCATGGTGGACAATGCCACCATGTCCATGCTGGGCGATGAAAAGGAGATGTACGGCGGCGTAAGGGGCGGCGGGACGATCGGCTGGGGAGTGGCCGCACCTATCGTCGGGGCAATTGTGGCTCGTTATGGTCTGCGGTGGAATTTTTCCATCTATGCGGTCATGCTCCTGATCGCATTGGTCGCGGTACAGCAGATGCGTTTCGGTCCACGGACTTTCAGGGTTTCCATTTTTGGAGGCCTGCGGGAGCTATTGACCGATCGCAAGTGGATCATCTTCCTGACGATCGTATTTATTGCCGGCAACGGCAGCGGCATCATTACGAACTATCTGTTCATCTATCTGCAAAAAATCGGGACAAGTCCGGCCTGGATGGGCTGGGCACTGACCATCTCGACTATCGCTGAACTCCCGGCCTTGTTGGTTGCTCATCGCCTGTTGAAAAGACTGGGATCGAACGGGCTGTTAACTACTCGGATTGACCGTCACAGCCTTACGCTGCGGGCTGTACGGCCTGGTCAGCGTTCCGTGGCTGGCACTGGTGGTGCAGCTTATGCAGTTTTTTACATTCCCGATCCTGTTGGTGGCAGGCGTTTCGTATGCAGATGAAAACGCCCCGGCCGGCATGGGCGCCACCGCCCAGAGTATCTTCAGCGCTTCCTTTATGGGCTTTGGATATGCAGCAGGCGGTTTTTTTGGCGGGGTTCTGATCGAGTATATCGGGGTCCAGCAGATGTTCCTGGTGTTTGGCATGGTAATCTTGTTGGCTGCTTTGATCTTTGGCGTAGCCCAACGCATGCAGCCTGTAAGCCAGCCGGCTTGAACACTCTGCATGCCGATGTTGAAATAAATGCAACCAGTACTTCACGAAAGAACGTCAGATTTTGGAAAAGGAAGAGCGGGGACGCACATTTCGTCATCGACTGATAACCCCGGCTCATAGTACAATTCAATCTGATTAATAACCACTCAGCCCTGACATAAAGTGCCTGGAAAAAAAGGATGTGTACAGGGCATATGCCCTGTACACATCCTTTTTTTCGCAATACTTCGTCCCGAAAGTTTCAGAGGCCGAGTGCTTTCGTAGAACCTACTGGGCGGAGATCGTAGCAAAGGTTCCACGCCACCGGGTGTGGGACGAAAGGTTGATCGATACGTTCATGATTTTATTCACAGGAGTTTGAAAGGGAACAATGTCTACAAAGCGAATTGCAGTTCTTACGAGTGGAGGCGATGCCCAGGGCATGAACGCGGCTGTGCGGGCGGTCGTACGCACTACACTGGATAAAAAAGCTGAAATCTATGCGATCTACGAGGGCTATCAGGGATTGGTGGAGGGAGGCGACCAGATCCGCAAGATGGATTGGGAATCGGTCGGCGGTATTTTGCAACAGGGTGGCACGATCATTGGGACCGCACGCAGCGATGCATTCCGCACCCACGAAGGACGACGGAAAGCCGCTTTGAACCTTATCCAACTGGGGATCGACGGGTTGATCGTCATCGGCGGCGATGGTTCTCTTACCGGTGCGTACGTCTTCCGGCAGGAGTGGCCAACTTTACTATCGGAGCTCATCCAAAACGGCGAGATCAGCGCCGAAATCGGCGCCGCACACCCTAACCTGCTCATTGTCGGAATGGTCGGTTCCATAGATAACGATTTTTATGGCACCGAGATGACCATCGGAACAGACAGCGCCTTGCACCGCATCACCGACGCAGTGGATGCCATCACAAGCACTGCCGCCAGCCACCAGCGCACTTTTATTGTCAAGGTCATGGGACGTAATTGCGGCTACCTGGCTTTGCATGCAGCCCTGGCGACCGGCGCGGACTGGGTCTTGATCCCGGAGGCCCCACCGGACGTGGATAACTGGCAGGATGTGCTGGTCGAACGGCTCAAAGCCGGGACCAAAGCGGGCCGCCGCGATCATATCATCATCATGGCGGAAGGCGCGCGCGACCGAGACGGCAATTATATCGGCAGCAGTGACGTGCAGCGCGTGCTGGAAGAAAGCACCGGTGAAGAAGTGCGCGTTACCGTTCTGGGACATGTGCAGCGCGGAGGTCGGCCTACTGCTTATGACCGCAACCTGGCCACTCTGCTCGGACACGAAGCCGTCCTCACCATCCTGAACGCCAAGGCGGAAGACGAACCCGTACTGGTGAGGATCAAGGCAAACCGCATAAGCTGCCTGCCCCTGATGGATTGCGTGGAAAAAACGAGAGCCGTCGCAGCGGCAATCGACGCCAAAGAATACGAAAAAGCGATGGACCTGCGCAGCTCAAGCTTTAAAGATTCGTTCACGACACTGAAGACCATGGTGCGTGCCCTGCCTCACCCGCCCACACCCGGCCAAAAGCGATTCCGTATTGCCGTGTTCCACGCGGGCGCGCCGGCTCCAGGGATGAACACGGCCGCCAGGGCGGCCATCCGTCTGGGGCTGGATAAAGGCCACATCATGCTCGGGGTCAGCAACGGCTTTGAAGGCCTGGCCGAGAACGAGATCAGGGAACTGGACTGGATGAGCGTAAGCGATTGGGTGCCCTTGAGCGGCTCGGTATTAGGCACCAGCCGTATGGTCCCCAAAGGAAAGGACTGGTACACAATTGCCCGCACGATCGAAGACAATCATATCGATGCGCTGCTTGCCATCGGCGGCTGGAACGCTTATGAAGGCGTCTATAAGATGATCAGCGACCGGGGTAATTTCCCGGCTTTCAACATCCCGATCGTATGCCTGCCGGCCTCCATCAACAACAACCTGCCAGGGTCCGAATTCAGCATTGGCGCAGATACTGCGCTCAATAATATCGTCGACGCAGTCGACAAGATCAAGCAGTCCGCAGTGGCCACACGGCGCTGTTTTGTGATCGAAGTGATGGGACACTGGTGCGGCTACCTGGCGTTGATGAGCGGGCTGGCGACTGGAGCCGAACGGTTCTACCTGCCCGAAGAAGGCATTACTCTGCGCGATCTGCAACAAGACCTCGACGTCCTCAGCCGCGGATTTCAGGCGGGTAAGAAACTTGGGCTGGTGATCCGCAATGAATATGCCAATCCCGTTTATACGACCAATTTCATTTGTTCGCTCTTCGAGGAAGAAGGGCGGGATATCTTCGATGTACGCCCGGCCATCCTGGGACACCTGCAGCAGGGAGGCGACCCCACGCCCTTTGACCGGATCCAGGCCACGCGCTTTGCGAGCCTGTGTCTCGACTATTTGATCAATGAATGCAATAACGGGGGAAGCAACAGCGCTTTCATCGGCATGCAGAACGGTGAGTTTGTATTCCACGATATGCGTGACTTCGACCGTATGGCGGATTTTGTCTATCAGCGTCCCAAGGAACAATGGTGGCTGGGACTCAAGGGTATCGCCAACTTGATGGCAAAGCTCACGCCGGATTCACCATAAACGATCTTCTATAACCAATCCAATCGCCTCCACATGTTTGTGGAGGCGATTTACTGCCTCTTGCATAAATCTCTACTGCTCCGCATACCGCTCCCCAGTACGTTGTAAACTTTTTTTCATCATTTATAGGGTAAAAAACAAAAAATTGGTGTAGATACGGAAGAACACAGTTCCTTGTAATCATGCAGTACTCTATAATTTCCGCAAACCTGAAGGGCGAATTTTTCATTAGAGGTTTCACTGGCATCTCCTCTCAATCAAAATAACTCTTTCTTCCAATAAAAAAGGTAAAATCATTTAAGTATGTCTGACACCCAGCCTATTAAATGGAGCACATTGCGCGGCACCCTGATCCAGGGCTATCGGGTAGCCTCCGGCCCATCCAGGGACTATCCGTACGGCGCACTGGAAAGGCAGAGACCCATCTTCAAAGCGCGCGGGCTGGACCTGGACGGTTATTTCAACGGCACGTTGAACATCGACCTGCGTCCTTTAACATTCAAATTGATCAAACCGGAATTCACTTTTCGTAACGTCGAGTGGACGGACCTGCATCCGCCGGAAAATTTTTCCTTTTCGCACTGTAAGGTGATTTACAAGGATATTGAATATGAAGGCTGGGTTTATTATCCACACCCCGAAACAAAACTGCGCCACTTCCAGGATCCTTCATTGCTGGAAGTGATCGCCCATCCAATTCCAGGGATCAAGTATGGGGACGAAGTGCAAGTATGTGTAAATCCGGACAGGATAGAGATGAGCACGCCTTCTTAAAATCTAGAACCGCAAATGTTTTACGGTCAGGCCATTGTTGATCAGTTCCTTGAGCGAATCGATTCCGATGCGCAGGTGTGTATCCGCATATTGCTGTGTGACCTTTTGATCGCTCTCGGCGGTCTTGATGCCGCTGTGGATCATCGGCTGGTCTGAAACCAGGAGCAAGGCACCGGCCGGGATCTTGTTGTAAAAACCGGTGATGAAAAGGGTGGCCGTCTCCATGTCCACCGCCATGGCACGCACGCGGCGCAGGTAGGTCTTGAACTGTTCATCGTGTTCCCAGACGCGGCGGTTGGTTGTGTAAACGGTGCCCGTCCAGTAGTCGCGGTCGTGGTTGCGGATGGTGGTCGAGACCGCCTTCTGCAAGTTGAAGGCCGGTAGGGCCGGCACTTCGGGCGGAAAATAATCGTTCGAGGTGCCCTCGCCGCGGATGGCGGCGATCGGCAGGATCAGGTCGCCGAGCTTGTTCTTCCTCTTGATACCACCGCATTTGCCCAGGAACAGACAAGCCTTCGGGTGGACGGCACTCAACAGATCCATGACGGTCGCGGCGTTGGCGCTGCCCATCCCAAAGTTGATCATTGTGATACCCTGCGCGGTGACGCTGGGCATGGGCTTCTCCCGTCCGTTTATGGGGACGTTGAACCACTCGGAGAAGAGGTGCAGGTAATCATCGAAGTTGCTCAGCAAAATGTATTCGCCGAAATCTTTGAGGGCGGTATCCGTATAACGCGGCAGCCAGTCGGCTACGATCTCTTCTTTGGACGTCATTACACCTCCAGAATGATTAACTTCGACAAGTTATTGCATCAATCATACTTGAAGTTGGGCATTCAGAAAGATCCAGCCACTTGACACTTTAGAAATCGGAAGTGGACATCTGCACTTTTGCGCTACGTGCAAGTGTGAACGTGGACCTTTTTCTGGAAGACAAGGCAAAAGCTTCTTTCCGCGTTTTCCGCACTCGTCCGCGTCCCCTCTATCTCGTGGTTAGAAAAAGTATTATAAGCGTGGATATGAACCAATGACCTATTGCAAGTATTTCTAATCAAGGTATTATGATGCTGAACATGCAAAAGGAGGAACGATGAGAAACCGCCTCATGATCTTATCCATTGTCTCGATGTTAATATTTGCCTGTAATTTTCCCTCGCTCAGCGCGACAAGCGTAACTCCGACCACCATAGCTGCCGCAACATCACCCGCGAGTGCGACATCTCCGGCGGAGGGTTCAGTAGTGGCTTCAACTGCAATTTCCACATCATCCATTCCATTGGCAGCGCCCAACGGTCAGCCGCTCAACTGTCGTTCCGGCCCGGGAACCGGCTGGCCGGTGCTCGTCGTCTTGAATCCGGGGCAAACTGCCGTGATCGTCGGCAAAAACCCTGACGGAGGCTGGTGGTATGTCAAGAACCCGTTCCTTCAGGGAAATTTCTGCTGGATATCCGCCGCTTATACGAGCACATCCGGCAACCTGGGTGGGATCCCGCTGGCGGCAATACCGCCAACCGTTGTTGTACCTACGCCCGCCCCGGCCGCGGTCGTCGTAACGGATGTTTCCGTATCGGTGAGTCCCACGACGATCCATGTCGGCGGCTGCATGGGGCCGATCCAACCTTCCACGATCAGCGCCACCATAACCACAAGCGGAGCCATCAAATTGCAATACCACTTCGAAACCGACCAGAATGGATCGCTGCCCAACCACAGTGTAAAATTCCTCGGCGCCGGTCCAAGGAATGTGTCCGACAGCTTTTCGCCGCCTCTTACCGCGGGTACCTACCATGTACAGTTATTCATCGACGGCATGGACCTGAATGGCATGGATACCGTGGCGACTTATAAGATCACGTGTTAGGAGATAATTCGAGTTTGGAGTTTCAATGAGAAGTCGCAGTGGGACTCTCAACCTCGCACCGTTATTTTCCAAATAAAGTGAAGTGCAGATACACTACCGTGAGACCTCCGAGATTGGAAAATCTCGGAGGTCTCTTTATTATCTTGGAGTTCCCGTTTTCTATCCCGTCATTGGTGGAACCTGATATTCTATTTTACTTGGCACGTTAACACGCTGTGATGCATCCAAAATTTCGTGCGAGACGAGATTGCCTTTATCGTCGTCGCTTTCGACGATCATGGTCCCTGTAAAAATAATGGTCAGGGTATCCGTTGCGCGATCGTAATTCACTTTCATGGCTTATCTCGCCTGCAAAAATTCCTGCCAATCCAACTCCAATTGCCGGATGACTGCCCGCAACGTACCGAGCTTCAAATCCTTTGCACCCCAATCAGGCACCGGGGCGATCTTTCCATTCTTTGGATTATGCCAAACACGGTGCGATCCTGCTCCACGGCGCGGTAGTTCCTCACAACCAAGCGCTTTGAGCTTCTTCGACACTTCACCGTACTTCATACCGCTAAAACAGTCTCAACCCAAAGCGGGGTGTTTTCCTTTGTTGCTTGTAAAGCAGACGGTAATGGACGTTTCAATTCCTTCAATGCTTCCACAATTGCCGCCAGCGCATCATTCGCGTTTTGCAGCGCATCCTGAACAGTTTCACCTTCAGTGATCAATTCAGGCAATAACGGGCATGTGACAACATACCCACCTTCGGGTTGCGGCTGCAAAACAAGTGGCAATTTATAAATTTGGCTCATTATTTCTCCTACCAGTTATTTCAAAGTATAGCATAATCCTTTCCAGAGACTTTGTGCCTTTATTATTAAACAACTGGTAAAATCTCCTCACCATGCCTTCCGATACCCAGGTCATCTACTCCATGACGCGCGTGGGGCGGCTCATCCCCCCCAACAAACAGGTGCTGCGCGATATCTCGCTCGGCTTCTATTATGGCGCCAAGATCGGCGTGCTCGGGCTGAACGGCGCGGGCAAATCCACTTTGCTGCGCATCATGGCGGGCATGGATACCGAATACGTGGGCGAGATCGCCATGTCGAAGGGCTACACCGTGGGCCTGCTGGAACAGGAACCCAAACTCGATGATAACGAAAACTGTGATCGAGGTGGTGAAAGAAGCGGTGCGGCCCATCGTGGATATGCTGGCGCGCTTCGACGAGGTCAATGCCAAATTTGCCGAACCCGATGCGGACTTCGATGCCCTGGTGGCCGAGCAGGCCAAACTGCAGGAGCAGCTCGATAAGCACGACGCCTGGAACCTCGACAGTCACCTGGAAGTGGCAATGGACGCGCTGCGCTGTCCGCCGGCGGATACGCCCATCAAGGTGCTGTCCGGCGGGGAACGCCGCCGCGTGGCGCTCACCCGCCTGCTGCTGACCGAACCCGACATCCTGCTGCTCGACGAACCCACCAACCACCTCGACGCCGAGTCCGTGGCGTGGCTGGAACATCACCTGCGCGAATACAAAGGCACGGTCATCGCCGTCACGCACGACCGCTACTTCCTCGATAACGTGGCGGGCTGGATCCTCGAACTCGACCGCGGCTACGGCATCCCGTGGAAGGGAAATTATTCCTCGTGGCTGTCGCAAAAGAAGGAGCGCATCCAGCAGGAAGAGAAAAGCGAGAGCAAGCGCCAGAAGACGCTCGCAGCGCGAACTGGAATGGATCAGCATGTCGCCCAAGGCACGCCAGGCCAAAGGAAAGGCGCGCGTCACCGCCTACGAAAAACTGTTCAGCCAGGAAATGGAAAAGGAACGCGCCGACTTGGAGATCTACATCCCGCCGGGGCCGCGGCTCGGGGACATCGTCTTTGAGTTGGAGGGCGTGACCAAGTCCTTTGGCGAGCGCCTTCTCCTGGATTCGTTTTCGGCTTCCGTTCCGCCAGGCTCCATCGTCGGGATCATCGGTCCCAACGGCGCGGGCAAGACCACGCTGCTGAAGATGATCGTCGGGCAGGAAAAACCCGACAGCGGCACGATCAAGATCGGTGAGACCGTCAAGCTGGCTTACGCCGACCAGACCCGCACGCTCGATCCCGAGAAGACGGTCTACGAAGAGATCTCACAGGGCGCAGATACGCTGGAACTCGGCAACCGCAAGATCAACTCGCGCGGCTATTGCGCCTCGTTCAACTTCCTCGGCAGCGACCAGCAGAAGAAAGTCGGCATGCTCTCGGGCGGTGAACGCAACCGCGTGCATCTGGCGAAGACCCTCACCGAAGGCGCGAATGTGCTTCTGCTCGACGAACCGACCAACGACCTGGACGTGAACACCCTGCGCGCGCTCGAAGAAGCCCTCGAGGAATTCGCCGGCTGTGCCATCGTGGTCAGCCATGACCGCTGGTTCCTCGACCGCATCTGCACACATATCATCGCCTTCGAAGGCGAGTCACAGGCCAGAATGCTTTTGGGGAACTGGTCCGATTACGAAGCTTATTTGAAGGAAAAATTCGGGAAAGACCTGACCCCGCATCGCGTGAAGTACAGGACGCTTAAGAGATAAATCGGTATATTGGGAATAACGCCAGGGGATTAGGAATCTGAGATTGAAAGAGGGAAACCGAGCGCAGGTGTGCAGTAAAATATCCGTGATTATGAAAAAGAAAACGAATATTCTGTCCGTTATGATGGCTCCCTGCGGCATGAATTGTGGGATATGCCGGGCTTATTTACGAGACAGGAATCACTGCGTCGGTTGTAATATAGATGGATCCCAAAAGGCAAACCATTGTTCAATATGCAGCATCAAAGCATGCAATGAAAGAGCGGGAACTTCTTTTTGTATCGAATGTAATAAATATCCCTGCGCCCAATTAGAGCATCTCGACCAAAGATATATCGCCAAATATGGCATGAGCATGATCCAAAACCTGGATCGGATCAGGAAAATCGGAATAAAGCGATTTATGGAAATGGAAAACACAAGATGGGTCTGTCCGGAATGCGGCGGCCCAATTTGCGTTCACAATAAAAAATGTTATACCTGCGGAAAACAATATCCATCCCGCAATCATGAAGTGGGCATTACCCAATCGAATTAATAAAAAAGTGCCTCTTTCGGCCCATTGCCCCGTCAGGGTCCGAAAGAGGCTGGAGGAATAAGATTCAAAACAGGTTAGTGCTTATTCTTCGGCAATGTCCACACGTGCATCATGCAGGGCTTCTATAACCACCTGGCTGTTTTTAACTGGTATGTAGCACTGCCCGGCTGACAGCATATGGTCGCGGTAGTCGCCAGAGCTGGTTACCCAAATAACACCCTGTTTGCATTCGATCGCCATGCGGGGTTGAGCTTCTTCCAGTTTCAATAACTGGCGCTTTTTCATAAGCAACTCGATATTGCTGGTTTTTGAAATGATATTCATGTTTTGTTCTCCTCTAACGACTTTCATACAACAATAGTATCCCACTTTCCACACAACCAGTACAGATGCAGATAATATCAATTGTAACCATAACAGTTTGTATTATAATGAACTGTACTTACTAAATTACGGCTAACTGTTCTCCATGACTACTCGTCTTTCACCAACAAAAACCCTCCGCTACCTGGAACTGGCTGATCGCCTGGCTGAATTGATCAGCCAGGGAACCTATCCACCTGGCAGTCGCATCCCCTCTTTGCGCGAGATGAGTAAAGGACAAGGTGCGAGCATCAGTACTGTGCTGCAAGCCTATTCCCTGCTCGAAAGCCAGGGCCTGATCGAAGCACGTCCGCAATCCGGTTACTTCGTTCGCACTCCGCTGGCAAAACGCCTGCCTGAGCCGGAGATCTCATCGCCAGGGCGCGACCCCAGCCAGGTGAGCCTGCACGAACTGGTGATGATGCTGATGGCCGATACCTTGAACCCGAACCTGATCCAACTCGGTGCCGCCCTGCCCAATCCATCCCTGCTGCCTATCAAGAAGATCAACCGGATCATTGCGAATCTTGGACGTCAAAACGACCCCGACCTACAAGGGTACGAGTGGCCACCTGGTTTCGGGGGCCTGCTGACACAGATCGCCCAGCGGGCAGTCAATGCCGGCTGCAGGCTTTCGCCCAACGACATCGTGATTACTTCCGGAGGCGTGGAGGCCATCGACATCTGTCTGCACGTGGTGTGCCGTCCGGGAGATATCGTGGCGACCGAATTGCCATCGTACTTCGGCACGCTCCAACTCCTCGAAGTGCACAGGCTGCGGGCGTTGGAAATCCCGACGCACCCGCGTGAAGGGATGAGCCTCGAAGCGCTGGAGTTCGCCCTCGAGCACAATCCCATCCGGGCCGTGCTGGTCATACCCAATTTCAATAACCCGCTGGGCAGCCAGATGCCGGATGAGAAGAAAAAGGAACTGGTGGAACTGCTGGCCCGCTACGACGTGCCATTGATCGAGAACGATGTTTCGGGCGAGATCTATTTCGGCGCGAAACGTCCCCTGGTCTGCAAGTCATTCGATACCAAGGGACTGGTGATGCTGCTTTCATCTTTTTCGAAAGACATCAGCCCGGCACTTCGAATCGGATGGGTGGCCCCAGGGCGCTATCGGGCAGAGGTCGAATGGACCAAATTTACGATCAGCTCCACCTCGCCAACCCTGGGACAAATGGTGATCGCCCAGTTCCTGGAAAGCGGCGGCTACGACCAGCACCTCAGGCGCATCCGCCGTGAGTATGCCCGCAACGTCGAATTATTATCGGATGCGGTGATGCGTTACTTTCCAGGCGACATGCGCCTGACTCGCCCTTCCGGCGGATTTGTGCTGTGGGTACGCTTACCCGAGAACGTGGACTCGCTTGAATTGTATAAGATCGCCCACGAGAGCGGAATTACCCTGGCTCCCGGCTACGTTTTTTCACCGACCCACCAGTTTCCAAATTTCATCAGGCTCAACGCTTCCGAATTCAGTTATTCCACCGAGCGCGCCATGGAACACCTGGGAGCGATGATCAAGGACCTGGCAAAAGTTTGACCGCTGAATTGAACAGGAGGCTTTGCCGCATTACCTTTGAAACATAAAGGACGGAGGCTTTGAAAGCCTCCGTCCTTTTTCCAATTTAAATACCAGCGGGTCTGCTACTGTAAAACGGCGGCTTCCACCGAATGGATGGGTGGAAGATAATCCGCCATAAGTTCCCAGTTGTCCCCGGCATCCCGGCTGTAGAATAACTGGCCGGTATTGGTACCGGCATAGATACCGGCTTCATCCAGGTTATCGGTTGCCATTGCCTCACGCAGCACCACCAGGTGTGCTTTATCCGGCAAACCCTTCGTCATTTTCTCCCAGGAATCGCCTGCATCCCGGCTGCGCCAAACGGCAAACTTTCCGTTCACGCTCATGTGATATTCATCGCTTTCTTCGAGCACAACATAGATCGTGCGCGGTTCATTGGGATGAACCGCGATCGGAAAGCCAAAACGGGTCGGCAGTTTGCCTTCGCCGATATCGATCCAATCTGCGCCGGCATTGTCGGAGCGATAAACGCCGCAATGATTCTGTTGATAAAGCACTTGCGGGTTCGAGGGATGCATGGCCATGCGGTGCACGCACTGCCCGTATTCGGGGAATTTATCGGGCGAAAAATCGGCACGCACGTTTTTGTTGTAGGGTTTCCAACTCTTCCCGCCATCGTCGGTGCGATAACACCCGCCGGCGGAGATCGCCACGTACATCCGGTTTTGATCGTTGGGGTCCAACAGGATGGTGTGCAGGCACAGTCCGCCCGCCCCCGGGAGCCACTTCCCGCGGTGCGGGTGATCGAAGAGGCCCTCGTTAAGCGTCCAGCTCTCGCCGCGATCGTTGGACTTAAATAAAGCTGACGGTTCGACCCCGGCATACAACACACCCGGTTCGCTCGCACGCCCCGGCTCGATGTGCCAGACCTTGATCAATTTCTCCGGCCTGGCCTGGATGTCCGATTCTCCACTAGCTGCCGTGGCTGCTTCATCCGGTGTACCGGGTGGCCGGCCGGACTTCGATGCGCGCGTTATGACAGGTACCTGCTTGGCCTGTACCCATGTTTTTCCAAAATCATCCGAATAATGGGTCGTCGGACCGTACACGATATGACTCACCGCCGCATGCAGGCGTTGATCACGAGGGTCCATCTGCATGTGCATCACATTCCAGCTTTTGAACTGGATATCGCTGACCTGCCACTTCTTTCTGGAGCTATCGCTGCTGAATATAAACCCACCCTTGCTTGTACCAACCAGGATATTCACTTTGACGCTCATGGAGCCTCCTTCGATAAACAGAATGTATGTTCTAACTAAATTGTATCATATATATCCTAATTAAACCACGAGTCTTTGTAAAGAGGCCACAGGCGAAGGAAATTACATCTCTACTTCGTTAAAGATGCCATCATAAATTTTAAACAATAAGGAGCAGGTCAATGACCTGCTCCTTATTGTTCGATATATTTTCCGTTATATTAATAGTTAGCTCTTTGCTACCCTGCGTCCTCTACCCGTCGTTTCGACAGAAGCGGGTTCAATGGAAGCGGGAGACTGGTTTTTGACCGAATTAAGGCCTGCCCGTTTTCCCAACTGATAGAAGAGGAAAGCTACAAGGGCGAGTATAACGAGCGGCACAATCGAAAACAGGATTCCGCCGAGGAACATAAAGCCCATCCCTAACATACCAAAGTGCGAACCTCTCGCCATCATAGGTCCACGTTCGCCCCACCCGCCCATCGGGTTGTTGTGCTGACCGTAAAATCCATAGGGCATCATGGGGCCTTTTTGGCCGTTATATCCATAAGGCATCATCGGACCCCTTTGTCCATTATTGTATCCGTATGGCATCATCGGACGGTTTTGTCCATTGGGTGCAGCCGGGGATTTTTGCGTACCCTGGGCATTCGGTACACCCGGAGCATTGGGGGTACCCTGGACATTCGGCCGAGTTTGACTAGTCCCGAACGATGGCATTGGCCGGAATGCAGTGGCTCTGAGAGAACGATTCCGTACCATAAAGACGGCTCCGATCACAAGGCCCACCACTACCAATGCAATAAGAATTCCTATAATCCATTTCCAAACTTTGCTCATTCACGACTCCTTTGTGCTATTGAACGTGGAAATGATACTACCTAACCTCGAGAAACATATAAAAATAATATATGTTTATTGTATAAATTCCACGCCTTGAGTTGACCAAAAAAAGGCAGTGTTTCATATCATTCCTGATAGAATTCATCCGCTAGGATAAGGGAAGTTCCATCCAAACCGGTCCCCACCTTTAAAATCATCAACGCCGTTCCATGAAATTAAAAATCCAGATCGTGATCGTTGCACTTTTGCGCATTATCCTGAATACCATGCACAGGATGGTCTATCCTTTCCTGACCGTCTTTGCGCGCGGTCTGGGCGTGGATGTGACCGCCATCTCCTTCGCACTGGCCGGCCGCAACGCGGTAAGCATCTTTGGCCCCATCCTTACCCCGCTTGCCAACCAGCGCGGGCGCAGGTTCGGTATGCTGGCGGGTATTATCGCATTTACGCTTGGCGTTGGACTGGTGGCTGTCCATCCGAACCTGTTCACCTTATCAGCAGCGCTCATCCTTGCCGTATTGGGCAAATCCTTGTTCGATCCCACCGTGCAGGCTTATTTCGGTGACCGCGTCGCGTATGAACAACGCGGCACTGCGCTGGCCATCACGGAAATGTCGTGGTCATTGTCTTTCATCCTCGGCGTACCGGCCATGGGTTATCTGATCAGCCGCTTCGGCTGGTCGGCGCCCTTTCCAATATTGGCTGTCCTGGGTCTTGGCATGTTCGCAGTCATCTGGTGGATGATCTCACCGCCCGATGACCCCCAAAACACATCGGACTTTATAAAAAGTGTAGTGGAAATGCCGCCGCATCAGGCAATGTCTGACTCGCAGCAAAACCTCCGCGTACTATTGGCTTCCATCCCGGCCCTGGCGGGCATATCCATCGGGCTATGGGCCAGCGCAGCCAATGAAATGGTCAATCTGATCTTCGGCTTATGGCTCGCAGATTCGTTTGGCTTGCAGATCGCGGCCCTAGCCGGCGCGTCCGTTGTCATTGGCCTCTCCGAATTAAGCGGGGAGGGCCTTGTGGCACTGACAACCGACCGGATCGGAAAGCCGCGTGCCATCGCGCTTGGGCTGGCCGGCAACATCCTCGCCTCCATCCTCCTGCCTTTAATTGGCCGTACGGAAATCGGCGCGTTGGTCGGATTGTTCCTTTTCTACATCTCATTTGAGTACATGATCGTAAGCCTTTTGCCGTTGATGA
Source organism: uncultured Chloroflexia bacterium (assembly GCA_963754835.1). Taxonomy (GTDB): domain Bacteria; phylum Chloroflexota; class Anaerolineae; order Anaerolineales; family Villigracilaceae; genus Fen-1038. The sequence goes on along the minus strand of CAVWHR010000023.1, from coordinate 24,926 downwards.
CCGAAAGCGTGCCGCAGTCACGCGCAACCGTGATGGCGGCTACCATGGTGGGGTTCGGCATCGGTCGTTCGCTGGGAGCTTTCTTATCGACCTTCATTTATTTAAGACTGGGGTTTTTGCCCGTCACTCTGGTCGCAGTTCTTTTCAACCTGTTTGCCATGCTCGCCCTGGCAGAAGTGCAGCAAAAGGTCGTTATCCTTCCATATATGATCGCCTGGTTCAAACGGGCCTTTCAAACAGGCTGATATAATAGTCCCGAATTACAGGGCCAAGAATAACAAAACTCGTAATACGGAAGATTACCGAATGTCATCCACCTCGACCTCACTCACGCGCGGCAAAGGATTGCTCGAACCCACCCTCGCCCGCTTGCGGACTCAGCGCGCCAACAACCTGATCCCGGCGGACCTGCGGGCGGGCCGTATTCTCGATATCGGCTGTGGTTCCTTTCCCTATTTCCTGGCCCACACCGCTTTCAAAGAGAAGTTCGCGGTTGACCAGCTTCCGATGCCGAAAGAAACGGCAATAAATAACCGGATCGAATTCTTCACGCTGAATTTAAATGAAGAACCGCAGCTGCCGTTCGAGGATAATTACTTCAATGCCGTAACTTTATTGGCCGTTGTGGAGCACCTCAACCCCGACAGCATGGCGCTGCTTTTCAAGGAAAGCCGGCGCGTCTTGAAGCCCGGCGGGATGGTGATCCTGACCACACCGGCAGCCTGGTCGGATGGACTTCTGAAATTCATGGCGAGCATCAACCTGGTCAGCGCCGAGGAGATCCACGAACATGCCTTTGCCTATAACCTGCCCCTCCTCGGCTGGCATTTCGGTCAGGCGGGCTTCGAGATGGGCAGGGTCAAGTTCGGTTACTTCGAGTTCATGCTCAACATGTGGGCCACCGCAATGAAATAACTCAAGAGCCGCTCCGCAAGGGCGGTTGTTTTATCTATGTTCACACAAGTTTATCTGTGGTTAAATAACCAACATGCTCATCCATTCCGCAGCCCAACTTCTCACCCTCGCAGGCGGCCCGCAGCGCGGACACGACCTTGGCAGGCTTGGCATCATCGAGAACGGAGCGATCCTCGTACGCGACGAAATGATCGTCGCCGTCGGGTCCACCGATGAGCTGCGCTCCGCTTACAAAGACGAACCCACGCTGGACGCCAGCGGTTGTGTCGTCATGCCTGGTTTTGTCGACCCGCACACCCATCTCATCTGGGCTGGCGACCGCGCGCGCGAATTCGAGATGCGCCTCGAAGGAGCCAAATATCTCGACATCCTGGCTGCCGGCGGCGGCATCCTTTCCACCGTAAAAAATACGCGGACCGCTTCGATGGAAACCCTAATCGCACAAACGCGCCCGCGGCTCCTGCGCATGTTCGCACACGGCACCACCACCGCCGAAGCCAAGACCGGTTATGGCCTCCAAACCGCCACCGAGCTGCGCCTGCTTAAAGCGCTGCTGGCCCTCGACGACGAATCCCCGCTGGAGTTGGCCATCACCTTTCTGGGAGCGCACGCCATCGCGCCCGAATACAAGGACAACCCGCAAGGCTACACCGATCTCGTCTGCGAGACGATGCTGCCGACCGTTCAGGAATGGTGGCAGAACTCATGCGCCCCGGCAGTCCCTGCCTTTCGTGGATGTTTTCTGTGAAGACCGGGCCTTCACGCTGGTTCAATCACGCCAGATCCTGACCAAGGCCCGGGAGCTCGGTTTTCCGCTTAAGATCCATGCCGATGAGTTCGATAACCTGGGCGGGGCATCCCTGGCGGTCGAGCTGGGGGCTGCCTCCGCCGATCACCTGGTGAAGACCTCGGATGCGGATATCGCCGCACTTGCCAAATCGGATACGGTTGCCGTATCACTGCCCTGCACGCCGTTTGGTCTGGGAGAGTGTGATTACACACCCGCCAAAAAGATCATCGAAGCGGGGGGCTGCCTGGCCCTTGCCACGGACTGCAATCCGGGGACTGCTTGGAACGAGTCCATGCAGTTTGTTATTTCTCTGGCTTGCCGTTTTATGGGGATGACACCCGCACAGGCCATCGCCGCCGCCACGATCAACGCAGCCCACGCCATCCGCCGGGCAGATAGAATTGGCTCCCTGGAAGAAGGCAAACAGGCGGACTTGTTGATCCTCAGCGTGCCAGATTACCGCCATCTCGGCTACCGGTTCGGGACGAACCTCGTCAGGCAGGTGATAAAGCGCGGGCGCGTTTACTCGGTCGATGTTGGCTACTATCAGACAGCATAATTGAAAGGAATAAAATGTCCCTGGACTTTTCCATGATCAATCTCAACCTGGTTTTATGGCTGGTTGGCATCCTGGTCCTGATCGTCGTGGTCTTTGGCATCTTCCGATTTTTCTTCAGGCATTTGCTGCATTTCTTTTTTCGCGGTTGCGGATTTATCCTGCTGATCGCTGCGGTTTTATTTATCCTGCATTTGTTGAAGTTTTTTTAATATCCTGCATCCGATGACTTAAAAAAATTGGGACAAGACGGTGTCTTGTCCCAATTTATCATCCATATTGCCTTCCAAACCACATACGACCAAGCAAATTGTCTTTGACGAAGAACTGATGATACAGGGCTGCACCAACATGCAGCAGGATCAACAGCAGCAACAGGACCCAACTTAAGCCATGGAAAGCACCGAGGAAAAAGCCGCCACTGCGTGGTAAACGCCCCTCGCCCTCACCGGGTGGGAATTGCCCGCGAGGCGGGAGTTGGCCTGGTTGCGATTGACTGGGTGTGAACTGTCCCCGCGAGGTGGCGCCGGGGTTTAACACTCTCGTGAACCGGTTGGACTGCAGCGCCAATATCACTCCGGTGATCGTGATGGCGAATGTAAAGAAATATAAAGCCCAATGTGTTAATTCACCGACCTTGTCCAGGAAAGCACTGCCGGTGGTGGCCCAGTCGGGGCGTTGGGTGCGCCAGCGGATTACCAAACGGACAATCAACAGAACCAGGACGGTGAGTCCCAGGATCATATGAAGACCCAGGATCGGAAAACCGGCTACCGTGCTTCCCCCGCGGCCTTCGCCTTCACCCCCCATGGCAAGAAAAGCAGTCCCAAAAATCAGAATGAAAATGATCCAATGCAGCGCAACGAGAGCTGGATGATAACGTTCAGGTTTAAGGTTTGTGGTTGTGGCAGGAAGGTTCGCAGACATGCTGGTTATGCTCCTCTGAGGGCCAGTATACGATCTGCAAATGAACATAAGATGACAAAAAAAACAGGTGCTCTCCTCATAACCCGGGTGTTCCCCTTATTTTGATAAAATAGGAACCGTGTTCTTCCGATGGAGGAAAAATGCAGATTGATATCATCGGCGTGCCCATTGACCTTGGCGCAGACCGCAGGGGCGTGGATATGGGTCCCAGCGCGATACGATACGCTCATCTACAGACCAGGCTGGAAGTCCTCGGCTATAAAGTTGAAGATAAGGGGAACATCGAAGTGCCCATCGCCGAAATGTGCTCGATCACCGATCCAAAGTTGAAATATCTCGATTGCATTGTGCCCATGTCGCGGCGGGCAGCTGGTGCAGTTTCCACGTCCCTGCAGAGCGGGCATTTTCCGCTCGTGCTGGGCGGCGACCACAGCCTGTCGATCGGCTCGATCCGCGGCGCGGCCAGGATGAAGAAATTGGGTGTGATCTGGATCGATGCTCACGCCGATTTCAATACGGAGCAGACCACCCCATCCGGAAACATTCATGGAATGCCGCTGGCCGCGTTGTGCGGACTCGGGGATGCCCGCCTGACCCGCTTGTGGGACGAGGACGCTTCCCGTCGTGGACCCGAAGCGGGTCGCGATCATCGGTGCACGCGATCTCGACCCCGGCGAAAAAGTCAATTTGCGCGAAGCCGGCGTAATGGTCATGGGCATGGAACAAATCGACCGGCTGGGCATGGTCGCGGCGGTGGAGAAAGCGATCGAACGTGTCTCACGCAACGCGGACGGTCTCTATCTTTCGTTCGACATGGACGCCCTGGACCCTCGTCATGCGCCGGGTGTAGGCACACCCGTGCCCGCCGGCCTTACCCAGCGCGAGGCGCATGTGGCGTGTGAACTGGTGAGTGAAACCGGCATGTTGACCGGCATGGACGTCGTGGAAGTCAATGCGATCCTGGATATACAAAACCAGACCGGTGAGCTGGCCGTGGAATTTGTTTTATCCGCCCTCGGCAAACGCATTTGGAATGGGAATTAAACATGCACATCATTTTTTCGGTTTTCTCCTCACAGGCCTGAGCAATTACCGGCACTTGTCATACGGTGCAAAAAGGCTAGAATAGAGAAATATGGACGAGACAAAAACATTGTTAATTGTGGAGGATATACCGAATATCCTCGAGCTGCTGGACCTGACCCTTAAGTTCAATGGGTACCAGGTGATGACCGCCCGGAACGGCCAGGAGGCGCTGGATGTGCTTGAGAGCAAACACCCGGCGCTGATCATCACAGACATCCTGATGCCCCGGATGGACGGCTTCACATTGATCTACCGCCTGCGCACGGACCAGAAAACCCGCGATATTCCCGTGGTGTTCCTTTCCGCAACCTACGTATCGCCCGAAGACAAGGCCTTTGCAACCACGCTCGGCGCGACCAAATTCATCGAAAAACCGATCGACACAAAAATGCTGCTCACGTCCATTGCCGACCTGCTCAAGCAGCCTCCCGCCAGCTCCCCGATGCTGCTCAAGGAAAATGAATTCTTCGAAAAATATCAGACCAGGCTGGAGACAAAATTAGAGCAGAAAAACACGCAGATCGCCCGTGCCGAACGGCTGCTTCAAACCGTTTCGCCCAATGAAAAGCCGGGCTTCGAGACAACACTCAACCAGGCGATCAGCGACCGTCAATCCATAGAAATCGAACTCGAGAATCTCAGAAAGCATCTTCAACGGTCAAATGACATACCCCACACGAGCTGAGCTTGAACTCCTGGCACGCCAGGCCGGCGAAATCCTGCACGCCGGGTACAACCAGGACCATAAGGTGTCTTACAAAGGCGTGATCGACCTGGTCACCGAAACGGATCGCGCATCCGAAGATTTTCTGCTGGGCGAGATCAACACGCGCTGGCCGGGCAGCTATATCATGGCAGAAGAAAGCGGCGTGACCCAGGGCGATATGGAACAAAGCTGGTACGTCGATCCGCTGGATGGCACCGTCAATTATGCCCACCATATACCTTTCTTCTCCGTCTCGATCGGGTTTGCCCGCCAGGGACGGATGCAGCTTGGAATAGTCTACGACCCCATGCGCGATGAAATGTTCAGCGCAGAACGCGGCCAGGGCGCTCACCTCAACGGTCGAACCATCCATGTGTCGGATACGACCGATTTGGAAAGAAGCCTGCTGGTCACAGGCTTTCCCTATGATGCCTGGAACACAGAACATGATAACTTTGCAAACTTTGTCCATTTTGGAAAGCTGACACAAGGCGTACGGCGCTTTGGCTCTGCGGCGCTGGATGCCAGTTACGTCGCAGCCGGTCGGTTCGACGGCTTCTGGGAGCTTGCGCTTAAACCCTGGGATGTCGCCGCAGGCGGGCTGATCGCCGAAGAGGCAGGAGCAAAGGTCACCAATGTAAACAACCTGCCTGACTACCTCTCAGCGCCTCAATCCATTGTCGCCGCCACCCCCGGCATTCACGCTAAAATATTGGAAAATTTGGGAGCTCCCTGACCCTCTTTTCCTGAATTAAAGCCGATGAGTTGCGCTGCTTGCGGGTAAAATTAAGAATTACTGGTCAGGCACTCGATGGCTGCTACTGAAATTCCTATCAGCAAAACAAAAATCATACTTCCCCGGCGCCGGGCCGAGCTCCTTAGCCGCGGCCGCTTGTTGAACGCGCTGTTCGATTTCCTCGACCGCAAATTGACCCTGGTGACCGCGCCGGCCGGTTATGGAAAGACCTCCCTGCTGATCGACCTGGCTCATCAGAGCGAACTACCCTTCTGCTGGCTGGCGCTGGACACGCTTGACCGCGACCCGCAGCGTTTTATTGCTTATTTCATCGCTGCCATCACCGAGCGTTTCCCGCAATTCGGGAACCGTTCCCGCTCCATGCTCGATGGCCTGACAAACCTCGAGGATGGGATGGAACGATTGATCGTTACTCTCGTCAACGAGATCTATGATGACATTCACGAGCACTTTGTAGTTGTGGTCGACGATTTTCACTTACTTGATGAAGTGGCTCCGATCCGTTATCTTATCAACCGCCTCATCCAGTTGGTAGGCGAAAATTGTCATCTTGTGATTTCATCCCGTTCGCTCACGGAACTTTCAGACATCCCCTTATTGGTGGCCCGCGAGCAGGTAGGCGGTCTGGACTTTTCCGACCTTGCCTTTAGTCAGGAAGAAATCCAGGCTCTGCTGGCCCAGAACCAGCAAATCCATCTCTCGGATGAGGACGCGCATAAACTCTTCGAGGCCACCGAAGGCTGGATCACGGGCCTGCAGTTTACCAATCTTGAATTGATAAAGTCGGGGGAAAACTCTTTTCGTGCGTCGCATGCGGGGAACGTCAGCATCTTTGATTATCTTGGCCAGCAGGTGCTGCAGCACCAGGCAAAACCGCTGCAGCTTTTCCTCCTGCGTAGTTCCCTCCTGGAAGAATTCGACACCGCCATGTGCGAGTCCATCCTCGGGCCGCTCTACCCTGAACCGCAGAATTGGTCCAGCTTGCTCGAAACGATCATCCAGAAAAACCTCTTTATCCTGCCGGTCGGGAGGGATGGGCAATGGCTGCGGTACCATCATTTGTTTCGCGACTACCTTCAACAGAGGTTCCGCAAGGAATACCCGGCAGAAGTCATACCAATCCTGCAGCGCATGGCTCAATACCAGGAAACACACGGGGATTGGGAAAAAGCGTACCAGCTTTACAAGCAGCTGGGTGATGTTAACGCGCTGGCCGATATGATCGAGCGCGCCGGCATACCGATGTATCAACATGCCATGCTTACGTTAGAGTCATGGCTGAAAGATTTACCGCCTTCCATTTCTCTAAAGCGACCCAGTTTGCTGTCTTTACGCGGAGCGATCGAATCGGCAAAAGGCAATGCTGCCGAAGGATTGGCGCTATTCCAGCTACCTATTGAAATTTTTCGACAGAAAAACAACATCCCTGATCTTGCATTGGCTCTTGTGCGGCGCGGGAACACGAATCGGGTCCTCGGAAATTACAAGGAGGCCATCCAGGATGCAGAGGAAGCCATGCGGCTTACCGAAGGGAATGACGGTCTGCAATGGATCTATGCCGATGCATTGCGCGTCAAGGGCCTTAGCTTATATTATCAAGGACTTACCCCCCAGGCGACTAACAATCTGGAATCTGCATTGGAGATTTATATCCGTATAAATGATATCCATTCCATTCCGATCCTTTGTATGGAAACGGGAATAGCCTATTTGGCGATGGGGAAATACCCGGAAGCCAGGCGATATTATGAAGAGGCGCTAAAAAACTGGCGGCAGACGGGAAGTCTTTATTGGCAGGCTCACCTGCTTAATAACCTGGGTGTTTTAGAGCAGCAGCAGGGAGAATACGAGCAAGCCGTACAGGCTTTCGAGGAAGGTTTACTCTGCGCGCAACAGAGTGGTCATAAACGCCAGGCGGCCCTGATTTCAATGGGGTTGGGCGATCTTTACGCGGAGGTGGAAGACTTTGAAATCGCCGCACAAAGCTACAAGCAGGCCAATGATTGGGTACAGCAGGTGGGCGAACGGTTCTTTATTAACTACCTGGCCCTCGCGGAAGCCAATTTATCCCTTTTGAAAAAAGATGTATCCGGTGCGCAGGGGATTCTGGATCACGCACAGGACTTTATAAAAGACAGTGATTCAAACTATGAAAATGGCCTCAACCAACTCATGCTGGGTCGTCTTTCCCTGCAAAAGGGAAATTACAAACAGGCTGTCACCGAATTGAGAAAAGCAAAAAATAATTTCATCCAGGGTGGGATGGAGATGGAAACCGGATTAAGTCGCATATGGCTGACGGCTGCCCAATACCAGAATGGAGAAGTGGGACCGGCAAAAGAAGAAATAAATAATGTCCTGTTGGATCCTCACCATATTAATCACTCCACCGTCGTTGCCACAAGACAGGCGAGTAGCTGGTTGGAAGGTTTGCGTAATAACGATGGCGTCAAATCGTCATTGCGCCAGCTTTTCGAAAAGGTGGATCGCCTGGATGAACAACTACCTCTTAACCGGCGTCATTTACGGATGCTTGCGCGTACAGCGGATATACCCGCTCCCAACCTTGTCATTCGCGCCTTTGGAAAAGGACAGGTATGGGTAAATGGCAGGCTTGCCACCATGAGTGACTGGCAGACGCAATCCGTCCGGGAATTGTTTTTTTATTTTCTAGCCGAGAAGAAACCGCTATCCAAGGAGCAGATCGGCGAAGTACTCTGGAATGAAACCATGGAACCGTCGAAATTAAGGCTGCGTTTCAAGAACGAGATCTACCGCCTGCGGCGCGCGGTCGGGCTGGATTCGATCATCTTCGACGGCGAATCCTATCAATTCAACCGGGCCATCGACCACGAATATGATATTGAAGCTTTCGACGGTTATCTCGCCCTCGCCAAAAATTTAGTCACACTGGAAGAGAAGATCAATTTCTTCCAAAAGGCGATCGACCTGGTAAAGGGAAGATATCTGGAAGATATCGGTTCCACCTGGGCCTGGCCCGAACGGGAACGGCTGAACCGGGCATTCCTCACCGCTTCGTTGTCGTTGGGACAGCTACATTATCAGGGTGGCGAGATACCGAAAGCCCTGAATATTTGCCGCCATGCTTTGGAATATGACGAGACTTCCGAAGCCATTTATCGCCTGATGATGCAGATATTTTTCCGTATGGGAGACAAAGCATCCATCGTCCATACCTACCAGACCTGCGAGAGAACCATGCACAGGATATTCAACTTGCCTCCATCGGCAGAAACCAAGGTCCTCTACCACGAGTTAATTTCCTGAGTTCAAAAAAAACAGCTCAAATGAGCTGTTTTTTTTGTTGTTTGATCACCCAATTTTGAAGCCTGTTTTGAAGCCTGGCAAGTCGTAATATTCTGGCTATCTTAACAACCTACACCAAAAAAGGATGATATCGCATGAACAACAAACTCGCCAAAATCGCCATTTTCACCAGCAAGATTAATCGCCAGCACGTCCAGTTAGTTTTAGCCTTGGCGGCTCTCGCGATGCTCGTCTTGGGCGTCGGAGCTCCTTCAGGTCCCGGCACCGGTGGCCCACATTAAGGACCGGGTTGCCTTCTAGTGATCCTCCTTTCAGCCCTTGTAGCAGGGCTGGCAGTCGGATTGGGATGGTCGCGCTGGAGAAATCAGTCTTACCAGGCCCCTGCCTTACGGTCCATGTGGCTGGTAGTGGTGGCCTTCCTTCCACAGTTAGTCGTAGCATATTTGCCTGTTACACATTCCCTGCTACCCGATTGGCTGGCTGCGAGTAGTTTGGCGGCATCTTTAATAGTTTTCCTGGTGTTTGTCCTGCTTAATCGCAGACTGCCAGGGATGCCGGTCCTAATTATCGGATTAGGACTAAACCTGATCGTAATTTTGGCAAACCGCGGGTGGATGCCCATTAGCCCACAAACCGCGAGCCATCTTATGGGCGGTAATGCCATTCAATCTTTTAGCGTAGGCAGCCGCTTCGGTGAAAAGGACATACTCCTGCTTCCGCAGGACATGCACTTTGAGATTCTAGCAGATCGTTTTCTGCTCCCGGACTGGTTTCCTTATAAGGTAGCTTTCAGCCTGGGAGACATATTGGTTGCCTTGGGTGTTTTTTGGCTGTTGGCCAAGCCAACAAGCCAAACTGAAGGCCAACGGAGTTAATCATGATTTCGTCAACTGCATTTACACCAAAATCGCCTCTTAATATCAACATCAACCCGCGCGACCCTCATCCCGGCCTGAGCAGTGTCTTCGCTGCGGCCGTAGTGAACCACAACTTCTGTGAAATGCTGCTCAAGGAGCCGGAAAAAGCCATCAAGCAGGGCTATTTAGGCAAGAGTTTCGCGCTGAGCCAGGAAGATGCATCCCTGCTCGTATCGTTGAACGCAAAGTCGTTGACCGATCTGGCCAAACAGGTCGTTCACACCATAGGGGATTGACTTTTTTATTGTAGAAAGATATAACGCCACCGATACTCGTATATGGGATGACGCGGTGGATCAGGGGGCGCAGTGATTAAGGGATCACTGCGCCCCGCGTCCCGTCTCTACTGGAAAATGTGATGGATATGCTTTTAGATAAACTGCCGAGTGCTTCAACACAACTTAACGCAATCTTGGAAGCATTTCCCGACCTGCTTTTTACTCTTAGATGAAAGTGGAATCATACTGGATTATAAGGCCAGCGATTCGGTCATAAGGCATTTTGCGCCCGCCGGAGTCGTTGATCGGCCAGCGTATTGGTGAAGTTTTACCGCGTGAATTGGCAGGCAGCTTATTCGATGCGCTTCAACGAACAAGGACGGAGAGAGGCACCCTGTCGTTCGAATACTCCCTTGGACAAGCCGGCAGCGAGCGCTGGTTCGAAGCCAGGTTGGTGCCCGCTACTGCGGGGCAATTTATCGTTGTTGATCCGGGACGCGACCAGGCACAAACATGCGGAAGAAAAGATCAAGACCCAATTGAAGCGCATGGCCGCCCTGCGGGCCATTGACCTGGCGATCTCATCCAGTTTGGACCTGAATTTGGCATTATCGGTGATATTAAGCCAGGTGACGGCGCAATTGAGCGTTGATGCAGCCGATATCCTCCTCCTAAATCCGCAAAACATCCTCGAGTTCAAAACCGGCCTCGGCTTTCGCACCCAGGTGCTGCAGCATACCCGTCTCCAAATAGGCGATGGGTTCGCGGGCATGGCGGCCCTGCAGCAAAAAGTCATCATCGTCCCCGACCTGCAGCTTGGAAAGACAGGCTTTCTAAGCTCCCCAAGGTTTACGGGCGAAGGCTTCCGCTCCTATTACGGCCTGCCGCTCATTGCCAAAGGACGGGTGCGAGGCGTGATGGAAATATTCCACCGGACGCCTCTCCATCCGGATAACGATTGGCTCGACTTCATGGAAACGCTGGCCGGCCAGGCCGCCATCGCCATTGAAAACGCCACCCTGCTCAAAGAGTTGCAGCGCAGCAATTTCGAGTTAACCCTGGCCTATAACACGACCATAGAAGGCTGGTCGCGCGCTCTTGATCTACGCGACCGGGATACGGAAGGTCATACCGAGCGCGTCACCGATATGGCGATCAAGCTGGCCCGGCGGTTGAGCTTGAGCGAATCGGAGCTGGTTCACATCCGGCGAGGCTCCATCCTGCACGACATCGGTAAAATGGCCATCCCCGACAGCATCCTGCTCAAACCGGGACCCCTGACGGAGGATGAATGGGAAGTCATCCGCCAGCATCCGCGTTATGCCTATGAATTGCTGTCGCCCATCTCGTACCTGGGCCAGGCGGTTGACATTCCTCATTACCATCATGAGAAATGGGACGGCACGGGTTATCCCGATGGGCTAAAGCAGAAACAAATCCCCCTGCATGCCCGCCTTTTCGCGGTCATAGACGTTTACGATGCGCTTACTTCGCATCGTCCATACCGTCCCGCCTGGGCGTGGCAAAAAGCGATCGATTATGTCAGGGACCAAAGCGGGAAGCACTTTGACCCGGCCATCGTCCCGGAATTTCTAAGAATGATGGAAATTGCCAGAGGCGACGGCCACCCCGTTTGACGAATATACTCACGCCTCTGCATGAGTGTACCCTGAAAAAAGGAAATGCACAGGGCATACGCCCTGTGCATTTTTTCCGCAGGCAGTGCTTGAACTCTCGATCAGTTTTGGGATAAAACCATGAGCGCGAAGGGGCTCGAACCCTTAACCAATGGCTTAAAAGGCCACTGCTCTACCATTGAGCTACGCGCCCGTCAAAGTAAAACGCACATCCTCGTACAGGATAAAGCGGATTGCATTCTATCATGCCCAATTAGGCACGTCAACGTAATAGGCGCGGGTTTCACTGCGTCTACTAATACCACGGAGGTAAAATGGTCGAAATAGATTATATAAACGAGAGCGAGTTTCAGAGCCAGGTGCTGGATGCGGAAAAACCAGTCCTGGTCGACTTCACGGCCGGGTGGTGCCAGCCCTGCAAGATGATCGAACCCATCGTCAAGCAGTTAGCCCAGGATTGGGACGGCAAGGTCAAGGTCGTCAAACTCGACGCCGATGAGAACCCCAATATCATGATGCAGTACGGAGTGCTTGGCATTCCCACGCTCATGTTGTTCAAGAGCGGACAGGTGAAGGAACGGATGACGGGCTACCAGCCAAAAGATAAGCTGGTCACAAAAATCACTCCGCACATCTAAGATACAAATAAAGCAAAAAACATGGCTCACCTCTAATCTCATAATTCTTCTGAAAAAGAGAATGGGGCTGGCGATATCGCCAGCCCCATTCTCTTTTTCAGAATTTCTCCCCTCTCCCTTTGGGAGAGGGGCCGGGGGTGAGGGCTTAAGGGCATTCAATAATTCATATGATTAAATTTAGGGTTAATCATGTTTCGGAATTCTTTCGTCCCAGATCCCGCGCAGCAGGGCCTGGGACTAAATTTACTCTTTTAACCTGTTTTCCAGGTCGGATAATTCCACCCTGGACGTCATATCCAGGCTGATGGGCGTGACGGCGATAAACCGTTTTTTTCGCAGCACATATACGTCGCTGTTTTCATCTTCCCCATCGAGCACAAACGTTTCTTTATAAGAAATCGGCCCGGCAACTTCCCAGGTCCTACGCTCTGACGGTACGGGTTCGTAATAACGCTGACGGGACAGGCGTGTCACCTGCCAGGGAGTCTGTTCCGTTGCGTCCGAGGGGATATCCACTTTCAACAGATGCACATCGTCCGGCAGCCTCTTTTCAAGCAGGAGACGGCCAAAGAAAGCCGTGAAATAAGCCGAGACGCTAAAGTCCATGTCGCTGGAATAAGATAAATGATAATCCGGCGTTGCTTCCAGAGATACTGCCAGCGCCGGCAATTTCAAGGATGCGGCCTCCATGGCCGCGCCGACCGTCCCCGAAATGGTGATCCCAAAACCTACATTTTCCCCATAGTTAATTCCCGAAACGACCAAAGCAGGCTTCTGCGGCATGATCTCCAGCACGGCATGTTGGACGGCCTGCGCCGGTGAGCCGCTTACGGCGTACACGGTCCACTCCTGCCCGTTCACCTGCAGCTTCTCATCATTGATAATTCCGCTGGATGTGTTCGGCAGGCTCCTGCCGAAACCCGAAGATTGTTCCTTGGGCGCCGCCACGGTAACATGCCCGAGCGCGCCGAGGGAGGCAGCCGCCGCCCAAAGTCCGGGCGAACGGATGCCGTCATCGTTTGTTAGAAGGATCTGTAGTTTGTCCATATCATCAGGCAAAAAAAGAAGCGGAGAAACCGCTTCAATAAAGTGGCGCTCCTGGCGCGACTCGAACACGCGACCTTTTGGTCCGCAACCAAACGCTCTAATCCACTGAGCTACAGGAGCAAAGGCAGTATGAAATTCTAATGCAGAATGGCAGGCGGGTCAAGGACTGCTTGACCATGCGCCTCCCTCACGGTAAAATCACTGCGCTGCGGGAGTCGCCAAGTGGTAAGGCGTCAGCCTTCCAAGCTGATATTCGCGGGTTCCCCAGGACGACACAACCACATCTGGCCAGTAACGACGAAAAGATCACCTACTATCCCACAGGAGGTGGTCTTTTATGTTAACGAAAACCGAACCAAAGCAAGCATGGGCATTAGCCTCGTACGCCCTGAGTGACGCCTTCACCGACTTCATTCTATCGAGGCAGGCCATGTTGTGTTCACCGAGAACACTAGCATGGTACAGTTTCACTTTGGGCAAAGTCATGCAGTGGTTGGTTGATAACGGGGTAAATTCCCCAGCAGAGATCACAGCACGACATGTCAGAGCTTATCTCTCAGATTGTGCTGGGAGGGGATTACAAGACAGCACGATCAACAATCATGCCAGAGCGATCCGAACAATGCTCCGCTTCTTTCACAGTGAAAAATATCTGCCCGAGCCTGTCGTTTTCAAAATTCCATCAATTGCCGAGAAACGATTGCCATGTCTATCCGCTGAAGACGTCAAAAAACTAATAGACGTCTGCGTTGAGCCGAGGGATAAAGCTCTGGTCCTTTTGATGGTAGATACTGGTTTGCGCCGCGCCGAATTATGCGCACTGAATTGGGAAGATGTGGATATATCTAGTGGCTTAGTGCGTGTTGTGAGGGGAAAAGGCGGAAAGGCCCGGAGCGTGGTGGTGGGAGTGGCGACGAGGAGAGCGCTCCTCACCTACCGGCGGTCTACTACTTCTGAAGCGGTAAAACCTTTATTCCAAACAAAGGGTGGAGGCCGACTGACCTTCAATGGTCTGCGATCCCTCTTGTTACGATTGGGGCATCGTGCCGGCGTTCAAGTATCTCCTCATGCCCTCCGGCGAACTTTCGCGACGATGTCGCTAAGAGCAGGAATGAACCTTTTGCACCTACAGGGTCTGTTGGGACATTCAACGATCGAGATGACCCGCAGGTATGTACAAATGGTTGATGATGATTTGCTAGAAGCCCATCGAACGCATGGACCGATCGATAATTTTATTCACCAAACAAAAAAGGGGTAACAAAAAGTGTTTGCCTGACAAACAATTTTGTCGGGCAAATCTTTACTTTAGCTTCTTTCGTAATGCTTCAACATACGAAGCATGTTTCTCTGCATTAGGATGATCTATTTCTTGTTCATACACAACGCAATTCTTCATTGTCTTAATCGCCTTGTCGAATTCACCTTCTTTTTCATAAACCAAACCGAGGTTCCAATTCACAATGGCTTCGCCTCGCCGGTCACCAATCTCACGATCAATAAGTAAAGCTTTTTCATAGAATTCCATTGCCTTATGGAGCTCGCCTAGAGTTTTATACGCAATCCCTAGACTGACGAAACTATGAGCTTCTCCTAGGCGGTCGCCAATCTCGCGATTAATAACTAAAGCCTGGTTATAGAACTCAATTGCCTTATGCAGCTCGCCTAGAGTTTTATATGCAATCCCTAGATTGCCTAGGTTACCTCCTTCTCCACGGCGGTTGCCAGTTTCACGATTAATAACTAAAGCCAGCTCAAATAATTCGATGGCTTTGCGATCATCACTTAAGGCACCGTAGGCACTTCCCAGATTGCCAAGGTCATGTCCTTCGCCATACCGGTCGCCTAACTCCCGGTCAATAGCTAAAGCTTGTTCATAAAACTCTATAGCTTTTTTAGGGTCATCCATATTAATGTATGCCAACCCAAGATTACCGAGGACTATTCCTTCTCCTCGTCGGTCGCCGATCTCACGCGCAATTGCAATGCGTTTTTCATAGAACTCAATGGACTTGAGAAAGTTACCGAGCGCTGAATAGGCGGTTCCAAGGTTATTGAGGTACGCTCCTTCACCTCGGCGGTCTTTAAACTCGCGAGTAAGTTGAATACCCTTCTGATAGAACTCGATGGCTTTGGGAATGTTACCAAGGGCTTTATAGGCATTGCCAAGATTACCGAGGTCTTTTTCTTCGCCTTGACGGTATCCAATTTCACGATCAATTATTAATGCCTGTTGATGGAACTCAAGCGCTGTACGAGCATCACTCAGCGCAGCGTACGCATTCCCCAGATTGCCGAGATTTAAACCCTCCCTCATCTTATCGCCTAGTCGACGGGCTGCCTCCAATCCGCTTTGTAGGACAGAAATTCTTTGCTTTGCTGGCAGATGCAATTGAAGCACATCTATACAAAATCCCGGGAATTGGCTCAACCACACATCCGCTATCTGTGTATGAGGCCATATCTTCTGGTTGGGCTGCAGCCTTTCCCAAGCAATTGACAGTTGCGGCCAGATTAAACGAAATTGGTTCAAGCCATTAAGAATATGTTCCCCTCCTCGTAGGTATTCGACATCTGCAAAAGCTGCCCAATAGAAATAATGTTGTGCATGTCGGGTTAACGCTTCCTTGGCTTCATCAGCATCTTCCTGCAGTCGCTCAACAGCATATAGGCGGGTGAGATCATGCATGGCGTACAAGCCATCTTCTCCTCCAGGTTGGGGTAGAAATTTAACCAGGCTACAGTTAACCAGTTTGCCTAGTATATCGTCCGAGCCGTTTTCTTTCGTCAATGCCCCACACTGACCCAGCTGATTTCTCTCACAAATGGTGCGGGAAACACACCAAGATATCGGAAGTATTTTTGCAAATCTCCTAATAGCTGATAAGATAGGCTCAGGGTTGCTTCCACGTTCCAATCTTTTTTCGCGCTTCAATAGCTGCAAACGAGCACGCTCATCTTCCAATCGCTTCAGTAAAATAGTCAGTGTCCAATCATCTCGGTCATTCAATAGTGCTGCTGCTACGCGCAAAGCCAACGGTAATCGCCCACAAAAGATTGCAAGTCCATCCAAGTCGGTGTCGAGGGCTTTCTTTAGTTTGGGTGCAGTAGTTATAAGAAATTCGCGTGCCTGTTCCGGCGGCGAGGATACCTAGCTTCAGGGGATGAAAAACAAATTCACTAAGGGTAAAATGTTGCCGCGAAGTGATTATTGCAGCGGATGGGGCCGGGGGGATCAATGGACGGACTTGAGCTACATCGGCTGCATTATCGAGTAAAAGCAAGACTTTGCGGTTAGAAAAAGTTTGTTGATATATACCGGCCAATTGAGTATTATCATCCGGCAGTTTCTGTCCTACATAAAATGGTTCAAGCAACCGCCGCATGGCTTCATCAGACGAGAGTGGCGTTTCGAGGGTGCCGAGAAGGTCAATGTTTAGTTGTGCATCGGGGAAGTCCTGAGCTATTTCTTGCGCGAGTTTACGGGCTAACTCGGTCTTGCCTACGCCACCGCCACCGCTCAGACCTGAAATCAATGCACCGCGCGAGAAATTATCTTTAAGCTGGGCGAGTTCGGTTTTGCGACCCGTGAAGTCGGTCACTGGTGGGGGGATAGTGAAGAGTGCTGTGACAATCGTGACAATCGGAATTGATAAACGTCCGAGTAGCACTATGACCATATTCGCCAGCTCATTGACGATAGCCAAAATCTGCTCGGTCCGCACATCGGTTCTTAGTGTCGCCAGGCGTGTAACAATTTCGGCAAAACCTTCCACCTTGAGTAATTGGATCCGCAGGCGGTTAAGATAGATGGCTACGCCATCGCGTAATTCAGCAGGAGTAAATTTACCTTTCCAATCATCGGCAATCATTCCTTTGTAAGTCGTTGGCAAGAAAATCTTCATTTAGATGATTAGGAAGATCACCACAATGATTTTTGAAACAAATCGCGGTCAAAGAGTGGGAAGCTTGCAACTGCTTCAACCAAATCGACATTTTTCAACTGCTTTGGCGCTTCCGACCGAAAATTCAATTCGGCTTGCCTGGTTGCTTCCAATAATTCACGCTTCAGGCGTGGCTGGGCAAGCAAGGCATCCAATTGATCCTTGAAAGTATCGACAGCCGATTTTGCTACGCTGTCGAATGGTTTTGGCAGCAAGTCTGGACACTAAACCAAGGATGAAGTCAGCGACATTTTCAGATGCGGATTTGGGCATAACCCCTCACAACGAGAAGGATTTAGTAATTGTAGAGATTTTGTCCGAGAAAAGCAAGCATGAATAACCCGTCAATACCCCTAACATATTTGTCAGGGAGCCACGAACATAAACCACGATGGCTGTATTACAATGTAACAGGAGGGTATTTTGAATACTGAAACGCATCAACCTAACCGACAACAATAAATAAAACAGCGATTTGACAAGCTAAAGCATCAACCAGGGAGACAAGATATGAAACTGAGCGATCTCGCGTTCGCAAGTTACGTATACAGCCACATGACCGACTATGACAGTTCATACGAACTTTTTTTGAAGGCTACTCAGCCTGAACTTAATTTTCGTTCTGACGAGCATATGACGGCTCTTATTGAAGTGGCTGAATGAGTGGGGCTGCAGACAATTCGCCAAGGAATATCATTCAGTCGCGGCGAAGGAGATAACCAAGTGGTACGATGCAAGTTGGTCATCCAAATATTCGACAATGACAAGACGCCTTCTAGCATTAACAGAACAAGACTTCAATCATTATCGAGCAAGTTTATGCTCCCCTGGTCAACAAAACCGCATCATTCAGAAAAGCGCAAAATGGTACTAAAATAAGGGTAGAAGTAGGACCTACTGGGGCATCCAAAATACTTTTTGCCTGGCGACCGCAAACGTTTATCCCCTGGGACGGGTTTATGCGGGTAAATGGGGAACTCGATGGGCTCAGCACATTCTTACGCGCTCTACCTTCGGAAAACACGAGAGCACCTGCAAGAGCTCAGTCAAGAGTGCACAAACGCAGGCTTCGAAATTGCGGATCTTCCATCCAAACTGGGAAGACCCCATCAAGCTTGACCAAGCTGATGGATGAGTATTCCTGGGTCACAATAACGCGGAACTGCCCTGCTCCAGAACGTGAAGTACTTACGCGTTGGGCCTCGTGGTCTTAGGAATTCCAAAATGGGGAATGCTGCATGAGTACACTCCTTGAAGCTGCAAACCTAATTCAGCAATTCTCAAATGAATCCCTGACAAATCGTATTTCGAACCTAGAAAATACTCTTCAGGGTAAGAATAACCAAGATTTACAAAATGCATATCTAAGCCTAAAAATTGATCCGACTTTGATAGATGCTGCTATATCGCTAAAGCAAATAGCTGGTCAAATCAACGTTGTCATCCACGTCGTAGGCATTCTCCTCTCACTTCCGCATATTCTTGACGATGGAAAAATCGTTGAGACCTTATCACTTGGTGCAGGAAATACCGGTAGACCTTTTGACCTGGAAACAAATCGACGTGTGGCTGAATTCAAGTTCATAAATTGGAAGGGTGGCGCCGAGGTTATAAGACAGAACGCGATATTTAAGGGATTTTTATCAGCTCGCCGAATGCGAGACAGATAAAGAAAAATATCTTTATGTCATTGATACGCATTACCCACTAAAGTTTTTCAACAGCAATCGAGCACTAAGCAGTACGCCCGATCGACCGCTTTGAGCGGGAAGCGGTGGCCCTGCGGCCATTTGGGGAGCACCCGGCCTATCTCCACGTCCGGCGGTTCGATCGCCGGGTCACCGGCGACTGCCGGATCGAGCTCGACACCAATCGGTACAGCGTGCCGTACTGGCTGGTCGGGCGCACCGTCGAGGTCGAGCTTGAAGCCGGCGAGCTGACCGTCAGGTACCGCGGTGAGATCGTCGCGACGCATGCGGTCGCCGCCGGGCGGCACGCTGTGGTCGAGGACCCGCGCCACCTCGATGGCCTGGTGCGGCGCACCGCGGTCGCACACGCCGTGAGCGAGCTGCAGCGCCCGCTTGCGGACTATGCCGCCGTGGCGGGCGGTGCGTCATGGTGACCGAGAGCCCGCAGCTCGAGCGGGTCACCCGCTACCTGACGCGGCTCCAGCTCGTCGCCACCCGCGACCGGCTGGAGACCTTGCTCCAGCACGCGGCCAAGGAGGAGAGCAGCTACCTGGACTTCCTCGACCGCGTGCTGGGCGAAGAGGTCGCATCCAAGAACGAGAAGCGCATGAAGATGGGGGCCCAGATCGCCCACTTCCCCCTGCAGCGCAGCCTGGAGGACTTCGACTTCACCCTGCAGCCGTCGATCGATCGGGCGCTCATCCGCGAGCTGGAAACCGGACGCTACCTCGCCAACGGGGACAACGTGCTGCTGCTTGGGCCTCCAGGCGTCGGCAAGACGCACCTGGCGATCGGCCTGGGCCGGCGTGCGATCACGGTCGGTGCGACGTGCTCTTCGTCCCTGCCACAGGTCTGGTGGCCCAGCTCCTGCGCGCCGAGAGCGAGGGTCGCCTGGAGGAGCGGCTCGGCTACTTCGCCAAGCCCAAGCTGCTCATCATCGACGAGCTCGGCTACCTCCCCTTCGAGCGTCAGGCGGCTCACCTCTTCTTCCAACTGGTCAACCGCCGGTACGAGAAGGGCAGCCTGCTGATCACCAGCAACCAACCGGTGGGTAGCTGGGGCGAGGTGTTCGGCGATGTCGTGGTCGCCACCGCGATCCTCGACCGACTGCTCCACCACAGCCACGTGATCACGATCAAGGGCGAGAGCTACCGCCTGCGCGAGAAGCGCAAGGCCGGCTTGCTCCGCTCCGGGGAGGCCGCGGCCCCATGAGTCCGCGACACGAGCCAGGCAGACTCCGGTCGGGCTACGCCCCCCCTCCGTCTGCCTGGCTCAACCACCACAAGGGGGGTCAAGAGTTTTGTCGCCAAGGGGGGTCAATACATTTGTCGCTTGACACCTACAACGACGGCACCTGTCACGTCGTTCGCCACGCGTGGTCCATCGGAGCCGCCCACCCGGCCCGCGGGCTGAAGCCCGCGCCTACAACGACGGGCTGCATGATGCCATTCGCCACCCATCGTCCAGCGCGGCCAACCGCCCGCCCCCGTCTTGGTAGGCGCAGGCTGTAGGCGCGGGCTTTAGCCCGCGGTCTTTGTCTCTTTCGCGGTTGTTATCTCTTTTGTGGTCGTTGTGTCTGCCGCGGTCTCTTCCGCTTCCATCGGAGCCGCCCACCCGGCCCGCGGGCTGAAGCCCGCGCCTACAACGACGGCACCTGTCACGTCGTTCGCCACGCGTGGTCCATCGGAGCCGCCCACCCGGCCCCGTTCTTGTAGGCGCGGGCTTTAGCCCGCGGTCTTTGTCTCTTCCGCGGCCGTTGTCTCTGCCGTGGTCTCTTATGCTTCCATCGGAGCCGCCCACCCGGCCCGCGGGCTGAAGCCCGCGGCTACAACGACGGCACCCGTCACGCCGTTCGCCACGCTTGGTCGGTCGGAGCCACCCACGCGGCCCGCGGGCTGGAGCCCGCGCCTACAAGTACCGGGAAAGGGCGTGGTCGGGCCGGGAGATCGTCCCGAGCCTCGCGATTGATTGAACGGCCGGCGAACGCCGCGGCGGCCCACGCAGGATTGGCGGCGTCGTCGCCCGCGGCGCCCCGCGGGCGGCTCCCGGTGTCTGGCGGGTCGCCTACGGCGCGAAGTAGCCGTTGACGTCGATGACAACGTCTGCGGCGTACTGGCAGTAGACGTCGAAGGTGCCGTTCGAGCCTGCCGGGACGAGCGCGTTGTTGATGATCCAGGTGCCGGGGTAGCCAACGAGAGCCGCGACGAGCGGCCGCGTGACACCGTCGGGGTAGGCGGTCAGGTACGCCGGCTGGGTGAGAGGACGGATCTCGATGTTGAGGGACCAGGCGGTCGCAGTGGTTGGGAGACCGGGGCAATTGGTGCTGTCGGAGAGGGTGTAGGCGCGGTTCTCGTTGTCGGCGAACGTGCCCCTCTTGACGGCCGCGGAGTCGATGGGAACCCTGGTGTCCACGACCCGGCAGGGGGTGACGGCGTAGAAGGATTGCCCGGTCTGCGCCTGCGCTCGGCCCGGAGCCACGATCCCGGCCGCCATCGCCAACCCTGTCAGAAGACCAACGTTCAAGCGCGTCATACGTCCTCCTGTGCGAGCTTCGTCTCTCACTTGAAGTACCCGTTCACGTCGATGACCACATTGCCCGCGTACTGGCAGTAGACGTCGAAGGTGCCACCGGAGCCCGCTGGGACGATGCTGTTGTTCACGCGCCAGCGGTCAGGCCATGCGACCAGCGTGGCGACGGCGGGCTGGGTGACGCCGTCGGGGAAGGCGAGCAGGTAGGCGGCCTGGCTGCTCGGCCGGAGCTCGATGTTGAGCGACCACGCCTTGGCATCCGCCGGCAGCCCGAGGCAGTCGGTGCTCGCGGAGAGCGTGTACGCCCGCACCTCGGCGTCGGCGAAGGTCCCCCGTTTGACGACGGCGGGGTCCACCGGCACCCTGGTGTCCACCACCCGGCACGGCGTGACGGGGTAGAACTTCGGCCCGGTCGGCCTCTGCAGGTTGACGATGCTGACCGACTGGAGGGCCATGCCCCCGTAGCTGCCTCCCCAGGTCATGGTGTACGTGTTGTAGTCCCACGTGTCGTGGAGGTAGACCGTGTTGGACGAGCTGTCGTAGCCGACGCCGACGATCGTGTGGCCATTCGAGGTTGAGCATCACGGGCCGGCCGGCGTCGATCTCCGCCTCGAACTGGGCGAATGAAAAGCCGCCGGCGTAGATGTTGTCCGTCGGCCTGGTTGTAGCAGGTCGTCACCGTGTAGCCCTTCGCCTGGTAGAAGAGCTCTCGCCCCAAGGTGCCGTCGTTGGTGATCCCGAACCCCGCCATCGCGCTGCAGGTCAGCGGGGTCGCCGAGCTGTAGCTCCAGAAGCGTCGTCGAGCCGTCGATGTTGCCGCTCGCCGACTGGCTGGTCTTCATGTAGTCGCCGATCGCGTCGCCCCAGGCGTGCTGCGTCCAACCGTTCGTGATGTACGGGTCGTTCGCGGTGCTGCAGGTACGCGACCCAGTAATCGTCGATCGAGCCGCGTGTCGCCCTCCCGTCCAGCCCATTGTGGGAGGCCGCCAGCGGGCATTGGGCGTACGGAGCTTCCGGGTCCCGGTCCTGTCCACTGAGGCCACACGCTGCTGTCCGGGGGCATCACGCCGCCGTTCGTGGGACCCGTGTAGATGTTCGGGAACCCGTTGCGATCGTAGTAGGCGGCGATCATCGCGCCGGAGGTCGCCGAGCACCCGAACGTCCACGCGTACGCGGGGACGGTGATCGTGTTGATGCCTGCCTCCGGCTGAGGCGCCGGCAGCGCGGCGAGCGAACTCTCGATGGGGTAGCCCGGGGGGGGCTTCGGCGGCCCGTTGATCACCATCTGCTCGAAGCTTGTCCCGTCGGTCGTGATGATCGTCCTCGTGGTGAAGTACTGCGTGTTCGGCGGCGTCGGCACGAGCCTCGTCGCCTGGGCGAGGGCCACCGAGGCCCAGCCCATGGCCACGCACGTAAGGCCCACGGCTCCGGCACGCAGCCACCTTCGCGCCCATCCCAGCAGCATCGCCAACCCCTTTCTCCTTCAGGCGATCGTATCGAGAGAAGAGGAAACCCCCGCAAACCCCCGCGGCGGGATGTCCCGGCCACCGTCGCGGCCGGCGCTGCGCCGGCTGCCGCGCCGCTCAGCCGGAACCATCCCGGTGCAGATCACATCGCCCCTCGTTGCCTCGCGCCAGTCTACCAGCTCTCTCGTGTTCTATTCCACGGCTGAGACCCGAATGTGATCCAGGTCACAACGGGCCGTGCGAACCCGCGCACGTGGCCCGGCGGGGCCTGCGGACGCGGTGCGGGCAGGCCGCCAGCCCAGCCCGGGCGGCTCCGCGCGGATGGATGGCGAAACCCTCGGGGCGTCCCCGGCGCTAAGATGATCGGTGAGACGCATGCGGGACCAGCACGCCGAGAGATCACCGTTCGAGCACGCCGCGCCGATGCGTGATCGTCCGGGCTCAGAACCCGTGTGACGGGCGATGAGAGCGCGCGCCCATCCTCTGGTCCGTCTGGCGGGGCAACCGCTGCGGTACGCCCTCAACGTCTCCAGGTATCTCGTCCGGCCGCGAGATCACGACGGCCCGCGGCCCGCGGCCGTCGTCTTCGACCTCTCGCGAAATCCGTTCCAGCGGTACCTGTTCCTGCTGGCGCAGTTCTTCACGCTGTCGGGGTTCGACGTGGTGTTCCGGCACCGGCCTCGGTTCGTGTCGCAGCTCGGGCGGTACTCCGAACTGATCCTCGCCTCGCCTCACATGCGTCTCGGCGCCGCGATCCCCGCCGACGCGGAGCTGCGGTTCACGGACCGCCCGCGAGACGGATGGACGGTGCTCAGCGCCGACTATTTCCAGCCGTCCTCTGGGTCCTCGTTCCGCGTGCCGATGGCCATGCACCCGAACATGTACCGGCATGGCTACTTCCGGAGGTGCGCGGAGCTTTCCGCGAACGCGAGCAGGAGGACTCGCCTCCTGTTCGCCGGCAACGCCGACCCGACCCTCTACTCGGATGGGGCGCTGGCGAGGGTCTTCGGGAAGATGGGCCGTCTTGAGGTCCTGGCGGCGCTCGCCGCGGCGTTCCAGCCCCAGATCGCCCGGCGGTTGCCGGGTGACCGGGAGTCCGCCCCGGGCGGCGCGGCGATCGTGGTGTGCGAGGCCTCCTCGTGCTACATCCCACAGCGCAGGTTCCTCGAGGTCCTGTCGGGCTGCGCGTTCTTCCTCGCCGCGCCCGGCGTCGCGGTGCCGATGTGCCACAACGTGGTCGAGGCGATGTCGGTCGGCGCCGTGCCGCTCCTGAACTACCCGGAGCAGTTCGACCCGCCGTTGGAGCATGGAGTGAACTGTCTGGGGTTCGCGACGGCCGGGGAGCTGGCGGACCGTGTGCGGGACGCGCTCGCGATGGACGACGGCAGGGTGAGCGCGCTGCGGCGCGGCGCGCTGGCGTATTACGGCCGCTACCTCAGCCCGGAGGCCGTCGTTGGTTCGGTGCTTGGAAGGAAGGACGGCCTCGACACGCTCCTCCTCAACGCGGAGCAGCGCAGCGTCGAGCTGCTCGAGCGGAGGATCGCGACGGTCGTGCCGTGAAGGCGTCCCGCTGGCTGGTTCGGCCCCGCGGCTTGTGGAAGGGAGGGGTGCCGAGGTGACGTCCGGGAGCACCTGGTCTCCCATCCGTCTGGACGCTGGGGATCCCGTCGGGTGGACGGAGAAGACATCCGCCGTCGTGAGCCTGGCCTGCCTGTGGAACCGACGCGGGCCGCGGGGGAAAGGGTTCATCCCCCGGCTGCTCGGCCGGTCCCTCGGCCGCAATCTGAAGCGCGTCATGAGGACGAAGCACGGGGCAT
>CAVWHR010000022.1:0-48513 GCA_963754835.1 uncultured Chloroflexia bacterium | reverse complement strand
CTTACAAAATTGGATTACTTTCCAATTACCGAAACCTGTTCTTTGACGGCCCGCCATTTCCCGTATTTTAGCTTATCCTTTTCGGACATCTGGCAACTTCCAGAACGATCAATTTAGCGAAAAAATCGACCAGATTATCTGAGTATAGCACAATGGCATCTTTTGATTTTAGACAGTTTAAGGCTGGCGACAATTCATCCTTTTCCGCTTATCAATGTCGAATCCCTGCGTTCCACAAATAAACTGTCATATTTATCTCGCCATATCCGGAGCAAATTTTCCCCCACTAGTAAAGATTGGCTCTATATT
This sequence comes from uncultured Chloroflexia bacterium, assembly GCA_963754835.1. GTDB lineage: Bacteria > Chloroflexota > Anaerolineae > Anaerolineales > Villigracilaceae > Fen-1038. The sequence goes on along the minus strand of CAVWHR010000022.1, from coordinate 48,204 downwards.
TTGTGTTAATTCAGGGTAAAAACCAGGAAAAGCAATTAAATAATTTGCGTCTCGTCGATCCAGAAACTTCGCTAAGCGAGGCTCGTTCAGCATAAATGGAATCACTTCCGGCGAGACTAATCCAGCCAGATCGATTAGTTCATGATTATCGTAATAACCCAGTGCGCCGATATCGTGCGCGGCCACGATTGTGGAAGGAGGTAAATTCACAGCGACCCATTTCGCGGTAACTACCATCTCTGATTGAATTAATCCCACATCCTCACCATAAGAACGAGCACCCAGTACGACGAAACAAATTGTAAGCAGGGCCAGGCTGAACTGCCAGGCAGTGTCAATCGCCCAATGTTTAGAGCCAAAAAGGAACGACTTCTTAAATTCAAAATATCCCAACAGACCAAACATAAAGAATACCGGCATGGCAGGCATCAGGTAACGACCATGCTGGTAGGCGGGCAATCGCAAAATGTAAAGGAGAAGATATCCAACACACCAAACGAAACAGGCAAGTATTGACCAGGCGTGACGACGAATCGCCAGGACAACAAAACCAATTACACCTGGGAATAGGAGCAGGCTGGGTCCGGTCGTCAATTGCACAAGCAAAATAGCCAATCTATTTACCAACGGTTGAGCTTGCCAAACCGCATACTCCGTTTGCTTTGCATAAAAAGTATTCGGCATCGGAGTACCTGAAAGCCAAAGATTAAACAACAAATAGGGAATAAAAAGTGAACCCAAACCAATAAAATACGTTACAAGCGCACGACTCTTTTCTATTGTCGTCTCCTCGGTAAGCAGCACTGTTACCAGCACAGGCCCGAGCAGCGTCAATCCATCGGGCCGCACCCAAATACTTAGACCAGTCAACAGACCCATGGTTAAATAACGACGTGAACCCGTTACCAGGGCGGCAATTATTGTAAAGATTATTAATGCATCCAGGAGAGTCTCCATACCGGACATAGCTGCCCATAGTAAATGCCATTCCAGAGCAAAGAATATCCCGAACCATGGATAGCGGGGCCGGTATGCGGGCATTATTTTGCGTACTGTTAGTTCTGCTAATGCGCTTAGGCTAAAAAGCGCTAGACCGCCCAGCAAGTATGTCCAGATGTAAGGTGCAAGATGAAGCCAAAAACCCAGCGCGAGTAAAAATGTCCATAGAGGTGCAGTTGAACCGGCAGACGGATGACCAAGCTGGAATGCCCATTGGCCGTAAACAGCCAAATTGCGCGCATAAGTCAGATGGATCCAGGAATCATCGAGGGGAAAGCCGGTACCACCTATTACGGCGCTAACTATCAAATAAATACCGGCCCCGACGCCCACCGTTACAGATAGAATGACAAGATTACGCGATGATAATTTAAGGCTTGACTGCAAAGATTCGTGTTCCATCAATCTCACTCATAAAACTAAAATGCTGGCTTTGTTTGTCATCATATAGCGATTTGATTGGCCCGGCTGCAACTGCCGCTTCAAGAATAACGTATTTCGCGTGGTAGCGCGTGGCAACTGAAAACGTTGTTGCCTCATCGCTATAAGGCACAACAATTGCAGGCTGGCCCGTCATCAGAAAATATCCTGGCGGATTTCGAACCATGACAATATCTCCTGGATGAATACCATTTTGCTGAAGATAAGCCTCAATCCTGGGGTAGCCTTGTTCTCCTTCCCCCCATCCTGGCAAAACCCGTTTTGAAATGATGACTGCTGTCATTATTACCGCTATACCTACCAGACCAGCTCTAAAGACTTTATACGCCTCAGGCGTGAACAAATTACGATTACGTGCTTTCGTAACAACTATCTCGAGGCCCAATGGAGCTAACGCCCACCAAAGTAACTGCAAGGCCGCACCTGAATGGAAAAACCCGCCACGCGATCCTGCGTATGGGAAAATCACGGTCATCACAATTAAAAGGCCCAACCAGGCAAGAATTCCCAGACGAACGCGCTCGTCCTTCCGATAGCTCCAAAGACCAATCAAAATGAAAGGAAACAAAAATATTCCACCTTGTGCGGCAATGGTATTGAGAAAGTTCCACTTCAACGCAGCCAGTCGCGGCAGATAAAATATTGTTCCATCCTGATGCTAGCCAGGCTTGCGCGGTTAACTTATTGGCCGGATAAATAAATGTCTCATCATAATTTTTAAGCCAAAGCAAATGACCGCCGCCGGGCGCAATCAGGGTGCCATAAAGGGAATAAGTTCGCCAGAACCAGGGACCCATGATCACAACGAATCCACCTACTCCCATTATAAAAGGAACCAGGGCGGCTCCCAGGCGTTTATCAGACCCAAACCTGGCAAGGATAACCAGCAGGGTTAAACCGAACCACATAAGTCCATCGCTGCGCGCAAGCGATAAAAGCCCTGCGATAACTCCCAAGATCGGGTAAGAAATATTTTTATGCGAGCTAATTGTCAAAAAATACAGTCCGCCTAGAATAAGATAAGGATCGTAATTATCAGGGACAGGCAGGAAAGGCACGTAATAAATCGAGAATACTGCCAGTAATCCAGAAATCAACGCAAGCTCGCGACGTTTACTAAAACTATACGCGAGCGCTGTGGCTACGACCGGAACAAGGCCGGCAAGGAAAATAAAACCTAACCGTCCTGCTTGATAGGTGGTCTGCCGGCTTACCCACATCCCGAAAGCAGCAATGATGGAAGAAAGCGGCATCCAATAAGTATTCGATGGATGCGGGAGACCTTGTGGATTATCCAAATAATTCCAGAGATAAGGTTCTGTAAAACCTTTGCCCTGCGCCAACTGCACACCACCCGCAAAATAGTAATCCGAATCCAAATACCCCGGAAAGGCCTGGAATTGGGCGATCGGCAAGCGCCAAGCCTGAACCGAGAAGAGCAAGAAGCAGGTAAATGCGCCAGTTCATTTAGTTGGATGATCGCGCATATTCAAGCCAGGTTCGCGGGGGGTGGATGAACCACCAGCGTGTCCAATATAAGCCCAGAATAGTGAATAATGGACAGAATAGAAAGAGATAATCATAAAACCTCTGTTCATGAAGAAAACTCCAATGAACATAAAGACCCCACGGAACTAGGAAAACGATGGCAAGCAATAAGCCGGTCAACCAATACCCCACCCGCCAGCGTTCGGTGGTGGCGGCAAAAATAAGTGCCAAGCTTGGGAACAAAACAACAAAGTTCCCAATTTCAGTGCGGAACCCCATTAATGGCATGACGGCTAGTGCTAAACAGGCGGTCCAAATAAATCGTCTCTCATCGGATCGATGCATTGAAGCCCCTTCGTAGATCAACAAAATAATTCCAAGTAAGGTCACTGCCAGTGCCACTGTATGGCCGTAGCTCGGAATAAGGCGCAAAAAAACCGCAGTTGAAGTAACGCCGAAGTGGGAGCGCATATTCGCAAAAGCCGCGGTCACAAAGGGGACCACCCACCCAGGATAAATCAAAAGCGATAATACCATCAAGATAATAAAGGTCATACCAAACCCGTATAAAACACGCCAGCGTTTTTCACTAAATATTTTCCAGACAACGAGGATTAAAAACAGCGAGCCAACCTCCCAATCGAACAATGTAAGAACTAGCAGCATGCCTGTCAATTCATCCTGGCCGATATAATAGGCAAAAATAACAGCGAGGTAAAGCAAACCAAGCAGGATAACCGGTGCGCCGTCAAGCAACTCCGCAAATGAATAATAACTAAAAATTGATATCAAGCAGTAGAAAATCACGAAGAGCCGTTTTGGACGCCATCCAATGACTTGCAAACACAATAAAGCGGTCCCAACTAAAGCCGCTTCATTCAAAAACATCCAAACGCCGCGTGCAACAGCATTATCCGAGATAAGCGCAAATGGAAAATAAAATGGAAGCAGAAAAAAAGGTATTGTCAGTAAGTAAGGATTTTCACCGTAATTTGCAGCCCTCCCATAAACAAGCTCTTGTGTTGAACTTGTGACTGTTTGACTGTACGGCTCAATGTGTTCAAACAGAAAAGCCCGGGCACCCTGTGCAGCCATGAAGAAACCTCCTCCACCCTTGAAAGCCCGGCTGGTAGCAATATTGGCGCCGATCAAAATGCTGCAGAAAATAAGAACAAACAACCCGATCAAGCCCAGGATTCCGATTTCTCTTGGGGTAAGTCGGCGTCTTATTTGATACTTCACCTAATCCCCTTTTCCAGAGTAAGCTAACAAGGGTGGATAGGCACCGTAATACAAGATTGATTCCAAATATTTCCAGGATTTAAATATGGGTTTCGTGATATTACGGGCTAAGGCAACGACCATCATCAAATTAATTGTATATGTCCTTGGAGTCATTTCACTGAACTTCCATCTCAATTTTACCCCAGCCCTTTGCTTGTGAAAGCATTACGGCGGAAAAAATGACCACACAACCCATAATTTGTATTGGGAAAAGGGCCTGACCTAATGCCATCCAACCTGCCCCCGCTGCAAAGACAGCTTCCAACCCAAGAATTAAGGCTGCATCGGTTGGCGGCGTATGCTTTTGTCCCCAAACTTGGAGGGTATAACCTAAACCGATAGAAAGAGTCGCTCGATAAAGGATTGACCCCAATATCGGTGCCGGGGTCAACATATGCAAGTTCTCGACTACTAACCCAATTAAAAGGTTTAAAAAACCACTTATAAAGAATTGACCGGAAGCAAATGATATGGACTCGAATTTTGATGCGAATTTTCCCAGAATAACAAAATGCAAAGCCCAAAATATAGATCCTATCGTCTCGAGCGCATCACCATTCTCTAAAACCAATTTTCCGGCAGTCGACAGGAAGAACGCACCTGCAACCGCCATCATTACTGCCATCACGTCCAACCAGTGAGGCCTTTCGTGAAAGCCTATCCAAAGTAAAAATGGCGTAAATACAACATAAAGACTGGTAAGAAACCCAGCATTGGCGACCTTTGTATAAAAAATGCCCACTTGCTGCAGTGCAGTTGCGATAAACAATACTCCCCCCGCAACAATCATCCATTTCCATTGCTGATTTTCTATTCGCAAGCGGTAAGGAATGAAGGGGATCAGGATTAAGGCTGCCAGGATAAAACAAACACCATTGAATAAATAGGCAATATGGTATCGCGCGGCTATGCCCTGTGTGATAAAGGCAGTGCCCCAAATGAAAGCTACTGCGAACAGGGTTAAGTCAGCTTTAAGGCGCATGGTTTTGAGTTAGAATCCATCCATATCAATGGTACGCCCAATGATAGCATAGCTTTCATAATGTCTCTCGTAAGGTACCTTTTATGACAACATGGGATCATGGTAGCAATTCTCTAATTTCAGGTTAAGTTTGCCCAAATGCATTATAGGTATACTTGTTGAAATTCCGGACAAACTAATTCCTCATACCGTATAAGATTGTGAAACAACCAGCAAAGAAGCTGATTGGAGATTGGATTGGTAAAAATATTTTCTAACGACAGCTATTGTGAAGTTAAAGGTATAACATGAAAAACATCTTTGAAACCACAGCCACATTAAAGACTTCTCTTTCCTCGCAAAAATATATCGCCACGGACGAAATTACCACAATTGTATATCTGGCCCAAAAATTGGGAAAACCGCTTCTAACCGAAGGTCCTGCCGGTGTAGGAAAAACGGAACTTGCAAAAGCGATTGCAGGCGCGACAGAACGCGAACTTATCCGGCTACAGTGTTATGAGGGCCTGGACGAATCCAAAGCATTGTACGAATGGGAATACTCAAAGCAATTACTTTACACCCAGCTCCTGCGCGATAAATTGAATGATACACTGGGGAAAGCCGACTCTCTTGCCGAAGCCGCAGACCGTCTCGCAGGCGAGGAGGACGTGTTCTTCTCTAATCGCTTTCTGCTGCAGCGTCCCCTTCTTCACGCTATTCTTAGTGAACAACCTACTGTTTTATTAATAGATGAAATCGATCGTGCCGACGCAGAATTCGAGGCCTTCTTACTGGAAGTATTAAGCGATTTTCAAGTCAGTGTCCCTGAACTGGGTACACTAACTGCCAAGCACAAACCTTTTGTGGTTCTAACCTCCAATAATACGCGTGAACTTTCTGAAGCACTCAAACGGCGCTGTCTTTATTTATTCATCGACTATCCCTCCCTTGAGGAAGAACTGGCAGTCGTCCGGCTAAAAGTCCCAGACCTGAACCCTAAACTGGCGCGGCAGGCTGTGGAATTCGTCCAGCGATTAAGAAAGACCGATATGCGCAAATCTCCGTCCATTAGCGAAACTTTGGATTGGGCTAATGCGCTTGTCTCCCTCAACTCACAAAATCTTGATAAAGACACCCTCGAAGATACCTTGTCGGTATTGCTAAAACATGAAGCTGACTTGAAAAAGACTCGTCGTCAATTGTTGGCCCCGCCGCCCCCACCCCCAACTAATCCGCGGCGTCAAAATCCGAATGATTTCGAACGCTTCTCAGGTAATTAATTGCACCTTTTCCTGCTCTTATAGTTAAGGAAAGACGATCCTATGGAATCTCGTATATTACAGTTAATATCGGCGCTGCGCGCAAGCGGCGTACGCGTCTCGTTGGCGGAGTCTGCAGAGGCATTTTCTGCAGTGGATTTAATGGGGATACAAGACCGTGAATCATTCCGGTTGTCGTTGCGGGCAACACTCGTCAAGGACGTTAAAGACATCCCGACGTTTGAGAAATTATTTCCGCTCTTCTTTGGGTCCGGTCAACCGCCAATGATGGGAGGAAATCCATCGGACGAGATGACGCCCGAAGAGGCCCAAATGATGGCCGAGGCGTTGAGACAGTTCTCCGAGAATCTCCGCCAACGGTTGGAAAGGCTGATGAATGGCGAGCAACTATCAGGGTCCGAACTGCAAGCCTTGGGCCGTTTAATTGGTTTGGAACAGGCGGATAATCTCAATTATCAAAACTGGATGGCGCAACGCATGATGCGCGCTCTGGCATTTCCCGAGGTTCGGGAGGCCTTGCAGGAGTTGATGGAGCAGCTCGCCCAGATGGGCATGAGCCGTGAGCGTATTGAGCAGATCCAAAATTTGATCCAGCAAAACATGCAGGGTTTGCAGGAGCAGATCAATCAATATGCGGGCGAACGGATTGCTGAGAATTTGAGCGAACGCCAGCGTCCAGATAATGTGGACAGCCTTTTGAATCGACCCTTCCATGCCCTATCCGAAGCGGAAAAAAACTTATTACAACATGAAGTGAAGCGGCTGGCCGCAATTCTGCGCACACGCATTGCTTTGCGACAGAAGCACGCCAAGAACGGACAAATGGACCCGAAAGCCACAATCCGGGCCAACCTGAAATATCAGGGTGTGCCGATAGAAATCAAACATCGCAACCGCGTACGCAAGCCCAAGATAGTAATCATATGTGATATCAGCACTTCCATGCGCTTCTGCTCCGAACTAATGCTGGGTTTTCTATTTGCGTTGCAAGGACAGGTGCGAAAAACGCACGCATTCGCATTTATTGACCACCTCGAATATATTTCTGAAGATTTCGCCGTTTCAAACACAGATGAAGCCGTTCAAACGGTCCTATGGAGAATGCCGAGCGGATATTACAATACCGATCTTGGTTGGTCGCTTAATAATTTCAACAGCGAATATTTGGACACCCTGAACAGCCAGACTACATTGATTCTGGTCGGCGATGGACGTAATAATTACCACGACCCGCGTCTCGATTTGTTTGCTGCCCTCGCCCGCCGGGCCGCACGCACAATCTGGCTAAATCCCGAACCATCCACCTTATGGCATGGTGACAGCGATATGCCCAAATATGCTCCCTTATGCAACGACGTACTGAAAGTTAGTAATTTAAGAGAACTTGCAGCAGCTGTCGACCAGTTACTAGCAGGATGATTTCGATACCCTTACATAAGCCACCTGAAAAAACGATGTACAGCAGAATACTTTGCTGCACATCGTTTTTTCATAATTCGTCATTCCTTGCTACTGCACAGTAAATGTTTGCCCGCCTGCCAACACCCCATCCAAATAAAGCTCCACTTTATACGAACCGCTGGGCCAGTCGCCGCCGTCATTTGTCGTTAACTTGAAGTAGACTAAATGTATACCTAACGCGTATGTATAATCGGATGTGTTGATTTCGCTGTTTCCTTCCACTCCCGATGCATTTATAACATACCATTTTGCCTCGACTACTGAACCGGCTTTTAATCCGGTTAAATCGGCGAAGACATAAAACGCATCTCCCGGTGAATATGAAGTAGTCGACGTTGCACCATTGTCGTCAGTGGTCATGCGGACATTGGATATAGCTGGCTTACCTGCAAGAGCATTGCAAGCGGGTGTAGCAAAAAGGATCGCAATCACCGGCAATAAAACGGATACCCTGATTATTTTCAACATCCACCTCCTAATCCAAATTTAGGGCAATAAATAATCGCGTCCACCAGGTCGATTTTTACTTAATGACCTACCCCTGAGCATCTTGCAGTTCGACATAGATCCGTTTGTTTATGGCGCCTTTGCTTTTATAATCAGTCACATGGATTTTGCCGACCTCCGATGTGTTTTTAACGTGTGTACCACCATCTGCCTGCAGGTCAAGTCCAACGATCTCTACCGTGCGAACTTGTTGAATACCTTCTGGCAGCAGGTTGATTTTCGTTCTTATCAGGTCCGGTATTTGGAAGGCTTCCTTTCTTGGCAGGATTTGTACCCTGATTTCGTGGGCTGCCTGGATCTCGCGATTAACTGCGGCCTCGATAATAGATACCAACCCTCTTTCCAAACGTTCAAACTCGAAATCCATACGGCCTTTAAGCGGTTCCATGTCTCCACCAGTGACAAGAGCTCCATAATCACGGAATACTGTTCCACACAGTACGTGCATTGCGGTATGCGTGCGCATTAATTTATACCGGCGATCCCAATCGATCACACCATGCACTTTTGTGCCTATGGACGGTAGGCTGCCTTCAATAATATGCAAGACATTATCGCCAGCTTTTCGGACCTTTATCACGGGTGATCCATTCAACGTACCAAGATCATTGGGCTGGCCTCCACCGCCTGGGTAAAAGGCAGTGCAGTCAAGCGAGATGGCACTCACCTCCGGGAAGGAATTTGTGACCACCCCATCGAATTCTTTTAAATAACTATCCAATTGATAAAGCAATTCTGTCACAGTACCTCCGTATTAATGCAAGTTTACAACAAATGATCGTTGAAGGCAATCTGATTAATTTGTTGACCGATAAAATTAGCGTTTCATTAGAGTTTAACAACCCACTTGACTCTGCTCTTCATCTTATTGTATAGTAATCAGCGGTAACAAATAGGGCACTGGCGCCCGTCTGCGCTGTGCCTTTTGTTTCGCGATTTTTTATGTTGAAGGAGTATCCATGATTTGAGTCGAGGGTCTTACCAAGGATTATGGCCAACGCCGTGCCATCTCGAACCTTAATTTTGAAGCAAAACAAGGCGAGGTCGTAGGCTTCCTTGGCCCTAATGGTGCGGGGAAAACTACTACCATTCGAATTCTTACCGGTTTTATGCCTCCAACAGATGGGACAGCTATTGTTGCCGGTTACGACATATTGTCGGAGTCTCTTGAAGTCCGCAAGAGAGTGGGTTATCTGCCAGAGACAGTACCGCTGTATACAGATATGACCGCTTTTGAATACTTGAAGTTCATGGCCGATTTGCGTCAGATACCGGACTCTAGTGATCGTGCACTTGAGACCCTGGAAATGGTTGGGCTGGAAACTCGTGCTAACAGCTACATTGGCAACCTCTCTAAAGGTATGCGCCAAAGAGTTGGCCTTGGCCAGGCACTTATCCACCACCCCGAGGTGCTTATCTTGGACGAACCAACGATCGGGCTTGATCCCGGACAGGTGGTCGAAGTTCGAAACCTGATCCGCGAAATGGGCAAACAGAGGACAGTTTTACTGTCCACACATATTCTGTCTGAAGCCCAGCAGATTTGCGACCGTGTGTTGATCATCAATAAGGGAAAGATCATTGCTGAAGATACGCCTCAAAACCTACAGGCGCGACTGGTCGGCTCCGAACGCGCGTCACTGCGTGTGCGTGGTGAAGCCGATGAACTGCCCAAACTCTTGCACAAAGTAAAAGGTGTGCAAAGGGTGGAAGTCATGTCTGATGGTTCCGTGGAATTTCAGTTTGCACCAGGACAGGACGTCCGTCCCGAAGTTGCAAAAGCCGTTATTAATGCAGAGTATGACCTGCTTGAGATGCGGCCCGTCGGTATGAGTCTTGAAGAAATATTCCTTGAATTGACTCGCGAAGATTTTAATTCCCGCCGCAAGGAGAAGTAATCAATGAGAAATGCCTTGACAATTGCTCGAAGAGAATATCATCGTTTTTTTACCAGCCCCATTGCTTACGTCGTAGCCTTCGTTATATTCTTAGTTATTGGAATATTGTTTGCTCTGAACATTCAGTTTTACTATCAAAATGCAATTAACGGCGGTCTTGGCGGTCCATCTTCTGCACCAGGTGTTGACATCATTACCGGACCTTTTTCATTCCTACTCCTACTTTCCATTCCAGCCTTGACGATGCGTCTGATAGCGGATGAAAACCGGATGGGTACAATAGAGATATTACTTACAGCACCGGTTCGCGATTGGGAATTGATCGTTGGCAAGTGGTTGGGTGGGTTCTTTTACATGCTGACGCTGATCGCAGTGACATTGATTTTCCCCTTGATATTAAACAGCATGGAGACACCCGGTATCGATCAGAAAGTAATGATGTCTGCCTATCTCGGTATAATTCTTTTATCCGCGGCCTTTATCGCTCTGGGGGTAGGCGCTTCATCACTTTTTACCAACCAAATCGCAGCTTTCTTTATTACATTAGGAGTGTTTATTCTATTGTGGTGGCTGATTGGAATTCCTGCACAAATCCTTAGTTCTGGTGCCGATATTTTTAGCTATCTCGATATGACAGCGCATTTTAATTCGATGAATTCCGGGGTCATTAATCTCTCAGACATTGTTTACTACCTAAGTTTGATCGCGCTAGGCTTATTCACTGGAACTGCTGCAGTTGAAGCGCGGAGGTGGAACTAATGGCTAAAAAAAAGGCAGTAGCCGCCCAATACGCATTCATCGGGTTGATAGTTGCCGGCTTAGGGTGTATTGCCACCGGATTGCTGGCAATTGTTCAGGGAACGGTTGCCCTCAAAATATATACACCGGCTACGCCGGAATCTATCTCTAATTGGATTGCGATCAGCGTCGCAGTCATTATATTAGGGCTGGCCATCTACGGGATTCTTAACCCCGACGGTGTCCGTCGCTTCTTCACTGGTCGACAGGTCCATTATGGGTCAAACACCCTAATTATGTCCTTGGCATTTATAGGCATTCTCATTGTAATCAATTTGCTTGTATACCAAAATCCGAGCCGTATTGATTTCACAGAAGACAAGCAAAACACCCTCGCTCCTCAAACAATTCAGGCCCTGGCTGCCCTGCCAGATAAAGTTACAGCAATTGGCTTCTTCACAACGAATATTCCAACCGATACTGCCTCCCAACTGTTAACCAATTACAAATCAAACAGCAAGGGCAAGTTTGATTTTCGCTTCGTTGATCCAAACGCCGATCCACTCCTGGCTCGTCAATACGGCATTACGGGGGACGGCAAAATAGTATTAACGATGGGTAAATCATCTGAAACCGCAGCTTCAGCGAGTGAAACTGATATAGACCAGGCCCTAATCCTCTTGATCAGTCCGCAACAACGCGTTGTTTATTTCCTGACTGGTCATGGTGAACCTGATATTAACGGCACAGACACCAGCGCCCTATCGCGTGCCCGGTCTACGCTCGAAAGTAAAAACTATACCGTCAAAACGTTGAACCTGGCCTCGGAAAATAAAATCCCGGACGACGCCAAAGCCATCATTGTAGCGGGTCCGACAAATCCTCTCCTCGATCAGGAAGTGGCTTTATTAAAAGCTTATGTGGAAAAAGGTGGATCCCTGATTGTATTGGAAGATCCGACGCCATTCACGAAATTTGGCACAAATCCAGATCCATTGGCAGAATATCTAAAAACCGACTGGGGCATCACGCTGGATAACGATGTGGTTATTGATCTCACAAGCCAACAACCCCTGAATGCCATATCCTCGTCATACAATACTTCTGCGCCAATCACGCAACATATGACCGCAGTTACGATCATGCCTCAGGCGCGTAGTTTGACCATAAGTAAATCAGCGCCCCAAAATATTACGGATACGTCACTGATTTTGACATCCCAGAATTCTTGGGGAGAAACCAATCTTGCCTCGATACAAGGCAATCAACAGGTTTCCTTCGACCAGGGTTCCGATATAGCCGGTCCGCTTAATTTGGCAGCTTCAGGCGAAAATTCAAGCACGAAGGGAAGGGTGGTTGTATTCGGTAATTCGGTTTTTGCCACAGACAAGGGGTTCGACGCCTACGCAAACGGCGATATCTTCATCAATTCGATTGATTGGGCCGCGCAACAAGGCAATTTGATCAACATTACGCCACGCACCCCGATTACAAGGACATTCAATCCACCTAGCCAACTCATAATTCTTATCATTCTGCTCAGCTCAGTGATCATAATCCCGGGTTTGATTGTGATAGCCGGCTTTTCCACATGGCTGGCCCGTCGCAGGCAAGGTTAACCATGATCCGTCGAAATACGTGGGTTTTACTCGTCATCCTGGCGGCGTTGGTCGGTTTTTCTTTCTATCTGACTAACCAAAAAACAAAACAAGCCGCCCAAGCAACACCAACTACCGGTACCGCTCTTTTGTTCAATTCAACCGAGGGCTCGCCCAATGACGTTAAAATAACGGATAATATCGGCAATACAGTTGAAATCGTCAAATCAGCCAGTGGCACCTGGAGTGTGACATCCCCCATCAAAGCAGCCGCGGACCAGGGATCAGCAGAAGCGGCAGTTACTCAATTGAGTGCCCTCACAGTCCTGGCTAATGTTCAACTTGGGCCTGATGTTGTTGGCCTGGATAAGCCATCTTATGCAATAAACCTTTCCTACGCCGGAGGCAAGACACACAAAATCACTGTCGGTTCAGTAACACCGATCCAGAATGGGTATTATGTTCAGCTAGATAGCTTACCCATTCAAATTGTTGATAAGCAAGGCCTGGATGTCATCCTTGGGCTATTGAATAATCCTCCTTATGCTGCCACCCTAACCCCTGTAGCATCGGCTACATCCATTCTCTTACCGGAGACATCGACACCGGAAGCCACCATTACCGTGCCGGCGACCTCGGTAACCGGAACACCGTAAGAGATGACAATCAGATCGCATCTTTTGTATACACAATAAAACCATTACAGAACGCACAAGGCCGGAAAAGCTATTGATTTTCGGGCTGAAAAAGTGTATTCTAAGTCAAAATTCATAAGCGGATGAGAAAATGGATGTAGAGAAAATCATTATTGTAGACGAGGAAGAAGAATTTCCGGCAATTGCTCGTCTGATCGAGCTTGGACGTCAGAAATCTTATGTTACCCTGGACGATATTCTTCATTTCTTCCCGGAAGCCGAACAGGATGTTGAACAATTAGAAGAGGCCTTTTCGGCCCTGTTAAGTGCGGGTATTCCCTTTGTTGAAGATACAACCCCTGGTGAACCTACAGAAGACGAACTGGCAGCCGTAGAAGAAGCTGAAGCGGAGCCGGAACCTGACCTTTCGCTGGATGATTATCTTGCCAATATCGACACCGACGACACGATCGGTCTATATCTCAAGGAAGTCAGCCGTGTACCCCTCCTAACAGCAGTCGAAGAAGTAACCCTCGCCCAGCGTATCGAACGCGGGCGTATGGCACGCGAGGAACTGGCGAAAGGCAATGCAGGCACCCGGCGCCGTACCGAATTACGCAAGTTAATTGAAGATGGCTGGTCTGCACGTGAACATCTCATCACTGCGAATTCCCGCTTGGTGATTTCGGTTGCCAAGAAATATATGGGACGTGGTGTTCCATTTCTTGACTTGATCCAAGAGGGCAACATTGGCTTGATTCGTGCTACAAAGAAATTTGATTACCGCCGCGGCCACAAGTTTTCAACGTATGCAACATGGTGGATCCGCCAGGCTGTAACGCGGGCGATCGCCGATCAGGGTCGCACTATTCGCGTGCCCGTCCACATGGGCGACCAGATCAATAAACTCCTCCGTATCCAGCACCAACTCACTCAGCGGCTTGGCCGAGAGCCAAGCGTTGAAGAACTGGCTGCTGCGCTGGATGTCCCACCGAAAAAAGTCGAGAACATGATACAGGTGGCCCGCCGCCCACTTTCACTCGAAACGCCAACGGATGATGAAGAGGATTCGGTTTTGGGCGATTTCATCGAAGATGACGAGGCCCCCCCTCCGGACGATACTGCCACATATAACCTCCTGCGAGAACATCTTACCGAAGTTTTGAATGGTTTACCTCCCCGGGAAGTTCGTATACTACAACTACGCTATGGTCTTTTGGACGGTCAAGCCTACACTCTCGAAGAAGTAGGACGCAAGATGGGAGTGACCCGTGAGCGTGTACGCCAAATCGAGGCCCAGGCTTTGAGCCGTTTGCGGCATCCCTCCATTCGCAGGAAATTGCGCGATTACCTCGGCGAGTAAAGGAAATTCCACAAAAATAAAAAAGCGGCACTCATCGCGCCGCTTTTTTATTTTTGTGTACAATTAGTGTATGTCCCGATATCTATTGCCACGGGTACGCGATTTTATATTTATTGTTATCTTCGTTGGCGCGCTTCTGATTGGTCACCGGATGATGAATACAGATAGCGATCTGGGTCGTGATCTCGCCCTTGGAAATTTTATTCTCGACAGTCATCAGGTCCCGACCATGAACCTTCTATCTTTTACAAAACCTGGCCAATCGCGGCCGCCTTATGAATGGTTGGCAGAAGTTCTATTTTCCCTCTCCTATCGTCTTCTAAATTTTGACGGGGTTGTTTTACTCACTGCGCTTGTTATTTCCGCGGCATTCTCGATTGCATATTTAGACTCTGTCCACCGCAGCAATATGCCAATCATAGCGGCATTTCTAACGCTGTGGGCCGCAGCTGCATCCAGCCTTGATTGGTTAACACGTCCCCATATCTTTTCTTTTCTCCTTATTGCAATTTGGGTCTCTTGGCTTGAAAAAATACGAAGCCGAGAAAAAATTAACCTCTGGCTATTTCCTGTATTAATGTTGGTTTGGGCAAATACTCACGGGGGTTTTATATTTGGTTTTTTAGCTTGGATCGCTTACCTAGTAGGTTGGCTTTGGGAATACTGGCGAAAATCAGCAAATTTGGACCCCGGCAGAGAGCTGATGATTATTGGCGGTTCTTCGTTGATATCAAGTATTCTCACTCCCGATCTTTGGCGAAATTGGCAGGGGGTTTTTGGCAACAACAGCGTTTTTATTTTGAGTCACACGACAGAAACAATGCCACCCAACCTTACAACGATCGAAACCCTGCCATTCACAATTCTTTTGGCTTTGGCATTCATATTATTGCTGCTGGGTTGGAAACGAATACCAACCAGCCAATTATTCTTGTTAATTGGCTTTGCCATAATAAGCCTGTTTATGGCACGCAACATCCCTTTTTTTGCAATTGCCGCAGCGCCGATACTAGCCGGGTACATGAGACAACCTTTCGGTAAAATGTCATTATGGCTGAAAGGGGAAGAACGGATAACAATGATAGATGAAATATTGAGCGGTTATACGTGGCCGATTCTCATTTCCCTGCTGGCGATTGGATCATTCTCGTTTTATCAAACCAGAACTCAAACTTCCTTCAACCAATTCGACCCAGGTACCTTTCCAGTCCAGGCTGCAGATTGGATCGAAAGCCATCCACTAAAAGGTAATATGTTCAATGACTTAAATTGGGGAGGGTATATACTTTATCGCCTTTGGCCTGGGAAACAAGTTTTCATAGACAGCCAGAGTGACTTTTACGGGGAAGCCCTAATTCGACAATATGCGGGGATTTTTATCGCAGATACCAACTGGGATGTGGAGTTAAGGCAATATAACATTAATTGGATCCTCGTCTCACCCCAGACAAACTTGGCAAAGGCAGCCAGCTCCGCTCCTGATTGGCAGCTAGCCTATGAGGATTCAGTTGCAGTCATTTACGTCCGAAAATAATAACGGCTTCGTTTGCATAAATTTGATCATATTCGGGATCTTGCTGTAATTCGTGCAAAAGCAAACCAGGAACCGAACGATCCGAGGATTTCTCGATATAAATATAATCAAAGGCAAGGTGATTTGTATGAGCCCAGTTCTCCACACAATAAGGGGTATCATTCAGACACAATTGTAGTAATTCGATTTGACCGAGGAAAGGCGTGAAACCTGATCCAAGAATCCACTCCTTGCCCTGGATGGTATTCTGACTAGTCCGGGAAGTAAATGCAGGGAACCATTCCGCTATCGGATCGGAAAAAGGGTCGCTGCTGCCGGTGAGAACAATAAATCGACTGTTGGATGGCGTATTGTTTTTAACCCAATTCATGGCATCCCGGCTTTTTACTGGAACAACATACCGCGCAAGACTGATATCATAAAAAAAGCCCCCAATTAACGCAGAAAATAAAACATAACCAAGTGCAATCCGCACCGCACGGCCGCCCGCCATATAGAACGTCCAATCTCTTTTCCCTTCCAAGGCATTTGAGACAGTGTTTTCAATGTTGGGCAAAACAAAATCCGAGAGCCCTATACCTGCCAGCATCGCCAGGGGGATCGCCGCGATTGCCGTAGCGCTTCGCGGCTCAACAATGAACGAAGCTAACAACCAGGTAACCAGAAACCATTCGCGCCGCAAGGACTGAACAACTACGCCGAAAAGACCAAGCACCGTGAAGAGCGTAACAAATCTTTCCTCACCAAAATCAAAAGTAACCCAGGGGATCCAAAAGAGCGGGTCGTTTCCTCCTGTATGAAGTGCGGAAAGAAAAGGGACAAAGCCATGTTGAGCCAGGACGGTCCCCCACCAGGGACTTATTAACACAAAGACGCCCAGACCAACCAATAATGCATTCCATGAGCCTTTTATACTGCGACCCTTGAAAAGCCAGATGAGTAGGCAAGCCGCTGCCGCGTGTAAACCTGTCTCTGGGTGACTTAGTACTGCACTGGCGCCGAAGAGCATCGCTGGAAAAATATATTTTTGCTCATTCTTTGTAAATAAAGCCCAGGTTGAGGCACAAGCCAACAAGAGGAATAACACTCCAAAGGTACGGCTGAGACCGCCACCCATTACGTACCATGAGAATGTACGCGGCAACAATGCGTATGCCGTGGTTGCCAATGTTCCTTTTGATTTTGAGTCCAAGATCAGACACGCCATTCCATAAAAAGCAACAATTGAAAGAGTTGAAACGATGGGAGGAAGCCAGCGCATCAAATCAATGATTGGGATACCAAGCGAGTTGAGCAATCCCCCGAAATAGAACGAAAACGGTGGATATGCGAAAGGGATGTTTTGATTGTTATAAGTTGTAAAAGCGGGGATAAGAAAATGATTTAACTCCAGATCCTGGATCATGACGTAAAACATACCCCCGTCGTTGATGGGTGCCCCTGAAATAATGGTTGGGGCAAAACGAACAAGCGCGCCGAACAAGATCGAAAAGAATAGAACCAGGTTGGCCCAGCGCGACGAATTGTTTGGCATCAAAAACTCCTCGATAGCTATCGAGAGTTTCCTTCATAATTCCCACACTATTACATTAGCGCGTGGATCGATATGGCAATCATTGAAGGAAAATATTCCGAATTGGCAATATCGGGAGTTATTTTACTGCATCTATCATCAACGCTATAAAGATAAAGGCCAGGTACATACTCGACCACCGGTACATCGTCCAGGCCACCTTGTTACCCGGGATCTTCCAAACCCGCCATGCAGCATATATAAGAAGCAGACCAAGGGTAATTGCAGATATTAGGTATACATTTCCGGTGGCCTTTATCAGTGGAAGAAGCAATGACACGCCGACCAGGAATAACGTGTATATCAATATTTGGGACCGCGTTACTTTTTCTCCCTTAACCACAGGCAGCATGGGAACCCCCGCCCTCTCATAATCTGTTTTCCTGACAATTGCCAAAGCCCAGAAGTGCGGGGGTGTCCACATGAAAATGATCAGGAACAAAATCCACGCTGCAAGACTGAGATGCCCGGTCGCTGCAGCCCAACCAACCATTGGCGGTATCGCACCTGCCCCACCGCCAATGACTATATTTTGAACGGTTGCTTTTTTTAACAATACGCTGTAAAAGATTACATAATAAAAAATGCCCGCCAAGGAGAGAAGCGCAGCCGTCAAATTGACAAATCCCGCAAGGATATAGTAACTGATCAGGCACAAAGCCAGGCCGTAGGAGAGCCCCTCGGCAGCGGTCAACCGCCCGGCCGCAAGAGGACGCTTCGAAGTCCTTTGCATATTCTTATCAAGTTCCCGGTCGATATATTGATTCAGCGCCGAAGAACCGCCGGCCGCCAGAGCCCCGCCTACCATGGTCCAAAAAGCAAGCGCGGGTGAAGGCCAGCCTTTACCACCCACAACAAGTCCGCCAAGGGTGGTTAGAAGTAATAAGGCAACTATCAACGGCTTGCAGAGTGCAAAAAAATCATTAAAGTGTTGACGTATATCAACCTTAGGGAATACTTTATTGTCTGTTGCCAGAAAACCGGAAGTCACGATCAACGAAATAAGGGAAATCCACAACGACACAGCAGTCAAGGTATGCAAAACAACCAAGTGGAGGGGAAAGCCCCGAATCACCTGGATTGCACCCACGAACGCCTGGCCAAAAAACATTATTGCAGTAACTGTCGATAACGGCAGCAAAATCCGGTTGTCCCGTTGTTCGCGCCAGGCCTTAATAAAAAGCCAGATAACAATCACCGCCGAAATGCCTGCCAATATAATGTGAACGAGTTTCAGCCAACCGAATAGATTAGTCGGCTCGCAAAATGGCCAACCCTGGCAGGAAATGGCCGCGCCGCTCAAACTCGCTGCCCGGCCGGCAATTGACAAAAAAAGGACACTGACCATTAATACAAAGGCCAACCGGGTGAATGATGATGACAGTGAGAATTTCATTCTTACATATTCTCCAGTTTATTCAGATAAAGCAGAAATTGGTTTCTTCTTTTTTAACGGCATGGCATATATGCTATATAAAGCGATCAAAATACCCATCGGCAGGCCGGCTTCAAGGATACCGAGAATGCGCGTTACCAATGTAAGCGGTGGCCTAACGTCAAGTCCAATATATTTACTGGGTATAAATGAACAAGTAAAGGCATAATCTTGTTCCGTATCCAGTTTCATGGTTGCCGAAGAGCCGGAAGGGATGAACAAGGGCCCCAATTGATGAACAACAGAATCTAAATTATTGACCATAAGCGTATCGCCAACGACAAAATACATCGAGCTTGGCAGGGTTGGGCTTGATTCTCCGCGCGCAACTTTTTCTGCCGTTCCGGGTGGAATATTCAATATGACAACCTGTGGCGGGCGAGTTTCACCCGTATTAAGATAATAAAAGGTCATCTCGCTGATTGCCACACCAAACAAGAGACCGGCAAACATCGAGACAATGATCCGCCTGGAAACATCGGGAAAATACATGATCGTCTTATTCACCCAGTAGAAGGCGCGTATCAGCAGCTATGTCTGCAGGCAACGAATCGGGCAGGAAAGTCTCGCGAAAATTACCTTCCCGGTCGATCATGTAAATAAAATAGCTGTGCGTTTCACCGCCATCCGCAACCGTGACACCGTAATCTTTCCAGACTTTCATCAATTCATCAGTCGTACCCACTAATCCAACAAAGCTTGGATCGAATTTTCCAAGGAAGTCCTTCATGGCTTGAGCCGTATCGCGGACCGGATCGGTAGTAACCATAACTACCTGCACATCCTTGGATTTATTGCCAAGTATATCCATCGCCAGTTTAAGATGAGCCATCGTCAAAGGGCATTCATCCGGGCAATTTGTGTAACCAAAATACAAAATTACAATCTTGCCGCGTAAACTACTTAAGGTAAATTGCGCTCCATTGGAATCGGCGAGCTTAATTTCCGCGGCTGGTATAGGTGGATTAATCACAGCTCCGTTAAGAGATGGCTTGACGGAGAAAAACATAAAACCCGAAATAATCGCCAACACTCCAATTAACGCGACACCCCACCAAAGAATTTTATGTTGCATGACTACCTCCTTGCATCGCAGTGAGCTGGCCATTTGGCAGCCCACATTGTACTGCGAGCCAGGTTAATCTCAGATTAGCTTGCCAATTAAATAAAGTGCAGGATAAAAGAAAATCCAGACTACATCAATAAAGTGCCAATATACTGCAGCGGCCTCGACGGCCCAATGCTTTTCGGGGGAATACAAACCGCGTCGCCCGTTCCTTAACACGACAATTAAAAATATCAAGCCGGTCACGACATGCAGCGCATGCATGCCGGTCATCATGAAAAATATCGCACCTGCCGTATTCGTGGACGGAGTAATCCCTTCCGCAATTGCGGATGGCCATTCCACGCCTAACACGCCCCCTACAAAACCAAGACCAAGTATCAAAGTAATCACAATACTTACAATAAATCCTTTCCGATCGCCGTATTCTATCGAAGCTTCAGCACGGTTCATAAAAAACGAGGACAACAAAAGGACGGAAGTCACGGTTAGTCCCAATATCTGGTTGAGAGGAGGCCGCGTCAACGAAAGGAGATAAAACCGCGACACCAGCAGCCCCCCAAAAACAAACGAGTCGGAAAGCAGGAAAAGCCACAATCCGAGCCGGTTGGTGGCCGTCTTGTATTTCAAGGAGTGATGGTCATCGCCTGAGTCCTCATTAAGTTTTGCAATATGCATGTAGTAATAGATCACCAGGCCCACTTTAACGATCGCCATAACCACCAGCAGCGCAACCGCGCCGATCGCAATTGCCACGAAAAACTCAAGCGCGGTAAGGACAGCCAAAAAAATGAATATTACAACACCTTGATTTAAGACAGCGGCTTTGTTGTTAAGTTCCATGTGTGATGATCCTTTGAGTCATTTTCCTTTGGAGAATTTAATGTAGTCGGAATCCGCCAGACCGTAATCATACGGTTCGCCAATAACTTCGATTGCGCGTTCGTAATTTTCAACTGGCATTGGCGAGGGCACCTGCCATTCCGGTGAACGCGAATTCCATAGATTTCCATCAACCTTTTCTCCATTTTTAATGCTTGAGAAAAAGTTGATAAAAAAGATCAAAATCGATATTGCAATAAGGTATCCCGCGATGGTCATAACCAAATGATAACCGGCAAATCCCAACGATGGATCATAATCTGCAATTCTACGTCGCATACCCAGCATACCTATGCGCATCATTAAGAAAGTCAAAGTAAGAAATGCCGGGGTCATGAGCCAAAAATGTATCTTCCCAAGCGATTCTTTCATGCGACGTCCGGTCGCCTTGGGAAACCAATAATATATGGCGGCAAAAAACGGAAATACATAACCGCCGAATATGGTATCGTGAAAATGACCGACAATAAAATAGGTGTCGGTGAGATGCAGGTCGGTCGCCACCGTTGCGTTTGGAGGGCCGGACAAGCCGCCTATAAGGAAGACAACGATGCCGCCTATCACGAAAAGCATCGGCGTCGGTGTTTGAATTTTTCCTTTCCAAATAGTCGCGATCCATGAGAAAAATTTTACGCCCGTCGGCACCGCCACCAATAAAGTGCTGTACATGAATGGGACTTGTAAATACTGGTTCATGCCTGAGGCAAACATATGGTGAGCCCAGACGAGGAAGCCAACCAAAGCAATGCCCAGCGAAGACATTGCGATCCAGCGGTAACCATAAAGTGGCTTTCGAACAAAGACCGGTATCAGCTCCGAAATAACCCCCAATCCTGGCAGGACGAAGACATAAACAGCCGGATGCGAGTAGAACCAAAACAAATGCTGATAGAGGATCGGGTCGCCGCCTTTCGCCGAATCAAAAAAGCCCATGCCGAAAAGACGTTGGAACATTACCAATTGAAACGAGAGACCGATCGATTGTGTCGCGGTCAACGTTATAAGCGAAGTGGCCACCGCCGCCCAAACCAAAATGGGCATACGAAATGCCACCATCCCCTTTGCCCGCATCCTGACCACCGTTACAATCAAATTAAGTCCGCCAAGAATCGACGACCATCCTGCAGTGAAAACGCCTAGGAAAAACATTTGCATTCCCACCGGAGCTCGAGCCGAAAGTGGCGGATAACCCGTCCAACCGGTATCGAAACCACCTAGAGCCAAGCTTGATAGTAAAAGTACTATGCCGGGAACGGCTATCCAAAATGAAAAAGCGTTCATCCTCGGGAAAGCCATATCCTGTGCACCGATCAGGAGCGGAACAAGATAATTCATTACACCGGCCACACCTACCAGAATCCCGATGATCATCACAATCCCGTGCAGGGACATCAGCGTGTTATACCATTGCAGGGTAAGGAATTGCAGGCCAGGTTGAGCCAGTTCTGTTCGAAATATCATTGCGAAGGAGCCACCCACAACAAGTAGGAACAAGGAAGTGATCGTATACTGAATACCTATTACTTTGTGATCCAGTGAAACATTAATATATTTCTCCCAACCTTCCGGGTCTTCATGATGATCAGATGTTTCTTCACCCTTCGCCCACTTGAACCAATCCTTGGCAATACCACTTCCGCCTATGAAGAAAAGCACCCCTAGAAATGCACCAAAAACCCAAGCGGGTTCCGTAAAAAAGAATGTATCAAACAGTTTCAGACCCATCAACGCCCGAATTAGGGTTACAAATACTGCCCCGACGATCCAGCCTAATAATTGCCAGAGCAGTCCTTTTACCAAAGCCGAAGAATAGAATTTTTTCATGAACAACTCTCCATAAAATTACTTCAAAGTTTCTATGTAGGAGGCGATATTTTTAATCTGGGCGTCTGTCAGATTAAATGTGGGCATTACGTGGTCAGGAAAACCATCGACGACCTTGGCACTTGGCTTGGCTATGGATTCAATCAAATATGCTTCGTCTGCTGTCACAACACTCCCATCAGACAATTTGACCTGCGATCCAAATAGCCCGCGCCAGGTTGGACCAACAAGTTTGCTTCCGTCAATGGAATGACAGCCCCCGCACCCATTCTGGGCTACCAGAGCCTTGCCTGCGTCCGGCCCACCCTGGGCTACTAATGCGGCTTCCTCCGCAGCCTGCTGCTTGACCCAGGAATCGTAATCACTTTGGGAGGTTACGATCACTGGTCTCTCCATATAAGCATGAGAAGCACCGCACAACTCGGAACAACGTACAGTGTAGTTTCCTAGCAAGTCCGGTGTAATCCGATATTCGGTTGTATGTCCGGGAACGACATCCTGTTTGATCCGAAACTCTGGCACCCAGAACGAATGGATCACATCCAGAGACTGCATTTCCAGAACAACTTGTTTATTAATAGGCAAATGGAGTTCATTGGACGTGAACCCTTCGGGGTACGAAAAACTCCAATCCCATTGGTGAGCAGTGACGTTGATCATGAGCGCATTCGGATCGACGACGCGGGTTTCCCCCAGCGTATAAGCGCCCAGATAGGCATACACAATAACAATCATGAGTGGGATTATGGTCCAGGTAATTTCCAGAGTCGTGTTCCCCTCTATGTGTTCGGCGTCCGTCGTATCCCCTTTCTTGCGCCGAAACACGATCAGACTATATATTAAAGGCACCATGATCAGGGCAAAAAGGAAAGCTATGGGGCCCATATCCATATTCCACATCCAATCCACAGGAATGGCTTGGAGGCTTGCCTCGATTGGCATAAGATTTGAAGCTCTTATGACTAGGTAAATCAAAGGGGTCAATATGGCGATCAATACCCCAACGATCACAAAATGTCGCATAAATTCTCTCTCCTGATCATCTATGTCGCAAGCTTTGTTCTCAGCGCGGTGTCCCCTTGTTTCATGACCGCGAATGGTCTCAAAACAAGGGGCTCGGTTGCTCGTCCTACTAATAAAATTTATGTGACCAAAATAAATATATTACCGGTAAAATTACTCACTTTCACTACAGCACTTAATGTACCAAATTTTATCAAATTTGTCACGCTTATTCGGCTAAATTAGTCAGAATTGATTCAAATATTTATTTATCCAGATGTGTTAAAGAGAGTTCAACTCTTTGAGTACTTCAACGCTGTGCTCAGATGGACGGACGTTTTCAAAGACATGGGCGATGGATCCTTGTTTGTCGATCAAAAAGGTAGTCCGAAGCACTCCTTCGTAATCACGGCCCATAAGTTTCTTTGGCCCCCAAACGCCATAGGCGTCGCATATTTTATGGCCTTCGTCTGCCAATAATGGAAAGGGCAGTTGATATTTTTCTTTAAATTTTACGTGAGACTTAACACTGTCTGGGCTGACACCAAGAATGGTTACACCCGATTTTTGATACTCGGAATAGTCGTCACGAAAGTTACAAGCTTCTTTTGTACAACCGGGTGTATCGTCAGCCGGGTAAAAGTATAAGATAACGGCCCGCCCACGGAAGTCCATGAGATGGCGAGGAGTTCCCGGAATCATCAAGCAGTTCAAAATCAGGAGCTGGAATCCCTGCAGAAATTGGCATTTACTCTCCCTTTTTTTCGCAGGATTATACTCCTCTTACTCTAATTTACATCAACCTGAAAAAATTCACAGTAAATATTAAGGAAAGGCGATCTGGGATCAAAGATATTAAATTAAAAAAGAGGGCTTGGGTAATTCAAAACCAAAGCCCTCTTTTTTAATTTAATATATCTTACTTAAAATTCTGGCGCAATCCTTCCAGCTTGCCTGAAACGGAACCATCCAAAACTTTGTCGCCGACCTTAATAACCAGACCTCCCAGAATGGCCGGATCTACATGAAAAGTCACTGCCTGGGCTCCTACTTTAGAGAGGAGATTATTTTTAACTGTTTCCTGCTCAATCAGACTAAGTGGCAATGCACTGGTAACCTCCGCCGAACCGCCCTTGAAATCAACGTCATTCAAGATGACGACCTTACCGGATTTGACTCCCGAGAAAAATTCGTCCAGTAAAGCATGTTGACGTTTCTCATCGAGAGACTCACCTATCAGCTTCTGGGCTGCCGCAATCGCTAAAGCCGCGACCTGACCGCGTAAATCACCGAGGATGCGATTACGTTCTTGCCCTGCTTCGACCGCTGCCTGCTCTCTGGTTTTGACACCTTCCGCTTCAGCGGCAGCTTTAACCTCTTTACCGGCATCTACTGCGCGGTCAGTAGCTTCTTGAATAACCCGGCCAGCTTCCGCTTGGGCCTCCGCCAGGACCTTGGCGGCTTCTTTTTCGGCATCAGCCCGAGCTTCTGCAGCAACACGTGCATCTTCCAGGCTTTGAGCGATCTTTTTCCTGCGAGAGTCCATCATGTTTAGCATGGGTTTATAAACCCATGCATTCAATGTCAGAAGAATAATCACAAACGCCAGGATCTGAACGATCAGAAAACCAAGATTAATACCAAGTGCTTCCAATGCAACCTCCCAGGCAACGCGACTAGAAAATCTTCAAAAGGATGAGGAAGGCAATCGCCAGACAATAGATCGCGATCGCTTCAGAAAATGCAATACCCAGGATCATATTGGTCAAAAGGTTCCCATACGTATCCGGGTTGCGTGCCATCCCGGTCAGCGCGCCCTGGACACTCAATCCGATCCCAATCCCTGCACCTGCCGCACCGATCATCGCCAAACCTGCCCCGATATAACGTCCCGCTAAAACAATCGCTGCTTCCATATTTTTTCGAGCCTCCTGGAAATTATCTATTTATATCTCGTGGACTTCCGAACGAGCTTCTGTTTGTTCCTCTTCATTGGCATGACCCTGTGTGGCCATTGCCATGAAGACCATCGTCAGCATGCCGAAGACAAATGCCTGAATGATCCCGACAAATAACTCAAACAAATATAGCATTGACGCAGACGATGGTGATCTTTCCCAACAAAAATGCCACGACTGCAACAAGTATGATTCCGGCGAACATATTAAAAAACAAACGGAAGGAAAATGAAATAACTTTCATGATTTCAGAGAATCAGCTCGAGTAAGCCAACCAGGAAATCCATCGCACCAAAAAACGGGGTCTTGAACATCGTTCGAACATTGAAGAACTTGCTCAAATAACCAATCCCTTGTGCCTGAAAGCCAACCACCTGGGTCATAACCACTGAAATGATCGCCAGACGCAAAGGTGAAGTTCAAATCCAGGGATATTCCACGCACAAATGGGACAAGAATATATCCACCCGTGGCTTGTGCCGTTGGCAGGAGAAGATTCCAACTTCCACCCAGGAAATTACCCAGGGATTGAGTTGCATATCCGCCACTTTCCGCGGGATGCAACACACCGATAGACTCAAAACCCGGTATCAATTTGAGCAGGTTCGCAAACAAGACATAAATCATAATGGTTGCAAACCAGGGAAAGATCGTTTTGGCCCACTTCGCACCTGCCGAACCTTCCGTCAGGTTGTAAAGTAATTCAAGAAAAGCTTCCATCAGATTACCAATCCCACGCGGAACCAGGTCGGTCTGCTGGCTCTTCTTGAGGGAGCGGTTTGTAAAAAACGCGATCACGATCAACAAAAGGATGGTAAAGACCAGAGTTGGGAGCGTATTCACCAAATAAAATGGCCCGAAGGGAGCAGGCAAAGTGATTAGGGGCTTCTCGATGAGTTTTTCTGCCGCGACAGTAATCTCCGGTCGAACGGGAACAAAATATCCCGCCAAAATAAAACCAGCGATCATCAGGACCAATACAACCCAGCGTCGCCAGGGTCTATGTTTTTCTTGTTCCAAACCCAACTCCTATGTGGAAGTTTTTTTCTGATCAGATTCGTTTTGTTCTTTCAACTTCGCCAATGTTTTACGCCCTACAAATACCATCAAAATCACCGATAGCGGAATTCCTGCAAGTAATAACACCAGCGTAAAAATAGGTTTTGTGTGGAAAGTATTATCCAGCCACAACCCGGCTAAAACAGTGATCAGAATGACGACAAGAGTAAGGCAGCCCATCTGACCGACCAGAACGATCAATAGTGTATTGATAACGTTCCGGTGATCCTTATCAGATTGTGCCATGTCTCACGATTATAACAAACTGGATAAAAGCTATGTCAATTCGAGGACAACCTGGCCAATAATTGTATTATTGGCATCAGAACAAGTTCATTGCACCGGCATTCGAAAAACCAAACCACGGGGCAAATACGGTACCGATCAAGATAACGCCTAAAACCAAAACGACAAGCGCAATCACCGATGGACGAGTGACTCCAATTGGATGCTTTTCCTCATCCTCATTTTCCATGCGATAAAGATAAACATACTTCATTACGTTCAAATAGTAGTACACGCCCACGATGGAGTTCAGGATACCGATGACGACCAGCCAGGTGAAATTAGCCTGCACACCTGCGGCAAAAACAAAGACCTTTGCCACAAACCCCCCGAAAGGCGGCATTCCCGCCAGCGACAGAAAGGCTGCCAACATGATGAGCGCCAGCCAGGGCGAACGGCGACTGAGGCCGCGATAAGAGTCGTATTCGTCTGAGCCGGTGACGCGGCCAACTACCATGACAATACCGAAGGCAGCCAGGTTGGTCAATATGTAGGCCGTCATATAGAATACCACACTGGTAATCCCCAATTGAGAAATGGCCACCAGGCCGATCATGGCATAACCTGCATGAGCAATGGATGAATAAGCGAGCAGCCGTTTGAGATTTTTCTGCGGCAGCGCCAGCAGGTTACCGACCGTCATCGTAATGGCCGATAACAGGGCGAAGATCAAAGCCCATTCAATTGTATAGCCACTGAAGACAACCAGGAAGAGCCGCGCAATACCGCGAAGCCCGCCGCTTTGGAAGCAGTCGAAAGGAACCCAGCCACCGGAGTCGGTGAACCTTCGTAAACATCCGGCGCCCAGAAATGGAAAGGAACGACGGAAACCTTGAAGCCAAGACCCACAATGATCAAGAAAATAACACCCAAAACAACAGGGGCGCTTAACTGTCCCGCCTTGAAGGCATCAGCCAGGGCATAGAGATTTGTCGTCCGGGCAAATCCAAACAACAAACTAAAGCCATAGAGCATGACAGCAGAAGTCAATGCACCATACAGCAAATACTTGAAGCCTGCTTCCGTGGAGCGCTCATCCGAGAGCATAAAGCCTGCCAGGATGTAAAGCGGAATGGAGGTCGTCTCAATGGCGAGATAGAGCATGATCAGATCGGAGGAAGAAGCCATCAGGCACATGCCAATGGTTGAAGCGAGCATTAGAAGATAAGCTTCGCCGCGTTGGCCAACCTTTTCATGATCCATCAGAAAAAGAGCCGTGATAGCCGCACCAAAAATAAAGAGCATCTTGAAGAAAAATCCCAGCCAGTCAAAGCGGATCGTGTTACCCAGGGTCATGACAGGCTCGCCTGGACGGCCTACGAGCAGGCTGATAACGAGTATCAAAAGCAGGCCGCCTGCAGTAAGCCAACCCAGGTTTCGGCGGCGTTCTTCCTTCAAAAACGGATCAACAGCCAGGATCAAAACACCAAGCACCAGGATCAGTGTTTCAGGGAGGATCGAAAGGAAAGCAATGGATGTGAACATTAATGCACCTCCCAAGCAAACGAAGGATGTTGTTCACCCCGGTTTGTACCATCGGAACCATCAAGGATGGAAATAAGCCGATCCCAATCATCAGGGAGCAGAGCGTGCCAATGGCAACTTTATCGAGCACGGTGATCGGAGTGATATGACCGTCAAATTTTTCGGGCATTGGCCCAAAGAAAACCCGGCGAACGACCAGCATGACATAGGCCGCCGTAATAATGATGGAAATGGAGGCAATTACCGCCACCAACCATTGCGTCTTCCAAACCCCCAGGAAGATCGGAAATTCCGCAACAAAACCCGAGAAACCCGGCATACCCATCGAAACCAGACTGCCGATGATAAAGCCAACTGCAGGCCAATGGCATTACTTTTGCCATACCCCCCAATTCAGGGATCTGGCGGGTGTGTGCCCGGTCATAGATCATGCCAACGATAGCAAAGAAGAGAGCCGTCATCACACCGTGCGAGAACATCTGCACGCCCGCGCCCAGAAGACCTTCGCGGATAAGCGTGGAAAGGCCCAGCATGACCAGTCCCATGTGCGAAACGGACGAGAAGCCGATCATATATTTCAAATCAGTCTGGACGAAGGCAATGAACGCACCATAAACCACTGCAATCGCAGCACAGAGCATGATCAGCCAGGACCAATGCTTGGCGCCTTCAGGGCAGAAGCATGATGCCCACACGCAACGCCGCAAATGCGCCGAGTTTCATCAACACGCCGGCATGGAACATGGAGACGGCAGTCGGCGCGGCCACGTGACCGTCAGGTGACCAGTTGTGGAAAGGCCAAATACCGCCCAACACCGCAAAGCCAAAGAAAACGGGCAGGAACCACAAATTCTGGAAGGATGCAGAGAAGCCTGCCTTTTCAAGTTGAAGCATATCGAAGGTGTAAACGCCCGTGTTCTTGCCAGCCGCCCAATACATGGCCAACGCGCCAACCAGAGCGACCACCGAGCCCATGAACAAATAGAGTGTCAACTTCATGGCCGCATATTCACGAGTCTGGACCCAGCCCCAGATGGCGATGAGAAGATACATCGGGAACACGGCAATCTCATAGAAGAAGAACAACATGAACAGGTCGAGTGAAACAAACACCCCAAACACACCGCTTGCAAGCAAGAAAAGAAAGGCGAAGAATTCGCGCGGACGATCCTGAATACCGGCGGAGACATGCTCATTTTTATCGCCCCATGAGATAAGCACACCCGTGAACATGACCACGCCTGTCAGCAGGACAAGCGGAGCGCTCATTCCGTCCACGCCGAAATAAAGATTTATACCAAGAGCCGGAAGCCAGTTGTAATGTTCAATAAATTGATAACCTGCATGCACTTTTATCGTAACTAAGATAAACCCAGAGGGAAAGAGATAATGCCAATGCCGCCGCAGCCAATGCAATGGCGCGCACCAATTCTTTTTCTCGGCGGGTATCAACAACATGATCAACGCGGCTGTAACCGGGGTAAAGACAATTACACTAAGTACGGGAAAAATCATCATCCACCTCTTAGAACAGTGCATCACAGCTTTGTTGATAATATCCAAAATCCATGCCGGCCAAATGCCGATGACCAGAATCAAAGTCATCAGCGGAGCCATGACAATAATTTCGCGCGTGTTGATCTCGGTCAATTTGTGTTCGCCGTGCGCCCAGTGTTCGTTCATCGGGCCATGCAAAACTTTCATAATCCCCTTCAAAATATATGCACCCGTGAAGAGCAAACCAAGCATCGAAATCGCGGTGTAAGGTGTCAGCAGCGGGATATGTGCCTCGCACCACGAGAAACTCGGAAATAAAGCCGTTCAATCCGGGCAAGCCGAGGGATGCCATCGAAGTGAAGATCAGAATTCCGCCGTAGATTGGCACGAGCGGGAAAAGTCCGCCAAACTCTTCCAGGTTGCGGGTATGCGTTCGTTCGTAGATCACACCGACCAGGAAGAACATGCCGGCCGCAGATAATCCATGATTGAACATCTGCAAGATCGCACCGTTCATGGCGATGTGCGCATCAGCTCGTCCCGGCGGCCAAAGCAGCCGCAGCGATACCGAGCACTACAAAGCCCATATGGTTGACCGAGGAATAAGCCACGAGCCGTTTGAAATCCGTTTGGGCATAAGAAGCGAATGCGCCGAAGACAATTGCGGCAGTCGCCAGGAAAGCCAAAGCGCCTGCAAAATATTTCGCTTCAACCGGATACAAGGGCAAGACCAGCCGCAAGAAACCGTAAGCGCCAAGTTTGAGCATCACACCCGCCAGGATCATCGAACCTGCAGTTGGCGCTTCGGTGTGAGCATCCGGAAGCCAGGTATGGAACGGCCAAATTGGAACTTTGACCGCAAAGGCAATTACGAACGCCCAGAAGACCACCGACTTTACGGTGGCAATCGGGAAACCAAGCAACAAGCCTTGAGCGGTTGTCCACTTGGCCGTTATAACTGCCAAGTCGAAGGTCCCGAAAAGAGCACCGAGCAACTGAATACCAAGCAGGAGGCCGAGCGAGCCGCCCATGGTGTAGATCATGAATTTGAGCGAAGCATAATTCCTATTGGCGCTCCCCCACTGGTTGATGAGGAAGTACATCGGGACGAGGCCAATTTCCCAGAAAACGAAGAAGATCAGCAAGTCGAGGGTCATGAAGACGCCCAGCATGCCCGTTTCGAGGAAAAGGAAAAGCATCATGTACGGCTTGACGCGGTCCGTCACGCTGAAAGAAGCAAGGATGGCAAGCGGTGTCAGCAGCGTGGTCAGCAGGACCATCGTCAGCGAAAGACCGTCCACGCCGAGATGAAGGGATGAATTGATGGCTGCATACCAGGCATATTGTTCTTGAAATTGAAACGTCGTTACATCAGGTTGGAATCGAAACCACAAAACAAGCGTAAAGACAAAGGGTATCAGACTGGCCCCAAAAGCAAACCAGCGCAAAAGTTTTAATCGATCACTTGGAAGAAACAATAGGACAACTGCCGACAGTGCCGGTATGAACAAGATCAAGCTGAGGAGATGGGTATTGAGAAAGTCCATCATATACTCCTATCGAATTATCCCCATCACCAGGAGGTAATAAAGCAGGCCTGCAATCAATAACAGGATAAGCAGCGAAACAAGCATGTATTGTTGAATGCGCCCGGATTGGATCGGACGCATATTTTGTCCGGTCCATTTGATAAGCCATCCAGTCCCGTCCCCCAAAAATCGATTGATAACCGGCAGATCGAAATAAGTGCGAATGGTAGAACCTATATCAGCCGTTACTTTTCCAATCAAATGCAAAATACCATCAATCAGACCCTTGTCCATCCATTTATAGACGAAAGTATCGGCGAACCAATAGGAAGGTTTAATAAATAAGAAGTTATAAATCTCATCGATGTACCATTTATTTTTTAGAACGGGGATTTGAAGGAAATCCTGTTTGGCAGTTTGAATGTTTCGATAAACCAGCCAGCCGATCAGGAGCCCGCCGAGGGCAACGATAAGGGAAGTCAGCAGGGGGATCAGATTAAAAGGTGTGGCAAGCGGTATGTCTGCCAGAGTACTTCCAACAAATTCATGGAACCAGTTCGGGATCAATCCGCCGCTGAACCATTCGGGTATGCCCACCCAGCCGGCTCCGATCGCAAAAGTCGAAAGGAACATCAGCGGCACGGTCATTGTCCAGGTGGTCTCTTGCGCATTCTCGGCAGCTTTCGTGCGCGGTTCCCCAAGGAATGTCAGGGTAATTTGGCGCATCGTATAGAAAGCGGTCAGGAATGCCGCCAGCGCCAGGGTAATAAAGACTGCGATGTGGCCGTTAAATGTGCTCGCAAGAATTTCATCCTTAGACCAGAACCCGGCTGTTAGAACCGGAAAGCCGGAGAGAGCAAATCCGCCAATCAAAAAAGTCCAGAAAGTGATGGGCATCTTCTTTCGCAAGCCACCCATATTGAACATATCCTGCGCATCCACGTGCTCACCGGTATGCAAAACTCCATGTTCCATGCCGTGGATGACAGAACCGGAACCAAGAAAGAGCAAAGCCTTGAAGAAAGCGTGTGTCACGAGATGAAAAGCAGCGGCCACGTAAGCCCCGGAGCCAAGGGCCGCGATCATATAGCCAAGCTGAGAAATCGTCGAATACGCCAATACACGCTTGATGTCGTTCTGGGCAACCGCAATTGTGGCAGCAAACAGCGCAGTAAATGCGCCAATGAAAGCGACGATGGTCATGGTGCGCGAATCGAGGCTCAGGAGCGGGAACATGCGAATGACCATATACACGCCTGCCGACACCATCGTCGCGGCATGGATCATGGCGCTAACGGGTGTTGGCCCTTCCATCGCATCAGGCAGCCAAACATGGAGGGGAAATTGCGCCGATTTACCGACTGTGCCGATGAAGAGCAGCAATCCGATCAAACCGGCAGCAGAAAGCCCTAAAATGGGAGTTGGAACAGTTGCCAGCGTATGCAAAACCTGCGGCTGAAAAATTTCCCGGAACGAGAGCGTACCCGTAGCACTGTAAACATAGACAATGCCTAATAACATGAACACATCGCCGATGCGGGTGGTCATGAAAGCCTTTACAGCCGCCGCACGGGCCGACGGTTTTGCGTACCAGAAGCCGATCAATAAATAAGAACACAAACCCATGATCTCCCAACCGACGAAAAGGGTCAACAGATTGTCGGAGAGCACCAAGGTCAGCATGCCAAATGCAAATAAACTGATAAAAGCAAAGAAACGCGAATACATTGGCTCAATGGAAGGCACCATGTGCTTGTGGCCGTGTTCATCCACCGTCGCGCCATGCGGCGGCAGGCCGGGTTGATCGTGGTCACCCACGGGCTGGCCAAAGTTATGGTAGCCAACGCTGTACAGGAAAATCATCAAAACTGTCCACACCACAAAGAACAGGACCACCGCTGAAAGTGGATCGACCAATACCCCGATCTTTAGCCAGGTGTCAGCAGTCGGGATCCAATTTACGGAAGAGACGAAGGGTTGCTTACCAAGCTCATGAAAACCAACTGCGCGAACAAAGACGATCATCCCACCGAGCCACGAAAGAAACGCAGCGCCGATGGCCATGGAGTGACTCAGGGCTTTGTTCCGATTCGTAAATAAAATAATCAGGAAAAATGCAAGGATGGGAGGTAACGGAATCAGCCAGATCAATGATTCAATCGTCATGAAGTCTCCAACCGAGGATTGATTTTTGAGTGATTTTTCATCAGGTTTTTGGGTAAGGACAAACCTTGTTCTACCATTTCATCATGTCAATTTCATCGGCGATCACCGTATTGCGCCGGCGATATACCGAAATAACCAGAGCCAGACCAACGGCCACTTCCGCCGCGGCCACTGCAAAGACAATGATCGCGAAAACCTGCCCGGCCATCTGAGTTACATCGCCATAGCGCCAGAAAGACACCAGGTTGATGTTCACGGAGTTAAGCATCAACTCCACACCGAGCAAAATCGCTACGGCGTTCTTGCGAGACAACACCCCGAACAATCCAATACTGAAGAGTGCAGCCGAGAGAGTGAGATACCAGGAAAGGGGGATCATCTATACTCCTACTTCCGATTAAATGCGACATAGACCGCGCCTACCAACGCAGCCAATAACAAGACGGATGCAACTTCAAACGGTAGGACGAAAGCATCGGGTGAGACGAGCGCATTGCCCAACAGCCCGACCGCGTCAAACCCGGTAGGAAAATTAGCAGGAAGTCTGGCAAAATCGCTCCAACTTTGCAAGATCCATATCAACCCGCCAAAGGTGAGCAGCGCAATCATGGCGCTCAACCACCAGGCGCTGTTCAACTGCGGACCACGATCCCGCATTTCTTTACGAGTTAACATGACCGCAAAAATGAACAGGATTGCAATCGCACCGATGTAAATCACAACCTGTACGACCGCTAAAAAGCTCGCATTGAGCAGCGCATATAATACCGCCACACCAAAAAGCGTGACAATTAACCACAACGCAGCATGGATTAGGTTACCGGTCGTCACCACCATTAACGCCGAACCTAGGATGACAGCCCCGACAACAAGAAAGATGATCTGCATGATTGTCATAATATTCTCCGCGCCCCGACCCATTAGGAGAGGGGTTGGTAATAAGAATTAGGGATGTGCCACCGCTCGGTGTATCGGTTCTTCGATCCTTGCCCGGCTGCGCCTGCTTTCCCGACGCACGATCTCGATCACGATCAGGCCGATCACCACGTTTGTCAGGAACATCCCCAGAACGTAAATCCCACTTGAAGCGCTGCGTAGGATCGCATTCATTAACGCAGTAGCCATTAAAAGAACGAACGCCAGGGGCGTCAGGAATTTCCAGCTGAATGACAACATGTTGTCGATGCGAATACGCATCATTGTATACCTGACCCACATGATCACCCAATAACCCAGCAACGCTTTGGCGAGCAGGATTACGGCAGCCACGATCGGTCCCAGGTTCTCGAGCCCAAACAAACGATAGCCGCCGAAGAACAGGATGGCCCAGAAACCCCCGAATGTAAAAGCGTGCATGAGTTCGCCTGCATAGAAAAGACCGAACTTCATTCCCGTGTATTCAATATGGAAGCCGGCCACGATCTCAGACTCGGCCTCATTCATATCGAAAGGCGAGCGGCCAAGTTCGGCAATGGCTGTGATCATGAAAATGATCGCGGCCAGGGGGGCAATTACCACATACCAGACATTCTGGGAACGAACAATCACGCTCATACTCATTGAACCGGCCAGGATCGTCGGAATGAGCATGGTCGCGATCATCGGCACTTCAAAGGAGACCATGACGGCTACTTGACGGAAAGCGCCGATCAAAGCGTATTTATTATTCGATGCCCAGGCCGCCATAATGATGGAAAGCGCCCCGATCGCCCCCGTCGCGATAATGTAAAGCGCACCGACATTTAAATCCACGCCAAATATGACAGGAGCGAGCGGCACAATAGCCCACAACAAAAGCACCGACATCAAGGACAGTATCGGCGCCAGGTTGTAAACCACCCGGTCCGCGCCGTTGGGGGTAATATCTTCCTTGATAAGGAGCTTTATAATGTCTGCGAAGGGCTGGATGATCCCAAAAGGACCAACCCGGTTTGGGCCAAGACGGTCCTGAAAACGAGCCACCACTTTACGTTCCACCCAGACTAAAAGAATGTCGATCAACATCATCATGGAGACCAAAACCACGACGCCGATCAATTGGATCAAAAAATTAGCGAGCCATCCCGCCAGGCCCCAACCGGTAAGAAGGCCCATCAACCAGTGGGCAATAAAATTAATCGGATCAGTCCATAAATTCATGATCTACTCCCAAACCTGCCTCCAGCGTTGCTGATCAAGGTAGAAATAACCGTTCGTCGAATCCAGATCTGGCTGAAAGGCAGAGCAACGACATTACACAAAAAAAGGCCGGAAGGCCCTCACCTATCAGCCTTGATTTATGGCTTCAATTAAAACCACTCTAGCATACCTTTACGCCAAGCGTACACAAGTCCGGCAATTAGGATAAGGATAAAGATGATCCCTTCAAAGACGGCGTACAACGACAATTTTCCCAGCGATACCGCCCAAGGGAATAGAAAAACGGTCTCAACGTCAAACACCAGGAACACGAGTGCAAAAACATAGTATTGGGCCTTAAACTGCACCCAATTTTCTCCCACTGTTTCCATCCCGCATTCATACGTACTTTGCTTGATATGGTTTGGTTTTTTAGGGGAAAGGATCGAAGAAGTTACGATCGCGGCAGTTGGAACAAGCGCCCCAACAACCAAAAATAAACCAATATATAACCAATCGCTTTGCATATTTACTCCGTAAATACCTTCGCCTGAACTATCAGAACGGCGGAATTGTACCATGAAGGACAATCGGTTAATTCCGCTGCAACTCATAATTTAAGGTGATGTTTGCCGTAACCCCTCAAGCCGAAATTCCTGAACTAACCTTTTCCCCTGAGCCGGCTGAACAGCCACTTTAAAATATCCTCCCCAAAGGGGAAACCCAAGACGGCGCCGACCAATGAACCAATCCCACCCGCGGTGCGAGCAATAGATCCGTTCAAACCGAGAAAATTCGTCGCCTCAATTTGCACCGGTTGTGCAGAGATCGCTTTCTCTGTTTCAACTCTGCTTACTTTATCCACGAAGCGCAGGAAGAGCCAGGCTGTACCACGAAAAGTACCCGATGTATCGGGGCGCACACTCCAGTAAAACGTTACCGATTGTCCCGGTAAAAGCGTTTCACTGATCTCTTCACTCGGGCGGACTTCCACCCCGGCCAGGTCGACCCGCGCTTCGGCGATGACATTATCTGTATCAAACAGATCGGGGATCTGAACGACTTGTCCGGTTACCATATTGCCTTGTATTTCAGCCGTTGGGGTGAGATTACCAAGTGTATCAACTTCCAGGGTCAGGCGGATCACATCCGAATCACCTGTACGAATTTTAGGAGGATATTCGAGTGTCAGGCGACGGGACTCCGGAATGGTCGGCGGAGGCGCCAACGGAGCAGGCTCGGAGGGCTGTTCCTCTGTAGGAGTGAGTTGGACGACAAATGGAACGGCAGTTACAGATGCTTGTGTTGGCACAGGAATGTATCCACCCGAACCGGTTGGTTGATTCAAATCCAATGTCGGTGCGGAAGCACTGCCTGGAGAACCTTCCGTTAATACACAAGCCAGGCTTACAAACAATATTAATGCTCCAACCATCAAAAGTTGAAGCTTGCCAGCTTTAAGCATTTTCATATCACCAGGCCGACCATCAACTCAGGATCGAATGAAGCCGGCGTCGGAAGAGTCATCTCAGACGGCGAAATAGGAAGAATGTGCCGCTCTCGGGCTGCAGGCCAAACTCCCCAAGCCAGCAAACTGAGCGAGAGTATCAGCAAGATCAATGCCAGGGCAAATCTCAGTCGTCGCATTCGAAAATTATAGCCCTCCGCAAACTGACCACGGAGGATAAATTACTTAATCCGTTTTGCCTCTCTCATTTTTTGACGAACAATTGCAGCACGGAAAATGCGATCAAAAAAGCCGTCGTAACCGTCCTTGTCATATAAAATCATATAATCGGCGGGGCCATATTCTTCAGGAGTATAAAGAATGCCGCCATTGGGATTGATCTCCAGGATATATATCTCGCCCCTGGCATTCATGCGTACATCGCACCGCCCATATCCATTCCCACCGATCGCAAGGTACATTTTTCGACCTGCATCTTGCAAGCGAGAGACCAGACCCGGTTCCTTAACTTGCCTGAACTCAAAGGGGACCGAATAATCCCATTTGATATCCGTATGCCAGAACTCATCTCCGGGCGGGAATTTCAATTCGGTCGGGGGGTATACGAAAGGTGTGCTTATATTATCGGGGTCATCCACGACAAGCACATTGAACTCGCGGCCCACGATGAACTCCTCCACGCGTGCGCTGCCAAATTCCGAGGAAATCCGCTCGAACTGCGTCTCCAATTGATCCAGGTTTTCCACGCGCGAATCGCGGGTCATACCGATGCTGCTGTAGCTTTTTGGATGTTTCACCATCAATGGATAACGCAAATCTTTTACGAGACTTCCAAGTTCATCATTTTTCGTTACGTGAAAGCCTTTTGCAAACCCGATCCCATACGCCTCTGCTGCTGTCTGCATCTCCTCGCGCGTTGGATCATAGAACTTGCTGTCTGCACCGGTATATGGGAGATTCAACTCTTCCAAAGCCTCCACAACATCCAGGCCCGGATAATCTTCGTCGCTGGCGCCGTCGCATAGGTTGAAATAAACGTCAAAGCGGTTTTCCTGAGCCAGAACATGTAGTCGATCCATCACTGGCCGATGCAATAAGACCATTTCCCAATCAAACTTTTTCAAGAACTCTGCGGGGGTAAAGCCATAAGGTTCGTCATCATAAAGTACACAGACACGCATGGATACCTCTCTTCCCGTAATGAACCTTATCATAAAATTATTCTGGATACAAGACTTGAGGAAAATCGTCGTAGAATGGATATGATAGCCATATTCAAACCTCATAAGGAACATCATGCCAACCTACCCGCCAGAACCCTTCCGAATTAAGGTGATCGAATCAATCAAGCTGATCCCTCCTGAAGAACGCGAAGCCAAACTCAAAGAAGCAGGCTACAACCTGTTCTCAGTAAAAGCCGAAGACATCTTCATTGATCTTTTGACCGATTCAGGCACAGGCGCGATGAGCCAGGAGCAATGGGCGGCTCTCATGCGCGGAGACGAATCGTATGCCGGCGCGCGTTCGTTCTATCGTCTTAAAGCCGCCGTGGACGATATCTTCGGTTTCAAATACTTCGTCCCTACCCATCAAGGACGCGCCGCAGAGAATATCCTCAGCGCAGCACTTGTAAAACAAGGACATTACGTCCCTTCGAACATGCACTTCGACACCACCGACGCAAATATACGCGCGCGCGGCGGCCGGCCAGCCAACCTGGTCATCGACGAAGCCTTCGACACCGCCAATCCGCACCCTTTCAAAGGGAATATGGACATTGCAAAACTCAAAGCCTTTATTAAGAAAGTGGGAGCGGAGAATATTCCGTTTGGAATGGTCACGGTGACAAACAACGCGGGAGGCGGTCAGCCCGTCTCGATGGAAAATCTTAAAGCGATAGCGGAGGTCTATCGTTCTAATAAAATCCCGTTTTTCATCGACTGCGGCCCGCTACGCCGAAAATGCCTACTTTATCAAGCTGCGCGAAAAGGGATACGAAAATAAATCCGTGATCGAGATCGCCCGTGAAATGTTCGCGCTCGCCGATGGAATGACCATGTCTGCCAAAAAGGACGCAATCGTCAACATCGGCGGCCTGCTGTGTATGAACGACGATAAGCTCTTTGAGAATGTAAAAAACGAATTGATCCTGCGCGAGGGCTTCCCCACCTATGGCGGACTGGCAGGCCGCGACCTTGATGCGATGGCGGTTGGTCTATACGAAGGACTCGACGAATCTTATCTTGCCTATCGCCTTGGTCAAACTGCTTATCTCGCCGCGCGCATCAATGAGGCCGGCATTCCCACCATCCAACCTGCAGGAGGTCATGCCGTTTATCTCGATGCGCATGCTGTCTTACCGCATATACCGCAAAGCGAATTTCCAGGTCAGGCCCTTTGTGTTGAACTTTATCGGACCGGCGCCATCCGCGGAGTTGAAATAGGCTCGGTCATGTTCGCCTATCCTGACCCTGACACCGGCAAAATGATCTATCCTAAACTCGAACTCTTAAGACTTGCCATACCACGACGTACCTACACGCAAAGCCATATGGACTATATAGCGGACACACTCGCTCAGATTAAAGGAGCGGGCTGCAACCATACGCGGCTATAAATTCACCTACGCACCGGAACTTTTACGACATTTCACCGCACGCTTCGAACCTATTTAGAACCAAAGTTATTACCTTTATTTAATTCATGGTTTATGACTAAATGGTCTGACCCGCAACCAGTAGACATATCGGCTCTTGAAGTCCTTGGACTTCATCCTTTAGTAGCTCAGACTCTGGTCCGGCGAGGTCTTACCAATCCAGATGCCGCAAGGGCTTTCCTGAATCCACTTCATTCATTGTCCAGGGATGCTTTAGAACTGCCCGGGTATGGCATCGGCGCTTGATCGCCTGACCTTTGGCATCCGCAAAAGTGAACCTATTTGCGTTTGGGGCGACTTCGATGTGGATGGTCAAACTTCAACAACCATTCTTGTCCAAACCCTTCGCTCGCTGGGTGCAGAAGTCGCCTATCACATACCGATACGCGCCAAAGAAAGTCACGGCGTAAACCTGGAGAATCTCAAATCGATCATGGATTCCGGCGCAAAACTTATCCTCACATGCGATACAGGTATCTCTGCGGCGGAGGAAGTTGATTATGCGCAGTCATGTGGCGTAGATTTTGTCATTACAGATCACCACGACCTGCCCGATCTATTACCTAAAGCCAGGGCAATTGTGAATCCAAAATTATTACCAACAGATCACCCTCTTGCCAACTTGCCCGGCGCAGGGGTAGCTTATAAATTATCGGAAGCGCTCATCGACGCTTGGAAAACGGATATGGGTAGCGAAACTGGCGAAACCATCCTGAATTCCGATTCCTTGCTCGATCTGGCTGCGTTGGGAATTATTGCAGACCTCGCTTTGCTACAAGGCGAAACTCGAGCCATCGCTCAAAAGGGAATAGGAGCTCTTCGTAATACCGAACGATTGGGGTTAAAAACCATTGCGCAGTTGGCAAGCCTTGATCTCTCACAAGCTACGGAAGAAAGCATCGGGTTTACTCTCGGCCCGAGGCTGAATGCCCTTGGCAGGTTAAGCGACGCCAACCCGGCAGTTGAATTGTTTCTCACTCAAGACCCCGCTCGCGCTCGTATGCTTGCAGCCCAGATCGAAGGATTAAACACACAACGTAAATTGCTTACTAACCAGGTTTATCAGGCCGCTGAGATGCAGCTCAAAACCGAGCCAGCCCTGCTGACACAGCCACTTATCATGCTGGCGCATCCATCGTGGCCTGGAGGCGTGATCGGCATCGTCGCAAGCCGCTTAGTGGAACGATATCATAAGGCGGCTATCCTCCTCACCGCATCGGATGACGGCATCTTGCGCGGCTCAGCCCGTTCCGTGGAAGGACTGAACATTACCGAAGCGATCGCCGTAAATAAAAAATATCTGCTCGGTTTCGGCGGCCACCCGATGGCAGCAGGCCTTTCCCTGGTCTCCGACAACCTTACGGAATTCCGTAATGCCATGAACAAAACCGTCGAGAAAATGCTGGGATCCATAATTAGCGAAGAACCGACCTTACAAGTGGATGAGTGGCTGGAGCTTCAAAGGGCATCGTTCGATCTGGCAAATGCGCTGGAAGAACTGGCTCCTTTCGGCCCAGGAAATCCTGCTCTGGTTTTCGCGACGCACGGGCTGCAGCTCCAATCCAAAGTTGAGGTCGGTCGGGAGAAGGAACACATCAAACTGGTCGTTTCGGACGATAAAAAAGTAAACCGCGAAGTCCTTTGGTGGAACGGCGGAAGCGAAGAAATATCCGAAGCTCTCACCAATGAAGTTAAATTCGACCTGGCATATCGATTACGGACGAATTCATATCGCGGCGAACAACAACTTACCCTGGAATTTGTTGATTTCCAGGTTACACAGCAAAAACCGATCGAGATCCATAAAACAAGATTGGAAATACGAGACCTCCGAATTCAA
Source organism: uncultured Chloroflexia bacterium (assembly GCA_963754835.1). GTDB lineage: Bacteria > Chloroflexota > Anaerolineae > Anaerolineales > Villigracilaceae > Fen-1038. The sequence goes on along the minus strand of CAVWHR010000022.1, from coordinate 6,171 downwards.
CCAACAACTTCAAACCTGCTTCCATCCATATTGATCTGGGCAGAAGGGGCTGAGAAAAAAGGCAGGAGTCGCTACGAACTGCACCAGGCCGATGAATTCGCAATATGGACCAGCCCTCCCTCGCCAAAAGAATTGCGTGAAGCCCTCGATGTAGTAAAACCCAGAATCATATATCTTTATGCAATCAATCCGGCTGAAGAAAAAACAGAAGAATTTCTTTCCCGCCTGGCCGGACTGACAAAATTTGCTATCCATCAACGCTCGGGTAAACTCAAAATCTCTGAATTGGCTGCTATCACTACACAACGTGAAGTCACGGTAAAACTGGGGCTGGAGTGGCTCGCTACAAGCGGGCATATTATCATCGAAAGCAAAAAAGATGAGGAATATCGCCTTGTGAATGGAGACAGCATAGCCAATCCTTACTTACAAAACGAATTATTTGTTGCGGTAAAAGGATACCTGGAAGAAACTTTTGCTTATCGTGATCATTTTAAGCGTGCCGATCCTGAATCTATTTTTAATTTATAAGATATTCACCACAGGAGCTTCATGATGACTTTTAAGACCCGACTTTACTCACTATGGGAAAATATCAAAAAACAAGATTGGGAAATCATTGTCTACCTGATACTCGCGACAATTTTGGCGGTTTTTGTTCGATTAAGTCTTCTTGGTTATAAATCTGCCGATTTCGAGACTTATACCAAGGTCTGGTATAACACGATCCAAACAATGGGGATAAGCGCCCTTCGAGGGGATTTTTCAAACTACAACCCGCCATATTTATACCTGCTCTATTTGGTCGCGCGGTTCTTACCGGGATTGGTTGACGTAGTCGCAATTAAAATTCCATCCTTGATTGCTGATTTTGTATGTGCAGGTTTTATATACAAAATCGTGGGTTTTAAGAGCGACAATCGCTACTCCGCACTTTTTGCCTATTGCGCGACACTCCTTTCCCTACCCGTGATATTAAATTCTTCATTTTGGGGCCAGGCTGACAGCATTTATACCGCCGGATTAATTGCAAGCCTGTACTTTCTGATGACGAAAAGGAATTGGCTTTCCTTTATTGCCTTCGGTATAGCTTTTGCATTCAAGCTTCAATCCATATTCTTTCTGCCGATCCTTATCGCTTTATGGTTCAGAAAAGAAATTTCATGGAAATATTTTCTTGCCATCCCGATTGTGTATTTTATATCCATCCTTCCCGCCTGGATGATCGGAAGGCCAATCACAAGCCTCATCGGCATTTATTTTTCGCAGGCCGGTGAATATAATAAATTGACGTCTCATGCGCCTAACCTATATGCCTGGCTTCCCACCGGAAAGGATATCTTCCAAATATTCCTTCCGGCCGGAATTGCACTGGCAATCACGGTCATATTGATCTTCATCCTGATCATAATAAAAAGCAAAACAAATTTAAACCCGGCACATTATTTGGAAATTGCCTTTTTCTCCGTTTTGCTTGTCCCCTTTGTCCTGCCAAAAATGCACCAACGTTATTTTTTTCCGGCAGATATTCTTTCCATCGCATTCGGATTTTACTTTCCCACTTATTTTTACGTTCCAATAATCATAAACCTGGTATCGTTTTTTTCCTACCAGTATTTTCTTTTTGGAGTAGAGCCATACCGGAATTCCGATCTTGCACTCGTTATGTTCGCAATCCTTGCAATTGTTGCATCGAAAACAGTACGCGACATGCATGTTGCGAAATACGAAGATGGGGAAGAAAATAATCAAGAACTTCAATCAAAATAAAATGCCGATCATTACTGCATTTATTTCTCAAACCGAGGCTGCTGGACGGCTTACCGCAGCAAACCTTGCCTTCGTTAATTCCGCAAGATCATCCACACCCAGTTTGATATTCAATCCTCTCTGCCCTCCAGAGATGTGTATTTCGGTAAAATTCTGCGCAGAAACATCTATCAAAACCATAAATCCTTTATTAATCAACGCCAAAGGTGAGATGCCACCCGCCTGCAAACCGGTGATTGCTTCCGCTTCACGTTCGGTTGGCAAAGTCACCTTCTTTTCCCCCACAGCAGTGGCAACAAGTTTCAAATCAACAATCCCTGTTCCCGGTACAACGACCAATATGGGCTTTTTCAGTTTCTCGCGAGTAACCACAATTGTCTTGAAGACGATGGATGGGTCGATCCCCAGAAGACCGGCTGTCTCCACTGCGCCTAGCTTCTCAGGTGGTAATTCGTAAGCCGCATATTTGAATTTTACGAGAGTCGAGCATACGCGTTACGTTATTGACAATTGTCATCAACAAACCTCAAATCCGTTATTAAAATTATAACCGAGCAGTATTGTCTTCCCATGCGTTTCACGATATATTGTTTAACAAACTAAAGTGGATAGGGAAGAAATATGTGCGACACCATCATCGCTACTGGCGAAACGACCAAAGACGGCGTGACGATCTTCGGCAAGAATTCAGATCGAGAGCCAAACGAGGCACATCATGTGGTAAGTTTTGCCGCCGCGGATCATTCATCCAATAGTCAGGTTAAATGTACGTATATTGAAATTCCGCAGGTAAAACATACATTCGCAATACTTCTTGCAAAGCCGTTCTGGATTTGGGGTGCAGAGATGGGAGCCAATGAACACGGACTCGTCATTGGCAACGAAGCGCTCTTCACGAAAGTCCCCTATGCCAAAAAAGGCCTGCTGGGCATGGATCTCCTCAGGCTTGCGCTTGAACGTGCCGCTACCGCACGCGATGGTATAACCGTAATAACCGACCTCCTTGCGGTATTCGGACAGGGTGGTAATGCCGGACTTGCGCATCCGACGTATTACCATAACAGTTATATTCTCGCTGATCCGAATTATGCCTGGGTTCTGGAAACAGCTGGAGAGCATTGGGCGGCAAAACAAATCGAAGGCGTTTACTCCATCTCCAACGGAATTACGATCGAAAAAGACTGGGACCTTGCCTCTCCGAACCTTGTTTCTCATGCAGTCCAGCAAGGTTGGTGTAAAAACGAATCCGATTTCAATTTCGCCCATTGCTATTCCGACTTTCTCTACACGCGTTTTTCTGACTGCCGCAAGCGGAGGTCCCGCACCATGGAATTACTAAATGCAAAACGCGGCGAAATCACAATCGAAACAATGATGTCGGTTTTACGAGATCACGGGCAGGCCGATGGCTCACAGAGATCTGCTGACGAAGGTCTCGCCGGGGCCGATGTATGCATGCACGCCGGCTTTGGACCAATTCGTATCTCACAAACGACCGGCTCGATGGTTTCTTTTCTGGACCAAAAAGCTCCGCTGCATTTCGTCACCGCGACCGCCGCGCCTTGCACCAGCATTTTTAAACCCGTTTGGATCGATGCTTTTTCTCCAGAAGATTTTCCATCTCTAAAAACAAGCATCGGGCCGAATCCCAATGAAATATATAATCCGGATACCCTATTCTGGCGTCACGAGGTCCTGCACCGGACGACACTTCATGATCACGCGAATTGCATCCAAACCTTTGCATCTGACCGCGATGATTTGGAATACGAATTTGTTTCTGAAGCTTTTGAAGTGCAGAATAAAAACTCTAAAACTCGTGCGGAGATAACCGCCAACTGCTTCATGCGCGCAGGTGCCGCTGAAAAGGATTGGCTGGGGCGCGTCCAGAAGGCACAATCTAGGGAAAACTGGCTCCATGCGTCGGCTTGGGCAGCATTTAATCGCGAAGCGAATATCCCTCTGGAAACTCTTTTTTAAGGAAGTTTGGCAATGCTTCGTTTTTTGGGACGATTCAATGAATTCTACATGCGCCTCAGAACGAAATGGAAGCATTGGGCTCTGTTCCTCTTAATCTTAAGCCTGGGAATTTTTGCACGAACCTGGGAGTTTAACCATCTGCCACCGGGATTGAATGCCGATGAAGCTTCCATAGGCATCGAAGCCTTCAATCTCTATCATTACGGTATTGATCGAAACGGTGTTTCATATCCTGTCCAATTTATTTCCTGGGGTAGTGGTCAAAACGCACTTTACGGTTACCTCCTTATCCCATTTATCGCGATTTTTGGCCTAAGCCCGGTGGTCGTCCGGGTACCCATGCTGATCAGCGGGATTCTTTCAATCCCTTTAGTATTTTTGGTGGCGAGAAAGACGATCGATACACGTTTTGGGTATTTATCCATGTTTTTTTTAGCCATCAGTCCATGGCATATCTTGCTATCACGCTGGGGTCTTGAATCAAATCTTTTTCCATTTATCTTTTTGATCGGATATTCTTGTTTACTCAATTTCGAACAAAGCCGTTTATGGTTTGTTGCAGCTTGTTTCTTCTTTGCTCTCTCGCTTTATGCTTACGGTACAGCCTACGCAATGGTCCCGGTATTCATGGTTTGCATAACAATAGTCCTTTCCCGGACCAAAACCGCGGGCATCCGCGAATTAATTCCCGGCTTATTGACTTTTATCATCGTAGCCATTCCCATCGGTATGTTCGTATTAATAAACAACGTTGGAATAAACAGCATAAAACTGGGGCCAATCACCATTCCCCGCCTGCCCGTTTCTGCCCGATTTGAAACAGAAGCAGCTATTTTTAATGGCAACTCTATTCCTGGCTTACTCGGTAACCTTTGGACCACGCTCAGACTCTTGATCCTGCAATCTGACGGATTAATCTCAAATACCGTAGATCCATATGGCTATTTTTATAAAATTACATTCCCATTGGCATTAATAGGGATCATACTTCTTGTTCAATTTGATAAGATAGCCTCTCCGGCAAAAAAAATGTTTCTCCTGTCCTGGCTCGGTGCATCATTTCTTATCGGTATAATCCAGGAACCCAACGTCAACCGGCTCAATATTATATTTATCCCCATTATCCTTAATATTGCCTATTGCCTTTTCTGGCTGAACAATTATCGTAAATTTGTGATTCCGACCTCCGTTTGCCTGCTTCTGGTTGGTTTTATTTTTTTTACAATTTCGTATCATGGGGAACCGTATCGCCAGCAAATTAATTATAAATTTAATGCCGGGTTATTTTCCGCCCTGGAGTTCACAAAGCAATTCGAAAATAACCCCATCTGCATGACAGATAAAATCAATATGCCTTATATTTTTGCTTTATTTTCAGAGCAGAGTGATCCCGCAAGTTATCTCAACACAATAAAATATGTCGATCCGAAAGCACCCTTAAGACAGGTGGCCTCCATTGGACGATACACATTTGGCTGGAAGAACTGCATCGGATCCAGATCATTTATTTATATACTTCGCTCCGATGAGATACCTCCTCCTCTAGGAGATAGGTATAAATTTGAATTCTTCGATAATTTTGTAGTTTACTATCCCAAGGCTTAAGCAGGGAACGTCCTTCTGTTTTAGCTTGCAGCGGCAACTTAGGTTAGAATATGCGAACGGGCTATGCGAGTGGATGGCTTGTTACGCCCGACCAAGAGCCGCTCTGTGTCCGATTCTGTGAAACCTTTTCGCAAACTCACCACTTCACTTCAATTAAGGCTTAGAGATACCAAGGTTCTCAGCGCCATTGGTGTATTGCTCGGTTTGGGATTGGCCGTGCTGGTGCGCGTCCCTCTGCTTTATTTCGAATCGGTCGACTACTTCAATGAGCGGATCCAAATGTATCCGCTGATTAAACAGCAAGGCTTCGCGGCGCTGGCCAACGCCACCTCAAATTACAATCCCCCATATTTCTATGCGCTCTATGTGATTGCGCGATTTGCGCCAGGCCTTCCAATGGTGATCGCGGTGAAGCTGCCCGCATTGGCGGCGGACTTCGTATGTGCTTTCCTTGTATATCTCATTGTGAAACTGAAATATTCCAGGAGCCTCGCACCGTTGTGCGCGGCGCTTGCCGTCCTCTTGGCTCCTACCGTGGTAGCCAACAGTGCATTCTGGGGACAGGTGGACAGTATGCACACGGTCGGGATCCTGGCCTCTATCTATTTCCTGATGAAGCGGCAGAACTTCTGGGCCGTTCTGGCTTTTGCAGTAGCCTTGACCATCAAACTTCAAAGCATTTTCCTGGCGCCGCTCCTGCTGGCACTATTCCTGCGCGGCGAAATCTCGTGGAAGCCATTTCTACTCGTACCAGCGGTGCTCTTTATTGCAGTCGTGCCAGCGTGGATCGCGGGTCGGCCCCTGCTGGACTTGCTG
>CAVWHR010000021.1:0-28365 GCA_963754835.1 uncultured Chloroflexia bacterium | reverse complement strand
GAGCAAAATACAGCGTGTGAGGGCCAAGGGGTGAGCAGCACCGCGTAGTGGCGCCGAAGTGCCGAAGCAAATTGATGAATATTTTATAGAATCAAACTCCCTTTCCCAAAAGGGAACTGCGACCGCATTCCTGGAAGGGGAAAATAGAACACCGTCTGAGTTGAAAAGGGCTGAGAGCTATAGAAAAATGCTTGAAAATGCCGCAGAATCCCCAGCGTCCAGTGCACGCTTTGTTGGCACGCTTTTGACTTGAAAGAAGCTTTGTAAATTCATTTTAACCCAAGAAAGTATCGCCAGGTTTGCTATCATAAATCATCGGCATAACACGTTCGTTGGATGTCTTCTTTCGTCTTTCAGCGATATTTACAGCACTAACGGCATATAAAACGGCGTATTTGGCGAGAAGCAAAACATCTTTAGTTTGTTGCTCAAGTTCATCTAATCCAATAACAGTTTCTTTACTGTCGTCTTTTGCTAAATACAATTTGACATTAAGATAATCGTGCGTAATTCTATTCCTGCGTGTGTCAATTGTTTTTAAATCTACTTTTGCGTTTTCAAAGTAATCAATACACAAGTCTGAAAGAGCAAACATACTCGGATTTTGAGTATCGCAAATGGCTTGCCTAGCAATAAAACGAATCTCGTGGGTTTGTCCCTGTGATTGTTTCTCCGCAAAAATACCCCAAAAAGTATTTTCCCTTTTTCCGATTCCAAAATATGTATTCACTATTCTTGCGACTTTATCCAAGATATCAAAGGCCCGTGAGTAAGCAGTTTTGCATAACCCTGTATAAACGCCATTGATTGAATAATCAAGGTTATCGAAGTATACGGCAGTTTGCGAGACATTATCCAAGACTTCAGTTTTACTTTGGGAAAGGAAGTACAAATAACGTGCAGTTGTATAAGATTCTTTTATCTCATTGAGAATTCTTAGGAGTTCGGGAACAAGATGATTATCGTCAATGGACGTTGTGATACCACCAAAAGCAATATCGTCAGTAATTCCAGGTGACAATTTTTTGTTTCCCGCCCAAGAATTCAAAAAAAGCCCATTGATGATACAGAATTGTATGTAGGCTTGTTGCTCTTTGTTCTTGTGGTTGGCCTTAGCGGGTTCTGGAGGTAAAACAGGTTCTTTATGAGCGCTTATGAAACTTTCTAAGTATTGTAATCGTGTTTGAAAATCACTAACCGCTTGTGGTGAACCAAAACGTAGGTGCATTTTAGGACCGAGTGCCTGTTTTAAGAAATGATACGCTAATGCGGAATATTCGTGCTTATAACGTCCAGTAATGCGTGTTGCGTGTTCAAGTTCTATACCAAGATTGCCTGCCGCCATTCCGTTTGTGGGATCAATACGAATAGCATGTTCATAACATTCAATAGCGTCAATAAACCTTCCAAGTTGAGAAAGACAGTTTCCGTAGTTTATTAATACCTGAGAAGCGAAGGATGGTTTTGAGTTCCCTAAATTTTCAATAGCCTGACGGTAAAGATTTTTTGCACTTCTTAAGTCGTTATCGTTTGGCGGAATCACTTTTTTGCCATTCATGCGCTTCAAGGTGTAAAGAGAACTATACCCATTTGCCGCATTATACAAAGTTGAACATTTGGAAAAGCCACTTGTAATTTCGTCTACCAGTAACATATTTTCAAATATCTTTGTTCCTTCTTTAACCTTACTTGAATCCCTCAATGCAAAGCCCCCATCAATAAATATTGCCGCACGGAAAGCGTCATTGGATAATGTCTCTGCCGACTTTACCGCTTTGACATATTTACCTTCGTCTAGTAACCTTGAACAAATGCTGTACTTATCCGCTTCTGTTTCACTGGTCATTGAAATTTCAATCCCTGAATTAATCCAACACAAAAAACAAGATTATTTGGCACGGAACGTGCCAACTCGCGTTTATGCGGACTGTATAATCCCTTATGGACAGGCCATTAGCCCGCTTGGGATTGGAATAAGTTGAGAGTTTATTTGGAGTATATCATCATGCGAGAATCCAAACTTCTCGGCACGTTGTTACCATCTGTTCCAGAATCATCGAGCCTAAGTTCAAGGTTGGTATGATGCTGCAAAATCATCGTACACGAACGGACATATCCCGTTGTAGTACTCGGACTCTTGCAAGTCAAAGAAGCTGGATGGGTAGCCCATGCGGGCATTACACTCGGGTGTGGCGTAATTATCCTTATCGCCGCCCGGTGAGAACGAATGCAGGAACTCGTGTATGACCGTGCTGGAAACGAAATGGGTGGGCGTGGACGTATAAAGGTTGCCGACCGCATTCGCGCACATCGAATAACCGTCTTTTTGAACGCAGGCCGTGCCGGGTTTATTGTTGCATTCGCCGCCAATCGCCTTTGTACTTTGAACCGCATCGGATGCCGCCATAACCGCAGGCCATATATTTTAATCCGAACCGTACAACGGCAACATAGATTTGGTCCGCGCCGCCTACGGGCGAAACAAAGGCATTCCGGTAATCCCGCCGGGGCCGGTAAAGCGTAACCGTATCCATTGTTTAACTTGGCCTGCCCGCCGTCCCCGAAAGAAAAAATAAGGATCCCGTTCGGCAGCGCTGCGGAATGGGAAGCCAGGTAGCGACCGGCCATATCCTGGGTCGAGCCACCGCCGCCGTCCTGGACAAAGTCAACCATCTCGAGACCGATCGGGACGAACGGCTGGATCAGTTTGTCTGCTTCATCGAATATACTTTGTGCCTGCTCGCGCGTGACCGGCTCGGATAATGTATCCGCGATCACTGCAACTTTAAAAGCGGCTTTTGTCATTGAATTATCAGGGTGTCGAAACGACGGCAGAAGGGACAAGCGTATCATTGGCGGCCGGCACAGTAGTGGAAGAGACCGCGGCCGGCGGCTCCGTCACGGTTTGCGTCGGAGATAAGCCGGAAGAACCGCAGGCAATGATGGAAAGCCCGAGCAGCGCAACGAAGCAGGTCTCGCGTGATAAACCGGCAAACCGGCGCAAGGATGGAATCCTATCTGGCAGCTTGCTTTAACAGGTCTTGCAAAGGCAGGCTTGCCATCGATTTTATCGTCAAATTGGCGCCCTCGATCTTCATTAAAACAGTGGTCGGGTTGGGGATGGCCACCACATAGATCCCCGCGCTGCGGGCAGCCCTCACGCCGTTCGGCGAATCTTCGAAGACGATCGCTTCAGAAGCGGCGATCCCCAATTCATCCAAGGCCTTCAAATATATGTCGGGGTTCGGCTTGGTGCGGCCCGGCGGCACGTCGTCTCCGCAGATGATCTTTTCGAAATAATGGATCAGGCCCAGGCGGGTAAGGTGTGGTTCCACCCACGAATGTTTGGAGCTGGAAGCGATTGCAAGCCGCAGGCCCAGGCGCTGGGCATCGCTCAGATAGGCCTGCACACCATCCCGGATCGGTTGTGCGACGAAGCGCCGGGCAACTTCATCCTTATAACGGAGGCGGAGCGCGCTCACGTCCAGCGAATCGTTGACCAGCTCATGCAGGTGGTCGGCCGGGTCGAAGCTCGAGATGCCCCATCCGCCAACCGTCTGAATATAAACGTCGATAGGGAATTCAAAGCCGTATCCCGAATAAATGGATTTCCAAAGGTCTATTTCGGTTGTTTCGGTGTCGAGGATCAAGCCATCGAAGTCAAAGAGCAGTGATGTGATTGTCATAGCCGCCCAATTGTAATTCATTACCCTTTAAAAATTTACGTATCGATACTTATAGCCCTCTGCGAAATCCCTAACCCTGACATGAAGTCACAAAAAGTCCCAGGCTTTCAGCCTGGGACGGTAGATAAAACTCCCGCAGGTTTGCGGGAGTTTTGATGTTACAGTGCAGCTTGCGGGCGGCGATATTGCTTCAGGGATATTCCAGCCCACCATGATCTTGTTCTCTTCATCCCATAAGCGCAGGCGCAGGGACTTGAGGCTGAACCCCAGGGTCATGGGTTTGACGTGGAAGATGGCGTTCTCCTTATGGCATTGCGGCAATTTGTAATTGGGGATCTTCGGGCTTAAGTGATGGATGTGATGGAACCCGATATTGCCCGTGAACCACTGCAGAACGGCCGGCAGCTTATAGAATGAGCTGCCATCCAGGCCGGCTTTGGCAAATTCCCATTCGTCCTGGTGTTCCCAGTAGGTCGGGTCGAAATTATGCTGCACGTAGAACAGCCAGACCCCGGCGGCCGTGGCCAGCATCAGGACCGGCACTTCGACCAACAGGTACGTCTGCCAGCCGATAAGCCAGCACAGCGCACCGACGATCACCGTCAGGGCCAGGTTCGTCCACCACACGCTGGCAAGTTCGCGTTTTCCCAGGTTGGGGGCCGGGAGCCTGTTGACCACCACAAAGACCACCATGGGAGCCAGCACGAACATGTTGAACGGGTTGCGCATCAGGCGGTAGCCGAGTTTCTTCCACCACGGAGCGTCAAGATATTCCTTGACCGTCATCGTGTAAACATCACCGATGCCGCGCCGGTCAAGATCCCCGGCCGTGGCGTGATGGATGGCGTGTTCATGCCGCCAGCGGTAATACGGCGTAAAACTGAGTAGGCCCGTGAATATCCCAAGCATATCGTTGGCCTTCTTTGATTTAAAGAACGAGCCGTGTCCGCAGTCGTGGAAGATGATGAAGGTGCGCACCATGAATCCCGCGGTGGGGATCGCCAGGAGCAGGGTTAGCAGGTAGGAGACCTTTACACTGAAGACCATCAGGACCCACAAGGCAAAAAACGGGACAAGTGAATTGACCACCTGCCATAGGCTGCGCTGCAAGTCAGGGTGAGCATAGCGCGCGACCACGTCCTGCCAGCGGACTTTCTCGTTACTATTTGTTTTAGAGATAATATTCATCTTATTTATCCAATCTTGTGCGCGATTGTACCCTTAAAGCAAAGATCAAAGATTAGAAACACCCTACATTTTAATTAGTATAGAACTGCATTTATGAGAAAAGAAAAGTGTTATATTGGTCTTAACGAGTATCTAATCATCTAATATCTAATAATCTATTTCCCAAGGAGATTCGCTTTGATCACCGATCTTGGTCATCTCGCATTTGCCTCTCACGATCTCGACCGCTCGCTTGCCTTTTATGCCTCACTCGGCCTGCACGAAGCATTCCGGCTGCACCATGAAGACGGTTCCCTGATGCTGGTCTATCTGCACGTTGCGGGAGACCGCTTCATCGAAGTATTCCCGAATGGTCCCGCACCCGACCCAGACAGGCAGGGCAGTTTTATGCACGTGTGCCTGGTGGTGGACGACCTGCAGGCAACCGTCGCACGCTTCCGTAAAGACGGTGTGACCATCGAACAGGAACCGAAAGTGGGCCTTGACCATAACTGGCAGGCATGGATCCGCGACCCTGACGGAAACCCGATCGAGTTGATGCAGTTGGTGGAGACCTCCCCGCAGCGCCAGGTAGCCAGGGGAGAAAAGGCAAAAGTCTGATCCCGGCCGCCCTCTATGGCTAACATGGCCCATCGTAAAGCACTCGAAAAATCGTGTCTACTCATAGCCCCCCCGGCATGAAGCACCCGAAAAAATGAACAGTTACGAAAATCAGGATGAGATTCCCTGTCTCGCCCTGATTTTTATTTTGGAAAGAAGATGGCTAATTTATCCGTGGATTAATTTGCCATATTAATTACAATTGACAGTCGAAGGATTTGTGCTATTCTGATGCGATACAGGAGATGCAGACATGGCTAACTTCAACGTAGGGAAAGGTGTCTATATTTGGCAGCCCCAAAATATAGAGGACGGCGACCCAAATAAAATCCTGTCCCGGCTCCAAATGGCGGGTGTCCAATCTGTGGCGCTAAAGCTTTGCGATGGGGTCAACGTTCTCCCTGGCCTGGCCCCGCTGATACAGATATTGAGAAATAATAATATCCTGGTAGCCGGCTGGGGATATTCTTATCTAACCCAGGACCCAAAACGGGAGGCGGATACCGTTGTAAAAGCCTGCGGGACGTATAAACCCGAATTTTATTTAATAGATGTGGAAAAAGAGGTCGAGAACAATTACACCGGCGCCAAAGTGTTCATGAACGAACTGCGCCCGGCCCTGCCTGATATGTCGTTGGGTCTGAATACATTCTGGAGCATCAACGACCACCCTTCCTTCCCGTGGGCCATATTCTTTAACTCCGTTGATTTTGTCTGTCCGCAAGTGTACTGGAGGGGTGTCGATCCGGTCGGAAAATTAACACAAAGCGAGCAGGTGTACGCCAACTACCCCGATACCAATCATCCCCCCATGCCCGTCGTAGCCGGGGACATGTTTATCAACCTGGGGGTCGAGCCGACCCCGGACCAGGTGACCCAGTTCCTGTCGGCGGCCGACAGTGACCCCTTTATCCAGGGCGTTTTCATGTGGGCGGCAGACGGCACGGCAACCACCCCCGAACTTTGGCAGGCGTTTTCAAAATATAAATGGAATAAGGGGGGGCTGCCCATTCCGACACAACCTATCGGGTGGGCAAAGATCAAGACGAACGACGGCTTGAATATCCGGTCGGCCCCGCTGGGCAGCAAGGTGGGCGTGCTCGTTAAAGGTGAACTGGCGCCCATTTGGGGGGTCAGCGATACGCAATGGGCCGCCATAACCAATAAGCAGGACCAATGGATTTTCGTTGGCAACCCTAATTATGTAGACGTTGCCATGGACACTTCCAAGATTCCCGCTCCGCCTCCAGGGCTGTACAAGGCAAAGGTCACTCCGGCCCAGGGTCTCAACGTGAGGGATAATCCCAATGGCAAGGTATTACGGGCCTTGCCGGTCGGGACAATCGTCCAGGTCTATGCCGAGAATAGCGGCTGGGCGAAAATCAGCCCCACGCAAAGCGAATGGTGCAGCATGAAGTATCTGCTCAAGCTCAATTGAGCAGGCGCAATCTATCTTAGGCTGGTTTCAATCTAGGTCATGGATAAAAAAAGCAAACTGGCTCTTGCCAGCGTCGCCATTTTCATTATCGGTTTCCTGTTCCTGGCAGGTTTACAAAAACAGGCGCAGCCGTATCTCATCGACGGTTACCGGTTCCAGGAATGGTCGTCGGAAGCTATGATGCAGACCGTCTCCCTGCAAGACCTTCGTGATGCGCCGTTTGAAACACTCGCGAATATCCACATCCAACCCCCGGGCCTTGACCTGCTCAGGGCAATTCTTGTCCATCTTTGGCCTGCCCCGGATATTCAGACCGCTCTAAAACAGGTGGACCTGTCCCTCTATTTTCTGTGGACCATCTTGTACAGCCTGGGCGGCGTGATCATGTTCCGCTGGCTCTCGGGCCTGATAGATCCGGTCACCGCTTTCGTTGCATCGCTTTTATTCCTGCTCCATCCCGCGGCCATATCCTATGCAACATTATTAGACACTACGTTCTTATCGGCCTTCCTCATCTTATGGATGTATTATTCGCTGTGGAAGCTCGGGCGTAACCCCGCCTCCATTTTCACCGTCACGGTCTCCTCGGTATTGCTGTTTTTCTTTCGATCCATCTTTCAGCTCCCTTTCATACTCGTGATGGGTGCCTCCCTTTATTTATTGAAGGTACCGTGGCGCAATATGGCACTCTTTTTAATAATAGGCGGCGGGATTTGCGGTCTCTACATAGCCAAGCAGTATTATCAATTCGGTCTTATCAGCACGTCCTCTTTCAACGGGATCAACCTGGTGCGTTCGGTCGGCATCACAAAATATACCAGGCCGTATTTGATCGACCTCGACGGGGAATTAGCCGCGTCTTTGCCGGACGTCCTCACGGACAGGACAAAATCGGACGGAAGCGTCAACTACAATAATCTTCACTACCTGGGGTTCAACCGGCAGCTTACCAATGAATTCAAGGATTATCTTCTCACCACCCCCGCACAGACCCTGCTCCGTTCTTATTACTATAACCTTGAACTTTTTTTTGTTCCATCCTCCTATTACACCGTCAACGTAATCGTCGACCGGCTTCCCTGGAGATCCGTTTATGATTCGATCTTTTCGGAGCCGATTTTGAATATCCTTCTGTGTCTGGCGGCCGTGATCTGGATTGCAAAAGCATTAAAAGATAAAAACTACAATTATAAATTGGCCCTCCTGCTTCCTGCTCTTTACATCTTTTCAATTTCGGTATTATTCGAGCAGGGCGAGAACAATCGCTTCAAATTCTTCCTTGAACCCGTCTTATATATTTTTATCGTTTCGCAGTTTTATGGGGTTTTGCATTGGGTATATCGAAAGGTTTCCCCCGGATATTCGCAAAAGTAATATTGATCCCCTAATAATCAGATAATAAAAGAAGCGGCGATGTGAACCGCCGCCTCCTACTATCTATTTATTCCGAATACCTTATCACTAATCTCTATTCTCTATTCTTCTATTCCCTTATCCCTAAAACAACTTCAATACCGCTTGTGATGCCCAATCGAACAGCGGCGCAGGCACCAGGCTCACGACCACTGTCAAAACTGCCGACACAACCCACGTGATGTTGAGCCAGGCTTCCGAGGTGGTCTCAGGGTCGCCTTCGCGCATGTACATGGTTACGACCACGCGCAGGTAGTAATAGGCGGAGATGAGCGTGGTCAGCACGCCGATCACAGCCAGCAGATAGAACTGTCCATTGATCACGGCGCGGAAGAGATAGAACTTGCCAACGAACCCCAGTGTCGGCGGGATGCCGGTCAGGGAAAGCATGAAGACGGTCATCGCGGCAGCCAGTGCCGGATATTTGCGCCCGAGTCCGGCGTAATCGGAAATCTCCAGGCCCTTCCCTTCCGTTTTTTCCAGCGCAATCACCACCGCCCACGCGCCGAAATTGGTCAGCGCATACGAGACGAGATAGAAGAGTCCCGCCGCGATGGAGACGGAGACGACCTTCGGTTGTCCGTAAGGGACAAAAGCCATCAGGATATAACCGGCGTGTGCGATGCTGGAATACGCCAACAGCCGCTTGATGTTGGTCTGTGCGATGGCGATCAGATTGCCGACGATCATGGTCAGGGCGGAGATGACCGCCAGGATGGGAGTCAGGTCGGAAGCCAGGGAGGGGAAAGCCAGGGCAAACACGCGCAGCAAGGCAGCGAAGCCTGCGATCTTGGCGCCGGCGGCCATGAAAGCCGTCACCGCGGAGGGCGCGCCCTGATAGACGTCCGGAGTCCACATGTGGAAGGGCACGGCCGCGATCTTGAAGCCAAGCGCCACCAGGATGAGGGCCGAGCCGATCGTAAGCAGGAGCAGGTTCGTCGTCCCGTTGGAAGGCAGCCGTGACGATCGCGCTGAGTGAAGTGGTACCGGTCGCGCCGAAGACCAGCGCGATCCCATAGACGATAAATCCGGTCGAGAAGGCGCCGAGCAAAAAATATTTAAGTCCCGCTTCTTCAGAGTTCGCTTTGGGACGGGCGAAAGCCGCCAGCACGTACAGCGGGATGGAAAGCATTTCGAGCGCCAGGAAGACGATGATGAGGTCGGAGGCCTGCGCCATAAGCATCATGCCTGCAATGCTGAAGAGCAGCAACGTATAGTATTCGCCACGTTCGATGCCCATGCGTTTGAGATAACCGTAGGCCAGGGCAATACCGAAGAGACCCGTCACGAGCAGTAAGGCGTCCACGAAGGTCGAGAAACCGTCGAGCACGACCATGTTGTTGAAGCCCGTGCCGGTCGTGCCGATCTGTGCAGAGCGTGAAGCCGAGGGAAAGCGCCAGACCCAGCGCAGCAAGCAAGGCTGTAATGCCTTTGTTTTTGATGAAGAGATCAACCAGCAGGAGCGCACAGGCCCAGACGGTGAGGACGAGAAGCGGAAGGATGACGGAAAAGTTGAGGGGAGGCATGAGGCTTTAGATGACCAGTTATGCTAACTGCAGCGTAGTTCATACGCAGCGCCAGGGCGGCCTGGAACGGTCGCCAGAAGCTTATCCACGGCCGGGGCCATCAGGTGGAAGAACGGCGCGGGATAAAGGCCGATCCAGAAGATGAAGATCAGCAGCGGGACGATCGTGACGATCTCGCGCCAGTTGAGGTCGCGCAGGGGATGTCCGTGCTTTTGGGTTTCTTCCACGATCGAGCCTTCGGGGCCGAGGAACATTCTCTGGAACATGTAAAGGATATAAATGGCGGCCATGATGACGCCCAGCGCCGCAAAGCCCGCATACCACGGCGAGTGCAGCACCGTCGAGCCGAACGCGCCGAGCAGGATCGTGAACTCGCCGACGAAGCCGTTCAATCCCGGCAGGCCCATGGAAGAGAGCGAGACGATGAGCATCATCGTGCCGAAGACCGGCATGACCTTCCATAACCCGCCGTAGACCTTGATCTCGCGGGTGTGTGTCTGTTCATAGACCATGCCGACCAGCAGGAACAAAGCGCCCGTGCTGAGTCCGTGGTTGATCATCTGCAGGATCGCGCCCTGCACACCCTAGTGAATTGAGGGCAAACAATCCCAGCATGACAAAACCGAGGTGGCTGACCGACGAATAAGCGACCAGTTTCTTGACATCAGTCTGGGCGTACGAAACCGCCGCACCGTAAATGATGCCGATGACCGCCAGCACCGCAATCGTCGGCGCGGCCTGCACCGAGGCCTGCGGGAACAAAGCCAGGTTGAAACGCAGGAAGCCGTATGTTCCCATCTTCAACAGGACACCCGCCAGGATGACGGAACCGGCAGTCGGCGCCTCCACGTGGGCATCGGGCAGCCACGAGTGCAGGGGCCACATCGGCACTTTGATGGCAAAGGCCGCGGCGAAGGCGATGAACAGCCACAACTGTGTATGCGGGTCGATGCCGCCCTTGGCAATCAGGTCGGGGACGGAGAAAGTGCCCTGATAAATGCCCAGCCACAGGATCGCCAGCAGCATCAGGATCGAACCGGCCATCGTGTACAGGAAGAACTTGATGGCGGCATAGATGCGGCGCGGTCCGCCCCAGATGCCGATCAGGAAATACATCGGGATGAGCGTGAATTCCCAGAAAATGTAGAACAAGAACAGGTCCTGCGCCAGGAAAACGCCGACCATGCCCACTTCGAGCAGCAGGAAGAAGAGCATAAAATCTTTTACACGCTCCTCCACTGCCGTCCAGGTCGAGAGGATCGAGATGGGAGTGAGAAAGGTCGTCAGCAGAACCAGCAGGATGCTCAATCCATCCACGCCGAGGTGATAATCGATATTCCAGCCCGCGACCGTGATCCAGGGATAACGGGCCACCAATTGCTGGTCGGGGTTGGATGCGTTGAACATCGTCAGCACCCAGATCGAAATAACGAACGTAAGCAGGGAGGTGACAAGCGCCGTCCAGCGCACAGCCGCCTTTGCTTCGGGCTTCAAGAATAATAGCACCACCACACCCACCAGGGGAAAGAAAGTCAGGAGCGTGAGGGGTTGAAGAATAAATTCCATGATTGACCTCGGTTTTCTTGCTCAACGGTGCTGCTCCACCTTCAGGGGGAGCGCTTTGCGAAACAACCGTTGCAGCAGGAATTACTTGAATAATAAATATCCCAACATGGCAACTACGCCCATCAGCACCGCCAGTGCATAACTGCGGACAAATCCGTTTTGGAGACGCCGCACGGAGGCCGAGGCTTCCTTCGTCCATTGTCCAAGGCCGTTGAAAAGGCGTCAATGCCGCGTTGATCCACGGTAACGATCGAGCGCAATATTGGCAAGGAAGTTATACGTCCCTACGATTACCTTCTCATGGAACCAATCGTGCCAGAACCTGCCATCGATCACGTCTGCCATGAAGCGGGCGATATCCGCGTAGCGGTCGATGAACAAAGCCTTGTAACCTTCGTCCACAAACCATTTGTGTTCCATGCCGGTGAAGACCGGGCCGAGGAATTTCTTGAGTGGGTCTGCGTCGCCCACCTTGAGCGGATCGCGCCCGTACAGAAGCCAGGAGAGCCAGTATGGCTAATAATGCCAGGCCGGTGGATATCAGCGCAACGCTGCCAAGGAACTCGCCGGGCTGGATGGATATCGTTTGCCCGAGCCATGAAGAAAGTTTTTCTCCCAGGCCTTCTCCGGCAAGCGCTTTAGGCAGGTTCAATGCACCGCCCAACACCGACAGAGCAGCCAATACCATGAGCGGCACGGTGATCACCTTGGGGCTTTCCTCCGCTTTCGCGGCGGCTTCATGCCGCGGCTTCACCGAAGAAAACCATCCATATTTGGCGGCCCATATAAAACGCAGTGAAGAAAGCGGCGATCGTCAACAGCCAGTAAACAGCGGTATAGCCCTGACTGAAGGCAGCCGCCAAAATTTCATCCTTCGACCAGAAACCTGCAAACGGGAAGATGCCTGCCAAGGCCAGCGTGCCGATCACGTAAACCCAGAAGGTGACCGGCATGGTCTTGCGCAATCCGCCCATGTTGCGCATATCGCCGGGGTCGAATACTTCTTCAGGATGTGCATCTTGTCCTGCCGAAGTTTTTCCCGCCTCGTGGGTAGTTCGCGACTTCAGGCTCCGATTCTCTTTCACCGCATGGTGAGAAAGGTGATGATGTCCGCGCTCCATGCCCAGGATGACGGAACCGGCCGATAAAAAGAGCAAAGCCTTGAAGAAGGCATGCGTGACGAGGTGGAACATGCCCGCCGCGAAGGCGCCCATGCCCACACCGGCCACCATGAATCCAAGCTGGCTGATGGTGGAGTAGGCCAGCACTTTTTTGATGTCGTACTGACCAACCGCAATCGTAGCGGCGAAAAGGGCGGTCACCGCGCCGACCATCGCCACAACGAACTGGGCGGCAGGAACAGCCGTATAGAGCGCGGCCGAACGTGCGATGAGATACACGCCCGCCGTCACCATGGTCGCGGCATGGATCAGGGCCGAGACCGGCGTAGGGCCGGCCATCGCATCTGGCAGCCAGACGTAGAGCGGGATCTGCGCCGATTTGCCGGCCACGCCCAGCAGCAGGAACAATGTGATCGCAACGATCAGGGGCGAGTTCACGGCGGAAATGGAGCGCACCGCGTTGAAAACCGCGTCGAATTGCAGGCTGCCGAAGTTCCAGAACATCAGGAAAGCCTGCGATCAGAAAGCCGAAATCGCCGACGCGGTTGGCAATAAAGGCTTTTTTGGCTGCATCGGAGTTGGCCCATGATGGACGGCCCAGCGTGTCCATCTCATACCAGAAGCCGATCAGGAGGAAGGAGCAAAGTCCCACGCCTTCCCAGCCGACGAAGAGCATCAGATACGAGTCGCCGCTGACGAGGATCAGCATGGCCGCGATGAACAGGTTCAGGAAAACAAAGAAACGAGCGGAACCGCTTTAGTCCGATTTGAAGCGCACGTCCTCGTGCATGTACCCGATGGCGTAGATGTGGATGAGCGTCCCCACGCCCGAAACGACCAGCATCATCGTCACCGAGAGCGTATCGACGCGGAAGATCCAATCGAGCTGCAGTTTGCCCATATGGATCCACTCACCGACCGACCAGCGGACTGCCTCGGGATGACCGGCCAGGGAATACGCCAGAAGTACGGATACGACGAAGGCCAGGCCCGAGGCCAGGCTGGCAACGGTCCCGATGACCTTTTCGCTGAACCGCTGGCCGGCAAAAGCATTGACCAGCAGGCCGATCACCGGCAGAAAGACGATCCAGGGAGCGAGGTAGAAGAAAGTCATGGTTTAGCCCTTGAGACTGTTCATCTCATCGATGTTGATGCTGTGCTTCGTGCGGAAGATCGTAACGATCAACGCCAGTCCCACGGCCACCTCGGCGGCGGACACCGTCATGATGAAGAACACAAAGATCTGGCCGTTCAAGCGTCTGATAAAAGCGGGTAAAGGCCACGAAGCCAGGTTGGCAGCGTTGAGCATCAACTCGATGGACATGAAGATGATCAGCGGGTTGCGGCGGACGAGTACGCCCAGCGCGCCGATGGAAAACAGAATGGCAGAGAGCGCAACGTAATAAGTTACCGGTACCATCTACTGCCCTCCTTTCTCTTTTTTGGTCAGGACAATGGCGCCCACCATGGCAATCAGCAGCAGGATGGATGTGATCTCGAAAGGAAGAAGATATTGATTGAATAATGCCAGGCCAATCGCTTGCGGACTGCCGAACGATTCGACCGGCTGCAGGGATCTGCCCGGTGGCTGCCTTTCGGAAAAAGAGCAGATAGACTCGCTTCCCCCGCCAGCATCACTGCCAGAATGAAAGCCAGCGGTCTCTGCCACGGCAGGGCTTTGGTGGCAGGCAGCACCTCCGTCCCCAACAGCATGATGACGAAAAGGAACAGCACCATGATGGCGCCTGCATACACGCTGACCTGCGACATGGCAATGAAGGGCGCGTTCAACAAAATATAGAAGACCGCCACCGTCCCAAAGTTCAAAACCAGGAACAACGCCGAATAGACGGCGCTGCGGCTCATCAGCATACCCAGCGCGGTCGCGATGGCGGTCAGAGCCAGGATGAAAAAGAGAAGCAGGTCAACAGTCATGGTACTCTACCTTGGCAGGCGGATAACCTGCACCTTCCGATTTTTAGATTTATCATTTTCAATGACCCAATGCCGGACCGTCCATCGTAAATTCAAAACCATCAATCCCGGGGATCTTTCATCTCAGGCACCGAACGCGTGAACTCACCGGGGGTCGTTTTCTGCGGTGTGGTCTGTGCGCCGGCTGGCGCAGGTTCGAGCAGCATATCCTTGTTATAGATCGCCTCGCGGCGGTCGGTGAAGCTCAATTCATAATTATCGCCCAGCACAATCGCTTCCGTGGGACAGGCATCTTCACAGAAGCCGCAATAGATGCAGCGCAGCATGTTGATCTCATAGGTGCTGGCATAACGCTCGCCCGGCGAGAAGCGCTTCTCGTCCGTATTCTCCGAAGCTTCCACAAAGATCGCATCCGACGGACAGGCCGCTGCGCACAGCGAACAGCCGATGCATTTCTCCAAACCGTTATCGTACCGTTTCAACACATGGCGACCGCGGAAGCGCGGACGGACCTGCCGCTTCTCTTCCGGATATTGGACGGTCACCGTGCGCTCGAACATGGATTTGAGCGTCGTACCGAGACCGCGCGCCAACTCTCTAAGCATGAGCCACCTTCCTTCTCAGTGAAATGTTCACCAATAAAACAGTAATCAGCCCGGCCATGATCGAGAGGACCGGGATTGTCCAAATATAGATCTGTACCGAACTGGTGTGCCAGCAGGATTCCGAGCGCCGTAATGAAAACCACGGACGATCGAGAGCGGCAGCAGTACCTTCCAGCCAAAGGTCATCAGCCGGTCATAACGGATGCGCGGCCAGGTGGCGCGGATCCAGATCATAAAGAACAAAAGCACGATCACTTTCAAGAGCAGGTAAATGGGTCCAAGCCACCAGGTGCGGTCCACGCTCAGGAACGTATCTTTCAGGAACCAGAACTCGCGATAACCGCCAAAGAACAACGTGGCGGCGATCATGCTGATGACGATCATCTTCTCGTATTCCGCCATGAAGAATAACGCGAACTTCATGCCCGAATATTCGGAGTGATAACCAGCCGTCAGTTCCTGCTCGGCTTCGGGCATGTCGAACGGCGCGCGGTTGACCTCCGCCAGCGTGGCCACCATGAAGATCAAGCGCGCCCACCGGTTGGAGCACCGCAAACCACATATCCTTCTGGGCCTCCACGATTTACACCAGGCTCATGGAATTGCCAAGCAGGATCGCTATCGACAAAACACAGTCCGAGCGAAAGTTCGTACGAGATCATCTGCGCCGTCGAGCGCATACCGCCCAGCATGGCGTATTTGTTATTCGATGACCAGCCCGCCAGCACGATGCCGTACACCGCAATCGAAGCGATGGCTGTCAGATACAGAACGCCGACATTGATATTCGCAACATACAAGGTGATCACGCGGTTGGTAAACGGCAGCGTGAACTGCGTCCCCAGGGGGATGACCGCCGCAATGATCATGGCCGGCACCACGGTCACGATCGGCGCAAGCACAAAGATCAGTTTATCCGCGTGCGCGGGTGTGAACTCTTCCTTGAAGATCAACTTGACCGCATCCGCGATGGGCTGCAGCAAACCCTGCGAGCCGGCGCGGTTCGGGCCGACGCGCACTTGAATGCGCGCCAAGCGCGGCGTTCATACAAGGTCAGGTAGGCGAAGCCCGTCAACAATACAAACATCACGACGAAGGCTTTGATCACCATTCAAGCCAGAATGTCCAATCCATCGTTACCTCACCGCAGCCTTTCGCACGGCCTTCAGGCTCACCTCGGCCGGTCCGCTGATCGGCAAGCCCATCGAACGCGGCACAAGCGCCACACCCGTCGAGATCGTATCGTCAATCTTCACCAGCACTTCTTCAGCTGACGCCGTCGAAATTCATTTTCGCGTGCTCGCCCGCTATCCACGCCAAGCTTTTCAGCAGTGGCTGGATGCAAAGCGACAAAGGCCTCGCCAATCCTTTCATCCAGCAACCGCCGAGTGGAGACGGTCACGCCGCGATCGTAAAGTTTTGTGATGGGCACAGCCAGCAGTTCTTTTCCTTTGGGCGAAGGGCCGCAGTCTTTCTGGACCTGCGGCAGGCGCACCTTTTCGCCGCGCTGTGCGGCATTCGACAACTGCACGCCCAACCCCTGTTTGTTGTCATAGGTCGTGCCGCCGTAATACATGTCACCGCGGCCAACGATGGGCCATTGCGGTTCGACTTCCGCCAGTTTTGCATAATTCAAATCCGCAAAAGATGAATTATCTGCGGCCATGATCTCGAACACCACCGAAGCGGAAGTGCCTTCCAGAATGACGCCCATTTGCTTTGGCAACCTGCGAAGTGATCGCAAAGTCGGCTTTCGTCCCCTCCAATGGCAGGCACAGCTGGATAGAACCGCTGCACGCGGCGTTCGCCCGATGTGAAAGTGCCTTCGCGTTCGGTATAGGCCTGCGCGGGCAAAACCACATCCGCCATTTTGGCGGTCTCGGTTTCAAACAAATCCTGCACCACCATGAACGGTCTGCGCCTTCCCGCTCTTGAGCTTAAGCGTGCCATCGCCAAAGGGTCAGCACCGACGATGTAAACCGCTTCGGCCTTATCAAAGGCGCCTGCAAGATCCTCCTCGGGGCGGAAACCGATCTCCCACGCACCCTGGTCGTTGGCACGCGGCCAGACGCCGATCAATCCGTTGTTCGGCTTGCCGACATGTCCGGTATCGTTCAAAGCCCGTGCGCAGGCCGTAGCCAGGCCGTGGATGCCTTCAAGGCCAAGTCCTTCGCTGCCAAACAGGATGACGGCATTCTCGGCCTTCACAAAGGCATCGCCGATCTTGCCTTTCTTTGTGAAATCCTGGACCGTCTTGACCTCATCGCCATACGCATAGCGGATGACAAAGGTCGCAAATCGATCCAGCTTGGTCTCGCGCGGATTGGCAACGATCAAGGTCGCGCCGCGCTCGCGCTGCCTGCTTGACGCGCAGATACCAGATCGGCGCTTCTTCATACAAGTCCGAAGCCATCACAACGATCGATGGCGTCGATCTTCCCTAGCTGCCCATCTCGCCGAGGTTCGTTCCCTGCCCCACACCGACCAGCGAGGTCAAATCACCGCCGCCCATGTCGGAATAAAGAATGGCCTTGCCGCCGACCTGGTCGGCCAGCGCCTTCAAGTTGAACAGGTCTTCATTCGACAAGCCGGCCCGAAGCCAGCACCACCAAATTCTTCTTTGCCTTTACGAAGCCTCCGCCGGCCAGTTTGATTGCGGCACTCCCACGAAGTGCGCGGCCGAAGCTTTGTCCCATCCTTCCTGCGGATATGGGCTTGCTCAGGCGCTTCTTGCTTTCCGCGTAGTGATAGGCAAAGCGTCCTTTGTCGCACAGCCAGATTTCGTTGACTTCTTCGTTCTGGCGCGGCATGACGCGCTTGATGACGATCTTGCCGTCCGCCTTGGCTTCACGGCGCGTGTTGAACGTGATGTTGCATCCCACCGGGCATTGCGTGCAGATCGAAGCCGAGCGCTTAATTCCCACGGACGCGCGCCGAAGCGGAAGTCCGCAGTGGTCAGCGCGCCGACCGGGACAAATATCGGTGGTATTGCCCGAGAAAACCGAATCAAACCCCGGGTTCGGAGAGAGAGACGATTTGGGTCGAGCGGCCGCGTTCGTCGAATCCAAGCACCGCGTCGCCCGCCA
This sequence comes from uncultured Chloroflexia bacterium, assembly GCA_963754835.1. Taxonomy (GTDB): domain Bacteria; phylum Chloroflexota; class Anaerolineae; order Anaerolineales; family Villigracilaceae; genus Fen-1038. The sequence continues at coordinate 10,201 of CAVWHR010000021.1, read as the reverse complement.
CCTCATCCTGAAAACGGATACAGCGCGCGCATTGGATGCAGCGTTCGCGGTCGAGACAGATCAGCTCGCCCAAGTGGAACGTTCTTGGCGAGATGCATTTTTCTCGTCGTACAGAAAGCGGCTCTTTCCCGGACCGTGAGCCATCGTCAGGTTCTGCAGCGGACACTCGCCGCCTTTGTCGCAGATCGGGCAATCGAGCGGGTGCGAAGTGAGCAGGAACTCCACCGTGCTCTTTTGTCCCGCCTTCGCCTTTTCAGATTGCGTCAGCACGACCATGCCTTCCGAAACGGGATTGGTGCAGGCCGTTTCGAGCTTGGGCATGAATTGAATTTTGGGTTCACCCTTATCGTCGAGGATGGCCTTACCGGTGGTGCGATCCATCATCGGGCGGCCGATCTCCACCAGGCACATGCGGCACATGCCGACCGGTTCCATCTTCGGGTGATAGCAAAAAACCGGGATATCGATACCCGCCAGTTTGGCAGCATCCACCACCAGCATCCCTTCAGGAACCGTTATTTGCTTTCCATCAATGGTTAGCGTTACCTGTTTCGTCATTTTTCTCCGGTAGTTGACAATGGATCTGATATTCGGATCGGAACGTTCATTCCGTCACCGATTACAAATGACCCACAACTTTTTAAGTTATCGGGAACGCTCGAGCGGCTTGACCGCTTTCTGAAATCCTGGGGAATCTCTCGATACCTGTAACCACCGCCATCGTGGAGAACTCGCCGAGCGGGACACAGGCATTTGTTCTGCATCTGCTTGGCCACATTGAGCAGCAGATCCACATCGCGCGCTGGGATGCCTTGCCGCGTCAAGGCGATCCATGATGTTCGGCATCCAATACGTGCCTTCGCGGCAGGGCGTGCATTTGCCGCAGGATTCGTGCTTGAAGAAATGGATGGTCTTGTTGATGATCCAGTCGATCGAGACGGTGTCGTCGATCACGATCACGGAAGCCGAACCCAGGTCCGCGCCGAGCGTGCGGACGGAGGCATAGTCCATCGGCGTGTCGAGCACCTTGTCATCCACCACGATAAACGAAGAGGAGGCGCCTGCCGGCATGATGGCCTTGACAGGTCGGCCATCCTGAACGCCGCCGCCGTGTTCGTAGATCAACTGGCGGAAGGTTGTGCCGAAGGGCAGTTCATAATTGTCCGGCTTGCGCACGCGGCCCGAAAGCGAGAAGATCTTCACGCCCGCGCTGTCGGGTGTGCCCATCGTCTTGTACCAGTCCGCGCCGTTGGCGAGGATCATCGGCACGTTGGTCAGCGTTTCCACGTTGTTGACAACGGTCGGCTTGCCATACAGGCCATAGACGGCCGGGAAAGGCGGACGGATGCGCGGCTGGCCGCGTTTGCCTTCGATGGATTCGAGCATGGCCGTCTCTTCGCCGCAGATGTAAGCGCCCGCGCCGAGATGTGTATAGATATGCAGCGAGTAGTCGGTGCCGAACAGCTTGTCGCCGAGATAGCCAGCTTCTTCCATCTCGGCGATCTTCTCGTCCAGGAAAGCGGCAATCTGCCAGAACTCGCCGCGCAGATAAACGTAAGCCGCCTTCGCGCCGACCGCATAGCAGGCAATCGCCACGCCCTCCAAAAACTGGAAGGGATTGCTTTCCATGATCTCACGGTCCTTGAACGTGCCCGGCTCGGACTCGTCCGCGTTGGCCACCACATAATGCGGCCAGATCTTCTTGTCGATGAAGGACCACTTCATGCCGGTCGGGAAACCCGCGCCGCCGCGGCCGCGCAAGCCAGAATTCTTGACCAGGTCGGTCACTTCGCTCGGCTTCATTTGCGTCACGGCCTTTTTGAAGGCTTCAAAGCCGCCGTTCTTTTTGTAGACATCCAGCTTGTCGAGGTCGGGAATGTCGCGATGACGCAGGAGGATGTGGGGCATTAATCCACCTCCTTGCCGGCTTTTCTGAGCGTTTCGACCAGTTCCATGGTCTTATCCACCGTCATGTTCTCGTGATATTCAAGGCCGTCCCGGGACTGGATCTGGAACATGGGCGCTTTGTCGCAAGCCGCCAGGCAGGTCACCGCTTCGAGAGTGATGAAGCCATCCGGGGTCGTCTCGCCGACCTTGATGCCGAGGTTGGCGCACAGCGATTCCATGAACTGATCCGCGCCGCGCAAGGCACAGGGCAGGTCGGTGCAGACCTGCATGCGGTACTTGCCTTCCTTTTTATCGTGATACAGCGTGTAGAAACCGACCAGCGCACCGACATCGGTCAGGCTGATCTCCAGCAGGTCTGCAATGTCCTGCATGGCGTCTTTGGTGATGTAGCCTTCTTCGCGCTGGGCCAGGTAAAGCAGCGGCATGACCGCCGAACGTTTATTTTCAGGCGGATACTTGGCCAGGATCTGGTTGACTTCCCTGGGATATTTCTTTGCAAGACTCATCGGTCAATATCTCCCAGAACAATGTCAACGAAGCGAGGATGGCGATCAGGTCAGCCACCAGATGACCCTTTGTGATCAAAGAGATCACCGAAAGGTTATCAAAGGACGGCGTGCGCCAGTGGACGCGGTACGGTTTCGGGCCGCCATCGCCTTCCAGGTACACGCCCAATTCACCGCGCGGCGATTCGACCGCGCTGTAAATCGAAGCCTTCGGCGCGGGGAAACCCTCCGTCCACAATTTGAAGTGATGGATGAGCGACTCCATGCTCGTACCGATCTCCGAACGCGGCGGCGGGACAAACTTGCGGTTCTCGCTGTTGACCGGTCCCATCGGCAGTTTGTTCAGCGCCTGCTCGATGATCTTCAGCGATTCGCGCATTTCCTCGATGCGCACGATATAGCGCGCATAGGTATCCCCTTCCGTGCGGGTCGGGACGTTGAAATCATATTGCTCATAACCCATATAAGGGCGCGCCTTGCGCAGGTCCCAATCCACGCCGGAGGCCCGCAGCATGGGGCCGGTCACGCCGTAGGAGAGGGCATCCTGCGCGCTCAATCTTGCCGATGCCCACGATCACGGTCCAGAAGCAGCGGATTCTTCGTCAGCAAGGCTTCATATTCGTCGATCCGCTTTGGGAAGATCTTCAGGAAATTTCGCACAGCCGTCTCGAATTCAACCGGCACGTCGCGCCACAAGCCGCCAGGGCGGATGTAGGTCGTCATCATGCGCTGGCCCGAAACCAGTTCGAAAATATCGAGGATCACTTCGCGCTCGCGGAAACAATACAGGAAGACCGACATGGCCGCCAGGTCGAGGCCGAAGGTGCCCAGCCAGACCAGGTGCGAAGCGATGCGCTGCAGCTCCACCAGGATCACACGCAGAGCCTGCGCGCGCGGCGGCACATCGAGGTCAACCAGTTTCTCCACCGCCATGCATACGCCAGGTTGTTGCCCAGCGGGTTCATGTAATCGAGGCGGTCGCACATCACTTCCGCCTTGAGATAGGTCTTGGCTTCCATGTTCTTTTCGATGCCGGTGTGCAGGTAACCGATATCCGGAATGCAATTGACGATGATCTCGCCATCCAGCTCGAGCAGCAGGCGCAACACGCCGTGCGTCGAAGGATGCTGCGGACCCATGTTCAGCAACATGGTCTCGCCGGTCACCGCCCGCTCTGAGACCAGATGTTTGTATGGGCCGACCGGAACTTCTTCCAACTGATAATCAGTCATGACTATTCCTTCACGTACGGCTTGCGCAGATCGATCTCTTCAAAGTTGAAAGTGAACTGCGGTTCTTCATAGCCCAATGGATAATCTTTTCGAAGCGGATGCCCATCCCAGTCCTCCGGCATCAGAATGCGGCGCGGGTCGGGATGACCCTCGAACTCGATGCCGAACATGTCATAGACTTCGCGCTCGCGCCAGTTGGCGACCTCGAATACGCCCGTGGCGGTCGGGACCTTGGGCTGGTCCGCGTTGACTGGGACCCTCAACTGCAGAGACAGGTTTTGGGTCAGCGACGTGAGCTGGTAGATCACATGGAAACGCGGGTTTTCCTGCGGCCAGTAATCCACCGCCGTCAGGACGGAGAGCAGAGAGAATGCATGCTCGTCGCGCAGGAAGGTCAACGCATCAACGATCTGCTCTGCATTGACGAAAACATGCACTTCGCCGCGAAACTCTTCGAATGTGGCGCGCTGCTTTTTCCTGCAGCACCTGGACGATTTTTTCCAGTCTATTATCCACAGATTCACTCCGCTCCGCGCCATCCACGGCGAATTGATTACCGTCATCCACGACGGCCTGAGCATGGTTCTGATTAAACTTTTGCCAAATCCTTGAACTTCTCGCCTTTGACTTTCTCGAATAACGTGAGCACGCCGTGGATCAAAGCCTCCGGGCGCGGCGGACAGCCGGCCACGTACACATCCACCGGCACGACTTCATCCACGCCCTGCACGATGGCGTAATTATTGAAGACGCCGCCGCACGAAGCGCAGTCGCCCATGGAGATCACCCACTTGGGTTCGGGCATCTGGTCATACAGACGGCGCAGGACGGGTGCCATCTTGCGCGAGACCCGTCCGGCCACGATCATCAGGTCCGATTGGCGCGGGCTGGGGCGCATCAGCTCCATGCCAAAGCGGCTCATATCGTAATTCGGAGGCCTGCGCCGCCATCATTTCGATCGCGCAGCATGCCAGGCCGAACAGCATCGGCCACATGGCATTCGTACGCGCCCAGTTCACGGCAGTTTCCAGCGTGGTCGTCACGATACCCATATTGCCAAGTTTTTGTTCTACTCCCATTCCAACGCTCCTTTTTTCCACGCATAAATGTAACCCACCAATAAGATAACGATAAAGACCGACATTTCGGCCAGCCCGAACAAGCCAAGCTGGCGGAAAACGACCGCCCAAGGCAGGAAGAAGATGACTTCGATATCAAACAGGATGAACAGCACGGCGATCAGATAAAAACGTACCGGCATGCGGCGCGTTCCCGGCCCGATGGGCGCGATGCCTGATTCATACGGCTCATCCTTGACCTTTGACTTTTTCTTGGGCCCAAAAGTTCCCCCAGACCAATGGCAATGGCAGCAATCAAAGTTGCCACTGCGATCATGACGGCAATGGCAATGTACTCAAGCATCATAGACACCTCAAAACTGGTACGCTTGAAACGTTTGGTTATGCGGTTTTATACGCTGGGAACAAAGTATATCATAAGTGATTTTCATGAGCTAGATAATGTGACTAATTTCACACAAATTAATTTAGGATTAATTCCATCTACTCAAATTTCTTCGCATAGAGTCGGCAGGCTTCGCCGATTTTTTTCTTTACATCTGAGTAATCAGCGGATTATCTAAGAAACAGCCTCTTACTGGCTTTTCTCATAAGATTCAAGCAGGTAATTATATTGTCCGGTATTGATCTTCCAGATCGCCAACCAGCGTTCACTCGACCACAGCGGCCCTCTGATCACCAGGCGGAGCTGGTCGTAATATTTGATCAGCGCCGCGTTCTTGAGGTCGTCCCTTCCATCACGAAAAGTCTCTTCGTAACCGAGTGGAATATCGCGCTTGAAGTGACCGATCCGGAAGGTCTTATCCGTCCTCACCGGCAAGCGTGCCAGCAACGGGTCGGCAATCGCAAACATATCGATGATGTGGACTTTCGGCCCGGCATAATAACCGAGGTACCCGATCCCCTTGCCTATGTAGACCTTCTCCCCCGTAGCTTTTAATTGCGTGCCAAGCTCGACCCATTCCTGGGTAGAGACTGGGAGCGTATGATAGCGTCCCCAGTTCACAAGGCCGGAATACGGATAATACCAGGCCTGTTCATCGCCGACACCACTGGTATCGTCTGTGGGGATGCTGCGTTTTACCGGGATGCTGAAGCTGGTTATCGGTGCGTTAAAGCCAAGGAATATCACCACGATCAGCAGGATCATCCTGGGTGCAAATCTCATCCACTGCACCTGCCTGACCAACAGCACCGCGCTGATCAATAGAACGGTGGAAAAGAACCTTCCGCTCATAAAATCGCCGCCGATATACAAAATATAAGCCAGGTACAGGCAGATCCCGATACCAAGCATCAACTGCTTCTTATCCTTCGTCGAAACAAAAAGGGCGATGCCAACCACCGCCAGGGTAAGCGGATCCCAAATGAACGAATCCAGGTAATACAACAGACCCTGCTGGAGCATGACCTTTAACGGAATGCCTGTATTCAATTTGGCATAAAAAGTATTGGGCAGGGGAAAACCATAATATATGACCGAGAAGATCTCCCAAATCACGAATGGGAGAAAGCCTGCCAGGATCAATCCGACCGTCCGCCAGGTGCGCCTGGTAACGACCAGGTACAGGAGCGCCGGGATGTAAAGCAGCGACGTATCGATGCGGTTGAGTGTTGCGAGACCGGCCAGCAGCCCAAGAAGAAAAAGCCTGCCATCGTCTATCTTCGCGTTCGGGAGCAGGAAGAGGATGACGAAAAGCAGGGCGATCAAATGCGAGGCCGGGTTTTCCAGACCGGATGTGGAATAATCGATGAACGCATTGGAAAAGATCAATATGGCCGCCGCCAGGATAAGATCGATCCAATCGCCGGGTGTTTTAACTAGGAAGATCACCGCCGTCAGCATCGACACGACCAGGCACAGGCCGATCACTGCAAAATAGGCATTTTGCGTAACAAGATACGACCCCATCAGCAGGAACAGCCAAAGCGGATGCGTAAATGCCTGCACCCGTTCGTCCACGTTCCAGGTGAGGCCGTATCCATGGATGAAATTATCCACGGTGCGCATGGTAATGAACGAATCATCACCCACCCAGGCCGTTCGCAATAAAATTGTGAAGAACACCAGCGCAAGCAGGGCGATGAGTAGTACGCGCGGGTTCAATAATGAAGAGGGGCGGTTCTGCTGCATGGGAGGCAAATGGGGTAATGGGTTATGGAAGGGTTCTGTCGCTGCTTCTATCGATCATTCGGGCGCTTCGCGAAGCACCCGAATGAGTATAAAACAAGTATAAAGCCTTACGAACGACCACTTATGATCACCCTAAATAGTCTTTCAACGAACTGCTGCGCGTGGGATGCCGCAGCTTGCGCAGGGCCTTGGCCTCGATCTGGCGGATGCGTTCACGCGTTACGTCAAAGTAACGGCTTACGTCTTCCAATGTATGGTCCCTGCCGTCCGTCAAGCCGAAACGGAGCTCCAGCACCTGGCGTTCCCGGTCGGTAAGCCCTTCTAGGGCGTGTTCGATCTGTTCGCGCAGCATCGTACGCGCCGCAGCATCGATGGGTGAGGGTGCATCTTCATCTTCGATGAAATCACCCAGCTGGCTCGAATCCTCGTCTCCCACCGGCCCATCCAGGGAGACGGGCTCCTCGGCAGAACGGAGTACGCGGTCCACTTTTTGTGTGGCGTATTCCAGTCTGCGCTGCAGCGCCGAATCAAGCGGCCTTTCCTCGGCCTGGGCCCGCATGATCGCCTGCACGTCCGAAGCCGGCAAATATCCCACCTCGAGTGCCAGCTCCCGGTTGGTCGGTTCGCGGCCCAATACCTGGGTAAGCTCCCTTTGCGAGCGCAAAATGCGTGAGATGGATTCAAACAAATGCACGGGGATACGTATGGTACGGGCCTGTTCCGCGATCGAACGGTTGATGGATTGGCGAATCCACCACGTCGCGTAGGTGCTGAATTTATAACCGCGGCGCGGGTCGAATTTGCCGACCGCGCGTAACAGGCCTAAATTCCCCTCCTGGATCAAATCGAGGAATGAGATGCCGCGTCCAAGATACCTCTTTGCCACGCTGACTACCAGCCGCAGGTTGGCGCGAATGATGCCGCGGTTGGCCTCTTCCGCTCGGGCCCGCACTGATTCCACTTCACGGAGCAATATCTTCTCATTCGGGAGATTCCGATTGAAGGTCTGTTGGGCCGGGAGCTTGTGACACTCCTCGATGTGATTCGAAAGCCAGGCCGCATAGTCTGCTGGTAACAAGTGCAGGCAAATGAAGACGCTGTAAGCCTTTCGTACCATACTGTTCCAGAGAGGGTCATGACCCCAAAGATCGCTGGCGAGAAAAGAACGCATGTAGGAGGGCGTGTCGATCTCCCATGCATCATGCAGGGATTGCGCCTCCGCCAGCATCGAACACAGGTCGGGCAGGTCTTTATCAAGGCGTTTGGCGTCTTCGCCAAACCGTGTCCAGGAAGTCACCAGCTCGGACAGCAGGCTGCGATACCCCCCCACCATGGGCGAAGTGCCCTTACGCACCGGTCGTTGAAGGAATGCTCCAAGCACCTTATCGGCCTGGAGCAGGGTAGCCAGGCGGAACTCGCCATCGGGGCCGAGCAGTTTTACTTCACCGATCTCGCGGAGATAGAGTCGCACCGGGTCCCCGGAAAGTTCCGCGACAATCTCAGGTCGATGTCTTTCAAGCGCTTCGTCTTCAAGCAGGTCCCCTTCGGGTTCGACCAGGTCCGCTTCAGGAATTTCGGAGATGGCTTCTACGATATCCAGATCTTCGACATCATCGATCAGCTCATCCGGTAGTGTCTCTGACGTGTTTGGCTCTTGCGGTTGGGCGTTCCTGCCGTGTGAAGCGCGTGTATTAGATTTCCCCATCCCTGCGGACAGCTTGCGCGAAGAACTTTTCGAGGGGGTGCTGGTTCTTGCCTTTACGGCCTGTATGGAACCTCTTCGCGGCATCCTTGTTTTCACCTTCCGTTGGGTTAAATCGAAAGCCTTTTTTCTGACAGCCATGTTGTCTTTCTTAATAGAGACAATTGGGAAGGGACTCTCTCGACCTTATTCAAGCCTTCTCAGCGACATCTTCCGGCGGGCCTGGTCCAGGTCACGTAATAAATGTGTATGTTGTAACACCAGGTCCTGGTAGGAAGCCGCGCGCAAATCGCCTGCTTGCTGTGCATCCTCCTGTAAAAAGCGCAGTTGGTTGAGATTCTCACCCGCTGCCAGGCGGCGCAACTTGATCACGCCGCGCAGCAATTCCTCCATCAGTTTCTCATCCACGGGATCGAGCTTTTCAGTCATCACAAGCAGTTCACGCGATAGTCCACGCAGCGACTCGGGGATTGCCTCCACTACGAACTCATGATGCTCGGTCTGGTCCTGCTCAACTGCGGCACGGATCAGGCCGAACAAAATCTGATAATCAGTATACTCGAAATCCGCGGCAGCCAAGGGTGTCAGCCCGTATTGTCCCAACAAGCGGTCCAACCGGTATAGTAGTTCGGGCCTGCGGAACAACAGGGCGATGACATACGCCTCCACCTTTTGGTTGGACGATACCGAGACCGGGATCCCGGCAGGCGGCAGCGCATCATCCTGCTTCTGCCCCGAAAATCTCCGCCGCCGCACGCGTGGAGCCATTGACTGGCCTCCGGCTAAAGCGCGTTCATCCACTTTGAGCAGGCGCGCCAATTGCTGCCGGTAGGTATCGCGCTCCATGGCATTGGGCAGGTCTTCGATCAACGGCAGCACTTGTGACGCGATCTGGTTTTTCGTCTTCGGGTCTTTCAGGTCATGCCCGACGGCCAGCGTCTCCATCACATGCGTGACGATCGGTTTGGCGTTCTCGATCAATCGTGCCCACTCGGAGGGATCGCGCGCCACGATCTCATCGGGGTCCAGGTTATCGGGCATGGAAGCCACGCGCAAGTCGGCTTGCAAGCGGGCCTCGTTACGCAGCAGGCCGCGGGCATCGAAGCCAAGCTCGCCTTCATGGTCCATGGCCTGGCGCGCCGCTTCGAGTCCGCGTAGCACGGCTTTCTGTCCGGCGGTGTCCGGGTCGAGCGCCAGCACGATCCGGCGCGTGAAACGCTTGAGCAGGCGCAGCTGGTCTTCGGTGAGGGCTGTACCCATCGGCGAGACGACATTCTCATAACCCGCCTGGTGCAGGGCGATCACATCCAGATAACCTTCGACGATCACTGCCTGGTCGGCCGTGCGGATCGGCTTCCGGGCGCGGTCCACAACACCGCGTTCAATCAAAAGATAATTAAAATATTTCGTCAATAATTGCTGCATGGAACTTTTTAACGCAAATATGCTTGTGAAGCAAAGTTTTTTTATTGACTTATTCTTAAATCTCGTAAAAATAAGAGTTGAGAAATTTAGAAAATCTCTTTTGGGAGAAATTACTAATGAAAAAAATTATTATTGCCTCCGAATAATGCACTGTAGCTTTAAAAAGTGAAATTATATCCTTTTTAAAAACAAATAACTGCGAGATAAAAGATATG
>CAVWHR010000020.1:0-7351 GCA_963754835.1 uncultured Chloroflexia bacterium | reverse complement strand
GCCAACGTTGAGGGAACTTTTAATTTGTGCGGAGCCAACTTCGTTGAATGTTGTAACATGAAGTGTGGTGGAATTTACTACTTTGGTTGCTGTTACTTTGTTGGATTTGTATATTTGTGATACTTAGATGTCTTACCGATTGACCTACTGTTTTCAGTTTAACAAAATTAGTTAACTTTGATCTCTTATTTGTAAACGGACGCTAATAATATGAATGTGTTGTTCCATAATGTGATAAATGGGTGGCCAGATTTAACAGAAATTTTCTATTTCTAATTTACTATGTATTGTATCGAGGCATACGATTGGATTTTATGTTACTGGTACCTGTACACAATCATTCGTTACTATGTTGTTGTGAAGTTTGGTGGAAAGTCTTCTATGTTGAGAAATAACTCTGATTGTTTTTGATTATGTATTAATTCATTCTGTCACAGTGGACAAACCCATTGTACGCACCTACGTTACTAAATTAATGACTTTATTGTCTCATTAATATGAATGATGACCTCGCCCAATAACTCTGAGACGGAAAGTATGGTAATACGGCCCTTCAAGGGTTGAAGCTTTTCCGCTGAGATCGGCACCGAATCGGTAGTGATGATGTGCTTAATGGGCAGGGATGCCAGGCGTTCAGGTGCGCCATTCGAAAAAATGGGATGTACAAAAGCCACATAAACATCATGGGCGCCATATTTCTTGACGACATTGACGGCTTCCGCAATAGAACCCCCCGTGTCGACCTCATCATCCACGACCAATACGTCGCAGTCTTTTACATCGCCGATCAATGTGAGGGCCTCGACCTTGGCGTCGTTGCCAACCCGGCGCTTCTCGATGAAGGCAACGGGCATGTCCATATCGGCTGCGTAGTTGCGCGCTTTCTTGGCAAAACCCAGATCGGTTGCGACCACCACGGGACTTTTCATTTTCGAGCGCAGAGTTTGATTTATGTTCTCTAATAATGAGGCGTGAAGCGGTAAGAACATCGCCGGGAATGGAGAAGAAACCCTGTATCTGTCCGGCATGTGGATCGAGCGTCATATAGCGGTCGGCCCCGGCCACTTCGATCATAGTCCGCCATCAAACGGCCTGTGATCGGGACGCGCGGCTGGTCCTTTTTATCGGAACGTCCGTAAGCGAGATAGGGAATCACCGCGGTGATGCGGGCTGCTGAATCCAACCGCAGCGTTTGAAGGGTGATCAACAACTCGATCAAGTTGCGGTTGACCGGCGAAGCCGTCTGCTGGATCAGGTATACATCCTGTCCGCGGACACTTTGGTTGAGTTTTATAAATATGATTCTCATTGGGGAATTCGATCAATTCCCGCTCGCATAACGGCGAGCCAAGATAGGCCGATATCTTCTTTGCCAGCTCGGGCGAACCGTCGCCTGCGAAGAGTTTGATCTCGCCATATACTTTCATTTCGTGCGGGTGACTGTGGTTACTCATTTGTCCTCCCGTCTTGCATCCCACTCCGAACGCAAAACGCTCATGATATGAATGTCGGCATACTTCCCATGCCGGTAAACCGCTTCGCGCAATGTGCCCTCCGGAATAAACCCGGCTTTTTCGTATGAACGCCTTGCTCGTGGGTTTGTTGAATAAACTCGCAAATACATCCGATTCAGGTTCAAAGTACCGAACCCATGCTCCAATATCAATTCTACCGCTTCTGTGCCGTAGCCTTTGTTCCAGAGGGATTTCTCGCCGATGAATATCCCGAATTCAGCACAGCGATTTGTCCATTCCAGGTTGAAGATGCCGCTATTCCCGATCAACCGCCAGCCATCGCCGTCTTTGAGGTCAATCGCCAGCGGCTTCTCGTGCTCGTCTGCGCGTGAGACCCTGTCGAACCATTGCTCTTCGTCGGTCATGGACATGGGTAAATAAAGCGACAAGCCTTCGGTCACTTCAGGGTCATTCAACCACTCGTAGAACCGGGGAATGTCGCTGCGTTCGACGCCGCGCAGCCGGATATGTTTGCCGTAGATCATTTTCCCTGTCTCTCCTGCTTTGAGAATGCAGGAGAGAGGGATTTCCCATTTGTCAACATGCTGACCGCCTCCCACGGTGAAATACTTTTATTAAAGACTTGATGTATAACCTCATCGTAGTCCGCCTGTGAGACGCGTTCGCGGAACTGGCTCATCAGCCTCTGATGAAGGATGACCTCCATTTCGGATTCCAGGCGGGCCTGCTCGCGAGCCGCCCAACCACCGCTGCTGCGCAAGTAAGCGGCGTGCTTCGCGATGTGTTCGGCCAACTCAGGGATACCCTTCCCCTCGGTCGAGATTGTTTTTTGAATGGGCGGTATCCACAACTCATCCGTACTCTTGTTCTCTTCCTTCGTGTGCGCTGCATCGAGGACAGGCCGAACGCCGGTGCTTTCGATTTTACCGTGATGCAGATAAACTCTTTGCAACGGGTGAGCGAGATCCAGCATGGACTTGAGGGCCTTCTCGGTGTTCTCCACGCCCGGACGGTCGGCCTTGTTCACCACCAGGATGTCGGCGATCTCAAGGATACCGGCCTTGATGGCCTGAATGTCGTCGCCGAGGCCAGGCGCTTCCACTACCAGGGTGGTATGAGCCAGGCGAACGATGTCCACTTCTCCCTGCCCCGCGCCGACCGTTTCAATTAATATGACCTGATAACCTGCCGCGTCGAAGACCTGCACCTCGCCGGCAGTGGCCTGCGCCAGCCCACCCAGCGAACCGCGCGAGGCCATGGAACGGATGAACACACCCGTATCGCCGCTCAAATCCTTCATACGGACGCGATCACCCAGCACGGCACCGCCTGTAAAGGGGCTGGACGGATCGATGGCTACAATCGCCACGGTTTTCTTTTGTTCGCGAAAATATAGCGCGAGCTGGTTGACCAGCGACGATTTACCCGTGCCGGGCGCACCCGTCACACCGATCAGGTGCGCCTGGCCGGTATGAGGAAAAAGCGAATCAAGCGCGGCCCGGCCATCGGGTGTGTTGTTTTCAACCTGCGTCAAAACACGCGCCAGGGCAAGTCGGTCGCCGTTGAGGATGGAATCTGCCAGTTTCATTTAGATATTCTTACCGTACGTGCGTTTTGTACACGGATGACACGGATTTTTCACGGATCTTCACGGATAAACCTTAATAAACACATACGTTTTGGACTGCGTTCAGAGGCCGATATCGACTTAGAAGCACTCTGTACGAGGATGTTTCTTAAGCGGAAATTGACCGGAGATACCCTACGGGCACGATGTGAACAGAGATACTCTGCGGGTACGATGTGAACAGAGATTTTTTAAGGACTTTATGCAGAGCGGTCAGTAGATACAATTTATTTAACCGCATTTTGGATATCTTTAACAATATCTTCCGTCGAAGCGCCGGGGCCGTAGATGCCGGTGATGCCCATCTCCATCAAACGGGGCACGTCTTCATCGGGGACGATGCCGCCGATGAACACTTTAACCTGCGCCTGTCCATTGGCCTTGAGCAGGTCCATGATGCGCGGCGCAAGGGCCATGTGCGCGCCGGAAAGGATGGAAAGGCCGACGACATCGACGTCTTCCTGCAAGGCAGCTTCCGCGATCATTTCGGGGGTTTGGCGCAGGCCGGTATAAATAACTTCCATGCCGGCATCGCGCAAGGCGCGCGCCACCACTTTTGCGCCGCGGTCATGCCCGTCGAGGCCGGGTTTCGCCACCAGCACACGGATCTTCTTTTCGGTCATATTTCCTCCGCGGGTGAATTGAACGGTAATTATACTAAAGACCCGGAAGTCGGGCAGGAAAATTGGGAATTTGCGTCTTGGTTTTCTCGAAGAGATCTCACCGCGGAGCGTAGTGAAAGAACATAAAAAAATTTTAACCGCGAAGTTCGCGGAGAGCGCAAAGAAAAACAAAAAATTTAAACACCAAGGACACTACGTAACACAAAGGAAGAACAATAAAAAAAGCAATCCGCAGAGCAGGCAGACCTTACACACTTCACGGTGCACCGCCAATGTCGCTGAGAAGAACTCAAAAAGTATAAACGCAAAGAAAGAAATTTTACCGCGGAGTTCGCCACCCACAGGGTCCCCTAAAAGCAAGAACGAGGACTTGTACTTCGCGAAGAAAACATAAAAAATTTTGCTTTTGAGGTGCCCAGTGGCTAAATCCAATCTGATTGTGAGAACTACGGCGACTTTGGCCATACTCAGCCCCGCGGCGGCGTATTCGGATAGGGTCCAACCACCCTGTAATTCTGGTCATTTCCTGTATGGCAGTCGAAAATTAAAATATGCTATACTTTTACAAGGTATTATGTACTTTAAGTACAATATACTATTAAATGTACTGCGACGATTTAGGGTATAGGGTTGTTCCAGGACCTACAGGAAGTACACTGTTTTACCCTGCAAAACAAGGTGGTCCTTCGACCATGAGATCAGGCTCAAACATTAATACTAGCACCCCGTCGATCCGGTCGCCGCGGGCTCACTGGCTTCAGTGGGCCGAAAATCTGCGCCGCTACGAACTGGACGGCATTGCCTCCTGGCTGCTGGACGGCGGCCGGCCACTGGCCATCCTTTTCGCTCAAGCCCTTTATATGGGACGGCCATTCCTGGGTGAGACCGCCGACGAACTGGCCAGCACGCTTGAATCAGACGACGAAGCCCGCGCCTTCGCTTCTCTTTTGGATGGGAGGAAAGTCCAATGAACCTGGTGGGGCTGGGCATCGCAGGCTTTTCAGCCTTCCTCCTTTTAATACTGTCCCTGATAAAACGTAAATCGCCCCCGAAACTGCGCAACATCCCTGCCATGACGCGCCTTTATCGCGCAGTGGGCTTGAGCGTTGAGGACGGGACACGCCTTTTGATCGGGCTGGGAAACGCCAGCCTGCTTACACAAAGTGGCGGCGCTCCGCTGGCAGGGCTGAGGCTGCTGCGTCATCTGACAGAACGGACATCGCTTAGCGACCGCCCGCCGATTGCCGCCGCCGGGGAATCCTCCCTGGCTTTGCTTGCACAGGATACACTGGAAGCCGGTTATCAGGGTGCGGGAGCCGGGGAGTTCTATCAACCTACCACCGGCCGTTTGACCGGAATGACGCCTTTTTCTTCCATGGCCGGGATGATGCCGATAATGCACGACGAAAACGTCTCGGCTACCGTGCTGGTGGGACACTTCGGTGTGGAAGCTGCACTGCTGGCCGAGGCCGCTGAACGCCAGAATGCATTCCTGATCGGGTCAAGCGACGCCCTATCGGCGCAGGCGGCGCTATTTGCCTCCGCACAGGAGGTATTGATCGGGGAGGAACTCTTTGCAGCCAGCACCTATCTGGAGGCAGGCGCCTCTAATTCCTCGAGCCTGACGGTACAGGATATATTACGCTGGATCATCATCCTGGCCTTACTCATCGGTTCAGGCTTGAAATTATTTGGAATGATTTGATGCGTATCGTCGCCCTCGTCCTTGCTGTTCTCACCGGCCTGATCGTGCTGGTTGGATATTTTATTCCTGCCCTGGCCCCGGTTGAAAGTTTGCTGTTGAACTGGGCCGTGATCCTGGCAGGCATGGCAGCCCTGGTGGGCGTGTTAAACCTGATCCTTGTGCATGGAACCAAGATCACACAGCGCGAAAAGGGAACCGTTTACAGCGCCATCCTTTTGGTCTGTTTATTCGCGACGCTGGTGTTCGGCATCGCCCTTGGACCGGACCATCCCAGTATGCTTTACCTGGTCAATGCCATCATCGTGCCGGTGGAGGCAAGTTTAATGGCCCTGCTGGCGGTAACGCTTCTATACGCCAGCATCCGACTCTTGCGCCGGCGCGCAAACCTGATGAGCATTCTCTTTATTGCGACCGCCCTGGTGATGTTAGCCGGGACGGCTACTTTGCCGTTCGGCGAAATTGGACCGTTGAATAACTTCCTGCGTCCCTGGATCCAGCACGTGCTGGCTCTGGGTGGGGCACGCGGTATTTTGATCGGTGTGGCGCTCGGCACCCTTACCACCGGACTGCGCGTGCTATTCGGCGCTGACCGCCCGTACGGGGGCAAATAATGGCAGAACCAATCATCTGCCCGGTTTGCGGCGAAGCCAACCCGGCTGATATGGAGTTTTGCCAGAACTGCCAGTCGCGTCTACTGCCGCTAACGGGCCCGCTCAAAGGCGAGGACGCTCCCATCCATCCCGGCCAGGCACCAACCAAAAAAGTGACTGCCGAGCTTGAACCCATACTTCCGGAATGGCTGCGCGAAGCGCGCAAACAAGCGCGTCAATCGGCGCAGGAGGAGCCCTCCACAAAAATATCCGGCGGAGAAAAACAAACCAAGCCGCTCCCGGAAGTGCCCGACCTGCTGGCCGGACTTGCCTCCCAGAACAAAAATGAAGATGAAGAAGATGATGCTCCCGAATGGCTGAACAGCATCACCGGCGCGCCTGCCAGGAAGAAAAAAAGCGAGCCCGAAAGCTCACAGGTCAAATGGGTCGAACTCGGTCATGACGATGAACCCAGCAAGACTCCTCCGGCGGATGAAAGGCCGGCATGGGCGGGACAATCATCCACGCCCGATAAAGATGAACTGACCGAATGGTTCAAACAAGCTACCGGTTCCGCCTTCGCCCCAGACGAGAAGCCTGAACCGGCTCCGATCCAACCGGACAAACCCAACGTTTCGCCCCCCATCCCGGAAGCTTCCAATGTTTTCAAGGGCCTGGATATCCACGCAGCGGACCTCGGTAAGGATGAGCCAGCATCCGCGCCTGCACAAGAAACGGATATACCAGACTGGATAAAGAAACTCGATGCCGATACACCGGCGGCCGGCCAGCAGCCGCCTGCCGGAGAGGGACCTGCAGCTACACCGGCAGCGTCGATCGACGTGCCGGATTGGTTGAAAGGTCTTGGACAGAAGCAGGAGCCTGCTGCTACGCAAGAACCGGCGAGCGTACCAGGAGAACTATTGCCCGATTGGCTAAAGACCAGCGGCCCATCTGCACAAGAGTCCTTTGCCAGCCCACCCAAAGCGGAAGAGCCAACTGAAGTCCCATCGCAGCCAGTCCCTGAGAAACAACCCGATCTGACGGAACTGCCGGATTGGATCTCGTCACTCAAGCCGGTAGAGCCGCAAAGCTCCAAGCCCAGCGAACCGGTCGTCCCAGTTTTCGAACCGGAACAGCCCGCTTCCCAGGAACCTGCTTCTCCTGCTGCTGCCTTCACAGAACCCCCCGATGCGGGCAACGACGTAGATGCGATCTTCGCTTCGATGAAAATGCCGGATTGGCTTTCCGACGTAACGTTGAGCAAGCCTGCAGCGGATGCCAACCTGCCACCTGCGGCGCAAGCGGCGGATGAATCGATCACGCCTGCG
>CAVWHR010000019.1:0-257335 GCA_963754835.1 uncultured Chloroflexia bacterium | reverse complement strand
TAAAGGTCTGCTTGATTTGCGTCAACGATGCTTTTGAAACAAATATGTCCTATTGAATTTGTATTTTGCGGTTAAGAAAGACCTCTAGGGTTACTTAGAAACTAACTTATGGAGTAGGGGTGTCAGTTGGTTCTGGCGTAGAAGTTGAGGGCGGAACGGTCGCCGAAGGCGGAACAGAAGTGCTCGTTGGGGCTTTGGTAGGAGTTTTCGTTGAAGGAACCGGCGTGTTCGTTGGGTAGCTCACGGTGAAGGAAACGACCAATGTTGCTCCAAACTGGCTGCCATTCTGGTCGGCCAGCCGCCAATAACTAGTATAGTCGCCTGAGTTTTTAGGAGCGCCCATGCCGAGGGAAATCTGCGCCCAGTTCCCTACATCCACAACCCTGTTAAGTTTTCCATTTTTGGCATTGAAGGCATTTCCGCTTACAAGCACAATTTGATACTGATATTCCCATTTGCAGGTCCCCGTATTCGCTACCTTCCAGGTCTTTACAAAGTCCTGTTTTGGACTTAAGACCGTCCCACTCGGAATGGTGTCATCACGGACGAAGGCCATGTTGTTGCAGCCGGATGCCAATGAAAGGGGATCGATCGTGGGCGTGAACACGGTGCCGGTAATGATGGGTGTAAGGGTACCGAGGGTTGGATAATAATATATTGTCGTAGGAGTCTGAAAATTAATGGTCGGATAGACCGCAGTGTTCAGGGGCGATAGGGGTGAGGGCGGCACCGGCGTTGAAGTGGAGACCTGTGGAACCATAGCTGTCTGTGTCTGAAAAAGTGAAGCGACCAGCGTGCCGACCAGTGACGTGGATACGGAATTCGCGTCCACGGGTGTGGACGTAGCCAGGCCGCTGCCGCAGGCAGTCAACAGCACGGTAAGAATCAATAGCGGCACTAAAATCTTTCGAGCAAAAGTCATTCGACCTCCAGATGGATAATGAACAGCGGCAATTTAGGGTCGCTGTAAAGCAATAACTATCCCGCCCTTTGAAACACTATTATGATACACCCATTTTATGGAAAGGAACCGATGTGATTTAGATTCACCGTTGCTATTACAGCGCAAAGCCATAATTGTTCGGCTTGCGACAAAATAACCATCACCTTATATGGCAAGATGCCATCTTGCCCTACGGCTGACGCGCAGATCCAGGATCTAGGTGTAATGGCGCTGGAGGCCGACGAGTGGCACAGGTGTACCCAGGATCGTGATTCCAGACTTGTGTGCTAATATCGATAGACTATAGTACGTTCCATCCTGCGCAGCGTGGAGCTGACCTCCTGGACGCGGTAAAGGGCCCGCCACCATAACGGGAATTGGGAAAACGCGACCTGTTCGCTTGGTCTGAATTCCTTGATCAGTTCAAGCTTCGGCTCAAGCTGCTTGATATCCTGGGGGTCATCCAGTCCCCACTTGTAGGTTGCACCCGTGCCCCCGACGTTCGAGCCTGCTCTTTTTACAATCATCGAATTGCAGATATCGAAGATCATCTGACCGCCGGGGAAGTGAGCGACCACCGCATTGAGGAGCGCTTTCACCTGCGGTTCGCTCAGGTAGTGCAGCACCCCCTCGGCGATCAGCAGCCCAGGCCGGTCCCGGGGGACTTCGTCCAACCAGCGCAAATCGTCCAGCGGTGCACCGATCATGTGATAGGCGGCACCCCGTTCGGGAAATAGTTGGCGGCGCAGGTCGATCACATCGGGGTAATCCACATCGAACCATTGGACACTGGCAGGCGGATCGACTCGGAAAACACGGCTGTCCATGCCGCAGCCCACGTGGAGCACGATTGCATCCGGGTGATCGGCCAAATAGCGGTTCGTGAGTAGATCAAAGGTCGCGGCGCGCGTGGCGATGATAGTACATCCGATCTCGCCCCACATCATCCAGCCTAATCTCCCGTATTGCTTGCCGATGTCGTAATCGATATGCCGCATCGCTTCTTCAGCCCAAGGATCGCGCAAGATGGGATTCTTCCACTGGCTCTGAAGCGCTCGACCGCTCAAGGTCATGAGCATCGTTTCTTTTTCTTTTGTGAACTGGATCTTATCGGTTGTCATTGGTCATACCCTTTCGTATCGTCTGCTTCGTGTCCTTTATCTGTTTAATCTGCTCCATCTGCGCTCGTGCCGCAGCGGTAATTTGCCGGATGATGGCCTTACCCGCCTTACTATTGCCACCATTTTCCGGTCGTAGCGCGCGATCCATCATGTCGGCCAGTGCTTCCATGACCGCATCATAGGGTGGAAACTGGTCAAGCGGTTTGAAATCTCCGATTGTCAACTGGCCGTAAGACAGCATTTCGATGATGTGTAAGATCACGGCCGCATCGATATCCTTGCGAATCGCCCCTGCCGCCTGCAGCGAATGAAAGAAATCGGAAGTGTTCACGCCAGACTCCATTTGGGCGAAGATGTTGTCTCGCTTGCGCAGATAGTTGCCGATCACGCGCCGGTCACGTCGCAGCATAGCGGCGATCAAGGGACGACTGTTCACGGAGTGAAAGAGAGCCCGGTAGAACCCACCGACAGTCCCGCCGCGCGGATCCGCCTCGATATATTCCAACCAGGCTAGGGAATATTGCATATATTCACGATACAGGAGCGCTTCGAAAAGTTCTTCTTTCCCGTTGAAATACAGGTAGACCGTCCTGCGACTTGCGCCCGCTTCCTCTGCAATATCGCTCATGGTTGACTTGTCATATCCCAGCCGGATGATGACGGCTGCTGCCGCATCAAGAATCTGCTGCTTGCGTTCGTCACTGTCAGACATTTACAGCCTCTCCCTTATATTTTTTGCGCATATTGCACAAAAATTGATATTTTGTGTATTATAGTGACAGATGTGGACTTAAGTCAAGGAAAACTAGTTGGGCAATCGCATCTTATTTGACGCTTGAGAAATGCTAACCGACAGAGTCCCCTAAGAACAAGAACAGGGATGTTATGTTTCGCGAAGCCCCTGCTGGAAGTGAGAGCAATCGCGTACACACCCCTCCCCTAACCCCTCCCCAAATCAAACTACGATTTGGAGAGGGGAATGTGAGTTACTTATTATCTTTCGCCTGATTCAGGTCAACCAGGGCTCTTAATCCGAGGGTGTACGACTGCCAGCCGAAACCGGATATTTTTCCCTTGCATACGGCCGAAATGAGCGACTTGTGGCGAAACTCTTCGCGCGCATATACGTTGGAGAGATGCACTTCAATAACGGGAATTCCGAGCGCGGCGATGGCGTCACGTAAAGCGACCGAGGTATGACCATACCCGGCGGGATTGAACACGACGCCATCCGACCAGGTACGGGCATCCTGCAAGGCATCTATCAAGGCGCCCTCATGGTTCGACTGCATAGTGCGAACTTCCACGCCCAGTTCGCGGCCAAGCGAGACCAGGCGTTGATCAATCTCAGTTAATGTCATGCGCCCATAGATGTCAGGCTCGCGGCTACCAAGCAGGTTTAAATTCGGCCCGTGCAAAACCAGGTATCTTCATTTAATTCTCCTTGAACAACAACTCCAAATCCTTGACTTCCACATTCACCTGTACACTGCCGATCCGCACCGGAAGGGCAAAGCGAACCGAGCCCCCGGCTTTTTTCTTATCGAACTGCATGGCGTGAATGAGTTTCTCTTTCGAGAGACCTTGCGGGATGTAGATGGGCAACCCCAGCGCCGAAAGCACTTCGGCAATCTGCGATGTCAAGCCCTGGCCGGCGATATTTGAATATTCAGCCAGCTTTGCTTCCGCCACCATGCCAATCGATACGGCTTCGCCATGCCGCAGACTATAGCCACTGACAGATTCCACCGCATGGCCCACGGTATGACCCAAATTCAAAGCAGCCCGCGACCCTTTTTCAAACGGGTCTTCTTCGATGATCTTTATTTTAACTGCCATGGCGCGCCGGATGATCTCCGGCAGGTTGTTCATAACAGCCTTTAATCCACCTGCACACAGATCGAACAAACCAGGGTCGGCAACGATGCCGTGCTTCACAACTTCCGCCAGGCCTGAACGAAGCTCAACGTCAGGCAGGGTGCCCAACACTTGCGGGTCGGCCAAAACGAGACATGGGGAATGGAAACTGCCGATCAGGTTTTTTCCTTCGGGCAGGTCAAACCCCGTCTTACCCCCAAGAGAGGCGTCCACCATGGAAAGGAGGGTGGTTGGGACGGCCACCCAATCCACTCCCCGCATGAAGGTCGCGGCGGCGAAGCCGGCCATATCACCTACCACGCCTCCACCCAGGGCCACGACGGTGCTTTTTCGATCAAGCCCCGCCTCCAGGAAACCCCGCCATAGACTGGAAACCGTATCCAGTGTCTTGGCAGATTCACCCGCCGGGACGGACAACATATTTGGCTTGTATCGAGAACGGCGCAGCGATTCGAGGGCATGATCTGCATGGAATTTGGCAACGTTGACATCGGTGACAATTATTGGATTCTGTAATCCGTGCGATTGAAGCAGCTCACCGAGCGAGTCAATGCCGCCGGATTGAATCAAGACTTCGTATCCTGCACCCATCGCTCGCAGATTGAACCGTCCGAGAGCACACTGAATTTGCCAGGCTACCTGGTCTGGAGTTTGGCCATCCACATCAAGGCGGGTGGGGAAGGAGGCATAATGGGCAGCGCGGGCGGCCAGAAGTAGCTGAAAGCTTTTCTGATGAGATCGCCTGCCAGCAAAGGCCGCGAACTGGGCTGATCTTGCAGATGCTGGAGTAAAGTATCAAGTCCGGCATCCAGGCAGACGATCTCGCCACTCGATTCGGCGCGGGCCCGATTTTCATCGCGAAGCAGAGTACCGCCTCCCAAGGCGACAACCGAATCTGATTCCATACCCAGCCGCTCAAACTGGGCGGATTCGAGCTCACGGAAGCCCGCTTCGCCACGTTCAGCCATTACCTGGGGAATATCCATACCGGCGGCTTGTCTCGTCCGGTCGTCAAGGTCAACGAAAGGCAGGTTGAGATTTTCGGCGAGGATTTTGCCGACGGTCGATTTTCCGCTGGCGGGTGGGCCGTATAAAAAGATATGACCCATATTCATTCCCACCAGACGTGTGCGGTATTGTCCATCGGAAGATCCTGCAAGGGTCCGCCTTGCGCAGCATTTCAAAACGCGGCTTCATTTCGGACAGCGAGTCACCGCCGAGCTTTTCGATGAGGGCCTCCGCCAGCACAAAGGCCGCCATCGCTTCGAGGATGGGTACAGCGCGCGGAACCGGACAAAAATCCGAACGCTCGTAGGTAGTCGGTGATTCCTTTCCGGTTGCGAGATCCACAGTCATTTGGGGTGTGAGGGTCGTGGCAATCGGCTTCATGGCGACCCGCATAACAATCGGCTGACCATTGCTTACGCCGCCCTCGATACCCCCTGCACGATTGGTCTCCCTTGTCAGAGGTACTTCCTGCGATCCTCCCGTCTTGGAAAGAGAGAAGTCTTATCGAATTGTGCGCTTGTGTGCCGGGCAGCTTTGAATTTTCAAAAGCATCCCCAATTTCCACCCCCTTCATGGCCTGTACGCTCATAAGGGCCATCGCCAGGCGCGCTTCGAGCCGGCGATCCCACTGCGCATACGAACCCAGACCGGCAGGCACGCCGAGGGCAACAATCTCCAAGATACCGCCGAGAGTATCCTTGCCGTGGATGATCTCTTCAATGCGGGCCCGCATACGCTGCGCAGCAGCCTCTTCCGGACAACGGACATCGCTCCGCTCGGCGCGCTCGAAACGCTCGAGATAAGGCATATCGCCCGGATCAGAATTAACTTCACCGATGGAGCGTACGTATCCGCCGACCATGATACCGAACTGCATCAAAAAATGTTTGCACACCGCGCCGGCTGCGACGCGCATGGTCGTCTCACGCGCGGAGGCACGTTCCAGGGCCGGACGCAGGTCGCGATAGCCATATTTGACAGCGCCCGTCAAGTCTGCATGGCCCGGACGCGGCGACGTCAGCGGCTCTACGGCTTTACCTTTCCATTTGACGTGGTCGGCATTCAATACCTGTAGCGCAATGGGGGCACCGGTTGTCTCGCCTGCCATGACACCGCCGAGTATCTCGACAGTATCCTTTTCAATCTTCATGCGGCCACCCGAGCCATACCCTTGCTGCCGACGCTCCAATTCACGGTCAATCACCTGCGCAGGAAGCGGCAGACCGGCGGGAATGCCTTCCAGGATGGCAGTCAGGGATGGGCCGTGGGATTCACCTGCAGTGAGAAAACGCAACATAAAGCCTCCGGGAATGGTTTTGAGGGAAAGGGATCAACGATCGGTCCCGTTAATTGCACCAGCCATGACACTGCGAGGAACGTCATGCCCAGTCCAAAGTTGAAAGGATAGCGCAGCTTGTTCGATAAGCATACCCGCTCCCGTAGTGGCTCGCAATCCTGCGGCGCGGGCCTGTTTGACCAACTGAGTCTCGCGTGGATTGTAGACAAGATCATATACGGCCGCCTCTTTTGGAAAATCCAAGCCGATCGATCCAGGGAGATGACATCGGTGTTTGGGTACATGCCTACAGGAGTGGAATTGACGATGAGACGAATATTAGAAAGTAAACCGGTGATATGCAATGAATCATAGTTTGTTACGCAACTATGAGAGCTCGCAAACGCTTGCGCCTGCTCGATACGCCGTGCCGCAATGGTGATCGTCCAGCCAGCTTCGTCTCAAGAGCATAGACTATCGCGCGGGCAGAACCTCCTGCACCGAGGATCAGGGCGGACTTTTCAACGATGGAAGCAGGATCTTCATGAAGGAAACTATTTAAATCGGTAAGAAAACCGGAAGCATCGGTATTATCGCCGATCAATTTTTCATGTTTGAGATAAATTATGTTGACCGCACCGATCGCGCGGGCCCTGGGCGTCAATTCGTCTAAAAACTGAATGACGCTTTGTTTATGTGGAATGGTCACGTTCAAACCGGTCAGTTCACCGGTGCGAACTTGATCGAGCAGGCCCCCGAGGGATTGGATATCGCCTGGCTCAACAGGATATAGTGAATAAACGCCTTGCAAGTCACAGGCATGGAGCGCGGCAGTGTGAAGCTTTGGCGATAGGCTGTGGCCGAGTGGGTAACCGATAAGACCAAGCCGGATCATCGTAAAGTCTCCACTACGTCGAAATAATTGGGAAAGGTCTTGGAAACACAACCGGGATTCTCAATCGTCAAGCCCGGGACGCGCAGACCGATCAGCGAAAATGCCATCGCCATGCGGTGATCGTTATAGGTCTTAACCGTGGCCGGATGAATGGATTTACACGGATAGATCGTCAATCCATCCGGCATGTTCCTCCACCTGAACACCGAGACGGGTCAGCTCGGTGCAGGTGGCAGAGACGCGATCGGTCTCTTTAGAACGAGCCGACTGTAATGCCGCTAATAGTTGTGGGGGTCGACGCAAACGGGGCAACCGCGGCCAGGGTCTGTGCGGTATCAGGTATGTCCCGCATATCCGCGTCCATGCCTCGCAATTCCGCAGGACCGGTTACTTCGATGTAGTCCGTGCCTTCCGTGACAGTGCAGCCCATCTTCTGAAGAACATCGAGGAAGGCAATGTCACCCTGTTTGGAACGGCGGGTGATATTCTCGACGCGCACCGTCCCTTTGCAAATGGCAGGTGCGGCAAAAAAATAAGAGGCCGCCGAGGCGTCCGATTCGATGGGATAGATACCGTTTGACCGATATATGGCGGGATGAATGGCGAAGTATTCATATCCCCTTCTTTCGATTTCAACACCAAAGTCACACATTATGGCCAGCGTTAAATCCACATAAGGTTTGGAATTCAATCCGGTTGTGACCTTGATCTCGACCGGATGCTGTGCATAAGGAGACACCATCAATAAGGCCGAAAGGAATTGGCTGGAAATATCCCCGGTGACTTGTGTTTGTCCACCTGATAGACCAGACGCCAATATTTTTACTGGGGGACAATTCGAGGGCGGCATTTCCACAGACGCTCCCAACTGCGTTAACGCGGAGACAAGATCACCAATGGGACGCTGGCGCATACGTTCATCACCATCCAGAACATATTCGCCATGACCCAGTGTGAGAAAGGCGGAAAGAAAGCGCGCAGCGGTGCCGGCGTTGCCGCAATACAGCCGGGCTTGTTTTGCCGGAATATGCCCGCCAAGGCCGGTGATGCTTATTTCCATGTGGGCCGGGTCGGACCGAACATCGAAGCCTAAGGTCTGTAACGCCCGGGCAAAGACCTGCGTATCGTCCGAGGAGAGGGCATTCGTTAGGAGCGTTCCACCGGTGGACAGGGCAGCGATCAGCAAGGCGCGGTTGGTCATCGATTTAGAGCCGGGAACGCGAACCGCGGCTTGAAGAGCATGAGGGATGGGGATGATCTCGAGGGTGGACATCATTATTGGAAAAATGTTCGATAAGCGGCACGCGACCTGTCCAAGAGGAAAAGAAGTTCTTTAGAATCTTTGGAAGAAAGAGCAGACTCAAATGCTGTTAATTCATTTTGCAGGCGGTCAATGGCGGCCAGGATATTTTCGCGGTTGGATTCCAGCACTCCCAACATCATGGATGACGGCGTCCCGGCCAAGCGGCTGGTGGATCGAAAACCCGAGCCAACTAATTTTACGGCTTCTTCAGGAGCCGCGGATGCCAGTGCCGAGGCGACGAGAAAAGGAAGGTGGCTGGTAAATGCCAGCAGGCGATCATGTTCGGCTGCATCAATTTGGATGGCCTGTGCGCCGACGGCAAGGATGATCTGCTGCGCGGCCTGGTACGCCCGCGGAGTGGTGCGCGGCAGAGCAGCAAGAACAAAAGGAGCGGATCGAAACAACCCGCCTTCTGCGTTTTCCAGCGACAACTTTTCCTTCCCGCATATCGGATGACCCCCGATCGGGTCGAAGCGTTCCGGCAGGCGCGACATGGCCTCTACGATCCGGCTCTTCGTGGAGCCCAGGTCGAATACGATACAGGGGTTTGGGATAAGGTCGGGCAGGCGCTGCAAGAGGGCCAGGATAGCGGGTACAGGCGTGGCCAAGATAACGAGGTCGGCCTGAGGCAGGAGTTTAGCGGGATCTGCCTCGGCGCGGTCAACGATGTTTTTGGAGAGAGCCAGCTCGAGGGTCGCTTCATGCGAGTCAACGCCATAAATGGCGCGGCAATGTTTTTTTAAAGCCAGGGCCAATGAGCCGCCCATCAGACCCAGGCCAATGATTGCGACCGTTGAATCCTGTAATGAAAAGCCATCCTCCGACATGTTTACCACCCCGCAGATATCGTATGGTCGATGGGAGCAATGCGGCGTCCCACGACTTGTGCGATGGCACCGACCTGTTTGACCAGCTCGGCGAATTTCTCCGGTTTGAGAGATTGTTTGCCGTCGGAGAGAGCGTGAGCGGGGTCCGGGTGGACTTCGATGATCAACCCGTCCGCACCGGCCGCCACGGCAGCGCGTGCTACAGCCGCTACGTAATCGGCATTGCCTGTGGAATGACTCGGATCGAGAATCACCGGCAGGTGGGTAAGGCTTTTGAGAACCGGTATGGCATTGATGTCGGTGGTATTGCGTGTGGCCGTCTCGAAGGTGCGGATGCCGCGCTCACAAAGCATAACCTGACGGTTGCCGCCTGCCAGGATATATTCAGCCGACATCAAGAGTTCCTCGATGGTGGCGGAGAGTCCGCGTTTGAGCAGGACGGTGGTGCGGGTCTCGCCGATGGAGCGCAGCAGATTGTAGTTCTGCATGTTGCGCGCGCCGACCTGGAGAACATCCACGTATTTAACCATCAAGTCAAGCTGTGTCTGTGACATGATCTCGGCCACGATGGGCATACCGGTTTTTTCACGCGCTTCGGCAAGGTATTCGAGACCTTCTTCGCCGAGACCCTGGAAGGAATACGGAGAAGTGCGCGGTTTGAAAGCGCCACCGCGCAGGGCATTGGCTCCCGCCTCACGGACAGCTTGCGCCGTTTCGAGGATCTGCGTCCTCGATTCGATGGAGCAGGGGCCAGCGATAATGGCGATGTCATTGCCTCCGACTTGAAACCCGTCCAACGGGAAGACGGAATCTTCAGGATGGAACTGGCGGGAGGCGAGTTTGAACGGCTGGGTGATCCGTTTGACCGATTCAACCCCGTCCAGGACTTCAAACCGGTCGGTGGGGATATTGTGGCTTTCGCCCACTGCACCGATCACAGAGGTTTCCACACCCTGCGAAAGATGCGGAGTCAGTCCGAGTGATTTAATGACCTGGATCACTCCTTCCACCTGTTCAGGTGTGGCGTTAGGTTTCATAATGATCATCATAGTGTGCGTCTCCATATAAGATAATAAGTAACTGCTCATACTTGCCTCACGCTTTCAGCCTGGGGCAAAAGATTCCGAAAAAAATGGACGTGTGCGGGGTGTGCGACCTGCACACGTCCATTTTTTTCGGGGGCATTACAAAGGTCTATCAGTAGATATGATAATAATTTGTATGACCGCGAGTTCATTGTGCGCCGATCAGATCGGGGCGGAGCTTGACCGCCTCGCGTAAGTACACGTGCGTAATGGCAGTCTGTGGACGGTCGGTGTTCCAATGCACGAGGACCCGGATCACATGCGGCAGGCTGTTTGGTACCGGAATTTCGCGAGCGCAGACCATAGGGACGAGTTCCCAGCCCATTTGCCTGGCTCCCTGCGCGGGAAACGTCGAAACGAGATCTTCCGTTGCCGTAAAAAATACACTGGCAATGTCTTCCGGATCCATACCGGCATTGGCCTTTAAAATTGCATCCAGCAATTCGCGTGTAGCTTTCAAAATCAGATCAGGCTGGTCGGCCGAGACAGTGATCGCTCCACGAACACCACGAATAGTCATAATAGCTCCTTGGCAAGATATTTTGTAGTTACTCCCTACCCCACCCCGGCCCTCCCCTAAAGGGGAGGGAGAATTCCGAATTTTTGGTATTGGCGGGCGTACGCCCGCCAATACCAAAAATTCGGGTACTTTTAAACCACGATCACCGGGGATGAAACGAGTGTGAGTAGATGCGGCATTTTTAGTTAAGTGATTAATAAAAAAAGAGCGAGACCGTGTGGTCTCGCTCTTAAGTCATCCAGCTTGTTCCTTCTGTCTACTTAAGCGCCGCCAACGGCAACCGTGTTTCGGAGGCCGTAATAAAAGTAGAATGCAAACCAAGACTGCGACTTAAGCATATTGGTGCCTATTTTACGCGGATGAACCAAACACGTCAAGAGCGGATTTAACGCAACATCAGGGCATCGCGATAGCTCCCGGCGAATTCTTTGGCGATATCAACGGGAGACGCACTCTCGCCTATCGACCGGACACATGCTGAACCAACGATCACCCCGTCTGCCATGGCTCCCACGGCTTTTGCCTGCTGCGGAGTCCCGATGCCGAACCCAACACAGACCGGCAGGGAAGTGTGTAAGCGTACACGCGCAACCAGCTCTTGCAGTCCATCGGGAATGTCATTGCGCGCGCCCGTTACGCCAGTCACACTGACGAGATATATGAAGCCCTGCGATTGGCGTGAAATCATCTCCATCCGATCGGGAGGAGTTGTAGGGGCTACCATACTGATCAGAGGCAGACCTGCATGGGTGGATGCCGGTGTAGCGGCGTGCCTGAATTCTCCAGCTTCCTCGGGAGGCAAGTCGGGGATAATGAAGCCATCCACACCGGCTGAGCGCGCCTGCTCGAAGAATTCATCCAGGCCAAACGCCAGGATGGGGTTGTAGTATCCCATCATCACCAACGGAACAGTCACGCCGCGCCCACGCAACTCTGCCACGGCCTGCAGTGATTTCTTTACCGTGATCCCTTTTTCCAGCGCGATTTGCGTGGCCTTTTGAATGACGGGCCCGTCCGCCAACGGATCGGAGAAGGAGAGACCCACCTCGATCAGGTCTGCACCGTTCTTTGCCAATGCTTCGATGACATCCAGCGACGTTTCCAAGGATGGGTATCCCACTGGAAAATAGGGCATAAAAATGGGCTTGTGTTCGAATGCAGCATCAATGCGGTTCATAGTTCCATCTCTTTGATCACGGTATTCAAATCCTTGTCCCCTCGCCCCGAGAGATTGACCAGGATCACCTGGTCTTTCCTCATGTGCGGGGCACGCTTGAGCACCTCCGCAACAGCGTGCGACGACTCCAGGGCCGGGATGATCCCTTCAGACTTACACAGCCGCGAGAAGGCAGACAATGCCTCTTCGTCCGTGGCCGAGGTGTAAAATGCCCGCTCGGCATCACGCAACATGGCATGTTCCGGACCAACGGCTGCATAATCAAGTCCTGCTGAAATGGAGTGCGTGTCTGCGATCTGACCGTCCTCGTCTTGAAGCACGTAGGTCCGTGTGCCGTGTATTACGCCCAGGCGCCCACGCAGCGGGTCGCCAAAACGCGCGGCATGCCTGCCGGACGCGATGCCGCTCCCACCTGCCTCCACACCGATCAACTCAACCTGCTCATCCTCCAGAAATGCGCTAAAGATGCCGATGGCATTCGAGCCGCCACCTACGCAGGCAATCACGGTATCGGGCAAGCGGCCCACCTCCATCAACATTTGTTCGCGGGCCTCCCTCCCGATCACCGACTGGAATTCGCGTACCATGGTCGGATAGGGATGCGGCCCTAAAGCCGAGCCCAACAAATAATGGGTGTCCTGCACATTGGTCACCCAATCGCGGATGGCTTCATTGATGGCATCCTTCAAGGTCTGTGTCCCGGAGGTCACCGGGCGGACTTCCGCGCCAAGCAGCTTCATGCGAAAAACATTCGGCTCCTGGCGCTGCATATCCACGCTTCCCATGTAAACCACGCATTCCAGCCCCAACAGAGCAGCAGAGGTAGCCGAGGCTACACCATGCTGCCCCGCGCCGGTCTCGGCGACAATGCGCCGTTTGCCCATCCGTTTGACCAGCAGGGCCTGTCCGAGCGCATTGTTGATTTTATGCGCGCCGGTATGCGCCAGGTCTTCGCGCTTCAGGTAGATCTGCGCGCCGCCCAACTGCTCCGAGAGGCGGCGCGCATAGGTCAGTGGGGTAGGACGGCCAACGTACGAAGCCAGCAAATGGTTCAACTCCTGCTGAAAAGCCGCATCGTTCCTAGCGTCTACAAACGCCCGCTCCAGCTCGATCAAGGCGGGCATCAACGTCTCAGGCACAAACTGTCCACCGTAGGGACCAAACTTGGGAGGTAATAAAGTTGTCGTCATAATTTCTCCGAGGATGATCCAGGCGTTATTTGCGATCCGACTTCATTATCTACCGAGTGTACCGCCTGGACGAAGGCATTCATCTTGCCCGCATCTTTTTTTCCGGGGCTTGATTCAACGCCGGAGGCAACGTCCACACCCCAGGGATTTACCTGCTGCACTGCCTCGGCGACATTTTCGGGTTTTAGGCCTCCCGCCAGGAAAAGCGGATAACGCTTTGCCAACCCGGCGGCGGCGGACCAGTCTGCAGTGAGGCCGGTTCCACCGTACGACCCCTTGACGGCTGCATCCACCAAAAATGCAGGAGCCTCGCTTCGGGCATAAGCCTCTGCCTCTGCGCCTGGTGCCCCACGAAAAGCCTTGAAGGCTTTATTCTTAAAAGCTGCACAGAATTCAGGTGATTCGTCGCCATGGAGCTGTATCAGATCTAAAATATCGGTTTCTAAAATAGAATTAATTTCATCCGCCGATGAATTGACAAATACACCGACCAATTCGATGGATGGGTAAGTCTTTTTCAAATCAGAACCGATCTTGATGAATTTTTGAACTTCAATGAACCTTACGCTTTTCGGGAAGAAATTAAAGCCAAGATAATCTGCACCTGCCTCGATAGCGGCCTGGGCGTCGGAGAGGGTTTTGATGCCACAGATTTTGATCTTTGTCATAATCGAATATCTTTTAGACCTTTTGCACCGTCACACCTGACAACTCCCTGACTTTCGCTGCAATGTCTGGTGCAGTGATCAGCGCTTCGCCGACGAGGATCGCGTCGACATTTGCTTTTGCAAGCCGCTCAACATCTGCATGAGAGAATATGCCGCTTTCAGAAATAACCGTAATATCAGCGGGAATGATCGGACGTAAAAGCTCAGTTGTGGCGAGGGATACTTTGAATGTGGCCAGGTCCCGATTGTTTATACCGATCAACTTGACTTCGTGTAGGCGTAAGGCGCGATCGACCTCGGCTTCATTGTGGACTTCCACCAAAGGCGTGAGACCTAATTCCAGGGCGAGGGCATGAAGGCCAGCAAATTGAGAATCGTCGGGCAGGGCCGCGGCAATCAACAAGATGGCATCCGCGCCATTGGCGCGGGCTTCATAAAGCTGCGGCTCAGCGATCATGAAGTCTTTACGCAGCAGGGGAAGCGTTGAACGATGCGCAAACCGTAAATCATAAAGTGTTTGAAGCTCACCGAGGAAATACTTCTGATCGGTGAGGACGCTGATAGCGGATGCGCCATTTTCGGCGTAGATGTTGGCGGATTCAAACAAGTCAATGTGGGGAGCCAGCAGCCCTTTGGACGGGCTGGCGCGCTTCAGCTCCGCGATTAGTTTTGGGTGGAAAGATCCGCGGCGCGCTACGGCCGAGAGAAAATCTCTCGGCTTCGGACTTTGCTCCGCGGCGCGGTGCAACGCATGGGTATCGAGGGCCGCTATTTCCGTCCTTTTATGGACAAGGATCTCTTCGAGGACGTCCTTCAAGCTGTGGCCGGCTGTGTGAACGATTTGCTGAATTCAAGCAATGAGTTAAGTTTGTCAAGAGCCTGGCCGCCATCCAGGGAGGCGCGCGCTTCCGCCAGGCCAGACTTGAAGTCGCCCGTTTCGGCTGCAATAGCACCTGCCGCGTTAAGCAATATTGCGTCGCGGCGGGCACCGTTCAGTTTGCCGCTGAAAAGGTCGCGCATCATTACGGCGGCTTCATCCGGCGTGCCGCCGCGCAGTTCGGCAACCGTGGCGCGGGCCAGTCCTAATTTGGCAGGATCCAGCTCATACGTCCTGACGGCCCCATCTTTCAAATGACTGATCCGGTTAACTCCGCAAGAATTGAGCTCATCGGTGCCGCCCGCGCCGTGGATGATAAGCGCTGCGCGCGCGCCAAGCTCATTCAGTACATTGGCAAGCGGCTCGGTGAGAGCCGGGGAGTATATGCCGATCAATTGAACGTCGGCACCGGCAGGGTTGGTAAGCGGCCCGAGCAGGTTGAAAATGGTGCGCTGTCCGATTTCCTTGCGAGCTGCCCCGACATATTTCATGGCTGGGTGAAATTTGGGCGCAAAAAGAAAACCAATCCCGATTTCACCGATGGCTTTGCCGACCTGGTCGGCGCTCAAGTCAAGGTTGAGGCCGAGGGCTGCAAGCACATCCGCACTGCCGCATTGCGAGGAGGCCGCGCGGTTACCGTGTTTCGCTACCTTCCGCCCGGTACCGGCAATGACGAACGCTGCGGCTGTGGATATATTGAAGGTCTGCGCTCCGTCGCCGCCCGTTCCGGCTGTGTCATAGATGAGAGTGCTGCGGTCGGGCAAATCGACCTTTACGGCATTGGCGCGCATGGCACGCGCCGAACCGGTGATCTCCTCGACCGTCTCACCTTTCATGCGCAGGGCCACGAGATAAGCGCCGATTTGGGCCGGTGTTGCCTCGCCGGTCATGATGACGTTCATGGCTTCCTGGGCCTCGATGGCGGTAAGGTCTATGCGGTTTACTGCTTTGGCGATGAATGGTTTTAACATGGCGTTCTCTCCTGTATTTGATATTGCTAACGGTTTGATTTCCAGGAAATTCCTGAGCATCTCTTTACCATGTTCGGTGAGAATAGACTCAGGGTGGAACTGCACCCCGAACGTGGGATAGTGTTTGTGGCGAATGGACATGATCTCTCCCTCTGCAGTAGATGCCATTACTTCCAATTCGGCGGGTAACGGCTCATTGACGATCAGGGAGTGATAACGCATGGCTTCGAACGGCGAGGGGATGCCCTTGAATATATCCCTGCCGTTATGGGTTACGAGTGACGTCTTCCCGTGCATAAGGCGTGCGGCGCGTTCCACTTTGCCACCGTAGATGGCGCCCAGACATTGATGTCCCAGGCAAACACCCAACACGGGGATCTTGCCCGTAAAATAACGGATGGCTTCGTTCGAAATGCCGCCATCCGCGGGGCTGCCAGGGCCAGGTGAGACAACAAGATAAGACGGGTTAAGCGCAATCAACTCGTTGAGGGTGACCTGGTCGTTGCGAAAGACGCGTATCTCCGTCCCCAGTTCGCCAAAGTACTGGACGAGATTGTATGTGAAGGAGTCGTAATTATCTATCAGGATAAGCATGGGTAATCCTTTCAGTCCGTCTCCGCGGCTTCGATGGCGCGCAGCATGGCGGAAGCTTTATTGACGGTTTCGTTATATTCGCTGGCCGGATCTGAAATCGGCGACGATTCCCGCTCCCGCCTGGACGGTGACACTGTTGCCGTGCGCAACGAGGGTACGGATGGCTATACAGGTATCCATGGCGCCGTCGAAGCCAAAGTAACCGACCATGCCCGAATAGATGTTGCGCGGCTGGCCTTCCAGCTCGGCGATGATCTCCATGGCACGCACTTTCGGCGCGCCAGACACCGTCCCGGCAGGGAAGGAGGCTCGCACCAGATCGAAGGCGGTCATATCGGGGCGCAAGGTCCCCTCGACGTGAGAGACAATGTGCATGACATGCGAATAACGCTCAACGTTGAAGAACTCAGGGACGTTAACCGTGCCGTATTCACAGACCCGCCCGAGATCGTTGCGTCCCAGGTCAACCAGCATCACGTGTTCTGCGCGTTCCTTCGGGTCGGCCAACAGGTCTTCAGCAAGGGAAGCGTCTTCTTCGGCGTTCGCACCGCGCGGGCGAGTCCCGGCAATCGGCCGGAGTGAGGCGTGCCGTCCTTCCAGACGGACGAACATTTCCGGCGAGGCACCCACCAGAAAAAGCGGTTCCCCGTCCACAACTCCGAAGTCAAAGAAGAACATATAAGGCGAAGGGTTGAGGCGCCGCACTGCGCGATAAATATCGAATGCTTCGGCATGGGTGGGGCGTGTAAAGCGCTGCGAAAGCACCACCTGAAAAATATCGCCGGCCGAAATATGTTCCCTGGCTTTCTGCACCATCTCCTCGAATTCAGTCCGGGTTTTGTTGGATATGATTTCTTTGGCAGAAGCCGGCTGTGGGGTGATTGCCGGGAGGGGCTGGCGAATGCGAGCAGCGATCTCGTCAAGTTTGGCCTGCGCGGCGCTTTCGTCACCATCCAAAACGTTGGCGATCAGGAAGAGCGTGCGGCGGGCGTGGTCAAAGGCCACGATCGTATCTGCCAATTGATAAATGCCTTCGGGCAATGTGGCAGCAGGCAGGTAAGCCTTCAGGGTGGGTTCGAAATGGGTCACCGCTTCATATCCAAGGTAGCCGACCAGGCCGCCGATAAAGCGCGGCAGGCCGGGCTGCGGATTAAAACGAAAGCGGCCAAGCTCCGCCTCCAAGACATCGAGTGGATCGCCCGTGAAGGGGATGACCCGTTCAGCATCCTTTTCGATCACCCGGATATTGTCGCTTCGGAGGATGTATTTGGCGCGCGGCGCAATACCGATAAACGAGTAACGCGCAATCCGCTCCCCGCCGTCTATCGATTCGAGCAGAAAAGATTCACCCTGACCGCGCAGTTTAAGATAAACGCTAACGGGGGTTTCAAGGTCAGCCTGGATTTCCCGGACGATGGTTTTAACTTTAGTTTCTTCCAGTAACATTTCAGCTTCCTTTGCATAATCGCTCCGATCGAAACGGTTAAAACAAAATCCCCTCCGTCCATAGGGACGAGAGGGGACTCTCGTGGTGCCACCCAGGTTATAAAGCTGACCGGTTAATAAAAAAATCCCTGTTGTGATGCAACAGGGATAAGAGCCAGCTTCACTTTTTCAGGTACGGTCTCTTGCGAGACTTATACCCTTGCCCTGTAACGGGAGCTTCCCGGATTGGGCTACTTGTTTCCTTTCGCCCGTTCAACTCGGAGGGCCATTCGGCTTCTGCGCTTTTGCCTTGCTTTCACCAATTTCTGCCAGGCTCGCTGGAAATCGCTTTGAAGCGTACTCGTCCTCGTCAGCGTTTTATAAAGGATATTGAAGGTATTCTATGCGATGGCCATCGAACTGTCAAGAGGCTTTGACCGAGACCTGCTGTTTTGCCATCGCAGGCTGCTCCACATAACTCAGCCAGTTATCATACTGCGCTAATTTTCCACGGATCGCTTCGTGAAAAACGTTCTGGATGGCGCGCGTGATGGGGCCGGTCTTACCTTCACCGATCTTGCGGAAATCGATCTCGCTCAGGCCGATACACTCGGCGGCTGTGCCACAGACAAAGACTTCGTCGGCGATGTAAAGCTGGTCGCGCGATACGGGCTGCTCAAGGACTTCGTAGCCCAAGTCTGTGGCAATCGTGAAGATCGAATGACGGGTAATACCTTCCAAAACGGGGGCCGTGGAGGGCGTGATAACCTTGCCGCTGCGCACCAGGAAGAGATTTTCACCGGTGCATTCGGCTACAAAGCCCTGCGGATCGAGCAGGATGGCTTCATCAAATCCCAAGCGCATCGATTCGGTCTTGGCGAGAATGCTGTTCGCATAGTTACCGGAAATCTTGGCCTTCGTCATCGTCACATTCACATGATGACGCGTGAAGGTCGAGATATTGGCGCGGATGCCCTTTGCGAGGGCTTCTTCACCCAGATAATTATCCCATTCCCATACGGCAATCGCCAGGCTCGGCTTGCCAAAATCTATGCTCAGATTCCAGCCGCCGCCGTCCAAATAAATAACCGGGCGGATGTAACATTCCTTGAAACCGTTGACTTTAACGGTCTCCTTGATCGCTGCACCGACCTGTTCCGCACTCCACGGCAATTCGCGGAAACCGAGCACACGCGCCGAATCCAATAGACGCTCGGCATGTTCGGCCAGACGAAAGACGGCCGGGCCCCTGGCGGTGTTATAAGCGCGGATGCCCTCGAACACGGCCGCGCCGTAATGCAGCGCGGGTGTCAGAAAGTGCAGCGTTGCTTTTTCGAACGGCACCATTTCGCCGTTCATCCAGATAGATTTCGATTCCATAGCCATGATCTTCTCTCCTTTAAATCCTCGTGATGATTTCATCCGCCATTTGACGGGTGGTTAACTTTCCGCCGAGATCGACTGTACGCGCGCCCGACGTAATCGTTTCGTCCACTGCTTTTTCGATACAGGCCGCTTCGGCTTCCAATTTCAAGGAATAACGGAGCAACAGTGCCGAAGAGAGGATGGTGCCGATCGGGTTTGCGATACCGCGTCCCGCAATATCGGGCGCCGACCCGTGAATCGGCTCATACAAGCCGGTATCCGCCTCCCCCAGGCTGGCGGAGGGCAGCATGCCCATGGAACCCGCCAAGACCGAGGCCTCATCCGTGAGGATGTCGCCGAACATGTTCTCGGTGACGACCACGTCCATCCAGGCCGGGCCTGTGATCAATCTCATGGAAGCCGTGTCCACCAATACATGTTCGAGCTCCACATCCGGATTGTCTTTTCCAACCTGTATTGCGATCTGCCGCCACATCCGGGAAGATTCCAGAATATTGGCTTTATCGACCGAAGTCACTTTTTTCCTGCGACCCTTTGCCAGCGTGAAAGCCAGCTTCAACACACGGCAGATTTCGTAATCGTAATATTCCAGCGTATCGACTGCATGTTCGTGGCCATCTTTCATCTCACGCAGTTTTGGCTGGCCAAAATACAAGCCGCCAGTCAGCTCACGGACGACCAGGATATCCACACCTTGAAGCTTTTCCGGTTTGAGAGGCGACGACTCGATCAAAGCAGGGTGAACCTTGACGGGCCGAAGATTTGCGAAGACGCCCAGGCCCTTGCGAAGAGCCAGCAGCCCGCGCTCCGGGCGATCTTTGGCGGAGGGATCGTCCCATTTCGGCCCGCCGACGGCGCCCAAGAGGACCGCATCTGCTGCCTTGCAATCGGCCAGGGTCTCGTCGGTAAGGGAGGAACCAAACCGGTCTATCGAGCAACCACCCATTAGATACTCGGTAAAAGTAAAAGTGTGACCCTTTTTGCGGGCGACTGCCTCCAGCACGCGTACGGCTTCGGTCACAACTTCGGGACCGATGCCGTCGCCAGGGAGGAGTGTGATGTTGAAATTCATGAGAGATCCATTCCTATCAGTCCGAAATTAATGCGCGACCAACAAACCATATTCCACAGAATCGGCCAACGCACACCAGGAGGCTTCGATAATGTTGGCGCTCGCGCCGACCGTGCTCCAGCGTTTCGTGCCGTTCTGGGTATCGATCAATACGCGTGTGATGGCTTTGGTGCCGTTCTCACCATCCAATATACGGACTTTGTAATCGGAGAGATGAAAAGAAGCCATCTGCGGATATTTCGGGATCAGGGCCTTGCGCAAGGCAGCGTCGAGGGCATTGACAGGGCCATTGCCCTCTGCGGCGGTATGCACAACCTCACCTTCCACATTGACCTTGACGGTGGCCTCGGCAAAGATGCCGCGTCCCTGGCGATGCTCCACGTTTACAAAAAAATCAAGCAGCTCAAAGGGAGGTTTGTAATCGGCTTGCTGGCGTTTTAACATCATCGCCACGGAGGCTTCGGCGGCTTCGAACGAGAAGCCCTGCGCTTCCAACGTCTTGACTTCGCCAAGCACCTCGGCCACATCCTCATTACTGCGTGCCTGCAGGCCATGCTGTTCCGCGGTGCTGAGTATGTTGCCGCGGCCCGATAAGTCAGAGACCACAACCCGCATCTTGTTGCCCGACCAGGGCCGGGTCAATGTGCTGGTACGACCTCTCGCTGCGGCGCATGGCCGCCACATGTACGCCGCCTTTGTGGGCAAAAGCAGATTTACCGACAAACGGCAAATGCTCATCGGGCGTTATGTTTGCAACTTCAGCGACAAAATGGGAGAGGTCGCTAAGCTGGGCCACCTTGCCTTCGGGCAAACAGGCGTAGCCCATCTTCAGTTCAAGGTTGGCAATCACGGAGATCAAGTTGACATTACCGCAGCGTTCACCGACGCCGTTGATGGTGCCCTGCACCTGCATGGCGCCCTCACGTACCGCGATCAATGAATTGATCACTGCGCACTCAGAGTCGTTGTGAGTGTGGATGCCAAAAGGGATACGAAAGAGCCGGTTTAAGCTCACGGATGATATGTTCCAATTCCCAGGGCAGCGTTCCGCCGTTGGTGTCGCATAAAACCACGGTTTCAGCCCCGCCGCGGATGGCGGCTTTCAAAGTTTCGAGCGCGTAGGCGCAGTCCGCCTTGTAACCGTCAAAGAAATGTTCGGCATCATAGATCACGCGCCGACCATTGGATTTCAAATAGGCACACCGACTGTTCGATGATGCGCAGATTATCGTCCAGGGTCGTGAGCAGGACATCGGTTACGTGAAGGTTCCAGGTCTTGCCAAAAATGGTGCAGACGGGGCGTGTGAGAATCGATCAGAGCTTTGATGTTGGCGTCATCTTCTGGGCCGCCCTTGACCCGGCAGGTGGAACCGAAGGCTGCAATCTGCGCACGTTTCCATTCGATATCGCGGGCGCGCTCGAAGAATTCAACATCCTTCGGATTCGAACCGGGCCAGCCGCCTTCGATAAAGGCCATGCCCAGGCTATCCAGCCTTTGCGCGATGCGGACTTTGTCATTGCTCGAAAGTGTGAAACCTTCGGACTGGGTGCCGTCCCGGAGGGTGGTGTCGTAAATTTGAATGGATGGTAGGGTCATGTGTGCTGCCTTATTTCCTTCCCGCGCCTCAAACTCTGCTATCTCTTTCTCGAAGCCCAGGATGTATCCAAGCTCATCCACGCCGTTAAGCAAGCAGGTCTTGTTAAACGGATCGATCGGAAAGGAGACGGATCCATTGGGGAAGGAAAGCGTTTGTGAAGCCAGGTCAACCGTAAATTCCGCATGCGGGATCTCTTCCACGATATCGAAAAGCATCTTATGAGTTTCTTTGTCAACAATGATCGGGATCAGGCCATTCTTCAAAGCGTTATTGCGGAAGATATCGGCAATCGAGGTGCTGATGACGGCGCGGAACCCGAACCCGGTCAATGCCCAGGGTGCATGCTCACGGCTCGATCCGCAGCCAAAATTATCTCCCGCCAGAAGGATCTGGCAACCGGCAGAATCGGGCTGGTTGAGTACGAAGTCGGGTTTGGGAGAGCCATCGGCGTTGTAGCGCCAGTCTGCAAAAAGGTTGGCGCCCATCCCCTTCTTATCGGTGGCCTTCAAGAAGCGGGCCGGGATGATCTGATCGGTGTCCACGTCGTTGATAGGAAGCGGGACGACACGGGATGTGAGAGTGGTGAACTGAGCCATAATATATTTTCCAATCTCTGATCGACGAATTCAGGCTGGGCGACGACCGGCAAAAACAGCCAGTTCATAGATGCGGAAGTAACAATCCACGTCTGCATAGCCAATTTCACGCAGCCAGCCGCACTGCACATCCACGGACAGGAGCTTGTTCGCATCCTTATCGGGACGCTTTAAATAAACATCAGCCATCTCTGCCCTCGTTCGTGTGCCGCCGCTGCGTTGTTCAATTTCATAATATCCATTAACGACATGATCGTTGAACAAATCCGTGGCTAACTGCGAGGCGGGCGCGATATGCTCGATATTGACGAACCAACCGCCGGGTTTCAGCAGGGAAAAAATCTCCTGATAAATCGAATGCTTGCGCATGTCGGGCTGATGATGGATGGAAAAGCCCGAAACAATCGCATCGAACGGAGCCTCCGGCTTTACCGCGTCCACCCAGGCGGGATCGCCATAATCGAGATTCAGGAATGTGAGCAGCTGCATGTAATCCTTGAGCTGCTCACGCGCCTGCCCAAGCATTGGCTCGGAGAAATCCACCAACACGCCGCGGCTGGCAGGATATGTGCCAAGAATGGCCGCGCCGAGAATCCCATCACCGCAGCCCAGGTCGAGAAAATTCTCAATGGGCTGATCGATGCGACTTCAAAATGGACATCATGACGCCAATTTGTTCCGGCACCATGGGGATGGCGGTGCGAAAGGATAAATACCGATTGACAATTGCGGGTAGTTTCCAGACTGCGTCTGTAACCATGATCAACTCAAATATGTGCGCGGGTCGGAGACCACACCCGACAAGGCGGTAGCGGCGGCGGTCAATGGGGAGGCGAGGAATGTCCGACCGCCTTTGCCCTGGCGGCCTTCAAAGTTACGGTTGCTGGTGGAGACGGCGTATTGACCGGGTTCGAGTTGATCGCCGTTCATGGCAATGCACATGGAACAACCGGCCTCGCGCCAGTCGGCACCGGCTTCCTTGAAGACCCGATCCAAGCCCTCGGCTTCGGCTTGTTTCTTCACATCCTGTGAGCCGGGAACCACCATTACGCGTATTCCCTCGCGACTTTGCGACCCTTCATCAAGGAGGCAGCCAGACGCAAGTCAGAGATGCGCGAGTTGGTGCATGAGCCGATAAAGACCACGTCCACTTTCTGACCGAGCATAGGCTGGTCAGGCTGCAGGCCCATATAAGCCAGCGTCTTTTCAAGTGCCGCCTTTTGAGAAGCATCACTCATGCTAGCCGGGTTGGGGATACGCCCGGTGATCTTCATGCCCATGCCAGGATTCGTACCGTACGTGATCATCGGTTCCAACGAGCCGGCATCCATCGTAATGGACTTGTCGTACGCCGCGCCTTCGTCGGTGACAAGCCCTTTCCACCGGGCAAGCGCTTTATCCCAGTCGGCGCCTTTCGGTGCAAATGTCCGTCCGTTCAGATATTCAAAAGTCGTATCGTCGGGAGCCACCATGCCCGCGCGTGCGCCGCCTTCGATGGACATATTGCAGATGGTCATGCGCTGTTCCATGGTCAAGCCGCGCATGGCTGCACCGGTATACTCGAAGACGTGACCCGTCCCACCGCCGACGCC
Source organism: uncultured Chloroflexia bacterium (assembly GCA_963754835.1). GTDB lineage: Bacteria > Chloroflexota > Anaerolineae > Anaerolineales > Villigracilaceae > Fen-1038. The sequence goes on along the minus strand of CAVWHR010000019.1, from coordinate 233,333 downwards.
GATCCTGGCGATGAGCGCCAGGATGATGTCCTTGGCAGAGACGCCTTTCGACAGAGTTCCCATCGACCCGTACTTCATAGGTCTTGGGTTTGAACTGCAGAAGACACTGCGTGGCAAATACGTGCTCCACCTCCGAGGTGCCAATCCCAAAGGCCAAGGCACCGAAAGCGCCGTGAGTGGCGGTATGACTATCGCCGCACACGATCGTGAAGCCCGGCTGGGTAAGTCCCAGCTCCGGTCCGATCACGTGGACAATGCCGCGCTGCGGACTGTCCATGCCATACAACGGTATACCGAATTCAGCGGCGTTGACCTCCATCTGCTTGATCTGCGCGGCAGCCAAAGCGTCGGTAATAGGCAGGGAGCGGTCATGCGTTGGGATCGAATGATCCATCGTGGCAACGGTTTTATCGGGACGGCGTACTTTTAATCCGCGCTGGCGGAGTCCCGTGAAGGCCTGGGGTGAGGTCACCTCATGCACCAGGTGCAGGTCAATATACAGGATAGCCGGAGAGTCAGGCTGTTGAGTTACAACGTGCGACTCCCAAATTTTTTCAAAAAGAGTTTTTGGCATATTATAGGTAAATGACTTCAGAAGTCTCGTTTGAAGCGCCGATTAAAATGTGTCGGTTTCGGCTAAAACCTCGACGACGTCAGCAACATCGGGTTCACTAAACAGCACGCTCACATCCCAACCGGCGGGGATGGTCTGCGGTTTGGGGAATGGATCGTAACTTGCAGGTTGGGGAACAGTTTCATCTTCAAATTGAGTAGTCATAGTTTCTCCTCTTTTTTATCCCAGCATCACGCCATAATCATTTTGAACCGGCTGCATACCTTCGGTCTGGGCGATGATGAGTTTATTCAGCGCATTGATATAAGCCTTGGCGCTTGCGACGATAATGTCGGTATCCGCACCGTGACCACCATAGACACGCGGGAATTGAGTTTCCTTTTGAGCATCCATGGTGTGCTGGCCGTCTTTGGCTTCAATACGGACCGTGACTTCGCCCAATGCGTCAATCCCTTCCGTAACGGCATGGATGTTGAACTCGAGCAATATATTCGGCACATTGATGATGGCATCGATGGCTTTATAGGCCGCATCCACAGGACCAGTACCGGTCGCAGCATGGGTGATGATCTTGCCGTCGGGAGCGCGTAAACGGGCGGTGGCAGTGGGCATACCCATCGTGCCGCAGGTAACCTGCAGCCCGTTAAGGAAATACACATCACGCGGCTGATAGAACTCGTCGGCGATCAAGGCTTCGAGGTCCGCATCGGTGACGGTCTTTTTGCGGTCGGCCAGTTCCTTGAAGCGCGTAAAGGCCTTATCGAGCTCGACTTCATCGAGCGAGTGTCCCATTTCGGCCAGGCGTGTGCGCAAGGCATGACGCCCGGAATGTTTGCCAAGCACCAGCGTCGATTGATTGACGCCCACGTCTTCCGGCCGCATGATCTCGTAGGTGGTTTGATGTTTGAGCATCCCGTCCTGGTGGATGCCCGCTTCGTGTGCGAAGGCATTCGCGCCGACAATGGCTTTGTTCGGCTGGACGACAATGCCGGTGTAATTGCTGACGAGTTTGCTGATGCGGCTGATCTGTTTGGTATCGATGCCCGTTTCCAAACCGAAGATGGGGCGGCGTGTGTGCAAGGCCATGACCACTTCCTCGAGCGAGGTATTCCCTGCCCGCTCGCCGATGCCGTTGACCGTTACTTCGGCCTGACGAGCGCCTGCACGGATGCCCGCCAGCGTATTGGCGGTGGCCATTCCCAGATCATCGTGGCAATGAACGGAAATAATAATGTTCTCGTTCATGCCCGGCGTATTCTTGATGATCCCGTCGATCAATTGGAAGAATTCATCCGGGGTGGTGTAGCCAACCGTATCCGGGATATTGAGCGTGGTCGCACCGGATTTGATGGCTTCGCCCAAGACGACATATAAAAATTCCGGATCGGAGCGCCCGGCATCTTCGGGCGAGAACTCGACATCGGCGCATAAAGTGCGGGCATAAGCCACCATCTCGGAAACGCGCTCGATCACCTGTTCGCGGTCCATCTTGAGCTTGTACTTCATATGGATCTCTGAAGTAGCCAGGAAGGTATGGATGCGCGGCTTCTGGCGCATCCTGAACGGCTTCCCAGGCTTTATCAATATCGCCTTTCGAAGCGCGCGCCAACCCGGCGATGATCGGGACTTTGGCGTCCGGTTCGGCTGATGGGGGATTGCCCACTTCCTGCGCGATCCGGCGGACGGCTTCGAGGTCATCCGGCGAAGCGGCAGGGAACCCGGCCTCGATGATGTCCACGCCGAGGCGCGCCAGGTTATGAGCCACCTCCAGCTTTTCGGCGGAGGTCATGGTTGCGCCTGGTGACTGCTCGCCGTCGCGTAAGGTTGTATCGAAAATCCGGACGTAGTTTGACATTTTATTCTCCAGTAAGATTGGATAGTTGATCAATTGCCAGCCGCCAGACAGTTCATAAAAGGGACGCGGACGAGCGCGGAAAACGCGGAATGAAGCTTTTTGCCTTTTTTTCCAGAATAAAATTCATCTTCATCGTTTCTCTTTGTCCAGTTTCCAAAGTGTCAGATGGCCAGATTAATTGATATGCCAATTTGCCAACTTAAATTCCATCGATTTATTTCTTCCAGTTTTCAGGTCTCAGTGAGCGAACAGCCGCACCAGCCTGCCACATTTCCGAGTTCGCGCATTGTCTTCAATTCGGCGTCCAATTTTTCGCGGTAATTCGGGTCGCTATTTTTATCCAGCACAATGCCGGTTTCGACGCCGCGTTACCACGCTGTTATACAGGGTGTCGAATACGGGCGCGACGGCGTCGCGGAACCTGTCCTTCCAATCCAGTGCGCCGCGCTGAGCGGTGGTGGAACAATTTGCATACATCCAGTCCATGCCGTTCTGCCCGACGAGACGGATCAACGACTGCGTAAGCTCTTCCACCGTCTCATTGAAGGCTTCAGATGGAGTATGACCATGTTGAGCGAAGCGTGTTGTACTGGGCTTCCATCACGCCTGCCAGTGCGCCCATAAGCACACCGCGTTCGCCGGTGAGGTCGCTGTAGACTTCATTCTGGAAGGTAGTCGGGAACAGATACCCCGCGCCGATGGCAATACCCAATGCGATCGTGCGTTCTTTGGCGCGCCCGGTGGCATCCTGCTGTACTGCAAAGCTGGCATTGATACCGGAGCCATCCAGGAAATTGGTGCGCACGCTGCGCCCGGAGCCCTTAGGGGCGACCAGCGCTACATCCACATGTGGCGGAGGGATAACACCGGTCTGATCTTTGTATGTAATGGAAAAGCCGTGCGAGAAATAAAGCATGTCGCCTTCGTTAAGACATTCGACGATCTTGGGCCATTGCGAGCGCTGGCCGGCGTCCGAAAGCAAGTACTGGATGACCGTCCCCCGCTCTGCGGCTTCTTCGATGGAGAATAACGTCTTGCCCGGCACCCAGCCGTCGGCTACCGCCTTATCCCAACTGGAACTGCCTTCCTTCTGCCCGACAATGACATTGATGCCGTTATCGCGCATGTTCATAGCCTGTGCCGGGCCCTGCACACCGTAACCAAGCACGGCTACAACTTCGTTCTTCAAGACTTTGCGGGCCTTCGCTAGCGGGAATTCCTCGCGAGTCACTACTTCTTCTTCCACGCCGCCAAAATTGATCTTTGCCATAATTTCTCTTCTCCTTAGATTTATTTTGTTGCTTTACAGCTTAATTATTCTGTATCTGCTCACAAAGGGCCTCATCCTAATTGTCTAATTGTGTGATTGCTAGCGGGTATCTCCGGCAAGCAAACCAATCTCCAAAAGCCCGATTTTTTCGCTCAACACGAGATTGCTTCGACAATGACACCTGAACAGAATTTAATTTGCAAGAACGTCTGCCGATTCCGGCTCTGCCTGCCAGTCGTATCCATTATTGGCACCGGGCGAGCGACGGATGCCGGTATTCGCACCGCGCGTCATGGCGACCTGGCCGGTACGCACCATTTCCACAATGCCCACCGGTCGCAACAGCTCAACCATGCCTTCGATCTTTTCCTCGGTACCGGTTATCTCAACGATCACTGAATCGGCGGCCACGTCCACGATACGAGCGCGGAAAATCGCCACGAGGTTATGGACTTCGGGCCGTCTTTCGGGACTAACCTTGACTTTGATCAAGGCCAGGTCACGGGTGACCGTCGGCTGGTGAGTGACGTCCTGTACGTCAATTACGTTGACGAGCTTATACAGGTTCGCTTCGATCTTATGCGCGTCCACGTCGCCATTGGGACAATTTACTACGACGGTCATGCGTGAGACATCGGTATTTTCCGTCCGCCCGACGGCCAGTGACTCAATGTTGAAATTACGGCGGCGGAACAAGGACGCCACGCGGTTGAGAACACCAGGCTTGTTTTCAACCAATGCGATGAAGGTGTATTGCATGAACAGACTCCTTATCTTTCAGGGACGCGTATAGGCCGGCGCAACATCTCATGCAGGGCAGCACCGGTAGGAACCATCGGGTAGACGGTATCTTCTTTTTCCACTCGGAATTCGAGAAGAACCGGGCCGGGGGTATTTCGCGCAAACGCAATCGCGTCCTTCACCTCCTCCGGTTTTGTCACGAGGCGGGCGGGAATGCCATGTGCTTCGGCGATCTTCACAAAATCAGGTGTGATCATGTTGACGGCCGAATACCGCTTTTCAAAGAAGAATTCCTGCCACTGGCGAACCATGCCGAGGAAGTTATTGTTCATAATGGCGATCTTGACATTCGCGCCTTCCTGCATCGCTGTGGATAGTTCTGCCTGAGTCATCTGGAAGCCTCCGTCCCCGACGACCGTCCAGATCTCCTGGTCTTTATGTGCAAACCAGGCCCCGATGGCGGAGGGCAAACCAAAACCCATGGTGCCCGCCCCACCGGATGTTATCCAGCGATTCGGTTTGTCAAGGAAATAATATTGCGCCGCCCACATCTGATGCTGGCCCACGTCGGTCGTAACGATGGCCCCGCCGGCGGTCGCTTCCCATAGTTCGCGGACCAAATGCGCCACATACAATTTGCCGTCCTCCGGCCAGGACATAATGGAACGCTCATCCCCTTCCGTTTTCCAATCGGCAATTTGTGACAGCCATTCCTCATGGTCATACTCATCCACCATCGGCACCAGGTCGGTCAAGACGGTCTTCAGGTCACCGACCAGCGGCACATCGGCTTTCACATTCTTATGCACCTCGGATGGGTCGATTTCCACATGGATTTTTTGGCTCCGGGTGCGTATGTCTTCAAGTTGCCGGTTACACGATCATCGAAGCGCATCCCGAACGCCAGCAGAAGATCTGCATTCTGGATCGCAAGGTTGCAATGCGCCTCGCCGTGCATACCCATCATCCCCAGGCTGAGCGCGATGCGATGCAGGGAAAGCGCCCAGTCCCAACAGGGTGCTGGCGACCGGGGTCTGCGTTTTGACTGCAAAATGCTGGAACACCTCTTCCGCGCCGGACACCAACGACGCCATGACCGCACAAAATCACCGGGCGTTCTGCTTTCTTATCAACTCCACCGCTTTCTCCAATGACGCTTTTGGGGCATGGGAATGCGGCTGGTAACCGACCAAATGAACTTCCTGTGGATATACAAACTCGGTCTTTTCAATCTGAGCATTCTTGCAGATATCGATCAACACCGGGCCGGGGCGTCCGCTGCGGGCAATGTAAAAGGCCTCGTGCACCACCTCGGCAATTTCATCTGCACGTGTCACCAGGTAATTGTGTTTGGTGATCGGCAGGGTGATGCCGGTCACATCCACTTCCTGGAAGGCATCGCCGCCAATCAAATGCGAGGCGACCTGACCGGTGATAAACACGACCGGGGAAGAATCCATCATCGCTGTGGCAATACCGGTCACCAAATTGGTGGCGCCCGGTCCGGAGGTAGCCATTGCGACACCCACCTTGCCGCTGGCGCGGGCATATCCATCCGCCATATGCGCTGCCCCCTGTTCGTGACGCACCAACACATGATGGATCGGATAGCTGAGCATGGCATCGTAGATCGGCATGTTGGCACCGCCGGGATAACCGAACACCACTTCCACGCCTTCGCGCACCACACATTCCCATAGAATTTCAGCACCGCTTAGTTTCATATCAGTTCTCCTGTAAATCTGTCGACAACACTGCACCGGTATCGGCGCTGGTCACAAAATAAGAATAACGTTTCAACCACTTGCTGGTGATCTTGGAGCTGGAACGGGGGCAGCGCAGCCAGTCTTTTATCGATCTCCGCCTCACTCAAACGGACATCCAGCTTGCGCGCCACCAGATCAATTTCGATCATATCGCCAGCCTGCAAGGCCGCGATCGGTCCACCCGCAGCCGCCTCCGGTGAAACATGACCGATGCACGCGCCGCGCGTGCCGCCGCTAAAACGTCCGTCGGTGATGAGCGCCACTTTATCGCCCAACCCCATGCCCATGATGGCGCTGGTGGGTGAGAGCATTTCCTGCATGCCAGGCCCGCCTCGGGGACCTTCGTAGCGGACAACCACCACATCCCCGGCCTTGACCTTGCCGCCGAGAATCCCGGCCATGGCTTCTTCCTGGGATTCAAAAATCACAGCCGGACCCTCAAATTTCATCATGGCTTCGCTCACGCCGCCAACTTTTACCACTGCGCCCTTCGGAGCGAGATTGCCAAACAAAATCGCCAATCCGCCGCGCTTCGAATATGCATTGTCATACCGGTGAATAACATCTTCATCCTTGATCTCTACGCCTTTGATCGATTCCCCCAGGGTCATACCCGCTGACCGTTATTCTATCGAAATGCAACATTCCCGTTCCCCGTTGGACTTCATTCAAAATGGCCGGGATCCGCCCGCACGATGGACGTCTTCCATGTGCCATTTGCCGGCCGGGCTGACCTTGCAAATATGCGGCACTTTCTCTGCCACTGAATTGATCTGCGCCAGAGGATAATCAATGCAGGCTTCATTCGCCAATGCCAGGGTGTGGAGAACGGTATTGGTCGAGCCGCCCATCGCCATATCGAGAGCGAAGGCATCGTCAATCGCTTCGGCAGTCACGATGTCACGAGGTTTGATATCACGTTCGAATAAATTCATGATCTGCGTCGCGGCGTGCCTGGCTAATTCCTCCCGTTCCTGGGTCTTTGCCAGTGCCGAACCGTTGAAAGGAAGCGCCAACCCGATGTACCTCCATCAGGCAATTCATCGAATTGGCGGTAAACATCCCGGAACATGAACCACAGGAGGGACAGGCAAATCTTTCCAGGGTGGTCAAACGTTTCTCGTCGATCTTGCCCGCTGAGAAAGCACCAACTCCTTCGAAGACCGAGATCAAGTCAATGGTTTCGCCTTCAGGAGTTTTACCGGCTGCCATCGGGCCACCCGAGACAAAGATGGTCGGGATATTGACGCGCATGGCACGCCAACAACATCCCGGGGACGATCTTGTCGCAATTTGGGATGCAGACCATGGCGTCAAACCGGTGAGCTTCGATCATGGTCTCCACACAATCCGCGATCAACTCGCGGGAGGGCAGGGAGTATTTCATGCCCACATGTCCCATGGCGATGCCATCGTCCACGCCGATGGTATTGAACTCGAACGGCACGCCACCGGCCGCCCGCACGGCGTCTTTTACAAGTTTCCCGAATTCCTGCAAATGGACATGACCGGGGACAATATCCACATAAGAATTGACGATTGCAATAAACGGCTTGTCGAAATCCTCTTCCCGCATGCCGGTTGCACGCAGCAAGGCCCGGTGTGGGGCTTTTTCATAACCTTTTTTGACGGTATCTGATCGCATGGCTCTCTCTTTGTTCCCATTTGGTCGAAATGGGATGGGGTTGGGATATAACAAAAGAGCCGCCCTGTGGTCAGGGCGGCTCTTGTTTTTATATTCCTTGAGTAGGTGTGCTTACTTCACCCTTACCGTTGCCATCCTAACCACAAATTGATCCTTAATAATAAGGACCGCAAGAAGTACTACAATAATAAGGGTTACGGAAACAGGGTTCATGGCAGTGGTTAGATTTCGTCCGATTATAGGCTTATTCATAAATTCGTCAAGGGCAAAATAGAAATTCACCGGAGATGAACTTCGTAGTAGGGGTACGACGCTGAAGATTTTTCCGAGCATTTCATGCAGTGGACTGTGAGCAGCTAACGGCCTCACTACTCTCCTTTGAAGCGGGGATAGGAACCAAGCACTCGCAGCATCACTGCATATTCTCCGAGATGGTCGAGCGCTTTATCAACCTGACCTTCCCCGGTTGCTCCGAGGAAGTCGATATAAAACAAATACTCCCACGGTTTGCCAACCAGGGGGCGGGATTCGATCTTGGTCAAGTCTATATCGCGCAGCGCAAAAACACTAAGGGCTTTGAATAATGCGCCCGGTTGATTCTTCAACGTAAACACGATCGAGGTCTTGGCTTCCGCGCTTGACACAACGGGTGCAGGGGCAATGCTCAGGAAGCGCGTATAGTTCTCAGGGTTGTCCTCTATGTCTTCTTCCAGGATCTGCATTTCGTATAATTCGGCTGCCCTGTGCGATGCAATCGCGGCAGTGTCGAGCGCGCCCGATTCCTTGAGCATCTTCACGCTCCCGGCTGTATCGAAAACTGCCTCGGACTTTATCTTGTGAGCCGTCAAATATCCCGCGCATTGGCCCAAGGCCTGCGGATGGCTGATCGCTTTTTTAATATCTGTTTTCTTTACCCCCGGCAGCGCGATCAAACAATGCCGCACGCGCAGATAATACTCGCCGGTGATATGTAAATTGTTCCTCAACAAAAGATCATAATTTTGGTGGATGCTGCCGGCCAGCGAATTTTCAATCGGGATCAGACCGGTCTCACATTTGCCCGAACTGACAGCCTGGAACAATGAATCGAACGATTCACACGGCACGGCCTGCACATCCCCATAATATCCGTAAATGGCCTGCTCGGAATAAGCCCCCGGCTCTCCTTGAAATGCAACCTGCATTCTATCCTCCGGCTTTTTCGGCCCAATCCAGAATTGTTCTCATCCCCGTCTCAACATCCCGCTCCGGAGCGGCAATCGTCATGCGGACAAAGCCCTCGCCCTGTTTACCAAACGCGGCACCAGGCACCAGCCCCACGCCGGCTTCTTCCAACAAACGTTCACAGATCTCCGTCGAAGACATTTTCAATGCGCGCATATCCAGGAAGTAATAGAACGCACCTCTCGGCGGTAAGGTGTGAACAGGCGATTCGCCTACCTCACGTGCAACTTTCATGACCATCTGGCGTCGTTTTCCATAGGCAGTACGCATATCGATCGCCGACTGCTGAACGCCTGCATCTGTCAGGGCGAACGCGGCGGCTTTTTGGATAAATGGGGAAACACAAGTGATCGAGTTTTGTCCCGCCTTCAAGGCATTTTCAATTACTTGTGCAGGTGCGGCTAGATATCCGACGCGCCAACCGGTCATTGCATAAGTTTTTGACAGGCTGTGTACCAGGATAGTGTGCTCTTTAGCTCCTTCGAGCGCCGCGGTGCAAGTAGGCTTCTCGTCGTAATATAAATTTTCGTAGACTTCGTCGCTGATGACCCACAGTTTGTGCGCTGCCGCGAAATCGTGCAATTTTTGCAAATACTCATGGCTTGGATACGCGCCTGTCGGGTTGGACGGATAATTCAGCACAATGATACGAGTCCTGGACGTCAGCGCTTTTTCCCAGGCTTTAAAAGTGGGTATGAATCCGTCGTCAACGTAGGCCGGCACACGAATAACATTGCCGCGCAGCATCGTCGCCATGTTCGCGTGGGTTGCCCAGGTTGGGTCTGGGATCAATACGTCATCGCCGGGATTCAATACGGCTTGCATGGCAAGATAATAGGCATGGATGCCTCCATGCGTAACCAGCAATTCGCCATCAGGGTCATAGGACACGGCATTGTCGCGTTTGAGCTTTATGGCTGCCGCATGCCGCATGTCCGGCATACCTCGACTCGGTGCGTAATGTGTCAACCCGTCTTTCATGGACTGCAAAGCAACATCAAAGACCGCTGACGATGTGGAAAAATCGGGATCGCCGGTCTGCAGGCCGATGATCTTATGTCCTTGCGCTTTTAGCGCGTTGACGCGGTCGCCCATGGCAACGGTAGGGGATTGGCGGATCAATTCGAATTGCCGGTTTAGGTCCATAGCTTTCCATTCCACAAAATTTCCGCATTATACCTCTTGTGGAAATATTGACCTTCACTAATCTGAGTGGTATAGTTGCGCCCAATATGAACTTTGCTTGCTCCAGCACTATGGGTACTACAGGTACTACCCTTCGGATTTCTCCGGGGTCGTTCCGTTTGTGCAGGGTTAGCAGCTAGATAACTCAGTTCGGCAACAGGCACAACAACAAGCACCCCACGAAAATGGGGTGCTTTTATTTTTCTTCTAAAGGAGGTCTAAAAGCATGGCACGTGAGAAATCATCTTCGCAAGGCACCCTGGTTATGAAGTTTGGAGGCACTTCTGTCGGCAATACAAAGGCGATGTCAGGCGCCGTCCAAATCGTTTGTAATGCCAAATCTGAATGGCAATCGGTCATCGTGGTTACTTCTGCGCTTTCAGGCGTGACAAACCTGCTGCTCGACAGCGCCGAAAAGGCCGCGCAGGGCAGCACCCAGGAATTATCGACGGCAGGAAATAGATTGCAAGCGGCACATTTCACCATTGCCGAGGAGTTGATCGCCGATCCATCCAGCCTGGCGCGGGTCAAGGAAGAAATCGCAGCTTTAATTGAAAGCTTTATCACCCTGTGCCAGGCTATTGCAGTATTGGGGGAGGCTACGCCGCGCGCGCTGGATGCGGTTGCTTCGTTGGGGGAAAGAATGAGTGTGCGGTTATTAGCTGCTGCTATCAGCGCGTCTGGTCTTTCCGCCGATTATGTGGAGGCGACCGATCTTATCATTACGAATCGCAGCTTTCAAAATGCCCATCCCGATTTTTCAGCTACGAAACAGAATACGCACCAAATCCTCGATCCTATCCTGGCGCGGGGAGTCGTTCCCGTGGTGACCGGTTTTATCGGCGCCACACCTGAAGGCGTGGTTACCACGTTGGGCCGCGGCGGGAGTGACTACTCTGCAGCGATCCTGGCAGCAGCCCTCTCCGCCGACGACGTCTGGATATGGACGGACGTGGATGGCGTGATGACAGCCGATCCCCGCCTGGTGAGCGAGGCGCGCACCATACCCAAGATTACCTACAGCGAAATTGCGGAACTGGCTTATTACGGTGCAAAAGTCCTTCATCCAAAAACGGTCCGACCGGTCATCGACGCCGGCATCGGCCTCCGTATATGCAATACGTTCAACCCGGAGCATCCTGGGACGCGGCTGGTGGGCAATGGACAATCCACGAAGGTAAAACAAAAACGTGACCAGGTCGTGAGAGCCGTCACCGCCATTCCCCTACAAAGATTGGTGACCATCGAGGGTCGCGGTATGTTGGGTGTGCCCGGCGTGGCCGCACGCGCATTTGCAGCCGTAGCCTCAACCGGGACTAGCGTGCCGTTGATCACACAGGCATCTTCAGAACAATCCATCTGTTTTGCCGTCCCTTCCGTATCTGCCAATGCCGTCATTAAGGCCTTGAATAAAGTATTCATGAACGAACTCGAGCAGAGAGATATCGACCGCGTTTGGGTGACGGAAGATGTGACCATCGTCACCGTCGTGGGAATAGGTATGCGAACCACTCCGGGTGTGGCAGGTCAAATATTCACCCAGTTAGGCAGCCGGGATATCAACGTGCTCGCCATTGCCCAGGGTTCATCGGAAGTATCCATCAGCATGGTCGTTGACCCCGGAGCTGCCGAAGCCGCCGTCAAGGCTTTGCATGAATTAATCATCAAATAAATAAATAAAGGAGTTTTTACATGCCTTCCATCATGCCATCCATCCCCGTTGCCGTACTCGGCGCCACCGGTTCCGTAGGCCAGCGGTTCGTTTCGCTGTTAGACAACCATCCCTGGTTCAAGGTGGTAGCATTGGCTGCTTCCGACAGGTCCATCGGTCAACCTTATTCAAAAGCCTGCCGATGGATCCTTTCCGAACCCATGCCCACCTGGGCGCAGGATATGGTGATAACCCCGGTTACCCCGGAAGCCATCAAAGCCCGGATCGTTTTTTCTGCGCTCCCAGCCAGCCTGGCGAAAGATATCGAGCCTGAGTTTGCAGCCGCCGGATTCGCGGTTTGTTCGAACGCCTCATCTTATCGCCGCGAGCCGGACGTACCTCTCCTGCTGCCTGAGATCAACGCAGATCACATCGCGGTTATACACCGGCAGCGCAAGCAGCGCGGGTGGAGCGGCTGCATTCTCACCAATCCAAACTGTACCAGCACGGGACTGACCGTTGCCCTGAAGGCCCTGGATAATTCCTTTGGTCTCAAACGCGTTTTCGTCGTTTCGTTACAGGCGTTATCGGGTGCGGGGTATCCCGGCATCCCCTCGCTAGACATCATCGATAACGTAGTCCCTTATATTGGTGGGGAGGAGGAAAAAGTGGAATGGGAGCCGCGTAAGATGCTTGGCAAACTTACCGATACGAACATCGAACTTGCAGACATAAAATTTTCCGCCCACACCAACCGTGTGGCGGTTGCAGATGGACATATTGTTTGTGCAAGCGTGGAACTAAATTCCCCTGTCTCGCCAGAGGCGGCCATGCGTGCCATGACTGAATACCAGGCTCCTGCCTCGGCTCGCGAACTACCTTCCACACCCAAGCCGGTGATCCTTGTCCGTGACGAAGCCGACCGTCCCCAGCCGCGCCTCGACCGGATGACCGGCAAGGGCATGACGACCGTGGTTGGACGACTTCGCCCTGATCCTTTATTCCATCTCAAGTTCGTTGTGCTATCGCACAACACCATCCGCGGCGCAGCAGGCGGCTCGATCTATAACGCCGAACTGCTTGTGCAAGAGGGATTGTTGTAAGAGATTTGGAAGACGGACGAAGAATCCCGAAAAAAGGACAGTCACAGGGCATATGCCCTGTGACTGTCCTTTTTTCGGGTATTTCACGAACCTTGTTATTGCTTCTTGCATAAATCACTAAACTTTTTTTCAACATTTATAGGGTAAAAAACAAAAAATTGGTTTAGATAATTATGTAGTACTCTGTAATTTGAATGTTCAAACATTATCAAATACACATGACACTTGACACGTAGCGCCTGCCGTACCGAACATTATAATCGTCCCGTGTTTGCAAAAATTTTTAAAAGCTCTGTCCCGAGGGAATATCGCTCAAATTTTATCCATCTGTATTTCGATATGGGCTGGTATGGAGTCCTGGCAGGATCGTCCATCAACTTCCTGAAAATTTATGCCGCCCGCCTGGGAGGCAACGGCTTTCAGATCGGTATGCTCGACGCCAGCGCAGCGCTGGTGGGTCTCACGCTGGCCATTCCGGCCGGTCACTGGATCGTGAAACGACCCATCGGCAAGGCGATCTTCTGGACCTCCGTGGTCTACCGGCTGGGTTTCCTGCTCTGGGTTGCGCTTCCGTGGGTTTTTAATTATTCAGGACAAGTCTGGGCCCTGATCGCCCTTGCATTTCTTATGGCGATCCCCCTCACACCGCTTAACGTCGGATTCAATGCCTTATTCGCAACATCGGTCCCGGAGGAATACCGCGCTCACGTGGCAGGTGTCCGCAATATTTTATTGTCGATATCTTTTATCCTGACCTCGCTAATATGCGGATATTTGCTCGACCACTGGGCCTTCCCGATCGGATATCAATTCGTTTTCGCGATTGGATTTTTCGGCGCAGCGATGAGCAGTGTGCATCTTTACTTTATTAAGCCGCTGCCGTCATTGGACGTAAACCGGAATGAACCAGAGCCCAAGCCAGCCGGCGAACTCGTTAAATCGCATAAAAGGCGAACGTTTTCTTCAGCCATCCGCGCCGACATCTGGTCAACTCGCTTCCGCAATGTCCTGCTGGTGCTGATGTGTTTTCACCTGTCGCAATATCTTGCGCTGCCCGTGTTTCCATTGTATCAGGTTGATAAACTTCATCTGACAGACGACCAGATCGGCATTGGGTCCGCTATATTCTATTTCATCATGCTTATTGGCTCGACACAGCTACGGGTGACCGTTCATAAAATTGGCAATCGAACGGTGACCGCCATGGGCGTGATCGGTATGTCCTTATATCCTTTCTTGATGGCCCTCTCAAAGACACCCCTTGACTTTTACATCCTCTCGGCTGTGGGCGGCCTGAGCTGGGCGTTGGTAGGCGGAGCTTATGCCAACTATATGCTCGAATACATGCCTGCTCACGACCGTCCGGCATATCTGGCCTGGTATAACGTGATCCTGAACGCCAGCATCCTGGCAGGATCCCTCCTCGGCCCGTTGATTGCCAGCCAGATCGGCCTGGTAGACGGGTTGTTGGTATTTGCTGTTGCCCGTTTCCTGGCCGGTGTTGCGATCTGGAAATGGGGCTGAGTGATTTGTGAAAAATTCAAAGCCAGGAGGGGCGGCCTTGATGGCTGCCAACTATATTAAAGGAATGTTTTATACATTTCGGGGGCTGCTCCTCCGGAGTGCTTCGCGAAGCCCCCGAAAGAGCAATGATTATCAACTACTATTAAAGGAGTAAAATGAAAATCGATGCCGGAGGAAGTAAAGGTTGTAGCAACCAACCGTAAGGCTGGTTTTGAATATTTTTTACTTGAAAAATTTGAAGCGGGCCTGGCTTTGCGGGGCAGCGAGATCAAGTCTGTCCGCGCGGGGCAGGTGAGCCTGGCCGAATCGTATGTGGACATCGAGAACGGCCGGGACGCCTGGCTGGTTGAAGCACATATCGCACCGTACGCGCAGGCGAACCGCAATAACCACGACCCGAAACGCAAACGACGCCTGCTGCTGCATAAGAAACAGATCCGCGAACTTTGGAATGCAGTCCGAATGAAAGGAATGACGATCGTCCCGACGCAGGTTTACATTAAAGACGGACGCGCCAAGATCGAGATTGCGCTGGCGCGGGGCAAGAAGGCTTATGATAAACGGGCCGTGATCGCCAAACGTGATCAGGCACGTGAGCAAGAACGCGAATCGAGGGTGAGATAGTTTCAGGTCTGGAGCGGCGGATGGAAAAACGGTACCAAATCACCAAACTTTGAAAACCAATATGTCCCAACCATACACGATCGGCGGGATCAATCATCTTCCAGAGGATCAGAAACGCAAAATTTATTGTGACGTATTTCCGCGCGAACTGCTCGAGCGGTTTAACCTGTCGCGATCATTGATCGATTCTCAAGGACGTTCTCTCCTCCAGGCTAGATGGGCGCCGGGTAATCCATCGGTGGAACTGGCCCTTTTCCATCGAGTTGATTTTCCGGACCCGATCTTATACGGCCATTTGACGGATACGGTGAACGGCCAGGTCCATATTTTGCTCTACATTTTGAACGACCCCGAATTCCCGCGCTTCGACGTAGACAGAATGCCCGACGGCCGTTCCACCAAATTTGGCACCCTCGTGCGAAACCTCCAGGCCGAGAAGGCAGCGCTCGAAGCCGGACTGTCACCCGGCCAGGTGCGCCACGGCCTGCGTCTTTTAAGTCCGGCCATCACTGCCTTCGAGAAATTTGTAACGGCGCTCGGCCATGACCTGTATTTCGTCGAGCCGTTGTATTACCATAATGCCGTGATCTTCGAGCGCTATGGCTTTGCCTACCAGCAGGGACGCAAATTAATGGAACGCATCCAGGCCGGGTTTTCAGAGGGAGGCGATCTGTTGAAGCGGCTCGATGAATCGCCGTTCCGATCTGTGCGTGCGGAGAACAGCATCCGTTTGCGCTCATGGGCCATTCACGACGGATTATTGGGCGAACCGTTCACCAATGTGACCATGTATAAAGGCGTCGGTAAACATGCCGGAATCAGCACAACTGCCGGCACAGAATGGTAAGACCCACGTTTGACATAAGAGTCTTTTATAAAAGCAGCAGTGGGCAGGATTTGCCGCGCAGTGTGCATACCTTTCACAAGCAGGCAATAAAAAAAGACCGTGTATAAAACGGTCTTTTCATTAAGGTAGCGGGGGCAGGACTTGAACCTGCGACCTTCGGGTTATGAGCCCGACGAGCTGCCACTGCTCCACCCCGCAACGAAGTCCGCAGACTATACCAGATTTGGAGAACAGCGTCAAGCTGCCTTCAGTTAATCCCTTTGCGGGCATCGATGACCCTGCCCTTTATATACCAAATACCCCCTTCACAATATCACCGATTCTATGGTAAAAACGGCGAATGTTAAAGACAATTTCAGGGTTGACGATTTTCGTTAAGATTTGGTGTATAATGAAATTACCCTTTAGCTCTAAAGATATAATTATTTGAAATCATCCGCCATATACATGACTGAATCTCTCTTAGTCATAGAAGGTCGACACGCCGATATTCCTTCGTTTGCAACTGAATTGCAAAAGAAGGGTTTTGAAGTACATGCCGCTACAAGTGGGAGTGTGGCTGTTACTCGGCTTGAAAAAATCAATCCAAGCCTGGTTGTTGTCAATGCAGCATCACTGCGAAGCACGGGGCTTCGCATTTGTCAATCCATTCGTGATAAGAATCCGAAGTATCCCATCATCCTGGTGCTTGCGAAGGAAGCCAAGGTCGGTAAGGATGTGGCAGATGCCGTGCTGGTGCTGCCGTTCACCGCTCAAAAACTGGCGAACCGCATCAGGCCGCTTCTGCCCGGCGATGGAAAGAACGTCGTCCACGTCGGCCCGCTCCGTCTGGATACGGAACACCGCCGCGTGAAATGCCTCGGTAAGAACGCGAAGCTTACGCCCGCGGCTTGTAATGCTCCTGCAGCTCCTGATGGATAAGCACGGAGAAGTTGTGGAACGCGAGGCTTTATTTAAAAAAGTTTGGGATACCAATTACACGGGCGACACGCGCACGCTGGACGTGCATATTTCCTGGTTGCGACGCGCCATCGAACTCGACCCCCTGAAACCGAAATTCCTGAAGACGATCCGCGGCGTCGGATACCGGCTAGACGTATAACTCTCTTTGAAGCAATTCGCCCTTGACCGTCACCAACCGGACGCACATATTGCGTCCGGTTTTGATTTTAATTTCATGGGAGAGTTCGCCGCTTCGAACCGGGACGTTGAGCCTGCGCGGCGCTCCTAAAGATCGTCCCATCCCAGGCCGGATCCACTTCCCAGTAATCAAAGTCGAGGCTGTCCTTGATATTAACCGACCCGGGCAGGACATTCAATTTTATTTTTGATGAATCCGCAAGAGGAAAACAGAATGCTGCCTGCCGTTCGAGTGTAAATGCCTCGATGGGCAAACCACTCAACCGCAGGCGTGTGGTATGCAGGGCACGGAAGGTAATATCGGAGGCGATGAACTTTCGTCCGAGCCGCGCGGCGACTGCCGGCGTTGTCCCTGAACCGCAGAAGAAATCTGCTACAAGATCGCCAGGATTGGAGGATGCCAAAATGATCCGCTCCAGCAAGCCTTCCGGCTTTTGGGTCGGATAACCGGTACGTTGGTTGTGTAGTCGGGCGATAACCGGGAAATACCACCAATCTTCAGGGACTTTGCCTCGCTCCAAATCAGGAACCTTGCCAAAGCCCGCCTTGGTGAGCTGTTAAAAGTCAGTACCGTGGAAGGGTTATATGGCTCCCGGACAGCATCGGCATTGAATGTATAATCGCCGCCTTTTACATAAGCCAGAATCGTATCGTGTTTGCGGTTGAATGCGCGCCGGATCGGCGATGGGCCGTGATATGTCCAAACGATCTCATTCAGAAGATGGTCGGAACCAAATATCTCGTCCAACAAAATACGGGCGTAAGAATTCGCATGCCAGTCAAGGTGGAGGTAAAAAGATCCATTCGGAGAGAGCAGGCGGTACATCAAAGCAAAGCGCTGGTACAAAAAATCAAGGTAGGCGTCCAGATTGGGCCAGGAATCTTGATAACCTTCAGCCAAGGCCCATTTTTCGGGCTTACGCGAGTCCTCGCCGCGTCCAATACGAGTGGAATATTTGCGGTTGGTAAAAAATGGCGGATCTGCATAAATGAGATCAATGCGCTCTCTCGTATTCGGGCAGCAGCGCGGCCATTACGGGTAAATTATCCCCCAGAATGAGGCGGTTTCCAGGAATACCGTTGGGATAACCGACCCCAGCCGGGTAGATAATCGAATCTTTTATAAGAACAGCTTTTTGGGGATCTGGAAGATGCTTGGATGGCCAGGTCAGCAGTGGCATATTAGTAGTGTATTTCCACGCCGGTACCCAACCCTGGGGTGTTAACCGCGTCATACTTGGAAATTGGCCGGGCCCAGCGAAACAACCATTTGGCTTCGCTCGTCCGCATATTAATACAGCCATGACTCATGGGCGTGCCGAAATTTTCGTGCCAGTAGGTGCCGTGGAAAGCCTGACCATCGCCGGTGAAGAAGGACGTCCAGGGCACGCCGGGCAGTTCGTAACCGTCAATACCTGCGAACAGATCGCCATTCCCCATATGTTTGGAAGGCGTCTTTGGGTCGATATTGAATTTGCCGACAGATGTGGAAGTTAAAGGGCCGGGCAGGCCGGAGGAAATATTGGTTTGAAAGACAACATTGCCAAATTCATACGCCGTCAAAGACTGGGTAGTCAGATTGACCTCGATATGTTTGGATTCCCAAGGGGTTTCAGGTGAGATGGGGGTTAATTCATCCGGTGGGATCATGCGCAGACCATAAGCTGGGACGTCATATGGATAGCCGATCAATTCGTCAAAGATACGATACCATGGCCCCTGGTACCAGGGCACGTCCGGTCCATCTTCAATCGCAGTTATCCAATGCACAGATTCCGAATATAAACGGAACCCCAGCTCGGTCCAATTACTAAATTTTGTGTAGCGCCAGACCGGGACCCACGGAACCGTAACTTCTGCCAGTACCTTTGTCCCTTCAGGCAGGGAGGTTATGGGTTGATTGTAATCGAACTTGACTCTTTGGACGCGATCGCGATGTATGTATCCGCCCCAAACACGGTACCACACCGGGTTATATTTCGGTTCATCGGCGACCACTTCCTCATAAACATGGATCAACTCATCACGGTCACACCACCGATAAATGGCGCTTTTGGAGGAAGGCTCGATGTTTACACTGATCGTCTTCGGAGTGCCGGCCACGCGGATCAGGTTACTGTCATCAAAATCCGTTAAGTACGTTGGGCCCTGTGAAACACCGGGCGTAAAATGCCTGAAGGCCAAACCAGCCAAACTGAGACCGCTTAACTTTAAGAAAATCACGTCTTGAGAAACGATAAGACATTCAAAGAATTGTACACTAAAGCTAATTTCAATGCGAGCCGTATTCTGAGAAAGTATTTATTTTATGGAAATTCACCGGGGATATCCTACGGGCAAGATGTCAACAGAGATTTTTTTCCATCTACCCGACATTTTCAATAGGGGACGCGGACGAGCGCGGAAAACGCGGAAAGAGACTTTTTCATTTGTTTTTAAGATAAATTCCGCGTTTACACTTGCATTTATATGGCGCAAGTGAAGGCGTCGGTATCTGATTTCCAAAGTGTCTAGTGACAAGATTTTTTGAACTTTTTGTTTCAAAAAGTCGTTTGCTGCGGTACGCCAGAGTAAATTGATGCCGATCTTCGTCTAAGGCGCTGCGCCTATTAAAAAAACTGCCCCATACGGAAGTATGGGGCAGTGGGATATTCCATTTTTATTTATACTTCGACCGGGGCCGGGATCATATCCTTGAGGATGATCTCAAGCGCCATGGTATGTCCGCAGCGCTGGTGAGTGATAAAGAACTCGCAATCGCACTGGAATTTGCCATCATCAAACTTTACTTGATGATTGTTATTTTCACCGTGGAAAGTAAGGTCGAACGAATTGAACCGGAAGCGATCATGTTCCTCGGCATAACGCTTGGCTTTCTCTATCTTTCCGATCATTCCAGAATCCATCTTTCAGTCTCCTTTCGGAAATGAAATAAAAAAAGGCACGCGAACGTACGCGTGCCTTTTTCTTTAACCAACTGACTGCTTATTTGTAACCACTCGCATAAGCCGAATTCCTATGGATCGAGTATAGCCAGATTCAAGGGGCGAGTCAACCGCCAAAGTGAAATTATTAATGTATTCGTATGGCAACTGTAGGGTGTTTTTTGAACCTATACGAATTCGACCTTATCGATGTAAATAAGAATCCGGTAACTACTGGTGGTGACACCGCTTCACATTACACCTTAGCCCCACGCCTCGCTGCGCGGGATCTTTGACTTTCAGCCTGGGGCTAAGAAATCCGAAAAAAATTATGTGCGTACTTCATACGCCCTGTATATATTCTTTTTTTCGTATATCTATCCGGCCGGAGAGCCTGCTTGGACAGGTTCATCGCCGTTATATCGAAGAAGTATCGGCCAACGGGCCGCGATCAATATAACGATCAGGATCGTCCCAACGCCGCCGCTGATGATGGCAAATGGCACACCGAAGCCCTGGGCCGCGGCGCCGGCTTCGATCTCGCCTAACTGCGGGCCGCCCATGAAGAATATCTGGTTGACACCGGTCATGCGCCCGCGGATCGAATCGGGTGTATTCAGATTGCGGATCGTGTTGCGGATGATGGTGCTGACTGAATCAGCTGCGCCCGTAAGAACCAATGCCAGAAAAATAATAGCATAGAGGCGAGAGATACCGAACAGGATGGTCGCCAGCCCGAAGACCATAACCGAGAAGATCAAAAATTGTCCCTGGCGGCGAATATTATTGAATTGGGAAATAATCACACCGACCAGCACGGCTCCGACAGAAGGCGCGGCGGCCAACCAGCCATATGCCACCTCTCCAATGTGGAGGATATATTGGGAAAAGTAGGGGAGCAGCGTGTTGGCGGATGCGAAAAAAGTGGCAAAGAAATCCAGGATCATGCTCGATAAGATCAACGGTTGGCTGCGTATGAACTGGATTCCATCGCGAATATCGATAAGAGCGGCCTTGAAACCTTTATCGGCAATGCTCCGCTGTTGAGGCACACTGCCCATGGCGACCAATGCAAAAATGACCGCCAGGAAGGAGATCGCATTAATAAAATAGGCATAGGATTGACCTAAATAACCGATCACCACGCCGCTTAATGCCGGGCCAATAATCGCGCCCACGCTGAAGGCAATGGACTGGAGCGAGAAGGCATTGGGCAAATCTTCACGGGGTACCAGATTCGGTACCAGAGACTGACGGGCGGGCAGGTCGAATGCCTGGGCAGAGGCCTGGATGGCCGTCAGCACATAAATATGCCAGAGTTGAATAACGCCGATCAGGGTCAATATACCGAGCACAAATGAAACGAGCAGTGAGATGCTTTGTGTCAGGAAGAGGATCGTGCGCCGGTTGGCGCGATCTGCGACCAACCCACCGACCAATGAAAAACATAACACAGCTGCCAAAACGCACCCCGCCTACGATGCTAACCGCAATCGGGGCCCTGCTTAACTGGCTGATATGCCAGAACAAGGCCCACTGCTGCATCTGCGACCCGATCATGGAAATGATCAAGCCGACCCAGATCAAGGTAAACTGCCGGTGTTTAAGCGCCGGGGGTATATGGATCATTATTACCGTTCAACCCTTTATCGAAAAACAATAAAACAAAAAGCAAGGCATATTGCCTTGCCCCTGGTTTTTTGCCGGTATTAAAGTTGAAATTAAGTGCCCCAGTCGCGGAGATAAAGGAAATCGTAACCGACCGTTCGTGTGCTCAACTTGGCAATAATCGGCATCATCCGTTTATATTGACTGCGGCGGATGCGGTTGAAGACGGTTTCGACAAATGTTTTTTCAAAGCCAGCATCGATGCAGTCTTCGAGGTTGCAGCGTTGGTCAACCAACAGGTAAAGCAGCCTGTCCACCTCTTCATATGTAAACCCAAGTTCTTTTTCATCGGTCTGGCCCAGCCACAAATCTGCTGAAGGCGGCTTTTCGATGACGGATCTTGGAATTTTCAACGCCCCGGCAAGCTGCCGCAACTGTGTTTTATACAGATCGCCGATCGGATTGATGGCCGAAGCCATGTCGCCCCATAACGTGGTATACCCCAGCAGGATTTCCGTTTTATTGCTGGTCCCCACCACCAGCCCTTTGAAGGCTTCGGATTGATCGTATAAGACGATCATACGGGCGCGTGCCATCAGGTTGCCTTTACGCAGATTGGACATATTTGGCTCGCGCTGGATGACCGGCTCGATCATCGGTGTAATCTCGATCGTGTCCATCCGGACACCAAGACCTTGGGCGGTTTTTTCGGCATCTTCCAACGAATCAGCGGAGGATGATTTATAAGGCATGCGCACTGCCAGCACATTCTGCGGGCCGAGAGCCTCCGCGGCCAGGGCGCATGAAACCGCAGAGTCGATTCCACCCGAAAGACCGATAATGGCACGCGTAAAACCCACCCGGGTAATTTCGCTCTTCAGAAAACCGGTCAGAATTTTACGTGTGAGGTCAGTGTTGATCGTGAGGTCTGTCTTCATTTCGAAAGGATACGATTAAGTTCCTTCTGTACAAGATCTGCACGTTCGTCGCGCAGCAAGGGAAGACGAGACCGCGTCAGGTGCAGCTGATTTAGATCAAGGGTCGCCATTGTCAACGCTTCTTCATAATACGGTCCGTGCGCAATCCGTTCGCCGTTCGGGTCGAAAACTGTGACCCCGCCCCAGAAGTTAAAACCATCTTCATAACCTACGCGGTTGCTGTGTGCTACAAAATTGGTAAACAAATTGGCATAGGCCTGGGTAACGCCTTCCACCCACCAGGCCGTCTCCAGTTTATCATGCTCATTCAAGCCGCGACCCGGTGAAGCAGACGAGAACAACAGCAGATCGGCGCCATCCAACCAGAGAAGATAGGGCGGCGAGGCATGCCAGAAATCTTCGCAGATAAGCATACCGACACGGCCAAAGCGCGTATCGAAAGCGCGCAGCGAGTCGCCGCGCGTGAAGAAACGCCCTCATCAAAAAGGGCGTAGGTGGGCAGGTAAAGTTTATGGTGGACATGGAGCAGGCGTCCGCCCGAAAGATAGGCGGAGGCTATATAAAAGCGGTGCCGGTAGTCCTCGTCCACAAAGCCGACCACCAGATCGATGTCTTTACTCGCTTCGAACAGGGGTTGGAAGATGGGGTCATTTTCCAAAGGCCGGTGGGCCACGGTCACTGCCAGATCCTGGAGATAGTATCCGGTTAATGAAAGCTCGGGGAATAAGATCAAATCAGCTTTCTGGGACCTGGCCTGCTGGATAAAGTCCAGATGCTTTTCCAAATTAAATTGCACGTCCCCCAGTTTCGTCGCGATTTGAGCAAGGGCAAGGTTGAGCTGCATCGCACGAATCTTACCATTAAAAATCAGACCTTTAAGGTTATCGAACCTGAAAGGTCTAGTCTGATTTACCGGGCGGTGAATTTTGCTTTCAACCTTCCAACATTTTTTTCACACCATCCAGCATCATCTTCCAGTTTTGCTCGGAATGCATTTTCTCATCTTCCGTGGCATTGTTATCCTGGGTGATCGTGAGTTTCGTGCTGTCGATCCTGGCCCGATAATTCATACGAAACCTTATGGTAGTTTTCGGGAATATCCGGTACTCCGGAAAGAGGCGACCAATGGGTAGTAACCAACAATGTTTCAGGCTCAAATTCGAGGATCGTGCCTTTGTCCTCATAAGGTTTACCTTGCCACTCACCTTTATAAATTATCGGGCTGCCCACCTTCCAGTCGGTGATCACATCGGCACCGAAAAAAATCTTTTTCAAGAGCCTGGGAGTGGTCAATGCTTCCCAGACCTTCGACCTGGGAGCGTTGATCGTGACTGTCGCTTTGGCAATAAAGTTTTTGTTCATTGCTAATATTCTCCTTTACCAGTAAATTTTCGAACCTTTATTTTTCAGAAAGCTAACCCGGGTTTAGAGGGGCTATTCGTTTCATGCACCAAGAAGAGAACTTGGCATCTTCGAGAAACGAAGAGTAACGAATACCCTTCAGTGAGAAATACAGATAAGTCGTGTTTATGAATACAAATTTAAGACTTTACGCAAGAAATTATACTGAACAACTGTTCTAGTGTCAAGCGGTACTTGTTTAGCGTTGAGGACAAGGAACGGAACGATCAAGAGGCGAGAGCAGAGGGGGTGGTTTTTCGCCAAAGCGTTGCAACTGGACGAGATAGTCGAGGATGGGAATAGAATGTTGGCGGGCAGTGACCAGGACACTCGATAAAATGGCATGCGTGTTCGCACCGTCTCGTGTGCGATTGCAGCCATTGGTCTTGCGGGTGATGACGGCGGGTCGTAACATGCGCTCGGCCTGATTATTGGTAGCTTCCAACGAATCGACATACAAGAAACGCAATAGATGAGGGCGGTGTTTGCGAAGGCGGTTGGCAAAACGGAGATTGTCACGATCCGTCAGCCTGCGTTGGGGTCCCATCAACACGTCGAGACGCGCCTCCAAGTCCTGGGCTCTCTGGATAAAGGTGAACGGATCCAAGCTCGGTTTTTGCGTCTTGAGTGCCAACGCGTCCTGCAAGACGATCGTCACTTGGCGGGCGAAGTGCAGGGCCCGTCCACTTTGGTTTTCCTGCATCTCCTTTAGTTCCCGCAGCAGGTGCCCCACGCATTTTTGCTTCAGCCAGGTCTTCAATCGCTGTTGGTTGTACGCCACAAAACCGTCCGAAGCCAGGATGCCTTTGAATTCGGTACCCAGAATATCCACCAGCACATCGCTGCTGCGATTATCCCGGATGGCATACACGCTGGCTTCGGAATTGGTAAACACCCACAACCAGGCCGCCAGCGTTCCCATGCGCCAACCGGTCTCATCGGTATACACCACACTACACTTTCGAATGGCTTCCACCAGCACGCCTGCCGCTCCACTCGCTGGCGAAGTCTGTTCCGGATGGCGCGACCTTACTCGTCGCTGACAGACCCGGCAATATCCACTGAAGGTCACGAAGCGCGTCGTCTTCACTTCCACCACCGGAATATCCGTGACATACTGCTCATGCTTGCGGATCTCTTGCAACTTGCCACCACATTCCGGGCAGCCGTGCAGTTGGGCGGTCTTCGTCTCGTATACAGCTTGGATCGTGGGCAGGCTGCGATGCACAAACTTTCCTTGCCCGGCCTTGCGTCCCGGTTTCTTGGGCCTCTCCACCCATTCCCGGCGAGCAAACGGTGTCGCTTGGCGCTTCCCTGCCCGTCTCAACTCTTCCACTTCGACCTGCAAAAGCTCCACCTGCCTCTGCAGTTTCTGAATGATCGCCAACGCTTGCGCCAACTGCTCTTCCAGTTCGGCAATCCGTTTATCCTTCGTGTCGGGCACCGGTTTCTTATTCCGTCGTTTGCTCACACGATCAGTGTACAATCCCCAACACCCCTTTGACAAGAGTCGTTTGGCCTGTCTTTTTCCACACCTTCGTCCCTTTACAAAATGTCGCCTTTGCACGCTAAACAAGTACGTCAAGCGGTATCTACTCACCCCTCCTTAACTAACTCAAAAAGCACCATCGGTATTCATTACCAGCCTTATATACAACAACGATAACAGATTTTTTCACTTAAGCAAACCCACAGCATGCTATAAAAATTTTAGGTCTTACAGATTGTGAACGGATCCAGGCTCTACATATGGGTTTACCAAAAGCGAGAAACGTGAATCACAAGGTGAATTGCGACCTGCAAGCTGCCTCGCGAATGTGCTGAACGGTTGGTGATCGATCGAAGAAGGGGCGGGGTATATAATTAATGGCGCAAAATATTCTTCACGTAAACCTTTAGCCAGAAAATTGCTCGCTTCGTAAAAGCGCATGAAAAATATATGAAAGGCCCCAAGTGACAATCAGGGAAATGAAATCTTCGGAAACAGATATTATTGGCGGAATGTTCGGTTTGGAGTTGTCCGCTCTGGAGAAATTCCCGGCTCAGACAGATAATCCTCCATTTCTTGCAGGACCCCACCTGCTATTGGCGACTGCCAGATCGGCCTTTACCATACTGGCCCGGACACTTCGTCCGAAAACCGTGTGGCTGCCATCGTATCTTTGCGGTGTGCTGATGGGGGCTTTCCCTGCCCATTTGATGAAAGTGCGGTTCTATCCCATCGACGAACGGCTTAGTATTGCCGAAGAAGACTGGCTCTCGGAAGTCCAGGCAAATGATATGGTTTTGTTCATCGACTACTTTGGCTTTCACTCATGGGATAACTGGGGGGTGGAGGCAAGACACCGAGGGGCCTGGGTAGTGGAAGACGCCGCCCAGGCATTGCTTAGAGAATATTTTAGTAAACAGTCACATTATGTGGTGTTCAGCCCGCGTAAGTTTGCGGGGATTCCTGAAGGTGGAATCCTATTGGCGTTGAACGGGGCAAAACTACCAGAGGAAAGCCTTGCCACCTCGCCCGCCCTTTGGTGGATGGAGGCAACCAGGGCCTCCATATTAAGAGCAGAATACGACCGACATGGCGGCGAAAGGAAATGGTTCGAAATTTTTCAAAAAACCGAAGCCGATGCTCCTTTGGAGCCATTCCGAATGAGTGACCTAAGCCTGCTGATCTTAAAACATGCGGTAGATTGGCAGAGGGTTTCACAACAACGCCGCGAAAACTTTAAATTCCTTGCATCGGAGTTGAGACAATTGGCATTGTTCCCGGAATTACCCAATGAGGTGGTTCCCCTGGGGTTCCCCGTCCGTTTAAAAGAGAGAGACCGCATCCGGCAGGCCTTATTTAAAGAAAAGATATACCCACAGGTCCACTGGCCAATTGCCGGATTTGTCCCGTCTGAATTCGAGGCATCCCACCGGCTGGCCAACGAGATCATGACACTCCCGTGCGACCAGCGCTACAATCAATCGGACATGGAACGAGTTATCAACCAGCTCAGGCTATCTTCCACCTAGCTCTCCGGCAGCGCCTGCCGGTTCTTTGGCTCATAAATATTATCGACCACATAGAATTCCCGATTCCTGACCTGGGATAAAGTGCGCCAGAGATATTCTCCGATCATACCGAGCATGAGCAATTGAGCCCCTCCGATCACCAGACTGACGATCATAATGGGCGCCCAACCCGTTACCGGATTTCCCCATAATATTTTTTCAACCAAAATATCCAATGCATAGGCAAAGCCCAAAAGGGCGATCAATAAACCGATAAAGGAAAGGAACCGAATCGGGAAAAAAGAATACGATAAAATGCCGTCAATAAGAAAGGTTATTTTTTTCCCGAATGTCCAACGCGACTTTCCGGCAAACCGCTGGCGCCGGAAGTATTTGATAAATTTTGTTTTATATCCCATCCATAAAATCCCTCCCTGATAAAAGGGATTGGCGTCCACGTTCTTAAGGTATGTTTTTAAAGCACGTTCCCCGAACAGGACAAAGTCAAAGCCACTCTCGGGCATGTTGGGGAACACCAGTTTTTTAATCAGCATGTAAAAGATGCGTGATGTGGCGACGCGGTAAAAGGATTCGTCGCGGCCTTCCCGCGTACAGATAACGACCTCATTGCCTTCCTCATAATAGGCTTTTAGCATGTCGTTGATAATTGCCGGGGGGTCCTGCCCATCCGCCGACATAGCAACCACGCATTTTCCGCGTGCATGGGAAAAACCGGCGATCAAAGCATTAACCTGGCCAAAATTCCGGGTGAGTTTGATGATTTCCACTTGATCGTATTTTTCGCGAATTTCCAACAGCTCATCCAGAGAGCGGTCCCCCGACCCGTCGTCCACAAAGATCACCTCGCAAGTAAGCTGCGGATTTTTCGAGATGACATCGTTTTGCAGCGATGCCATCAGTGGAAGCAAACACCCTTCGTTAAAATATACGGGAACAACAAGCGAATAGTCTGGCATAACAAAACTCCCTATTTAAGCCACCCGGCGGGCGGCAAATTTTACTGCTTCTTGCATAAATCTCCAACCTTTTTTTTCATCATTTATAGGGTAAAAAACAAAAAATTGGTTTAGATAATTATGCAGTACTCTGTGACAATCGAATGGCCCGGCAGGCCTTTGTTACATAAACAAGATATCATAAGTTGACGGCTGCGATGTAAAATCAGGTGTTCTTCGTTAAATCGACTTAATGAGGTATCGTATTCAGGCTTGCAAGTAAATCTGAAGCACGATAAATGTGAAGAAATTCAATCCCGTTAACCCAAATTATTTTTTCGGGTTTTATGCCTGCCAGGCCGGTGAGAAGGCCGAGCCTCTTCTGATTGTAATAATCAACGACGGCATATTGCGAACC
Organism: uncultured Chloroflexia bacterium; assembly: GCA_963754835.1. GTDB lineage: Bacteria > Chloroflexota > Anaerolineae > Anaerolineales > Villigracilaceae > Fen-1038. The sequence continues at coordinate 204,942 of CAVWHR010000019.1, read as the reverse complement.
TTTTAAGATCCCGATGATCACAGGATCTCCAAGGTCCAAATAATTCATGGGAACGGTATTCCCGGGGAAGTAATATGAAAAGGATCCTTCCCCATAAGCCGCCAATACCGTCATTTTATCGGCGCCGACCTTTTGCGAGAGATAAGCTGCCGCCTGATCCACTCCCACGCCGTAACCGGTATCCTTAAGTGTAGGGTTTTGTTCCTGTGGCAGCAAGGCTCCCACGACAGGATCGTAGTAGGTGATGTAGTACGGATAAAAGCCCACAGCGGATATTAACTGGAGGGCGAGGATCACGCCCAAAACAGCCCAGGTTGTAGAGTTTTTCATGACGTTTGGTAGACGGCGAGCCAGGAAATCAAGGGCGCGTGAAATACCCAGGCCGGCGACCAGATCCACGCATATGAAAGTGGTGAGAATATAATGAGGGGGCTGCCGTCCACGCTCGATACTGAACAAAAGCACAAAAGATATCGCTAAAATAATGGAATATAAAACCAGCCATTGGTAATTTTTATCCGTCTTCCTCCTCAAATTCGCAACCGCAATACAAATACCAATGATGAAACCCAACCAACTCACCACGGCCGTGCGCCAGAGTAGATCTGTCAGATAGATCTGCAGGCCATTAACCAAAGAGCCCAACCTGAAATTTGAAGGGTTCAAGGTCGGCATGGCTTCCAGGGTCATCCCCTGGAACATATAACCGAGCGCATTACCGTATACCACGTAGAGCATCTTTCCGGGGGCCACCCACATTCCGGGCCAGAAAAGGAAGTAAAAAAACACCAGCGCAATAAGCCAAAATCCTACTATCTTGAAAGCTTCCAGTAGTTTTTGGACCAACTTCTCACGGTTCGATCTGAGGGCGTACACTAAAACGACCAAGGCGATCAAAGGGATCAAAGGCAAGCCAGACGACTTTGTCAACTGCCCCAGGGCAGCTGCACAAGCGGATAAAACCAAAAAAATCCACTTCTTTTCGATATAAAGATAAACCAACATGCCAAGCAGGGAAATCAGAAGAAAGAGGCCCAGCATCGCTTCGTGATTCAGAAGCCGGGACTGCCCGAGGAAATATGGCGATATGGAGATCAGCGAAGTTGTAAAGAAGGCTGTCCGAGAATCAAATATCCTGCGCAGCAAGAAGTAGACGATCAACAAGAGCACCAGAATTACGATCACCTGGATCGCGCGACTCACGACCAGCAGCTGCAGAAGGTCCTTGCCATGGGCCGGCATGAATAAATTAAACTTACCCGGTTTAAGGTAGCCCTGTCCAAGAGCGCGATATTGAGGAAAGTAGAGCAGCATCCCCATGGTGATTATCCACATGGTCGTGACGGCCGGATGATATCCATATACCGTGTTTTCAAATTGACGCTGGCCAAGCGCATAATAAAAATTCCCACTCGATTGCAACCAATACGGTTCATCTATCGAAGTGAAATTACCCAGGCCCACGAACCGTGGGATTGCAATAATTGCGGCCAGGATAAACACAAGGATAATTTCTTTGTATTTATTCATTTTGATCTATTGTCCGGCCCGGTTCCGGATTTCTTTTGAATTTGCGAAAATAAATCGAATGAGTTCACAGATGTCAACGATTTCCTTTTCGCCGACCGCCGTCCCTGTAGGGAGTTGAAGTACTTTTAATGTTAATTTCTCCGTCTCCGGTAATACCAGACCGGCATTCGGAAAATAAGAGCGATAAGGTTCCATCTGGTGACAGCCGGGGTAGAAATAGCGCCTGACAAGGATATTTTCCGCATTCAGGATCTTCACAAGGAGATCGCGGCCGAGGCCGGCTTCTTTCTCTTCCACTTCGAGAACAACATATTGGTAGTTATTTTTTTCCTTCTCATCATAATTAATTAATCGGGCGCCAGGCAGCCCGGCCAGGCCTTTGGAATAAGCCAGGTAATTATGATGATTGGTTTCAATAAATCCATCCATGTTCTCCAGTGAAGACAGACCCATGGCAGCCGATGCTTCGCTCATCTTGCCGTTCGTACCGATGCTGGTAACGTTATCAAGCCCCGCAAAACCGAAGTTTCTCATCCCGCGGATTTTTTCAGCGAGTGCGTCATCATTCGTCGTTACCGCGCCTCCCTCAAAGGTATTGAAGAACTTTGTGGCATGAAAACTGAACACTTCGGCATTCCCAAACCCGCCCACCATCCGGCCCTGGTGAGTGCATCCGAAGGCATGGGCGGCATCGAACATCAACTTGAGGTTGTGCTTTTGGGCAAGTGCGCTCAGTTTCTCTATTTCACAGGCGCGGCCCCAGACATGCACCCCGAGGATTCCAGTGGTGCGCGGGGTGATCAGATTCTCAATCTTTGCGGGGTCAATGTTGTGGGTGAGAGGGTCGATATCGCAAAAAACCGGTGTGATCCCCTGCCACTGCAGAGAGTGCGGGCTGGCGATAAAGGTAAAGGAAGGCAGGATCACTTCGCCCTGCAAGCCTAAAGCCCTGGCGGTGATCTCCAGGGCTACAGTCGCGTTGCACATTACAAGACAATGTTTCACTCCGAGAAGCATTGCTATTTTTTGTTCCAACTCCTGGGCAAACGGGCCATCATTGCTCAACCAGCGCCGGTCGAACATATCATTGATACGAGCTATAAACCGTTCACGGTCCCCAATATTGGGCCGTCCGACATGCAGTAATTCACCAAAGGCCGGCGCTCCCCCGAAGAAGGCAAGATCCTTCGTGCTGGTTTTATCCATTTATCACCCTTTTTCGCGATATTCTTCCAAATATCGATTAATGTCCCCGGGCCAATTCCACATCAAAAGATCAATGATCGAGAGGTTAGGCTCGAAAGCATATGGTCCGGTATCGTAAATGTACGTGGGTAGGTTTTGAAACGTCAATTTAATGGTACGGTCCTTGAAATTTTCGGCGTGGTATAGATTTATTCCACCTGGTAAATTCACATATTCCACTGCCCCGAAATAATCGCACAGATTCAGAATCCTTTCTTCCGCGCTCTGGTTTGTGTCCAATATAATATCCAATTCCGAGCAAAAACGATATTTTAGATTTAAATCCAGCAACTTTGAGCACCGATCCAGGATACTTACGTTCAGCCGTGAAATGGAAGAAACGTCCTCCGCCAGGCATTCTTTTACAAAATCGATCGTTTCCTTTGCAAAGGGAGCTGCTTTTTTATAATGATCCAATTGTGCCAGGATATGCTGTTTCCATTGCTTCGAACTGGAAATTTTGACGTCCAGAATAGGGGTCTGGTACGAGTTGTGAAAAGAAGCCCTGTCCAGCGGGGCGGAAATATATTGCCAGCCGGACCTGTTCGGGTGCAGTATTCGATTCCGATTGATCCATCCTTGTTTAATAAATTGAACGTTATCATAAACTATAAACAAATCCACGTTATGCAATAAATGAAAATAACCCAAATATGGAAAAAAATATGGTTGCATGATACAAAGCTTCATTCAAGAACCTCAACACCGCATTGCCTGAAACTTCCCTGGACCCTGTCCATAAAAAGCGGTCACTTCTGGAATTCACGGAGTAGTTTACCACTTGTGGCGCAGGTTACTTCTTTGGAGTTCGGGTTGCGGATACCCATTTAGCCAAGGTCTCTCGAAATAGTGTTTTCTCCCACGATCACGCGGGCATGAAGGCATTCAAGCATATCCATATTCCAACCTTTAATCTTCTCCCACTTGGTATAATTCCCCCCATATCAAATCTCGGAGTCACAATGAAAAACATAACCGGCAAGCAAATCCGCCAGACCTTTATAGACTTCTTCGTCGAGCACGGACATACCGCCGTACCGTCATCTTCGCTCGTGCCCGGCGGGGACGCCACGCTGCTGTTCACCAACTCGGGCATGGTGCAGTTCAAGGATGTCTTTCTCGGCACCGATAAGCGGCCGTACAAACGCGCCGTCAACTCGCAGAAGTGTATGCGCGTGGCCGGCAAGCACAACGACCTCGACGACGTGGGACGCGACGACACGCATCACACCTTCTTTGAAATGCTCGGCAACTGGTCGTTCGGCGATTACTACAAAAAGGAAGCCATCGCCTGGGCCTGGCAACTGCTGACCGATGTGTGGGGCCTGGATAAGGACCGCTTCTGGGCCACCGTCTTCAAGGACGACAAGGGCAATGTCCCGACCGACGAAGAAGCCGCAGGTTTTTGGCAGGCCCAGCCTGGCTTCCTGAAAGAGAACGTGCTTTACTTTGGGCGCAAGGAAAATTTCTGGGAGATGGCCGAGTTAGGTCCCTGCGGCCCGTGTTCCGAGATCCATTATGACCGCGGCGAAAATATTGCGACAAGCAGGATGAAACCGGTCACGTCTGCAGCGTCAACGGCGACTGCACCCGCTTCCTCGAACTGTGGAACATGGTCTTCATCCAATATAACCGTCTCGGCGCCGATAAGCTCGAGCCCCTGCCCGCCACGCACGTCGATACCGGCATGGGCTTCGAACGCATCGTTTCCGTTTTGCAGGACGTGGACTCCAACTACAAGACCGACCTCTTTACAGGATCGCTCGACGTTCTGCGCTCGCTGACGGGTCAATCCGAAAAAGAAATGCTCGCCGACTTTACGCCGTACCGCGTCATTGCCGACCATACCCGCTCTGCGGCCTTCCTGATCGCCGACGGCGTGGTGCCGGGCAACGTGGGGCGCAACTACGTCTGCCGCATGATCATCCGCCGCGCGGCGCGCTTCGGCACCAAGATCGGACTCAAAGAACCGTTCCTGGCCAAAGTGGCCGAAGCTGTCATCGCAACCTACGGCTCGTTCTATCCTGAACTGGAAAAAAGCCGCGGGGCGATATTAGACAATCTGACGAGAGAAGAGAGGCGCTTCGCGCGCACGGTCGAGTCAGGCACCGCACAACTACAGAACCTGCTGGATGGTATCCGATCAGAGAAAAACTCAAAAAACAAGCCCGGAAATCAAGCGGCTTCCGTTCTGGACGGACGCCGCGCCTTTGACCTGTATGCCACTTACGGCCTGCCTTTCGAGATCGCCCGTGACATTGCACGAGAACAAGGCCTCGATATAGATGAAGTCCGGCTTCCACGCAGCCATGGATGAACATCGCCTTGCTTCAGGCGGAGGCAAAGCCATGGGCAAGATGGGCGGTGAAGATGCCGAGTTCTTTGCCGGTATTTTGAAGGACTTCCAGAAAAAGGGCGACCTTCCCGACGGTGTGGAATATGACCCGTACCTGCCTACCCAAATCACGGGAAGCTTACTGGCACTGGTGATGGATGGGCAAATAGTGGACACGGCATCGGTAGGCGACCAGGTCTCGTTGATCATCCCCAAGACTGATTTCTATATCGAGTCAGGCGGCCAGGTTTCGGATACTGGTTATATCCGGGCGGTTGACGGGTCCTGGGAAGTTGAAATCAATACCGTGCGGCGCCCGTCCGCCGGCGTGATCGCCCACGTAGGCGAGGTCATATTCGGGCCATCCCAAGGTAGGCGACCCGTGCGTTGCCGAGATAGACATGCCGCGCCGTCACGACATCATGCGTAACCACACGGCCACACATCTCATGCATGCTGCCTTGCATCATGTGCTCGGCCCACATGCGGTGCAGGCCGGTTCACTGGTAGCACCCGACCGCCTGCGCTTCGATTTCAACCATCCAGAAGCCATGACCCCCGAACAGGTGGAGCGCGTCGAAAAGATCGTCAACGATGCAATCGCAGCCGATATGGAAGTCATCTCCAAGTTAAAGGCGCGCGAAGATGCTATCGCGGAAGGCGCGATGGCCCTCTTCGGTGAGAAATATGGCGAAACCGTCCGTACGATCACTATTACTGACCCATTGAGGGCCAGGTCTTCGGTGAAGCAGGAAGACCTGATCGCTTTTCCCACCGCTGCGGTCGAACAGCAGGAAAAATATTCATATGAACTATGCGGCGGGACCCACCTGGAGCGCACCTCTGACGTCGGTATGTTCATTATCGTCAGCGAAGGCTCGGCCGCGGCCGGTGTGCGCCGAATCGAAGCGGTAACGGGCCGTGGCGCGTATGAGTTGGTCTCACGGCGGTTCAGGGCTCTGAAACAGACCGCGGCTGCGTTGAAATCTTCCATCGAAGAAGTCCCACAAAGAGCGGAGAATTTGCAAGACGAGGTGGCAGAGTTGAAAAAAGAGCTTAGCGGTCTGCGAACTCAATCCGCCCTTTCCACTTTCAATCTTCAACTCTCGAACATTCAAACCGTTAAAGGAATCAGCGTGCTGGCGGTTGAAGTGCCGAACGCGGATGCCGATACTTTGCGCGCCCTGGCTGACAAATTCCGCGAGAAATATCCGAGCAAGGCGGCAGCGGTGCTTGCAACTGGCACCACTGTGATCTCCGTCATCACAGAGGACCTTGTCAAGGGAGGGTTGAAAGCAGGCGACCTCATCACCGGCATCGGCGGGCGGGGCGGCGGACGTCCCAACATGGCGCAAGGCAGCCTGCCAGGCAACACAATAGTTAGCGAAACACTTGCAAAGACCGGTAAGGCTGTCGAAGAAAAGTTAAAGTAACGAGGATATAAAGAAGAGTCGATCGAAGCCAGAGTAGTACATTTATCCCTCTCCACTTATTGTGAAGTGATTTATCATATTGGTAAAAAGGAGAATGAAATGTCACGGATAAATAAAATTCCCTATTTAGTGGTCCTTGTCCTCGCAAGCCTGGCCTGTGGTTTAATCTCCAATCCCATAAACGACGCCCAGAACATTGCCGCAACGGCAAAGGCGATGGCAAGCGCCATGCCCATACAAACCCTGGAGGCGCTGCCTTCCTCCATGCCGGATGTGACACAGTATCTTAACCCAACCGGCACACCGGTCAGCCAGTGGAATAACGTCCCGGTCATGACCCAGGCGACAGCTGGCCAGGAGTTCAATAAGAATACATACAGCTATAAGGCCAGCGGCGTCACGGCGACCGACGTTCAAACTTTCTACACCGATCAGATGAAGACGCTGGGCTGGAGCTCGTCGTTCAGCGCCCAGGGCGGCTCTCAGACTGGCACGATGTTATTCACGAAGGACACGAGCGTGCTCTCGATTACTGTCACGACCGAAGACCAGGATGTTCTTGTGCTGCTGATCTTACAATAAGTACAAATAATTACAGGTATGCATGTAATTTGAGCGGCCCATCAGGGCCGCTCTTTTTTTCGCCTGAGTTTCACCAGTAATGTTCCAAGAAGCCGACTTCCCTGCTAATTTTATTTTTGCTGATTTAGGCTGGTGAGGTATATGGGTTGGAGGTGAGGGTATAATCACCGCGGATGAAAACCCAGATCATCGCCCTCGAGTCGCATGACGATTTAATATCGGTCCGCGACCGGATGTCGTGGGCAAAATCGCCTCGCATTTTGCTGGTGTGGCCGAAGTTCGAAAAGGTTACGCTTCGACCGGTCGATTTGCGAATCCTGCAACAGCATGCACATTATCTCGGAGCTGACCTGGGGGTGGTGACCCGGCGCGCCAATGTTCGCCGCGATGCACAGGGTTTCGGGATCCCGGTATTTGACTCCTCGGCTGCCGCGCAGCGAGACACCTGGCCGACGCATCAACCAACGCATCGAAGCGCGGCCCGGGCCTCGCATCCCCAACTGCGCTCTCTGCGAGACGAAGTCCGAGTTACAGAAACTGGCTGGAGGTCAAAACCGGCAGCGCGGGTCGGTTTCTTTGCCCTGGGAGTCCTGGCGGTTTTGATGATATCGGCTTTATTCATCCCTCGGGCTGAGATCAAGCTTACCCCCATATCACAACTGCAGAGTATCACCATCCCGGTCACTGCCAGTACCTCCATCCAATCCGTCGGTATCGGAGGGAGCCTGCCTGTGCATGAGATCGCCCTGACGGTGACCGGAACACAATCTGCACGGATCATGTCGCAGACATCCATTCCAGTGGATAAAGCCAGTGGTATTGCACGCTTTAAGAATCTGACACAGGCGGCTCTTACCATCCCGGCGGGAACCGTCGTTTATAGTACCGGGGCGAACCCAGCGGGATTCGCGACGCAGAACGATACGCATCTCCCCGGAAATGTGAATGCGGTTGTGGAAGTGCCGATCGTGGCTGTAGAGGCAGGCGCGGCCGGTAATTTGCCCGCCAATTCGCTCAGTACCATCGATGGAAGCGTCAGCCTCTCGGCGTCGGTGACGAATCCCAACCCATTAACCGGCGGCTCCGACCGCATGGCTATTGCGCCTTCCGAAGATGATCATAAACGGGTGAAAAGCGTATTGATGGACCTTCTGGCGACGCAGGCACAACAACAAATAAACGAGTCCATTGGCGCCAAAGACGTATTGCTCATCAACACGATGAAAATGGGCGAGGTGTCCGAAGAAAATTATGACCCACCTTCGGGCCAGGCAGGGAATTTGTTAAAGCTGACCATGAGCGTTCCGTTCCAGGCACAATACCTATCTGCAGACGATTTAACTCAACTCGCAGAAACCGCACTGGACGCCTCCGAGCCGCAAGGTTTTGTCCCCGTGCCTGGCACCCTTACCTATAAGCTGGCCAGTAACCCAGTGCCGGACGGTTCAGGCGCATCACGTTTTAACTTGCAGGTCGAGCGTATGTCTGTCCATCAAATCGATCCAAACCAGGCAAATGCCCTGGCGCGCGGACTCTCTACGAAGGCTGCCTCCCAGATCCTGCGAAAGAGGCTTCCCCTGTCAAAGGCACCGGAGATCAACCTGAATCCACCATGGTGGCCGTGGCTGCCATTAATCCCCTTTCGGATCACGGTGCAATAGTGATCATTGCGAAAAAAATCATTCATTGGAGCCTGCTTGCGTATCCTTGCAGTTGACCATGGCGAAAAACGTATCGGGTTGGCACTTTCTGATCCGACAGGGACGATTGCCAGTCCTTTAAAAGTGATCAGCCACGTATCACGCGCGATCGATGCTGCACAAGTAGCAGAACTTGCCGGAGATAATGCCGTGGGACTCGTGGTCGTCGGCCAATCGTTCGATGAGCAGGGTCGTCCCAACCTGGCCGGGCGACGCGCCGCGCGCTTCGCCGAGGCGCTCGAGACACAAACGCAAATCCCAATCGTATTATGGGATAAATCTTTCAGTACACAGGATGCACGTGCGGCGCGCATCGAACTCGGTGTATCCCGTAAAAAACGCGCTGGACATCTCGACGAGCTGGCTGCCACCATGATCCTGCAATCTTACCTGGAAGCCAACCGTAAATCATAATATGCGTCGTTTTATTTTCTTCCTGGTATTCATCCTGGTCATCGTCATCGGAATTTTGCTTATCGGTATACCGATGATCGCTGCGCGATCCTACGGGGAACCCACGGCCGGATTAAGCCCATTGCAGGCCATTCAGTATTCCGCCAAACTCCTATGGGACGATGGGCTTCTCACCAAGCCGATTGACCCGGGTGGGCCAGAACAAACTTTTACCGTTCAACAAAACGAGCCGGTCAGTTCAATTGCAAACAACCTGCAAGAGGCAGGCTTGATCAGCGACGGTTCGATTTTGCGTGATTATCTGATCTATACCGGTCTCGACAGCACCATTCAAGCGGGTGATTATCAGCTCAGTCCGGCGATGTCCATTGTGGATATTGCGCATAAAATGCAGGATGCCACTCCCGCCGACGTGACCTTTGTCATTTTGCCCGGTTGGCGGATGGAAGAGATCGCTGCCTCGCTCCCAACCTCCGGCCTGGATATCACACCCGATGAATTTATGAAAGCCGTCTCCGGCCCTCCATCCGGTTTTGATTTTCTAACAGGCGCGTCCTCATCGGAAGGATTTCTCTCTCCCGACTCATACATCCTGCCGCGCGTTACAACAGTTGACCCTTTAGTTAACACGCTGCTTCGGAACTTTTCTCTGCATTTGAGCATCGATTTGCGTGAGGGCTTTGCCCGACAGGGGTTGAGCGTTTATCAGGCAGTTACGCTTGCTTCCATCGTACAGCGAGAAGCAGTGCAGGCCGATGAAGCGCCGCAGATCGCTTCCGTTTATCTCAACCGTCTTAAAATTGGCATGAAGCTGGATGCCGATCCCACAGTCCAGTATGCTTTAGGATATAACCCAGCCCAACAAACCTGGTGGACTAACCCGCTGGTCGCGGACGATTTCCAATCCGTTTCACCTTACAATACGTATCTCAATGACGGTTTGCCGCCCACTCCCATCGATAACCCCGGCTTGAATTCGTTGAAAGCCGTGGCGTCACCCGCCGACACACCCTACTATTACTTCAGCGCACGCTGTGACTCATCGGGGTATCACAATTTTGCGCAGACGTTGGATGAACATCTCCAAAATTTGTGTCCTTAACCTTGCCACTAAAAAAGAAGCCCAATTTTTTGGGAAGTATATAATCTCTAAACGACTTTCTCTTTCTTTCGAAAGAGTACTTGTATCGCTGCGCCAAGACCAGTGGCAATGACGAAGGGAGTCAACAAAAACCAGCCAACAAAGGGAGCCATACAAGCCAGGACAAGCAGGAGTGTGATTTTTAGAGATGAGGCGAGCGCGCGTTCGCTCATGGAGATCCGCTCCTCCAGCCAACAGCTAAACCCCGACAGTCCAATGGAGGCCAGGATACCCAACGCTGCAAGAATTGCAAGTGCAATCATGGCAACCAACCCGGCGAAGATGCCGCTGAGTTGACCGCGTGCAAAGTTAAACATCAGGGCTGCCAATAAAATAAAGAACACGGCATTCACGAGGCCGAGCAAAAACGGCTTCCACAGGGAGGCTTTAATGGCCTCGGCGCTCAGGGTCACCGGTGTCGAGAAGAGCCTTCCCACCAATGCGATGAAGGCTGTCAATGTGATACCACCGCCCACCAGAAAAGCAAGCATGTTGAGTGTGTTCATGTTTTCTCCTTGACGAAAGTTTGATTATCAACGTCCCACGCTTTCGGCCTGGCAGGGAGAATGCCTGCATCTGCGAGGACGAAGGATATCGAAAAAAATGGACGTGTGCGGGCGTGCGCCCGCACACGTCCATTTTTTTCGGGTGCTTTACGAGGGGCTGTAATCTATTGTCAACGGTTTTTCCTGAACGAATCCCACACTTGCATTGCCGGCTTAGGCGTGCCGTCCGCGTTACGGAGACCCACCGAGGCAAACATCCCCAACGTACCTACGGTAAGCAGGTTCTGCCCAGTCCCTAACATGAATAGAGCGTAAGAACCCAGGTTGAAATCATCAAGCAAGAGATAAACCCAAAACGTTAACCGTGGACCTATCTGTTTGTGGATCGCGTTGAGATAGGCCACCTGGTCTTCGGGGCTGCCTTGAACGGGTCCGGCCGGTTTGGATGAATATCCACCTTCGGCAATGGCCAAAGGTTTGGAAGTCCGAGCGAGGAGTGGAGTGTAATAATCGGCTGGGATATTCGAGCCGGATTTGAAGGCCACAAATGGGTACGTCGAAATCACCCATAGATCAAGGTTCGGCTCGAAGGCTTCCACCTCATCCCAATTCGTATGATAAGGCTGGCGGCCTTCGCTGGCGGAGGAAATCAGGTTGTTCAGGTCTTCCCATTGAAACGTGACAAAAATCTTTGTGCCCGGCGCCTCGGCTTTGACCGCCTTGTAGATCTCGTTGTAGAGACTGACGAAGTTGGCTGCATCGCCGGGATGCGCGTCCATGTATGTGTTGATCTCGGATGCCAGGCCAAGAAAACCCGGATGAAATGTTCGGACGACCCATAACGTGAAATTGGTATAAGCCGTTCGCACTTTGGGATTGACGAAACTTGCATCCCAACCGGATGGCAGACCTGAAAAATCGCGACGGTTGAGTCCGTTCAACCCATCAATAACAAAAACATATCCGAGATGATTCTGCTGCGCCAGCTTCACCTGATTGGCCAGATCGGTGCGCGACTGTGACGAACCGTCCACACCGGTGACAAAATCCTGCCAGGGCACATTCTGTTGCATCAATACGAAGTCGGCATGAGTCCCAAGGTCTTTGTATAATTTGGTCACACTGTCGAACGATATTTCGGGAGGTGTGGGAAAGAAACCATACGCTGTTTGGCCCGTCTTAAACTTCGGGTCGTTTGAAGTGGGGAAAGGGGTAACCGGGGTTTGTTGACCGCAGGCAAGGGCGGCCATGGCCAAACACAAAAGTACGATCAAATAGCGTTTCAATTCTTTACCTCATAAGGATCTCGCAGCAATGCTGCGTTTACAATCAAGCAAAGCAGGAGAGCAGAGACGGTCACGATAGTCAATGGAACAGTAGAAAGCGGAATATGCCAACCTGGTAATCGATCAACCCAACCTTGGAGTGCTGCAAAAGTAAAGGGGTTGGATAGATTTCCGATACGGAAGACCGCAGGGAAGTAAATTTTAGGAATACTGAAAAGAAAATCCATCGTTAATGACTGCAAGTTCGGGAACAGGGGATTAACCCCGGATAAAGTAAATTTTGGAATGAGAAATTCGGGGAGCATCGGAGGGTTGATAAACCTGACGACTTCGGATGAAAGCCAAAGGATCATGCCCATCACTGCGCCGACCTGCGCGGCAAAGACCAGATTCCAACCGTGAGATTGTTTTTGTGGCAATTGCGACAAAATACCGGGCGTGAGGTCATGGGAAATCCGCACTTCGGACAAGCCTGACAGGCAGTTGAAAACGAACTGCAATTCGTCAAGCCGGGCCCGGCAGCCACTACAAGATTTCAAATGTGCATTTATTGAGAGGTGAACCTCTTCAGCCAGGCTGCCGTCCAGATATTCATTGAGTTGGGATTCGCCAAGATGGTTCATAATTTTATAGATGGAAAGTGAATATCAGGGGGATAAAAACGAATTTGATATTTTGAATGAAGTGGATGCTCATACTAAGCCTTTGAGTCTCTCTGCTAATAATTTGCGGGCCCTGAATAAATCGCTTTTAATATCGCTACGCGGACGTTTGAGTTCCTTTGCGATCTCTTCATAGCTCAATCCTTGAAAGTGACGAAGTTCGATTACGGCACGATAGCGGGGCGGCAAGCGGCTTAGCTCGTAACGAACAGTTTCGTCCCGGTCACGGATGATCGTCTGTACTTCGGGACTAGGGGTCGGATCAGGAAGTGGAAGCAGCTCCTCGTCCAGAGCAGCAGGGACTTGTCCTTCTGCCCGATTCAGGCACACATTTATGGCTATCCGGATGAGCCAGGGTGCGAGCGGGCGATTTAGGTCAAACCTGTCGAAGAAACGGTAGGCGCGAATAAAAGTCTCCTGCGTTGCGTCTTCCGCGTCGCGAACGTTGCCAAGCACATGGTAGGAAGCATTGAACACGGCCTGCTGATTTCGGCTTACGATTTCACCGAAGGCATCCAGATCGCCTTGCAAAACTTTTCTGGCAAGGCTGCGCTCGTCTGTGGAAGACATCTTTAAATTGTAGTACAGGGGAAAAATAGAAAAAGTTGCAAATAATAACCGTAAAAATAGACGTATGCCTCGCATACGTCTATTTTTACCGGTGCTTTATAAGGGCTCTAGTGAATACTTAAATATCAAATAATTTGTGTCTTTGCTTCGGATGCGGCGACTTTGTTCTTCTCCCTAATCGTCAGATAGGCCGAGAATACCACCATAATCAAACCAACGGTAAATAATGCCAGGCTCTCCCACACGACAGGTTTGAGAATCTCGCGGAGGGCTGTGTCTGCAACCGACCGGAGCGAGGCGGAGATTTCCGGCGTGAGAGTTAGAGTAAATCGATTGGCGAGCCAGCGTTCCATGACCCATCGTAACAGCGGGGCTCCGGTGAGGCCGATGGGCAACCCAAACAACCCTGTGAGCAAAAAGGGCCAGCCCCACCAGGCCAGCCAACCTTTAAATGCCCGCACGGCAAGGATCGTGATAACGAATAAAAGTGCAATGGGTAAAAGCGGACTGAGCCGCATCGCAAGCCGAATTGACTCTCAGGTCCTTCATACCTGACTCGATGGAACTATTATTTGCGGCATTAAGGATATAAATGCTGTCCGGGATGGCAGATGCAGCCGACTGCAATTCGATTTGAATGACCGGCATAATAAGGTCGAGTATCCCTTTTGGCGGATTGCAAAGTTCCTGCCCGAAGGTATTTACTATTCTCGCCAGTTGTTCAATCGTACAATCGGGCTGAGATTGGATGATGGTCAATACGGCATTCATCCCTGCAGGGCCTGCCAAACTATTTTTCAAGGGAACAAGGGAAATGCCGGGAGGCTGGTTCCCGCCGTTAATGTAGGCAAAGACCTGATTAAGCGTATCTTCCGCCATCGATTGCATCTGCTGCCCGGGTAATAAGGCTTCCAGCAGGACCTTCCACTGGTCCGCCGATATGCGTTGAAGGAAAGCCGGTGCATTCCCAGGGATTTTTTTAGCCAGTAAATCGCCAAGCAGGTTGGGAAATTGTTGATAAAAATTCCCGCTAGCCAGGGCCTTTGTATAAGTTGCCGGGTTAAAGGCGCGTCGATCCACATTGAATAAAACAAGCCCGGCGACAGCCGTCACGACAAAGCAGGCAGCCAAGAAAACGGCGATCAAACGCGCCAGAACTGTCAGGGTATTATTATTCATTCAGCTTCACGACTTCAATATAATCGTTTGTCACCGTCTCGCTGGTTGCAATCCCCAGCACATCCAGGAGTTCGTTGGTCAACGTCGCTTTTACCACGGCATCCCTACGGCTCCACGTGCGGGATTTGATCTCGACAAAACGTCCCAAGGCAGGCTCGATCATCTCATCCACGTTCACGAAGAACTCCGTATCCTTAAATTTGATCAGCCAGCGTTCGCGGTCTTTTGTGATCGCCGTATCTTCACGCGGCTTGAAGTACTCGCGATAGAAACGCAGACCCTGTGAGGCCGGTGCAAAAAAACGACTGCGTGAGAGCAGGACGTCGTGCTCGAATTTATCCTCCCGCTTTTGGCCGAGCAGCGTCAGGCGGGAACGTGTGATGGTGACATTCCCATTTTGATCGAGAAAATCATCTTCACGATAACGCAGACGTCCCTGGGCGATATCGTCAAAAGCAAAATAACTGTCATGTTGGCGGTAATGCCGGTACCGGATAATTTCGATCCCAGGCCGGTTTAGAGCCTGAACGATCGCTTTGTCGTCCACTATCTTAACCTTGACCTGCACCTCGAACGATTCCTGTTCCATCGAGCCGCCCAGCGCGATCAGTTTTGACAACACCGATTGTTCGCGCTCGATCAGGAAGGTATCGATCTTCTGTGCAATTTCCGCGGCTTGTGCGAGAAGTTCTTCTTCGTTCAGCGTGAGCAGCTCATGATCGCGCATCAGCCATTTGCCGTTGACCATCACATCGCTCACGTCCCTTGATTTCCCGGCATAAACGATCTGGGCATAGGCGTTATCGGCCGATCGTTTGAAAGACGGCGAGTTGTGCAGCGGCGTAATGTCAACGAGGATCAGGTCGGCACGGCGACCCGTAGTCAGGGAGCCTGTCAGGTGCCCGATGTGGAGCGCCTGCGCACCCATGCGGGTTGCCATGGTCAGGGCAGTAGAAGCGGGAAGCGAAGTTGGGTCGTTCGTAACCGCTTTGGCGACGAAGGCAGCCAGGCGGACTTCTTCGAACATATCGAGATCGTTATTCGAGGCCGGGCCATCGGTTCCGATCCCAACATTGAGACCGATTTCGAGCATCTTCACTACGGGTGCGAAACCCGAAGCGAGCTTTAAATTCGAAGATGGGTTATGCGCCACACCCGCACCGGCGTGCAGCATTGTGCGCATTTCGCCGGTGTCGATGTGGACACAATGGGCCGCGATGACTTTCGCTTCGAACAAGCCCTGTTTTTTTACGTAAGGCACAACCGGCATGCCCTGTTCATTCCGCATATTTTCCACTTCCAGGGCGGTTTCCGCGATGTGAATATGCAAAGGCACATCGAACTCTTTGGCGAGGTCGGCGGCGGCGTGCAGAATTTCGGTTGTACAGGTGTAGGGCGCATGCGGTGCAATGGATGGAACGATCAGGGGATGATCTTTCCAGCGTTTGATATAGTCGCGCGCCATCTCCATTGAATCCTCGTACGAGGCGGCATCGGGCGTCGGGAATTTCAATAACGTTTGTCCGCACACGGCGCGCATGCCTGCGGCGGCAGTGGCTTTGGCAACATCTTCTTCAAAATAGTACATATCGTTGAAGGTGGTCACGCCGCTTCGGATGAGCTCCGCACAGGCAATGGAGGTGCCGAGCCGGACGAATTCGGGTGAAACGAACTCGCGCTCGACGGGCATCATGTAACCCATCAGCCAAACATCCAGGCGCAGATCGTCTGCCAGGCCGCGCAAAAGAGTCATGGGGACGTGCGTATGCGCGTTAATCAAGCCCGGCATGAGCACCTTGCCGCCGCAATCCATTGTTTCATGGCCTTGGTATTCTTTTTTAATATCCACTTCGGGCCCTACCGCGACGATACTGTCACCCACCACAGCCACCGCGCCCGGGTTATATTGATTCAATTTTTCGTCCATCGTGAGAACGTGAGCGTTAGTCAGAAGGATGTCTGCAAATTTCGTCATTCTTTCTCCTGGGCAAGGTAATAAGTAGTCATTCGCGAGTCTTTATACCTGTTTTATATTTTTCGGAGGATCGGCCCCCCGAAAGAGCGACGGAAAAGAGCGATATAAAAAGCGACACAAAGAGTAGTATGGTTGTGTTTAATTATTATCGGCCGACTACCTAAAAATACTATTTTCCGGTTTATGAATAAGAGGAACGCACCCAAACTATTGAGTAAACCCTAACAGTACCTTCATTGCTTTAAGATTTTGATCAAAATCGGAATCCTGGTGGTTGGCAAGTTCCATGTCTACGGACGCGCCGACCCCGTGCTCGACCGCCCAATCCGCGAGCGTACCGGTATATGTACAGCCGATGTCGATGGGGGGATAGGGATAGCCCGTAACTTTGCTTAGTGCAGCCGCCAGGTCTTTCGAAGCAGGCTGCCACGGATCGCCGCCCGGGAAGACGCCCAGCGCCGCAGAATGATAGCTGATCATGGCCTGGATACGGTGCGATATCAAAAAGTTCATCACGGTTTTGGTCTCCGGCTCTGACCCGCCGTAGGCACCTCCGGTAGTGGGACGATCATTCCAGCAATTCGTATGGTCCCAATTCGCCACCCAGTTCGGGGTGGGGAAGTTGCGGTTCAAGTCCACGCCATTGGCATTGACCCGTGCGTCCACGTTCCGGCCGCGAGCCACAGCATCGGGATTCATATCGGGAATTATGTAAAGCGTAGAGCCGCTCGGTATGACTTCGGGATGCTGGCTTATATACACCATCAGTTCGTTAGCCAGATCGACCGTGTTGCCCTCGTAGCCGCCGTGAATTCCCGCAATGATGAGATATTGGTTTTCACCCTGTCCAAAGGTATATACATCAATTGGGCGTTTTAAAACTGAATACCCGATCAGACGCGGCGCGTCGCCGGTAGTAAATACAAATGGCGTTGGAGTGGAATAATCTTCAATTTCTGTCGCTTGTGGGTTAGGCGTGACCGTTGGAAGATAGTAAGAAGTAGGCATAGCCGTATGTGTAGGCCGGGGTGCCTGCGTGCTGGCCACCGGCGCTACTTCAGCATGTGCCGAGTCTCTGCGTCAAATAAAAAATCAATATACCTGCCAGGGCAAGAATACCCAAGCCATTCAGACCCCACGCTAAAAGTATCCATCCTTTATCTTTTTTTCGGGGCGAAGAACCCATTAAGGAAGTTCCTGTGAAGTTGTACGCAGCCAGTTGAGGGCCAGGTTCATTGCCCATTGCGGGAGGCTGCGCGGCGGGCCACCGTAGGTGATCCGATGGGTTTTTTCGCCGTGTGCCGTGATCAGGACCATCTCGGCCGAACGGTCATCGGGATAAGCACAAACGCCAAGCGCCACATCCGCATTGGAATCTGATGCGCGCTATGCGCACCGCGTCCATTAAGCCGGCAGGCTTTAGTTCCGGTACAGAGACTGTTTGCGGAAGATGACGGGCAAGCAGGCCGCCGAGTCCCAGCTCGACCGCCACCAGCGTCCAGCCACGCTTTGCGAAGGCATCCAATACAACTTTTTCGAGACTGTCTTCATCTACGCCAAAAACGACATTGCCAAGGCGCGAACGGATGTCGTTTTCGACCTGCGCAATCAATTGGTCCGCTTCGGTTTCGCTCTCAGCCTTGACCGTAATACGGACGTCCACGACGCCAGTGTGTGCGGCCAGGCCGACCGTGGGGTTGATCAGAGTCTCGAGATCGCCGATCTTTTCATCGATCGTGCCCTCGCCGAGTCCGGAACAATGCAGCACGCGGACTTTGATGACACTGCGAAGATCGAAACGCTTTTGCAAATAAGGGATAATGGACTCGTGCAGGATGTGTTCCATTTCGTTGGGGACACCGGGTAAGGAGATGACAGCGCCGCGCTCTGTCTCGACAATGAATGCGGGCGCCGTGCCGACCGGATTCCTGATGCCAATGGCCCCTTTCGGTACGATGGCCTGCCGCTTCTGGTTCTCGGCCGGCTTGCGGCCATAGCGTCCTATGGCTTCCACGACCTGCTCCCATAGGTCTTCACGGAACTCCGTCTCGATCCCGGCCGCTTTGGCGACCGCTTCGCGGGTGGGGTCGTCCACCGTCGGTCCGAGCCCACCGGTGGTGATGACGATCTCAGTGCGCTGCATGGCTTCGCGGATCGTGGATGCAATGCGCTCGGCGTTATCACCGATGGTAATGGTGCGAAAAAGATCCACGCCGAGGTTCCGCAGGGTGAGGGCGATATGCCTCGTGTTGGTGTCCACGATTTCGCCGAGCAAAATCTCCGTACCGATTGTGATGATCTCTGCAGAAGGCATAATTAATAATTTTGCTTATACCCGGATTTAATCGGGGCATAAATGGAAAAATGGTTAAGGATAAATCTCTTTAAAATCGTTGTTTGTAATTTGAAAGATATCAATATTCGGCTGGGCACAATCTCCGTCAGGGGAACAGGTAATTACCGTGCTCAAGCCCTGGACGCCGTGCGTATTGTAAAGAGCATCCCGCAGTTTCTGACGTTGTATATAAAGATTATTTCCAACAACCTGGGCAGATGCCTGGATGGCGTTGAACAACATGTTGGCCGCATCATACGCCTGCAAATGATACTCGGCGATCGGATCTTCGCCGTAGCGGGCTTTATATTTTTGTAAAAATGCCGTCGATTCACTGACTTCCGCAGGCCCCGAGAGATACATGCCGTTGGTATTCGGTTTGGTCTTTTGTATGAAGTCCTGGCTGATGAGGCCATCAGAACTCATCAGAGCCGGGTTGGTAAACCCAGCCTGTGGAATAGCTTTGGTGATGGCTATACCGTCTTCCGTATAAACAGGGAAGTAGATCACATCGGGGTTAAGGGCGCGGCCGCTTGCAGCATCGTTGAGATGTCCTGCCCGCTGCTTAGATCGATCTGTTCGACACACGTGCCGCCCAACTGCTGGAAGTTATCGCAAGCTGCCTGCTGCAGTTCTTTGGGATAGGGTGTACCGTCATGGATCGTGAGCATACGACGCAGCCCCAATACATTGTAAGCAAAATCAGCTACGGCCTTACCCTGGGCCTTATCGTTATAAATTGTGCGCAGGAAACCCGGCTGGTGCAGTGTTGGATCGGTGAGCGACGGCGCGGTGCTGGATGGTGAGATCAATGTCATACCGGCATCAGACAAGACCTTGGCGGCAGGTACCGAAGCACTGGAACAGGTGGCCCCGATCACACCGATGACCTGCTTATCTGCCGCGAGCTGTTTGGCGGCAGCCTCTGCCGCCTTTTCGTCGCACTGGTCATCCGCTTTTACCAGGTCGATGGCATGGCCGAGGAGTTTTCCTTTATCCGCAATCGCAATCTCAATCCCGCGCACTGCGTCGATCCCATAGACCTGGTCGGGTCCACTCATGGTGAGCAGGGTGGCAACCTTCAAATTTTCACCTGAGCTGACGGTTACGCAACCGAGCGGGTCAGTGCATGTGTAGCTGGTTATTCCGCCTCCACATGCGGATAAAAACAAAGCGACAATTGTCAACATCACAAGCAGGAATAATCGATTCATGAGGTATCTCCTGAGGAGATTAAACCATATTCTACTCTTGAATCAGTTATCATTCGTGAAAGCAGATTAGATCGTAATTAGCGGGGGTGGCAGCGGAAAAGAAACAGGCACACGGCGTACGCCGTGTGCCTGTTTCTTTTTATCATGCAGGGGGCTATGAATAGATTAATCCTCTGCGCTTCCCATCTATTTATCCGGGTTCAGATGATACCCAAATATGATTTGCGGACCATTTCATTGGACTTAAGTTTGGCGGCAGTATCGGTCAGGATTATCTCGCCGGTCTGAATTACGTAACCACGGTTCGCGATGGAAAGAGCCATCAAGGCGTTCTGTTCCACCAGCAGGATGGTGGTGCCTTCCTTGTTGATGGTTTGGATGATATCGAATATTAATTCCACCAGGATGGGCGAAAGGCCCATGGAAGGTTCATCAAGGAGCAGAATGCTTGGGCGGGCCATCAAGGCGCGCCCCATGGCGAGCATTTGCTGTTCCCCGCCGGAGAGGGTCCCGCCATTTTGAGTGACGCGTTCCTTGAGACGGGGAAATAACTTAAACACACGGTCCAGGTCGTCACTCAGGCCTGCCTTGTCTTTCCGGGCATAGGCACCCATTTCAAGATTTTCCATAACCGTCATGCGCGGGAAGATCATCCGTCCTTCGGGGCTTTGCGCCACTCCACGCTTTGCAACCTCATGAGGAGGCAATTTTTCCAAAGCCTCGCCTTCCAGCAAGATCGTCCCGGAGCGGGGACGAGTAATTCCCTGGATCGTACGCAGTGTGGTGCTTTTGCCTGCACCGTTGGAACCAATCAGGGTGACGATCTCGCCTTTTTCAACATTAAGTGAGATACCTTTTAAGGCATGAATATTACCGTAGTACGTGTGGACATCCTTGAGTTCGAGCATAGTTTAATCTCTGCCTTTACTTCGTCACTGTGCCTTTACCAAGATAGGCTTCAATGACACGCTGATTCTTCTGGACAACTGCAGGACTGCCTTCCGCGATTTTTTCGCCATAATCCAACACAGAAACACGATCGGAGATACCCATCACCACGCGCATATGATGTTCGATCAACAGGATAGTGAGGCCAAGTTCTTTGCGCAGCATTAAGATAAAATCCGTCAAGTTCGCGGTTTCGTTCGGATTCATGCCTGCCGTCGGCTCGTCCAGCAGCAGCAGCTTGGGTTCCGTGCCAAGTGCACGAGCGATCTCAAGGCGTCTTTGAAGACCATAAGGGAGATTTTTGGCGGTTATATTCGCATCCGTTCGTTTGAGACCCACGAATTCCAACAAGTCAAGCGCCTTGCTGTGGGCATTCGCTTCTTCTTTTAATGTCCCCGGAGTGCGAAGGATTTGCCCGACGAGGTTCGAATGCAAACGGACATGTTCTCCAACCAGCACATTTTCGATGGCGCTCATGTTGGCGAAAAGGCGGATGTTTTGGAAAGTACGGGCTATGCCAAGGGCAGTGATCTCAAAAGGTTTTAGTTTGGTAATGTCTTTTCCGTCAAAAGTCATTTCACCACTTGTGATGTGGTAGACGCCGGTCATGCCATTGAAGAAGGTGGTCTTGCCTGCGCCGTTTGGACCGATGAGTCCGGCAATCATGCCCTTTTCGATAATGAAATCCACATTGTTGACGGCGGTCAGGCCGCCGAACATCTTGGTAACTTTTCGGGCTTCAAAGAGGTTCACGGCTGGTCTCCTAATTCTTCTTCGATGCGGCTACGTTGGGCGCATCCTCCGCCTCATGCAACTCCAATCGTCGCTGGGCACTTGGCATTAGGCCCTCGGGTCGCACGGCCATCATGATAACGAGCGTTACGCCAAACAAAAGGTAACGATATAAGATGGGGTTCGCATTCTGTGCAACGATATCATGCAGGGTGCGGTTTGAGGCCAGGGCTGGCAACACGGTTTGATTCATCAAACCACTTAAGAAGTCCTTAAGCGCTGGCAGGAACAGGCGATCCGCCAATTCTATAACCAGACCGCCGACAATCACGCCATAAATATTACCTATGCCGCCCAGGATAACGGCGCATAGGATGATGATGGAAGTGCTGAATTGAAATGCGCTGGGGAAAATTCCTGCGATGTATGCAGCGAAGAAAGCCCCGGCGAAGCCGGAGAAAGTGGCGCCCATAGAGAAAGCCAGCAGTTTGGTGCGCACGGGATCGATACCCATTTGGGAAGCGGCCAGCTCATCTTCGCGGATCGCCATCCAGGCACGACCGAGGCGGCTTTCGCGTAAACGATTTATCAGGAAGATCGAGAACAGGATGATCACGATAATCAGGAAATACCATGGGATGGTATTGTTTGAAACGAAAGTGCCAATCAAAGGCAGGGCGGGCCGCCCAATTGGGTTGATGCCTAAATCGCCATTCGTCACGTTTACTTTATTGGCTAGGACAATGCAGGAGTTCATAGGCGCCGCACCGAACAATCGTTGTAACCCCGGAATGATCCAGCAAGTAAGTGGTTCTTGGATCGTTACTGATGTCAAATTGTTGAACACGACCGGAATAATCTCCCCGAATCCGAGAGTCACGATGGCCAGGTAATCACCGCGCAGGCGTAAAGTGGGAGCACCCAGTAGGAGGCCTGCTATCGCAGCCACTGCCGCGGCGATCCAGATGACCAGCCAGAAGTTTAAAGTGATATGGTCCTGTTCCGACGACAGGATGCCGGTTGTGTAAGCGCCAATGGCAAAGAAAGCAGCATAACCCAGGTCGAGCAATCCCGCGTAACCTACCACAATGTTCAGTCCCATGGCCAGGATAACGTAGATTAGCGCAAAGATAATCAGTGATGTCCAGCCTAAACCAGTGAAGTTATCTGCAAAGGGAAATGAAATTACGATCACTGCCAGCAGGACCAGCCTGCCAATACGTTCCTGGGCTTCTGATAGGCTATGCAGAGCAACTACTACCAGTGCCAGAACCATTCCGCCTAATACGCCAATCAGGTTGGCAGGAATAACCACATTTAGAGAGTCAGGAGTATTGCCGATAGCACTTTCGATAAAAAGGTCATCGAGCAGGCTGATGATAAGAAGAACCACGCCGGCCGCAACCGCTGCTGGCAGGGCTTCCATAACCAACTTGGATGGTTCTTTCCGTGCAAGTCGTCCACTGAGTGTCAGTCCAAGGCCGATACCCATCGCAACACCCATGAAAGCGACACCCCAGCCTCCGAAGATAATGGTGAATAAGCCCCCGATAATTCCAAAGGTAACGCCTAATCTTATATTTTTCATATGGTCGCCTCTCTAGGCTTTCCTTAAGCCTTGTCTCCCACTTGCTCGCCAAGCAAGCCGCTGGGTCGCAACATTAGAATGAGAACGAGAATCGCAAAAACCCAGGCTTCTGTCCAGCGCGCATCCAGTACTCCATCGCTGAAGGAGGCCACTATGCCAATGATAAACCCTCCGAGCATGGCGCCAGTGATGTTCCCAATGCCTCCCAACACGGCCGCGGTAAATGCAAATAAACCGGCGCGGAAGCCCATAAACCACCAGGCTGTGTTGTTGTAAAGTCCCGTCATAATGCCAGCCGCTCCCGCCAGCCCTCCTCCGATAAGGAAGGTAGCCGAGATGACCCTATCAATATCAATACCCATCATCTTTGCCGCGTCGCGGTTTTGGGAGGTGGCGCGCATGGCCTTCCCCAGAGTGGTGCTTTGAATAAAGAACCGCAGGCCGAGCATGAGGATGGCGGCAAGGACAATAACCACAAGTCCTGTAATCGTGAGGCGCAGGTGAATTCCGGTGAATGCCAGTATGTTCGTGTTCAGCCTGAGGTTGGTGAACATGTTAACGAGCAAATCAGGGAAGTTTTTTTGCGAGGCGCCTCCGGTTGATCCAAAAGACGGCACCAGCCAGGTCTGTCCGGCCCACATCAAACCGAAATTTTCAATAATAAAGGACATGCCGATGGCGGAGATGAGAGGCGCCAGGCGTGGGGCGTTGCGGAGGCGTCGATAGGCAAGCCGTTCAACAGCCGCATTGAGAACTGCCACAGACCACGATCGCTATGACCAAAGCGAGGATAAGTCCAAGAATAATATGAATTGGATCTTTTGCGTCGAGGGTGCCTGTCAGCGATAATACGGTCAGGGAAGTGAACGTGCCCACCATGACAACATCACCATGGGCAAAGTTGATCAATTCGATGATGCCATACACCATGGTATATCCGAGTGCAATAATGGCCATAATCGCGCCATTTGCAATTCCAATGATCAGAAACTGTACTAATTGCAGGGGATTCTTGGCAGCAGCGGCTGCAATGGCTGGAATATCCAAAGAAGCCACCGGCCCGATGAGCAAGACCAAATAAATCACTAAAATGACGATGAGGGGACGTAAAGCTCGCTGTAATTTCTCGTTCATTCTTGACTGCCTCCATCGCTCATTGTGTTGACAGAACCGAGCACCCTATTCTTGTGACGGCCAAAATTAAATAAGATTAGTTAGGGGGCAGCTTAAGGACTGCCCCCTATTGTGAACTACAAGTCTTACTTCTTGAGCGAGAAGGTGCCAATGCCAACGAACGTGCCGCTTTGTGCCTGACCAATCAGGAAGTACGGCAGTGAAATATCGCCATTCTGGTCAATCGACCAGGTTCCAAGCGCACCCTGGAAGTCTTTGAGGGCAAAGACAGCCTTGGTCACGGTCGGTCGGTCGGTCGGGTCACCGCCTGCAGCACAGACGTTCTCAATTGCGGCAAGCAGGCCGTTCATCAAATCATAACCATAAACCGCGTACGGTTCATTGGTCGGGCCATACTTGGCAGCGTAATCCGTATAGAACTTCTGACCAGTCGCGTTCAGGTCTTTCTTGGCCACACCAGGTGTGCTGGCGTAAGCGCCTTCGGCCACGGTGGCACCGGACGCCATCAATGAAGGCCTGAGTATAAATGCCATCCGGGCCCATGAACTTAACCTTGGTGTTGTCGCCCATGATGGAGACTTTGTCTTTCAGCACCTGTGCGGTATTGCTATCTACCACCGCGCCGAGGAAGATCACATCCGGCGGGTTGCCGTTGTTGCTGGTGGAGATCTTGGTCATCAGGGCTTGATAGTTGGCGGCCTTTGGATCATAGCCTTCATTAGCGATTACGGTGATGCCTGCGGCTGTTGCGGCCTGAGCGACTGAAGTCAGCTACACCTTTGCCGTATGCTTGCTGTGTCGTTCAGAACATATAACGATCTTGATGCCCAGAGAGACCATGAAGTTCACATCGACGGGGCCTTGCAGGTCATCGGTAGCGGCAACGCGGGCGTAGTTGCGCATGCCCGTCGGATAATATACATTCGGTTCATTGGCTGCAGTGATACCTGCGGCTGCGTGAGTCAAACCAGGATAGGTATTGGCGGGCGAGAACATCAGCAGATCGTTGGCCTGATTGGTGATCGGGATCGACAGCTTGGCAGCGCCAGAGTTGAAGGTTCCGAGGTAGGCAATCACAGTTTTATCGGCTGCGGCTTTGGTCGCATTTTGAGTTTCAGTCGCGCCATCCCATGCACCGGTAGCGGCTGTGGCATCATCATCCACTTCATACACGAGAGTATATTTACCGCCGCAGGCTTTATTATTGGCCTCGGACAGGCGGAGTTGTTCAGCGTTGACGATGGTCTGGGTCTGGGTGAGAGATGCACCCGTCATCGGCAAGTCAGAAACGATCTTTAGCGTCTTAGCAGCTCCACCCCCACCGCCGCAAGCAGCAAGCACCATGCTGGTAGCAATCAACAAGGAAATCAAAACGAGAAAGCGTTTAGACATTTCTTACTCCTCCGAGAATTTGGTTGGTTCTTTGGTCCGCAGCCGGCAGGATTGCCTGGACACGGTTCACGTGCAGCCGACAAAGCTTTTTTTGTGTCGAAGTCACCTCCTTATGGTTTATTGTCAATAAATCTAATCAAAATATACAGAAAACCGCGAAAACATTTCCACTTATACATGGATTTTCTCGCGGCTTGTATAAACAATAAAGTAATTCTTTATTATTTTCAACCTATAAAAATATTAAATGGGAATGATAAGTTCATTTCTGTATATGGTCAAGTGTTTTTGCAATCCTTGTTCAGTCCTTTTAAGCGACTATAACCCGATTAAGACCCGTATTAACACAGCTTTCTCAAAGAAATACGAGAATGCTTTTTCTGCTATACTAGCCGCCATGTTTCGCCAAAATTTATTGGTACTTTTTCTTATTATATTTTCCGCGTTATTTACAGCTTGTACTCCTGGCAGCTCGGCAACATCGATCAAACCCACACCTTCACCAGGTACCTATGATGGTGAGTGGGAAGCACGGTCGGTAACAAGCGATGGCAAGCAGATCACTTTGACCTTTTTTGTACGCGATTCGGTTATTAGCTGGCTTTCTTATTCATATCCCGGTCAAGCCGGCCAAACCTGTACTGCTCTTCTTTCGGCGACATCTCAACCAACGATCATTAATGGAAAATTTATTATTACGGTATCCTCGAATACCGCGTCAATAGACGGTACTTTTAATTCTTCCTCCTCAGCTTCAGGTCATATTTCTTTTATTGAGCTGGAATCAGCCAGAGCGCTTAATTGTGTTGCCAATACAAATGCCACCTGGAGTGGAACGAAGAAGCCGGAAGCCGCATTAAACCCTGCGGCTTCTGCCAGCAGTTCATGGTGTGGAAAGAATGTTAATTGCAGTAATTTACTTATCCAATTGCTTATCTTTGGATTGGTCAATGGCGCCATTTTAGCCCTTAATGCAATTGGCGTAACGGTCATTTACAGTACCGTTCGGACGATCAATCTGGCTCATGGAGACGTTTTCGCTTTAACGACCGTGTTGGTCACCTCCATTATCAACTTGATCGGCCTTAATCAAGATTGGCCGGTAGTGACACGTTGGATCATTTTATTAGGTGTTTTGCTGGCCGCGATCCTTCTTGGCATGTTATTAAGTGTCGGGGTGGAAGAGCTTGCCTTCCGTCCTTTTCGAGGACGGTCCCGTCTTGGTCCGATCATTGCTTCATTGGGCATTTCCTTTATCTTATATCAAGGATCGCTAATATGGCGCACATTTCAAAAGTCGTTCATCCGCGGTGAGCATCGCAGCGTACCCGGTTTGGCAGAGGTACCTACGGATGGTATTCCAAATTTCCTGGGTGCCGGGAATTTACTATCCGGGAAAATCGTTTTATCGTTTGGCGATATTTTCGTATTTACAGTGGCTATCTTATTCGTTATTGTCGCTACCTATATATTACTGCGTACTAAATTAGGCCTCTCCATACGGTCTGTTGCTCAAAACCCAGAATTAGCAGAGGTGGTAGGCGTAAACCAAGCCGATGTCATTCGCCGCGCTTTTGCCCTGGGAGGTGCGCTGGCGGGTGCGGCAGCTTTTGTTTTTGCGCTGTATTACTCACGTCCGTTCGGTCAAGCGGGAGCAGAAAGCGGATTAATTGCATTTGCAGCGGCACTACTCGGTGGCATTGGCAGCCCCGGTGGCGCAATGGTTAGCGGGCTTCTTCTTGGTGTCACTGGCTCCATTAGCGATTACTTTATCAGTGCACAGTGGACTCCTGTTTTGGTGCTTGGCTTATTAACCGCTTTACTGATCTGGAGGCGAGGCGGGCTGCTGGACTCAGGGGATGCGGATGAAACCAAAGTTCGTGATTCAGTTGTATTAACTTCCACCCGTGAAAATCCCCACGCCTGGCGATGGCTGATATTATCTTTCATAGTGCTTGGGTTGCTTCCCGCTGTGTTTAACAAATATAACCTGGACGGAGAAGTGCTTTTGCGCGGGGCAGGCATTTTCGTTTTACTAGCCCTGGGTCTGAATATTTTATTAGGGCTTTCGGGTGTCCTTGACCTCGGATATGCAATGAGCTATGCGGTGGGGGCGTACTCAGCCGCTATTTTAACTAATCGATTCGGGCCAATTGATTTTACACTGGTGGTCTTAATAAGTGGCTGTGCTGGAGCTCTTTTTGGTGCGTTAAAAGGTGGGTTGGCAACACGCCTGCAGAATGACTATCTGGCGATTGGAACGCTGGCTCTTGGATTGATCACACAACAGATAATCGTGAATTTGGACATTACAGGCGGTCCGAATGGATTCAGCAGTCTGCCGCCGCCGCATTTTTTGGGATTTTCCCTGGGGTCACAAACCTTGGAATACTATCTCGTATTTGTGTTTGTCCTGCTAGGTATCTTCTTGAGCCTTCGCCTGACCTCCTCACGGACGGGACGCGCCTGGCTGGCCTTGTCTGATGACAACACGGCTGCCATTTCATCCGGCATCAATACAAGTCGGTATCGCATGCTTGCTTTTGTTCTCTCCTCGGTAGTAGCCGCCGTTGGAGGTGCGTTGTACGCGAGCACCTTTAGTTATATTGATCCCAATATTGCAGCTTTCGATGTTTCGGCAATGATACTGTCGATGGTGATTCTCGGTGGGGCAGGCAGTACGACAGGCGTTATCCTGGGTGCGCTGTTAATTAATGGCTATGACCGGGTCATCATTCCACAGCTGAGCGCGTTGATAGCCACCTTAATGCCACAAAATTTATATATAGGCATGGTCCCCAATATACGAGGTACGAACTTTTTCAATTTCGGGATTGCTTTATATCTGACAGTTTTATGGAGAGCAAGGAAAGGCAAGAGTAATATCTCTTAATGAAGGGGTTTTTATTTCCCATTGATTCGAATTACCCGATAATCAAATACGCCCCTAAGGATGTCATTGTAGCGATATTTATGGCAATATCCAACTGATTGAAAGAACAAAAAATCTCGTCATGGAAAAGCCGTAATTCCCATCTTCCTGTGGTTGTATTAAATACTTTGATCCCGGATTCTCAAATCGGTATTCCTGATCTTCATGGCCAGGTCGGCAGCCAGGTTATGCATTAAACGATAGCCAAGCTGCGGGTAGGTCTCACACAACATGATAAGTCTGATCGCGCGGGATCACCAGTAAACGCGTCTCTCCTTCACCGGCTCGTGCGGATGCCGATCGAAGACCTTCATCCACCAGGGCCACTTCACCAAATGACTGGCCGCGGCGCAATCTGGCAATGACCGTCTCGTCTTCTTTCTTAGAGGGCTCCGCGCTACCATGGCTGATCAGAATTTCGACTTCTCCCTGGGCAATGATATAGAGTTCCTGGCTGCTGCTGTTTTCCTTGAAAATAATATCTCCCGCCTGATACATAAATTCCTGGCACAGGTTTGCAACCAACTCCAATTGAGCCGGGGTTAATTGAAAGAAAACGTCGCTCTGTTTCAGAAAGTTAACCGCTGAATTCATTTAAAGATCCAGGCGTATAAGTAGTCGTTCGTAAGTCTTTATACTTGTCCTATGCTTTTCGGGGGTTCCTCTTCCAGAGTGCTTCGCGAAGCCCCCGAAAGAGCAACCTAGTGTGTCTAATTTTTTTTGACCGACTACTTAGTAGCAGAGGAAAACAATGAAAAAAAGAAATCATGGGTAGGTATTACTAAGCCAGTCGATTGGGTTAACTTCAATCCCATTAACCCAGATTTCAAAATGGAGATGCGGACCTGTCACGCGGCCGGTGGCGCCCGCTTTCCCTATCAGATCCCCTGCTTTCACCTGCTGGCCGACCTGGACATCGAATTCAGACTGGTGGCAGTACATGCTGTAGATCCCCCAGCCATGATCGATGATGGTCGTATTTCCATGCACCGTCAGCATTCCCGTGAAAATGACAACACCGTCAGCGGCAGCATAGATCGGGTTGCCAACCTGTTCGCAGAAATCCAGGCCGGAATGGAATGAATGGTAGGTTTCATTCGTTCCCGTGCCTACGTAATTCCGTCGATCGCCAAATAGGGATGGATGGCAATCGGCAAATTGAGGAAGTGTGGGGTTTTTAAATTCACCCTGCCAGTAGCGCGTGGGTGTGACGGGGGCCGTGAGTTTATCGAGTTGCTGTGTTTCCGCATCATTGGTGGTTGGATCAATCGTATCGGCGGAAACCGACAGGAGCGGGTCGGTCGGATAATTTCCCGACTGTATGATCACCGACTGCTCGAAGGATTGTTTTACCCCGTTAGGCAGAGTAGCTTCCAATTGAAGCGGATATGCTCCCGGGTCCAGTAAAGCATACGTTCCCTGCAATGCTACGTATGAGTTTGTGTTATTTTCAAGCGGGAAAAAGTGCAGGGGGGTATCCACGAGCGTACCGCTCAACTGTGCGCCTTGTTGGGCCTGAACAACGATTTCAGCCGTCCCACCCTGGGTAATGGGCAGGGGATTGACATTAACGGTGACAAATGCCGAGGGCAGCCCGTTTGCCTGATTTCCTTCGCCATTGCCCGGCGCGTAAAGAATGTCGCCGGGAAGCGCATCCCAGGTACCTTGGAGACTGTTCAGCCCGGATAACGTCCATGGATCAGCCTGTGCTTCGACAGAAGCCTCGAGCAATGTTTCTCCACTTGAGAGTGACAGCCGGTCGGTCAGAGGTTTTACGTTTTCGTCTTGAAGTTGGACCACGCTTAAACCCGCGTACAGCTCTGTAGGGCTGGTGATGCGGTTCAAGCGGCTCAAAAGGTCGAGCGGGATTTGTAGGCGGCGGCTCACACTTTTCACCGTATCCCCATATCCTAAATCTTCAGAAGTCAAAGTACCCGTGATGTCTTCCAGTCCGGGGATCGTTAATTCTGCACCGGCAGAGATGCTGTTGGCGTCTGGAATGTCGTTGGTGGACATTAAGTCACTCAAGGAGACTTTGAACCGCGCGGCGATGGAAGAAAGCGCGTCTCCCGGCTGAACGACATAAACAGGGCCGGATACAGGGGTCTGTGCGGAAGTCGGTTGGGCGATAAATAAAAGGGAGGCGATCAAGGCTACGATCGAAAGGCGTTTAAGCATTTTGGAACTCTACTTTATGTCCGATCTCATAATCGTCAATATGCGCGGGATGGATCTCGAGAACATAGCGCGCAGCCTGGATGGGGAAGTAGGCAGGTCGCCAGGATCCTGGCAATCCTTTTATCCACCACTTCCATACCGGAATTGATCCAGAAGACGGCCAGGTCGAATGAAACGAACAGCATATGAATGGACGAGTCGATACGTGAATCACGTTCGTTCACAAGCAACAAGCCCTCGTCCATGGGGAGCTGTGAACGGAACATTAAGCCGCGCAGGCGGCAGGCGAATGAATCGCAATACCCGACCCGCACAGGCTCCTTGATCCGTTTATCCAGATTCTGTATATAAATAATGGAGGACATGGTTTAAATATAGAGCGGCGCGGCAGAGGAAATATCGAGGCAGGCCTATTTTTAAAAATACCCTGCGGGACAATACTTAATTAAGATGAAGCAAATTATAGATATTCGCTACCTGTATCCCGGGTTGGGTCAGGACGGAGTTTTATTCTGGCTGAGGACTTTTTCGACGCTGCTCAACAATTCCTGCGGGCTGAACGGCTTTGGCGATGTAATCGTCCACTTTGGCGATATGGATACCCAGAACCTTGTCTATACTTTGGGCCCTGGCGGTGACGACGATAACCGGGATATCCCGCGTCGATTCATCGGATTTCATTTGCTGGTATACTTCCCAACCATCCATATCCGGCATCATTAAGTCGAGAAGTACGAGATCGGGCAATTCTTCGCGTACGGCCTGCAAACCTTCTTTCCCACCGGCTGCACCTGACACTTTAAAACCCCGACGTCCCAGAATAAGACGGATCAAGTCGATCATCTCCGGCTCATCTTCAATGCATAAAATATGTTTTGCCAGCTTGTTGTCGTCCATGGAAAGTCTTTTAATAGTTTACCATATTGCAGAACATAGGAAAAGATGAAGATCGTTACATGGAACGTAAACGGCATCCGCGCTGCGCTGGGTAAGAATGCGTTGGATCGGATCTGGCAGCGTTCGCCGGATGTGCTGTGTTTGCAGGAGGTCAAGGCCAGACCTGAGCAATTGACCGAGGAGCAGCGGGAGTCCCTGAAAATGCCTTTTGCGTGGAACCCGGCGGAGCGTCCCGGTTACAGCGGAGTGGCAACGTTTTATATAGACATGCCAGGATGAGATTACGCTGGGAATTGGATAATCCCAGATTTGATGTTGAAGGACGTGTAATCCGAACTCGTCACCGAGATCTGGTTTTATATAACGTCTATTTCCCGAGCGGCCAGCGCGGGCATGACCGTGTGGATTATAAGCTCGAGTTCTATTCTTCTCTTGCTCGATATCTGCGATGAGCTTCATAAGAATGGGGAAAACCTGATCATTACGGGCGATTTCAACACCGCCTACAGTCCAATCGACCTCAAAAATCCCAAACAAAACCAGAAGACATCCGGTTTTCTACCCGAAGAACGGGCATGGGTGCAAAAATATCTGGATCATGGCTTTGTAGATATTTACCGAAACCTGTATCCAGACCGTATTCAATACACCTGGTGGACCTATACTTCCGGGGCTCGGCAGCGAGGCGTGGGATGGCGGATCGATTACTTCCTGGTTTCGGAGGCTTTGGTGCCCCGCGTGAAGGATGTGATCATACACGATGACGTGCCCGGTTCCGATCATTGCCCGGTGGAAATGGAGATCATATAATTTTTACGCCTTAATTCACCCTTGAGACGGCAGGCGTAATATATTAGAGAATCATATAAATAATTCCTTAAGGCTATTCGCAAGAGACCTAGATTGGTATAATCTTCCCCGCAAGATTTCTGGAGGAATTTGTGAATTCTAATCGTACTCAATCGTTTATTATCTACTTCCTGCTGATCGTTGCGATCGGCGCCATGCTTTACGTAGGTTTCAGGCAGGGCAGCGCAACTCCGGAGCCCCTGACGATCAACGAAGTAGCCAATGCCATTCAGAGTGGCACAGTGGCGCGGGTCATTATCAATAGCGATGACACAATCCATATCGTTTATAAATCCGGCAAGGAAGCGGACTCGAATAAAGAGCCTACTACCACGCTGGTCGATCAACTTATCAGCCTGGGTGTGACGCCCGCCGAACTCTCCTCGGCGAACGTGATGATCGAAGTCAAGCCGCCTTCACAGTGGGCCGGAATTCTGAGCAGCCTGCTATACATCCTGCCGGTCATTTTCATGGCCGGTGTGCTCTGGTTTATCTTCCGTCAGGCGCAGGGAAGCAATAACGCTGCCATGGCATTTGGCAAATCGCGTGCGCGCATGTTCAGCGGTGAACATCCGACCGTCACGTTTGAAGATGTGGCCGGAGTAGAAGAATCCAAGCAGGAACTGGCAGAAGTCGTCGAGTTCCTGAAAGAGCCGCAGAAGTTCATCCAGCTTGGCGCGCGTATTCCGAAGGGCGTTCTGCTGGTTGGCCCTCCAGGTACAGGCAAGACCCTGCTTGCCAAAGCGGTCTCCGGCGAGGCGGGCGTGCCTTTCTTCTCCATCTCCGGTTCTGAATTCGTTGAAATGTTCGTGGGCGTGGGTGCCAGCCGCGTGCGTGACCTGTTCGACCAGGCCAAGCGCCATTCGCCCTGCATCGTCTTTGTGGATGAAATCGATGCAGTCGGCCGCCAGCGCGGCGCGGGGTTGGGCGGTTCGCACGATGAGCGTGAGCAGACCCTGAATCAGATGCTGGTCGAGATGGACGGTTTCGATACCGACACGAATGTCATTATCATTGCCGCCACCAACCGTCCCGATATTCTCGATCCGGCGCTTCTGCGCCCCGGTCGCTTTGACCGCCGTGTCACCCTTGACCGTCCTGATGTAAAAGGACGCGAAGCGATCCTCAAAGTGCATGTAAAAGGCAAGCCGCTGGATCCCGTGGTTGACCTTGCATCACTGGCGCGCGGTACGCCGGGTTTTGTCGGTGCGGACCTGGAGAACCTGGTCAATGAAGGCGCCATCCTGGCTGCCCGCCGCAACAAGAAATCCATCGGTCAGTCCGAACTTGAAGAGGCCATCGAACGCGTGGTGATGGGACCCGAACGAAAGTCCCGCCTGATCTCGGATGAAGAGAAGCGCATCATTGCCTACCATGAAGCTGGTCATGCGGTGGTGGCCAATGCCATCCCCGAAGCGGATCCGGTTCAAAAGGTAACCATCGTTGGACGCGGACAGGCCGGTGGCGTAACCTGGTTCCGCCCCGATGAGGACCGCCTGCTCTATTCCCGCAAGAAGACTGCTTGCCAACCTGGCCTATGCTCTTGGTGGACGTGTTGCCGAAGAAATTGTCTTCGATGATATTACCTCCGGTGCTTCCAATGATATCGAGCAGGTGACGCGCATGGCGCGCACCATGGTCACCCGCCTGGGCATGAGCGGCGAGATTGGGACCGTTACATACGGACAAAAGGAAGAGTTGATCTTCCTCGGACGTGAAATCTCGGAACAACGTGATTACTCCGAAGCCGTCGCCGAGAAGATCGACCAGGAAGTCCGCAAGATCGTGGAAGAGGCTTACAAGCTGGCCAAGAAACTGCTGAACCAGTATCGCAAACAGCTCGACGGTGTGGCACAAAAATTGCTCGAGGCAGAAACCATGACCCGCGAAGAGTTCGAAGCGATCTTTCCCCCGCCGACTCCGAAGAAGAGCGGCACACCGCAGCCAGCTTGAAACAGTAAAATTAGCCCGGCAGTTTAACCTGCCGGGTGAATTTTTATTCCAAGGATCTGACAAATGTTATCGACCCTTTAATCTTTTTCAGCTTCCGTTTCCTTATGCTGTCTCACCAATTCGCGCCGCAAGATCTTTCCAACGGTGGTCTTGGGCAATTCCGTGCGGAATTCATAATGGGTGGGCACTTTATAGGCGGCCAGATGTTCCTTGCAGAAGGCCTTGATCTCGTCCGCGGTCGCCGTCTCACCGGGTTTGAGCACGATCCATGCCTTGACCGTCTCGCCGCGATACGGATCGGGAATGCCGGCCACGCCGACTTCCATCACCTTTGGATGGGCAGCAATCGCTTCTTCCACTTCGCGCGGCCAGACCTGGAATCCGCCGGGTTTGATCAGTTCCTTCTTGCGGTCGACGATGTAGAAATAACCATCCTCATCCATGCGGGCGATGTCACCGGTGAACAGCCAGGTCTTGCCATCCTTCAGTTTGCGCAGAGTGTTGGCTGTTTCGGTCGGCATGTTGTGATAACCCTTCATCACCTGCGGCCCGTGGATGACCAGCTCGCCGATCTCGCCCAGCGGCATTTCGGTCTCGCCGTCATCCAGGCTGATGATCTTGCATTCCACATCGGGGAGGGGCATGCCGATCGAGCCTGTCTTGTTCACACCGAGCAGCGGATTGCATGTGTGGCGGTTGGAGCTTCGGACAGACCATATCCTTCGAAGACTTTGCCGCCGGTCAACTCTTCGAACTTCTCCTTGGTCTCGCGCATCAGCGGCGCCGAACCGGAAATGCAGGCCTTGATGGAGCGCAGGTTTATTTTTCCTGCTTTCACATCGGGATGATTATTGATGGCGTTATATAATGTGGGTACGCCGGGAAAATTGGTGGGATGATATTTGTTGATATTCTCCAGCACATCCGGGATATCGCGCGCGTTCGGGATCATGATCATGGTGGCGCCTATGGCAATGGCAAAGCTCAGTCCCGCCACCATGCCGTAAACATGGAATAAGGGGATCGCCATCAGCATGATTTCCTTGCCTTCCTCCATGGTAACGAACCAGCTTTTGATCTGTAGTGTGTTCGCCACCACATTGCGATGCATAGCGACGGCGCCTTTTGAGACGCCTGTCGTCCCGCCGGAGTATTGGAACAGGGCCGTGTCGTCCGGCCTGACATCCACAGCGGGGCGGTTGGGAGGAGCGATATTTGGCGAGCAGGTCTTTCATCCAGACATCGCCTTCGGCCAGGCCGCCCTCGATCCTGAAACCGCCTTTCTTTTCGCGCCCAAGCGTAAACAGCAGGCGCAAATGAGGCGGCAGGGCCTCTTTGAAATTCGTAACAATCAATTTCTTGATCTTCGTTTTGGGCTGCGCGGCTTTGATGGTTTTGTAAAAATTGGTCATAACGAACATGATCTCAATGCCTGCATCGTCTGGCCTGATATGCAATTTCAGGCGGCGTATAGAGCGGATTGGTAGCGATGACCACACCGCCTGCCTTTAGAATGCCAAAGTAGGCCATCACGAACTGCGGCGTGTTCGGCATGAAAATTCCGACGCGGTCGCCTTTCTTCACACCCATATCGACCAGCGCCGCTGCGATGCGGTCGGACTGCTCGTTCATCTCTTTGTACGAAATGACCGCGCCTTTGAAGATCGTACAGGCGCGGTCAGGATATTTTTGGGCCGATTCTTCAAGGAAATGGAACAGCGGCTCTTTTGGATAATCCATGGTGGCTGGCACCCCTTTATCGTAATGTGCAATCCACGGACGGTCATTCATGATGGCTCCTCCTTTGGCGGTTATCGGGAGTATATACCGAAAAAATCAAAAGTCAACCCAACACCCGCGCATTAGCCGCTCTTCGAAGCGGCGATATGAGCCCGAACGTATTCCTCGATCTCTTTTTCCACACCCATTTGAACTGTGAACCATTTGATATTTGGATCGGACTCTTTGAACCAATTCGCCTGCCTGCGGACAAAAGCCCGGGTGGCGCGTCGCATTGCGACTTTGGCTTCCTCCAGACTCCATTCCCCTTCGATCACCTTGATCGATTCCCGATACCCGATAGCGGACATTGTCGGTAATTCGGGCGAATAACCTTTTGCAAGCAGGTCTTTGACTTCATCCAGCAAGCCTGCCTTAAACATTGCTTCGATGCGTTCGTCAATGCGCGCGTAAAGCTCGGCACGTGGGCGAATCAACCCGATGGTTATGAGATCATAGAGAGCAGTCCCTTGCCGGCGTTGGTCGGAGAATTTCCTTCCGGTCGTAAGAATTACTTCCAACGCCCGGATTGTCCGCCTCAAATTACGCGCATCGATATTTGCGGCGGCCTCAGGATCAAGCGATTTCAACCTTTCGTAAAGCCACTTTTTTCCCTCCATTGCTTTTATTTCAATATTTCCTTCGCTTGCCAAACTATGATGGCTGAAGGCAATTCTCTCTAACTCATCCCTCAGTCTGTGATTCGGCCTCACTTCCGGCGGCGTCCAGGCCTCCGTCACAGCCCGGACGTACTGCCCGGTACCGCCCACGAGGATGGGCATTTTATCCCGTGCTTGAATATCCGCAATTGCGGCATGTGCCATTTTTTGGAAGACGGGCAAGCTCAAGATTTCATCGGGATCAGCGATGTCGATCAAATGATGAGGGATGCGTGCCATTTCTTCATCCGAGGGTTTGGCCGTACCGATGTCCATGCCACGATAAAAAAGCCGCGAATCCGCCGAGATTATTTCGCCGTCCAGCCGCACAGCGAGTTGGATGGCTATTTCTGTCTTGCCAACAGCGGTTGGACCGACGATAAGGATCAGGGGTTGATTTGTGTTTGGCATTAGAGATCATCTGTAATAAAGAAAATAAAAAAATCGGTCCGGAGATTAGGCAGGTTTCGCCGATTTTTTCCTTAAATCCTTGTAATCTGCGCAATCAGCGGATTAATTCTAATAGGGTCTATTAATCCAATTATGATATTCGACCTTCAAGGATCGAATCACGATACTGCATTCTCAAAATGTGTAATCTCCGACCTGCCTTCCACCTGCTCGACAGCGATTACGTCAATCTGCCAGTGGTCTATCGAGTTTTGCTGTGCGTAATGCCCGGCACAGGCCAGCATGTGCTGTTGTTTGCGCGGCGTGACCGCCACTTCGGGCGGGCCAAAGGTTTTCGATGTACGCGCTTTAACTTCGACAAAAACCAGGAAGCCGTCTTTTTTCGCGATCAGGTCGATCTCGCCGTACGGTGTGCGGACATTCGCAGCCACGATCTCATAGCCGCGTTCCTTCAAATAACCTGCCGCGGCCTGCTCACCCCATTTCCCAACGCGCTGATTGCGAGTCATTGCAGATATTTTTCCAACAGACCCCGCAGACGGACTTCCCAGCTTTCCCGGCGTGGACGTGAAGAGTAAACAAGCCGTTCGTAATGGTCAAGCATGGTCCGCGTCGTCCGCTCGATCGCATAGCGTGTGGAGGCCTGGCGGGCCGCATCCCCCATTTGTTTGCGCAGGCTTGCATCCAGGCAAAGACGCGTCAATTTAGCGGTGAAGGCAGCCAGATCTTCCGTCGCGAGGAAGCCTGTCACACCATCCTCAACCGTGTCGCTCAGGCCCGGTGATTCAATACCCATAATGGGCAGCCCCGATGCCATGCCTTCAATAACGGAAAGTGGATGAACTTCCGTCACCGAAGCTGTGACATACGCATCGCACATGGCGAGGTAGGAAGGCAAATTCTCGTAGGTTACCATGCCGGTGAAGCGCACCCTCTGGTCGATTTTGAGCTTGGCGGTAATTTCCCGTATTTCCGCTTCGATTTGTTTTTGTCCACCCCCGACCACGACGAGATACACATGATCGAGCGCGTGGGCGACACCGGCAAAGGCCTGCAGGAGAAATGACAGGTTTTTTTCGGTCGCAATGCGGCCGGTGTAAATGAGCAGAATGTCGCCAGAAGTAAAGCCGAAGTCGGCCCGGGATTGAGGTTCGGCTTTGTAGAAAAGCTGAAGCTCCACGCCATTGGGGATGATCGCGATCGGGGCGGTTACGCCCATTCCCCGCAGGATGTTCGCCATGCCTGCCGAAGGGGAGATGACCAGATTCATGGCTTCACAGAAGGGCGGCATATAGGCTTGCAAAAAACCGTCGCTGATCTCTTCGGGCAGAATGGGGAGGTACGCCTGTGCATACAGGTCGTAGCGCGTGTGATTGGTGAAAATGATCGGGATATGAAGCGGTTCACAATAGTGCAAAGCCAGACGGCCGCTCAAAAACGGGTGATGCACATGGACTACATCCATCGTCTGCAGGAGTTTCCTGGCGGCCCGGTTGTAGTTGAAGGATAAATAGTACCCGGTATTGACGATCTGGCAGTCCCGGCGACCGGATGACCTGTCGTTCGTCATCGTGATAATCCTGGTCGCCGAAAGTGAATACGAACACCTCATGACCCGCCTTTTCGAGATAGCGTTTATTCAAATCAATGTAATTTGTGATCCCGCTGACATGCGGTTTGTAGGCGTCTGCCATCATTCCGATTCGCATAACACCATAGTACAGGCAAGCGGGCTCGCTTGTCAAGACACCTATGGTAGAATGAAAACCTTTACAGAAAACACATGGTCAAATTGATCCTGCGCGCCAAGGAATATGAAGTAAAACCGGGGATGACGCTGCTTTCCGCATTGGAAAAGAGCAATATCATCCCCGAGTCGGTGATTGCCACACGCGACGGCGAAATCATCCTGGATGACGAGATACTGCAGGACGGTGAGGTGATCAAGCTTGTACAGGTGATCTCCGGTGGAAGCCGGCCTCGCGGCTCCAGGATCATTTATAAATCAATTCCTAATTTTAGAATATCGAAACCCATATCCCATGAAATGTCGTAAATGCGGACAAAAAGCTTCGGTCAATATGCGCCAGCATAAACTGGCTTTGTGCAAAGAGCATTATCTCGAATGGGTGCCCGAGCAGACAGAACGATTTATCAAGAAATACGATATGTTCACGCACGACGAGAAGATCCTCGTGGCTGTTTCAGGCGGCAAGGATTCGCTTTCGCTGTGGGACATCCTTATACCGTTTGGGTATCAGGCTGACGGGCTGTACATCGGTCTCGGCATTGAGGAGGGCATCGGTTATTCGAGCGAGTCGCATCGCCTGGCCGAGAAATTTGCGAATGAAAACGGTCTTAAACTTCATGTGGTGGATGTTGAAAAAGAATATGGTCAGCCCATCCCGGTCCTGGCCCAGATCAGCCATCGCGGGCACGGAAAACCCTGCGCCGTTTGTGGTTTGGCCAAACGCCACGTGATGAACCGCATGGCGCGTGACCTTGGCTATGATGTGCTGGCAACCGGTCACAACCTGGATGACGAGGCGGCCGTCCTCTTTGGAAATACGCTTCAATGGTCGGGCGAGTATCTTCTCCGGCAAGGTCCCGTCCTGCCTGGTACGCCGGGTCTGGCGCGCAAGGTCAAGCCGCTCTGCCGGTTGTACGAACGCGAAATGACCGCCTATGCGATCCTGCGCGGCATCGAATATATTTATGAAGAATGTCCTTTTGCCGAAGGCTCGACCTCGATCTACTACAAGGAACTTCTCAACCAATTGGAGACTCGACCGCCCCGGTGCGAAACTAACCTTTTATTTGCGTTTCCTCGAAGCCCGTCAGAATGGATTATTCGCTAACCGGGAAGCAGGAATGGCGAGACGGCCAAGTGCTGCATCTCCATCCATGTCCCAATTGCGGACAGCCCACGTCCACGCCGGACCTGTGCTCGTTCTGCCGGTTGATGGAAAAGGCAAAATCTGAAACCACCGTCCCATGACCCTGGCTGTATCAATTCCCATCCATTTACCAACTTTTCGCAAAGCGATGTCCCTGTAGTTATTTTTATTCCTAAAATCGTGGGGACAGAATGATCCTATGAATCCCATTGTCATTTCAAAACAGACTGCCGCGACGTTTCGTGCTTGGACGTCAGGGTCTATGGCCGGGCCGCCGCTGGAAAGGCAAGCAAGGAACTCGGCAAGCCCTGCTGGCCTGTGAAGCCGTTCAACTTGATCCGCTGGCCGTGATTGCGCGCAGTCAGGATATTGTCCTGCACAGCCGCGTGATGGACTACAAGCCTGAATATCTCCACCAGGTCATGTATAAAGAGCACGGCTTCTTTGATTATGGGGGACATCTGCATGTATATCCCATGTCCGAGCTGCCCTATTGGCGATTGCACATGGAGAAGCGCAGCCATGATAAACGCGTGGAAGATTACGTCTTTACACATCCAGAACTATTCGAGCAGGTCCGCGCGGAACTGGTGCAGCGTGGCACGTTGGGAATCGGGATTTTCAAGGAACTCCTTTGGGGGCATGGAATTACCGCGGACGGAAGGATACGTCGCTGGCAATGTACGATATGTGGCTGTCAGGCGAATTGATGATCCATCATCGCGACGGCTTTCAACGCTATTATGATTTTCGTGAGAATATCGCCCCCAAAGAATTCGATACCCAGGTGCCTGAAAAGGAGGCCGAAGAGTTCTTCGCCCGCAAATGTATTGCCTTCAAGGGGCATGATACGCGAAGGGAGATGGAAGACCGATCTGGAGTATTACGTCCACCGCAAGATCGGGCGCGACGAAATGAACGAACGGCTGGAATGTTGGACGGAGCAGGGGTTGGTTGTTTCTCTCAAAGTCGAGAACAACAAGGATAAATTCCTTGTACTCAGCGAGGACATCCCCTTGCTTGATCTACTCGAAGCGGGAATTACCAAAGCCTGGAAACCGATTGGACTGACGACCCTGGACGAAGTCAGTTTGCTTGCGCCGCTGGATATTGTCAGCGCGCGCGGACGGGCAAATAAGCTATTCGATTTTGAATATCTGTGGGAAGTGTATAAACCCGTCCATCAACGCCGCTGGGGATATTACACCCTGCCTATTTTGTACGGCGACGACCTTGTGGCGCGGCTTGACCCAAAACTGGACCGTGAGACAATGACACTTCAGATCAGGGGCTTCTGGGTCGAAGACGATGCGCCTGTGAAAGACCATGCTTTTGCGTCCGCGCTGGCCCTGGGGTTGATCCGTTTTGCAAATTTTCTAGAAGCCGGAAAAATCGATATAACGGCGATCCAGCCGCCGCGCTTGCGAACGGAAATCAAGAAAATCATTCAAACCGAATCGGATTTGATCGTAAAATAATTGTAGTTATTGGTGATGACACAAAACGGCCATGTGTGGAGTGTAAGCCTCACACATCGCCGTCTTTCGGATACTTTACAGAAGGCCGTGAGTAAATACTTTTAACGGTTATGCTGTTTCGAGATAGCGTTCGATCTCGTAATCGCTGACGCGCAGGCGGAACTCATCCCACTCTTCCCATTTGGCGCGGGTGAAAGCTTCGTAAGTCGTTGCGCCGAGCGCGGATTTTACGACTTCGTCCTTATCCAATTCAGTCAGGGCTTCAGCCAGCGAGCCGGGCAGTTCTTGAATACCCATCTTGAGGCGCTCAGCCTTGTCGAGATGATAAAGATTGATGTTGTTTAAAGGGGCGGGCGGGGTCATCTTATTGTCGATACCATCCAATCCGGCGGCCAGAATGGCGGCGAAGGCCAGATACGGATTTGAAGATGGGTCGGGGAAGCGCAGTTCGGCGCGCACGGCTTTATCACGGCCTTCGGTGTAACGCGGAATGCGGATCAACGCCGAGCGGTTCTGCTGCGCCCAACCGATATAGACCGGGGCTTCATAACCGGGAACCAGACGCTTGTATGAGTTAACGGTCGGTGCGACGACAGCGGCCAAGGCGCGGGCATGCGCCAGTTGTCCGGCGATGAAGGAGTAGGCCGTCTTCGAGAGATGCACCTCATCTTTTGGATCGAAGAACAGGTTGGTGCCTTTCTTATCGAACAATGACTGATGGCAATGCATCCCCGATCCGTTGATACCGAAGACCGGCTTGGGCATGAACGAAGCAGTCAAACCGTGCTGGGCGGCGATGGCCTTGACCGTATATTTCAAAGTCAAAACATTATCGGCGGTCTTCAAGCGCATCTGCAAAGCGGAAGTCGATCTCATGCTGGCCGAGCGCCACTTCATGATGCCCGACTTCCACTTCGAGTCCCATCAGATCGAGCGCATCCATCAATGCGGTGCGGACGTGGGCGGCCTCGTCATCGGAGGAGAAATCGAAATAACTGCCGGTATCGTG
The DNA here is from genome assembly GCA_963754835.1 of uncultured Chloroflexia bacterium. Lineage (GTDB taxonomy): Bacteria > Chloroflexota > Anaerolineae > Anaerolineales > Villigracilaceae > Fen-1038. The sequence goes on along the minus strand of CAVWHR010000019.1, from coordinate 161,999 downwards.
GGGAACCGGATGTACTCCCTGCCCATTCGTCCCTTTGAATAAAAAGAACTCGGGTTCCGGGCCAACGTTATAGACCCAGCCGCGTTCCTCCACTTTGGCGAGCATTCGCTTCAAGGTGCCGCGTGGATCGCCATCGAACGGTTCACCTTTAGGAGTAAAGATATCGCAGAAAATGCGGGCACGTCGTAAATCCGGCGCCGTCCACGGCAGTACTGCGTATGTTTCAGGATCCAGGATCAGCAGCATGTCGCTTTCCTGAATTCGGGCGAAGCCTTCCACAGACGAGCCGTCAAACCAAACGCCGTCCTTGAGCGCGCCCTCCAAGCCATTGATGGGCATATCCACGCTCTTCACAGCCCCGGTCACGTCGGAAAATTGCAACGAGATGAACTTGACGTTGTCATCTTTTACCTGTTTGAGCAATTCCGTTGAATTCATGTTTACTCTCCTATCGGTTTTCAGTTTCGACAAGCACAGTTTCGGATGTATAAACTCTTACTTTGCGATAAACCTCGGATGGCGACTTGTATTTCCCATCCACCGTCAATAAATCTTCGACTTTAATTCCAAACAGTTTTTCGTTTTCGACCAGATAGGGCTCGATCATCCTCCAATCTGCATCCGTTAGCTCTGCGAAGACGCCGCCGTTCAATTGATCCTCTTCGACCTGCCGGCGCGGGTCGCGGATGAATATTGCACCGCCCGATGCCAGCGAGAACAAGTTGCCGCCAGGATAAGGCGACGGCAAATCGATCAGTTTTCCATCTTCAGTATAGCCTACCCCGTTCAGGATGACAAATCCACCTCCTTTGGATGGATCGCCTGCCATAAAGGACTCGGCCAGATAGTCGAGACAGGTGCCATTGATCACCGCCCGCGGTTTACCGACGGCATTGATCAGCGGTCGTCCCGCGGCCGAGCCCAGCACGTAGATCTCCCCACCTTTGGCGCCGTACAGGAAAGTCTGGCCCACATCACCGTGGATTACCAGCTTGCCGTCTTTCATAATCTGGCCAAGTTGATCCTGCCCGTCAGCGTGGATCTGGACTTCTGCGCCGTCCAGGCCTGAGCCGGTGTAATCGCCTGAGTCGCCGTATAAATCAATCAGCACATCTTGTGTATCCTTACCGAGTCCGACGGCTGCAAAGCGCCCGCCGCGCAAGTTGTAAACGACGAACCGTTTCCAGCCCATCTTGTTGGCGTTGACCAGCAAGCGAGCTGCGGAATAATCACCTTCGGCGGGAAAACCGAGCGTGTCGAGAACGAGGGTTGCATCGGGTACGGAAGGCGCAACCAGATTCGTATGGTTGTTCCACGTTATGTGAGCCATGGAATCCTGGATCGGATGATCGAAAAGACGAACCAGGGCCTCATCGACCAGTGTCAACACGGAAGGCGCGTTTCTTGATGCCTGTGTCTGGTGCGGCGGTCGCGCAGGAGGGTCAATGTTTCGCGCGCGAAATGCCATTCGTCTGCGCCTGCCTTGCCGAAATCAGCCAACCAGGTGAGACCCCAGGCTAATTCGTTCCAATCACACACCGAAAGCTGCGACTTGATGGAATCCCAGGCGGTCAGCGGATCGCCATCATCGTAGGCATGACGCAGAGAGTCGATCCAGAAAGTCCGGAAAGCCTCGGAAGCCTTTTCGGGCTGCAGATCTTCCGGCGCGTGGACGCGTTCGGGCATCAAAGTGACAGTCTGTCCAAATTTGTTGGTGCAGGTTAATTCGAACTTCCACCCTTCCTTGCCGCCGCCTTCGGACAATGGCGTGGGGGTGAGGGAGAAACGGAACGCACCGCCATCGGTGTGTGAACCGCCGCGAGCGTTCCAGTATTTATCGGCCAGGGGCTTGAAGCGATCATCCTCGCGGGCCAGGGAACGCATACAAGCATTTATGGCCTGGCGCTCACTGGCAATCAAACCGATTTGTACTCTTTCGCCAGCTCATTCTTCTGCTTGTTTTTCCCCGATCCATGAGAGAGATCGATGGAAGTATTTTCAAATAATGCAAATACCTGCGGCCTGAGCATGGAGGTGTCGGTGATGCCCAGCAATTCGAATTGGTCTTCATCAGTTTTCGAGCGGGCGACGATGAAGAACCACGGGCCGTCAGGCGAGGCATGGATGTGGGTGCGCTGCACGGCCCGGTATAGCGACTGTTTTTCGGCGGGACAGCATGGCGAAGTCGTGTTCGGTCGTGGGGGCCATCGCTTCCAGCGTAATCTCAAGCGGGTAACCATAGACGCGATCCCACAAGTCGAATAGCTGGACACTCACCTCAGTATCGGTCAGGAACAACTGTCCGATGTTGCGCTGGCGCAGGTATTCGCTGACGGCGTAATAATTGGCAAAGTCGCCATTATGGACAAGCGCCTCGTTGAGACCGATAAATGGATGAGCCCCGCCCGGATGCCAGACGCGTCCCTTGGTGGGAAAGCGCTGGTGGGCAATCCATACATGCGCAGTCTGTTCTTCCAGCTTGTAATAAGCCACCACCTGTTCGGCGTAACCGACGATTTTCAACACCGACAAGTTGCGCCCATGGCTCAACACAAAGGCACGCTTTTCGCCGAGGCTGGCATAGAACTTAACGTTCAGCTTGTACGAGTTTTGATAGATGAACTCATCTTCGAGGACGCGCGGGTCGAGGCTTCTGCGCCGGGTCTCCCCGGTGATTTTCACCGAGCATGGATGAAAGTCCATGCATTGCAGCGAACTCAGCCAGAATGCCCGGTTTGACACGTACAAAATAGCGCCATACATCGGGCGGGCGGACGTCCAACCCGTCCACCTGGCGGTAATCATCGATATGAACCAGCTCATACGATTTGGCGACGTCGAAATTGGGCGTGATGAACTCCGCTTCGACCTCGGCACGCGCCGATTGATCGAGCAGCGCAATTTGCAGCATGTAATGGCTGCGCAGCGTGTCCGTGTCCACGCCAACCTGCGCGGGGTCAAGTCCGACCATAGCAATGCCCCCGCCTTTGCCGTTGCCGCGATTATGCATCTGGGTGGAGGCGGTCAATACATGCCGGCCCGCCACTGGGATATTGGCAGCCAGGCCGAGCACGCCGCAGCCGCCTTCGGCGGCATCTTCAGTCTGCTTCATGAGCAGCGGATGTGTATATAAGCCGGGCAGCTCCCTGCGTGATTCGAGGATTTGGTCGGAAATGGAATCCGTATTGTTTTTCATCGATGCCTCTTTTAATCCGCCGCGGATGCGGGGAGCTTCTCTTTGAGAACGATCTTCGTTTGTTTCGACATATTGACCACGACCACCGCCCCGATGATGATCAGCGAAGCGATGATGATGCGTCCGTTGATCAATTCATTTCCGAGCCAGGCACCCAGGAAGATCGCTACAACCGGGTTGACATAAGCATAGGTTGAAACCAGCGATATCGGAGCATTCTGCAGCAACCAGGTATATGAAACAAATCCAACCAGGGAGCCAAAAGTGATCAAGTACACCAACCCGAGTAATGAACGGCTGGTAATAGCGGCGAAGTTCAATGCCTGCCATTCACCCGTAAAAGTGCCAAGCAGGAACAACCCCACCCCACCACCAAGCATTTGAACGCCCGTGCTCATCATCGACGAGTTAGGTATATCGGCATCGCGGCTGTATACCGAGCCGATGGACCATGATATAGCCGCCAGGATCAATGCACCCACTTCCAACGGATTTATTTTAACGGATGTGCCGATACTAATGGATGATATGACCAGTAAAATGAGACCGCCAAAACCTATCAACAGACCGAGCATGATCTTCCAATCCGGCTTCAAACTATTGGGGCGTAACATGTCGATCAACACGATCCAAAGTGGAATCGATGCAAGGATCAAGGCGGCGATCGCGGATGGCACGTGCTGTTCAGCCCAACCAAGGACGCCGTTGCCGCCCATAAGCAGCAGTAAACCGACGATAACCGCTGATAACCACTGGCGGGGAGCCGGGTTGGAATCACCGGCTAACCGGCGCCAGATATACAATATCAAGCCCGAGACCAGAAAGCGCGTCCCGGCCATCAAGAAAGGCGGAATCGTTTCGACGGCGAACCGGATAGCCAGGTAGGTCGATCCCCATACGATATACACCGCTAAAAGCGCAATCCAAATCTTTACCCTTCATTCAACTCCTTTGATAAAGAAGTAAATTTATCATTGTCCGATCTCAACGGCTGCAAACTCGCGCACCAGCAGGGCTTTCTTGCGCGCGGCCCCATATCTGTAATTACCAAACTCACCCAACTTCCTGATCACGCGGTGGCAGGGGATCAATACCGCGATCGGATTGTGGGCCACCGCGTTCCCGACCGCACGCATTGCATTCCTGTGGCCGATCTGATCCGCGATCTGCTCGTAGGAGCTGACACTGCCGGGTGGGATGCGCATCAAGGCCTCCCAGACTTTGATCTGGAAATTCGTACCCGCGCACAATGCATATGCAGTGTATGGTCTCCACGCCGGCTCAGGTCAAAGATCGGCTCGACGAGCGGGGCGGTTGCGATGTGATCCTCGATCATCCTGGCTTCCTTCCAGTATTCGACCATGTCATCCAGTGCATCGCCTTCACCGGTTTGCACAAAGCTGAGATGGCAAATACCTCTCTCCGTTAGTCCGATCAGGCACTCGCCAAACGGCGTATCGATGCAGACCGTAACGAATGGTCAGGCCTGCACCACGGCTCTTATATTCACCCGGAGTCACCGCTTCGGTTGTGACGAACAGGTCGTGCAAACGACCCAAACTTGAGAGTCCGACTTGGAGCGTTGTGTCCAATATATTCTCTGACCGGTCGAGCAGGTCCTTGGCGTTCTCCCTGGTCATGAATTGCAGGAAACGCTTGGGACTGATGCCGGCCCAGCGAGTGAAGAGCCGCTGGAAATGAAACTCGCTCAGTCCAACCGAACCGGCTATCTCTCCCAACTCCGGCTGGCGAGGTGCATTCTTTTCAAGGTACAGGATTGCCTGCTCGATACGCAGGTAATCTTCATTCAACTGGTGGTAATCTGTGGCAGTGATATTCATGTGAGCCTCCAACATTAAACTGCTCCAATTTTATATATCTCTGCACCAGAGGGCTACCCGATTCTTGCTCAATATGCGGCGGTTGAAGTAATGGTATTAATTGTTGATTTGCCGCACACAACCCTATTCCAGATAGAAGAGCAAATCGCTGCGCCCGCGCAATTCATGGACGGACCTCATGCCCAGGGTCTTCAATATTCCGGCCAGCTGCCACGACCAGGCGGTATACAGGTTGATGATGCGCTGTGCGGCCTCGTCCGATTTGACCAGCTTGGCTTGTTCGGGATCGGTGGTCGTAATACCGAACGGGCAACCCAGGCCCTTCTCGCACTGCGCCTGCGGACGCATCCGATCGCCACCAGTTCTGCGGTCCCCAAAATCGCGCCGTCCGCACCCAGGGCGATCGCTTTGGCCACATCCCAGGCCGAACGCAAGCCGCCTGAAACCATCAGCGTCACCTGATCACGGATGCCTTCCTGGACGAGAAACTTGTGCACCTTTGAAATGGCATACTCGATCGGCATTGCGATGTTCTTCTTGGCGATCTCAGGCGCTGCGCCCGTACCGCCATACGCGCCATCCAGGTGGACAATGTGCGCACCGGCGTAATATGCACCGACCGCCACCATATCCACGTCTGTGGGGGTGGAGACTTTCACGGAAATCAGGGCCCGCTCATTGACCTGCTTAAGCCAGTCGACGTGCTTCTTGTGGTCTTCGACCGAGTAGACACTATGAAAGGGGAATGGCGAAAACAAGGATGTACCCTGTACTGCTTCGCGTAGCCGTGCAACCGATTCCGTATTCTTGTTCCCCAGCAAATGTCCGCCCAGTCCCGGTTTTGCACCTTGTGCATATTTGATCTCAACAATACGCGCGCGTTGGATGGTCTCCTCGCGCACTCCGAACAACCCCGTTGCGACCTGCGTGATTACGTGATCGGAATATTGCGCCAGTTCCTCGGGATAACCGCCTTCCCCGGTGGAAATAAAAGAGTCCAAAGCCGTCGCGGCCAGCGCCCGGGCAGTCATCACGGGTAAGCTGACGGAGCCATAAGACATGCCTGCGCCGTACCACGGAAGCGGTAAGGATATATGGGGCCGGCGATCCCCGGGTCGGCGGTTGAGTGACAGGGACAAATCCACTTCTTTCGGATCGACAACAGGGGGATGAGCAGGATCCATTTCGAACTCGAAGCCAAAAGCTAATTTGTCAAAACCGCCATCCGAAGCGCCAAAGCGATAATCCCATTCCAGGTCAACGGGCGGCTGCCCAGTGCGCGCTTGCTGCTGCGAAGCCAGCAATAAGCTCTGCGGCCAGCGGAAGTCGCCTTCCGCGCCGGAGAAGATCTTCAATTTTGGCAGGGCCGCGGCGGGCTTGCTACCTCCCAGGCTTTCTTTTAATGACGTCTCTTCCGCCTTGTGCCAGATGGTTCGGCCAATCTCGCCTCGCAAACGACGGATTTCACGCATACCCATGGCACCCAACGCTTCGAGCATCTGGTCGCGCCAGGCATTCAGGAGGTTGACCAATCGCTGCGCGCCCCATTCGGGATCAATCTCTTCATTCTCGACATGACATTTGGATTTATCCGCCCACAAGGAACAGCCCCAGGCGATCTGCATGGTGAAGTCAATCGCAACCGCGTCGGCGCCGCAGGCGATAGCCTTGACGACGTGTTCGGCTGCGCCGATACCGCCTGAAATGAGCAGCGTAACACGATCTCGCAGGGCAGCTTTTACCAGGGTCATGTGAATATCACGAAGAGCTTCGGTCACAGGACGCCCGGACTGGTCATGGCCAACCTCATCGGCAACCAGATGAATGACGGGTACGCCGGCCTTCGTCCAGGCGAGAGCGGTATCAGCGGAATTGATGGATAAATTCAATCGGAAGCCGATCACAGCGTGAGGATAGAGTTGTGTGACCTGTTCCAGAACGGCACTCGCCTTATCCGGCAAGACGCCGTCAATTTCAACATAACTCGGTGACCAACCGACAACCTTGTCCAATTCTTTGGTAGTGAGAAGGAGACCGAGATTGGAGGTTTCGAGGTCAGAATCCATGTCTGCCGGAGTAACCAGCGCGAGATTATCAAGTCGCGCCGCCGCGCGGCTAATGGCTTTAAGCGCACCGCGGCCCGGTAAAGGCATGGGCAAGGTATCAAAAATAACGGGTATGGGCAGGCTCAAGCAAGTTGGCAGAGTGCTGATGAGCTTACCGTTTTCGAAGACGAGTCTTTCCAATCCGGCGCCGATATCGACCTGAGTTGAAATATACTCGCGGCCATGGATGCCGTCGCGAGTGGGTCGTACGATCTCGGACATATCGAGCCACAAACCCTCGAACCCCTCGCCTGCGAACTTGCCGCCGTAGCCTGCACCTGAAATGGGAATGCGGCCTGTCTCGGCCTGGTACCAGGTCTGCGTGATGATCTCTGCAGTCCAATAATCGTCCCCGCGCTGGGTGCGTCCCTCGAAAACGAGGTGGCCGTATTTGACATAGGTATCACCTGAAGCGATGAGGAAATCTGCCGGATAGCCGCCTGGCGGAGGCGAAGCTGTATCGGTATGAATGTGGTAGCGACTCGTTGTCATGTACTATCCTTATAAAACAAAAAGGCACGCGCAGGCGTGCCTTTTGAATAGCATTATGCCATTAAATAAAGCAGCCCTTCCAACCTCAACAGGCCTGAACCAAAAGTATCATGGCCTGATCACTGCGCCCGCCTTGTCTCGCATGTTGCCATGCGGTTTTCGGCGGCGAGCAACGAAGTTATTCAACCCGCTGCTCCTTGCGCTTTCTTTGGAAGGGAGAAAGGAGTCTGTGACTGACTCCGGAGGCATCCGCTGATCAATCCGATTTTTTCCCGTCAGCCGGGATTAACACGTCCTTAGCAGGACGGAACCTCCACCTCGTGATCTCATCTTGCAACGAGACCCAGCCGCTATTTCTCCGATATTCGGTTTTAACTCGCCGATGATTGTACACGCGCAGTTTATAGTCGTCAAGTCAGGCAGGAAAAATAGGTGAGTTGGCAATGCCTTGCTTTGTGGATATGATAAGTCTTATTCGCCACGGAGGTTTGAATGAAACTTGCACATTCCATTCAAGAGTATTTGGATGTCATCCGCAAGGGTATCCGATCGGAGTTCAAGGATGGCAGACCGAAAAAGGTGATCATCGTCGGCGCGGGCGTTGCAGGATTAGTGGCCGGTTATGAGTTGAAACGCGCCGGTCACAACCCGGTGCTGCTCGAGGCCCAACAGCGCGTAGGTGGGCGGGTTTATACACTTCGCCAGCCTTTTATGGAGGGACTTTACGCCGATGTAGGTGCAATGCGCATCCCGCGCGCTCACCTGCTGACCCTGGAATATATTGCAAAGTGGGGTCTTAAAACCAACGACTTCACAATGGATAACCCCAATGCATACTATTATATTGGCGGCCAGAAGATCCGGATTGCAGATGGCAATGCCGACCCCGCCTTACTGGGTTTCGACGTTTCGGATCAGGAAAGAAACCATACGGCGGGGTCGTTGTGGATGAAGGCAATCAGGCCATTGCTCGACTTGTTGGAAAAAGACGGCGATCCGGCGTGGGATGAAATTGTGTCCAGGTACGATCAATATTCCACGCGCGAGTTCCTTGAGATGAACGGCTGGTCCGAAGGCGCGATCGAAATGTATGGCCTGCTTGCCAACCAGGAAGCTGTAATGAACTCATCCTTCCTGGAAGTTTTCCGCGAGGACTCGGGAAACTATTACACAAACATGATCGAAATCCAGGGCGGCTCCGATCGTTTACCGCACGCCTTTCTGCCTGACCTCAAAGACAATATCCGTTTCGGTTCCAAAATGATTGCCATCGACCAATCGCCGGACGATGTAACCATCCATTATCAAACGGCAGCGGGAAGGTTCAAGGAAACCGGCGACTACGCAATTATCACCGTACCGTTCCCTGTGCTGCGCCATATTGAAGTGCTTAAACCCTTCCCACGCGCTAAACAACGTGCTATCCGGCAGCTGCATTACGATGCTTCCGCCAAGATACTGTTCCAATGTAGACGGCGCTTCTGGGAGGAAGATGAGGGTATCTTTGGCGGAGGCACGATGACCGACCTGCCTATTCGTAACCTTTACTATCCCGACCACGGGCGCGAGACCGGGCGGGGAGTGATCCTTGCCAGCTACACCTGGTCGGAAGACGCCCAACGCTGGGGTTCACTTTTTCACCATGACCGGATCGAGCAGGCGCTCGAAGACGTGGCACAAATCCATCCGCAGATCAATCAGGAATTCGAAGTCGGGGCTTCATGGATGTGGCACGATGATGAGTTTGCCGGCGGCGCCTTTGCCTTATTCGACCCGGAACAGCAAACATTATTGCACGAACTGATCATAGCCCCGGAAGGACGCGTCCATTTTGGCGGCGAACACGCCTCACTGCACCATGCCTGGATCCAGGGCGCCATTGAATCCGGTTTGCGTGAAGCAATCGCTATCCATCAAGCACCGTAGAAATATAAAACCCGAAAGGTGAAACACCTTTCGGGTTTTATTTGAGATAAAAAAACCCCGCAAGTGCCGTGTATTGCTAGGTTTTGAACCTGCTTTAGCAGGTGGGCCCCGACCCGGGAATGCCGCCTTGGCTCGAGCCTATCGCGTTATTCCTGTAAGATGGAAGCCCTTATTATGGATGTTGGCTCAGAACGAGAGTGCAATATCACGAACACCGCAGGGTAAAAAACTTATACCATGAATCAGAAGGTCGCGGGGAGGGAAAGATTAAACTACGCCTTTCTTAAAGCTTGTAAAAACGCAAGGTTCATTCAAACGTGAAATACGTATTGGATCAGGCCCCATTATTTTTCCATTGCGTTTGTATATGAATTGTGCTAATCTTTTATGGTTACATTTTAAGCAGCTACTTACAATATTTCGTAAAGCACCCGAAAATGCAGACTTGTGCGAGGCGTACCCCCCATGCATATCCCTTTTTCGGAATTCTTCATCCCAGAGCGAACATAGGAGGAACCCATGACCACTGTACCGGGGATCGACGTTTCTTATTGGGATTCCGGGATCGACTGGCCTAAAGTCCGTGCAACAGGTCAACGCTTTGTCTTTATCAAAGCAACAGAGGGTGAGACCTATTCGGACCCGACGTTCGAAAATAACTGGCTCGGCGCCAAAACCAGCGGCTTGCTGCGCGGGGCCTATTGTTTCTTCCATCCCAACCAGGATGGGAAGAAGCAGGCCGACCGGTTTATCAGCGTGGTGAAGGCCCTCAATGACAATGGCGAGTTTCCCATGATCCTCGACCTGGAAGTGCCGGATGGGGTTTCCAAGGATAAGATCATTACCAAGGCAAAAATCTGGCTCGATGAAGTCGAACAGGCCTTCGGGCGCAAGCCGATGATCTATTCCGGCGTTTCATTCCTCGAGACCAATTTTTCCGAATTGGGTGGCGCTCCGCCTGCGTGGGTTAAAGATTATCCGTTTTGGTTGGGATGGTTTCCCTCCCAATACACACCAGGGATGACTCCGCTTATGCCGCGCGGCTGGTTCACCTGGATGTTCTGGCAATATAGTGAAAACGGCAATATCAACGGCATAAATACGAAAGTGAACCTCGACATTTTCAACGGATCACTTGACGACCTCTATAAATTTGCGGGCGTACAGACTCCCAACCAGACACCTCAATCGCATACCGTTGCAGCAGGCGACTCGTTCGAGTCCATCGCAAATAAATACGGCGTTACGGTCCGCGAACTGGTAGGCGCCAATCCGCAGCTTCTAAAGATCGGGGACAAGTTGACGGTTCCCGTCCCGGTGGCGATCCCTCAGGAAGGCAACACCGGATCTACAACCGGTGTAAAACAAACCTATACCGTCCAGCGCGGTGATACGCTTTATTCAATCGCCATAAAATTCGGAACCACGGTCCCGGCGCTGGTCACTGCCAATAACTTAACAAACCCCAACCTGATTCAGATCGGTCAGGTGCTGGTTATCTCTTAAAGTGAACCTCGGAGGTTTTCAAAACCTCCGAGGTTGTTTTCGGGTATTTCATGCAAGCGCAATGAGTAAATACTATTTTTGGCTCACGGCAATAGTCTTAGATGTCCTTCGGACTGCGCCTCCACCGATCCCTGATCCCATAACATTGGATAATATTTTATATTAGCCCACAGCGGCGACATGTCCGCATAATGCCGGTCATACGCATGACCCGATTCACCGGTAGTATGCACCGTAACCGAATTGCCCAGGTTGCTCATGTCCACGATCATGCGCATGGAGGGCAGCCAGTTTGTCTCGTAGCCATCCACAACCGACCAGCCTGTGGCATCTATGATGGCTTCACCGCCGCCAACCGGGTACGGGCCGCGGTTGAACAGATCTTCGATCAGGCCAACACCTGACTCTCCCAATGTTTGATTTCGGAAAGTGGCGGCGTGCATGTTGCCCCAGTTCCATTTGGCGGGATCGCTGCCGAACATCCCATCCAGTTCTTTGACTGCATCGGCCAGCGATTTTTTCATGATGTCGTCTTCGGTCTCGACCACGTCTTTTGTGGATTTGTCATCCCAGAACGGGTCCGTAGGATTTTTGATCAGGTTACGCATCACTTCATTCCAGCGTGAGCCTCCGTCCGGCCAGTAATCCTTCGGCAGATCGTCGTCGAAAGTGTTCTGCAAGAGATGACGCCAGAAGGATTCAAACACAGCCGCGGCGGCTGAATCGGACCGTGCCTGAAAATCCCAGTTCTTGAGCAGGTCGAGCGCCGCCGATTGTTCGCCGGTGAAAGAACCGTTCAGCTTCAAAAGCACGGGGACAAGGGTCGCTGCGTTCGCATCATACATATCGCCCTGCATCTTTTGGATGTAGGGAATGTCGATCTTGCCGGGCGCGGTCTTGATCAGATCTACAATGCGGTTGGCGCGATAACCATAATCCCAATCGGCTGTGATGAAATAGGGATACCCCACCGGCGGGATCTGATTGTTGGCAGTTGACGATATAGCCTTCCGCAGGATTAAAGGTATACGGCAGTTGGTCGAAAGGAATGAAACCCGTCCAATCATATTCGACCTGTCCAGCCTGGTACCGGGAAGCGGCCATCGCCATTCTTGCGGATCGGCACGTCGCCGGGCATTTGGTAACCGATGTTGCCCTTTGTATCGGCATATAAAAGATTCTGTGCGGGGACATGGAAGTTCCTGGCGGCCGCGCGGAAATCATCCCAATTCTGGGCTTTGTCGAAACCCCAGATGGCCTCGAACGGGCTGGATGGGCTGAGGGCGGTCCAGTCCAGCGCGATGACATAATGATCGGGCAGGAAAATACCGGCCTGTTCTTTAAAAGGGATGAAGTCACTGGCGTTGTCCGTATTTTTATCATCGATGGGTCCGTATGTGTCAGAGATAACTGGACCGTGGCGGGTCGAGCGTACGGTGATGGTGACCGGCTTATCGCCGACCACATTTATGGTCTCCGTGTGTGTCTGGAAATCAACCCACTTGCCGTCTGCTTCGTATTGATTGGGATTGTCGGGATTGACCTTTTCGATGAACAGGTCCATCACATCCGGTCCGGTGTTGGTAAAACCCCAGGCAATGTTATCGTTGTGTCCGATGATCACGCCCGGCACGCCCGCGAAGGAGAATCCGCCCATCTCATACGGGCATTGATCGTTCTTCGGCAGGCAGTGCATATCAACCTGATACCAGATGGACGGCATCTGGATGCCGAGATGCGGATCGTTCGCCAGGATGGGCATGCCGGTTGTGGTATGCGCACCGGAAACAACCCAGGAGTTGGAACCGATCCCGTCGCCCTGACGGCCCAACGCGTTGTTCAGTAAAGAAACGTTCTGCTGTATGGCATTTAAATCAGCGGTGGGAATTTCTGCAGCATCCACATTTGAATCATCGATATTCGTAACCGCCGTGCCGTCCCCGATCTTATTGACAATGATCGGATGATCCGGTGGATAAGGTGGGAAGAGCTGGTCAATCTGCTGGGGGGTGAGTGTCTTGAGCAGGACGGCGCGTTCGATCTCTTCGTCCATGTTGCCGCGCAGGTCCCAGGCCATGGCCTTGCCCCAGGTGAGGCTGTTGACCGGAGTCCACGGCTCGACCTTGTAATCGGGGCTGAGCAGACCAAGCACGGCATATTCCAGGCTCAGAGACGTACCGCTGTGATCTTTTAGATAGGCATTGACACCGTCGGTGTAAGCCTGCAGGATGGCCTTCGACTCGGGTCCCATGCCATCCCATTCCGCCTGCGCCACTTCGCGCCAGCCCAATGTGCGCAGGAAGGAATCGGTCTCCACCTGGCCGCTCCCGAACATCTCCGAAAGCGTTCCCGATCCGATATGGCGCCAGGCGTCCATCTGCCAGAAGCGGTCCTGGGCGTGGACAAACCCCTGCGCAAAGAACAGGTCATGCAATGTGGTGGCATAGATGTGCGGGATGCCCATTTTGTCGCGATAGATGTCCACTGAGCCGTCCAATCCCTGCAAATGGATGTCCCCGTCGATTTGCGGGAAGGATTTGGACGCGACGGTATTGGGAAGGTAACTTTTGAAATAGAAAAGTGCGCCTGCACTGAGCAGCAGGGCAATGATGACAACTCCAATCAATAAACGGCCTAGGACCTTTCCTGCCTTTTTCATGGTTCCTCCGTTAAATAATTTTGATGATTATATAACCGATTTGAGAAGACTATAATGTTCTGCTTCTATCTTTCTGTTCTCTAAATAGAATGGGGCATATAATTGCAAACCAGCCTGAAAGGAAATTCAAGCTTTTTTGCCAACCATGAACTCACCCGCAATCCATGTCCACGACTTGCATAAGACCTACGTCGTCAGCAAACGAGAATCCGGGGTGCTGGCCGCGCTTCAAAGCCTGGTAGTCCGCCATACCGAGGAAGTCCCCGCCGTGGATGGGATCTCATTCGACCTGGCTCCCGGTGAAGTGGTGGGTTTCCTGGGTCCTAACGGTGCAGGAAAAACGACCACACTGAAGATGCTTTCGGGCCTGCTGCATCCCACGGCGGGCGAGGTGAGTGTGCTCGGCTACGTACCCTCGAAACGCGATAAAGCCTTCCTGCGCCAGATCACATTGGTGATGGGTCAGCGCAACGAGTTGGTATGGGATATACCAGCGTTGGATTCATTCGAGTTGAACCGGGCCATTTACCGCGTCCCATCTGCGGACTATCGCTCTATACTGGATGAATTGACCGAACTCCTGGACCTGGGTCCGCTTCTGCATAAACCTGTCCGCAACCTGTCGCTGGGCGAACGAATGAAATGCGAGATCGCGGCGGCGCTCTTGCACCGCCCGCAGGTGGTCTTCCTGGATGAACCCACCATCGGACTCGACGTTACCATGCAGCGGCGCATCCGTAAATTTATCGCCGAGTACAACCACCGGTTCGGGGCCACGGTCCTGCTCACCAGCCACTACATGGCGGATGTCGAAGCGTTATGCCGGCGCGTAATCGTCATCCACAACGGCAAACTCCTTTTTGACGGCGAACTTTCTTCCCTGGTCCAGAAATTCACTGCGCATAAGACCATCGTTGTACAGTTGGACGATATCTATGCCGACCTGCACTCGTATGGGGAGGTGATTTCGCGCGACGAGGGTCATATCACCCTGCGCGTCCCAAAAGCTGAAACGGCGCGTGTCACCGAGCGCTTGCTGGCAAACCTCCCGGTGATCGACCTGCTGGTCGAGGACCCGCCCATTGAGGAAGTGATCGAGCGCGTCTTTGCACAGGGGGCTTCATGAAAGACCTGGCGGTCTTGTATATTCAGCAGTTCAAGACCACTTTTGCTTCCATGCTGCAGTATCGCGCCTCGCTCTTTATCTGGATGATCGGCTCCGTGCTGGAGCCGCTTGTTTATCTCGTTGTGTGGTCAACCGTCACGGTATCGCAAGGCGGAAGCGTGGGCGACTATACAGCGGGGCAGTTCGCGGCTTACTTTATTGTTTTAATGCTGGTCAACCAGGTCACCTATACCTGGATCATGTATGAATACGAATATCGCATCCGTGAGGGACTCCTTTCGCCCGCACTGTTGAGGCCGGTGCATCCGATCCATGCCGATATCTCCGATAACGTATCCTCCAAGCTGGTCAGCATGCCGGTCATGCTTGTGATCGCGGCAGGACTGGCTGTGCTTTTTAAACCTACGGCAACCTTCCTGCCCTGGACGATCCTGGCCTTTATCCCGGCTCTGTTCCTGGCTTTCCTGGTGCGATTCCTGGTCGAGTGGACCCTGGCACAATCGGCTTTTTGGACCACGCGCGTCGGCGCGATAAACCAGGTCTATTTTGTTCTGGTCTTATTTCTTTCCGGTCAGATCGCACCGCTCTCACTCTTTCCAAAGCCGATTCAAATCCTGGCAGACATTCTGCCATTCCGCTGGATGATCGGTTTTCCGGTGGAGTTAATCCTTGGCCGGCTAAGTCCAATCCAGGCATTGAGAGGCCTGGGCGCACAACTCATATGGCTGGTGATCAGCCTGGGTCTGGCACGGATCGTATGGCGGGCGGGGATCCGGATCTATTCGGCGGTGGGTGCATGAATTACCTGCGGCTTTTCGGTGTTTATTTCCGTTTAAGCGTGATGGGTGAGCTGGCTTATCGCGTTAATTTTTATGTTCAGCTTTTTCAATCTCTCGTGGAACTTGCGACTGCGCTAACAGGCTTGGCGGTGATATTCTCGTATACAGATAACCTGGCCGGTTGGAACCCGAATGAAATGCTGGCCCTGGTGGGGGTCTACTTTATCACCGGAGGAATAATCGGTTTGGTAATCCAGCCAAGCCTGGAACAATTTATCACAGCGGTACGCGATGGTACGCTTGACTTCACGCTGGTCAAGCCTGAGGATGCACAGTTCCTCATGAGCTTTCAGGTTGTGAATATCTGGAAGTTGATCGATATTGTGATGGGGTTTGCCGTGCTGACCACAGCCTTGATACGGCTTGGAAATAAAGTAGGGGCAGGGCAGGCAGTCAATTTTGGATTGATGCTGGTAACAGGGACGGTCATTATTTACAGCTTTTGGGTGATCCTGGCCTCGTTATCGTTCTGGTTTGTGCGTGTGGAAAATATCCTGGTGATCTTCCAAAGCATGTACGAAGCCGGACGCTGGCCGATCAGCCTCTACCCGGGCTGGCTGCGCTTTGCGCTGACATTCATTGTGCCGGTGGCCTTTGCCACGACGGTGCCAGCAGAGGCCCTCACCGGCCGCCTGACGGGAAATACACTGCTGGGCGCGATGGCTGCGGCTTGCGTATTACTGGCAGTCTCGCGCATCTGCTGGCGGATGGGGCTGCGACGCTATTCCGGCGCATCGGCTTGAGAAAAATCCATCCACAGATAAGGCGGCCCTTACAGGGTCCCCTAAGAACAAGAACGGGGACTTGTGCTTCGCGAATTTCGCCGATTTTTTTCGTCTCGCGGGTTTCTTATTTCCGGGCTGAACCTGCGGGACAATGCTTAACATCACTAAATTTACTGTATCTACTAACACTTCGTCCCACGCATTCAGCCTGGGGCGAAAGAATTCTGAAAAAACGATATGGCCCAGGGCGTATGCCTTGGGCCATATCGTTTTTTCGGGTACTTCGTGCAAGGGCTGTGGATAGTTACAATTTACTTAACCACACCTGTCAGCCTGGGGAACCAGTACCATAACAGGTCCGCTGCAGGCTTGCCATGCACCGAGGCGGATTTATCCTGCAGCATGGCAGGCGGATAGTAGCCGCGGCTGATGATGCCTCCAACCCACGGGCGGGTATTGATGGCATTCAACATGGCTTCGTATAAATCTGATTGTCCTTGTAAATCGAGCGAGACCGCGCCGGGGTTGTTTGGCTGATTGAGCGCACTCCAATCCAGACAGCCGCCGTTTCCATCGCTCAGACAGCCGGTTGCTGCACCGCTGGCGGATGGATAGGCCAGCGCCAGCAGGATGGGTTTATTTATTATCGGGACCAGTGGGGAGATTTCATTATCCAATAATTGCCCTGCCTGGTTCGTCATGTCTGCTTTCGATGCACCCGCCTGCAAAGCAAGCGGGGCGTTCCACAACAGATAAATCCCGTCAGTCGCCGAAAGGAAGCTCAAAGAAGTTTGCAGTTTGCCAGGCGTATAAGGCAAAGCCCACAAAACTTTGCCGTTGAAGTGCTGGCGCACTTCCGTCAGGATGGCAGCCCAGCGCGCATCCGCATCGGCAGGGACGCCGGAGGATGAGCCGTCGGCCAGAGTCCCATTGGGCAGGGCCGGGTCCAACCAGTCGCCGCCCAGGATCAATGCTTGTGAACCGGTCTGCGCAGCGAGGTCGGCATAGTTGACCGCGAACGCCCGATAGTGATCAAACCAGGTCTGCCACCAGGTCGCGTCGCGCGGCGCCTTTGCCCAGAAATCGGCAGGAGTGGTCGCAAAATGAGGAATGGGGAAGATACCTACATTTAAATTCGCGGCGCGTGCCTGGCTGACCATAATCGCCGAATCGAGCCAATACGGATCTTGTTCGGGCGCCAACCCGAACTCCAGAGGGGAAGCTCGGCTAAATGTCCAACTGGGGGTGAAGTAGACCCAGTTCGCCCCAAGGGCCTGGACGTTCTGTACGGCCTGCGGGTTGTAGTAAGACCAGTTGGGTTGATAACTTGACTGGAATTCAACACCGCTCACAAACCCGGCTTGCCGCGCTGTGATGGCCGAACCCACCAAAGTGCCCGGTTCGGTGTCGGACAGCCAGGCCCAATCGGTCACCGAGTCCTGAATATCCTGCCCGGCCAAACTGGTTGCCACTTCGCGTCCCTTGGCTGAGTTACCGGCTGTGGAAATATCATCGGCGCTGCCGCATTGTCCATCACGGCAGTAGCGATAATACAGGTTGCCCAGCGTGTTGAGCGGGCCATATAATTTATAGGCCCAATGATTGTTGCCCATCGGCCACATCGGGATCGGTTCCGTCCAGCCATACGGGTTGAACTGAATGTAAATGAGTTCATTGGCCGGTGTGGTGGATGGGACGGTCACTTCAAATAAGATGGACGATGAATTCCCGGCCTGCCAGGTCTCGACCTGGTCCTGGATGACAATATCCTGGGGCGGGACGATCATCTCACGCAGTTGAAATTCTCCGCTGGTTTTATGTTCGGCGTTCCAGAACCCATCGCCGAGCGTGTATTTGTATTGCACATCTGCGCCCACCGGCAAACTGATGGTGGCGCTGTAGCGTCCATCGGGCTGGAGCGCCATGACAGG
The DNA here is from genome assembly GCA_963754835.1 of uncultured Chloroflexia bacterium. GTDB lineage: Bacteria > Chloroflexota > Anaerolineae > Anaerolineales > Villigracilaceae > Fen-1038. The sequence goes on along the minus strand of CAVWHR010000019.1, from coordinate 143,653 downwards.
CATTCGGTCGGCTACCGTGCTCAGCCCGCCTTTAAGATCGGCAAAGGTATTGCCAAGTTCGAGCAGGTTTCCTGCAATACGCACCGGCGCGCCTTGGACATCGTTCGGCGCGGTGACGTAAAAAGTTACGCGTACCAATGCGGCGGCCTTGACTTTGATCTCCACCTCGGTATTGAGTCCCTGTGCAACGGTCGCGCCCTGCTGGAAAGTTTGATACGTTCCGTCCAGCGCGTACGCGACCAGGTTGTGCGTGCCGGCCGGAAGCCCTTCAAGATCGAACCGCCCCGCCGAGTCTGTGAACGACCGCTCTCCGCCGGCGGTCACCAAAATATTCGGAATGGGCGCGCCGGTATCCACGTTTAGAACGCGGCCCTGGATGCTGCCCATCGGCAGCGTATACGATTTATTGCTCCAACCGCCCAGGATATCCTTCACCTCGGCCTGTCCGGCCACGTAATACAAACGGTACCGGATGGGCTCGCCAAGCGCGGTATCTTCCGCCGTTTGCGTGCTGCTTATCCGTACATAGTGGTATTTGACAATCGCATCGTATGGCAAAGCCAGCGTGGCTGTATAGGTATAACCATCCACCGATTGCATCGGATAGATTGTCGGGTTGAGCGCCAGACCCGTAACTTCGTCCAAGACACTTAACCCCAGGCTTTCTCCGGCTGCCAAAGGTTCCGGAAGAGTGACGTTAAAGATGGTCTGGGCTTTCGGCAGTGGCGTCGCGGTGGGAATGGCCGCCGTCGGCAGTGGAGTGGGGACCGCCGGGATGGTGGAAATGAAGGGGAGCTGAAGTAATGAAAAAGTACAGGCCAGGCTGCTCAAGGCCAAAATGCAAAATGCCGTAAAAAAAGGGCTGCGGGTTTTGGATTTCATCGGGATTCCTCCTCCACGGTTTTATTCTCTTCCGGTTTTCGGCGTCCGGCGTAAGCGATAAAGCTCAGGATTATACTAATGAAATACAGTCCGATCATGGGCAGCATTACCAACCCCATATTGACCGGGTCCACAGTTGGAGTGATGGCCGCTGCTGCAATGGAAATGATGACCACTGCGATGCGCCACTGCTTCGCCAGGACACGCGGCTTGACTAATCCAATGGCCGTCAAGCACATAAATGACCAGCGGGAATTCAAATGCAATTCCGATCCAGAATAACAGGCCGGTGACAAAGGAGAAATAGGACTCCGGGCGTATTTGCGCTTTGAAGCCCTCGAAGTTCAGCAGGAAAGGGAGCGCGCTTGGCAGTAACAAGTAATATGTAAAAGCCATTCCACCGATAAAAAAAATGGCTGCCATCGGTATGCCGACCAAGCCGTACAACCGTTCGCGCGGTCTCAATCCGGGTGCGGCAAACAGCCAGAATTCGAATACAACGTAAGGCAGCGAAATAGCCACACCCGACAGCAACGCGACGGTCATGAACACGCCAATCGACTCGGTCACTTCGATGATTTGGAGCGATTGGAGCCCACCGATCGGGACGGCGAGAAATTTAATGATCTTATCGGTGAAGGCAGCCGAGATGCCCACTCCCACGGCGATTCCCAGCACGGCGCGCAAAAGATGCCCGCGCAGTGCTTCCACTTGATCCCAGAATAATTGCCGGGCCTGTTCACTCTGCGTAAGATCCACGAATACGTCGCCGAGCGGATGTTCTTCGGGTTCGGTCAGCATGAAAGCGTTTCATCCCGGTGAAAGCCCGAACCGGCAGCGTAATGAGCCACCAAACCGCCCGGAATGGAAATGTAATCACCCGCCAGGACGCGCGCAGGAATCTACCCATTCTTCACCTCATCATCGGATGGGGAAGATGAGGGAGGTGGGGACGGCAGGATCGTATGCTCGGGTTCAGAGGGCGGGTTTAATTTGGTTGGATCGGATTGTGACGGCTGGGAACCCCCGGGCGAAACCGGCTGTGGAGGAATGCTGTTCACATCCACCGGCTTTTTCAGGTCTTTTTGCAAGTCCTTCAATTCGTCCAGTGCGGCTTCTCGCATCAATCGGTTGGGGAGGGTCTGGATCTCACGCGAAGTCTGCTGGAAAAGTTTCCATCCGTCGGAGGTGATGACCTTCCTCATCCACTTTCCGATGGTGCGTCCCGCTTTTTGCATGTCCTTCGGCCCCAGCACGATCAGGGCAATGATAATGATGAAGAGGAGTTCAGACGGACCTATACCCAGGAATTCCATTCACTAACCTTTAGAATCGAGAGACTCGGTTTTCATGGAGTTAAGCCAGGATCGCATTCTTGAGCTGCTGCTCGATCTCATGCTGATGCTCGGCCAGACTCCCCAACACGCCGTTTACGAAACGAGGCGCGCTGTCTGAGCCATACATCTTTGCCAGCTCGACCGCTTCATTGATCGCAACTTTAACCGGCGTCTCACCCTGCACAGCCAGTTCCCAGCAGGCCACGACGCAGGATGTTACGGTCGATGGCCGCAATTTGATCGAGCGGCCATTCGGGCGCGTACTTGGCAATGATCTGATCGAGCTCGTTGGTGAGAGGTAAAACCCCGAAGGTGATCTGGCGGGCAAATTCAGCCAGGTCATCGGCCAGCGGAGATTCCGTCAACCGCTGTTGGAATACATCGGCTGGAGGATGGTTCGCTATATCAATTTCGTAAAGTGCTTGCAGGGCCAGGCTGCGCGCCCTGGTACGGGGCTTCATGGAATCTCAGGCCTCGGTTCCCTCGTAGGCAATGTTCTCAATGTGAATATCAACCTGGGCAACATCCATCCCAACCATTTCCTGGATGGCACGCGCCACCTGCTGCTGTACGTTGCGGCCGACTTCGCGGATGTTGACGTCTTCTTTGACGATCAGATAAATGTCGGCAGTGACCGTGTTCTCATGGACGGTGATGCGCACACCTTCATTCAGGCCGCGGCGGAAGATGCGATCCACGCCGCCGGGGACGGGCGCCAGGCTGCTTACGCCGGGTACGCTCAGGACGGCCATGCGCGCGATGCTGGTCAGTACTTCAGGTGAGACGGTGGTTTTGCCCGGAGGGCGGTTATAGTCTGTCATGATTACTCCTACATCATCGCCATGCCGCCGTCCACGCCCAGCACCTGACCGGTGATGAAAGCGGCCTGGTCGGAGGCGAGAAACGCGGCTGCGTAAGCGATCTCTTCCGGCTTGCCTTTGCGTCCCATCGGTACCATTTTGACGCCAGACTCCAGCGTTTCCGGGGACATGGCAGCAAGAATTTCAGTGTCTACAAAACCGGGTGCAATTGCATTGACCGTAATATTCCGGGAGGCTACCTCACGCGCGAGGGATTTGGTGAACCCGATCTGCCCAGCTTTGGAAGAAGCATAATTCATCTGTCCAGCGTTGCCCATTTGTCCTGCGACGGAGGCAATGCTGATGATGCGGCCATAGTGTTTGCGGATCATATGTTTGACAGCGGCCTTGGAGCAATTGAACGTGCCTTTGAGGTTAACCGCGATCACAGAGTCCCAATCCTGTTCCGACATGGTCAGGATCAACCCGTCGCGCGTAATGCCGGCATTATTCACGAGGATGTGCAAATCCCCAAATGTATCCAGCGTGAACTTTATTAGATTCTGGGCTTCACTAAAATCCGAAACGTCTGCCTTGAAACAACTGGCCTTCCCCCCGAATTCCTGGATTTCACCACATACGATGCTCTCGCCAGACTTGTCGTTCACTACCACGGTTGCGCCACGGCGGGCCAATTCGTGGGCAATGGCTCGACCGATGCCGCGCCCGCCACCAGTCACGAGAGCGATGCGATTTTCCAGTGATAAAGTGTCAGACATTGTTGACTCCTATTAAAAGAATTATACATCATGCAGTTGATACTTCGTGAGCCGGTCTTAATGGATTTCGGTTTTAGAGTCTTTTTGAAAAACCCCGCTGTCCGGGCGGATCGACCCTTAAGATGGGTTTTTACGGACAGTTCTTAACCCAAATACCAACCCCAATGCGCCCAAGGCCGCAACCAGGCCGATATACAGAACAGCATCTTCCCAGAATTTCAACGGATATAACCGGATCAGCGTATCGGAATATTCGAAGAGCCATGAACTGCCGCTGAAGAACAGACCGTGGAAATCGCTGAAGAACTGCCAGAATAGATCGCCTGAACCGCTGGTTCCGATGGTTGCGATCATCCCGACTACCACAGCCAAACCGAGTGTAAGCCAACCGCCTCGTATCAGGCCTTGACGAAATGCGGGCAGCCACTTCGAACGCCAGGCCCAAATCCCAAGCAGGACCAGGATTACCAGCACAACGTACCAGACGCGGAGGAAGTTCTGTGTAACGACCTTGACATCGTGCATGTGGCTGAGTTCGCGTTCGTTGAAGAGCGGTTTGCCGTCGGCAAATTTGAGATCTCCGAGATAGGAAATATCCGCGTTATTTAGCAGATAGTTTATCCCGTATGGCCCCCAATGCAAGCGGTCCTGCATGGTGAAGCCATACTCGTCAGCCGGAAAATCGGGCAGACGGTACTCGATATTCGGAAACAGCGGCGTGAGCAGGATCCGTACTCCCAGACCGATGAGGACAAGCGGGATCAAAAGTGTGATAAGCCACCCGATCATGGAATAAAGTTTGTTCATTATTGCTGTAAACCTTCCAGTTGTCCGCTCAATGCAAAACGGATGACCATGTCATCGACGATCCATTCGATGGGGGCCTTGTCGTCGGTGAAGACCTGGGTGGTTTCGTAACCCGGCTTCATGTTCGCGAACGTCGTTTGCATGGCGGTGAGCAATAATGGATGGATGTCGCTGCGATGAGAAAACAGGGACAGGTTGGTCGCGAAATTCGCGGTCGTGGTCGGTTGTTTCGTGGCGAAGATCATGGTGTTCAACGTACCCGGGATGTCCATGATGTGAATGGAAGGAAAGATGGTCGCCATGGTGGTCGCCAACCCATCGATCAGACGACGGTCACCCGGAACACTGCCGACATTGATCGTGAGCACGCCGGTATCCGATAAATGGTCGTAGCAGATCTGATAGAACTCCTGCGTGGTCATATGCGGAGGAATGTACGGCGGACGATACGCGTCGACGGCGATGATATCGTACTTGTATCGGCTCTGTTCCAGGTTCCAGCGTCCATCGCCGATATGGACATTCAAATTTGGTAGGTTTTCATCGAAGTATTTCTTACCGACCTCGATGATCTTCGGGTCCAGCTCATAGCCGTCGATGGGTATCGGGCCATAGACGGCCGTTATCTGGCGGGCGGCGGTTCCGGCTGCCAGTCCGACAATGGCGATGCGCTTGACATCCGTGGGTTGGGCGCCAGCGTAAAAATACGGCCCGACCATGAACTGCTCCCAGGGACCGCCATAGTTCAAGGTATTGGGATTGTAAATGGAATGTATCCCTTCACCATCATTGAGCCTGAGCAGGGTATAGCCATCCACTTGTTGCACTTGAATGTAGTTGTAGGCCGACTCCGTTTCATATATCTGGCCGGTGCTGTTCTTCAAGGATTGCCCGCCTAAAAGAATCGCGAGAATGACCAGCACCACAGGCATCCACAAACTCTGGAGCATGAGTTTCCGGCTGCCAAACCTGCCCTGACCTGCCAGGGCAACAAAAAGCAGTAAAAGACTGAACACTAAAAACGTATTGCGCGTCCCAATGGTTGGGATCGTGACCAGCACCGGGATAAATGTACCGATAAAGGAGCCCAGGGTTGAGATACCGTATATTGTCCCGGCGGTCACCCCGGATGTCTTTGGATCATCCACGCTGAGCCGGATGGCAAAAGGCGAGATCATGCCCAGCAGGGTTACAGGAACTATGAATAGAATAAGGACTGCCACAAACGAACCGAGCAGGACGGCCACGTCCAATCCTTCGAAAGCTTTGGCGGCAAAACGCAGGACGGGATTGGCAACGTAAGGCACAACACCCAGTGTGAAGGCTCCCCAGGCCAGCACCCGATACATCGAAGACGAATCCGGCCAACGGTCGGCCCAACGGCCGCCGATGAAGTAGCCCAGGGTCAGATAAATGAGGATAAGTCCGATGATGCTGGCCCACACCAGGTTGCTCGTCCCAAATACATTGCCGATCAAGCGCGAGGCCGAAAGTTCTGCGGCCAGTGTGGTCATACCGGATACAAAGACAGTAAAGTACAGGTATTTTTTCATACACTCTCAATTTGGCGAAGTTCCCGCTATTATACCGTTATGGTTTGTGGGAAAATGATGTTTGACCGCATCCCTGCTTAACTTTACAATTCGATGACCGTGTTTTGATATTTCCCGCGCATATAATAAGAGCTGCCATGCGAACGATTTTCTGGGAAGACAATGAACTCAAGATGATCGACCAGCGGCGCCTGCCGGACGCGCTGGAGATCGTAGCCTTCCAGGGGTATAAAGAGGTAGCAAAAGCGATCAAGGATATGGTCGTGCGCGGCGCGCCTGCAATTGGGGCGGCGGGCGCGTTTGGTCTCGCCCTGGCGGCACAAGAATCCGCGGCCGCCTCGACTCACGAATTGGTTGCAGATATGCAAGAGGCAGCGGAAGTTTTGAAATCTGCACGACCGACCGCGATCAACCTGGCCTGGGCGATCAACAGAGTAATGAGAAAAGCCAATGAAAAAGAATTAGATGTGGAGGGACTGCGGCAGGCGATGTTGGACGAAGCGCAAAAGATTGCCGACGAAGATGTGGAGATCAACAAAAGAATGGCGCAGCACGGTGCCGCGCTGATCGACGACGGCGATACCGTTATTCATCATTGCAACACCGGTGCGCTGGCCACGGTGGATTGGGGAACGGCCCTGGGCGTGATCCGAATGGCGCACGAACAAGGCAAGCATATACACGTCCTGGTAGACGAAACCCGTCCGCGTTTGCAGGGTTCGCGCCTCACGGCCTGGGAATTGGAGCAGTATGGTATCCCTTACGATATCATCAGCGACAATATGGCCGGTTTCTTTCTCAGCACCGGCAAAGCCCAAAAGGTTTTTTTCGGCGCGGACCGGGTGGCCGCCAACGGCGACGTAGCCAACAAGATCGGCACATATATGTTGTCCCTTGCGGCACACGATAATGGAGTGCCGGTGTATGCAGTGGTGCCGACGTCCACGATAGATCCTGACCCTGAGAGACGGAAGTTTAATTCCCATTGAAGAACGTGAACCGGACGAGGTGCTCAACATCCAATATCACGGCGAACGTGCCGCGCCGCGGGGGGCAAAAGCTCGCAATCCGGCTTTCGATGTGACACCCAACCGTTTGATCTCGGCCATTGTGACCGAAAACGGAATTATCTATCCGCCCTTTGAGTTCAATCTCCTGGAATTTATCCTGCCTTGACGAAAGCCATCCGTCCGGCTAAAATTCAGGCCGTTCGACTTGCGCCTCCTGAGCAAGGAGGTGTATTTTTTCCGTGATTGAATTTGTTGAATAGCAGTAAAAAAAGTTACTGCAAAATACATTCTAAGGAGCGAAGGTAACCTTGAATTCACAAGGTGAGAGGCGCTCGAGGAGATAAGATGGAGAAAGTTGTACTCAAGGCAACCAAACGGGATGTGACCGGTAAACAGGTGAGCGCACTGCGGCGCGCCGGAAAACTGCCGGCCGTGATCTATGGGCGGCACACCGAGCCGGTCAATATCCTGCTCGAGGCTCGCAGCGCTGGGGTAACATTGAGCAAGATCGGATCATCCAGCCTGGTCACGATCGACGTAGATGGCAAGGAATATCCTACGCTGGTGCGTGAACGACAGCGCAATTACATCAAAGGGGGCCTGATCCATGTGGATTTCCTGGCTGTCTCTCTGACCGAAAAGCTCAAGGCTGAAGTTCGCATAGAACTTACTGGTCTCTCGCTGGCTGTCAAAGATGCCGATGCGGTGCTGGTAACGGGCTTGCACACACTTTCGGTGGAATGTTTGCCGGAGGACCTTCCCGATCATGTCACGGTGGATATTTCGCCGCTTGTCAAAGTGGGCGACAGCATCCATGTTCGCGATATAACCATGGGCGATAAGATCCGCATTATGGATAATCCTGATGAAATGATCGTCAATGCCACCTACGCCAAGATCGAAGTCGAAGCGCCAGTGGCCGTCGTTGAAGGTGCGGTCGTTCCTGAGGCCGAGGCTGCGGAGCCTGAACTCTCCGTGGAACGCGGTAAGAAGGAAGAAGCTGACGAAGAAGGCGAAAAGAAGAAATAAATATCTTCATACAGACAAGCTCCCCATCAGAATCTGATGGGGAGCTTTTTTGATTCTTTATGAAGAGCTGTGAATAATTGTCTTTATCGTATGGCAGGTTATAAATCCAATACTTTGAGAAAATCGACTGTCATTCTGGCAGTCGCGCCCCATAATAATTCACCATCATAGGGATGATAAGCGATCAGAAATCGTTTTCTACCCGGCATGGTAAATTCCCACCGGTTGCGTGAGTCCGCCAGCCAGTTGAGCGGCATCGTGAAAACGCGATCCACTTCCTCCTGCCCAATGTGCATGACGATAGGCCAGCTAAGGATGCCTACCACAGGCGTCACGCGGAAGCTGGAGACCGTGATCATATTGGTGAGCCTGCCGAGAACCCGGATGTGCCTGGCATTAATACCAAGCTCTTCTTCAACCTCGCGCAGGGCGGTCTGTTCGGGCGTGGTCTCGCCTTCGTCGCATCCGCCGCCGGGAAACGAGACCTGACCTTTGTGGCTCTCGACGCGCTCCGTTCGACGCGTAAATAGCAGATGCCATTCCTCGGCCTCCCAAACGAGTGGGACCAGGACGGCTGCACATTTCAGATGTGTTTCATCGGTCAGGTCGATCTCTGCATACCCATCGGTTAATGGACCGGCTGCTTCGATCGCCTCTTGAAGTTTTTGTGTAATGTATTCTTCCGTGAGATTCTATTCAATCTAAAGGAAAACCAACCGGGAGTTTGCAGTGGTCAACTCTCTCCGCGAACCGGGCTGCCGCAGAAGGCGCACTCGGCAGTAGCATTGTCCAACCATTCCACTTCATCAGGTCTTACAGGCGCTCCGCAGCCGGGGCAATGGGTTGGCAGGGGTGGCCTGGCCTGTGCAGGCCCTCCCAGATTCCCGTTGAAATTAGGGATCAGGCTCTTGATATAAGCGCCGATCTGCCCGGCTTCCTTGGTCAGTCCATGCTGGTTTAATTCGCCAACGATGCGATTGCCTACATTGAAGACTTTACCGGCCTGGCCGCGCACGGCGAACAGGCCTAGCCCGCGTTGCAGGTATTCCAAACCCGGGGCTGTCTGCCCGCCCAGTATGTGCGCGCGTCCGGCCTGGATATAAAAGAAGGGTGCGCGCGGCCCGCCGCGAGCTTCGGCAGCGCGGGCTAATTGCTCGAAGGCGCTGGCTGCCTCTGTATAATTCCCTGTGGACATCAATTGGTTGGCACGTTGGAGCAGGGGCGGAATGTTACCGGCAAATCCCGGTCGGAATGGGCGACCAAAAGCTCTGCGCATACGTATTATCTCCTTTGTAATTATTTTTTCTCACGGATAAAAGAATATCGATAAGGTTCATTCATTAATGTAGGCGGCTCCAAGCTCTTCGGATAGTTCCTTTCCACGCGGATCTTCACTCGGCTCGATCCTGCGTGCGAAGATCAAATAGCCGGTATGGGCCACCATACGGTCGGTGGGACGAAAGCGGGTGGGCTCGGCTTTGTAATAGCGTACCAGGATCTCACAAACCTCGATGAAGGCAAAGCGCTCGCGTCTTAATGCAACCAGCAATTGCTCCACCTGGTTGGCGGTGGGCAGCAGACTGCACACAAATCCACCGGGTTTCAAGGCGGCACGCACCTGCGGGATATAGTCGAACGGATTCGGCAGGTCGAGGAAGAAGGCATCCCCGTCGGTCTCGTCACAGCCCGCCTGGAGGTCGCGGAGCTTGAAATCCACACGGGATGCCAGCCCCACGCGCTCCAGATTCTTCTTTGCCAGGTTCTGCATATCCGGGCGGACCTCGTAGGAAAAGACGTGTCCTTCCGTGCTTACGGCATAGGCCAATGCGATCGTCATCGAGCCTGATCCTGTCCCGGCTTCGATGACTCTCTTGCCGGGGCCGATACCCATCGTTACCAAAATGAAGCCGATATCCTTGGGATAAAGTATCTGGGTTGAACGCGGCAGGTCGGTTAATAAATCTGCCAGCGACGGCTGGAGCAGGAAGAACGGCGAGCCCATATGACTGAAGACCTGCGTTCCCCAGGGTCGGTCGATGAGGTCGTCGTGTAGAAGGATGCCCCGATGAGTCTCGAATTTGGTCCCGGCTTTGAGGGTAATGATGAAATGCTTATGCCCCAAACCAACCAGTTCGGCAATGTCTCCATCGCGGGCAGTGGATGAAGTTATGTTGATGGACATGAAGTTATTGTACCCCGTTCCTTTTTTCCTCCATGTCGTCCGGGGGAAGTAAATTGGGTAAATTTTCAGAAAGGGGGGAGACGATAATTGGATTTGCCGTTCGTAATCGCTTATTGATGATTCCCAAAGCCAGCGGGATCGCGAGGCATAAAATGATCAATATGGAAACCCCGGAGAATACCAATCCCGTTCCGATCGCATCTGGAGCAACAGTATTGGATGGGATTCGCAAGCTACCGAACGCGATCATAATGACGGATGCATTCCATAAACCGTGCATTAACATCGCCAGGGCATACATCTTGATCAGGTTCAAAACTCTGCTGATCAGGTTCAAAACTCTGCTGCCGGAAGTGCTGGAATGAAAGGCGGCAATTCCCCAGCCGGTAAGGCTGGCGGTCATGATGTGCATCATGGTACTGCCGCCGCGCACCAGCAGCGTGGCTCCCCAGCTTGAATCGGGTGTGGCCGAGGCCAGCAAACTTTCAAACAGGCCAAAGCCCGCACCGCTTAATGCGCCGATCACAAACCCCTGGGCGGGCGAATCAAGACGATCGAAAACCGTCCATACAGCCAGGGACTTGGCTGTCTCCTCGATGACCGGTGTAAACCCGGAGAAGAAAAGAAGGGCGAGCAGGAATGCCAGCGGATTATCAAGCCAGGGTTGTACTGCATTCAGGACGGTATCGATGCTTGAAGCGTTCGTAATCTGGTCTGTGATCTGCCTGGCGGCAGCCAGCAGTTCCGGGTGCAGGCCAACGTATGCCGCGACAACCACCAACCCGACGATCACGAGCATCCCTTCGGCGACGATCGCGAGCGTCGCACCCAAAGCGATGCTGGTCGAAACAGCGCCCCAAACGCGCTGGCGGGAGCCAGCATTCAATCCGCCGCTCGCCAGGCGGACCAGAAAATAAACCGGTGTTCCAATAGCCAACAGGTATAAAGGCGGTGTGAACCACTTCAAAACATCGTTATCGACAAAAAGCTGTGCCACCACTGCCGCGCCGGCCCATAAGACAAGCAGGAGGAAGCCCTGCCAGATTTTCAAAGGCTTTGGAGCTGCCTGCGGTATTTCTTTGCCGCGCAACCGTTGAATACTGTAATAACCGGATGGAAGAAAAACCGCACCGATAAGCACAATTCCGCTGGCGATAACGACATCCTGCAAAGCAGTTGAACTATTTTGCGCAGAACCCCGGTCAAGCAGTCCAATGATCGTATAAACGATTATCAACGCTGCAAATGTAAAAGCGGACAAAACGGCACCCAGGCTTGATATACCCAGCAGGATCGTCCGCCAATCTCTGCCGCGCTGCTCCATTATTTCTCCTCGATGGTCACGCTGATGACCTTGTCGCCGGGGGGTAGATTATCGGACTGGGATGGGTCGCGGGGCGTCAGGCTTTCAACAACATCCATGCCCTTGAGGACCTGACCGAAAATGGTGTACTGTCCATCCAGGTCAGGGGCAGGCGCGTAGGTGATGAAGAACTGGCTGCCGTTTGTATCCGGGCCCGAATTCGCCATGCCCACCACCCCGGGTTTGTCGAATTCGAGTGCAGTGGTGATCTCATTCTTGAAAAAATAACCCGGCCCACCGAGACCTGTCCCGCTTGGGTCGCCGGTTTGAGCCAAATAACCGGGGATCACACGCTGAAAAGTCACACCGTCGAACCATCCATTCCGTGCCAGAAAGACAAATGAATTCACTGCCAGCGGGGCCTTATCCGGGTACAACTGGACCAGGATATCGCCTTTCTCCAGATGGATGGTTGCCGTATATTGCTTCGACGGGTCGATGCTGAACGGCGGACACGAGTTGAATTGATGCGCGCCCAGTGCTATTAAACTGATCGTTGAGTCGAGACCTCCATAGCTCAGGGCCGCTCTCGGCTGCAAGCTGCCGTTGATGAAGACCGTTGGAATATTGAAACTTCCAAACAAACGGGTCGCTGAATCAAAAAGGGATTGCGCCTGGGCCGCTGTTTTTGTGCTGGTTAAGTCAAGTTTGAATTTTTCCTTATCGAGCCCTAAAAGTACCGCCTGGTCGGTGGCCCAGGTTTCAAATTGGCCGGTGGAAAGCTTGACCCAATCAAGATACTTCGTATCCAGGGTATTCCTCATTTCCCAGAATTTACCCTGATCTCCAGCGGCTAATGCAGCTTGCGTTGAGATCTGGGATTTGTCCAATGAGGTGACCAGGCTGGCGGGTAATGAATGGACCAAACCAGCCGGTAAGGGGTATGGACGGAGAACGATTTTTAAATCCTGCGGATGGTCCTTTTGAAGTTGATCGAGGACTCTATTGAAAATCTCACATTGCGGTGACTGAAAATCGCAGTACAACAACATGATCACGGAAGCGTTATCTGGTCCTTCAACGTAGTCCGCCGCAGTGACGGGCGGCACTGCCGATGAGGCATTCGGTGTTGGTTTTGCTGTGATCGCCGAGCAGCCCACTACCTGGGTCGCTGTGGCAGGCACCAAGGTCGGAGCGGGGGATGGAGAAGCTGTCGCCGGTGCGGTCGATTGGGAAGAACAGGAACCGAGGAGCAGCAAAATCAAGAATGAGATGATAAGCAACAAAAATGTTTTTAGGCGCATTGAGTTTCCTCGAAGCGATGACGTTGCTGCTATTGTCCCACAGCTTTCTTTAGTTGATCGAAAGAAGTCATCCAGGAAATACGGTTGATGAAATCGGCCAGCGACTTGCTTTGGGCGCGCAAGGCGCGGACGGCGGGCCCGACCGGGTCTTCACCTGCCGCCCCGCCCGGAACGTCTGCGTATGCGCCATAGAAAGCGAAATAAGCCTGATTAAGTTTCCGGATGTAGTAACCGTTCTTCACGAATAGCTGCCGGCGTTGTTCCATATAAGCTTCCGCATCGGTGATCTTCCCTGCCGCAAGCATTGCATCGACGTTTACGCGTGTGGTGTGCATCTCTGCCCTGAAATCGAACGGCGGGCGCTGCATATCTCCCGGGTTGGGATGGACCATTGGGAGGGCGAGCAGGTCGGAGTTGGGAACGGTTGCGCTCGAAAATTCAGGATAGAAACGTTTGATCACTTCGGCGCCGATTTCACCCCCGGAAATGTCGGCCGTCGTTTCGTTCATGGTCCGCAGCTCGGGGGTATTATCATACAGCAGTCCCAACGGCCGGAACTCAAGATAATTATGAGTCCATTCATGAGCGATGGTGCTTGTCAGCCACGTAAGGTCGGTGGTGCTCATGATCATGGTGGGATACACTCCCACTCCGCCGATCGGGACAACCAGCGAGGAAACATCCAGCCCTTTATCGGTACGGTCTTCGAGAGCAGCTTGCTGATCGATGGTGAGGTTGGGTGATACCGAAATATTCGCGATCTGTTCTATATGATCGCGCGGCGAGACGATCAAGGCGTTCGGCACCGGTGTAGAGTGAAATAAAACGGTTGGGATGGGCTGGCCCAGTGTTGTAAGCCCGAAATCTGCGGCCACCTGGCTTACCTGTCCCTGTAAAACGGCTTCGGCAATGGGCGCCAGCGCATCCTGCTGCTGGGTAAGTTTACTTAATTCTGCGCGGACCTGTGCCGACGCAGTTTCTTTATCGGTAATGGTTGCGTCGGCAAATATTTTGTTCAGTGCGTCTTCGGCCTGGATCACCAATTGGGTGGTATGCAAATAGTCCATAACCACCACCTTGCTCGATTCGCGATCAAGGTAGCCGGGCATACCCACTGCGCCCTGTTGGATTTTTAATTGGGTGGCGTTGAGCATCCATGAAACGTAATCGAATTCGATGTTCCGTGTGTAGGCCCGCACACGGTCCTCTTCATTTGTGGCGCGCGGCGCGCTGTAGGTCAATACCATTAAACAGACTGCGGCCAATATCAACCATTCAAGCGCCAGGCTCAGGCGGTAAAGCATGGCGGGATTATAACCATTATTGTTTAACACCCGATAAGAAAAGAGACAGCCTTAAAGACTGTCTCAACACCCATTCGTGAATCTATTGGGAAGCAAATCGATGAGGAAAGATCGTTATTTCTTGTTCATCAGATAATTGTCAATCGCCAGCGCGGTTGTGCGACCGGCGACCATGGCCGTCACAACGATGTCGGGACCGGTCACGCAGTCGCCGCCGGAGAATACACCTTCACGTGAAGTTGCACCGGTGGCTCTATTAGTGACGCTGATCAATCCCCAATCATGGGTTTCAAGATCGGTTGTGGTTTTACCGAGGATTGGGTCAGGCCAATAACCAAGTGCAAGGATCGCCGTATCACAGGCAACACTGAAGTTGGAATCCGGCACCGGCACCGGCTTGCGCCGGCCTTTTGCATCCGGTTCACCGAGCACCATTTCGATGCATTCGACCGCGGCCAGGTTCCCGTCTTCGCCTGCTATGAATTTCACCGGTTGGGTGAGGAAGCGATATTTTGCACCTTCCTCCCTCGCCATTTTGCGATCTTTTTTGCCGCCGGGCATTTCCTTTTCAGTACGGCGATATAGACAGGTCACGTCGGCGGCGCCCATTCGGATGGCGGTCCGTAAACAATCGGAGGCGGTATCACCGCCGCCAACGACCACTACATGCCTGCCGATCATCAGGGGCTTTTTCATGTCTTCAGGAAGCAGGGTCTTCGCTACATTACCGCGGATTAGAAAATCGGTCGCCTGATATACACCGGGTAGATCGGTACCGGGTGTGTCTTCCATTTTGGCGTCGACTTCCGAGCCGACGCCGATGAAGACAGCCTCGAAACCCTCATTGAACAATCCATCAATTGTCTTGTCTCTGCCGATGTATGTGTTTGGAATGAATTTGACACCGGCATGTTCGAACTCTTCCCATTTTTCAAACCATACCTTTTTGGAAAGCTTGAAATTTGGGATGCCGTAGACGAGCAGACCACCCGGGACGGGCTTTGACTCGAAGATGGTCACCGTATGTCCCTTTTGGACGAGGACATCTGCGCAGGCTACACCTGCCGGCCCGGCACCGATAATGGCAACCCGTTTCCCGGTCTGTGCACCGACTGGGATTTTATATCCACCATTACGACGTTCAAAATCTTCCGTAAATGCCTCCAGTTCACCCGTTAAGACAGGTTCATGTGTTTTGTTGAGAACGCACGAACCCTGACACAATTGCTCATGCGGGCAAACGCGGCCACAGATCTCGGGCAGGGAACTGGTCAGGTGATAGATTTGTGCGGCTTCGTGAAATTTGCCTTGTTCGATTAGCCACATTGCAGATGGGATATCATTGTGAGCAGGACAGGCGAGCATACAGGGAGCCGGGTCCGGACAGTGAACACATCGTGAGGCCTGAACCATGGCTTGTTCAGGATTAAGTTCGATTACTACATCTTCAAAATCGGATGTACGAACGTCAGTCGGGCGTAAATCCAGATCATAAAAAGGCTTATTTGCCCGTTCTTTGCGATTAATGGCAAGGAATTCACTGGGGATTGCTTGCATAATTCCTCCAGATAAGGCGTGAAAGGCACCCTAAATCATCATACCTAAACCCACCCTGAGATTACAGGCTCTTATGTCACATGTGCCGACGACAATCGTCCCGGTTTTTGTATGAAAAAAAAGAACGTTTGTATGCTATTGTACATTCCTTCACTATATTGTTTTTGTATAACCCAATAGACTTTAGGACGTTTATTCTTTAAGTGCTGAGGATTTGCGGACACTATAAGCTCGAAAATGTTTACGTGTTTCACACAGGCGGCTTTCGAAATTTAATTATCTGATCCGCTTGTTTATTTCATTTTCACGGGTCTCAAGCAGAAATTCGGGTTATTTATGAAGGGTTCCAAAGGACAGTGAAAGTACGAGCGAATAATCAAATTTGAGTTCTCAAAGGAGGTATATTAGTACGAATTGAAACTTTTTCAGCTTTCGTGCGTGCTTTGAATGAAGAACTCCTTATCTAATGAAGTCGATCTGATAGAACGTGCCCGCCAGCGGGATGAGGCTGCGTTTTCCGGGCTGGTGGAGGCGTACACGCCTGCGCTTTATCGGATCGTGCGGCGGATGGCTGTGGACACTCAGGAGGCGGAGTCGATCGTCCAGGAGACATTCTGGCGTTTCTGGAATGCCCTGCCTGGTTACAAAACGGACCGTCCATTATTACCATACCTGGCAACTATCGCATCCAACCTTGCGCGTGATCGCTATCGCCGGGAACGCAGGATCGTGGACGTGGATGCCGACACCGCCCTGGAAAGTTCCGGCCGTTTTGAGACAGATCTTGAGGAAAAAGCTGACCAGAGAAAAGTTCTGCAAAAATTAGCCGAAGCGGTTGATTCACTGCCTTTTGCTTACCGGGCAGTGATCTCACTCCGCTACGATGCCGGGATGAGTTATGAGGAAATTGCCGCGGTACTTTCATTGCCTTTGAACACAGTGCGTACCCACTTGCGGCGGGCCAAACAAATTTTGCGCGAGCAGATCGAGGAGGCAGATCATGGATAAGATGGACAAATTGCTGCATTCGCTTCCCAGGCATCTCCCTTCGCCTGAGTTGGCTTTACACATTCAAGCATCCATCCGCCGCCGTCACCACACCAGGCGGGCCTTGCGCTGGGGTGCAGCTTGTGTGCTGGGCCTGAGCGGGTTGTGGCTGATTTCTCCGGCAGCTGCATGGCTTTCCTCCAATGAATTGTTTTCTTCGGGAACACCGTGGCTGGCCGGCGGCGTGGATTATCTCAACCTTGAGTCCGTTGAAATGCTGGATCGTTTATGGAATGGAATGTTCTCGCTTCAAAACCTGTTGGGCTCATCGCTGGTAGTTTCCATCTGGATCGGGACCATTTTGCTGTGTGCCGCACTGTTTTGCGCCATCGATGGACAAGTATTTCAGAACCGACAGCAACCGTATACGAAGGTACGGACTTGAAATTTTAATATCCTGTTTTCCCAGTTAACATGAAGTTTATATGGCCGTCGTACACTTTCACGGTTATAAAGAAAACCGCGTAAAAGGAAATTAAATGACTCGCTGGCGTTTAACCGTTATCGGACTGGTAATCATCGCCCTGGTATTGTGGAGCGTACTATTGATATTGAATTTGCGCCCGGAATATGGGCAGGGGTTACCGCGTCCTGAATTCCAGCCGCCGAATTCGTTCAGTTTGGAAGAACCGTTATCGCGCCTGCCAGGCTGGGTTTCTTCGCTGGGACTTTTTATCACTTTATTTTTGGCAGGCATCGCGAATTTTTTTCTTTTCCCCACCCAGGTAAGAAATATGCGCCGGGCAATAACCGTGAGCTGGACGCGTCTTATCCAGCTGGTTCTCGTGGGTTTTGGTTTCGTTTTAGTGGTTGTGGCATTCGGGTTTGGCGCCATCCTCGCGCGCGTTACGTTCCCCTTCGGTATTATCGCGGCGATCACCGCTTTTTTTCTTTCCATCTGGGGATACCTTTCCCTGGTCTATGCTTGTGGCCGCAGCCTGTTGAAAAGGGCAGGTTGGCAGCCGTCTTCACCCGTCGCGTCCCTGGCTTTGGGGTTGCTACTTCTGCTGCCCCTGATTCGTATTCCTTACGTAGGCGGTTTCTTTGTGGTTATATACCTAAGCCTCGGCTTGGGTGTAGCGATTACTACCCATTTTGGTTCCAATGAACCATGGGATCTCACCTCATTGTTGGAGGAAGACTCGAAATGAAAGCTTTTTTTACAAGAATTAGCAAGAGAAACTGGATCATCATCGGCGCCGTTGTGGTACTTATCATAGTGGTGCTGGTTGCCAGGGGCAGGGCGAACGCGAATTCGAGCACCTCGTTTGAGACGACACCGGCTCAACGTGGAGATTTGACTGCAACCGTCGGCGCCACCGGCAGCGTGCGCGCCTCGCAAAGCGCAATCCTCAACTGGCAAAACAGCGGTACGGTGGACCAGGTCAATGTGAAAGTGGGGGATCAGGTCAAGAAAGGCGATGTGCTGGCCACGCTGGATCCGACCTCGCTGCCCCAGAATGTGATCCTGGCCCAATCTGATCTTGTCACCGCGCAGAAATCACTCGATGATTTGCTGCACTCGGATACAGATCGCGCCAATGCCTGGATCGCTCTGCGCAGTGCACAGGACGCCTACAAGAAAGCCAATGATTATCGTAACAGCTTAAATGGGAAAATCTGGATATCGAGAATTTATTTTAAATATATCGGGGCCCATCAATTTGGCTTTATCAAATGGACCCGAGGCAATGCAGATCCGAAAACCATCACAGACGCCGACGCCGATCTGGCTTTGAAGAATGCCCAGGTGGATGATGCTCAACGTGCTTACGACCGCCTTAAAGGCGGTCCGAACCAGGATGATTTGTCCGCCGCGCAAGCCAAAGTGGATGCCGCGCAGGCCACATTAAATACGGCTCGAATTATTGCCCCTTTCGATGGGACCGTGACCCAGGCCAATCCTCTCCCCGGCGACCAGGCGACATCCGGCAATCTCGCGTTCCGTGTAGATGATCTCTCGAACCTGCTCATTGATGTACAGGTTTCGGAAGTCGATATCAACAGCATAGCGCTGGACCAACCGGTCACACTTACACTGGATGCCATTTCAGGCAAAACATATCACGGCCAGGTGACCGAAGTCTCCCAGGCCGGGGATGTCTCTTCGGGCGCCGTCAACTTTACGGTCACCGCAAAACTGACGGACGGCGATTCGCTCGTCAAGCCGGGGATGACTGCCGCCGTCAATATTGTGACGAATCAGGTCAAGGGTCAGGTCCTGATACCGAATCGCGCAGTTCGGTTAGTGGATGGAAATCAGTCTTTATATATTCTAAAAAATGGCCTGCCGCAGCAGGTGCAGATTAAACTTGGCGCTTCCTCCGATACCTTTAGCGTGCTCCTTAGCGGTAACGTGAAGGAAGGCGACCTGATTGTCTTGAATCCTCCCTCCCAAGGCGGTGGGGTTTTCCGAGCAGGGGGAGGCGGCTAATGGATTGGGTAGTTGAAGCCCAGGACCTGGTCAAAGTCTATAAAATGGGCGAGGTCGAAGTGCAGGCTTTGCGCGGCGCTTCCCTGAAGATCCAACGCGGTGAAGTAGTCGCTATTATGGGACCGTCGGGTTCGGGAAAAACCACGATGATGAACATCCTGGGCTGCCTCGACCGGCCGACCTCGGGTGAATACCTTTTAGATGGAGAGCCGGTTGCCAAGCTCAATGACGACCAACTTGCCAATATCCGTAACCACAAAGTAGGCTTCGTCTTCCAATCGTTCAACCTGCTTTCGCGGCAGTCTGCTCTCTCAAATGTAGAACTGCCTTTACGATATGCCGGTCTGGTAGATGGGAGTCGACGCGAGCGCGCCATAGTGGCCCTTGAAGCGGTTGGGCTGGGAGACCGTATCAACCATCGTCCCATGGAACTCTCCGGCGGACAGCAGCAGCGTGTGGCGATCGCTCGCGCCATTGTCAATGAGCCGGCGATCATCATGGCCGACGAACCGACCGGGAATCTCGATTCAAAAGTCGGAAAAGAGATAATGACCCTACTCTTAAATCTGAACAAAGAACGCGGTACCACGCTTATTATCATTACTCATGACTCCACCATCGGCGAGCAGGCACAGCGGATCATTCGCATCCGCGATGGGGTTGTGGAAGATAATTCAACAGGTAACTCATGAATCTATCCCAGGTATTAATCGAGGCGCTGGAAAGCCTCAATTCAAACAAGATGCGCTCCGGTCTTACCGTGCTTGGCATTGTGATCGGGGTTGCCGCCGTGATCGCCATGCTGGCGGTTGGAAACGGGGCAACAGCCTCCATTACGGGTTCCATCAACCAGGTCGGTACGAACCTCTTATTCGTGTTCAGCGGAGCGAGGGATACTCAAACCGTTAATGTACGACCCCCGCGCCCAATAACACTCGGTGATGCAAATGCCATATTGGACCCCTACGCGGCCCCGCATGTACAAGCTATTGCTCCTGTTTTACAGGGCAGCGGCGTTGCAGATTTCGGCGGTCAGACGAAGAGCACCACCATAGTGGGCGTTACACCGTCCTACCAGCAAGTTCGCAACATCACCCTGTTGGATGGCAATTTCATCGACGACCAGCAAAATCTTGGACGGGCTTCCGTTACGGTGATCGGCGTGGATGTAGCCGACAAATTATTTGGGCATCGCGATGGTCTTGTTGGAGAAACGATACGCATTTCGAACCAGCCCTTCAAGGTCATCGGCGTGCTCTCTCCGCAAGGTGGAACCGCGTTCGGCTCGGAGGATAATGAAGTCATCGTTCCGCTGAATACTGCCCAGGCGCGCTTGCTAACCAGGAAGAATCCCGATTCGGTGGATGTGATCTATGTTCAGGCAGTCGATTTCCAGTCGGTATCCGCTGCAACGGATGAGATATCCCAGATCCTGCGGACGCGACACCAGTCCCCGATCGGGCAGGACGACTTTACAGTCCTCACGCAGGAAAGCATTCTTTCCACCGTCCAAACGGTAACGGGCGTATTGACCATATTCCTGGGCGGGATTGCGGCGATATCGCTGCTGGTCGGCGGCATTGGCATCATGAACATCATGCTCGTCTCGGTGACCGAACGCACACGCGAGATCGGCCTGCGAAAGGCCTTGGGTGCGCGCAAACGTGACATTTTGGTTCAGTTCCTGGCAGAATCATCCCTGTTGAGTCTGATCGGTGGGATCGTGGGCATTCTATTTGGCTGGCTCATTGCTTTCGTCGTAGGACGCGTCGCGGTTGCCACCGGTAATAATTTCACGCCGCTCGTAAGCGTTGATTCGATTTTGCTGGCAACTATCTTTTCCGCCTCGGTCGGTTTATTCTTTGGCATTTATCCGGCCAACCGCGCGGCAAGCCTCGAACCTGTTGAGGCGCTGCGTTATGAATAATATGATTGCAGCACAACAGATCATCCTGGCATGCTGGGTAATTTTTATGCTCTATTGGTTCATCAGCGCCACATCGGTAAAATCCAACCAGGAAACAAAGGGATGGCTGGCAGCATATTGGTATCGCATATTATTGTTTATCGGCGCGTTGTTCATTGTCAATTTCAGGTTTCTCGCCAGAGTTGGCATACCCGTTAAAACGCTCGCAACTCTTCTGATCCCGCATTCCATGGTTATCGATGTCCTTGCCGTTATTCTTGTCATTGCAGGTCTGATGATCGCGATCGCGGCAAGGAGGACGCTCGCGGGAAATTGGAGCGGAGCGGTTGTCATCAAAGTTGGGCATGTGCTTGTTACCACCGGCCTTTATCGCTATGTCCGGAATCCAATTTACTCGGGCATCCTGACCATGGTTCTCGGTACTGCATTGTCTTTTGGAACTCTGGGGGCAGGCATCGGTCTTCTCATTGTTGGTGTAACGATTTGGTTGAAATTACGCGGAGAAGAAGTGATTTTGGTGAAGCACTTTTCTGAAGAATACATGTCTTATAAAAAAAGGACCAGGAGCCTGATACCGTTCGTCTGGTAGGCAGGAATACTAAATATGCTAAAGAAAATCATTCCGTTTCTTTTTCTTGGAATATTATTAAGTGGCTGCAGATTGTCAAATAGGATCGGACAACCTACTGCCACGGCCGTCCCCGTTATCTCGTCCACGGAAGTCCCAACCGAACCGCCGACCCAGACGCCTGTCCCGACTCCCACAGCAACCTTGTCGCCTACGCCTGATCTGGGCTCGGTTGGTTTGCCGACAGAAGGGCCGGGGACCACGGCATTTGATTTTGTGGCCACCATGTGCAGCGCGCAATGGTTTAACCGGACCCAGCAGCTGCCCTGTCCAGGCGACGAAAATAACCCGAATGCGGGTTACGTTGCTAGTATCGGTGGGAACGGCTTGGAAACCCTTCTTACCTACCCGCCGCAGGACAGTTTCGAGACTATCTTCAGCGAATATCCTGCGTTCACTGTGCAGAAAGGCGATCGTTTCAGAACCGTGCTGGCGTGCAAGGCTCATACCTTTTGTGATGTGGTATTCTCCCTTGAATATTATGTTGGCAAGGCGAAAACCGGTGTGACGAATTGGCCGTATATATTCAGTGCCTCACCCGTTGTTATTGATTTTCCACTCGATGGAATCGCCGGAAAAACGGTACAGTTCGGATTGGCTGTGCGTGGAAATGGGAACCGGCTTGAAGCCTATGCTGTCTGGATCTACCCGCATATCTATCGTCCCACTCCTTAATATCATCATTGTTACGAACTTTTGTGTAAGTCGTTTTGGTTGGACCTATCCGTAAATGGAGGAAAACCGTCCTGCGCCATGAGGCGATCTCTTCCGATATTTGCGGATTGGTCTTCGTGATTTAATTTCTTACATATCGTGTAAAATAGGGATATGACGGATTTCAAAATATTGATTACCGATGGACTGGGAGAAGGCGGCCAGTCCATTCTTCGTACGGCTTCCCATGTAGAGGATAAAGCGGGCATCTCTGCCTCCGATCTCATTAAAATCGTAAGCGACTACGACGCGTTGATCGTGCGCGGCCGCACTAAAGTCACTTCCGAGGTCTTTGAGGCAGGCAAGAAACTCAAAGTGGTCGGCCGCGCAGGGGTGGGTGTGGACAACATAGACCTCGAAGCAGCCAGGAAACACAACGTTACAGTTGTCAATGCCCCGGTTTCAACCACCCTGGCGGTGGCCGAATTGACCATCGGTCTCCTTTTAAGCTACAGCTCGTGAAATTCCGCGCGCCGATGATGCCATGAAAAAGGGGGAGTGGCTTAAGAAAGAGCTGGAAGGTGTCGAACTCAGCGGTAAGACCCTCGGCATCATAGGCTTTGGACGGATTGGCATGGAGGTGGGCAAACGCGCAGCCGCCTTCGGCATGAACGTCGTCGCCTATGACCCCGTTGTTTCGGAAGACGATATTAAAGCGCGCGGCGGAGAGCCGGTGACGATCCAGGAATTATATGAATGGTCAGATTTTATTTCCCTGCATTTGCCGCTTAACGTCCAAACACGCGATTTGATCGGCAAGATGGCCTTATCGGAGATGAAAGACGGTGTGCGAATCGTTTCCACCGCTCGCGGCGGGATTATCGATGAGTCAGCCCTGCTGGATGCCCTGAATTCCGGGAAGGTGGCTGCTGCAGCCCTGGATGTCTTTGCTGCAGAACCTCCAGGCGGTACCGATTTAGTCAGGCATCCGAAAGTGATCACAACGCCGCACATCGGCGCACAAACCGTTGAAGCGCAGACGCGCGCTGCCGATGATATTGCCCACGAAGTGCTGGCTGCATTACGCGGCGAGCCCTTGCGGTGGAAAGTAAATTGATCTTTTCAACTGAACATGATTCATTCTAAAGCTTCCTGTCAAAAAAGCGCTTGAAATTTGTTGATATCAATTGGAGCATAGCATGTCTGATAAATTGGATCAATTGAAGAAAATCATCGAGGAAGTCTCCGACCTCGCCAGCGCTGGCGGCCTGTTAAGTTGGGACCAGCAAACTTACATGCCGGCCGGAGGCGGTGAAGCACGCGGCCAACAATTGGCGACCCTTGGCAAGCTGGCTCACGAAAAGGCCATATCGGATGAAGTTGGCAAATTGCTGGATGAGCTTAAACGGGAATTTGCGGGAGCCGATCCCTCTTCTGACGATGCAGCCCTGGTGCGGGTTGCGGCACGCGATTACGACAAGGCTGTCCGCGTCCCCTCTGAATTTGTAGCAGAGCAGGCCATCGTTACCACCAGGGCGTACGAAACCTGGACCGAGGCAAGATCGAAATCCGATTTTTCCATTTTTCGCCCACAACTGGAAAAAGTGGTGGAGCTTGTCAGGGAATATGTCGGTTTCTTCCCGCCTGCCGACCACCCCTATGACACCCTGTTGGATGATTACGAACCGGGTATGAAAACTGCGGATGTGCAGGCCATCTTCAACGGTTTGCGGATCGAACAGGTGGAGCTGATCAAGGCGATCGCTGCACACCCCCAGGTCAACGACAAATTTTTACATAAAAAATATATCGAAAGTAAAGTGTGGGATTTCAGCGCGGATATCACCCGGAAGTTCGGCTACGATTGGAGCCGCGGGCGCATGGATAAAGCCCCGCATCCATTCGAGACGTCGTTCAGCGTCAACGATGTCCGCATTACAAACCGTTTCGAGCAAACCGATCCCCTGGCAACATTATTCAGCGCCATGCACGAGTCCGGACATGCCATGTATGAGCAGGGCATCAACCCCGATTATGAACGGACTTCCCTGGCTCACGGCACTTCGCTGGCGGTCCATGAATCCCAGTCACGCATGTGGGAGAACCTCGTAGGGCGGTCACTGCCTTTTTGGGAATTCTTTTATCCTCAGCTCAGGAAGGTCTTCCCTTCACAATTGGAAGGCGTTGGATTGAAGAACTTCTATAAAGGCATCAATAAGGTCGAACCTTCTTTCATCCGCGTAAATGCAGATGAAGCGACTTATAACCTGCACATCATGCTCCGCCTGGAGCTTGAGATTGCCATGGTCGAAGGCAAAGTTGCGATAAAAGACCTGCCCGAAATCTGGAACTTAAAGATGAAGGAATATCTCGGTGTTACCCCGCCGAACGATGCACTGGGTGTTCTTCAGGACATTCATTGGTCGTACGGTTCGATCGGTTACTTCTCGACCTACGCTCTCGGTAACCTGGTCTCTGCCCAATTATGGGAGCAGATCAACAAGGACATCAAGGACCTCGAGGAACAAATCCGCAAGGGTAAGTTCGATGCCTTACTTGGCTGGCTGCGATCGAATATCCACAGGCACGGGCGGAAATACGATCCACAAGCCCTTGTCCAAAAGGTTACCGGTTCGAAGATCACCTCCCGAACCGTATGTCCGTTATTTGAAGACCAAATACTCCGACATCTACGGGCTGTAAATCCCATAAAAAAAGGAAAGATGGACGCCCTCCGTATGGAGGGCGTCCATGTTGTCAACTCATGCTTCGAAAATGTTTGCTCCTCGCGTCTCTTCCCGTATTATTAACAGGCTGCGTGTACCCAGGAACTAATCCAGCACCCACGCCTTTTCCTACAGGTTATTTGCCGACCGTCATTTATCTCACAGCTCAATCCATTAACGCGACCGTCTCTGCCGGGATCACACCTACGATTGTGCCTTCCGAAACGCCCACCTCCATCCCTCCCACACTCGCTCCGACGGAGACGCCCACGGCTCCACCTGGATTATCTTTGGCCGCGATCCAGATCGATAAACCCGGCCCGGGCTCCAAGATTGCTTCTCCTTTGGAAGTCCAGATATTGGCTGTAGCCGGCGACAGCAAGAAGATCGACGTAAGTTTATTCGGTGAGGACGGGCGTCTGCTTGGGGACATTATCAGATCGGTGGAAGGCCATCCGACGGGTGATTTTCTCTCGTTGAAGATTCCATTTGAAATTCGCGCGGCTGCCGAGGTCGGAGTCATACAGGTCAGCACCAAGGATACGTCGGGCCGCCTGCAGTCCTTGAGTTCCGTGCGCATATTATTATTGTCCAGTGGCGCCAGCCAGATCACCCCGGCAGGTAATGCGATCTATGAACGTGTGACCTTGCTGAACCTTCCACCCAACGCCGATGTTTCAGGGGGCGTATTGTCAGTCCAGGGCCAATATACCCCTTATAACCAGCAGCAGGTTATCCTTGAATTGATATCAGACGCCGGCCAGCTTATGAGCTCCCGTGTACTCAACGTTCAAAATCTTGACCCGCAGAATTTCGACACCACG
Organism: uncultured Chloroflexia bacterium; assembly: GCA_963754835.1. Lineage (GTDB taxonomy): Bacteria > Chloroflexota > Anaerolineae > Anaerolineales > Villigracilaceae > Fen-1038. Next base: position 117,566 of record CAVWHR010000019.1, on the reverse strand, counting down.
CTTCCATATAAAGTCAATGCACCGACCCAGGCGCGTCTCTATATCCATCAGGAGGACGATGTTCTAAAGGGACCGGTTTATATTTACAGCCAGGAGATGACACTCAACCCATAAGTTGCGTCCGTGGCGGGCATAAAGGCCTTTTTATACCCGTAGATTGAAAAGGATCAGCCGGTAACTTGTCAAAACCATATGCGACAGTTATAATGCGTCCTGCTTTCGGGGCGTGGCTCAGACCGGTAGAGCGCACGGTTCGGGTCCGTGAGGTCCCGAGTTCAAATCTCGGCGCCCCGACTATAAACCTCCCAATCGGCTTTCGGGCCCAGAAGGAGGTTTCTAGTTAATACCGTGTCATGTGACTCTCTCACGAATCCTTATATGCTGAACTCCTTTATGGCTGCGCCTATACACCATAATAAATAAAACACCCAAATCAGGGCTATAGTCCAGAAAATGCAGCCCAGCGTTCCCAACATACTGCTCCTTACGATCTTTGCAGCAGTCAGATTTTGCTTTTCCGCATCTGAAAATGCATCCAGGGTCCGGTGTTGTAGTCCAATTTTTTTATTTGAACTGCGGATCTGGCTGATAACCAGCCAAATGATCCAGGCTGCCATACTACCGTAGACCACCCCACAAGAAAAGTTATTGAACATTCTAATTGCCCCATCTCTTATCGAACACGATTTTATAAATTACAAAGTACTGCTATTTACGCCAGATGCAAGCGTAAGCGCTGATAATGCCCGCCGCCATATGTGGGTGGCACGCACAAAATGATTTACTGCAGATTGAAATTGCCGCAATCGAAATGTGATTTCATTTTCCCTCGACTCAGAAAGCGATTTGCTGCTTTCTGAAACTTATTGTACCGATAGTTCGCCAGGAAATCAATCTTTCTATTCGAGATATTATGAGAATTACTGTATTGCATTCCCCATGAGGTGGATTTTATACTTTTGACGAGAATGTTCCACGACGAATCTCATTGCCCGGAATGGAGCGATCCCGCAATATTAAAGAAATCTTATCTGCCATTTTTCATCACTTTCTAAATTGACAGCATTCAACACTTGACGAATCGACAAAGGCGGGGGTATAACCCAACAAGGTAATATATGAACATGAACCTAATTCGACATGAAAAGGAAGTGATTGCCTTGGACGCGGATGACCATTTATTGCGCCCAACTTTGATTCGTTTAACCGTCTCCGAGCTACGACTGTTGCAAGTGCGAGTGGATCGCGTCCGAGCGCGCCGCCTCCCTGTTTTTTACGCGGCATGAGTATTTAACCCGGTCCGCTGCCCCCTGCGCCAGTCGCCACCTTCGGAGAATATCGAAGGTGGTTTTATTTTGTGTAAGGAGGACAGTATGGGACTTTTGACAACAATATTTACCACACCGCGCCTCAACGGATTAATGCGCGGGAATGGCATAAGAGTTTCAAAGAAATTAATGGAAAGCGGCCAGATGGACGCTTCCCTCGTTCTCGAAAAACTGGATACAACCAATGCCGGCCTGACAATTGAAGAAGCGGAGGCCCGTCTCGAAAAATACGGGCCGAACCAGATCGCGAAGGAGAAACACCAATCCTTATTGATGCGGATCGTGGACAATCTTAAGAATCCGCTGGTGATCCTGCTTTCGGTATTGGGCGTCGTCTCGTATCTTACAGGCGACCTGCGTGCGACGGCGGTAATTTTTGCCATGGTCCTGCTCGGCATCGTGCTTCGCTTCGTGCAGGAGAGTCGCGCCGATACGGCTGCCGAGAAGTTAAAGGCCATGGTCAGCACCACTGCAACGGTTATGCGGGAGGGTCAACGCAGGGAAATTCCATTGGGCGACCTGGTACCGGGTGATGTTGTCCGTCTCTCTGCGGGAGATATGGTGCCTGCCGATGTCAGGCTGGTCTCGGCAAAAGATCTTTTCCTGAACCAGGCCGCTCTGACGGGCGAATCGCTTCCCGTTGAAAAATTGCCCGGTACAGTCTCCAAGGATCTGCAGAACCCGCTGGAAATGCAAAATATCTGTTTTATGGGTTCCAATGTCGAGAGCGGCATTGGGGCAGCAGTCGTTGTCCAAACCGGCAGTGAGACGTATTTCGGTTCACTCGCCAGCAGTATTGTGGGGCAGCGCCAGCTCACCAGCTTCGATAAGGGGATCAACGGCTTTACCTGGTTGATGATCGGCTTCATGGCCGTGATGGTGCCTCTCGTCTTCCTCCTCAACGGCTTGAGCAAGGGGAACTGGCTCGAGGCGTTCCTGTTTGCGCTGGCTGTCGCGGTGGGTCTGACCCCCGAAATGCTGCCCATGATCGTGACCGTCAATTTGTCCAAAGGCGCCATCGCCATGTCGCAGAAGAAAGTCATCGTAAAGCGTCTGAATGCGATCCAGAACTTTGGCGCGATGGACGTGCTTTGCACCGACAAAACGGGGACGATCACGCAGGGCAAGATTGTCCTTGAAAAATACCTGGATGTCAAAGGAAATACCAGCGACCGGGTGCTTCATTACGGTTACCTGAACAGCTACTACCAGACGGGCCTGAAGAACCTGATGGACGAAGCGATCCTGAACCATAAAAACCTGAACGACGATCTGCAGGTGGATGAGCTTTATCGCAAGATCGACGAACTGCCATTCGATTTCCAACGGAAGCGTATGTCGGTCATCGTGGAGGATAATAAGAGAAAGCATCTCCTGATCTGCAAGGGCGCAGTCGAGGAGATCATGCATCTCTCAACGCACGTAGAGGTTGGCGGCGAAGTCCTGGAAGTCCTGCCGGAGCATGACGAGCACCGCAAACAGCGGATCAGCCAGCTTAACTCCGAAGGTTTCCGGGTCATTGCCGTTGCCTATCGCATTTTCCCGGGGGATAATGCTGAACCACATTATACGGTTCAGGATGAATCGAAATCTGACCCTTCTCGGTTATTTGGCTTTCCTTGACCCGCCCAAGGATACGGCGTCCGAGGCGATCGGCCAGCTAAATTTGCATAATGTCACTGTTAAGATCCTGACCGGTGATAACGATATCATCACCGGCAGCATATGCAAACAAGTCGGCCTCGCCGTGGACCGCATCCTGCTTGGCCCCGAGATTGAAGGAATGGATGAGGCACAGCTTATCAAGGCGGCCGAGGCAACCACGGTCTTTGCCAAGCTTTCTCCTTCGCATAAGGAACGGATCATCCACGCCCTGCAAGCCAAGGGTCACGTCGTCGGATTCATGGGCGACGGCATCAACGATGCCCCGGCGCTCAAAGCGGCAGACGTGGGTATTTCCGTGGACAGCGCAGTGGACATTGCCAAAGAATCCTCCGATATTATCCTGCTTGAAAACAGCCTGTTGGTGCTCGAGCAGGGCGTGATCGAAGGGCGTAAAGTATTTGGCAATGTGATCAAATACATAAAGATGGCAGCTTCGTCCAATTTCGGCAACATGTTCAGCGTGGTAGGAGCCAGCATATTCCTTCCTTTCGTACCGATGATGCCGATCCAGATCTTAAGCAATAACCTGTTGTATGATTTCTCCCAGACCGCCATCCCCACCGATGAAGTGGACGCCGAGTGGCTGTCTCGTCCGCGTAAATGGGAAATCGGCTCCCTGCGCCGTTACATTGTTTTCATCGGTCCCATCAGCTCGATTTTCGATTACATGACATTTTTTATCATGTTGTACATCTTCAACTGTTGGAATAACCCGGCCCTGTTCCATACCGGTTGGTTCGTAGAATCCTTGTTTACCCAGACGTTGATCGTGCATGTGATCCGCACGAATAAAATTCCTTTTATTCAAAGCCGGGCCAGCAAGACACTGATCCTGACCTCCCTGATCGTTGTTATCGTAGGGGCCTGGTTGACCATATCACCGCTTGCGCAAACCCTGGGATTCGTGGCGCTGCCCCCGTTGTACTGGCTTTTCCTGTTGGCCATGCTGCTTGCTTACATAGCCCTGACCCAGGTCGTAAAAACCTGGTTTATTCGCAGGTTTCCCGAATAAGGAATAATTTTTCAGGCCGAGGTGGCAGCATGTATTACCCTATCAGCCTGAGACGGACGGCCGTCTTTTTTTCATGCTTGCCAGCCTTCTGATTCCAGCCTATACTTTATGAAACCTTAGCCAAAGGAGAGACCGCCATGATCAATGTTCGTGATTTAATCCGGCAGAAGGGCAGTCAGGTCTTTGCGGTTAAGCCCGATGCGAGCGTGTTGGAAGCTTTGAAACTGATGGCCGACAAGAACACCGGCGCGGTGCTGGTGATGAACGGCGACAAGGTGGCCGGCATTCTTTCCGAACGCGACTGCGTCCGCAAACTGGAACTGGCGGGGAAAACGGCGCATAACACCAAAGTCAGCGAGATCATGACCGGCGAGGTACTTTACGTCGACGCCAGCCAGTCGCTCGAAGAATGCATGGCGATCATGATCGACAAGAATATCCGCCATTTGCCGGTCTATGAAGACGGAAAACTATTGGGCCTGATCTCCGTCCGGGATGTGCTAAAGGAAGTCGTCGACTATCAACAGTTCATGATCTCCCAGCTTGAACACTATATATCCGGTGCACGCCTATAAATACAACCAATCCTTTTCTTTCCGCCGTTCAAATGGAGCGGCGGTTATTTTTTTATATTGTGACCGATGCCCGATGCCTTATGCTTGCGGGTCACGTCATTTCGGCCTATACTATTTGAATTGGAGAGATCATGTCTGAAATCGACCTTGCCGCTCTTCAGCCTGTAATCGAACCATATATTCCCTTGGGCCGCTCGGGGCTGTTGCCAGCCTTGCATGCGGCCCAAAAAGTTTATGGCTGGCTTGTCCGAACCGGTTGCCGCGGAAATTGCAAGGTCGCTGCATGTGCCGCTGGCCGACGTGCACGGCGTGATCGAGTTCTATACACTTTTCTACAATGAACCGGTTGGCAAACGCATCATTCGCGTCTGCACCGACCAGGCCTGCGGGCTGAAGGATGGGGATGGCCTGCTTCATCACCTTTGTGCTCACCACGGAATCCAGCCGGGTCAAACGACGCCCGATGGGTCTCTGACCATCGAGGCCAGTCCCTGCCTTGGGCTTTGTGAGCAGGCGCCGGCCGCGCTCGTTGATGACCAGGCCGAGACGAATATCAATCTTAAAACCGATACCTATGAATTGGGGCGGCCGAAATCCATTGTGGGCGGCTCACTTCATCTGTTGACGGCGCAATTGCGGCAACGGCACCACTTCGCTGGCCGAGTATGGTGAATATTCTGCCTTCAAGAAAGCATTAGCGATGAAGCCGGAAGACGGTTGTCGATGAAGTCAAGGCTTCGGGCCTGGTGGGACGCGGCGGTGCGGCTTTCCCAACAGGCGTTAAATGGGAAGGCGCTGCCAAAGCAGAAGGCTCGCCGAAATATGTGGTCTGCAACGCGGACGAGTCCGAGCCGGGCACATTCAAGGACCGCGTGCTTCTGCTGGACGATCCGCACAGCGTCATCGAAGGGATGCTGATCGCCGGGTATGCCATCGGTGCGCAACAAAGGATTTATTTACGTGCGCGGCGAGTATCCCTATATTTTGCCCGTGCTTGAAAATGCGTTGAGCGAAGCTCGGCAGGCTGGTTATCTCGGTGAAAATCTTCAAGTTCCGACTTTTCTTTTGATATCGAAATCCGCCTGGGCGCGGGCGCTTATATTTGCGGCGAGGAGACAGCGCTGTTTGAATCCATCGAAGGGAAGCGCGGCTTCCCGCGTGTGAAGCCGCCGTTCCCAACGACGTACGGCTTGTTTGGCAAACCGACCGTCATCAATAACGTCGAGACATTGTTCAATGTGCCGCTGATCATTTCCAAGGGCGCAGCGGAGTATCGCAAGATCGGCACGGAGAAATCACCGGGCCCAAAGCTATTCTGCGTGTCCGGCGATGTCACCAGGCCCGGAGTCTATGAAGTCCCTTTTGGCGTGACGCTGCGCGAATTGCTCGATATGGCTGGCGGTGTTGCGGACGGCAGGAAAATGCAGGCCGTTCTGTTCGGCGGCGCAGCGGGCGCGTTTGCCACCTCCGCACACTTGGACGTCAAGCTCACGTTTGAAGATTTGCGCGCAGCGGGCCTGCCGCTTGGTTCGGGCGTGGTGATGGTCTTCGATGAGACGCGTGATCTGCGCGAAGTGTTTGCCCGGCTGGGTCATTTCTTTGCGCATGAGAGCTGCGGAAAATGTTATCCGTGCCAGATGGGCACGCCAGCGCCAGACGGAAATCCTGCATCGCATTGCAGCAGGCGGAATGCTGGAAGGCGATCTTGAGCGGCTGCAGGATGTCGGCTGGACGATGACCGACGCGAGTCTGTGCGGCCTGGGTCAGACCGCCGCCAGCGCGGTGCTTATCCGCCATCAAGTTGTGGCCGGATGTTTTCGTGGAAAGGTGCAGGTTGCAGAGTGCAATAGCGGCAGAAGCCGGTGACTAAAGAAAGCGAAAGCCGCTGAAGAAAGCCGGCAAAGATGCGGAAGAAGACCGCGGCAGCAAAAGCTAAGCCGCGAAGGAAATCGGTCAAGCGTTGATAAGCCTCTACGGTCTTTGGAGACATATGGCCGAAAATGTAACTCTGACAATTGATGGACAGCCAGTCAGATCGAGCCGGGGGCGACCATTCTCGAAGCCGCCCGAACAGATCGGCATCGATATCCCGACCATCTGCTATCACGAGGCGACCACCTCCAACGCGTTGTGCCGCATGTGCGTCGTCGAGGTGGAGGGGCAGAGGCTGCTTCAGCCGGCCTGCATCGTCAAGGCGGCCGACGACATGAAGGTGAAGACCGACAGCGAACGCGTGATCCGCGCGCGGCGCACGATCCTGGAAATGCTGGCCTCCACCATGGACCTGTCCGATGCCCCCGAAATCCTGACCATGATGGAGGAATAGTGGTGCAGATGTCAATCGCTTTCCAGAGGCGGAGCGCCGTGAGGCCGAGGTCAAAGACGACAACCCGATGTACGTACGCGATTACTCGAAATGCCTGCTGTGCTGGCGCTGCGTGCAGGTCTGCGCGGACGATGCGCAATACACCTTTGCGATCAATTTTAACGGACGAGGATTCGAGACGCAGATCGGCACCTTCTTCGATAGGAGCATCCCCGAAACGACCTGCGTGCTGTGCGGACAATGTGTGGGCGTCTGCCCGACCGGTGCGCTCAAGCCGAAGCGTGAGTTCTTGCTGGAGCAGGGAATGAGCCCGCAGGAGATCAGTGTCTTGAACACCGGCAGGAAGAAACGCAGGAAACCTTGAACCTTGGTTGGACCTTGAACGAACGAGATTGCCACGCTCACCTGGTTTCGATACGATGGAAGAGCGCCATCCACTCAACCACAGGTTCGCTCTCAATGACAAACTTATATGTAAATGTTTCGGAGGCACGATGATCAAACCGGATCGAATTGTCACCACCACCTGCCCGTACTGCGGGGTGGGTTGTAATTTAAAGTTGCACGTCAAAAACGACTTCATCTTCAAAGTCACCTCGCCGTTTGATTCACCCGTCAATCACGGTAATTTATGCGTAAAGGGCCGCTTCGGTTACGACTTTATCTATCATCCGAAGCGCATCACGACGCCGATGGTGAGGCGCTATCTGCTCGAAGGTAAAACGCTCAAAGGGATCCGCGAGCCGGAATTCGTCGAGCATGGAAACCAGGCAGCGGCGCACGATCTCATCCGAGAGTCGGCACTTCGAACGATTGGGACTGGGTGGAGACCGATTGGGACACCGCGCTCGATATCACGGCGGACAAGCTGGTCGAGATCTACAAACGCGATGGCTCGGACGCCATGTCGGTCTACTGCTGCGCGAAAGCCACCAACGAAGATAACTACCTGCTGCAGAAAATCTTCCGCACGCTGTTCCGCACCAACAACGTGGACCACTGCACGCGCCTGTGCCACGCGGGCAGCGTGGTGGCGCTGCAGCAAGCGGTGGGCTCCTCGGCCATGAGCAACACGGCCTCGCAGGTGATCCAGAACGACGTGTTCATCGTCACCGGTTCCAACACCAGCGAGAATCATCCCATCATTGCGCTGCAGATGAAGGAAGCCGTCGAGAAGTACGGCGCGAAGATGATCGTGGTCGACCCGCGCCGCATCGACCTGGTGGACTTTGCCGAGCTGTGGCTGCCGCTCAAGCCCGGCACGAACGTGCCGGTCTTCAGCGCCATGGCGCATGTGATCGTCAAAGAAGAACCTGGTCAATCACGATTTCATCAATGACCGCACCGAAGGTTACACCGAGTTTCTGCGAGTCGCTCGAAAAGTTCACGCCCGAATATGCCGAAGAAGTTTCGGGCGTGCCGGCCGAAGACATCCGCAAGGCCGCGCGGCTGTATGCGAAGGCAAAGAATGCCGCCATCTATTGGGGCATGGGCATCTCGCAGCTTTCGCACGGCACCGCCAGCGCGCTTGTCGCTCATCCACCTGGCGTTTCTCACCGGTCAGATCGGGCGCGAGGGCACGGGACTCAATCCACTGCGCGGACAGAACAACGTGCAGGGCGCGAGCGACATGGGCGCCATGCCCTTCCACTATCCCGGTTATATGCGTGTGGATAACGAAGACAACGCCGTCAAATGGGAAAAGGCCTGGAACATCGAGCCGGGCGGTCTCTCGCGCAAACTGGGCCTGACCACCACCGAGATCCTCGGCCATGCACACGCGGGCGGCGTGCGCGCGCTGTACATCATGGGCGAGAACCCGATGATGTCCGAGCCGAATCTCAACGTCACGCGCCAGCACATGGAGCAGCTTGAATTCCTGGTGGCGCAGGATCTGTTCATCAATGAGACCGGCGCCTTTGCGGATGTATTCCTGCCGGCCACACCGTTCGCGGAAAAAGATGGGACCTTCACCAACACCGACCGGCGCGTGCAGCGCGTGCGGGCAGCGCAGCCGCCGCGCGGCCAGGCCCGACCCGATTGGCAGATCATCTGCGATCTGGCCAAGCGGCTCGAGTCCCGGCTGGGGCGGCCCAACTCCGCCAAGTGGGATTATCGCAACCCGGCGGAAGTCTTCGCCGAAATGGCGGGCGTCGTACCCGATTTCGCCGGCGTCACGTATGAGCGCATTGACAAGGTCGGCCTGCAGTATCCGGTGTGGGACAAGAATCATCCCGGCACGCCGACGCTCTTCACCGATACGTTCCCGCGCGGGCGGGGCAAATTCACACCGCTGGATTTCGTCCCCGTGATGGAAGAGGCCGACGACGAGTATCCCGTTCATCCTGACCACCGGACGCGTGCTCGAACACTGGCACGGCGGCACGATGACGCGCCATTCCGCTTTGAATGAGGCCTACCCCGAAGCACGCGTCGAGATGCATCCGGCCGACGCGGAGATGCACGGCATCACCGACGGCATGGCGGTGCGCGTGACGTCGCGGCGCGGGGAGGTGGTCCTGCGCGCCACCGTGACGGAGAAGACCACGGTGGGCGTGGTGTTCATCCCCTTCCATTTTGCGGAGGCGGCCGCAAACTTGTTGACCAACGACGCGCTCGACCCGCAGGCGATGATCCCCGAGTTCAAAGCCTGCGCGGTGCAGGTCTTCCCGGCCAGGGAGGACCAACTGGCGAACCCGGAGGCGGTGCTGAATAGAGGGAGATATTAGGGGAGGCGATATCAGGTATTCGATATGCGATACTCGGTATTCGTTACTCGGCATTAGGGAATAGGAAATGATGGACGAATGGTTCATTGAATGAGTTCTTTTTTGTTGAATTTAGGGGCAATTTACGGCAATGCGCGTTCAATTCGACTTTGAGCCGCCACCCCTACCGGTCAGGATGAGAAACCCATTCAACTGAGGGATCAGGAATTTGGTAATTGGGGATTGGGTAATCAGTTGATTGGTGAATGATATTAAAAAGTGCAGATTTACGGCACCGCACAACCGGAACGAATCAAGTTCGAATGCTTTCTCCAGTATTGAAAACCCATTCAAATCAGGTTCAATTCCTCCTTCGTGTAGTCTGTCTGGATATGGAATAGAGTTGTGGTGGCTTGCCGTATTCGTTCCGCGGAACGAAGAGGAACGAATACGCTCAGGAGGAAAAGTGAATGGAAGGTGGTTGTGGTAATAAAATGCTGCAGGGTGAGGATTGGTAGCAAGATTGTTTGACATAAGCGGACACCTATTAATGCATTAATCATTGTACAGAACAAATGTTCTATTGTCAAGCAGTACTTGTTTAGCGTGCAAAAAATGCCCTACCTGTGGTGGTAACCTTCAAAATTTATCATCCCGGGCTATAAGTACGGCCAGCATATACGGCATTGTGTGGCTTATTGGCTAAGGTTATACAATATGTGGTGGTTTTATGACTTCAGACGCTAAACAAGTACGTCAAGCAAAAATGAGCGCATAGTGTCCAAGGCGTATCGTGATTTATACAGCTTAGCAATTCCTGTAAGAATTATGAACAATTAGCTTGACAATTTATGAAGGTACCTGTACAATATATTTGTAAGGTACCTTCATAAATTATAAGATATAAGGTTAAAAAATGGAAAACAACGAGCAAGACCTAATACAAAAGTTTTATCAATTGATGTGGTTGCTACGCCGAAGCATGATGGGGCATTTGAGGGATCGCGGCCCAATGGGCGCGCCTTATCAAGGACAAGGACGAATCTTGTCTTTGTTGAAACTCAAGCCGGAAATCAGTCAGAGGGAACTCGGGCATATCCTGAATATTCGTTCCCAGTCCCTAGGTGAGCTACTTGCAAAACTGGAACGCAGTGGATATATCACCCGGACACCATCCGAGGTTGATTGCCGCGGAATGGATATTCGTTTGACGGAAAGTGGAAAAGCGGTGTCGGAACAAGATGTTGAGTTCGAGCACCAGGAATTGTTTTTGGACTGTCTCAATGAAGAAGAACAAACAGCACTGAGCGATTACCTGGAACGATTGATCAAAAACCTGCAAGAACAACTAGCCGATGATGGGTCGGAACGCTTCCCGGGTCCAGACTTTCGTAGCAGAGGACGGGGTAATTCATTCAGGCGGGGTAAAGAGCGATCACGTTCTGATTTTAGAGGGCTTGACCACTTCCTGAGTGTAAACCGTCGCCAGTTTCCCTTTGGAGAGCGTGGGGCTGATCCCTTCTCGAGGACGAAGAGTAGCCTGCTATCGCGGGCTTTCACACACAAATGGGGTGGAAAATACTAGCAAAATTTTTTAGACATGGAACCCCGGGTTATGGATTACGAGGCTGGATATTCTCTTAAATCCCCATAATAAATTTTTATATCCAATTTTAGAAAGAAATTAGAATGAAATCGAAAATGAATGTTTTGTGGATTATTGTTGGAATTGTATTGATCAATGGGATGGGAATGACACTAGTTTTTCCTTTGCTACCGTTCCTGCTCGGAAAATACCTACCCGATTCGCAAATAGTTATTGGTATGGGTGCGCTAGCGGCGGCGTTTGCATTATGCACTTTTTTAGCAGCTCCATTTTATGGAGCCCTAAGCGATCGGTATGGCCGTAAATATATTTTAGTGATCAGTCTTTTCGGTTCTGTTACCGGATACGTTCTATTTGGCATCGGAGGGGCGCTTTGGATACTCTTTCTTGGAAGGATCATCGACGGATTGACCGCGGGGGATATTACCACCCTGTTCGCATATATTGCCGACAGCACCAAACCTGATGAGCGAACGAAATGGTTTAGCTATCTTGGTGGGGCCATGGGTATTGGATCCATGCTTGGTCCAGCTCTGGGAGGTTTACTCGGAACATTTTCCATTTCACTTCCGTTTTACGTCACAGCTGGAATTTTTATGCTTTCCACCTTTGTCGCTTATTTCTTTTTACCAGAATCGCTGGCTCCCGAAAAACGATCGAAACATTTGTCACTCGAGAGTTCTCAATACTTTTGCTCATTTTAAGGATATATTTACTCTAGTAGAAGCCAAAGCCCTACTCATCGTGGGTGTCTTCTTCTATATAAGTTTGGATATTTACCAGTTCAATTTTAGTGTATTTGCGAAGGATATTTACTTCTGGGGACCGGCATTAATTGGAGGAGTTTTTACCCTCATTGGGGCCTCCGATATTGTTTCGAGAACAATCTTATTGCCCCGTCTGCTCAAGAAGTTCAGTGAAAGAAGTATCGGTATTGCAGGGCTGATTGGAATTGGTTTTGGATTGGGTCTTCTACTTTTAAGTATTTTTGTTCATTCCGCCTCTTTGATTGGTTTGGCAGTTATAAGTATTACCCTTGGCGAGGGATTATTTGACCCGAGTTATAATGGGCGACTTTCCCAGTCGGTCGATGAGAGTAGTCAGGGGAAATTGCAAGGAGTGAACCAGAGTTTGCAATCGGCTTATAGAGTACTAGTTCCCATTGCCGCAGCAGCAATTTACTTTTACAGTCCAATACTCCTTTATATTATGGCAACTTTGATTGCGATAGGAGCACTTGTTATGTTCTCAAAGTTAAGATTCAGTCAGTTGAAAAGGTCAGTGAATTGGAATTCATCATTAAGTAAGCAATGTGAATATTGCTATTGTAGCAATTAAATTTACCCATAAGACAATAAAGGTAGCCTTCTAACCTTCGACGTTCGCCATTTTTGTAAGATTTATGAACAATTTGATGTCAATAAAAATGTGGCTGGGGGTTAGTTTCTCTTCTCCTCCTAGGCAAGGGACGCCGTCCATCTGGACGGCGTCCCAATTTAACAATTTAATCAAATTGCTTTCTATTAATAATGGCGATGAGCTTCTTGAATTATGAGATCGCTTTGACATTTAGATTGACGTCAGTATTGATTATGAGATGTAATATTCATTTTCTATTTGAAATGGTATATTGTAAAGGTAAAATCTGAATTGAATTCTTCTGGTGGAGTTTAAGAATGAGCGATAAACCACAAGTTTTTCTTTCATACGCACATGAAGACAGGCAAATCGTCTTGAGTTTTTATAGAAGGCTCTTGATTGCTGGTTTTCAGCCTTGGATAGACATAAAGAATCTTTATCCTGGTCAAATATGGACAGAAGAAATTAAAAGGGCCTTATCAAACTCAGATTTTGTTCTAATTTTTCTTACGAAGAACTCTATATCAAAAGAAGGCTACGTCAATAAAGAAATCAAATCTGCACTTGAAATTGCAAAAGAGAAACCAGTAGGGTCGGTCACCCTAATACCCGTAAAGGTTGATGATGTGCAAGTCCCCAAAGATCTTCAACATATACAATGGGTCGAACTGTATTCAAAGGACGGCTGGGATAAACTTCTGAATGCTCTATCGGCAAGTAATAAAACTATTAATGATAAATCATTAGAGCGATTAGAAGAAGCAGTAAAAGAGATAAAAAACCCCAAAAAGCACATCTTTGTTGCGATGCCGTTTAGTCAAGAACTCGAGGACTATTTCTATTATGGGATAAGAGTTCCAATAAAATTAGCAGATTTCAACTATGTGCGAATTGACAAGGATTCTTTCACTGGGGAAATACTTGAGCAAATAAAGAAAGGAATTGAAACTGCAGTGGCTGTAATTGCTGTGCTTGATGGTGCGAACCCTAATGTATATTTAGAGGTTGGTTATGCTTGGGGAAAGAAAGTCCCTACAATTCTTTTGGTAAAAGATATAAATGATCTTCGGTTTGATGTAAGCGGACATAGATGTTTGGTTTATTCAAGTATAAAAGATTTAGAAGAAATTCTCTCTTCTGAATTGTTGACCTTGAAGCAAAAAAGAATTATTTCATCATAGAGGCAATATGGTCCAAAATCCGAAAGTTTTTATTAGCCATGCAAGCGAGGATAAAGAAAGATTTGTTATCGGGTTTGCTTCTAAATTGCGAGAAAACGGAATTGACGCTTGGGTCGATAAATGGGAGATTTTTCCAGGAGATAGTTTGGTTGATAAAATATTTGAGGAAGGGATAAAGAATGCTCAAGCAATGATTGTTGTTTTATCAAATGTTAGTGTTGAAAAACCCTGGGTAAAAGAAGAGTTGAATGCTGGCATGGTGAAAAAAATAAGCGGCAAATGCAAATTAATCCCAGTAGTGATTGATGATTGCGCAGTTCCAGAAGCTTTGCGCTCAACAGTTTGGGAAAAAATAAAGGATATTAATAATTACACACAAGAACTCGAGAAAATTGTATCAGCAATCTACGGGCATTCTGAAAAGCCTCCGCTAGGTGAGCCTCCCAAATATGCAAATCTAATAATCGATGATATACAAGGATTAACCCATGTTGATACTATCGTATTTAAGATTATCTGTGAGACTTCACTTAAGAACGAAATTAACTGGATTAATGTAAATCAATTTGAAGAACAGATCAAAGAGATGGAGATTTCTGAGGATGAAATGTTCGAAAGCATTGAAGTGCTAGCGAATAATTATTTTATTCAGGGGCAAAGAACTATGGGCAGTCGAGGACTGGAATATTTTAAAATTACGGCAAATGGATTTCAAGTATTCGCTGAGATGTTTATAGAAAATTTTAATGAATTAGTTAGCCAGGTATTACTTTCGATAGTAAACCTTGAGTTGGATTCAAATTTAAAAATTGTATCTCATCTGAAAAAACCAAAAGTTGTGATTGATTACATCTTAGATATTATGGAAATGTATGATTTTATAAAGGTTGTCAAAACTTTAGACGGAAGTATACATATTCATGATGTTACTGTTAAAGGCAAAAGAGCGGCTCGCGGCATTAAGTAATTGGAAAGGACTTTACATACTCCTCTCGGAGATTTGCATGCGATTATGGAATAGTATTAAGGATAAAATCACATAACTGCAGTGTTGACCCATAACCAAGGCAAGGGAATTATGAAAATTCTACTTGATACCAACATAATCATTCATCGTGAAGGCAACAATCCACTAAATAAAGATATTGGTATTTTGTTTAAGTGGCTAGATAATCTTCACTACACAAAATGTATTCACCAGATTACCATCAATGAAATAAACAAACTGAAGGCGGGCAATACACGGGAAGTAATGACCATTAAACTTGATTCTTACAACGTCCTACAAGTTCAACCCACTATCAATTCTCGAGTCAAAAGTGTGAGTGATGCGATTGACATTAATGATAACGATCGAAGCGATACCTTGCTCCTGAATGAAATCTTTATTGGAACTGTGGATTATCTTATTACCGAAGATAAGAAAATTAAACGAAAAGCCGACATGCTTGGCATTGGGAATCGAGTTTTTACAATTGATTTATTCCTAGAAAAAGTTATAGCAGAAAACCCGGGACTTACAGACTACAAAGTATTGGCAGTAAAGAAAGAATTATTCGGAAATGTAAATCTTGGAGACGAATTCTTTGACAGTTTCAAACAGGATTATCCAGGTTTTGAGAAGTGGTTTGTCAAAAAGAGTGAAGAAATTGCATATGTTTGCAGATCTGACGACAAGATAACTGCATTTTTATACCTGAAAATAGAGGGTGAAGATGAGCCATATTCGAACATAGTCCCAACTTTCGACAAGAAACGAAGATTGAAAATTGGGACTTTCAAGGTCACATTAAATGGCTATAAACTAGGCGAGAGATTCGTAAAAATCATTTTTGACAATGCTATAAGAAACAATGTTAATGAAATCTATGTCACTATCTTCAAAAAACGTTCTGATCAAGAACGTCTAATCAATTTGCTTGAAGAATTTGGGTTTGTGGAACAAGGAATAAAGAAAAATGATTACGGTGACGAATTTGTTTATGTTAGGAAGATGAATAAGGTTTTCAATGAAGAAACCCCGAAACTGACTTACCCCTTCTTTAGCGAAAAATCAAACGCCTATATCGTCCCTATTTATCCAGAGTATCACACCAATTTATTTCCGGACTCAATTTTGAGAACAAAGTCGCCTGCTGACTTTGTTGAAAACGAGCCTTTTAGAAACGCAATAAGCAAGGTTTATATTTCTCGGTCAATTTTCAGAGATTTGCATTGTGGAGATACTGATAGTATTCTATCGAACAGGAGGTTATTACCTTTCGGTTATTAGCACCATTGGAATTGTTGAAAGCATTGTCTCTGACATAAAAGATGGACAGCAGTTTATTGATTTGTGCCGAAAAAGAAGCGTATTCTCGGACAAGGAATTGCTTGAACATTGGAATTACAGTACTAACAACAGACCTTTCGTAGTAAATTTCTTGTATAGTTATTCTTTCCCAAAACGCATAAACATGAAACGATTGATAGAAATAGGTGTGATTCTGAATGTTCAGTCGGCTCCACGAGGATTTGAGCCAATAGAACCAGGAAAATTTAAGTTGATCTTGAAGGAGACCCAAACCGATGAAAGTATTATTGTCAATTAAACCTGAGTTTGCTTCAAAGATATTTGAGGGTGAAAAGAAATTTGAATATCGCAGAAGCATTTTCAAGAAACCAGCAAAACTTGTTGTCGTTTATGCTTCATCGCCCACTTGCAAAGTAATTGGCGAATTTGAAGTTGCAGAGTTGATTTCAGATGACTTGGAAAAACTATGGGAAAAAACGAAGAAACACGCAGGAATTAGTGAAGAATATTTCTATTCTTATTTTTCAGACAAAGAAAAAGGTCATGCAATAAAAATTGGAAATACAAGAAAATATAGAAAGCCATTGCTTCTAAAAGAAACCTTTGGGGTGATACCGCCACAATCATATTTATACCTTCTTTGAATTTCTTTGTGGTTACGCCCGCGAATGGTAGCGGAATTGACTCCAGCGTGGATTATGCTGCATTAAAATATCCTTTGAAAACAAATAACCATCATTGGATTGATGGTTATTTTAAAGCCGATGATTTTACCTGCCAGATAAAAAGTCTTTTCTTTCTCCGGATCCTTCAGGAAGAATTGATATAAAGTGTTCTGTGAGCGATCCACTGGTCTTATCAATTTGCCTGGTGAAGTCTTGGTACTTCCCACGAACAAAGAAATATCTTCATCGAATTGATAATCATACCTAATGACCTATCAACTTACTTATGATGTCTGATATCTGTTTTAGGAGGAATAACATCCAAAAACTATCAAACAGCATTGCCAAGGTTACAATGGTAAGCAAAACTGCTTTTAGCCGTTGCGGTAACCTTGCTCTTTCAATCCTATCCCATAATTGGCCGAGATTTTTTAGCGGGTCGATTGACAACATTAGAACACCTCCGGCGAATAAGACATTCTTCTTTCAAATTCATCAAGATTTCTGGCAGGAAACCATGATAATGAAATTATGTTTGCTTTCACGTGTAACTCTAGCACAAATGTTGGGTGTATTACAACGCTTTTCACCTACGCTAAGTTTAAAACATCTTCTTTTTTAAGGTTGGTCAATGTTAAAGAATCTTTATGTGAATCTGCTTAAATTTAATGCATCATAGAATGCATGTTCCAGCCACATATGCTGGTGAAGCCTACCTTAACCCCCATATTTGGGAGAATATGACTTAATCTAATGCAACCTGTTAATCTAATGTAAACGAATTGTGCCGCGAATAAACTTCTTTTCGTTGTGGATAATCATCTAAAATTTGTGATTGAATGTTAAAGGAACCGTGTTTGGTTGTGTTTTGCTTGATGAATTCCCTACGCGTGTCTTAAAATATATTCAAGTAACCTTAAAATATTGGAAATTTTAAGGCGCAAAAACATCTTATCTGTATATAATGTGTCTAGTGACACCTCCGGCGAAAAGGTTGTGTCGCAATTAAAGTCAGCGACTGGCAGGTCGCTGACTTGTTTTATAAGCAAATTAGTAATAATACAAATAAAAGAATCTAATTAAGTTGCCCAATTACGGGATAAAATATAAATAATTCAGCCATTTATGCCGATGATCGGCTTGATGTGAAAGAATTCATCACCTAAAGTTGGATAGTTCACAATTCAGAGCTGAAATATTTACAAGAATTTAATTCTGGCATTCGCATATCACGGTTTGTCCGATGTTCAGTATATATTTACCGGTCACGAATACTTTGACGCCTAGAATTTCGTGACAATCACGGGCTACGACCTGGGTGAGAAGCTCCAGGTCCCTGACTTCTTTTGATCCGATGAATGAGGCTACATACTCGTTCAGGCTGTAAACTTCTAACAATTTGTCTTCCGGAACATAAGTGATGGTCAGCGTGCTGCCGGTGATCGGGTTGGCGGTTTTACTGCTTCTTGAATAAATCTCTACTAAACTTTTTTCATCATTTATAGGATAAAAACAAAAAATTAGTTTAGATAATTGCGCAGTACTCTGTAGGACAAAGTGGGGGGACAACCACTTCGTGAGTCTGCTTTGTCAATTTGGATATAGTGGGATTATTAATGGTCTTAAGTATCATATTACCTGATTTTGGGTATCTTGTTATTTACCAATAAATTTCGCGTCTCAAATTAAAGTTCGGAAGAGTATAACTCTATTTTTGCGGTAAAAAAAAACCGGGCTTCCTTTCGCTTTGAAAGGAAGCCCGGTTAGCAAGACTATATATCCTACAGAAAATTTACTCGACGAAAGTTTCCGAGGCCCGCCCGACGTTGCCTTCGGCCAGAGCGGCGCGGTCTTCCTTGCCGCGCACGAAGGAGACGCCGGCGGCGATAATGACCAATATCATGGAAACCAGGAAGGCGCTGTGAATACCGGTCACAAAGGCCAGCATCGGCGCAGAGCCGAGGGTGACGTTGTTGCCGACGAACAACTGCATCATTACATCACGCGGCAGGCTGCTGGCGGCGACCGCCAGGGACAATGCGAAGCTAGTCACCATGCCGGCCTGTCGCAGGGTTGCGAGTGTGCCGGAAGCGATACCGAGACGGTTCTTCGGTGCAGAATTCATGGCGGCGCTGGTGTTGGGCGGGAAGAAAAGGCCGCCGCCGATACCCATCACACCCAAACCGATACCGATCTGCCAGTAGGGCATGGCGGGTGTAGAGGCGCAGGAACCAGGCAAGGGCCACGGCTTGAATGAGAAGCCCTATCGTGGCGGGGATACGGGCACCGACATGGTCGGACAAGTTTCCGGCAAATGGAGCCACCAAGGCTACCATTACGGGCAAGGGGATAAGCAGAAGCGCGGCCTTTAATGGATCATAACCGAGGACGCCCTGCAAATAGAACACGATCAGGAAATTCACGGCAAATAGGCCGAGCGACTGGATCATGGCGGACAACACGGAGAAGTTGTAAACGCGGTTGTTGAAAAGCGATAAATCGAGCACGGGATTCGGTGCGCGACGCTCCCACCACAGGAAAAATGCCACGCCGACGAGGAACACGCAAAAGAGCACGACGATGGGAGTCGATGTGAAACTGTACTGGATCCCAAGTGTCAAAGCGATCAGCAAAGCAGTCAGACCGAAACTGAAGCTGAACGCGCCGACCCCGTCGAAACGTTCTCCTTTTTTGCGGATGGACATTTCGCGCAGGACGCGATAACCCCAGATCGCGCCGATCAACCCGACCGGTACATTGATGAAGAAGATCCAGCGCCAGTCGGCCAGGGTCAGGATGATGCCACCCAGGATGGGTCCTGCCACGCCGCCGATGGAGAAGGTGATGGCGTTGATGCCGAGCGCCTTGCCGCGTTCGTTGGGCGGGAAGACCTCGGTGATCAGCGCAACGCTATTGACGACCATCATGGCCGCGCCGCTGCCCTGGATGAGGCGGAAGATGATCAGCTGGGTAGCATTGGCGGAGAAACCGCACAAGGCTGAACCGATGGTGAAGATGACGAAGCCGAGGTTGTACATGCGCACCCGGCCGAACATATCGGCCACCCGGCCAAAGGTCAGGAGGAAGACCGTGCTGACCAGGATGTAGCCCATGATGACCCAGATCATCGAGATCAGGTCCGCATGCAGCTTGACCATCATATCCGGCAGGCCAAGGATGACGATGGTGCTGTCGATGGCGGCCATGAGCGCGCCGATGGTGGTCACGCTCAACACGATCCATTTATATTCAACTTTTTTCCCAAACAGGGAATACTGCTTATCCATTATATTTTGTGACTCCTTTTATGTATTAACTGAAAACCGGGAACTCTTGTCCTGCGGGCGCTTCAGGCATGGCTGCCTGCGAATCGAGTGCGAACAGTTTCTTCAACAGGTTCATGGCTCCGGAGACCTGTGCCCGCTCGTCCTCCGTGAGTTCTGCGAATTTTTCGGCGAAGAAGGACTGCGTGTGCCGGTAGGCCTCGTCCAATTCGCGCTTGCCTGCGCCGGTCAAGGCGAGGCAGATGCGGCGGCGATCCTTTCCGTGCTCGCTGCGTGTGAGAAGGCCTTGGTTAACCAGCGCGTCCACCAGTTTGGACATGGAGGGCAGACTAAGCCCGATATAACCGGCTACATCGGAGAGGGAAGCGTTATTGTTCGCATCCACGAAGCCCAGGGTGCGGAACTGCGCCATCGTCAGGTCGCCAACACGCTTTTCGCGGAACTTTGCCCGCAGCAACCGCATCAGCAACGGAATGTTGTCCATGACCAGTGCGGCGGTTTGATAGGAGGAATTCAGAGTATTATTACCTTTAATAACAGTTTCAAAATGCAATTATATTTATCGCGGAGGAATTGTCAAGGAAATATCTGGATTTCATACAAGAAAAGTACATTAATCTCATCCGTTATTAATCTTTGAGCCGTTTCTTCCTCTTCTGGATGATTTCTTTGATGGAGCTAACTTATATATGCACGCAAGTGCAAGTATCAACGAACAGGAAAAACTAAAAGATTTAACGCCAAGTCGCGACCCACAGGGTCCCCTAAAAGCAAGAACGGGGATGTTATCCCCTAAGAAAAAGAGCGGGGACTCGTGCTGCGCGAAGTCGCCAAGATTTTTTAAATTCAGGTGAAACATTTCTTCAAGTTAAAACAAAAATCATCATGGATATGATGATTTAAGTGGGCGCAGATCGCGCAGCACTCAAACCCCCTTTTTTGTGCAGATACCTTTTGTGGGCGCAGAGGGACTCGAACCCCCGACCTCTACTGTGTGATAGTAGCGCTCTAACCAACTGAGCTATGCGCCCGGGGTGACCAGGATTATATCAAATATATTAAATTATGGAGCCGCAGATGGGGGCGGAAGCACATCCCATGGATCGATGACGGCAGTTGCAGTACGGACTTCAAAGTGCAAATGCGGTCCAGTTGCATGACCGGTGGCGCCGGCCGCGCCAATCACCTCGCCCTGGGTTACATTGTTACCACAAGATACAAAGATCTGGCTCAAATGTGCATACAAGGTCTGGAAACCGGTGCCATGATCGATCATTATCATGTTACCGTAGCCGTAGCTGTTTGCGCCTGCATATACCACCACGCCGCCATCCGCCGCATAAATATTGTCACCCAGGTTGGCCGCGAGGTCGATCCCCAGGTGATTCGTCTTGGTGGAGTAATCGAAGCCTGAAAGATAATGCCTGTCGGTTGGATAAACGAATGTGCCGTATCCGACCGCGCCGCCTGTGACGGCAGGACAAGAACCGTCGCCCGCCACCTGTGCAGAGGCAGGATCGGTACGTGTAATACCCAGCGGGACCTGCCCGGGTGAGTGATACTGGTATACGCCGCCGGGGATGATGACCATCGTCCCGGCCGCAATATCCGTAGCATTTGGGTCGAGGTGATTAGCGGGATAATTGACAATGTCCTGCGGTGCAACTTTATAGTAGTTCGCTACCGTGCTGATCTTTTCCCCGGGGAACCACTGCCGATAGACGCCATCCACCGGCAATATGACGAGCACCTGCCCGGCCTGGAGATTATGCGGGTCGTCCTCCAGAAGATCATAGTTGGCGGCAAAGATCGTAATTGGCTGCAGGCCAAAATTTTGTGCAATATCTGAGATGGTATCACCAGGCTGCACGGTATATTTCACAATATCGTCCCTGGCACGCTGCGGCACATTGGTGTGGATGTTTGCCTGCCGGATAATGCCCATGGATGATAAATCCAAGGGGAGGGTGGAAGCGATGGAGGGTGCGGCCGGCAGGGCCTGCTGACTTGCCGCGGGGGTGTTATTTGCCTGGTTTGCAGTCACGGGCTGGCGGAAATACATTTGCGCCAGCCAGATCACGATCAGGATGGCAAGGATGGAAAATATGTTGGTGGCGGCCCGCGCCAGGTATTCGCCCAGACCCAAATGGACCAGGCTTTGCATCCAATTGGAAAGTGGGCTGGATTGTTTATTCGAGATGGAAGAATCTTCCGGCTCTTCCGTTTCCCCCCGGCGAGCGCTGGATGGATCTTCTGATTTATTCTGCATTCATGCTCCGGTAATTAGGTATCAGGCAAAAGGTGTTAGGTAATCGGGTAATCAGGTATTAGGTATTCGATACTCGAGATTCGGGAAGAACATACGAGATGGAAAACATAAATCAGGCGGGGAGGACGCATTCGGCGCGATCATTGGCCGGGCTATTCACCAGCGGTGAGACCGGATAGGCATCCATCAGTTCGGCAGGAAATTCCGTGATCAGATGATTTAAACTGTCAGCAGACCTGGGCGAGGAATCCAGCCAGTCGGCGTAATCGTTTGGCTGCAAGATCACGGGCATGCGGTCGTGGATGGAAGCCATTAATTTATTAGGCTTCGTGGTTATTATTGTGCAGGAGCGGATGGCCGATCCATCAGGAGACTGCCATTCATCCCATAAGCCTGCGAAGGCAAACGGCCTGGCGGTCTTTAGACGAATAAAATGGGGGACCTTGGTCTTTGTGCCTGCACCGGATTTCCATTCGTAGAAGCCATCGGCCAGGATCAAGCAGCGTTTGTATTTATAACCGCCGCGGAAGCTGGGTTTCTCCGCAAGTGTCTCACCGCGTGCGTTTATCAGGCGGTTGCCAATGGAGGGGTCCTTTGCCCAGGATGGGATAAGGCCCCAAACAAAGAAATCGGCGGTATGCCTGCCGTCGTTAGGGATCGCCAGGACCGGCTGGGTAGGCGCAATATTATAGCGCGGCGCGAACCGCGACGGGAAAGTCACATCTTCAAATTCTTCGCCTGCGTCCGCCGGATCGACCGTTAAAGTAAACCGTCCGCACATTACTTCCTCAACTTTCGATAATCACCCTCGCGCATCGTGAACCCGGATGAATCGAGATGCTCAAGCAAGGCCTGCGCATACTTGCGGCTGGTATTGAACAGGTCGCGTACTTCAGCCAGGGTGATCCTTCCATTCTGGATGAGAGTGTCATGCACTTTTGCCACCATTGAATCATAATCCCGTTTTCGGAAAACGATTTCGCTCGAAACTGCCTTCAATTCGCCCAGCTCAATCAGGGCATTGGCGATCTCCTCGCCGGCTTCTGCCTGGCATTCCTTGATGCCGGGCGGAGCATAGGGACTGTGCGCGAATTTCAACATCAGGGATTGGACTTTAGCCTGCTGACCGTTATCGAACCTGATCACGTGCCCGACCTTTGCGACAGTCTTGGCGCCAGCAACCAACATACCTTCCGAGGCCAGTTTATCGACCAATGCGTTGAAGAGACGCGGCGTAAGGTTTAGGCGGCTCTTCAATTCTTCGCGTGGTATTCCACGCCGGAGAGGAAATTTTCCATGGTAACTGCCAATGATCCGATTCGTTTGTTCGCACAAATCCTTCCACAGCGGTAATGCAATGGCAAGCACTTCGCTCGAAGAATTAACTTCTCCCTCTTCCAATAGTACCAACCGGCCTTCACCGATCAATTCTTTCAAGGCCCCGGCAGCTTGTTCAGCTTCGAGGTGCGACCGTGCGGCAATATCTTTGAGCGTTGCGGCATTCAGGGCAACTGCAGCTTCGTATAATATATCCGCGGGGGAGCCTTCGGCGAGCGAAGCAAGACTCTTCAGCACCTGCTCATCAAACCGTTTGTGGCGCGCCTTCGGCTGCGCATCGACAATCGTCCCGCCTCCGAGAGTTTCGCCGGGAGAAGGGCGGCGCAGGACGTACCTATCGCCTCGCACGGCAAGGATCGGTTCACGCAGTTCGAGTTGAATCCAGCCTTCCTGCCCGGGTTGTAGTTCTTCCTTACCCAATAAACGCAGTGTCGCCACACCATCCGCTGCCCCTACGAAAACCTTAACTTCGGAATTGTGCTGGACCGCCGAAGAGGCGTCTGCAAGCAAACGGAAGCGGGCGTCGACGCGGCGGGTGGCCTGATATTGACCTGGATGGACCAATACCTCGCCACGCCTGACCTGATCCGTGCCGATGCCTGAGATATTAACGGCAGTGCGTGAACCCGGCAGCGCCCGCTCTTCTTTTTTCTTATGGGTCTGCAATCCGCGCACACGCCCGGTGAGACCTGAAGGCAGGATCTGGATCTCATCGCCGACTACAAGATGACCATCGCTCAAGGTGCCGGTAACCACGGTGCCGAACCCGCTCATGCTGAAGACACGGTCGATGGGCAGGCGCGGACGACCCAGGTCTGGACGCGCAGGTTTTTGGCGAAGGATTTCGCTGAGTGCTATTTTTAGTTCGTTAAGGCCGCTGCCGGTACGGGCAGACACGCGGAGCATGGGCGCATTTTTAAGGATGGTATCTTTAACTGCGGCGCGCACATCTAACTCGACGGCATCCAGCCAATCTTTGTCGGTGATCAGGTCGGTTTTTGTCAGGACGATAATCCCGGCGGGGATCTGGAGCAGGTCGAGGATGGCGAGATGCTCTTTAGTTTGCGGCATCACACCTTCGTCCACGGCAACGACGAGCAAAGCCGCGTCGATCCCGCCGATGCCGGCGAGCATATTCTCAATAAAATCGCGATGACCCGGCACATCCACAATGCCGATCTCTTCCCCGTCCGGCAGGGTCAGCCAGCCGAAGCCGAGATCGATCGTCATTTCGCGCGCTTGTTCCTCTTTCAGGCGATCGGGATGGGTGCCTGTGAGGGCGGCGATCAATGTAGACTTGCCGTGGTCAACGTGGCCAGCGGTACCGATAACACGCATGAAGGATGTGTCCAACTCCTTCCACTTTTATTCGAAGCGATGGGGAGCAGAAGATGATTGGGTGTCAGCGAGCTGCTTTCTTTGTTTTTTTGCCATGGCCCATGATCCGTTCATACGTTGTGAGCCATTCATTAGAGACGTTCATCAGTTCCTGTAATTGTTTCTCGGTGGTATCGGTGGTCTGATGGAGCTGATCCTGCACGGTCTGGACGACGTCGTCCAGTAGTAGTGGTGCGTTGTTCGAGTTTGTCCATATCCTTGCGAAGGTCGCGCATGGACTCTTCCTGTGAAAGGGAGTGGCTTGTCCATCGTTTTTGTTCGTCGGCCTTGAAAGCCACCCATTCCTGGCGGATGCGGTCTTCCGCGAGCCTCTGCATTTCACTCACTTCGGCAATGCGGCGTTCCAGTTTTTGGTTGAGATCGTTGTAGGCATCCTGCGCACGCTTGGCTGCCCGAATGGAATCATCCAGGGCGGCGACCTGCGCCTCCATATTGTCGGCCTGCTGTTTGAAGAGCTCGTATTTTTCCTGCCAATCCTTCCAGCCTCGGTCGCGTTCGACCTGCGCCATGGCCTGCTGTGCCAGGAAGGCCGCCTGCGCTTCCTGGCGGCTGGTTTCCGTTTCAAGCAGCTCGTTGATCCGATTTTCGAGGTTCCGGATGGTATCGGCATGCAGCGTGGTCTTTTCGCGAGCATCGTCGGCGCGTTTACGGACGGATGCCAGTTCGCCCTGAAGGTCCGCCAGGCGTTTGGCGTCCTGCCGGCGAGGTTCTTCCAGGCTTTCTGGGCCAGCAGGATTTCATTGTTTTTTGCGGCCACTGCCTCGACCTTTGTGCCAATATCCTGCACGGCAAGATTCAGCCGTCTGGCTTTCATGCGTATGGTCCTTGAGCTTTTTATTTATGTCCTCGGGATCTATCGATCCTGCCGATCAGCGTGATCGATTTTCTCAGCTCTTCCAATTCCGTGTGATGGAGCTTGATGCCCTCCTGTTCGCGCCGGATGGTGGCCTTTTCCATCGTTTCGATCATTTTGCTTAAGTCGGTGCGTTGTTTGGTCATCATTTGATCGAATTGATTGATACGCGCCGATAGCCGGGGTAAGCTCGGACAGCCCCTGGTTTGCAGTTTTAAATTGCAGTGTTAGAGCATTGACGCTTGTTTCGATAGAGGTCAGGCGCTCACCAAGATCGCTGAGATCGGTCTTACTCTTGCGTTGTTGTTCGTCGAGCCATTCGAGGCGTTTGCCGATTTGTTCAAATTCCATGAGTCCTCCAATCGAGGATAGATAATAGGTATTTGCTGATGGTTCTACCGCTTTGCGGGATAAAAACCCCGGCCCAACCTCCCTCCGCTGCACTACGGGATGCTGCGCGATCTCCTAAAGAGGAAGGAGAGATTCCAATAAAAATTCGGGGAACTTGCAGAAAGCGTTATATGATTATAGCATCAGTAATTCAGGGCGGTTTATATCCGGCTTTTTATGGTTATTATCGCCGATTCAACTGTAGATAAGGCCGGGGGTTCCAGATTTTTTGTTAGGGTTTCTACTTTTGAACGAAAAACTTTATTCAATCGAGCATGACCTAATGATTGAGATGCTGGAACATAAGCGGGAGTTTTTCGACTATCGATCCGACCACCTGAGGAAATATTCCAAGGATGAATAAACCCAGTATGCCCACGCCGAGCATACCGCGCTGGACCAGGTTCTCTTTTAGCGACCAGGGAGTTTCTTCTTTTTGCATGACCAGCACGGCCAGCATCCTGACAGCACCGATCAACAAGCCGAGCAACCCTACCAGGTACCAGATGGCAGCGCCAGTCGATTCGTAGGCCAAACCCTGCCATAAAGCCAGCCGGGGTGGAAAGCCGGCCAGCAGGGGGAAACCGGCGATGGACAGCGTTGCAAGGATCAGGCCGGCGGTTGCCAGCGGATAGGTACGCGCCAGTCCCTGCATAGAGGAGAAGCGAAACGTTTCATCCTTCGTTTTAAAGATGGAAAGTGAAAGCGCCCAGATCGCGAGACTGAGGCCGCGCGGGATGAGAAAAAGAAAGACGAGATCCGTGCTTGTGCCCGCCGCCAAACTGACTGCGAGGAGCAGGAAACCCGTTTCCGCAATCGTTGTATACGCCATGAGACGCCCAAAGTGATGCTGGAATGCGGCCCACAACCCGCCCGTTACGAGCATGAGCAGGCCCACCACGCGCAGCCCGTCGATCACCTGTGCAGAAGTGCGAAGCCACGCATAACGGTCGAGAAAGCTTATCCCAAAAATAATGATGGTAGTCGGGAGAACCCACAGCAAAAACCCAACGGCATAAGGCGAACTTTCCTCCATTAATTGGGGAATCCAGTTATAGAGAGGAAAGATCGCCAGTAGAAAGGCAAAGCCCAACCCGAGCATCACCGTTGATTGGACCGTGAGGGCCAGGTCGCCGGGACTGGCCTCGACGCCCGCCAATAACCATCCGGCAAAAAGGATGAAAGGCATCCCGAGCGTCTGGTAGATGAGAAAGCGGATCACACCCTGACCGGGTTTTTGTTCAAGCGGAGAAAGCAATGGCACGGCTACCAGCACGGCCATCTCGATCAGCAGGGAAGCGAAGAGGAACGGCTGGACGGCGATGGATGCGACCAGTAAAGCCGTAATGATAAGTCCGAGCGGGATCAAGCGCTTTGCCACACCCGCTGCTTCGGCTCCGAAAAACCATATGGCGCACATCCCGAAGATCATAGCCAGCAACGGCGCCTCCGCTGCAGATAATACAAGACTTCGTCCCAGGAATGATACGGAGGACGCGATCTTAATGGAAATCGGACCAAACCCCATTGCTTCGTCGATCGGGACGACCAGGGCGATGCCAGCCAGGATAAGGGACACTGAAACCGCCGGTGATGGCGATTGAATGCTCATCCAGCAGCAACAAAGTAAAACCGCCGACCAAGATGGGGAGGATGATCCATAAAAATGGCGCGTTCATAACTCTTCCTCTGCCACGGCCCCGTTCAACAAATATGCGCCCACCAGACCCAGCCCCAGGTTGACAACGGCAAGCAAGGCTGCAACGAGGATCGAACCTTCGACAGCGGCGTAAAGGATCTCGAAACCGCCAAGGACGGTGAGGAGTGCAAAGATCACACGTGCGATTTGCGAACTCGTGCCGAGATGCAATAAGCCGATACCGGTCAATAAGATCGTGCCTGCGATGACCGGCGCTCCAATGCCTGCCATGAAGTTTGCCATGCGCGGTGTGACGGCGATGGTCAGGATGACGATCATACCGACCATGAACAAGCGAAAGCCGAGGCCTTGCGGCCAGAACCTTTCCTCGGACTCTTTTTGAGGCGGCAGCGCCGTCAGGGTCATTCCGAGGGCTGCAGTTGCCATCCAGCCGGTGACCAATTTTACGGCAGCCATTCCGAGAGGCCAGTGCTGCGCCACCAGAATGGAGACACCCAAATATTGGATAGCCAGCATTCCAAGGTCCCAACGCCAATCCCGATTAAGGAACAGACCCGTCGACGTGACAGTCACGATCACCACAGCAGTCCATGAAAGTACGGCGGAGAGCATGTCAAGGATTCCTTTGGACGATAAGAGAGACGAAGAGGATAAGGAATAACAAGACCCACATGATCCCGCCTTCGCCTTCCAATATTTCAGAGATGGTCTGGCTGACGCCGCCCAACCAGCGATAGAACGCCCAAATATTCCGATAAGGCAGATCGAAACGTGACGCGGACGCCGGCTGCAACCAATGGGCCGGAACGGGGTTGAGCACCGGAAAACGAGGTATCGCCCATAATAAACCCAGGCTTAAGCAGGAAGCCAGGAGGCCGGGTATCCAATCCGTAAATTGAAGCGCGCCATTCCACTCCCAAAACCCAAGCACGAGTTGAATTAAAATCAAAAGCCCGATCCCGGCCGGATAAATCCTTTTAACCCAAACAGGCTGGGATTCAAACGAAGCCCGTGTTGAGGTGCGCAGGGCATGGCGGACAAACCCGGCGATCAAGAAAGATTGGGTAATGATAAAAACCGGTAAAAGAAAGTCGAATGTCCCTGAGTTATTTTGCCAGCCGGAAGCAGTCAGGGAAAATGGCAGGGAGGATATCGACCAGGCGCCCAAGAGCAAAATTCGGTTAAACCATATTTGCTGTGCCGATGCCAGGAATAACGTGCCACCTGCCAGAATTAGAGCCACGCCCCAGGCAGCTGCTCCGGCCGGATTGCCATGCAAAGCCGATGCCATCGCCAGGCTTGCAAGACCGATTATCCAGAATGGGCGGCCAGTGAGTTCATCGGGGGCGCGCAGCCACATCCAGCCACCGAAAAGGGCGGCGACACCAGACAAAACCAGCAGGACCGGCGTTAACGGTGACGCCAGGCTTCTGGACGGTATATGAGCCAGCAGAACAAGGCTCGCGGCGGCAGAAACGAGCCTCAGCATTGTGCCGAGACCGCGACGTAAGGATGATTCAGAGCTATACGGCAGGTGGACAGGCAGAACGCCAAGGCGCAACCCAGCGGCAGCCATTAGCAACAATCCGGCTTGCGGCGACATGGATGCGAAATCGACGGGTTTACCATTCGTGCTGCCAAGAACCTGTGCCAGTAATACCAACACAATCCCCAGGGCACGGACTGAAAATGCGATGACCGTGCGCTCGCTTGGGCCTCGCTCTTTCACCGAGTTTAACATCGTAATCACTTCTGCCAGGTCGAGCGCCGCCCAAACCAAAGCCAATGTCAGCGGGTTGCTGGCTGTGACCGCCAACAATCCCAGCCCGCACAACGTTAAAGAGACTGCCCAGCCGTAATAATCGGGAAAGCCCTCACGGGCCGAGGCGGTTAGCAGTATGGCAATTGCCAATGTGACCAGACTCAGTGCATAGGGCCATGAAATGCTGTCGGCCAAAAACATTGGCGGTGTTGAAAACAGATCGACCGGCTGCCATGAAGGTAAGGTGACGGACAGCGGCAGTTGAGATTCCCAGAATATCACACTGATCCATACCAGAAATACCACTCCGACCGCAGTCAACCAGGCATATCGAAATTCCGGTCGAATGATATGTAAAAGCACCAGCATTAAAGCCGTTGCAATGAGAAGCAATGTAGTGATGAGGATAAACATGGGTGGCTGGGTAACCCTACGGAAAACAATGGACGTGTGCGGGGCGTGTACCACGCGTCCATTGTTCCGGATGCTTTACGAAAGGCTCTGAGAAGTTACGGTAATTCTATCAGTTTTGAGAGCCAATCGCTATGCTGCCTGACCAGTGGTTTGGTACAATCATAACGATTATGCCCCATCGTCGCTTTACGCTGACCTTATATGTGTTGGCGTTTTGTTTGATGTCTTCCTGCGCACCCGTTCCAGCTTCGGTCCCGGTAATGCTTTCCATCCCCGAAAGCGGCCCTTCGCCAACTCCCTTTCAACCCGGTACGGATAACGCCGCCATTAACCTTCCAAATACACAACTTCCAGCCGCGACCTTTACCCCTTATCCAACCGTTTCGATACGTACTGGCTCCCAGGTTATTCCCCAGGTTTCCACACCTTCCGGAGGCACCGATTATTCCCCCCTGGTTCTAAACCCACTGACGGGGCTGCCACCTTCCGCCCCTGCGTTGCTTAACCGGCGTCCGCTGGCGATCAAGATCTCAAATTACCCACGTTTAATCAGGCCCCAGTTCGGGTTGAACTCAGCGGACGTGGTCTATGAATATTACATCGAATGGCTGGATACGCGCTTCATAGCCATTTTTTATGGCAACAATGCCAACCAGGTCGGGCCTGTGCGTTCCGGGCGATATTTCGACGAACACATCACCCGCATGTACCATTCCTATTATGTTTTTAATTTTGCCGACCCGCGTGAATACACCTATTACCTGGGAGGCGACCTTGAAAAATTCCTGGTCACACCCGGATGCGATACGTGCACCTGCCCACCATTTTTTGTGGACAAGGTAAGCACCGATATCCTCGATCCTCATCATTATGAGAGTTATTTCAACACAAGTAACTTCGGCGCATGCCTTGCCAAAAGTGGGGAGGATAACACTCAGCAACCCCTGCGGAGCGGTTTTTTCAGCGCGGCACTTCCACCCAGCGGTTTCGCGGTCAACAGGATATACACACATTATTCGATTTGCGATTACAACTACTGGGAATATAACCCGGACACCGGCCGGTATGTACGTTACCAGGAAATCAGTCCCAACCAGACCTCTAAGCACGTGGATGATTGCAACGATAAACCTGAAACGTATGCACCCTTAATGGACCAGCTTACGCATACACAAGTTGCAACCGATAACGTCGTCGAGCTATATGTTTCACATACCTTCATGAATTTGAACGAACAACAGGATGAGATCTATCATATCAACCTGGTTGACTCGGGGACTGCATTTGTCTTTCGAGGCGGTTTTGCCTACCCGGCCCGCTGGGCGCGCACTGATATCGACCAGCCGCTTTTGATCACGACGATTTCCGGGGCTCCCATTTATCTTAAACCTGGGAATACTTTTTATGAGGTGATCGGCGAAACATCCACAGACTGGTCGGACGGTACAAACTGGCACTTTGATTTCCATACGCCTTGAAGGTGTAAAATAAGCGTATCCATTCAGCCCCACGCTTTCAGCCTGGTGCAAAGGATGCCGATAAATGGACGTGTGCGGGTCATACGCCCCGCACACGTCCATTTATCGGGAGCTTCACCAAGAACTATGAGTTAATACGATAAATCGGGTACGGGTTTCTTTAGGATAATTTCAAAACCAGGAGCCTACTTTGCCGTCACAGGATTTCCGCATCGAGAAAGATTCGCTGGGCGAACTGCTCGTCCCGGCACAGGCTCTCTACGGGATTCAAACCGAACGCGCAATCGAGAACTTTCCAATCACGCGACTGCGTCCGTGGCGGGCCTTTATATGGTCCATTGCCATCATTAAGCGGGCTGCAGCCGAGGTCAACTTCGAGTTGGGCCTGTTCAACGGCCGCGAAGTGGATGGCAGAAGCTTCTCTGCCAAGGAATTAAATGATGCCATCGTAGAAGCCGCGCAGGAAGTCATGGATATGAAATGGGAAAGCGAGTTTGTGGTCGATCCCTTCCAGGCAGGGGCGGGCACCAGCCATAACATGAACGCCAACGAGGTGATCGCCAACCGCGCAACGCAGCTCCTGGGGGGTGCCCTGGGCAAGTATTATGTCCATCCCAACGACCATGTCAACATGGCCCAATCCACGAACGATACGATCCCGACCGCCATCCGACTGGGCGTGCTGTGGCGTTTGGATGAATTGCTGAGTACGGTGCAGGGATTGCAATCCGCGCTTGAAATCAAGTCGGCGGAATTCGACGACATCGTTAAATCGGGCCGCACGCACCTGCAGGATGCCGTACCGGTTCGTCTGGGGCAGGAATTTGGCGCATACGCCAGGGCGGTGGGGCGTGATGCAGAGCGCATCGCGCGCTCCGCAGAAGGATTGAGGCGGCTTGGGATCGGCGGTACAGCGGTCGGGTCGGGATTGAATGCCCATCCCGAATATCATAAACGAATGGTCAAAAAATTGTCCGAATTGAGCGGGCTGAAGCTGTATGAGTCGGATAACCTGTTTGAATCGATGCAGTCCATGGCGGATGCGGCGGATTTCTCGGCTTCCTTGCGAACCCTGGCGCTGACGCTCATCCGCATCGCCAATGATTTTCGACTGCTGGCATCCGGTCCCTCCACGGGTCTGGATGAAATTCACCTGCCGGCCGTCCAACCGGGTTCGAGCATCATGCCGGGCAAGGTAAACCCGGTCATGGCTGAAATGCTGGACCAGGCCATGTTCCATGTGATCGGCTGCGATACGACGGTCGCGCTGGCGGTCCAGGCCGGGCAGCTGGAATTGAACGTGATGATGCCGATCATCGCACACAGTCTATTCGAAATGATGCAGGTAATGATCGGCGCCGTGGGGGCTTTTACACTACGGGCCGTGAAGGGACTGGAGGCCAACCGTGAGAAGGCGGAAGGCTGGCTATCCAAAAATGCCATTGTGGTCACCGCTTTAAACCCGGTGATCGGGTATTCGCAGGGCGCGGCATTGGTAAAAGAAGCCCTGGCACGAAATACCGCGATTCGTGAGATAGCATTGGAACAGGCACGCGCTGGAAAGCTCAAACATCGCGATGAGGACCGACCGGTGACGGTCGAGGAAATTGAATCTGCGCTATCCGATTTGCGCCGCCTGACGGAAGGTGGGATTGTCGGCGGCCCGGTCGGCGGATAGGAGATGGCATGTCCTTTGACCCGACTTTACTCAGTAATTTTCTGCTGATCCTGACGGCTTTCGGGGGCGCGTTTCTGGCTGCGCTTTGGATCGCGCTCGTAATTTGGACGTATCGCGATATTCGTGGACGCGCCCGGGACCCGCTTGTCCATATCCTTTCGGCCCTGCTGGTAGCGGTGCTCAACCTGCCCGGCGTCCTCGTTTATTTAATTTTGCGGCCGGCACGGACTTTGGAAGAAGAATACCAGCATACCCTGGAGGAAGAGTCATTGCTCCAGGCATTGGAGGAGCTGCCGGTGTGTCCCGGATGTGAGCGCCGGATCAAAGAAGATTGGCAGGTGTGCCCGAACTGCCATACCAAGTTGAAAAAGACCTGCCACCACTGCGGCAAGCTTATGGAACTGCCGTGGAATATATGCCCCTATTGCGGTACGCCTGTCCCCGGCATGCGACAGGAGAGTATAAACATGGATGATGCCCTGCGCGATTTGAAGATTGATGATAATGAGGGGCAGGTAAAGGCAGAATAGGGATTTGAAATTATCCGCTGATAGCGCAGATTACACAGATATAAAGAAAAAAATCAGCGAAATTCGCTAAAGTACCCTGTAAGGGTTGCCTGCTCTGTGGATGAATTATTCTGTTTTTGTTATTCCCGATGATAGCTATTTGAAGTCTTCATCACCATACTCGGATGAAATTTGGATAGAAGCAACTTTCCGAAGGGATTAGATCGGCAATATGAATCTTGCACCCATTAAAAATTGGGGAATGAAGCTCTCACAGTACAAGGAAGCATCCAAGAAGCCCTGGTTTTATCCAGCGGCTTTGCTTTTGATTGGCCTGATAGCGCACGGGTATGCTATATCTTCCCTGGGTTATTTCTGGGACGACTGGGAAGTGGTTTTCCTGTTGAATACAAAGAACCTTCCGCTGCTGTACGGTTATTTTGCCTTCGACCGTCCGTTCGCGTGGCCTTATCAACTCATGTATGCGGCGTTTGGGATGAACCCGATCGCCTGGCATCTTGTCACGCTGCTTCTGCGTTGGGCCGGGATCCTGCTTATTTATTATTCGCTCCGGCTGCTCTGGCCGCGTTATGATTCCTACCTTCGCTGGCTGGGCGCACTGCTCATCGTTTATCCCGGCTTTTTTCAACAATCCATCTCCGCCGCGTACAACCGTCATTTCGCCGCTTTTTTTCTCTTCGCTCTTTCGATCTACCTCATGGTGTTGGCTGTTAAGATATCCTAAACGCGCCTGGATCCTCTTTCCGCTGTCGTGGATAATGGCATTTGTCCAGGCTTTTACGATCGAATATTTTGTCGGCCTGGAGCTCATCCGGCCTTTCATGTTGTGGCTATTGATCCACCCGGAAAATAAAAACGACATCAAGAAATCAATCGGCAAAACCATTTGGCTGTCCCTGCCATATTTAATCCTGCTCGGATTCTATTTCTGGTGGAGGATCTTCTATTTTCCAAGCACGCTTAGCAGGTCGAACTACGCCGGCGACTTTAAGATGCTGGAAGACTTTCGAACTTCGCTGCTGGGCGGCAGCCTTACTCTCTTTAACGCGCGCTTTTTTCGACCTGGTCTATTCCACACTCCAGGTTTGGTTAAGCGGGCTTATGAATGTGGATGGATTTACCTTCCAGAGCAAGGTCGTATGGTTTTCGTTCGGGATCGGGATCCTTCTTACACTGCTTTTTGCGTTCTTTCAGGATGTGGACCATGAAGCGGAAACGGACCCCGCTAAACCCTCTCCCTCTCCCCTTACGCTTTTCCTATTTGGATTCTGGGCCTTTCTGATCGGCAGTCTATCCACCTGGCTGACCAGCAAACAGCTCAGCGGCGGCGGCAAGTGGGATGACCGCTTTTCACTGGCCGTCATGTTCGGAGCAGGCCTGATGACGCTTGCCTTAATCCTGTGGCTGGTACGGGTGGAGAAGCGAAAATTGCTATTAGGCTTCCTGCTGGTGCTTTCCATTACCACCCAGGTGTTGACCGTGAACAAATACCGACTCGATTGGGTCGTCCAACGCGATTATTACTGGCAGTTAGCCTGGCGCGTCCCGGCGCTTATGCCCAATACGGCCATTGTTTCCCTGGAGCAACCTTCCGAATCGATCCCGGGCTACGATGCGAGCTTTGCGCTTAATATCCTTTTCAGAGGCAACGTTACAGATGGATCGGTGCCGTACTGGTTCTTTACGAACAACAGGTTCTTGAACTTTGACTTCAGGCCAGGGATCGCGATTTCATACATAGACCGCAACCTACACTTCGCGGGGAATACGTCGTCTGCCATTTCGATCATCCACCAGGGCGAAGATAAATGCCTCCAAGTAATGGATACCGACTATACCGGGCAGCCATTTTATTCGACAGGGGAGGACCAGTTGATCGCCGTATCGAATGTGTCGCGCATCCTGCCAGATTCGAAGGCGGCCGCGCCCGATCCTGATATTTTCGGTCCCGAACCCTCCCATACCTGGTGCTATTATTTCGAGAAGGCCGACCTGGCTCGGCAGGAGAAAGACTGGCAGATGGTGCTTTCCTTGGAAAAGCAGGCCAAAAAGCAAAACCTCGCACCAAAATTTGGACCGGAATATATTCCCTTCATCGAAGCTCACGCCGAGGTGGGAGACTGGCAAACCGCGTATGATCTAAGCGCGGCCGTGCAGAAACTCACTACACAGACGGAGCCACTTCTATGCCAAAATTGGGACAAGTTGGGTAAACTGCCTGGCGCAGACGTGAACATTGTGAACCAGGCAATGCAGACCTTTACCTGTTCAAAACCTTAGAAATACACCGGGGATAAACGGAGATGAACGGAGATAAACCCTATAAATACGTTCAAGGCCCGGAACCTCGAAAGGGTGCCGGGTTGATTCTTGCTTTTCAAACTCAGGACCGCTATGAAAATTGATACCCTAACTCTTAATCATCTCCGTATGCCGCTGGTCGCGCCGTTCGAGACTTCGTTTGGACGCGAGATCGATCGGGAATGTGTCCTTATTACTTTGCAGGCCGATGGCCTGACCGGCTACGGCGAATGTGTGGCCACACGCGATCCGGGTTACAACTATGAGACCACTGGCACCGCCTTGCACATCCTTAAAGATTTCGTGGCTCCGCTGATCCTTGGACAGGATATTAAAGATGCGGTTGATTTTCAAATCAGGGTGTCCGGTATCCGCGGTCACCAACTTGCCAAAGCAGGTGTTGAGATGGCAATCTGGGACCTGCTTGGCAAACGGTCGGGCCGGTCTCTGCGCGAGATGTTGGGCGGCGATAAGGACCGGGTGGCGGTGGGAGTATCCGTGGGATTACAGGAGTCGCCGGAAGCCCTGGTGAGAACCGTCAGTCAATACAACCAGGACGGTTATGCCCGGATAAAGATCAAGATCAAACCCGGCAGGGACGTGGGCGATGCCACGGCGGTCAGGAAGGCCTTCCCCAATATACGCCTGCAGGTGGATGCCAACTCGGCATTTACGTTAGAGTCGGCTCAATCCCTCAAACCACTCGATGAATTAAATTTATTGCTCATCGAACAGCCGCTTTTCGAGGACGATATCTGGGACCACCATAAACTGCAGGAGCAGTTCCGCACGCCGATCTGCCTCGACGAGAGCATCCTTTCGGCGAGACACGCACGTTATGCCATTGAGATGAAAGCCTGCCGTATTATCAATATCAAAGCCGGCCGGGTGGGTGGGTTGAGCCAGGCGCTTGAAGTACATAACGTATGCCGCGCCAATGACATACCCGTCTGGTGCGGAGGCATGTTGGAAACAGGTGTGGGCCGGGCGTCCAACCTGGCGTTGGCTTCACTGCCCGGTTTTACGCTGCCGGGCGATATTTCCGCTTCAGACCGTTATTATCTGAGGGATATTACAACAGAACGGTTCATTTTAAATCCTGACAGTACCATTACCATACCCGCCGGCACCGGTTTGGGAATTACAATAGACAAGCTCGCTGTGGCCGACTATTCATTGGCCGAGATAAAGTTGAAGTAATTAATTATAGTAGGGTGTACCCCTACCCTACACAGGGTGATTGTTCTAATGGGTCAAGCCTATGAAATGGACATTTCGCGTTATCTTGTTGTTGTCCGGTTTACTCGTCATATTATTCCTGTTCTTACCTACACTTGGATCCAATCAATCCATCTATAATTTCGCCACGGGTGGAATTCAACCGGCATCGGTTAAAGCCTACAATAATTCGGGCACCACCGCTTTTATTTCTCCATCCCTATGGATAAGCCCGGCTGTGCCGCCGGCTTTGCACGAGCAGGCAGTGGGCTGGGGGATTCCCATAGTGGATAATCCTAATTCGGCTTCACTGCGCGTAGTCGTTCAACCTGATGGGATTAATGCAACCACGTGGATTTATGCTTTAGTAACACCCTTCCCGACCGTCACGGATGGCGTCACTTCACAGGAACTTCTCGCTAACTGGAAGGGTTCGCCAACGGGTACGTTTGGCGGCCATCCGCTTCTGATGGATCCATCGACCCTGGCGGCCTTCACGGCGCTTTGGGGGGCCCCGGCGCAGGAACTCAGTGCAAACCGTTTCCGCCGATCATTTGCTGGATACGGCCTGGTCAAGCAGGCCCTCGTGGGCTATCGTTCCGTTCGAAGTCACTGGACCCGCGTTGGAAAGTCCTGGAAGTGGACAACCAATCGCCGATCCACAAGGATTTCGTAGCGACCCGTTTCGTGATCGGAACGGACATCGATTATCCGCTAACCGCCAAATTCAGCCTGCAATGCTCCAACCCGTGCCCGTTATCAGATTTGCCGGAATTGCCAGCCACCAACCGCGATCCTTCGAAAATGACCACATTGATAATGACCGGTGTAACCGCCTTTGTCCGGGCGACAGCGTATACGATGGATAAAAAAGGCATAATTTATCCCGGGATGGACATCCGTAACTGGCTTTTACAGGCCGATATCACGCATATCAGCAATGAGGTGCCTTTTTTCGATAAATGTCCTGAACCCAACCCTTCTCAAGTGGGGATGGTTTTTTGCAGTGATCCCCGTTATATGGACTTGTTGAATTTTGTCGGCGCGGACGTCATCGAATTAACCGGCAATCACTTTGCCGATTATGGCCCGCAGGCGATGATCAACACGCTGGCGATGTACAAGCAAAACAATATGCAATATTTTGGAGGCGGTGCGAATCTGGCGGACGCCATTAAACCTTTGTTGATGGTGAATAACGGTAACAAGATCGCCTTTATCGGATGTAATTCAGTGGATGTCGGCAGGGCACCCACTGCCACGAACAAACGCCCAGGCGCCGC
This sequence comes from uncultured Chloroflexia bacterium, assembly GCA_963754835.1. Taxonomy (GTDB): domain Bacteria; phylum Chloroflexota; class Anaerolineae; order Anaerolineales; family Villigracilaceae; genus Fen-1038. The sequence continues at coordinate 78,992 of CAVWHR010000019.1, read as the reverse complement.
ACCTTGTGATTTCCCTTACCTGGTCAAAGAAATTCGCCAGTTGCATGATCAGGGATATATCGTGGTCAGTACATTCCAATTTTATGAAACCTATGACCCGAAGCCCCTCGCTTCCCAGGTCCAGGATTTCCGAATGATGGCGGATGCGGGTGCGGATATCGTCCAGGGCAGCCAGGCGCATTTACCCCAAACGATGGAGTTTTACAATGGGGCTTTCATCCATTATGGCCTGGGCAACCTGTTCTTCGACCAAATGGGTGATAACTCGCCAAACTTTCCGACCCGCCGTGAATTCATAGACCGACATGTGTTTTACAATGGCAGTTATATCAGTACCGAGCTATTGACGGCTACACTTGAAGATTATTCACGTCCGAGTCCAATGACCCCGGCGGAGCGTGCAGCGTTTTTGTCCGAGTATTTTTCAACAAGCGGCTGGTGAGCTATAACCTCAGCCCAGCCATCCCTAAAAGGGAGGAAGAGTATCCCGTAAAAATAAATATGTGCAGGGCGTACGCCCTGCACATATTTATTTATAAGGTGTTTATGAAATCATATAGACTTCCACTCAGTCGTCACCCACCGGGTATTTTGCGGCGATGGCAGCCTGGGCCAGGAAAATTTTATCCTTCGGCGGGTTGGAAAAGAAGAAAAAATAAGCAAGGAACATCAAAACCTTTGTGCCCCGGTTTACCGCATAGATCATGTTCCATGTGAACGGTATATTGATCACGGCGTAAAAAGCGTTCTTGCCATTCTCCACTTGCGGGAAACCAACCAGGATCCAAAAAACATATAAGAGGACGAAAAGGCCCAGGAAGACCAGGCTCGGCCTGCTTAGTTTGAATTTTCCAAAAGCGAAACCGGCCAGGGCAGTGAGAGCCGTCCCGCACTGGATCAAAAAGTCCCTGAGTTCAGAAGGCGGCATCAACCACGGGAACCCGTAAAATGAAATTTTATAGATTGCCTCGTAGATAAATATAAACGAAAGAGCGCCGATCAGCGCGATGGACACCGCTTGCAGGTCGGTATCGTCCCGCATGGCGTATAAGGCACGCAGGAAAAGGACGCCGATCATAACCGGGGTAAACGCGTCGATCCAGTTCAGTTGTGCGAGATACATATTGCCAGCCAGCCGCAGGGAAAGGGATACGAGGATCACCAGGCTGGCCAGGACGCCGGTCACGAAGCTAAGCGGCCTCTGGATCACCAGATTGGGAAAATTTGCCGAAAGATGCTGTTCGTTGTTCATGTTTTTCTCTCACTTTCCAACGATAAGATCAAGTTGAATTTTAAAGCAGGAAGATGTATGTATCATTAGAATTATTAACGACGTATTGGGCTGAATATTCCGCCCCGGAGTTTCGTTGTGATAGACTCCAGCTATGTCCAAATTCTTCGAATCTCATCGGGAAAACCTTCTGATCAGTACCGACCCCGGCCTGCTCGATGTGGATGCCGTTTGTGATTTTCTCTCTCGAGCTTATTGGGCCCAAAACCGTCCGCGTGAGACCATAGAACTCTCACTGCGACATTCCCTGGTCTTTGGCATCTATGATGGCAGCCGCCAGGTTGGGTTGGCCCGCATCGTAACGGATTATGCAACGTTCGCGTGGCTCTGCGATGTTTTTGTCCATGAGGACTACCGGGGAAAAGGAGTCGGGAAGTGGTTGATCGCCTCCATCGTCTCCCATCCCGCTCTTCACGACCTGCGCCGCCTGGCGCTTGCAACACGTGACGCTCACGGATTGTACAGCCAGTTTGGTTTTACCTCGATGAATAACCCGGAACGCTGGATGGAGCGATTCAACGCGTAGAAGAAATTGGTTTTAGAACAACTAAAAATTTCATCAAGAACAGACGCCAGCGTAAACGTCCCCAAATTTGCAGCGCGTGACGGTTGTCTGCCTGTGTTAGAGGGATTGAAGAAAATAAACTTTGCGTGTAAAGTTCCGCCAATAATTTGATTTGAACAGCGACTGGTGAAAGCAGCCAGTTGCTCAGGCGATCCCGGCTTTGGAGCAATTCAAGACGACCGGTGAGGGCCATAGTATATTCGTGGATGGTCTGGTTTGAAGAGGGGTGACCGCTGATAAATTGAGCGAGGGAACGCAGCCGTTGAAATAAGCGCCGGATGACTTCGGATGGAGAATGGAGGCTCAGGCGAAAATCGTCGCTCCCGATCCATACAAGAAAAAGGAAAATAAGCGCAGTGATAGGCTGCCAAGGAAAAAGGATACGGCCGGTAAGAAAAGCCGGTATTTTCTCCCAGGTCTGTTGATCCTGTGTATCGGGCGCAAGTTGTGGAGCAACCCGGTTATTTACGGCCCGGAATGGGGCTGGTTGGTTCGCGGTCGGTTCGAATTCAATCCATCCAATCCCGGAAAAGTAGATTTCCGTCCAGGCATGGGCATCGTTTTGCCTGATCACGTACTGGGCATTGTAAAGATCATAGGTTCCACTGGTATATCCAGTCACCAGGCGGGCAGGAAGGTCCGCGGCGCGAGCCAGCACGGTCATGGCTGTTGCATAATAATTGCAGTAGCCTTTTTTCAAATCGAAGAGGAAGTAATCGGCCGCGTCCCGGTCAAGAGGGGGAGCCGGGACCGCCAGGCTGTAAGGGTAGGTGCGCAGATAGGTTTCGATGGCTAGCGCCCGGTCGTACGGCGTGGCGGCGTTGGCAGTAAGATCGTGTGCCAGGGCGCGCACTCGCTCGGGCACGGTATCAGGCAATGGCAGGTACCGTTGGGCGACCCATGCCGGGTAAACGGCTGGTGAAGCCCGCAGGCTGGCTTCACTCACGTTCGGCAATAAAGATTCCACGGTGTAATTGCGTGAAGCTGCACTCCGGGCGGATAATAGACCCCCAACCAGGTCTCCGCCTGGTAATGTATCGAAACCTGCGGCTGCGGGATCGCTGACAGGCTGGGCGCGCCATGCAATTTGTATGGGTGTGTCAGACTGGACAAGCGCACCTGTCCAATACAGACCCTCATTGACATTTGCAGGGAAAGTTACCATCTGGTGAACGATACGATAGCCCGGTGGGGTGACTTGTATGAGCATTCGATGAGGTTGGATATCTTCATTCGTGCTGGATGGATTGGTCCAACCCGAACCTGTATAGGTCTGGTAGGTCATCGTGCGCCAATAGTAACGCGGTATATCGATATCGACTGCATGTGGCATAGGTGGGTAATCCCCGGTGCAAATCAGCATCACAACATCGCTCGACAGGTTCGGACCGCCCATGATCACAAGATTATCCGGTAATGCGTCCTGGATATGGGAGGTTTCTCCGACTGGTGATGACGAACTCACAGATAAACTGGTCGTAACTCTCTGGCGCTCGCGCACCCGATCGAGAATTTCTTTGAGGGAAAAGGTGGAAATAATATAAGCCGACAGGACCAATCCTAAAACAAGAACAAGTGTTGCGATCATCGAATCTTCCCATATGGAATCCGAAAAATCGGTACCCTGTTTTTTCCAGGGGGCGACCAGGCTCTGGTAGTTTGTAATCCCAAGCAGGAGGATGAAAGCGCTAAGAAATAACCATAAGATACCTGAGTGTGGAGCTGTGTTGTTGAGGATCAGCCCCAGTAAAACCGCGGCCGGGAGAAGACCCGCCAGCGCGTTCCTTTGCCGCTTTGTTTGCCAACCAGCCCAGGCTGCCAGCAGCCAAAGGCCGAGACTCCATATAAAAGCTCGCGCAGCCGGATCACCTATGTATTTATCTTGCACGCTGCCCGCCACCCAAAGAATAAGCCGGTGACCGAACACACCGGCCTGGGAAGCTAATAAACTTCCCGCCGACATCCACGGGGAGAAGTCAAGTGTCGAATGTGCGTTTCTAGGGCTTTCTCAAAGTAAGGTCAGTAAGTGTAGAGCTTCGAGTGGATGAGCGTCGAAGAAGCGTCTGGCAGAGGGCAGAAAGGGATAGCCAGACTTTGCGAGAATACCGAGCAGCAGATTGTTGAGGATGGCCATACAGTGAGCGGCGGCATGCTGTTTGAAGCGGGTACGATCTTCCTGGAACGTGACATCCCTGCGGTAGTGCAAGCCATTCTCGATCTGCCAATAAGAGCGGAGCATGTGCAGGAGTTTTTCCGGAGAGGCATCTTCAGCCAGTAAACTGGTAATGCCATACACGACTTCATGACGAGTGTGTGCGCTTTTGTAGATCAGTACCTCTCGTTCGAGTTTAAAGACCTGATGCAGGAAGGGCCAGTCGAGGAAGTCGTTGAGCTGGCTGCTGGTAGTGAGGGTGCGGGTTTCAAGGCGGCCGTGGCCTTTGTTCACCGTTTGGGCGGTTCTAAAATCCTTTGCGAGGTAAGCCATCCCTGGAATGGGGGCAGGATCCGGTCCGAACCACAGCCGGAGATCTTCTTCCAGTTGCGGTTGATTGCCTTTGACCGTCCAAAGATAATTGCCGCCCGCCTTACCGATCTGGATTGAAATCTGTCTCTGGGTATGTAAAGCATCCCCGATTACCACCTTATTGCGTAAATCCACCGATTCCAGTAAGCGTGGAGCCGCGGAGATCTCGTTCTTTTTGCTTTCAATGGCAACCTGCGCCAGGGTAATCCCTTCTCCGGGCAAATAAGCAGCCAACAGCCACAACCCTTCACTCGCTTCGGTGTCGATCGTACCCCGCAGCACTTTCCCATCCATTGAAATCACTACCTGGTAACCTGCTTCACCGCAATGCTTGAAATGCTCCCGGACCAACTGCTCCAGTTCGCCTTCCTTCACCCCCCTGGCCAAGATCCGACGATAGGTGTTATGGTTCGGCATGCTGGTACGTTTCAGTCCCAGCACTTTTACGATCCACTCGCCGCGTTGCTGAGCCCATTCTGCTATCCCGCTCGGCCGATCTTCGCCGCACAGCTTCGCTAGACACAGGATCACCAGCAAGGTCGCCAACGAATAGCGTTTCCCTTTCGGCTTCCGTTGGTCGTGCAATTCGTGAAAGCGAGCGTATAGACTCCCCAGATCAAATACTAGTCCTGTGTTAGAACTCCATTTTGACCTTCCTTGTGTTATGGATTTGTGCGTCACACAAAAGCATAACCGAGAAAGGTCCTTTTTCTCACCCCCACGCATACTTTGAGAAAGCCCTATGTGCGTTTCCTTGAGCAGTGACAATGACCTGGCTGGCGATGTACAATGTTTCCCGGATCGTTATCAGCAAGGGTGAGCCAATCTGCGCAATCCGGATGAAAAGAACCAACGGCCCGCAAACGATCAGGATAAATCCTGCCGGGGTGTTTTTGATATTTACAGACGCCAGACCAAAGGCAAGCAGCACAGCAACGATCGTCACCGGCAGCAGCAAGCTCGAAGCTGCATCGCGTACGACCTTCCCAAGGGAAATTGGCAGGCAGGCCAGGGCCGTCAGCGTAAGCAGGAGGATGCAGTTTTCGCGCGTAGAAAGCCGCCGGAGCAGGTTTATCATCTCAGGCTTTTCCAGGTCAGATCGCCGGGCAGACGGACCGGTATGGCCTTACCGGTCGGCATAATTCGCCATTCCCACTGACCGCGCGGGCCGGGGCGTGCATCGGGCTGTTTGAAGAGGTCGCGCGTCGCTATATGGTGTGGAATATTAGTTTCGCCCAATAACCTGTCGAGCACTCCGACATTCGCAGCCGTATTGGACGGCGCACCGAAAGAAATTGGATCGATCAATATAACGGTGGGAGTAAACCCGCGCCAGAAAAGATTCGACACGGGTTTCAGCCAATCACTTTCCATTGAAGAAGTGATGACGATGAGAGTAGCTTGATGGCCCATTACCGGTCCGGCGCTTGCCAGTAAATCTGCGAGACGGGTCTCACCGGGATTTAGCAAAGCCAGAGCGTGTAAAATTTCCCACCGCCGATGTTCACCAGGCTCCGGTCGCATCCAGACCGGCTCTTTGCCGCTTGCCAGCAATCCCACCGAGCGATGGGCTCGCAAGCCGCGTTCCGCAAGCGAGGCAGCCAGGATCACACCCAACTCTTCCGTCGTTTCTGATTCATTGGCGTGTACCTGGGTACGCCTGTCGAAATCGAGGATGATCCACCAATCCCCGGCCGGTGCTCCTTCCAGCGACCGGACATAAGGTTCGTTCAGCCGGGCGGTAGTGGCCCAGTGGATCAGCCGCAGGCTGTCGCCGGGTGCATATTGACGGACACCTGCCGCACTGACTGTCTGTTCAGGAGCATTGATGCGCGGTCGCCCATCACCTAAATAGCCGTCCGGAGTGACCTCAATGGATGGCAGCGCGATCACAGGCGGCATCACCATCAAAGTCACGGATTCGGGTTGTATGATCTCTACGCGGTGAATCCCGAGCGGATCGCCTGTCCGGATGATGGTATGCCCCAGCGTATACACACCACGGCGACCGCATGATCCGCTGGTACGCCATTCATTCCGGCTTTGGCTTCCAACACCCGTGGCGCGCGCGATGGAATAACCCGGCAGGGTGGAATGGTCGGTCACCTCCAGCCACGTTGCCGGGAAAAAACCATCGTTAAAGAGTATGAATTGTTCTTCCAGTTTATCCCCAACTTGTATCCAGCCGAAACGCATGGCGCGTTCCAGGTGCAGGTTCTTTTGGAGCGAGCGTGCCCATAAATAACTGATCAGCCAGATGCCGCCCAACACCACCAGCAGCCCTTTCCATACCGGGGAAGGACCGGTAATTTGAGCGGCCACGGTTGCAAGGGTTGTCAGCGGCAGAAGTAAAGAGTTGATCCGCAGCCTGGAGTCCATGATTCGATTATACGTTGGGCCTGATCATTTTGCAGTAAGATTAGTGCATGCCTGCTCTTATTCTCAAGCCGGGACGCGAAAAGTCATTACTGCGCCGCCATCCCTGGATTTTTTCCGGCGCAGTCCAGCAGGTGGATGAAGACCCCGGCCCGGGAGGAACCCTGGACATTGTTTCGTCGAAGGGGGATTTCCTGGCCCGCGGTTTTTACAGCCCCCATTCGCAAATCCGCGCCCGGGTATGGACTTTTGACGACAAAACTATAGACAGGGATTTCTTTCAAAGGCGGATCCGGTCGTCCATCGCTGCTCGAAATTCTCTCGTTGATGAAGGTCAGACGGATTCCCTCCGGCTCATTCACGCCGAATCCGATTACCTGCCGGGCCTGATCGTCGACAGGTATGCGGACACTATGGTCGTGCAATACCTGACCGCCGGTGTAGAATTCTGGCGAGAGACGATTGCAGAGCTACTGCTTGAAGAAACCGGTCTGAAGAAACTCTATGAGCGTTCCGATGCCGATGTGCGCGAACTGGAAGGATTATCTCCGCGTGTTGGACCACTCTGCGGCAGCCTTTCCGATCCTCGGATCGATATACACGAACACGGCTTGAAATTTCGTGTCAATATTGCGACAGGTCACAAAACCGGATTCTACCTGGACCAGCGAAACAACAGGCAGCGCGTGCGTGATATGGCGCAGGGTAGGGAAGTGCTCGATTGTTTCTCTTACACGGGCGGATTTACGGTAAATGCACTGGCAGGCGGGGCAAAGTCGGTATTGGCCGTGGATTCTTCGTCGGATGCGTTATCTTTAGCCCGTGAGAATGCCGCTCTCAACGGCTTACCCGCCCATCAAATTGAATTCCTCGAAGGGGACGTCTTTCAAGTATTGCGCAAGCTTCGTGATGCAGCGCGCAGCTTCGATATGATCATACTCGATCCGCCAAAATTTGCTTCGACGGCTTCTCAGGCGGAAAAGGCCGCCCGCGGGTATAAAGATATCAACCTTCTGGCGTTCAAGCTGCTGCGTCCCCAGGGGATTCTCGTTACCTGTTCCTGTTCCGGCGGGGTAGACGCGGCGCTCTTTCAGAAGATCGTCGCGGGTGCCGCCCTGGACGCCGGTGCAGACGCCCAGATCGTCGAGCACCTGGCGCAAGCCGCAGATCACCCGGTAGCCTTGAACTTTCCCGAAGGGATGTATCTGAAGGGCCTGGTCTGCCGTATTCCTTAAGAGTGTTCCTACGTAAAAATTCACCGGAGATGCCCCACGGGCACGATATAAACGAAGATGAACGCAGATTTTTTCAAAACACTATCTAATGGTATTTCTTAGCGGATACAATACAATTTCAGCAGGATTTATATGCCCGAAATGTGCCGTTGATACAAAGCAGACCTTAGGGTTTTAAAAATAAATTGATTTATTGCAAAACAGAAATCAGAGGAGAGAATTATGGAACACTACACTTATATAATTATTGGGGGTGGCATGGCTGGCGATGCGGCGGTACGCGGCATCCGCGAGCTCGACCCGGACGGTTCGATTGCCATGATCGGATACGAAACAGATATGCCCTATGCGCGTCCGCCGCTGAGCAAGGGCATGTGGAAGGGCCGTCCGTTCGCGAAGGTTTGGCGCGGCACCGATAAATTAAACGTTACCTTTTACCTGGGCCGCGAAGCGACCAAGCTCAACCCTGCCGCTAAACGTGTGCGTGACGATCACGGCGACGAATACACGTATGATAAATTATTGATCGCCACAGGCGGTTCTCCCATCCGTTTGCCGTTCGGCGACGAGCATATCATTTACTATCGCACGCTTCAGGATTTCGAGCGCCTGCGGGCGCTCGTGGAACGCCGGGAGCGTTTCCTGGTCATCGGTGGGGGCTTCATCGGCTCTGAAATTGCAGCAGCTTTGAAGATGCAGGGTAAAAAGGTCACAATGGTCTTCCTGGAAAATTCCATCGGTGAAAATGTGTACCCGGTGGATCTTTCGAAGTACCTAAATGATTTCTATCGTGAGAAAGGCGTGGACCTGTTCCCTGCCGAGGCGGTCGTCGGTGTTGAGAAGAACGGCAGCGACTTGACAGTAACAACCCGCGGCGGTCATACATTCCAGGTGGACGGCCTGGTTGGCGGCATCGGCATACGCCCAAACATAGAACTGGCAAAATTCGCCAGCCTGAAAGTCGAGAATGGCATTGTTGTCGACGATCATCTGCGTACATCCGCCCCGGATATTTTTGCAGCGGGCGATGTGGCCATGTTCCCGCATCCAACTTTGGGCAGGCTCTTGCGCGTCGAGCATGAAGATAATGCATTGATGATGGGCAAGCAGGCGGGGCGGAATATGGCCGGCGCAAAGGAAGCATATCAACACACGCCGTACTTTTATTCGGATATGTTCGAGCTGGGCTATGAGGCGGTGGGCGAGTTGAGCAGCAAACTGGAGACATTCTCCGATTGGCAGGAGCCGTTCAAAAAAGGAGTGATCTACTATTTGAAAGATGGCCGGGTGCGCGGCGTGCTGCTTTGGAATGTGTGGGAAAAATTGAAAGAGGCGACTGCTTTAATGGCCGAAGCCGGACCGTTCAAGCCGGAAGACCTAAAGGGCAGGATTAGCGGTGGATAAATAGTTATGTTTAATTATTTTCGGCCGGCCACTTAAAAGGACATTGCCCAGACCGCAAAACCGATGATTAAAACCCAGGGTAGAAAACTACCGGCTTGCCATAAGAACGCAGTCCGATCAAATTTACCAGACTGCGTTTTCGTTTCGGGGTGGGCAAACGAGCGGTCTACCCACCTATATCCCAGCGGTATAAGGAACAGGGTCACAGGTCCAAGAACGGCCCGGGGGAATAAGTATTCTGCGCATATCGAAATTAGAAAAATCGCCGGAGTTACCAACTGACGCATGGTAATGTACCAGCTTTGCTCTGCTGTAAAGTTCGGAACCAGGAAACCATGACTTACGGCGTAAAACCAGGTCAGGGTCAACATGACTCCCGCTAAAATAATATTGAGCGCATAGATGGTCCAATAAAATGCATAGGTGGTGCCTCTTAAGGACACCAGACTTATGGCAGCTGTGCTAAAGGGCATCAGACCGATAAATAATAAAAATAAAAGGTTGTAATTTAACAAACTTCGATCATTGTGGACAATTAGGCTGAAATCGCGATGATGAGCAAGCCAATAGGTACCGGTTACTAAAAAGGTCAAAAGATAACCGAATAAATGCGGACCGATCCATTTGAGGAATGTATTTGGATTACCGTCGACTGAACTGAGCACATCGGGAATTCTTAGATCCAGGACAAGCAGTGTCAACACGGTGGCGAACAAACCATCACTGAGACCGATCAAGCGCAGGTTTTCATTTTCTTTAATGAAGTCTGTCTTTTCCTGGCGTTTTTCTTTCATGCTTTCCTTTTATCATTCCCTAATGAAATCTTTACATAGCCGCCCAGCAGTTCTAATAATGAGGACACCGACGAATGCGGACAATGCGATCATTATAATATTTCTGTCATTGCTTCAAGTGTATTTCTCTGCCATCTTTTTGATCGTGTTTACACCGCGCAGTGTTGACTGCCTGCCGAGGGTCTTTTCGAGCAGGGCATTCGAGAAAGTAGAATCGCTTTGCTTCTTCAAACATAACCAGTAAATCTCGCGTTCATGGACATGGAAGTCGTCAATATCGGTCCTCAACCCCATGAGTTTTTGCTTTGATTGTTCATCCAGACTGTCCTTCAGGAAAGCGATATTTAGTGCAAGGGCTTTATCAATAGCAGGTTTTGGGAAAGGCCTGTATTTTGCAATATCGGCTAATTTCGAGGCTGTTCTAATAAATGTGGCAACTTCATAGCCAAGCTCCTCACGTAACTGCTTTTCAATACGCTTTTCAAGGATTGCTGCGTCCACCGATTTTGTATCAAAAATAACGTTACCGCTGGCGATAAAAGTTTCAACGCTCGAAAAGCCGGATGATTCGAATAGTTCGCGCAAGTGATCCATTTTGACTGTGTGACCACCCACGTTGATCGCTCGCAGGAATGTAATGAACTGTGCCATGACTTTGTTTAGATACCAAAAAACTCGGAGGTCTTCAAGACCTCCGAGTTTTGTCATTTTTTCTCGTCTTCTCCAAGTGACGCAATGGCTCTCAATAACCCGAATACCATAACCCCCAATTTAAGCCCTTCCCCGGTTGTAATTGCTGTCGAATTCTCATCTTTGACTGCGCGGCGGTTGAGGAGCATGGCAGCGATCAGTCCGGTCACCGCGCCGATCAAAACGCCGAAAAATAAGATCCTGCCTCTATTGCTCATGGTGACTACTTCCTTTCCTGTACCCTTCGTATATATACTTTGATCAGCGCAGAAAGTTCCTGGAAGGCAAGCACTGGTTTTCTTACCATTTCCGCGGCACGCTTGACGCCGCCTTCGAAACGATAAACGATCCGCTGGGCCTGATAAGAATACGGCGGGATTAAATTCATGACCCGCGCCATAAGATAGATCATTGCGATCAATAGGATGAGAAAGATCAGGCCCACGAGTATGACCGGCAACACCAGCCATATGGTGGAAATGGCTGCCCAGCGGCCCACATCACCGTTCGCCGCGAAAGGTAGCCAGACTCGTAACGATAATGACTGCCACAAAAACAAGGACAGCGATCAAAATGGGGAGCAGGATTTGCGTCCATAGCTGTTTACGATGCAGCTGATAAGATGGATGGTCTTCCAAACGGTGCAGTTGATTGGTCATTGGTTTTTATTTTAACATAAATAGGGATACAGCAGCGCTGTATCCCTATCCTGAACCGACCAGATTCATTCAAGCTTGCGAAGGTTTCCGGTGGTCGAGCGGGCAAGCGGTCTGGTTGCCTTATCGAGCCTCACCTTCGCAAGGATAACGTGAGAGATTACCTCCGGTTGCGTAAGAACGTCGGGACGTCCAGGTCATCGTTGCCGTAGGTGGCAGGTGGAGTAATGGACTTGGTTTCGTTGGACGGTCTCATATCCGAGCTGACGCTGACCGATTCGCTTTGGCGGGTGAAAGTCGAAGGTGCGGATAACATCCCGTTTTGGTTGAGCGGACGTTCGGTGCGGGTGGTGAGGCGCTCTAAAGCGCGCCGCGGCACACCGCTCCGCTCGAAGCCGGTGGCGATGACCGTCACACGTACTTCGTCGCCCATCTCCGGGTCGATGACTGCGCCGAAGATCATGTTGACATCCGGGTGCGCCGTCTCGCGGATGATGGCAGCGGCCTGGTTGACCTCGAAGAGCGTCAGGTTCGGGCCGCCGGTCACGTTGAAGAGCACGCCGCGCGCGCCGTCAATCGTGATGTCGAGCAGTTGGCTCGAAATGGCCTGTTCGGCCGCGATCTTGGCGCGGTCATCGCCGGAGCCGCGGCCGACCGCCATGAGCGCCGCGCCGCCTTCGGACATGATGGCGCGCACATCTGCAAAATCGAGGTTGATCAGGCCGGGCACCGTGATCAGCTCCGAGATGCCCTGGATGCCCTGTCGCAGAACGTCGTCTGCCATGCGGAAGGCATCCTGCAGGCTCGATTTCTTATCGGCGAGCTGCAGCAGGCGGTCGTTCGGGATGGAGATGAGCGTATGCGCATGTTCCTTCATTTTTGTCACGCCCGCTTTCGGCCGCCTGGGAACGGCGTCCGCCTTCGAATGTGAAGGGCCGGGTGACAACCCCGATGGTAAGGGCGCCGCATTCCTTGGAGACCTGCGAAACCACTGGGCGCCGCGCCGGTGCCGGTGCCGCCGCCCATGCCAGCGGTCACGAAGACCATGTCCGCGCCTTTGAGCACGTTATAGAGTTCGTCGGCTGATTCTTCGGCGGCCTTGCGTCCGATCTCGGGGTCGCCGCCTGCGCCGAGGCCGCGCGTGAGCTTATCGCCGAGACGGACGCGGATGGGTGCTTTTGAAAGTGCCAGCGCCTGCGCGTCGGTATTGGTAGCGATAAATTCAACGCCCTGGATGCCTTCATCGATCATGCGGTTGACGGCGTTCTGCCCGGCGCCGCCCACGCCGATGACCTTGATGCGGGCGAATGTCTCCACGGGTTGATGCTTTCTGGTCGAGTCCATTTGTTCCTCCATGAGATGATAAAGTGTACGGATATTGTTCTGTCCTGGAGAACGTGATGCAATTTTAACATCACGTTCAGTTATTGAGGAGAGTAAAAATGACCGCTTTTAAAGCCTACTATGGTAGTAGTCGCTTGAACCATTCTTTGACATTGCCGAGATTCATATTTTTCTCTCCTTTCGAACGCCGATTCTTGTGTGGTTTGCTGAGCGCCAGTTCATGTTCCTGCATGGTCAAAGCCCAGTGTAAAAGTCCGACGCTGGTTGCGTAAGCGGGTGAGTTCAAACGATCCACGAGCCCCACCAGGTTCTCCGGTTGTGCGGTGCGGACCGGCATGCCCAGCACTTCGCTGGCCACCCGCTTGATGCCGGGCAGCGCGCTTGTGCCGCCGGTCAGCACCATGCCCGCCGGCAGCAGGCCGTCATAGCCTGAGCGTTTGATCTCCTGCATGATCAATGCAAACATCTCGGCAGTGCGCGCTTCGATGATATGCGCCAGGTCCTGACGATTGATGCGCACGGGCTGGTCTTCGCCAAAAGGACGGATGCTGAAATATTCCTCGGCCCCGACTTCCGACCTGACGGCATGGCCCTGTTGTTTTTTTACTTCCTCCGCCTGCGTGATCGGCAGGCGCAGCCCATGCGCAATATCCTGCGTAAGGTGATTGCCGCCCACCGCCAGGACCATCGTATGCCATACGTCGCCATCCACATAGATCGCCAGGTCGGTGGTGCCGCCGCCGATGTCGCAAACCGCCACGCCCATTTGTCGTTCCTGTTCCGTCAACACCACTTCTGCTGAGGCAAGCGGATTTAATACAAAGCCCTGGACTTCCACGCCGGCCGCGCTGACGCATTGACGCAAATTATCGACGGTGGCGGCCGCAGCGGTGATGATATGCGCTTCCACTTCGAGTCGTGAGCCGTGCATACCAAGCGGGGCGCGGATGCCTTCCTGTCCGTCCACGCTGAAGCCGCGCTGGATGATATGCACGATCTCGCGGTCGTGCGGAATGGCGATCGCACGCGCCTGGTCGAGCGCCCGTCACAACATCGGAAGCGTCGATGATCCCGCCCGGTATGGCCACGGCGCCGCGGCTGTTGATCGACGACACATGCCCGCCTGCCAGGCTGATCAGGGCCGACGTAATTTCAAGGCCGGAAGTCTGTTCGGCCCGTTCGACCGAATGCTTGATCGCTTGTGTGGCGTTAGCCAGGTCCACGATCACACCTTTGCGGATTCCGTCTGAAGGTTCGATACCCACACCGATGATGCGGATGGACTTCTCGCCTTCCACGCGGCCGACGAGTGTGCATACTTTGGTTGTCCCGACGTCAATACCGACTACAATTTCTTCCATATTACTGACTCATCCTGTAATAAGGCGCATTTGCGTACTGGACGCTGATGAAGGCGGGAGTAATTCCCTGCTGGGTCAATGAAGCGACCAGCGATTGATAAACCTGTAATTTCAGGGCCATATCCTGTGGGTCGTCTCCAAAGGTAACCTTCCAGCCGCGCGAATCCGACCAGCCCAATCCATTCTGAGGATCATAGATCATCGTTGTCCCGGCCGGGACTCTGGGGGCAAGTGTCTCGATTGCCTTGACCATATCCGCCGAAAGGTAGGGGAGCGGAGACAGCGGGTCGTTCACCACCGGCAAACCGGGCGGAGGCGCCGCCAGTGCATTCACCTTGATGAGATTGGCTGCCGAGCCGCGTGGGCGAAAAGCCACCCCGGTTTGATCGATCCATGTAACGCCGCCGTTTTGCTGCCACAAGATGACGGGCTGGCGTTCCACTACTTTTACGCTCATAATGTTTGGCAGGCCCAGGGTTACATGCGCGGACGTCAGCTCGGGATAATTGAGACGCAGGCGTGTCTCCAGGTCGCCAGGGATGACCGTAAAGATGGATTGTCCCGACGAACTGAGCACAGAGTTGATCTCCGCAGCGCTGAGCCGCTGGTTGCCAGAGACCTGCGCCGCCGTGACACGGAACTCAGGCAGGGTCAGGCCGAGATAAAGAGCAGTGCCCAGAAATAGGGATAAGAAGAGCGAAAGCAAGCGCGATTTGACCTGGACATTCGGCAGGCTGGACAGCAGGCATGCGCAGTTCAAAACCGGCATGGAGAATGCAGCCTGAAAACGTCGTTTGGTGTTTGGAGTGGTGCTGCTTTCTGCTGTGAGACATTCGTTCATCCGGTCCTGCGAAACGACCGGAGGCAACGACCGTGATGCAACCGTGGAGGTTTGTAAAGGCCGTTTTTGCGGCTGCTGGCGGCGGCGTGTGCGCACCAGTTCCGCGCGGGTCAGGTCGCGTTTGCCGTTCATGGCTGACTCCGATAAGAGTGGATATGCGGGCGCGATCCGCTTTGCGCTGCATCGCCAAATCGATCAAGCGGTCCACCAGTTCGGCATAGCTCATGCCGCTGGCCTCCCAAAGTTTCGGATACATGCTGATCTTGGTAAAACCTGGGATGGTATTGAGTTCATTGAGATACACCTCGCCGGAATCTTTATCGATGAAGAAGTCCACGCGTGCCATGCCGGCGGCATCGATGGCCTTGTAGGCGCGCACAGCCAGTTCCTGGATGCGGGCGGTCGTTTCCTGGGGCAGGGGAGCGGGGATCACCAGGCCCGAGGTGCCGTCCACATATTTTGACTCGTAAGAATAAAACTCCCGGCTGGGAAGGACTTCACCCGGGACGGAAGCCCTCGGATCGTCATTGCCCATTACACTGACCTCGATCTCACGCACGTTCGCCACGCCGCGTTCGATGAGCACGCGGCGGTCATAAAGGGCTGCTTCCAACAGACCTTCCTGCAGGTCGGAGCGTGAACGGCATTTCGTGATACCCACCGAGGAACCCAGGTTGGCGGGTTTTGTGAAGATCGGATAGACGCTGACTTTTTCGGCCTTTTCGATGACCGCATTGATGTCTTTCTCGATCTCCGAGCGCAGCACGATAACGGACTCGACCGACGGGATGTTATTGGTGCGCATTACGTCTTTGAACACGCCTTTGTCCATGCCGACCGATGAACCCACCACGCCTGCACCGACATAAGCAGCGTCGGCCATTTCGAACAAGCCTTGTATCGTGCCATCTTCCCCGAAGGTGCCATGCAGAACCGGGTAGTACACGTCAACATCCGTGAGTTTTACATAATTCGCATCACGTAATACATAGACCCCGCGCATGGATGGATCGGGTGAAACCAGCGCCGGTTCCAATTCTTTAGTCTTTCCGGTTTCGAATTTGCCGATCACGTCCTCGCCCGTCAGCCATTGGCCGGCGAGGGTGATCCCGATCTGCGTCACTTCATATTTCGCGGGATCGAGGACCGACAGGACATTACGGGCGGACATCAGCGAGACATCATGTTCGCCGGAGCGTCCGCCAAATATCACTGCAACGTTGAGTTTTTTCTTGACCATAATGGTTCGGTATCTAAACGTTGGAACGTTTAAGAATCCCATTCTCCGATCAGCTCGATTTCCAATTCAAGTTCGATTCCAAATTTATCTTTCACGGTCTTCCGTACCAGCTCGATCAGCGCGCGGATATCACCTGCATTCGTTTTGCCGTGGTTGACAAAAAAATTTCCGTGTATGGGGCTGATCTCAGCGTTGCCGATGCGAGTGCCCTTCAACCCCGCGGCCTCGATCAATCTGCCTGCAAAATCGCCGGATGGGTTCTTGAACATCGAACCGAGTGAAGCACCGGGCGGTTGGCTGGTCTTGCGGCGTTCGCTGAATTCACCGATTTTAACAGATACGTCTTCTTTTGTCGCGTTTTTTAAAGTCAGTTCGGCGGAAAGCACTGCTGCTTTTATCTCACCGCGCTTCAATGCACTTGTCCGATAACCATAAGCCATCTTTTCAACGGGCCATTTCTCACGCCCCGTACCGGTCAATAACTCGGCGCAGATCAAATTGCCCGGACATGTCTCCTCCGAATGCGCCGGCATTCCCATAGACTGCGCCGCCAATGGTGCCGGGGACAGTTGCAGCCCATTCGAGTCCTGACAAACCCTTTGATGCGCAGCGGTTGGCGAGATTGCTGAAAACGACGCCCGATTCGGCCCAGACTTTTGGCTGGTCGCCATTTTCAAACCGGACGGCTTTGGCCCTGTTCAAAACCGTGATCCCGCGTACGCCTTTATCGCTGACGAGTACGTTCGAGCCTCCGCCGAGGATGAAATAGTCCGCACCGGCTTCCCAAAGCAGCGATATGATCGCCGCCAGTTCATCGGCTGAATTGGCGGTGATGAGCAAGTCTGCCGGCCCGCCGATGCGCGCGGAAGTGTAAGGTGCAAGAGGAATATTCTCTTTCACCTTGTCGCCAAATTTGGCGGTCAAATCAGCGACGAGACCGGCAGGGATGGTCATGGGTTTCTCATCAACCTGAACCATTAGGATATGGCAAAAAGAGTTTCCGGGAACTACAGATCAACCTTTAAATGCTCGATGATCTTTCTAACAACCTGCTCTTTATCAAGCTGCTCCTTCGTCTTGTCGACAAAAATGGGGTTGGCCACTGCATTTTGTGCATCGTTGCCGGCATGCACCAAAACCATTTTTATTTCCGGCAGCCCCAGGGTTACCGATTGATACGTTTGTTTCTTTTCTTCAGTCATTATTGCACCTCACTTTTACAAAGCGGCCAGCACGTTTGCACTGACCTGGTCGGCATCACCGGCGGAGAGAACGAGCAGGACGTCGTGCTTGCGAAGATGTTTAAGTAAATATTCCGTCGTCTCTTTCAAGGAAGCGATGAAACGCGCCGAAGGATGTGACATGGCGCTTACCACCTCTGCCGATGAAAATTCCTGTTTGGGTTCCCGTGCGGCATAAATTTCCGTCACGATGACTTCATCGGCATCCTCAAAGGCGCGGCTGAAATCCTGGAAGAGGGTCTTCGTGCGTGAATATGTATGCGGCTGCCAGACAGCCCACAGGCGCTGGTTGGGATAACGTGCCCGTGCCGCGGCCAGCGTGGCTTTGATCTCGGTGGGGTGATGGGCATAATCGTCAATGACCGTTATGCCCTTCTTCTTTCCCTTGACTTCAAAGCGGCGGCCCGTGCCCGTAAATTTGCCAAGTGCAACCCCGGCTGCCCTGGTGGATAGACCCAGCACCGCTATAACGGCCAGCGCCGCGAGCGCATTGCGGACGTTATGCTCGCCCGGCACTTGCAGGCTGACCTGGACGGATATCCACGGTGCCGATATTGATAACCGCTTCAAAATCGAATCCGCCGCGTTCGTTCGCCTTGAGATTACGAGCCTGCATCCAATGCTGCGCTTTGATCGTCATCTCGGCTTGCATGGTATAGGCAATGACATGGCGGCCCAGGCGGCGGGCACGGTTCATAAGCGAAGACGCGCCCTGATCTTCGATGCAGGCGATCAGGGTGCCGTCGTTTGGGAGAAGCGAGATGAAGGATTCAAAGGCCGTAACCATGTCCTCGAATGTCGGATAGCAATCCGGATGGTCGTGTTCCAGGTTGGTGATGACTTCGATGCGCGGTTTCAAACCCAGGAACATGCGGTCATATTCGTCGGCTTCGATCACGAACGGAGCTACCTTTTCCGGCGCGGGCATTGACGCCATAGTTGTTCATCACACCGCCGACGATGAAGGATGGGTCGCGGCCCAGTTCCGACAATACGAAAGCGATCATGGCGGTGGTCGTGGTCTTGCCGTGCGTCCCGGCCACGGCGATTCCGGTTTTGTCTTCCATCCATTTGCCGAGGAAATCGGCCCGCTTGTAAACAGGGATGTCTGGCGTGTCCGGCAGCCACGACCTCCGGATTGTCATCTGGTATGGCAGAAGAGCGGACAACCCAGTCTGCACCCTGGATGTTGCGCGGATGGTGGCCGATGTAGATCGTCACGCCGGCCGCCTGCAGATCGGTCGCAAATGGGCTTAGTGCGCGGTCGGAGCCGGTAACGGTGTATCCGCTCTCTTTCAAGAGGCGGGCGATTGCGGAAAGTCCGCTGCCGCCAATGCCGATGAAATGGACGTGTGTCATATCAATATCGATGCTTCAGGTACCGGTTTAGATGTAGACGACGATAACAAAGATAAAGCAAGGATCACGGCAAAGTAAATGCCCGGCACGCCGAGCAAATGAGGCGGCATGTAAGCCATCATCTGGGTGATGGTGGCTGCCAGCTGGGCCGGAGGAGCACTGATAATATTTGGGTACGGATATTTGGCCTGGTCGAGATAAAACAGCATCGTCCCGGCGATCAAATAGCCGTTGATGGCGCCGAGGATCGCGCCAAAGAGAGCATCCTGTAAACGTTCGCGTGTGGCCTTGGATGCCAGGTGCGGGACGAGCGCCACGTTTGATAACCAAAATAGACCAGCGCGATCAGGATGAGGGTTCGGATCCAGAACAACGAACTGCTGTCATCGGGCAGGTCCCTGACGATGGGAATGTATTGTTTCAACAGCAGGTTGAGGGCCAGGGCCAGGATCACGCTGAAGGCCACAAGCAATTCCTTTGCCCAGCCTCGCAGCATCCCGATCACCGCAAAGAGGATGACGTACATCCATAAGACATAAATAATGCTCATCATTGGCGTTGTCCTCCCAGTTCAAGCAACTGCTCGGCAATGGCTTCCGCAGCTTGCGGCTGCACGAGCGACCTCATGGCCATTCTGCATGGCCTGGCGCTTGGATGGATCCTTGAGCAGATCTTTCACAACCGTCAGCAGTTCGTTTGCAGGAGTTCATCCTGCACGAGGATGGCTGCGCCGCGTTGGGTGAGATAATCGGCATTCACTTTTTGATAACGCCAGGCGTATGGATATGGAACAAGAACGGCAGGCAGACCAAAGAATGGGAACTCTCCCAAGTGCAGATGCACCCGCTCGCGCCACGACCAGATCCGCGGCAGGCGAGTGCAGCGCCCATCTGTTCGTGCAAATATGGATAAGCATGATAGCGTTTCTTTTGTGTCGGTGTCAGGCTGGCGGTTGCGGTTTCCACCGTTTCCCAATCCAATTGACCGGTGACGTGTACGATCTGCGCCATATCAAGCAGGGTGGGGAGCTGGGGCACGAGGGCCTGATTGATCGAACGGGCGCCTTTGCTTCCTCCGACTACCAGCAGGACGGGCAAGTCGTCATCCAGCTTAAGTGCCTGCACGGCCGCTTTTCCTGGTCCAGGCCTTAATATCGGGGCGCACCGGATAACCCGTCACGACACCTTCCGGGAAAAGTATTTTTGTGAATCTTCCGCGCTGACCGCGATACGATCCGCGAAACGCGCGAGGGATTTCAAGGCCAGACCCGGTTCGATATCGGGCACATAGAGCAGGGTGGGCACGCGCCGTCCCGCAAAAGCCATCGGTCCGGCTACATATCCGCCGGTGAAGAACAGAACATCGGGCTGGAAATCGCGCAGGATCTTCCGGGAAGCGAACACGCCGCGTGCAAGTTGGGCTCAGGTTGCGCGGCAAAGCCCGCAGGCCTACACCATGCAGACCTGCGGCAGGTATGGAGGTAAAGGGAAGTCCTGCACGTTTCACGAGTTCAGCTTCCATGCCGCTTTCGCCACCGACCCAAAGTAGTTTCGACATCTGGATGCTTAGCGTTCAGAGCCTGGAACACGGCGAGGGCGGGATACACGCCGCCGCCGGTTCCACCCGCGCAAATTAACAGCCGCACTATATGATCTCCATTCTTCGTCGTTGGTTATCTCGCCTCTCTGGCGGGAGATGTTCAGTAAAATACCGATTGCTGCCAGAGATGAAACCAGATTTGAGCCTCCGGCGCTGATGAAAGGCAGGGCATTGCCGGCGAACGGCATCAGCCCGACCATCACTGTCATGTTGATGCCGGCTTCGAGCCCGATCCATGCCACCAGACCGGTGGCAAGCAGGGTGCCAAGCATATCGGGTGCGCGGCGCGCGATGACGAATCCGCGCCAGATCACCAGGGCATACATTCCAATCAGAATCAGCGCGCCGAATAAGCCAAGCTCTTCCACAATCACGGCAAAGATACTGTCCGTAGGCGGTACGGGCAAACCGGTCAATTTCGATTGTGCGCGTCCGATCCCGACGCCGAACCAGCCTCCATTGACAATGGCTTCGAACGAACGTTGGACATGATAAGAAGCCTGTGTTGGGTCCTTCAACCCGGCAATGAACTCGGCCACACGCTCATGCCCGGTTGGGCTGATCTGTACCACGATCCAGCCGGCTGCGACCGCGATGACCAGCAGGATGCCAATCTGTTTCAGGTCACCGCCTGCCAGAAAGAACAGCAAGCCGCCGATAATGAGGACGGTCGCGGCCGCGCTCAAGTCGGGTTGTTGATAGATCAAACCGCCGATCACACCCAGGATCACGCCCAGCGGAAACAGTCCGAGCGAAATATCATGGAGCATCTGCCGCTTGGCATACAGCCAGACCGATAAATATAAAATGGTGACCAGCTTTGCCAATTCGGATGGCTGGTACGAACCCTGAACAACGCGCGTTTCGCGCCCAGGCGGATCTCATTCATGAACAGGACGGCTGCCAGCAGGAGGATGGTCAACCCCATGACAGGGACGATCAGCTTGCGCCAGTGATGATAATCAAAGAGTGATAACAGGAAAGCGGCAACGAGACCAATCCCAAGCCACATCAACTGGTGCTCGAACATGTACATCGGTGAGCCATACTCCAGCAGCGAATAATCCCAGGAAGCTGAAAACATCATGACCAGCCCGAAGATGATCAGCGCGATGATCGATCACCAGCAGCGGCAAGTCAAGGCCGCGGCCTGGCCTGGCGGCTGGCTGTGTTTCAGCAGGCGTGATAGTTCGTTTATGAAAGCTCGTGTACCCATAATCTAAATTTTTCTCCTCGTTCTTCAAAATCCTTGAACTCGTCGAAGCTGGTGCCGCCGGGTGAAAACAGGACGACATCGCCAGTCTCGGCCACTTCCGCCGCTTTTTGGACGGCTGTCTGCAGATGTTCGACGCGATCGAGAGTGAACGGTCTTTTCCATGAGCCTTGAACCCCCATCGCTTTTGCGATCTTTTCTGCCGCCTCGCCAAAAATAACGACATGATCCACGCGTTCATGGATGAATGCCGCCAGGTCTTCCCACGGCAAATTTTTATCGCGACCGCCCAGGAGAAGAACGATCGGCTCTTCAAACGAATGCAGGGCGGCCAGCACCCGCTCGGGAGCTGTGGCGATCGAGTCGTTATACCACCGCACACCGTGGATTTCGCGAACAAATTCGAGCCGGTGCGGTACGCCTCGAAAATCTTCTGCGGCAGTCAGCATGGCATCCAGCGGCAGACCGGCCGCATGGCCGATGGCGAAAGCAGCCAGCACATTCATGACGTTGTGGTCGCCGCGCAGGTCGATCTGCTCGCGGCGCAGGAGAGGGATATCGACGTGATGATCGTAAAGATAAAGAATTCCGCCGGCATAGTACGTGCCTTCTGCATCTTCATCCATTTTGCTGAATCCGAACGAATGCAGCCTGCCTTTGACACTGGCCGCTGCAAAGCCCACGCGCCGGCATCATCACGACCCAGAACGGCAATATCCTTTTCACATTGGAATTCCAGGATGCGCGCTTTGGCGGTTGTATAGGCTTCCATCGTTCCGTGACGGTCCAGATGGTTGGGCGTGATGTTCAATATCGAGGCAATATGCGGCGAAATGGTCATTTGCTCCAATTGGAAAGATGAGATTTCAAGAATTGCCAGATCATCGGGCTGCATATCGTCGACATAATTGATGAGCGGATCGCCGATGTTGCCGCCGATGATAGGCTTTTTCGCCGTAAGCATTCTTTGCCATTTTGCCAACCAGGTGGTTGTGGTGGTCTTGCCTGCCGAGCCGGTAATGCCAATCGTTTTGCAGGGAACAGCTTCCATGAAGATCTGCGTATCATTGGAAAGCGGAATACCGCGTTTGACGGCTGCCTCCACGATCGGGAGGGCAAGCGGAACGCCGCCTGAAATGCACAAAACGATCGGCCTGATCGAGCAATTCGAGGGGATGGCCCCCAATCAGCCCATTGGATGGGCACTCCGCGTCAAAGCATCGAACGCCGGAGCGAGCTCGGCTTCCGATCGTTTATCGCTCAAGGTCACCTGCGCGCCGTGCCGGGTCAACCAGCGCGCTAAAGCCAGGCCTTGTCGGGCGGCTCCCAAGATTAGCACGCGTTTGCCGTTCCAATCGCTCATTATTTATACCAGCGCCAGGCCAACCCCAACCATGGCG
The DNA here is from genome assembly GCA_963754835.1 of uncultured Chloroflexia bacterium. Taxonomy (GTDB): domain Bacteria; phylum Chloroflexota; class Anaerolineae; order Anaerolineales; family Villigracilaceae; genus Fen-1038. Next base: position 55,859 of record CAVWHR010000019.1, on the reverse strand, counting down.
GCCAACAGACCGATCAACCAGAACCTTTGAACGACCTGGGTCTCGCTCCAGCCAAGTAATTCAAAATGTAGATGGACGGGAGCCATCTTGAAAAAACGTTTCCCTTTTGTGTATCTGAAATATCCGATCTGTATGACCACGCTTACGATCTCGCTGAGAGGGATGATTGCTATAATGGGCAGGACGACCCATTGACTGGTCATCAGGGCAACGACAGCCAGGGTGGCGCCGAGCGCGAGCGAACCGGTGTCGCCCATGATCAATTCCGCCGGATGTACGTTGAACCATAAGAAACCGAACATCGCACCGACCAGCGTAAAGCAGTAGCGGGCCAGATAGACCTGGTGTTGATTCAGTGCGATCATCCCGTAACCGGCAAAGGCAGTCGCGGCGATCAAACCCGCCAGGCCGTCCAGGCCATCGGTGAAATTAACTGCATTCGACATGCTGACGATGATGAAAGCGGCAATCGGTACATACCACCAGCCGAGGTCAAAAAATCCTTTGATGCCGGGGACGAACATATCCGGCACGCCGAGCATGAATTTCAGGACCCAGGCAGTGCCGACCCCAAGAATGACCTGGAATATGAACTTGGTGCGGGCCCGCATACCCTCCCCTTTGCGTTTACCGCGTAATACCCTGCCAATCGTCCACAGCGCCGAGGATCGCGAAGGCAAACCATGACGATCATCGGGACAAGCACCGAACGTCCTACGCCGCTCTGCGTGAAACCGATCAAAGCCACAGCGTTCAGCAGAATCGTAAGCAGAAGCACCGGCACGATGAACATCACGCCGCCCATGGTGGGCGTGCCCATCTTCACGGAATGATGGCTGGGTTCTTCCACGCGGATGATCTTGCCGATCTTGTAATGGCGGAGGATGCGCAGCAATGGACCGCCCCAGATAACCGTCATAATAAAAGATAACCCGGCCAGACTGAGGGCCAGCGCGACTTGTTTCATGAAACTACCTCCAGTTCGGCGAGGATGCGATCCATACGTAAACCATGCGAACCTTTTAACAGCACGGCATCTTCCTTCGATAAGTTCATTCGAAGCCATTCGATGATGGCGGTATTCTCCTCAAATTCAAAAACCTGGGCGGGCTTCATACCGGCACGACGGGCGGCCTTCGCATAGATATGTGCCCGCGATCCGAGCGTCACGAGTATATCTGCAACTTGTGCGGCACGCAGACCGACCATCTCATGTCCCTGCGCTTCATAAGGTCCCAGTTCCAGCATATCGCCCAGGACGGCAATTTTGCGCTGACCCTCCAGTTCACCTAATAAGTTGAGCGAAGCCAACATCGATTCCGGCGAGGCATTATACGTATCGTCCAGCATCACGGCGCCGGTCTCGGAGCGGACCGCCACCAGACGCAGTTGTGAATTACCCTGCTGCAGGCCGTGCAGTATTTCCTGCCAGTTCAATCCTTCCACCAAACCGACGGCGACCGCCCGCAAGGCGGTTTCAACTGAATGCCGTCCGATCATCGGGATATGGACGTGCATGGTCTCACGTTCGTAATGCAGCCGGAAGCGAATGCCGTTCAGGCCGAGGCCTTCGACTTGATCTGCCCACAGATCGGATTCTGCAGAAAGTCCGTAAAAGAAAATGCGTGCCTTGGTTTTCTCTTCCATTTTGCGTACGAAGGGATCGTCGAAATTCAAAATCGCCATGCCTTCCGGTGCGGGGGGCAGGCTTTGAACCAACTCGGATTTGCCGCGCGCAATCGCTTCCTGTGACCCGGCGCGTTCTGCATGGACGGTCCCGATATTGGTTACCACACCGACCTGCGGCAGGGCAATATCGCAAAGGAAGGCGATCTCGCCGGGGACATAAAACCCCATTTCGAGCACAGCCCGTTCATGACCTGTCCCCAGGCGGAGTATGGTTAACGGAAGTCCGATCTCGTTGTTCAGATTGCCCGGGCTTTTCAGCGTGTGATAGCGTTCCGACAGGACCTGCCCGATCACTTCCTTGGTCGTTGATTTACCGACACTGCCGGTAATGCCGATCACGCGCAGGTTGAGTTTTCGGCGCCAAAAGCGCGCGATCTGCTGGAGCGCAGTGAGAGTATTGTCCACGCGCAGGCAAAGCGGAGGAGTCAGGTCGGGCGCGGATCCGGATGGCAGGCTGCCGCGCAGGTCGATGGTTCGGAAGGAGGTGTCCATATCTTTTTGAATTAATGCAAAAGAAGCCCCGCGCTTGAATGCTTCACCGACAAAGTCATGCCCGTCAGTGTGTTCGCCCGGAAGTGCAACGAATAACGAACCCGGTATGACCTGCCGTGAGTTGATGGCTGCCTCGGTGATAATGGCGGCAGCCGCAGGACGGTTATTCGTTAAAGCTTCGATTGCATCGGCTAGTGTCAACATTATGGTTTGGCGATTTCATTCCGAATGTTGTCGGGCGGGATATTCAGCAGAAGGATCGTTTGTTTGGCGACCTCAGAGAACACCGGGGCGGCGGTATCGGAGCCCCAGATCGAAGAGGATGGTCTTTCAAGCCATACGTAGATCATAAATTTCGGGTCATCCACCGGGCCCCAACCGATGAAGGAGGCGTTGGTTACATCGGGCTCGTATCCATATTCGTCCGGGATTTGAGCGGTGCCTGTTTTGCCAGCGATCCGATAACCGGGTACGAGCGCGCCAGAGGCCTCATTTTCAAGCGAGGCCACCAACATCTGGGTGAGAGTATGTGCAGTAGCCACCGTGATCGGCGACCCGGCAAACTGGGCAGGCACGTTATATTGCCGTCCGTCCCGTATCATTGCGTATAAAGCATGGGGGGTGACCATCCGGCCATCGTTGGCAACGGAAGAGGCGGCCATCATTACTTGCAGCGGCGTTACCGATATGCCCTGGCCAAAGGCATTGGTGGCCAGGTCTACGGGATACCAATCGCCATCGCCTGGGACCTTCAAGCGGCCTGCCGCTTCCCCGGCCAGGTCGACGCCGGTGAGATGTCCGAAACCAAAACGGTTCATATAAGTGTAAAAGGTCTGCGCCCCCATTTTTTCAGAGACCCACGCCAGGCAGACATTCAATGAATGCTGCAAACAGCCAATCATGTCCTGCTGTCCCCAGGCCTGATCGTCCCAGTTATGTATGGTTGCGCCGCCGACAAGAATTTCTCCCGTATCTAAAAACGATGTGGATGGGACGACCGTACCGCTATCCAGCGCGGCAGCCATGGTCAGGACCTTTATGGTCGAACCCGGCTCGTACGGCTCGCTGATAGCCCTGTCAAATTCACTGGCGTTCTGATAAATTGTCCCATAATTCCAAAACTGGTTGGGATCCATGCGCGGGGAAGAGGCGAGTGCCAATATCTCACCGGTGTGCGGATCCATGACAACAATGGTCCCGTGCACCGCGCCGTATTTTGTTAGTGAATCATCGAGGATTTGTTCGACGGACGCCTGCAGGTCACGGTTGATCGTTAAGATCAGGGTGGTGCCGTTGGGCACCTTTGGAATATCCAGGGCTTTATTCGGGTCGGTAGGCACCCATACTTGCACGGGATTGCCCGCCAGGAGATCATTGTACTTCTCTTCGATCCCGAAATAACCGCGCCCTTCGTGGCTGACGAAGCCGAGCAGGTTGGAAGCCAGGGAGCCTTCAGGGTAACTGCGCTCGGGGTGGGGTGTGAACTCAAGCCCTGCCAGGCTGCTGAGTTCGCCCGGCTTTGTTTGCGCGTCGGTGGCAAGCTTGAGCTGTTGGAGCCGGGCGGCTTTATCTGCATCGACATAATTGGCCAGGACCAGGTATTGCTGGCCGGCCTGCGGGTTCGTCATTTGTTTATAAAGGTCGTCCGGGTTCAACCCGAGTTCTGCACCCACTGCCAGGGCAATGGCCCGTTTGTCATTCACATAACTTAGTTCCACGCCGATTTCAAAGACGGTCTTGTTCCCGGCCAGCAGATGACCATTCCGATCGTAAATCTCGCCGCGTTCTGGATAATAGGTCGTAAGTACGTTTTCGTATTCGTTGGCCTGGGCCCGGAATATGGCAGCCTCGGAACTATTCTGTATGCGAACGATCTGCAGGATTACGGTAATCCCAATAAATCCCAATATCCCGGCTATAAGCAGCGAACGCCAGGCATATTGCTCTCTCATTGCGAGACCCCTATCAAGCTGGTGGTCGAGGCGGAACGCAGCCGCTGGTCCAACCAGTCAAGCAGGGATTCGGTATAGTCGGGCGGGATGCTCGGGGCGCTGGGTCTTAATGCCGATACGCCGGTAAGTATTTCAGGGATGGGCGCAGTATATCCCGGGACGACCAGGTATGCCATTTGGCTGGGATCGACCGGTTTAAAACCAAGGGCCTGCGCGCGCGTTTCCATCACGCTATTTGAAGTCAACCCGGCCAGTTTGGTCTGCAGGTCGGCATTGGCTTGCTGGGTAGTGATCATCTCGGTGGTCAGGTCCTGGATCTCACGGCCGGAGATGGCGGCTTGCGAGGTGACATCAAGATATATGGCGGCGACCATGGCAAGTCCGAGCACGGCCAGCATGAATGTACCGATCCACTGGCGTTGGACGCGCCAGGGAGCCTGTTTATAGGCCTGAACGGTATTGATCACTGTATGGTTGACGTTAGGTATATTCATGTCTGCCTGTTCCCTGCTTATATCTTCTCTGCTACCCTTAATTTTGCGCTGCGGGCGCGAGGATTATTTCTTACCGCCTCTTCATCCGGCGTGATGGGTTTATGGTTGATCTCTTTCAATGCCGCCTTGCGCTCCACCTCATATAAATGTTCGTACGGCGGGTTGACCTTGTCCTTGCTTTCCTGCCGGATGAAATCCTTTACGATGCGATCCTCCAGCGAGTGGAAGGAGATCACTGCCAGCCTGCCGCCCGGACGTAAGGCGAAGGCTGCCTTGGGCAGCACGTCTTCCAGGGCGGCCAATTCGTCGTTCACGGCGATGCGTAAAGCCTGGAACGTCCGCGTCGCCGGGTGGACACGGCTGTGTCCGGGGTAGGCCCGTTTGGCGATCTCCGCCAACTGCGTCGTCGTCTCGATCGGCCGGGCCTGCACGATCATCTTTGCGATACTTTTCGCACGCGGTTCCTCGCCGTATTTGAAAAGTATTTCGGCGAGATCGGCTTCAGGTATCGAGTTGATCAACTGCGCCGCCGTCAGCCCAAAGCCCGGATCGAAGCGCATATCCAAAGGCGCTTCATGTTGTATGGAAAAACCGCGCTCCGGTGTATCCAACTGCATCGAAGAAACTCCCAAATCCAATAAGATTCCGTCCACCCGTTCCCAGCCGATTTTTTGCATTGCCTCCGGCAGGGAAACATAGGAGGCCTGGGCCAACTCGACGCGCTTGCCGTAAGGAGCCAAGGTCTCACGTGCAAGCGCCAACGCCTGAGGGTCAAGATCGAGACCCAGCAGGCGTCCGTCCGGCGCACAGGCCTCCAAAACTCCGCGGGCGTGACCGCCCGCCCCGACTGTCCCATCGATGTAGCAGCCGGGACTTTTCGGCTGCAACGCGTGTATAATCTCTTGGTAAAGTACAGGTTGATGCTGCGGGTTGTTCATTGGAAGCAATGACGACTGGATCGTTATGCGGCTGTCTTGTTTGAAAGATCCAGCGTTGAAAAACGCTGGTTGTTCGCCTCGGTATCCTGGATGCGTTTCATCTGTTCATCCCAGGCCGCCGGTGTCCATACTTCAAAGTAATCGCCTTGTCCGGCAACGATTGCTTCGCCGTCGAGACCCGCAAACTGGCGAAGGTTCTGTGGGACAAGGATGCGGCCGACTTTATCCACCTCAACGGGATATGCATTGGCAAAGATGAGCCGGCGCAGCAGGCGTGCATTCGGATCGGCCAGGTTCATGGTGTTGACATTGTCGTAAACCTGTTTGAAATAAGGCTCGGTCAATACCATCAGGCATTTGTCGAAGCCCTGGGTGACATAGGCGCCGCCCTCCAACATTTCACGAAAGCGCGCCGGGATCATCAGGCGGCCTTTCTCATCGAGTGAATGTTGGTACTGGCCCAAGAACATATGTGCTAATCCTTTTTTAATGGGAGAACGCCGGGGTTCCGGCGTCCATCCACTTCTTACCACTTTCTCCCACATTGTACATGATTTAGTTTAGGATTACAAGATATTTAAGCAACCTTTCCAATAAGATAGGACTTATTGCCCACTCGTTATGGATACTTTCTCCACCTTTTCCGTGCTCGAATCCCAAAACTGGCAGGACTATGAATTACTCGATACCGGCAATGGCCTGAAGCTGGAACGCTTTGGGCCATATATTTTTATCCGCCCCGAAGTGCAGGCGATGTGGAAACAAGGTTTATCCAATAAAGAATGGGAGAAGGCTCACGCCATATTCCAACCGACAAATGAAGAAAGTGGGGGACATTGGGTCTTCAAGAAAAAAGTGGAAGAACGTTGGGAAATGCGATACGACCTGACTCCGGAGGCCGCAGATAAAAAAGAAGCACAGATCCGTTTCTGGGCGATGACAACTCCCGGCAGGCACCTGGGAGTTTTTCCTGAGACTGCCGCTCAATGGGAATTTATGTCGGAGGCAATTCGATCAAAGAATAGCCAAGCCCCGATAAAAGTTCTTAACTTGTTTGGATATACAGGCCTGGCTTCCTTAACAGCGGCCGAGGCAGGTGCACAAGTTACTCATGTGGATGCCTCCAAGAAGTCCGTCACCTGGGCGCGTGAGAACCAGGCGCTTTCGAAGCTGGAAGATAAACCCATCCGCTGGATCGTGGACGATGCGCTCAAATTTGTCGAACGCGAGGGACGCCGGGGCGCAAAATATGACGGCATTATCCTGGACCCTCCAAAGTTTGGCCGTGGACCCAAGGGCGAGGTATGGGAGGTTTACAAATCCCTGCCTGACCTGCTTAAAGACTGCTCCGCGATCTTGAGCGACCGACCCCTATTTATGATCGTCACGGCCTATGCCATAAAAACATCAGCCATTCACATCGGGCAGGCATTGCAAGATGTGGTTAGTAATTTCAAAGGGAATATGGATAGGGGAGAATTGGTCACGCGCGAAAGATCGGCTGGGCGACTGCTCTCGCAGGCCGTTTATGCGCGCTGGAGAGCCGAATAACCAAATCAGATTTCAGCAAATGATCCTTTACAAAATGTGAATTGGAGGAAATATGCGCCTCGAGGATAAAGTCGTATTGATCTCTGGGGTTGGTCCCGGAATGGGCAGTGCGATAGCTTTATTATTTGCACAGGAAGGCGCACGCGTCGCGCTTGTCGCCCGGAAAGCAGTGGTGATTGATTTCATTGCTCGAGAAATCCGGGAACGAAATCAGCGATCGGGCCATTGCCATTCAAGCCGACGCAGCCGAAAAATCACAAATGGAAGATGCGGTGGCGCAAACCATTAAATCTTTTGGACGATTGGATGTTTTTATCTCCTTACCGGGAGGCGGTTTCAGGCATACGAATGATCTCCCGGAAACCGAAGAGGAATTTTTCCAGGGTTTATTACGCAACCATCTAATGAGCTTGTTCCATGGCACTCGCGCAGTGATCCCTCATTTCAAACAGGCTGGAAGCGGGGCGATCATTACGGTAGGTGCGGCATATAAAACTCTTCGTGACGCAAATGTTGCCTATGGGTCGGTCAAGGAAGGAGTCATTGGCTTTACACGCAACTTGGCGCGCGAACTCTACCCCTTCAATATTAGAGTCAATTGCCTTTGCCCGGGACTTATTCGACAACCGCTAGCTCAGGGTTTGGTGGGTCTGCCTCAACAAACCCTGGCTCGTAAAGGCCAACCGGAAGACATTGCGTTCGCTGTACTGTATTTAGCTTCGGATGAATCACGTTGGGTTACGGGTCAAACCCTTGTGGTGGATGGCGGCGATGAGGTCCTGGCAGGTCAGCCGCGCACGTCCTAACGTAACGATGAGTCTTCTGCCTTTTATATTTCCGATATTTTTTGCTCTTTGGTCCGTTGGAGTAATATACGGAACATATGGGCTTTGGACGAACCCGCAGGAATTCTTGAGAAAGAAAAGAGAAGCTGAGGGACGTATGTACAAATACAATATTGGAAAGATGGATCCAAAACGAGAACTTTGGGTAAACAGGGTGATTGCTTTGTTTTTTTACATCATCCTTGTCTATATCTTATTTCAACTTATCACACACAGTCTATGAGATCCCTTCATCGAATTAAGTGCAGGTAAGCACCTGGTTAGGTGGATAAAGAACCTTCAGGATTTGGAATTAAATTGAATTAGGCTATCTTGTTTATAGTGATTTTCATTAAGAAATAATTCAGCGGCACAAAGGTGAAGCATGGATATAACACTGAAATACGCTACAACTAGAAGAGAGATTGCAGATTGGTATTGGCGAACATGGAAAAAGAAGCCTTTGGAAGTATCATGTTGTTATATTCTTCATCGTTTTGTTTTTTGTAAGTACACTCGATGGGCACTGGCCCATAGAAGATTATCGATTTGTGCTATATGGCTTCCTGATCGCAATAGGTGTATTAAGTTTTTTTGATATTTTTTCCTCAAATAATGTATAAGCCACAAATTCGAACGCTTACGGTTAATGAAGGTGGAATACAAACAGAAATTGGATCAAGAAGTGGAGAAGTCAAGTGGAAGGATATTGCCAATATAGAAACCACATCTGAACATATTGTCATTATGAGAAGAAATGGCAATTCTTTCCTAATACCACGTCGGGCCTTTCAATCTGACAATAACAGAGAGAGTTTCATAACCACTATAAAAAAATGGTGGCAGAAAAGTGCTTAAGCTGTTGAAAAAGTGGAGTGAAATAAGGGACTAAAACTAATATAGGGAATTCAGTTGTATAAAGTGGTGATTGCAACTGAACCTTTACAAGTTCGTTAGACCTTACGAATAAATCTTTCGTGTCTACTTAATAAGAAACATACTCACTAAAAAGGCGATTTTTGGTTTAGGTGACACTTTCGGAGTCTGAAAATAGTATTTCGACAGCATAAGGAATCTGACGCATCGATTCCGGCGAACTAAAGGTTGGGCTTTTTGCATTTCTAGACTTATTCCAATTCAAAAGGTATCATATTTATTGAATAAAGCGAACTTCGGCGGAGATAAAATTGAATATAAAGTGCAATTCAAGAATCATATTCTTCGTTTTCTTGACACTTTTTCTAACAAATTGTTCGCCTCATAACCTGCCTAGTATTCCTAACATAGGGATACCTTCTTCAGAACTCAATCACGACTTGGCAGTATATGCACCTATTGCCCTGAACTCATTTAAGATTGGAAAGTCAGTAGGTCTCTTCGTCCGCTTAAAATCTGATATTGAAATTGAAACGTCCTCAGATTTTAATGCTCGAATATTTGTATTGGATAATCACCAGAGGGACTGGAAAGAAATCTCGCAACTTCCTGATCTAGGAATTCCTAATGTGGGGATTTTTGCGCCTCAAAACGTTATAATGAGTCTCAAGGCCGATGGCGTGAAAGATTTAGGTATTAGTTTATTTCCGGATTTGCGAAATGAGAACTCAGCCAGTTGTCCTATTAGTTGTTTTGACGGCGAATATTTATCAAAATGGACAGTCAACCAATCAAGATGTGGGCGCATATGTTATTCTAAATTTATATCCGTAAACATAAGTGATCAAAGCAGCTTTTTCAACTCACTACTCCAAAGTGTATGGTAAACAAAGTGGTTACTAGTAAGTTATATTACTTTTCGCTCGCGGCGTAGAACAGCGCTGTTTTGTAATTTAGATAATTTTTGATTGAGAAGAGTATCGGATGCATTAATTCTTTAAACTAGGAGACTCCCTAATTAATTAGGGAGTCTCTGTTTTATCAGTCAATTTCAAACTCGAATGGTATTAGACGCATTGACTCCGGCAAACTAAAACTTGGAGATTTTCTCGTATAAATCGGTATTCAAATAAGGCTTACCCGGCAGGACCGCTGCCGCTCCCATCGCTGCTCCCGCCTCCTGGTGACGAAGAAACGCCGGTCATTTTCTTTAATACGTCATACCAGAAGGACGATCCCTGTGAGACCGCCACGGCCGTAATGAGCAGCCCTACGAATTTAAAGAAGGCAAAACTAAGCCAATCGAGGGGATTTTTCGGTGCAGGTTGGGTCGATGCTTGCCACCAGCCTATTTTGAATGAGAGTGCACCCAACTGGTTGACCAACGCGGTAATGTCTGTGGTGGGTGTCTGGGAAGTAATGGAAGCGGCCTGTTGGGCGGCGATGGCGCGCAGACTGGCATCGTTCCACAGGTCCTTGGCCAACTGGATGCTGTCCGTTCCAAAAGCAAGCGTGATAAGCAGGGAGAAGATGATGACAAAACTGCGGGCCCTGGCCTTGAACAGCAAGGAAGCCTGGTTGAGCGTCCCGGTTACGTAGTCATTCGTCCTGGTGCGCAAGTCGACTGATGTTCGTCACGCCTTGTTCGATCCATCCGAGCAGGGCGTGCTTTCCTTCCGATTCAGGTAGTTTGCTGATGGTGGTGTGCAGGTCCGGGGCGCTCATGTTCTGCTGGGCGGTCAACCCGGCGACATCGAAGAAGGCGCTCACGAGCGTATCGGCCGGGATCTTTTCGACCTTTTTCTCCTCCACGCCCGATCCCAGGACAGCTCCACCAGTTTGCATAGCGGATGGGACGTAGCGCCTTGATCTGCGGCAGGTTGGTCAGGTCAACGGTTTTGTCGCCGGCCATTTGCAGGAGATACTTTTCCAGGGCCGCGCCGCGCGTTTCCAGGGATTCTGTCACGATCTGGGTGACGGTCGAGACAACGGCGCCCAGGATGTAATAAACGACGACCAGGCCAACGACGACTTCAAAGATTGGTGGGAGTGACATAATGATCTCCTTCTCCTAAGTTGATCGTGATAATCGAGTATTTCCACCCGGACCCAAGAAGATAATTCTTAATGGAAAACGGATTTTGCGGGTGATCGGGATGGAAAGCAGGCACATGATAATTCAAATAAAGCCAATTGTGAATATACATTCTGCCCATATCCAGAACAACCTGGTCGGTGGAATTATTAACTACTCTCACATGCAATGGATGAAATACCTGAAACAAAAGGATATGCACAGGGCGTACGCCCTGTGCATATCCTTTTTTTCAAAATTCTTCAGCCCAGGCTGAAAGCGTGGGCCGAGAAAGTGTGAGTAGATATAATTATTTTAGCTTTAGACGTTGCGCTTGGCCGTCTCGCGTTTGACCGACTGCCGCTTGGTTTGCGGCTTGGCGATTTCCTGCTTTACCATTTCGCGTTTGCCGACGATCTGCGGGGTCACCACTCGCAGGGAGTCGGCCTGTCGTTTGAGGGCCGAACGGATGATGAGGTCCATGAAGCCCTGATGGCCGATCGGATCGGCCAACAACGAGAAATCTGCCGAACCGGGATCGAAGGGCGGATAGAAGATGCCGCAGTTCGGGTTGATCTCGAGCATATAAAGTTCGCCGTCCTTGCCCAGCCGGAAATCGCAGCGGGCATAGCCGTTGCCTTTGAATTCCTGGAAGACCTTGGTCGTATATTCGCGCAAGCGGCGGTCGATAATCGGGGTTGTCGATCGGGACGACCTTCATCTTGTCATATTCGACCCATTTCATGTCGTAATGTTTGAAGGACTCGCCTTCGGGGAAGATGAACTCCACCGGCTTGAATGTGATGGGGTGGGTGGGGTCATCCGGGTTTTCCGCGATGAGGCAGGTGAATTCGCGGCCTTCGATGAATTCTTCGATCAGGGCGCGGCCATCGTCTTTCATGGTGATGGCAGCCTGTTTTTTCAGGTCTTCCACGTTCGTCACGCGTGAATTCTTCCGTATTCCAAAACTGGCATAACCATGCGGCGGTTTGACCAGCATCGGGAAACGCAAAGTGCGGCTGGCGCGTTCGACGTCGGCCATCGACTTCACGAAAGTGGAGGCAGGCGTTGGAACACCGACACGGGCAGCCACGCGCTTCATTTCCTGGCGGGTGGGATCGAAGAAGGAAGAGTCGCCGCCGGTGAAGGCCGCGCCTAATTTTTCCAGGGCCTTGACGAGTTTGATGCCGGCCACGGGTTCATCCGGTGTGCCATCGCACAGGTTGATGAAAACATCCACGCCGTCGTCCATCAATGTCTTGATCTGGTCTTCCACATTCGTGTTCTGAACAACATGATGTCTCCACTTCCTTCCCTCGAGATGCGGGGATGGATCGTATGGAGGATCGGGTTCTTCAGGAAGACTGCTTAAAACACAAAGGTACATTCTTATTCTCTTTATTGATCGTGATTGGATTAACTCATCTTAAAGATTTTTGATTCGATGATGTCGAAAAGTTATATCCAGATGATGAATGTAATTGTCATCATCATTGTTATATTACCGCCATATATGGAAATATTCAAGGCTTTAAGCCTGTATTTAGGCATGAATTTAAAAATTTTAAGGTTCGATAAATCAATTGATAATCGACGTATTTGTTAAGACAACCATGTCTTTTTCCTTCGGCAACGATAAATTCATTCAATCAACGTGTTGTTAAGGTAATCATACTGACTTAATAAGCGAATTATTTTGGCTCAATATGTAAAATCATCGTAACGATGAGTCGGGTTGGTGAAAGTGATACAACTTCGCGTCCACAGAATGCATTGCACTTATATTTCGTAACATATCTTCGCCTCAGACTGAAAGCCTGGAACGAAGAATTCCGAAAAAAGGAATGTGCGCAGGGTGTATGCCCTGCGCACATTCCTTTTTTCGGTTACTTCTTATCAGGATTCTGAGTTACAAAAAAATAATGGTTGTAACCTTAACAAAACCGACTCTCTATTATGACATTGACTTTTTCCAGAACTGCGGTAGATATTCTTTATAGATCAAAAGATAATCATCGAGGATATTTTTAGCCGCCTGGAGGTCGGTGATGACCGGATCGAGCAGCAGGCACTGTAAAGCTTTTTCGCGGTCTCCTTCGACGGCCGCATCGACGCATAACTGCGCCGCCGTTGTTTCGCGCCGGCAGAGTTCGGCGATGGGTTCGGGCAACGCGCCCACATGCACCGGATGTACGCCTGCTCCATCCACCATGACCGGTGTCTCGACGGTTGCGCCGGTGGGCAGATTCGATATCTGCCCCTGGTTGGAGAGATTGGCGGCAACATGATAATGAGTGCCTGCACCGGCCATATTCTCGATCATTTCGAGCGCCCCTTCTGAATCTGTATCCTGTAAGCCCTCGATGGTCATGCTCCCATCGGCCATTTTGTCCAGACGATCCAATTCAAAATCGCGGACGGATGCCATCAGATCCCAATCGTAAAGACGGATGTTGTATTTCTCCCAGGGCTTGGTTTGCGGGTCGGAGACCCAGGGCAGATATTCGCACAGGTGGGTATCGCCTGGAACGGGGAACAGACCGAAGGTCGAGAAGATGTCCCTTGTGAGCGGCTCGAATTTTGGGTCCAGCTCGAAAAACCGTTTGCGAAACAGCGGATATAAGTCCTCGCCTGTTTTCCGGTCGCGGATGGAGAGGATCCAGGTGAAGTGGTTCAAGCCTGCAGCACGGATGTCCAGCAAAGGCAACATCTGCTTCTTGAGACTTTCCTGTGCGGCGGCCTGATCCACGGCGGCGTGCATACCGGTCAATTCGGGAGGCACCTCGATGCCGAGTTCCTTCGCGAGCGCCACACCCACCATGCTGTAGCCCGCATAGATCTGATGACACAGACCGACCGCCTTGATCCGGCTGTGACGGTTGACCGCGTCGCAGATGCGCACCATCGGATTGGTGAAGTTGATGAACCAGGCCTGGGGGCAGACCTTTTCCATATCGTGCACGATCTGCATGACTGGGCCGATGTTACGGGCCGCGTGTGCGAACCCGCCAGGGCCGCCGTTCTCGGCATAAGGTTGATGGACACCATATTTGAGCGGGATCTCGTAGTCGTTACGCCACAGTCCTTCGCGAGCTCCGACCTCGATGGCGGAGGCGACGAACTGCGCTCCTTCGAGGGCTTCATGATGATGAAGGTGCGCGCTGATATTCATGTCCGCATCCCACTCCCTGTTCATGCGGTCGGCGAGGCGCTTGACGATGTCGAGGCTGGCCTGGTTACGGTCCACCAGGGCAATCGAGGAGCCGCGCAATTTCTTCGAACGGATAAGAGCCGAGAGGGTATTCTCGCCAAACTGGGCGCTGCCCGCCCCGATGACGGCGATCTTGGTTGGAAGGGTCATAAGGTTTTCCTTTGGGAAGTTTCAATCACTAAGGTTATAAGCGATTTTACAGCGTACTGCATAATTATCTAAGTAATCGGTCGAAAATGATTAACCATAACTATATTGCTCTTTCGAAGGCTTAGCCCCCGAAAAGGATAAAACAAGTATAAAGACTTATCAACAACTGCTTAAACCGACGTTTTATCTTTTACCCTGAAAATTATTAAAACAAATTTACAAAGTACTTTGAAGCGATAGCGGAGCAGTAGAGATTTATGCAAGAAGCAGTAAGGTTACTCAGGTTTTGATTGTAATTTACATCGACTTAAAATAAAACGCCTGAACGCTTTATTCGTTCAGGCGGTACAGAAACCGGAACGATTTGTTATTTGGTCTTGATGTCCACGTCACCGGACATGCCCCACAGCAAGCCGGCGGGCTGAGTATCGAGTTGGATCGTGACCTTATAGACATTATCTCCGTTGTAGGTGGATGACATTTCCGCGATCTTGATCACCCGCCCGGGCAGGTCCCGGTCGAATGCCTTTAGGCGTACGGAAGCAGCCTGGCCAACCTGCACATTGGCGATCTCACGTTCGCTCAAATCCTTCGTTTCAATTTGCAGGTGAGTCAGATCACCGATGACAGCCACCACTTGTCCAGGCTGAACAAGCTCACCCGGCGTCACGTTGACAGAAACGACGGTTCCGTCGTAGGGAGCCAGGAGCGTGCCCTGGGCAAGGGCAGCCTGTGCGTTGTCGAGCACGGCTTGTGCCTGCTGTACTTTCGAAGCTGCCACCTCTCTCAGTTCTGGCGCTCCGTTGGTAGACACCCAATTACTGCCAATCAGGGTCTTGCGAAAATAATTTTGAAGGAATGCATAATCCTGTGCCGACCGCAGGGATGCCTGGGCGCCGGTCACCGCGAAGGCCAGGTCGGGAGTATCCAGAACAATCAGCGTTTGCCCGGCTTTTACCGAGTCGCCTTCGGCGACGTCTACTTCCTTTACAGGGGCGGAAATGATGAATGCCATTTCAGACTTCTGCGCAGGGACAACAGTAGCCGAAGCGGTTACTGTCCCCGGCGCGGAGGCGCTGGTCGGTGCGGCAGTCGCTGCAGGGACAGCCGGAGTTTGGCTGGCACATCCTGCCAATAGGATAGCCAGTATAAGAAATATCGAACCGGATAATTTTTTCATGATGCTTTACTTACCTGTCTGGATCGCAACGTCGGTCGTCATGCCCCAGCGCAATCCCTGGGGCTGGGAGTCCAGGGCAATGGTGACTTTGTAAACCACGTCGCCGCCGACAGTGGTGGAAACGCGCGCAACGTCAACCACTTTGCCGGTAAACGTTTGATTCAAGGCCTGGACGGTAACGCTGGCTGTCTGGCCGACGTTAACTCCCGTGACATCGCGTTCACTCAGGTCCGTGGTTTCAACCCTGAAATTGGAAAGATCGCCGATCATGATCACAACCTGACCGGGCGTGACCGTTTCTGCGGGGGAGATATCGACCGCCGCAATGGTCCCGTCGAACGGCGCGGTCAATGTGGCCTGCGCCAAAGCTGCTTTTGCCGAATCGAGGTCGGCCTGTGCGCCATCAGCGTCCGCCTGGGCGGCAGTCGATATGCTCCTGGTCGGTGCCGATGCGCTTCAAGTATTTCACCTGGGTCTGGGCGGCAGCCAGGCTGGCCTGCGCCTCTTCGACGTTCGCGTTGAGTATCTTTGTATCGAGTGTGACAAGTGTCTGACCGGCGGATACCTTGTCGCCTTCCTGGACGGCGACACTCTCTACGACACCGGTCAAGGGAAAACTTAGCTGTGCTTTAGGCTCAGGGACGATCTCCCCGGAGGCCGTCACGCTGTTCGAAGCGGATGCCGGTTTGCTGTTCAGAACGACGGTGGGGATGGCGACAGGTGTCGAATTCGGGCCACAGGCGGCTAATACAAGCGCCAGTGCGGGTATTAATACGGATAATGTACTTTTATTCATTTTGAAATGCCTAGGATTTTGACGTGCTGCCGTTGTTTTCCTCGATCAGACCATCGCGCAGTGTGACCACTCGTCTGGCATATTTGATCACGCGCGGGTCATGCGTGGCGAAGACGAACGTAACGCCGGTATCCTTGTTGAGCTTTTGCATGATCTCCATCACCTGCCGGCCGTTGTCGGTGTCCAGGTTGGCAGTCGGCTCGTCGGCCAACACGAGCGATGGGTGCATGGACAAGGCGCGCGCCACGGCCACACGCTGCTGCTGTCCGCCGCTCAATTGATCGGGACGGTGATGGGCATGGTCGGTGAGACCAACCGCCTCGAGCATTTCAATGACGCGTGCCCGGCGTTCTGCAGACTTGGTCCCATTTAAAAGAAGGGGCATCTCTACGTTCTCGTAAGCCGTCAGGGTGGGGATGAGGGCGAAGAACTGGAAGATGAACCCGATTGAGCCCTTGCGCATGTCCGCCCGCTGGTTGCGGTTGAGACCCGTGACATCCTTCCCGTTAATAAAGACTTTCCCGCTGGTAGGCTGGTCGAGCAAGCCGATAAGCTGCAAGAGGGTCGTCTTGCCCGAACCGGAGGGGCCGACCAGTGCGGTGAATTCACCGTTTTCGATCGAAAGGTTCACGCCGCGCAGGGCATGTGTTTCCAATTCGCCGATCTTGAAATCGCGCGTAGCGTCCACAACTTTTGTAACTTCCATGAAAGACTCCTTGTTAAGACCCTGAAGGTCTGTCCTTTTTATTATCCGTGCAAGGCTTCGATGGGTTCCATCTGTGCGGCAAGCACCGCCGGATAGATCGAGGCGATGATGGTCACGACGAAGGTTACGATCGTCAAAGCGATCGTATCTGATAAAGTGAGATCGGCGTAGATCGTATCTCTCATCAATATACCGGTGACTTTTGCGCTGGCGACGGAGATGCCGTACCTGGAGAAGTAAGCCACCGCAATGGCGCCCAGGATCAAACCTCCGATCACGCCGCCGATGGCGATCAACCCGCCCTCCGTAAGGAATTGGGCCGTAATGCGGCGGCCTTTCATCCCGATGGCGGAGAGAACCCCGATCTCACGCGTGCGCTCGAAAACGGCCATGATCAACGTATTCGTGACCACGGTGGCGGTGATGCCAAGCACGATCAGATAGACAAAGATAAGGAAGGCGTTAGCAAAATCCTCTGTCTGTACGATCAGGTCGTTCATGGTCCGCCAGGTGAGGATTTGATAATCGGGCGACTTTAATGCAGCCGCGACTGCATTGGCCTGGTCACGGTTTTGCAGCATCACGAAGATGGTGCTGGCATGGTCCTGAGCGCCGGTGATGGTCTGTGCTTTGATAAGCGGCATGAAAACCGTGCCTTCGTCATAACTCGAGGTGTTGGTGGTGTAAATGCCGCGGACGGTGAAGAGCTGTGTGCTTACATCGCCGTTGGAAGTATTGACCAGCAGGCTGATCTGGTCCCCGACCTTCACTCCCAGCTTATCGGCCAGGGGTTTACCGATCAGGATGCCCTCGCGGTCATCAGATGTGAGGAAAGCCCCTGAGAGCAGCCCCTCCCGGAATATTTGATTGGCCGGGGAGGCGGGGTCGATACCGATGACCTGCACACCCCTGGAATTTTCACCCAGGGTCAATATGCCGGTGGCGAACAGGCGCGGGGTTGCCACCGTCACCTGTGGGATGGTCTTGAGCTGGTCGATGACCTGTTGTGGGTCGGCCACCAGGTCTTTCCAATCGAGGCTGACCTTGTTCTCATCGTACGACGCGGCGCGGATCTGCAGGTCCCCGCTTTGGATTTGGATGGAATTTTGGAGCGCGCCTCCCATTTCGCCGTTGAGTATGGCTGCTATTAAAAGGAGGAGAGCCAAACCGATGGATACAGCCAGTACCGAAAGTAATGTGCGGCGGCGGTTGCGTTCCAAATTACGAATTGCCATTTTGAAAAGTTGTATCATGGTTTCTCGCTTACCCTGCTGGTGCCAATGCCGAGCGAAAATTTCTTCGCCGGGGAGAATGACATCCAACTAAACATAATGTAGAGCTTCGGCAGGTTCACGCCGGGCAGCTTCGCTGGCAGGGAACCAGGCGGCCAGTGTTGAAATAACGACGATGGTAAGGGCCCGGCCAAAGAGATTACCAAGCCCGAGAGTCGGATATACCCGTCCGCTGATCAGAGCCATATATTCTGTGACGCTGCTGAACTGGCTGTAATCCATGCCTACGACACCGAAACTGCCGTTGAGGATCAATCCCAGGACTATGCCAACGGCGACACCCACCAACCCGATCATAGTGCCCTCTAATATGAAGAGCAGGGCGATCTGGCGCGGCTTGAGTCCCATGGCACCCAACAGACCGATCTCACGTGTCCGTTCGTAGATGGCCATCAGAAGCAGGTTGAGGATGCCTATGCCGGCGATCACCGTAATAATCACACTGAAGACATTCATGATCGCACCCTTTTGATTTACCGCATCGGTCAGCTCTGGGTAATTCTTTTCCCAAGATTCCACTTCGTAACCGGGCAGGGCAGGGGTCAGAGCAGCCACGACGGCATTTTCTTGCCCAAGCTTTTTCAGGGTGACATCCACTTCGGTGGATTGATTGGGCAGACCGTACAAGCTCTGCGCCTCCCCCAACGAAATGTAGAGGGTATTCTTTTCATTGGTGGGCACGCCAATATCATAGATGCCGACCACCGTCATGGAACGCTGGCGGTTCTGCTTGTGGATGTCACTGCCGACCAGCGTGAACCGGTCGCCAACTTTCAACTGCATCACATCGGCCAGGCTTTTCCCGACCAGGGCCGAATCTGTGTCGTTCGCCGTAAGATAGCGGCCGGCCGCGATATGTGCCGCGATCAGGCTGACAGGCGCTTCGACTTCCGGTTCGATACCGATGATGCTCATCGGGAAGGCGCCCTCGTGATTCGTAGCCAATCCACCCGTGGTGATACGGCGGGCTGCCGAGATCACAGTTGGATCGGATAAGGCCGCTTTTACGACGGCCGAATCGTTTGCCAGGGGCAGAAGCGGATTGGTATCCACCTTTTCACGATAACCGGCCGCGTGGATCTGAATGTTACCGCCCAGGACGCGGATGGCATTGCCATAGATGGCCTGGTTGAACCCATCCATCAGGCCGTCATAGAACATCATAAAGGCTAGGCCGAGGCCCATGGCCACAACGATAATAATTGTCCGGCGGCGGTGACGCCAGATATTTCGCCATGCAAGGCGCAGGTAAAGCTGCATTTTTAAGCTCCTTTTGAGGTTTCGTTACGCTAAGACTTTAAGCGGTTAATTTTTAAGGAAAAATGAAACCAGTCCTATTAATTCTTTTGCGATATATTATTTGCCCCTCGATGCGGAACACCCGCTGGTTTTGACGGGGTATCCTGTAATTTCTTGTTCGATAATGATTGCTGGTGTTCATGCCAATCATCGATCACTTTTTGGAAATTCTCGATGAGTACATCGGTCCACATGGCTGCATTTTCGAGGCGATGACGGGCAAAGTCCTCGGATGTCAGGGCAGCCAGACCCTGATCTACAAGTTTCCTGAATGTCATCGAAGAATGGATCCTGGCTACGACCATTTGCTCGAGCGCAGTCTCCGGGGATTCGAAGAAGGTGGTCCGGTTGCCGGGTATGGATACCTTTTCCGCCAGCCCGCCTGCGGTGAGTATCCGCATGTTGGTGGAAACGCTGCCGCGACTCACCTTGAGAATGGATCCGATATTCTCTGCCGAAAGAGGCTCGTGGGCGATCATCAGCAAGCCAAGGATACGACCTCCAATGCGGGGAACGCCGGAACTCTCAAAATACATCCCCATGCCCTCGATGAATTTGGACAATTCGGGGGTAAGCTTGGTGGCTTTGTGGTCATGGTGGGGGGGATCGGTATTTTTCATGGTTATCTCCAAAAGACTATTTTACTTCTTTTAGTAATTTCAGTCAAGACTGAAATTACTAAAAGACAACCGATCTGCAGTGATGGAGTACCGCGCCTGAAAAAAGTATAAGATTCATGGAAGTTTTTTGTTTGACAAAAGAACATCTGTTCTGTATAATTTATTGTGATGACTTACCTTCTTCATACAGCACCCCGAAAAATGGAGGTGTGCGAGGCGCACACCCCGTACACCTCCATTTTTTTCGATACCATTCGTTCCTCCAAAAAATCGGCCAATTTCTACTCAAAATTAATACCTTACCTTACACAAAACGTCCCGCAGGTTTCTTATTACCAGGCTGGCACCGGGGTTAACTAGCGGGATGGTGCGAAGATAGACGCGGAGAGAAAATTCGAACTTGATTCGTTCCGCGTTCTACCCTCCCTATTTGGAGTAATTGACTGTACCTCGGATACCCACAAACAAATGAACGATGGTGAGTTGCTTCTTTCAAGTCAGGTTAAACAGGGAAGGGTAGTCTCTTTATTATGAAGAAGTTGGAACTGTAGTGGGAGGAGCCGCAGTAGCAGTGGGGACGGCGGTCAGCTGTACCACTGTAGTAGGAACCGCCGTTGGAGGCACAGAGGTAGTGGGGACAGCGGTCGCAGGAACAACGGTAGTGGCAACCGAAGTTGGAGGCGCACTGGTGGTAGACACAACCGTTGGAGTTTCAGGTGTGATCGTCGGCGTTGCCGTTGCATCCACCGTGATATCGATGAGCACGTAAACTTCCGCACCAAATATTGTGCCCGAGTCGTTGGCCAACTGCCAGTAACCTGTATAATTTCCTGAGGTGCTCGGGGCGGTCAGGCTCACCGATAATTCGGCTTGCGCACCCGGCGCCACGGATGTATCAATGGATGTATTGACTCCGCTCATCTGGTCGCCACTGATAAACGTAAGAGAATAATTGGCATCCCAGGCGCATGAACCGGTATTTTGGAACATCCATGTTTTTGTAAAGGCCTGGCCCGCACCTATAACGGTGTTGTCGGGGATCGTTACATCTGATATATATATTGAGTTATCACAGGCGCTTGAGCTGCCCGAGTTCAAAGCAGAATCGAAGATCGGAGTGGATGATAAATACGTCAGGTTCGGAAAACTTGTCGGAGAGGTCAGATCTCCAAACGCATCTGTCGGTAACGGAGTGGTATTCTGGTCGGCCGCCGATTGTGTTGCGGACGCTATGTATTGGGCCTCCAGGGTCTGTGCTGCGGTCGTATAAATCGCATCGATGGCGTTCGTGGAAGAAGGCGCAGTTCCCGGATTCGCTCCACAGGCGGCAAGCAAAGTTGCTGCCAACATGATGACAGGAAGGGTTTTCTTGAGGAGATGGTTCAACATGTTTCAGTCTTCGCGAACTTATCGACCTCGATCATATCGAACCATTATGAACCAATCGTTATTTACTTATATGGAAAATATGTCAATAATATATAGCCCTCTTGCTGTTTTTTTGCGTACGATTGGACGGTCACCAAGTGCCCTCCGCTCTTGACCGGGAGTATCAAAAAGTGATATAGAATCCTCCCCGGACACACGGGGAAATTAATTTCAGGAGTACATATGCAGCCCAGAATACCGGAGAAGAACAAGAAAGCAGGTGTTTGTTATGCAGTAACGGATGACGGCCTCGAACTGCCGGTCATCGATGTAACAAATCCCGCCTTTGAACTTCTGCTAGGCGAAAGCGAACTGAATACCCTTCTTCAGCGATTCCATCAGGATGTCAGGGGACCAGAGAAACTCCCCGGATTTCTCCGACCGCTGCTATTCGATTTCATGCGCAAACGTTCCGTCCTCATGCGCGGTCTCATGGGCGCGTCAGGTACCTTCATGAGCGGTATGAATACGTATATGATGAAACTTGGCTCCGATAATCTGAATGAGAATTATTTCACCTCCATTGACCATAGGATTGCGTCCTCCCCGGCTGGCTCCTATATGCGACTGCGCCTCCAGGATATTGCCCACCTTCTCGCGGACGCGCTAATTCCAGTTCTGGACGCACAACCAAAGGCGGCGATCCATCTGTTGAATATTGGAGGCGGCCCTGCAATTGACAGCTTGAACGCTCTGATCCTGATCCGAAAAGAGCGGCCCGATGCGCTGGCTGAACGACAGATTTATGTTCACAGTCTCGACCTGAATACCAACGGCGCGGATTTTGGTGCCCGTGCCCTCGCTTCGCTGCTTTCCGAAGGCGCCTCACTGCATGGTCTGCGAATCGGTTTTCAGCACATTTCTTACAACTGGTCCGATCCGGCAGGATTGCGAACTCTCGTGAAGTCTTTCAATAGTGGGGATAACATCGTAGCCGCATCGTCCGAGGGCGCATTGTTCGAGTACGGTTTTGATGACCATATTACTGGCAACCTTCGAGCATTAAATGAGGTCACGCCCGCCGAAACGGTCATAGCTGGTTCTGTGACACGGGCGGACGATCTGGGACGTATGATGAATGGAGCTGGATTGGGCAGCCGGGCCGCGCTTCAGTTCCGCAGCCTGGAAGCGTTCTCGAAGCTTGTTCAGCGCGCCGGCTGGAAAATTACAAAGGTCATAGACCGGCCTTTAAGTCACGATGTTCTTATGGAGAAAGCGTAGACCATAAACAGGACCGATACGTCCGGAATGAATGCAACGGGCAAATTAGCTCAGGTTGAATGACAGTTCGTTAAGCCGGGCCATTTCATCGGCAGTCAGTTTGAACTTCATGGCCCCTGCGCTTTCCTCCGCCTGGTGAACTTTGGTGGCGCCGGGAATGGTCACAACCGTTTCACCATGCGAATTGATCACCCAGTTCAAGGCAACCTGGGCAGGTGTGGTGTTGTATTTGAGACCGATCTCTTCCAGAGCCTGCACGAGCGACCGGCTTTTATTGACGCCACTCTGCAGCCTGGCGCGCCAAAACCAGGATTTCTTCTTAAACAGCTCCGGGTTCTTGTGATACTTTCCCGTCAACAATCCCGATGCCAAGGGGGTATACGCCATGATCGTGACGCCCAGTTCTTTGGCGGTATCCAGGATGCCGTTCTTTTCGATGGAACGATCCAACAGGCTGTAACGGACCTGGTTTACTGCCAGCGGAAGTCCGCGCTTCTGCAGTGTTTTATGAGCACGGCGCATTTGTCCGGCATTGAAATTACTGACACCTACCGAACGGATCTTGCCAGATTCAACCAGGTCGGCCATTGCTTCCATTTCTGCCTCCGGCGAGGAAAAGCTGAATGGCTGGTGGACCATGTAAAGACTGATGGTATACCCATCCAGAAACCGTAACCGGTCCTGGATCGTGTGCGGGATATTGCGGGCCGTCCTTAAAAGCGGCCACCATTTGGTGGCTACAACGACCTCTTGATCCTTTTTCCCCGCCGCTTTTAATGCTTTGGAAAGCGAGGTTTCGGATACACCTGCTCCATAAAGCTCAGCCGTATCGAACCAGTTGATACCGCCGTCGAGCGCTGCCTTGACAACTGCATTTTTTTCCTCCTGGCCAATCACCGGGAAAGCGGAACCCATCAGGCCTCCGCCGCCGGAGAATTCCATCATTCCCAACCCGATGGGAGTGACATGGATGTCCGTTTTTCCGAGAGTTCGCATTGAACTGGATTGTTCACCTTGCATGGATTTGTCCCTTTCAAAGATGTTGTGATGTTAAGATAACCTGGCAGAAGAATATTGTACGCTCCCGCTTGAATCGCTAAGAGATTGTCTCTTAACTTAAATTGAAATTCACCTTGAATGCCCCGCGGATACACAGATAACAGGTCCTTCGACCTTCCTTAATGTTAACACGACTAGGGGTTATAAGGCCGCTGAAGATCCGAAACTGTTCGGACCCTCGACATATCAATCAAGTCCGTGTCCGATAGGCTTACCAGTGGAACAATGCAGTTCTCGAACTGTGGAAAACCATATACCCCATAACTACCATCCGGCAGGAGGACATTGCTTCCGGATGTTGCAAAGAAGTGTCGGGTCATGTCGATGTCATCGGCTCGCGCCGGGATGGATGGAGGATCTTTTTGGCTATTCAGTGTATAGATCCTCATATACCACCCTCTGGGAGTTTTTTCGGGAATATTGGAGACCAATTCATGCGTAGCGCCTCCGCAAGTCAGGCTGTGCAGGGCAAAGTTTCCAGTTTCAGGGCCGCTGGAATTCGTGAAGGCCCGGTCTGAGACGACCAGGCTGTTCCAGGAGCGTTCGAAATCAGCATCGCCCATTTTCGGATTACATAAATGAAGGATGCCTCTCCAGTAGGCTTCCCATGCCGGCGTTACCGGATTTTTGGCGCCTGAATAAAGCGGACAGGTCTCCGGGACAGGATTCTTAAGATTGCGCGGCTGGTAATTGTATTGCGCCAATTGGTGATCCCATAATACGAAGCAAAGATTCCTCCCTCATATTTTTTTGCCGGATCGGGAGTCGCCGTCGGGATTGGGGTAGGTGGAACACGCTTCGGCACACATGCATTCAAAAGTACTGTTCCAGCACCTATACCCGCCAGTTTTAAAAAATCTCTTCGGGATAACATTGGATTATTCTACCCAGCATGACGTATTGAACTGATAAATTATTATAGCATTCCAATTCAATCTGAAATTCGATAAAGGCCAATTAAAATGAAAAAGTCGTGTTTGTTTTTTTGGGTGCAGCACAGCAGGCTATTCCCTACACTTCATGAAAAGTTGAGGGTGTGGTGATGTTCTATAATTCGGATGATATAAATTATTAATATGCAAAAAAGGAATGAAAGGATGAATTGGCGCATGGATACAGCCGAAAAACTTTTAAGCGACCTGGTCGCGATAAATTCCATCAACCCTGACCTGATACACGGTGGGCAGGGTGAAGCTGAGATCGCCCGGTTTATTTCTGATTGGGCCGGGCAAGCCGGCCTGGAAGTGCATCTGCACGAACCTGTCCCTGGACGCCCCAATGTGGTTGCCATTGCACGCGGAAGTGGTGGAGGCAGGTCATTGATGTTGAATGGTCATATGGATACGGTGGGTATTGAAGGCATGACAGCACCGCACCAACCCCGAGTTCAAAATGGCCGTCTCTACGGGCGCGGGGCTTACGACATGAAGGCGGGCCTGGCTGCCTGTATGCTGGCAGTGAAGAATGCCAAACGGAAACAACTGCGCGGGGATGTTATCTTAACCGCGGTGATGGACGAAGAATATGCAGGCCTTGGAACCATGGATATCGCCAGGCGTTATCATGCCGATGCCGCCATCGTTGCCGAATTTACCGAAATGAACCTGATCCTGGCGCATAGGGGATTTGTCTGGTTGGATGTGGAAACCTCCGGCGTAGCGGCGCATGGTTCGCGGCCGGACCTGGGTGTGGATGCAATTGCCGGGATGGGACGCGTACTGGTGGAATTGGAGAAGCTCGACCAAACATTGCGTTCTCATCCAACACACAAATGGCTCGGAAGCGGTTCGCTGCATGCCGCCTTAATCAACGGAGGACGGGAACTGTCGAGCTACCCGGACCGCTGCGTGCTGTCCATCGAGCGGCGCACACTTCCCGGAGAGACCTGGGAAACAGTTGAGGCAGAAGTGCAGGAAATCATCCAGCGGTTACGGCGTTCGGACCCAACCTTCAAGGCAGAGGTGCATATCACGCTTGAACGTCCGCCGATGGAAACGCCGGAAGACTCTGCGATCGTCAGTGTCGTAAAGGAATCGGCGAAGAAGGTGTTGAAGCACGCTCCCGAAATAGCAGGTGTGCCGTTTTGGACGGATGCCGCCACACTCTGGGCGGCGGGTATCCCATCGATCCTTTTTGGGCCATCAGGCGCCGGAGCACATGCGATCGAAGAATGGGCTGACCTGCATAGCGTGGAGGACTGCGCTGAGATCTATCTGGAGACAGCCGCTGAATTTTGCAAATAAAGAAGGGATATGGATTCTAAAGATTGAAGGAAGTCACGGATTTTTTTCGGTGTTCAGAATTATTGGTGAGAAGTGTTTTGGACGTGGCCGTTCAGGAGATTAAAGGCTTCACTTAAGTTGTTGAGTGAAGCTTGTTTATCCATGCCGCTGGCATTTATCAAGTCATTCACCAAGCCGCTCTTGTGTAATGTGTCGGGGGTAACGCCTCCGGAAGAAGCCATCTGCTGGAATACTTCGGCCAGGTTAAGGTGCATATTATTGCTTCCCATGGATGGATGGCTGGTGAGCATGCGATGGAGGATCAATGATACAACCGCCCGGGATGTTTCCGGTTGAAGACCCGTCCTGTGGCTTAACTGATCGGCAACCGGCTGAACCAGGCTCAATATGGGATCGTTACCAGCCATGTTTGCATTCTGAACATTACTTTGCGTTCCGCCGGCGGCGATCATCTGTTCCAATGACCCAAGCACCTGGTCGGCCTGCCCGCTGCCCTGACTGTTTCCCATAAGCCCGCCGAGGGCATTTGATAATGCGTCCTGTCCGCCAGATGATCCTCCACCCGGCTGATTGTTTTGTGCTAACACTCGCAAGAGATCGCCGATTGCTGACATTTCTGCCTCCTCTGAATTAAGAATGATGGTCCATTATATCTTCCAAGGTCCGTTCCCTCGTGTCATTCTATCGGTTGCTCTTCGCGGGAACGCCAGCTGTATTTTTTGCCCAACCCATTTGAGCAATAGACCTGCGCGCCAGAAGGCAAACGCCGCCATGCCATGAGCTAATACGGCAAACAGGGGCGGGGTCTGGAAAGTGTAATAGGTCCAGCACTGGCGCGTGGTGCCCCACAACTCAAGGAAATAACCCAGGCCTGAGCCCGCGGCAAATATCAAAAAGGCCAGGCGGTAATCCGTTGTGGTGATGATTAGAAGTGTACACAGCAAAACCGCGAGAACCGTATACGATTTATTAAATGTAGGGGCCACAAAGAAGAGCATCAGTAAATAGAAGGAAGCGAAGGCGGACCAATAGAAAATGCGATAGAGCCGCGGTTTCTCCTTTGGCAGGAAATAGCTGAGAGCCCGTGTGAGGCGGTCAATGGATAGGGTGGCGATCGGCCAGGCGGGGACGATCCAAAGCGGAGGTCGTTCGTTAGTGTAATAGAACCAAAGGTTGGTTTGTGTACCCCATGATTCAATCACCAGTCCACCGATGGTCGCGACAAGAATGATGAGACCATCGGTGCGCAAGTCGGCGCGAGCAACAATGGTAAACGACATGAACAGGAAAATGCCGATCAAGAGCCAGTCAATATAAAACCACCAGGGGCCGTTCCATTTTATGTAAGAGAGCACTTCTTCAGCCAATGGCCACCAGATATAGATAATGAGGAAGATCACAAGAAAAAAACCGCTCATCAAAATTGTGGAAGAGGAAGTCCAGCGGATAAGGGGAGGCGACCGGCGCATTGGCGAATTATATCCATTTTGCATTCGGACTGGGCTATCACAGCAGAGATTTAGAGGAATACCGAATTATTTGTAAGAGATATATTTATCTAAAAAGAGTTAATGTAGTTGTAATATTTTTATCATCTTGCTCTTACTGCTTCTTGCATAAATATCTAAACTTGCCCTCATCTTTGGTAGGGTAAATGATAAATCTTTAGTTTAGATAATTACGCAGCACTCTGTAGTTAGATTGACAAATGGTTGCTTTGACATATAATGACCTTAGTTGGGTGTCGCACCATACTAATTTCCCGATGAACAAAAGGAACACAGCTGATCATGCTCTTGTCCGTGAGATAAATTTAGCGTCGGTGCTACGCTTGATTTACAACGCAGCACCGCTTTCGCGCGCTCAATTGGCATCTAAAACCGGACTGAATAAGTCTACAATATCAAGCTTGGTCGAAGATTTGCTTGATCGCAAACTTATTCACGAAACAGGGATCAACTCCATGGGGATTGGCCGACCTGCCACCCAATTGGAGATCAACTCGAATGTGGGGGCAGTGGTGGGCATTGAATTAGGTGTGGATTTTGTGGCCGTGGTTTTGGCAGATTTTAAAGGCAGGATCCTGGGGCGAAAGCAGGTCAATGCCGACCCGGCTGCCTCACAGGAAAAGACTTTCGGCCAGGCGCAAGAGCTCATCGATGAAATGATCCTTAGATGCCGTCATTCAGGTTTGCGGGTATTGGGTCTTTCCTTTTCGATACCAGGAACCGTCGATCTGGAAAAAGGGATTTTGATCTTTGCGCCCAATCTCCAATGGCACAATGTGGCATTCCGCCAGGTATTTTCAGGCAGTACCGGACTTAAAGTATTCATTGAAAATGACGCCAATGCGGCAGCCATCGCCGAGCAATTATTCGGTGTGGCTCAGCACTTGAGAGATTTCCTGTTTGTTTTTGCCGGGGTCGGATTGGGCGGCGGCCTGTTCCTGGACGGACACTTGTTCCGCGGGATAGGCGGATACGCCGGCGAAATCGGACATACCCCCATCATCGCCGAACCCTTTCAAAAGCCATGTCGCTGCGGCAACCTGGGCTGCTGGGAAACATACGCCAATCAACTTTCCATCGTGGAACGCGTACAAGAACGAATGACAGCCAAGCGGAGCGATCTGATTTCTTCATTAATGGAAACGCAGAACGCTCCGCTTTCCATTTCGATCATCAAGCAGGCAGCCGACGAGGGCGACAGCTATGCGCTCGAAAGTCTGGCGGAGGCCGGAATGGCGATGGGGATCGGTCTGGCGGGCCTGGTGAATATAATTAATCCTGAAAAGATCATCCTGGGCGGACCGATCAGCGTGGCAGGGAAATACCTGTTGCCGTCCATCCGGCAAAGTGTGAACAAACATGCCATGCGTGAAACGGTGAACCAGACCGAAATCAATATTTCGGCTTTTGGTCCGGATGCCAGTGTGATTGGTGCCGTTGCTGTTGTAGTAGACGACATCCTCACCAATCCGACTCATCTTAAAAAGGAGGTGGTGCTGAGCAGAATGCTAATCCCTGTAACCGCATGAAACCCGATTTTGTCAAACAATAAAAATGAAGTCGACCTGAAAACTGTGGAATCTTGACTGGTCTACATCTTTCTGGGATGTAATTTCTCCTGAGGTTGGATGGCAGGTGTGCTTAAAGGTTAAAAGATCAATCCGTAGATCGGGAGCTAGCCGATCTACTTTGAAGGAGGAGAAGCATGAAATATCGGGAACTCGGCCGTACCGGCTGGAAAGTATCCGAGATCAGTTTTGGAGCCTGGGCAATTGGTGGAAGCTGGGGGACCGTAGATGACAAATCATCGATGGCGGCATTACATCGCGCCGTTGACCTGGGTGTGAATTTCATCGATACGGCAGACGTTTATGGCGATGGACTGAGCGAACGTCTCGTTGCCCAACTCCGCCGCGAACGCCGCGAGACCATCTATGTTGCGACCAAGGCAGGTCGGCGCCTCGACCCGCACACGGGAGAGGGGTATAACCGGAAAAACCTGACGGACTTTGTCGAACGCAGCTTGAAGAACCTGGATACCGAGGCGATTGACCTGCTGCAACTGCATTGTCCAACGACGGACGTTTATTACAGGCCGGAAGTCTTCGGAGTGCTGGACGACCTGGTCAAGCAGGGGAAACTCCGTTATTACGGGGTTAGCGTTGAAAAAGTGGAAGAGGCGCTGAAGGCCATCGAATATCCAAACGTGCAAACGGTGCAGATCATATTTAATATATTCCGCCAGCGTCCCGCAGAACTGTTCTTCAGGCAAGCCAAACAACGAAAGGTCGGCATCCTGGCGCGCGTCCCTCTGGCAAGCGGCATGCTTACCGGTAAGATGAAAGCGGACACAAAATTCGAATCGGATGATCACCGCGGATATAACAGGCATGGCGAATCCTTCGACCGCGGCGAAACATTCTCGGGGGTTGACTATGAAACAGGTTTACAAACTGTGGAAGAACTACGCGCTCTGGTTCCTCCGGGAATGCTTTTGTCGCAATTCGCCCTGCGCTGGATTCTGATGTTCGATGCAGTGACTTGTGCCATCCCGGGGGCGAAGAATCCCGCCCAGGCCGAGCAAAATGTCCAGGCGGCGGACCTGCCAGCGCTTTCAGAAGCCACCATGTCCAGGATCAAAGTAATTTACGATAGCCGAATCCGTGAGTTGGTCCATCATTATTGGTAGAGATGCGTCTCTATTAGTACACGATTGGGATCGTGGCAAACCGGATTCATCCCGTATGTATTATGGTAAGAATATTTAAGTTTTGCAACACAGGAGGAAGATGTGACTGACAGAGTTTTGAATTGGGGTTTGCTTTCGACCGCCAACATCAACCGTGCTCTCATAACGCCTCTCAGGGCGTCCAAACGCAATAAATTACTGGCTGTAGGTTCGAGGAAACAGGAATCCGCCGAGGCGTATGCACGTGAATGGAAGATCCCGCGTGCCCATGGAAGTTATGAAGCATTGATCAACGATCCGGAGATCGATGTCATCTATAATTCGCTCCCGAATCATCTGCATTCGGAGTGGACCATCAAGGCATTGCAGGCCGGTAAGAATGTATTGTGCGAGAAGCCGTTTGCGCTCAACCTTGCCGAAGCAGATAAAATGATCTCGGCTTCACGGGAAACCGGCAAGGTGCTGGCGGAAGCGTTCATGTACCGGCACCACCCTCAGACTTTGAAGGTAGAAGAAATGGTGGACAGCGGTCTGCTTGGCGAACTGCAAGCCGTAAAAGGAGTCTTCACATTCACCCTCACGCGCGAGAATGACATCCGGTTCAAGAAAGAGACAGGAGGCGGCAGCATCTGGGACGTGGGCTGCTACCCGATCAGTTATATGCGCACGATCATCGGCACCGAACCGTCCGAGGTGTTTGGCTGGCAAGTATTGGCCACGGGCGGTACAGATGTTTCGTTTTTCGGCCAGATCCGATTTCCAAATGAAGTCTATGCACAATTCGACTGCGGTTTTAAATCGCCGTCGCGAGCACAAGTTGAGATCATTGGCTCGAAGGGGGTATTGAATATCCCGGAACCCTTCAAGCCGGGCAGAAATGAAAAAATATATTTGTCGCGAAATGGCCAGGTTGAAACGATCAAAACCCCGGGTGGTGAGCTTTACATCGGTGAAGTGGAGGATATGGCCGACGCGATCCTGCTTGGCAAAACGCCGCGGGTTAGTCTGGCCGACAGCCATGGAAACACGGCGGTAATCCTGGCGCTGATCGAGTCGGCAAGAACCGGAAAACCGGTGAATTTGTAAAACCAAGCCCCGCAAGAGGCTTTTTATTTTACAGGGACAGCTCTTATCCTCTCCAATTATCGGTTGGAAATTATATTTATATTCGAAGGGCCCTGATGGCGGTGATTGACTTTCCATCTGCCCTCGACTACACTCTCCTAATGCTTGCTCGCATTTATTCCTGTGCTGTGATTGGCCTGGAGGGTGTGATCGTGGAGGTAGAGGTGGATACCACCCAGGGATTGCCGGGAACCGATATTGTTGGACTGCCCGATAAGGCTGTCCAGGAAAGCCGGTCGAGAGTCCTATCCGCGGTTAAGAACGCCCGTTTGCGATATCCGCGCGAACGGATCGTGGTCAATCTTGCGCCAGCCTCCGTCCGCAAGGAAGGCCCGGCGTATGACCTGCCAATCGCAATCGGCGTACTTTCGATGCAGGGACTTATTCCGCTAAATTGCCTGGACGATGCGCTGGTGATCGGAGAAATGTCATTGGAAGGGACCGTAAGACACGCGCGTGGAATCCTGCCAATGGCTGCCACCGCGCGCCAAAACGGATTTAAGCGTATCTTCGTCCCTGCCGAGGATGCACCTGAAGCGGCGCTAATTCCCGATATAGAAGTTTATCCAGTGGCTTCATTGCGCAGTCTGTATCTGCATTTGACTAGGCAGGAATGCATCAAGCTGTTTCCATACAAAGAAGCGGAAGCTGTGGCGGGCCCTGCCCCAACCGATTTTCGGGAGATCAAAGGACAGGAACACGTTAAACGCGCACTGGAAGTGGCGGCGGCCGGTGGACATAATGTTATTATGGTTGGGCCTCCAGGCGCGGGCAAAACCTTACTGGCAAGAGCCATGCCGGGCATCCTTCCTAAAATGTCAGTGGAAGAGGCACTGGATGTAACAAGAATTTATTCAGTGGCCGACGCGTTGCCGCCCGAGATGATGATCCGCACAAGACCATTCAGGGCACCGCATCACACGATCAGCCACGCCGGCCTGGTGGGTGGAGGAAATTGGCCACATCCGGGGGAAATTTCCCTGGCGCACCGCGGTGTTTTGTTCTTGGATGAACTGCCTGAATTTGGTACGCGGGTGCTCGAAGTCATGCGCCAGCCCATTGAAGATAAGGTTGTAACCATCAGCCGCGCCCAGGGTTCATTAACATTTCCTGCAAACTTCATGCTGGTCGCCGCGATGAATCCCTGCCCATGCGGCTATTACGGCGACGCAGTCAAGGCTTGTACATGCGCGCCTTCGACGGTGACGAAATATCAAAAGAGGATTTCGGGACCCCTGCTGGATCGGATCGACATTCATGTAGAAGTGCCGCGGGTGGATTATCAGAAGCTGAGCAGCGACCGATTGGGGGAATCATCGGAGTGCATTCGCGGCCGCGTTGAAGCGGCGAGGCAGAGGCAGACGCGAGCGATTTTCAAGTATGAAATCAAATAACGTAATGTCTAATGCAGATATGCGAGTGGGGGAGGTGCGGTTGTTTTGCAAATTGGATGAAGCGGGAGAGAGCTTGATACGGGCGGCGATGGGACAGATGAACTTGTCGGCACGAGGATATCACCGAGTGCTCAAGCTGGCGCGGACGATTGCAGATTTGGCGGGTTGTGAGCAGATCGAGGCAGGGCATTTAGCGGAGGCGCTGCAATACCGGCCTAAAGTTCTTTCGTAGGTTGGTGTAGTGGATGAACGGTTAATTCAGGGTAATGCACTTGAATTGGAAGAAAATTCTTCCCGCTACTTTTCTTCTAAAAGAAAATGCACATGTTCAAGCGGATTCTGGGTGCGCTTGCATCGGAAGTTGTCTCGATAAAGGGTCTGCTCAAGACAAACTCTTGAGCCGCTTCCAGCGGTCATTGCAGGTCATTGTGAAGCGCACAGTATTGGAGTTTGTTTTGCCTGGCGACGAAGGCCTGGCCTGGTGGGAGGGGTTAACTGGCCTGTGTGCCGGCTTTGGATTGCGAGTACGCTATCTGGATCAAGCTGAAATTGAAACTTTGACCCGCTGGGTGCTCAATCCAAATCTGGAATACGCACAGGTTTAAGATTGAATAGGAACATGTCAACCCTTGGGCCTCACCGTAGAGCGAGTGCTGGAGTAGTCACATACTCTTCATTTGAGCAAACTCAGTAGATTGTTTTTGGTGAGCAAACCAACGTCTTCGCTGGGTTCGAGGAAGGGAAGCACATCATCCAGCGCTTGCTCGAACGAAAGTGCTTCGATCCTGGATCGTACGATTTCACGCCAGTTGTCGGGGCTGACTTTCGGACCCTTCCAGGCGGTCTGGCTCAAGGCGTTGTTAAGGAGCACCAGGTTGGGATGCGGCCAGTCTTTATCACTTAAATACCAGATCAGGTCATATAGATCGCGGCCCTTCAGAAAAGGACGCTGTAAAATCGCGTGCAGCTTACCGGCCAGTAGGGATGCCCGATCATGATGATGTAAGTTGAGCAAAATATGATGGCGAACGAGGGTCGTATCGAGCGAGGCTCCGGCAGGCGGATGGGTATCGATTTCAATCTTGACCGCCAGCACTTCGTCCGCATGCGGGCTAAGATTCAGTTCGTGGGGCAATCCTGGAAAGCGGACAAAGGCACTATGGACTGTTTTTTGGTCACTCACTTTGAGGACGGTTTGATATCCCTGGGCATCAAGATCATTTTGGATGGATTGAAGAAAAGACCCAAAAGTATAAGGATGCGAAGGTCTCTCCAGGGCAAAATCCAGGTCTTCCGAATAACGAGGTAGGGAATACAGGAATCTCAACGCCGTCCCGCCATGAAACGCGATGGTCGTCATGACGGCGGCCCGCTGCAGGCTCTGCAGGATCAGGGCCTGCAGATATTCGCGTGCCAAGTTACGTGCCTCCACAGGCGATGACGAAGATTGAATCAGCGTCTTTAGATATTCCTTCATGAAAGTTCCTCATATTCATCTTTTTCCCGCAAAGCAAGCGTTTCAATTTGAGCAGCCACACGCCGCCATTTTGGTTTTTTAGACCGCTCTGCAAATCCATGCAGGCGCGATAAATCCAGACGTTCCAGGTTTTGCAAGCGGAGCCCATCCAGGTATCTTGGCGAATCGGAATTGGGAGTAAGATGTGCGAGATCCAGCAGTGCCTTTTCGGGCGCAGCCAGGAATGCCTGTTGTCCGTCAGAAAGCTCCACCAGCTGATATCCAAAAATGAGGTGAGGGGCCAGGTGATGGAAATGAAATCCCCCTTCCCAGCGTGATGTGCGCAGCGTGGTAACGCTCAGGGTCTGTGGAGTGTATTCAGGAATAAAACCGTAGAAAGCCAGAACCGATTGCGCGCTGACATAAGAGCCGGGGACCAGGGAATTAGCAATCAGGAAAGGATGCGGAACTATATTCTGATAGGGAGGAGCCAGAGTATACAAGCCGCGCCGTAATTGACGAATTCGCCCGGATCCCACCCAGCGCGAGAGCTGGCGGCGTACATCGGCTGGGTCGACATCCCCGGAAAGCAGCAGGCCAGTTTCAAATAACGGTTGATCGCCGACAAGCGCCAGAAGCCTCTCGAATTTCATGTAATTATTATGCCATATTTGGCATAGTAATGCAACAAAAATTCCGTCTCTTGACCGAGAAATATTCTTTCATCCTTCTTTTCCCAATCGCCATTCCAGCGCAGAATGCTTATATCGAACGTTTCAATCGTACTTTTCGTGAAGATGTGTTAGATGCTTATTTGTTCAGCTCGCTGGAGGAGGTGCGTCAGATCGTTGAGCCTTGGATTGAAAACTACAATGGGGTTCGTCCGCACGAAGCCCTGCAGGGCTTGTCGCCGTATCAATTCAAACTTCAAAATGCCTGAGTTGGTCTACTTCTAATTGGTATGAATAATGGGAGGTTGACACGATCTCTCATCGAAGTCCACGGTAAGCGTCTGTTCGATAAGATCCAGCGAGCGGACGAAACCAATATCTCCGTTGTAGACATCCTTGTCATAGTTGTTCTGAGTCTGCATCACCTTGTCACCGAGGCGGAAGATGGTTCCATACAGTCTGCGCTCGAGTTTGTTGCTTGCGGCAGGATTGAGCTTTTCCTGCAGGCGTTCATTGAGCGCAGTGACGCCAGCCGGGCCGCGATAGATGGGAGCCAGCACCTGGATATCTCGAACTGCGTTGAAACCGAATTTCTGAGGGATTCTCTCCGTGACTA
Source organism: uncultured Chloroflexia bacterium (assembly GCA_963754835.1). Classification (GTDB taxonomy): domain Bacteria; phylum Chloroflexota; class Anaerolineae; order Anaerolineales; family Villigracilaceae; genus Fen-1038. Next base: position 20,305 of record CAVWHR010000019.1, on the reverse strand, counting down.
TCTCGATAATCCAGTCTGCGGCTGTGATTGCATCTTCGGCGGGAAAAAGGAAGAAGTCACCGCTGTCCTGGGAAAATATCGGAAATTTGCCTTGATTGATGAGATGGGCATTGGTGATGATCTTCGAATTCAGCGGCCTGGCGAAAAATGGTGTTCAGCCGGGTGACCGGAGCAATGCCACTGCTGATCATGTTGCGAAGCACATCGCCAGCTCCCACCGATGGAAGCTGGTCCACATCCCCGACAAACAATACATGCGTGCCCGGACGCACAGCCTTGAGCAGATGATTCGTCAGCAGCAGATCCAGCATGGAGGCTTCGTCCACCACCAAAAAGTCCAGTTGGAGCGGATTTTCGTCGTTGTGTTTGAAGCCCTCCATCGGAGAATATTCCAACAGGCGATGGATGGTGCTGGCCGGATGTCCGGTTGCTTCGGAGAGTCGTTTGGCGGCCCGCCCGGTCGGGGAAGCCAGGGCATACTTTTTGTGTTGGGCTTCGAGCGTGGTGATCAAGGCCTTCAGGCAGGTGGTCTTCCCCGTTCCCGGACCGCCGGTCAGGATGCTGACCGGATGAGCCAGAGCCATATTCACGGCCGTCTGTTGTTCCTCAGATAAGTTCCCATCTGGAAATGTGGCCTGGATTGAGCGTCTTTGATGAACTCTTTGCATTGGCAAGTGTCCTCAGGCGTTCCGCAACACCTTTCTCGCCAAAGTAGAGCGGCGTCAGATAGATCACAGGTGTGCCATACGTAGCCTGAGATTCGGTGACCGCTTGCGTTGCCTTTCCATCCTTTTTGCCCTGCAAGGGAATCATCTCCGGGCGGATGCGATCATCCTGGGCCAGGCGTTCAAGAGCAGGGGCTATCAATTCCTGAGACACCCCCAGCAGCTCGATGGCTCGCTGCGCCAGTAATTCCTTGGGAGCGTAAACGTGACCCTCATTGATCGTTTCATTCAGGGCGAAAACAATCCCGGCTTCGATGCGTGAAGGATGTTCGGGGGGCAGACCACAAGTTTGAAACGGTCCACCAAACCAGCCACGAGCAGTTGCCGAACCAGCGACAGGCTACCCAGAGTCCGCAGCTCGGGGCCGTCAGTACGCTTCAGTTCACGCACAAAGCCCACCAAGTCATCGCGGACGACTTCAAGCCCCGGCCAGTCTGTCGCCTCCAAGGTTCGCGAGAACAGCCAGCCCGGCGTTGTCGTCGTCCTTTCCCATCCTGCGTCCCGCACCTCGGCGGGTAGTGCCCCCAGAAGCTCGTAGGTCCGACGTCCGATGAGCATCCGATGCGGAACAGCCGTGTTGGTCTTGATCCAGTCGGCAAAATCGGGGCCGAAATAGCCATAATAAGCAGGCGAACGCTGACCTCGGGCAAAGCCGTCGAGAGTGACGATCAGTTCACAAACAAGCTCAGTCATATGCTTCCTCCATAGTAGTACAACCATTATCGTAGTGCAACCATGAACCAGTTTGCAATGACCTTGGCAATTGACGATGAACAGCTTTCTATCTGGGCTTGACAAACGCGGCAACTGGCGCTTACTGTATGCGAGAATCGGAAGCTGCCAAGCCCGTTTCGCGCCGGTACTGGTCATAACCGAGGCGGCCTCGGGTAGCTACTATGATCAGAATGGCTACCAGGACAGAGCCGATCATGAAGAAGATGGGAATCGCTGGAGGCAATAGCATAGGAAAGAATGCAGCGGGGACTGCAGGAGCCACCGTCGTATTCATGGAAGCATGAAACAATATGGCCAGCAACACACTTCCGTGAGAGAGATTGTATACCCACGTCATGACTATCGTCACTGCCACAATCAAGGCCGCCCATTTGACGAACGGAACTCCGAAACCGAGCAAGCCGGTGCCAAAGCCAGCCCAACCTGGGACAAACAGCCAATAGGGCAGGTGCCAGAGGACCCACAGCGACCCAAGGATCAGAGTCCCTAGCAGTGGGCCATAGCGTGCCTGCAAGCGCGGCAGGGCGAACCCGCGCCAGCCCGGTTCTTCGCCAAGAGGGGCGGTCACCAACACGAGAACAAAACTCAAGAGATAGGTCAAGAAGAAGGAAGCGCTCGGAACTCGAAATGCAGCAATTGCTCCAGGCATAACGAGTATCCCCAAGAACAGGATGACAGGGATAAATAGTAGGACGACCAGATACCACTGCACGCCGGCGCGCCAGAGAAGGCAGCGGAGGAGCAGACGGCCCATACCCGCTCTGTCTTCGGTAATCCAGGCCATGATCAACCCGGCTGAGATAGGAGATAGTAGCACCGCCAAGGGAATCTCCCATGGCCTTAAAACCGCCGTGTGCCCCATGAAAGCAGGAAACTCCCATAACCACGATAAACTGAAGGCAAGTAGGAAGTAGCCCCACAAGGGGTGTTGACGCAGGAACGCCAGCGCAGGCGAACCCAAGGTTGTTGAGTGTTTGAATTGCACCGGCTTTGTATCGATAGCCATGATGAATTTTCCCTTCGAATCGTGAGTTATTGTGCCTGATGGATTGCTTGAGCTCTTTACTTTCCCTTTCCTTCGATGATGGTCTCATCACTGCCGGTTGGGACTGGGTTGACCGAGATCAGTGGAATACTCAGGTTTTGCATACCTGGCAGCATACCAACATGATCCTTCATGAGTAAACATTCGAGGCAATTTGTCAATTTCTACTGACTGCGGCGGCCCCTCTAACGGGCCGCCGTGTGCAGCAGAGTTCGTTCACGCCATGGCCGAAGCAAGGATACGCTTGTCAGGCTTCACGGTTTTCACACCAACTACGAGCAGGTATAGGACCATCGAGATCTCCGCGATTGCTGATGGGATGATGACGAAGGCGTGAATCTGTTGGCTGAAGCCGGGAACTAAGAACGCCGTGAGCAGGTCCACGAGGTAGCTGACGCCTCCCACGATGAGCACGACGCCGAGCCACTTAGGAAACAGGCCTGCTGATTTGTAGGCGAGAAACCCTAGCGGCACCAGCCACAGGCCAAAGAATACCTGCGCGATGAGAGTTCCATAGTGCTGCATGTCGAGCAAGAGCAGCACGATAGCGCTTGAACCTGCGCTACCAAAGGCAGCCGCATAAGAGCTATTGATTGCGACCCGCAAGGCCTCAAACTGGAAGACCGCATTGAGACAAATGATGCCGGTCGCGAGTGCGACAAGGACTAGCATTGCCCTCGCCACACTCTTGTGCACGTGCTGGAGCAGGATGTAGAGGGTCATGGCCAGAAAGACAAAGAATGTCCCGTCCAACAAGTGGGCGACGACGCCCATTCGAACAAGTCCGGAGTTCGCGACAACGTTCCCAGCCGTGGCCGCCGCATTTCCAGCAACATACATCTTGGGATCCACAAATCCTTCGGCAAAGCCGCCGAAGATGCCGACGAACAAGTACAGGACGCCGGCAATTCTGGCAAGACGCTTGGGCAAAGACATGCTTTCTTCATTTACTTTGGTTGTATTCATTTTGCTCCTTTTTTGAAAGTTAAGGGTGAAGTTTCATGGAATAGACTTGAATAAGACTGTGGTCGTCATATTGTTCCTACGGGTTGAAATAGGCGAGAAATGTTATCAAAGGGGAACCTCCTTTCCCAGGCGCCTGTCTCCATTCTGTTTGATCTCTGGTTCATGTGCTTCGCCGGGTTCAACAGGGATGACTGAGATTAATGGCATGCCCAGATCACGCACTTTTTTTAGCAGTCCATGCAACGCAGCCTGATCGGCCACCAGACCGGTTAGTAGCGTATCCCCATTATCTTCCAGTGCGATGGTCATGCCACCAAACCAGTCGCTCCAACGATCATCAAGGTGCCCCTTGAGGCGAATTTCGTAAAGTCCAGGCTCGTATTGATCCTCAGTTGATGCATGGGTTTCACTCATTGTGCGCCTCATACATTTTCCATAGAAAAAGAATTTCTACATGGTTGCATTTGTTCTTATCTTCGACCCAAGGATACAAAAAAATGTGGTGAGGTGTCATCACCACATGTGGTGATTGATGTGGTGATTTATTGATCGGGATACAGCGAGGAAAATTAAAAGCCCCGGCAGGTGGTTCAATAAACCTGTCAGGGCCGTGGTTTGTGTTTGGATGTTCGTTAAAGCAAATCGAGTTCCTCAGCCCGGCGAATGGCCATCCCACGGTTGTTCACCCCAAGTTTGTTGTAAATGCTTTTAGTGTGGGTACGCAGGGTGTTTAGGGACACCATCAGTTCACGGGCAATTTCCGGGCCGTTCAATTCGGTTCCGAGCAGCCGAAGCACTTCAAGTTCACGTACGCTCAGCGGCTCAATCAAGAGCTGATTGACGGGCGTTCGGCCTTCAGCCTTCCCAAATGCTGCCAGTAGTTGACGAAAATAATTTGAGACGGTACTGTGTTTAGCGACCTCTCGCAGTAGTGCCGCCATGGAAGGACCTTCGTCGAGGAAGATACGGATAAAGCCGCCCTCCTCTGCCAGAGCCAGTGCGTCTCCCAGCACTTGCACGGCCTTGTCTTCTTCGCCTTGCATATGGAGAGCGACCGCCTGTAGAACCATAACCTTCAACAGTTCATCCTGCCAACCCTTTGCTACCACCTGCTGACGCAATGGCTCCAGCACCGCCAGCGCTTCGGACGGGTCCCTTTGCTCCAAGCAAACCCTGGCTTGGCTGATGGGAAGATCGTGCGTCTGAGCCAGGTGAGCCGCCTCCACTAGATTGCCCTGGCGAAGCAAGACAAGCACTTGTATGGCAGCCACCTCAGGCATACGATGCACGAAGTTATACTGGCGCACGAACTGATCGGCCTGAGCTAAAATAGCCGCTGCACCGGCTACATCCCCCTGGGCAAGTTTCAGACGAGCGAGAAACACCTCACAGGTAGCGGGTGTGTCAACGTTTTCCATCTGCCGCGCTAGTTGGAGGCACTGCTGCCCATGCTGTTCAGCGGCTTCCAGATCGTTCCATTCATAGAATATACGGGCCAGACCAAGAAACGCTTCGCATGCAGCCGGCCATGGCGGATCCCCTGTCAGTTGCAGGACGCGTCGGTAGCTCTCAGCCGCTAGATAGAGCTGGTTTTCTGTTTCCTGTACCTGACCCAGACTGGTTGTAGCTGCCAGAGTGATCATGATATTCCCGGATGCCTTGCTGCTGGAAATGGCTTCGGTATAAGCCCTCATCGCCGCGGCTCGGTCTCCCTGGAGTTGGTAGGCAAACCCCAATGTCCAAGTGGTAGTTGTGCGAAGGGGCAGGTTGTCGGGGTGCAGATTCTCCAAAGCGCGTCGCGACTGGTCAAGGATGATTTCTACCTGGTGCCAGGGTATAGCCAACATGGCCCGTATAGCGGCAATTTGTCCGATAAGGTCGTTGGTCCTGGCGTCCGGCACGGCCCCTTGTAGGGCTGCTTCAGCAGCCTGTAGTTTCTGTTCGACACTGCTGATCGGTTGACTAACCATTGTAAGCGCCGAGGCATACATCACCCACAATGAGGGCCTCGCATCCAGTATTGTCGTCGGTAGTGACGCCAACCAGTTCAGGATAGGGGTCATTGCGCCGCGATATTGCAGGGGCATCCCCTTTCCTTCAACCAGGCGCGTGGCGCGCTCAACATCATTGGCGGCAACGGCATGCTTGAACGCCTCAATTTCCAAGCCATTGTTTTCATACCATACGCTGGCCCGTTTATGCAATTCGGCTACATCTTCCCGTTCATTCCTTGTAGAAGATGCGGCGCTCTGGTGCAATCGCTGTCGCAGCAAATCCGCAAAAAGATGATGATAGCGGTACCAATGCCGCTCATTGTCCAGGGGTATGAGAAATAGGTTGGTGTTTTCGAGATATTCCAAAGTTTCTTGCCCGGAATCAGAGGGGGTGAGCAGCATAGCATCGCAAAGGGGACCGCACATGCGATCGAGGATAGATGTGAGCAGCAAGAAAGTCTGAACGTTTTCGGATTGCTGTTGCAGGACTTCTTCCACCAGATAATCCATCACGAAACGGTGGCTACCGGTGAAAGATTGGATGAGGCTTGTGGCATCTTTAGATCCCTGCATTGAAATCGCGGCTAACTGCAGGCCGGCAATCCAGCCTTCGGTGCGGGTATCCAGCGCGGCGATGTCTTCTGCCGAAAGGTTCAGGTTCATTATCCCGTTGACAAATTCAGCGGCTTCGGAGGATGTAAAACGCAAGTCTGCGGCGCGCAGTTCGGTCATTTGATCCCGGGCACGTAATCGGGCCAAGGGTAAATGTGGATCCTCGCGGGTGGCAATGACCAGGTGCATCTGGGGTGGCAGGTGTTCGAGCAGAAAGGTGATGGCATTGTCAACCGGTTTGGCATCAATAACATGGTAGTCATCAAGGACGAGGATGAAATTGTCGGGGATGGTAGTGATTTCATTGAGCAGGGCTGTCAGAATCGATTCGATGGATAGCGGCTGAGGAGATTGGAGCATACCCAACACCCCTGCTCCAATATTCGCCATAATCGTCTGCAACGCAGCGATAAGGTAAGTCAGAAAGCGTGTGGGGTCATTATCCCCTTCGTCCAGCGACAACCAGGCGACCGGCCTCCCACAACTGGCAATCCATTCACTGACCAGCGTGGTTTTACCAAAGCCAGCAGGGGCAGAGATGAGCGTTAGTTTGCGGCCCGAAGAGAGACCCTCGTTTAGCCGCTCGATTAGGCGGGAGCGGAGGACAATTTTAGGCCGAGGTGGGGGAATATAAAGTTTTGTGGCTAAAATTGTCGTAGGCATTTATTCATTATAAAACTAACATCCCAAAATTTTGCAGTTCCCCAGATAAGCGAAATCGCCAGAGTTGTTATGCCAACGCAACCAGATGATTAACACAAGTTTGAGCAGGCTTCACTCAATGACAGTCAACCAGTCCAACGGGCAGTTGAGACATCCCACAGAAACAAACAACAGCGTCGCCAGCCATATGGTAGTTTAGTTCAATAGACCTCTTGCATAAGTGTGCCATAATAGGCACATGCGCTACGAAACCATCAAATACCTAAAAGATGCGGACTTTAAACGCCTGACCGGAGTCCAACGAGAGACCTTTGAAACGATGCGGAAGGTGATCGAGAAAGGAAGGCGAGACTTTGGCAGACCGCCAAAATTAAGTCGTGCCGATCAACTGTTGATGACCTTGATGTATTGGCGTGAGTATCGAACGGAATTTCATATTGCGCAATCCTATGGGATCAGTAAATCGGCGGTTTGTCGCACCATTCAAAAGGTAGAAGACACGTTAGTCCATTCCGGGAAGTTTCGCTTGCCAAGCAAAAAGGCGCTCCAGCCTAGTGAGACCGTCTTTGAGGTTGTGCTGGTGGACGCCAGCGAACAGCCGATTGAGCGTCCAAAAAAAGCCAAAATCGGCATTACAGCGGCAAAAAGAGGCGACACACCCAAAAAGCGCAGTTGATCGCTGACCCCAAAACTGCTCAAATTATCGCCACGGCCTTTAGCTATGGGAGCAAACATGACTTCCAGCTTTTTCAGGATAACGGGAGCGAAATCGCAGAGCATATTCGAATTCTGGCAGATGCTGGCTATCAAGGAATGGCGCAGTTGCATGAAAATTGCCAGACACCCTTCAAGAAATCCAAATACCATCCTCTGACGATCAAGGAAAAGTTGAGGAACCGCAGCTTGGCTCGTAAACGGATTTTGATTGAGCATATTTTTCGCAAATTGAAGGTGTTTCGTATCTTGAGTGAGAGGTATCGTAATCGCAGAAAGAGATTTTCCTTGCGTTTCAATTTGATCGCCGCGATCTACAACTTTGAACTCAACCTAAAATGACTTTTGCAAGAGGTCTAATGTTAAAGCTACAGCGTCATGCTAATCACCCCGGCGCGGCATATATCAAATATACGGGTATAAATAACCATACACAAAGATACCTCAACGGTAATCTCGTCATTCAGTTTCTTCTTCCATATTTTGATACCATATTTCAGACCAAATGAAACTACCTCAATATGTAAGAGTCAAGTAGAATCTTTAAAGAAAGAAAATTATTAACAAGAGATGGCTATGAAATCCTATCGAAAAGAACTTTTCTTCAATCTCCCCACCCGGCGCGGATTTGTAAATATTACTTCGCAGGTAGAAACATGCCTGCAAGAAAGTGGCATTCAAGAAAGTCTTGCTTTGATTTGCCTGATGCATATTACCGCCTCGGTCTTCATCAATGACGACGAATCAGACCTGCATCGGGATTATGAAAAATGGCTGGAACATCTTGCCCCGCACGAACCAACGAGTCAATACCAGCATAACCGCACCGGTGAAGACAACGCTGACGCTCACATCAAACGCCAGATCATGGGCCGTGAAGTTGTTGTAGCAGTGACGGAGGGTAAATTGGACTTTGGAACTTGGGAGCAAATCTTCTACGGTGAGTTCGATGGTAGGCGGCGCAAGCGAGTACTGGTTAAAATCATCGGAGAATAATAAGTCTCCCCAACTTATGTCAGGGAGACTTATTCACTAGATCTACTTGTTGTATTAATTTACAGGCTGTTGGACGTAGGGCTTCGGTTGACTTAGTATGAAAACGAGATTTGGCGAAATCTCAAAGTGGTAATTGCGACGGACTAGTGAATGCAAAGCTCAACACAGGGTTTCGAGCAAGGATTTCTAAGTGATAACTTAATTTAGGGCTGCGTAATCTAGCGGACCCTTTAATCAGCGGGTTGGGGTATCCTACATGCGGATTTTCGTGGAACTCCGACAAGTCTTGATTGGTCATAAAAAAACATGTTATTCGCGTAGGCAAGAAAGCATAGGATTCAAGCTGTTATTATTCTTCAAAAAAGCCTTCAAAATCACCTTTCTCTTCATTATTAGGCATCTAAAATCAGCGATATTGTGTGTATCCCTGCCCTTGTGGCTATTATGGGGATGCTGTAAAAGCCTGCACTTGTGCGCCTTCGACCGTCACGAAGTATCAAAAGCGGATATCAGGACCGCTGTTGGACCGGATCGATATCCACGTTGAAGTGCCGAGGGTTGATTATCAAAAGCTAAGCAGCGACCGATTGGGGGAATCGTCGGAGTGCATTCGCGGCCGCGTTGAAGCGGCGAGGCAGAGTCAGCGCGAGCGATTTTCAAGTATGAAATCAAATAACGTGATGTCTAATGCAGATATGCGGGTGGGGGAGGTGTGGTTGTTCTGCAAATTGGATGAAGCGGGAGAGAGCTTGATACGGGCGGCAATGGGACAGATGAATTTTTCCGCGCGCGGGTATCACCGGGTGCTTAAGTTGGTGAGAACGATCGCAGACCTGGCAGAGTGTGAGCAGATCCAGGCGGCGCATTTGGCGGAGGCGCTGCAGTATAGGCCTAGAATCATGTGAAGCTATCGGCTATCGAAATGGTCACTATGATACAGATATGAATGTCGACAAGAAGATAGTAGAAAGGATATCTTCATGCGAAGCGTGATTGTTACCGGTGTTTCTTCAGGCATTGGTTGGGGAATTGTTAAAGTATTGATTAAGAAAGGTTTTCGGGTTTTTGGCAGTGTACGGAAAAAGCAGGATGCCCAACGGTTGGCTGCGGAATTTGGAGAACTCTTCGTTCCCCTTACCTTTGATATAACGGATGAAACCAAAGTCCTGGCAGTGGCCAAACAGGTCCGGAAACAACTTATTGGAGAAACCTTTTTCGGGTTGGTGAATAATGCCGCCGTTTCCGAACCATCCCCCATGTTGTATCAAACCACCGAGGCGTTTCGATACCAGATCGAAGTCAATTTGATAGGACCCTTTATTGTTACAAAGGCTTTTTTGCCATTACTTGGAGCAGATCGTTCTCTCCACGGAAATCCAGGACGGGTGATCAACATAAGTTCGGTTGGCGGTAAGAATGGACCACCTTTTCTTGGAGCGTATGCTGCTTCCAAACATGGTTTAGAGGGCATGTCGGAAAGTCTTCGCCGTGAGTTAATGCTTTATGGGATTGATGTCATTATCATCGGACCGGGCAGCGTGGCCACTCCAATATGGGATAAGGCGGAAAAGGTAGACATTTCGAGCTATGATAAAACAGAATATGCTGAGTCCGTCCAGCGAAAAAGCGCGATTATATGATCCAGGATGGCAGAAAAGGATACCCGCCAGAAAAGGTTGGGGATGTGGTCTGGCATGCGCTTACGAACCCTAGACCGAAAGTCCGCTACACCGTAGTGCCAGATGCGCTCACAAGTAATCTCATCTCGAATTTACTGCCGAAGCGGGTCATTGACGGGATCATCGCGAAGAATTTGGGTTTCAAGGGAAAAGAGAAGATTAAGTAGGGAAAAGTAACTGATTATGTTTTACAAATATCGATAAAGGTATCATCGGATGCTCAAGCTGGCGCGGACGATTGCTGATTTAGCATGGTCCGATAATATTCAAGCCGTGCATCTGGCAGAGGCGCTGTAGAACAGACCGAAGATGATGCGAAGCACTCGGTCATGGAGTTCAGCTAAGGTTGATGCCCTCACGAAGAGCGGAAGGTAAATCGCCATGTGGGGAACGGTCGTTTGGCCGCGAGTATCAACTGCTCTGGCCCCCAGATGGCTCGAAATTGTATCTATTCAACGACGGCAACAGCAAGTTTGTTGAGGGCGAAGTCTCCGCGCCTTAACAGCGCGCCGGTTCTCTATTATGTTGACCTTGCTAGACCGGATGACGGCCTCACAGAATTGAAGCATGGTCTCTTCCTCAGGGACATGTCACAGCGGCAGCTTTCCCCATTGGGTTTTTCGCCTGATGGCCACGAATTGCTATTCTTCAATTCCGTCGGCAGAACGGTCATGAGCATATTCGACCTTGATAACGGCGATTTCTCACCTGCGTTCGGCAATGTCATCGACTCGAAGGCGGATAGGTATAGCGTTTTCAACGTTCACTGGCTACCGTGATCGTATGAATACTGCTCGTAGAGTAAAATGTTTTTTTGAGCTTCACCCAAACCTTGATAAATACCATCGAGACTAGCCAACATGTCTCTTCACCAAGCTTGTTACCCAATTCGCGGGTAATAGCGCTTTCGAAACTTGAATAACGCACGGACTCATTTGATACAATAGATAAAAATGTGTAAACCATGATGCGTCATGAACTCCTCTTTGCTTGAAATTAGAATATTAGTTCTGTACAATGATTGATCTTTTATAAGGCCTCCGCTCATGCCTAACAACCTCGTTATTAATTTGTACACTGCATCGCTGAATTTCTCCAGCCAACTCCCATTTCATTTATCCGAAGGTCGAGTGGCAAAGCGTATCGAGGACATTCGTTCCTCCAAAAACTTGACCATTTTCTACTCAAAATTATTTTTTATGGAAGCGAACTGGTGGAGGGTTGAACGTCATTCGAATGGATTTGTATTCGATAGCGAGGGAGAATTCGATCTTGATTCGTTTCGGTCGGGAATTGCCGTAAATCAGGCGATAAATATAGTTGCAACACTAAGAGTCCTGCATTCCATTGGAACTTCAGGCACCAGCACACCCGCATCCCAAGCAAGTGAATGGAGGAGTCGAGTTAGAGTCGAATTGCTAGGGAAGTGCGGTAACTCTGCGCTTTTTGAGTGTTAATCCACTTATCTTTGAACATTAGGACTTAAATAATTAAATAAAAAATACCCCTTGCTAAGCGTCCTTTTCGTAGATACTGGTTGTACTTCCCGGTGGGCCGGGATATAGAAGATTTTAGTCACCTTAACCTCTTTGGAAACAGAGGTTTTGAGTAAGCAGGAGCATTATTTGTAAAAGATCGAATCATGATTTCTAGATTAATCATAATTATCGGCCCCAGTTGATTGTTTGAAAAGCAATTCAACACAATTGTTGCATAGTAGCAACCCGTTTACTTCTCACGTTCTATATGTTAGGAGAATATCAACTGTGTATGAGAGACGCATACCAAAAACAATACGCCGGAAACGATCCGAAACTCAAGTTTGCGGGTCGAGAAATTCTATCAGACGCTTTTGTTGGGCATTCGAGATTTCCCCTGAATCGGATTGTCCATTGAAAGGAGATCCTGCATGGCTGATCTCTTGACTATTACGGTCAACGAAAAGAAGTATGAAGTGCAAGCTGCGCCCGATACACCTTTGCTCTACGTTTTGCGTAATGAGTTAAATCTAAATGGCCCCCGCCTGGGTTGCGGCCTCGAACAGTGCGGTGCTTGCACCGTGCTCTTGGGTGCACGGGCGATCAGGTCGTGTAAGACGTCGGTCGCTGAGGCAACGCAAGGTCGAATCACCACGCTAGAAGGCCTTGGTACTGTGGAGGAATTACATCCGATTCAACAAGCCTTTCTCGACGAACAGGCAGCGCAGTGCGGATACTGTACGAATGGCATGATCATGGTTGTTGCCCAGTTACTTGGTAAGAATCACCACCCCACGGATGAACAGATCCGTTCTGCCCTCGACGAAAACCTATGCAGGTGCGGCAGTCATCTGCGCATTCTGCGAGCAGCACATCGCGCTGCCATGCTGATGTGGGGAGATGCCGGTTAATGGCTACGCAACGCAAGCCCTCCGGAAATGCTTCGGGACGTGCTGAGGCCGCCTGGGGCAGCCGACCGACCGATCAGCTCGACGATTGGCTGGCGATCGATGCCGATGGGGTGGTCACGGCCTTCAGTGGTAAGGTGGAACTCGGCACCGGCACTTTGACTGCTCTGGCACAAATTGTCGCGGAAGAACTGGATGTGTCGATGAACCACGTCCGTATGGTGATGGGAGATACCAATCGCACACCGAATGAAGGATACACTGCGGGCAGCATGACGGTCCAGGCTAGCGGCAGTGCGCTGCGTCAAGCTGCAGCCGAGGCACGTCGTTTCCTTCTTGAGAAGGCTTCGGTTAAATTGGACGCGCCCATATCCGAGCTCGTGATCAATAATGGAAATATTTCTGTTCATGGAAAGCCTGATCGTAATACGACTTATGCAGCTTTGATCGGTGGAAAACCTTTCAATAGAAGGGTTCCTGATCAGGGTCCCGTCAAGCGCCATGATGAATACCATCTCGTTGGCGCATCCATCCCCCGCCTTGATCTGCCACTCAAAATAACAGGCCAGTCTGCCTTCATTCAAGACCTGCGCATCCCTGGCACGCTCCATGCTCGCGTAGTGCGTCCACCAAGTGTAAATGCCAAATTCATCTCCATGGATGAAGAATCGCTGAGGAATGTACCGGGACTCGTCCGTGTTTTTCACCGGGGTAATTTCATCGGTGTCGTTGCCGAGCGCGAGGAACAGGCTATCCTGGCTTCCCAAAGTCTCAAGGTGGAATGGGAAGAAACGCCTTATCTGCCGGCGATGGCTGATCTTTACAACCATTTGCGGGCATTGCCCGCTCTTGAGCAGCCGTTAACGGATCCGGTCGATCTCGAGTCCGCCTTCAACCGAGGCACGCAACAATATCATGCCGAATATTTTCAGCCCTTTCAGGCTCATGCTTCCATCGGCCCATCGTGCGCCGTCGCCGACGTCAGGGAGGATGAGGTTACAGTCTGGGCCAGCACACCCGGTCCGTACCCGTTGCGGGGCGCGCTGGCGCAGTTGATTGATATGCCGGAGGAAAAAATCCATATCATCCACATTGAAGGCGCCGGGAGCTATGGTCAAAACGGATCTGACGATGTTGCTGCAGATGCAGTAATTCTTTCTCAGTCCGTCGGCAAACCAGTGCGGGTGCAATGGTCACGCGAGGAAGAGTTCATTTGGGAGCCCAAGGCTCCTGCCATGGTGATGGAAATTCGCGCAGGCCTTGATGCGCAGGGAGGCATTATGGCTTGGGACTATCATGCCTGGTCTCCCACGCATGTTGCACGTCCCAGAATGGCTCAACAACTATTGGCATACCAGCTGATGAATTCCCAGAAGGCGCCTGCTCCTCGATTCTCGTTCGGTGCTGAAAGGAATGCACGCACCAACTACAATTTCCCAAATCAGCGCGTTGTGATCCATTGGATTGAAGAATCCCCGTTGCGAGGCTCATCATTCCGTAGTCTCGGAGGCGCTGAGAACACTTTTGCCAACGAATCTTTCATGGACGAGCTTGCCTTTGCCTCTCAACAGGATCCTGCCCAATTCAGGCTTCGCTATTTGCCTGATGCCGCGATGCCGTGCTGTTCTGGAGGCTGCTCTGGAAAAGGCGAACTGGGATTCACGCCCTTCCCCTCGCACCAAGCAAGCGGGAGTAGTCGAGGGTCGGGGCCTGGCCTTCGCCCGGTATGAAAACGATCAAGCCATCGTAGCCTGTGTCGCTTTTGTTTCGGTCGATACCAGCCACCGGTGTCGTACGCGTCCCACGTGTTGTGATCGCGCACGATTGTGGCTTGATCATTAACCCGGACGGAGTCAAAAACCAGATCGAAGGTAACGTCATTCAATCCTTAAGTCGCGCGCTCAAAGAGGAAGTCAAGTTTGACGAATACCGTGTCACGAGCATTGATTGGGAAACGTACCCGATCCTCAAGTTTTCGGAAGTCCCTGAAATTGACATTGTTCTCCTCAACCGCCCGGAGCAGCCCGCGCTTGGTGCCGGTGAACCAGCGCAGGTTACTACGTCGGCTGCTGTTGCGAATGCGATTTTCGACGCGACCGGCGCCCGCCTTCGGCAAATCCCGTTCACACCCGAACGCGTGAAGGCTGCTCTGTATTAACGGGATTACAGCATACGGTTCTTAATTCACCCACTCATATATAACTATATTCCCGAAGGAGGTACACGATCATGTCTCAACCCGGAAATGAAAAGACGCTGCGAACGATTACGCTGGAAGAGCACTATGTGACCTCGGCGTTTATGGAAGGGCCAGGGCGTGAACTCGGTGAGCGTGTCCGGGATATCCACGCCCAATCTCCGATGGCACTCGATTAATGCCCACCTTGTCGAGCAATTGCTGGATCTCGACAACCTCAGGATCGCAGACATGGATGCAGCAGGCATCGACATGCAGGTGCTGTCGCTGAACTCTCCTGGAGTGGAGCAGCTTGAACCAGCCGCCGCGGAGGTGCTCGCCCGCCAGGCAAACGACCATCTGGCGAGGCAGTTCGCCGTCATCCAAACCGCTTTGCCGGGTTTGCCGCATTGCCAACCGCAGCTCCAGATATCGCCGCCAGTGAGCTGGAACGCACTGTCCAGTGATTACGGTTTCAAGGGAGCAGTGATCAACGGCCACACCCGGGGCCGCTACCTGGACGATACGTTCTTCTGGCCGATCCTGGAGCGTGCTGAGGCTCTCCAGGTGCCCATCTACCTGCACCCGACACCGCCACCGCAGCCGGTCATCCAGACCTCCTACGTGGGGAACTTCTCGCCGGCAGTGAGCGCCCAGCTGGCAGCCTCAGGCTGGGGTTGGCACATTGAGACCGCCATACATGTCCTGCGCATCATCCTAAGTGGAGCATTCGACCGCTACCCAAATCTGCAATTTGTGATAGGCCACCTAGGCGAAGCGCTTCCGTTCATGCTGCCCAGGCTTGATCACAACCTGCCCACGCAGCTCACCAAATTGAAGCGCCCGATCGGCGATTACCTGCGTGAGAACCTTTACTACACCTTCAGCGGTTTCAACTACACTCCGAACTTCCTCGACCTGCTGTTTCAAGTAGGGGTCGACCGGATCATGTTCTCTGCCGACTATCCCTATGGCTCGATGCTGGCTGCCCGGAATTTCCTGGAGCAACTCCCGGTAAGCCCTGCCGATAAAAACCGCATTGCACACGGTAACGCCGAGCGGCTGTTCCGAATGGAACGTGCAGGATAGTCGTGCTGGGCTTATTCCGAACATGGTAGACAAAAGCAGTTTCAATCGTTGTCAACACATGATTGCAGAATTGTTTTTAGTTTTTCGATTTTATTCACGTAAACGGATAGGCATTGGATTTGTAAACTTATAGTTCTTAAGAATCGCTTTCAAAACTACTCTTTTATCCCTTGCTGAGCATAAAAAATCTAGGATATTGTGTGTATCCCTGCCCGTGCGGCTATTAGAGCGACTCGGTTAAGGCATGCACTCCGTTCGGGTCGCGAGCCCGCCGGGGCGAGACGGCCTGTACGCCCTCGACCATGACAAAATATCAAAAGCGGATTTCGAGTCTGTTACTGGATCGGATCGATATCTACATTGAGGTGCCGCGGGTGGATTATCAGAAGTTGAGCAGTGACCGAATGGGAGAATCATCGGAGTGCATTCGCGGCCGCGTTGAAGCGGCGAGGCAGAGGCAGTGCGAACGGTTCTCAAGCATGAAATCAAATATTGTGATCTCGAATGCTGATATGCGAGTAGGGGAGGTGCGGCTGTTCTGCAAATTAGATGAGGCGGGAGAGAGCCTGATACGCGCTGCGATGGGACAATTGAATTTGTCGGCGAGAGGGTATCACAGGGTGCTGAAGCTGGCGCGGACGATGCACAGCACGATGTCGCAGACCTGGCAGAGTGTGAGCAGATCCAGGCGGTACATATCGCTGAAGCCTTACAATATAAACCCAAAGTGTTCTCGTAGGTTTGTATGGCGGAATGGCACGAAATAGAAATTGTGAAACGATCAGTTTATCAAGTATCCATTACTTCGATTTTTCATCCGGACTGTTTGTGCTGATATCGTTCACATAATCTTTTGTGGGAGCACACACATCCGTAAAGTGTGAAGAGACCGCGTCCCAGGTGAGCTGATGTTCGTCCGTCCAGGCGCCATCCAGGGCCAGGGAGAGGCAGCCGGGACCGGCGTTGTAGTTCACCAGAGTGAACTTCCACAGGTCTTCGTAGGAGGCCACGTCGCCCGGGGACTGACGCACCTCGTTGTAGACGACCTGCCCGGTTTGCTCACAACTGGCGAGCAGGGTGTGGGCGAAGACGTCCACGCTGAAGTTCGCCCGACTCAAGTCGATGCCGAGGGCGCAATCATCGCAGTTTGCATCGACACTGTTCACCAGGGATACCCGCAGGAGTAGTTGGTCTTTGGGTTTTAAATGCAAATACCCCTTGCTGCAGGCTTCCGAGGACAATACCAGTGGACAATACTGAGCGTAGAAAGACGGGTTCCACAGCAGGGTCGTGTCTGCGCCATTTTCAGTAAGCTGCCCCAGGCCTGCATCCGTCCCGGCTTTGAACACGCCCGGCCAGAACTGGCTTTCGCGTGCGAACAGGTTCTTGAGCAACCTGGCCGGTACACCGGTGTGCTGGGCTGTATCGATGATGAGCGAATCGAATTGGTTCTGCCAGTCGTCCACCGCAGGGCGTGCAGTTTCCTGTCCGCATTGGTTTGCGCCGCCGTTGGGATTGAGACCGTCATCCAAACATGTGCTCGACATCCACAACACCCTGCAGGATCAAGTTGGCGGAGAGGTAGTTGTAAGGAATGTCGCTGCTCAGGTCGGCTGGATCCTGGGGTGAGCTGAGCCAATCGGGGGGACCGCCGACGGGCGGGAAGGAATCCCAGGTGTCTGAGCAGGAGGAAATGCGGACGCCCTTCCATTGGCTGGAAAGAACATCTACATACCAGGAGTCCTGGTCGGGGTTATCCACCGCTGCCAGGGCAACCCGCACCTGGGCGGTGAAGGACGGACTGGAGTCGCCGTAACTCGACCAGGCCCAGAATTGGAGCTTTACACCGTTGTCGTCGGTGACGTCCAGCTGAAGCTCACAGGTTGGATCGCAAGTGAAGGACTGGCCGTCCATGGTACCTTCGATGCCAAGGATATGTTCGTTAGGCAGTGGTTCTTTCCCTTGCAGCACCAGGATGGGGGTGGTTTCGCAAATGCTCGTCCCGGAACTCGAAACATCGTCGCAGCCTTTGAGGGATAACCACACCTCAGGAGGTGGCAACGTCACGCTGATGACGCGTTGGGCTTGTTTTTGATCGACCAGATAAACGTAATATCCCTCGCAGTCTCTTTTATCCCCAACCAGGTCACAAGGTTTCTGGTCTTTGTATGTATCGTAAACGTCGGGATCGCAGTTGGCGTAGACTTCCTCCAGGGTTGGCTGGCCTTCGTGATCTACAATGATGGAACACACGACTTGATCCTTATTCCAGGTGGCCATCCACCATTCGTAGGCCGTGTAATCGACGGTGATGGGGGCCTGGCGGTCCGGGCCGGGGGGATTGACCGGTTTGTCCGCCCGGGCTGGGGAGGCGGGGAGAAGTATCAAGCTGCACAGAGTCAGAACAAGGGCGAGAAATCCGTATGGTAGAACGTGGCCCCGCAGAAGAGTAGTCATAACCCCGCACAAGAAAAATAAAGACTGCTTTCATTATGGGAAGAACTGATCGATATTCAACTACCATTTGTCACTGACTTTCTTCCTGAATATTAGAATATTAGCGATCGGGTAGGAATGGTTGATATTAAATTATTAATGTGCTAGGGCTCAAGGATAAACGGATTAACCTCCTCGGCCTAATCGTATACTTCGGCGACCTGCAGGGTCCACACCCTTCGGGTATGCTTCGCTATGTTGAGGTACGTGATGGTGGCTTACCGTCTCACACCGATGTCCGTCGTGTTTGTGGCTCGAAAGGTTTCCTTTGGTGAATCCAGTTGTATGCTTCGATGACTCATGTCATCGAAGTGGGCAACGGCGTCTTGAGGACGCCTTGCCCGAAGGACGGCGATGTGATTCTGACCCGTCGACTGCTGGGGGTAAACGGCACGGGATGTGGGAGCTTGCCTGCTTCGGCGATTCATGCCGTTCGTCGACGATTCTACATCGCATGCTTCGATGACTCATGTCATCGAAGTCGACGATGCTCGCCTGTGGCTCGCTCGTCGGATGGGCGATGGCGGCTTGTCCCTCCGCTCCGCTACGGGATCCACAGGATACGCTTCGCTATGCTGCGCGAACGCTGCCTCACCCGAGCGCAGATTTATGCTTCGCAAAGAGCGCTCAGCACCTTCGACCTTGAAAGTACACAAGGTCTTCGGCGGCCTTATTTTTGCTTTATTTACGGTAGTGCACAACCGGAACGAATCAAGTTCGAATGGTACCGCCGGACCAAACATCCACTCCCTGGAGTGTAGTCGCCTTGATAGTGACACCGCTGCGTGTCCCTTAAGGGAAGGGGAAACGTGCGAGGTGCCTATGGTCGAATGTCGAAAAACCATTCAAATCAGGTTTACCCTTTGGACACTTCGCACTCTTCGAGTACGTAGTGCCCTTAGGGTACTTATCAGCAAATCCTCCTTCGTGTAGTCTTTCTAAATATGGAATAGAGTTACGATGACCCGGTGGATTCGTTACGCGGAACGAAGGGGAACGAATGGGTTTCGATACGCCCGAAAACCACGGGCTACTCAACCACCGCCTTGAACAACGGGATAAAGAGAAGGGAAGTTGGTTGTGGTAATGAAATGTTGGAGGGTGAGGACTGATAGCAAGATTATTAAACATGAGTGGATGCCTTATTAATGCATTAATCAGTATACAGAACAAATGTTCTTTTGTCAAGTGAAGGAATCAGGTAATCAGGGATCGGGTAATTGGGAGGAATAATCGATATTGGATCAGTCGATATTCGGGAGTGAAGGACGGGGATCGGGTGATCAGGGATTAGGGATCAGGTAATTGGGTGAGCAAGGGATCGAGAGGGCATGATATACCTGGGCACGACATCCGCAGGATACGCTACGCTATGTCGTGCCCCTACGAATTCATCGAGAAATACCAGAAGTCATTATGAACCCATGACTTTCTGCTGTTGAAACGACAAGGGTCTTCGGCAATAATGAATGTATAAGTCATAATCCGTTTGGGGGCTATCGGCTCTAAACAAGCAGTAAACCAAGCCCCAAAAGTTAATAATCTTCATTATTCCTTGCATAATACGGTCAAGGACCTCATCCCGGTACTTCCCTAAAGGATAAGGAGAAAATGGGACTTTGCGTATGACGGCGACGGAAGCCGCGTGAAGCAAGTGGTATCGACGTACGACCCGGATACACAGGAGATCACGGGTGTAGCTGTGACGGCTTACTTCATGGGCGGACTGTATGAAGTGACCGATAATAAGGTGACGAAGTATTATTCGATTGCGGGGATGACGGTCGCGATGTACAGCGATAGCAGCATGAAGTATTTGCTGACCGACCAGTTGGGCTCGGTGGTGGCTGTGACGAATGCAAGCGGGGCGTTGCTCAGCCAGCAGAGGTACTTGCCATTTGGAGGGGTGAGGACGGATGTGGGGACGGTCAGCGAGACGGATTTTGGGTATACGGGGCAGAGTGCGCTGGGTGATTTGGGATTGATGGACTACCACGCCAGGATGTATGATCCTTATCTTAACCAGTGA
>CAVWHR010000018.1:0-97322 GCA_963754835.1 uncultured Chloroflexia bacterium | reverse complement strand
CTGACCAATGTAATCCAAATAATTGTAAATATGTTAATTGTCTTAGTAGTCAATATTATTATGTTTGGGATTTTGTATATGGCGATCAGACCAGTTTGGAAAAACTTTGAATAGCAGCATAAAAAATTCCGGTACAAATTGTCCCTTCCCGACATAAATAAAATAAGACAAAAGGTGGTGGTCTCTTGCCGTCAATAGATACTTGTGCCTTCCAAGAGCCATTAGCCTATTTGAAGATCGTGTCTTCAATTCTTCCTCGTTTCGCCATTTCCTTTACTCCTTCCTTATGAGTTCAGGAAAGGCGACTCTTTTTGCTCTGCCAGGTTGTTAAAGTCCTGATTCCACGATGCATTAACTTTACGCGGGGTTCTTATACACCTGAATGACAGAGCAAATGCAAGATTTCCATAATATTTACGAGTAAAAAATGTAGGCCTGTTATAATTGCCTGAAACGGCTTAGACTTTCTATTCATATTCTTCTTGGGGAGTAAGATCATGCCTAAATCCAAAAAAGTTACCATATCGGAAGGAAAAAAATTTTCCTAAAAAGCTCTTTGACTAATTCTCTCTATCACAATTTTATTTACGAATTTCTTCTTTTTTTACCAATGGGCGTTGGTCTCGTTATCATTTTTTTATCAGGAGGTTTACATTCACCTTATCTTTTTAGCCTAGCTTGTTTTATCTCAGGCTTTTCGGGAGTAATTGCTGCAGTAAGACGTGAGATTCCCGCAGGTCTCTTTGTTATTAGCGGTACAAGAGCACTAATTGAAGGAATCCTACTTACTCTAATTTGCTGGGGCGCAGCTCTTTACTTCCTATTGTCACAAGGTCGCTAATATTACCGTTATAGAAATCTTGATCACGTTCTAATGTTTTTCCTTTCGACATTGCTTTATATAATCTTCTAAATCAGAAAATCTCACACGCAGAGCGTGACCAATTCGTACTACTGGAATTTCTCGCCGCTGTATCAATCTGTAAGCCATTGCATTACTGATATTTAAAATTCTTACTTTTATACCCACCCGATGTAATCAGGTCTTTGAGAAAATTATCAGGGTGAGGGTCGCTTGCTCCTGCGATCCGTAATAACGTCCTTCCAGGAAATGAATAATAATGTCCTTCCAGGCAATCACCTTACGCGAAGAAACAGGCCAAGCAACGGCGGGAAACGGTCCAATTACGGCAGTTCTTGTACATGGCATACCTGCATCATGGCATGATTGGGACCTGCTCATGCCAAAATTGGTCCAGGCGGGTTATCACCCAGCCGCATTAGATCTATTGGGGCATGGCAATAGTTATAAGCCAAGTAATCCTGACGGCTACAATGCGGATGCGGCCTATGAGTTTTTTCAAAAGTGGCTAAGACCCTATCCGTAAATTAGACATTGGCGCACATATTCCAGAGAACGAAAGTGCATGCGAGATAAATCAACGCCAGCCAATTGCTCGGCTTCTTCGCCCAGCGAACACGTAAGGAACGAAAGTCATTTTGCCAGGATAAGGTTCGTTCCACTACCCAGCGTCTGGCCGGATAACGCTGTGATTCCAAAGGCGGTGGAGGAGGTTGCGATGTGTATTCGCGCTTGCGGATATGAGGTTTGATTTTTCGTCTAAGCAACTTGCATCGAAAGGGTTCCGAGTCATAGCCTTTATCTGCACACAAATGATGGACTCGATATTTGGTTTTCGGTCTAGGTACAATCGGTCGGTCGACCAAGGTCACGGCACAAGTGATATCGTGGGCATTGGCAGCTGTGATGAGCACCGACAAAGGCGCACCGCGCTGATCAACCAAAATATGGCGCTTCGAGCCCGATTTTGCCCTATCGGTTGGGTTGGGACCGGTCAAATCGCCTCCCAGGGGAGCCGCCACCATCTTGCTGTCAATCGATTGCCACGTCCACTGAATGCGTCGCTTCTTATGATAATACTTCACCATCACTCGAAAAATCTTCTTCCACAAACCGGCTTCATTCCAGGCTTGAAACCGGGTATGCACACTACTGCTGGCTCCAAACCACTCTTTCTTCAAGCCTTTCCACTGACAGCCACTGCGCAACACGAACAAGATTCCATTGAATACTTGCCGGTTTGGCAGTGCTGGTCTGCCTCGACTTCCGATGGGTTTCTCCTTGGGAAGAATCCGTTCAATCTTTTCCCAAAGCTCATCCGGAACTTCCCAGAGCGTGGTATAACTCATTCGACACTCCTTGCAGGTTGTTTGGTTCGCACCTCCAATTCTGCATCGGGAGTGTCTTTTTGTTAAGGTCCTTTCATTTTACGGATAGGGTCTAAATTCTTTAGAGCTAAGAACGCCAATTGTATTAGTGGGCCATTCATTCGGAGGACACTTATCCATAAGGTACGCGCTGAATAACCCCCAGAAAGTCCAGGGGTAACCATCCCCTAAAATAGTACCAATCATAAGTGGAAAACTCATGGCAAAATAGAGCCAGGAGTGATTCGCATGAAGAAATCAAGGTTCTCTGAAAGCCAGATCGTGAACATTCTGAAGGAAGCGGAAGCCGGAGTTTCGCTGGAAGAGCTAAGCCGCCAGCATGGGTTCAGCAAGGCGACCTTCTACAAGTGGAAGGCCAAATATAGCGGGATGGATGTGAGCACTCTCAAACGCCTGCGAGAACTGGAAGAAGAGAACCGACGCCTGAAGCAGATGTATGCGGAGTTGAGCCTGGATCATAAGGTGCTCAAGGAGATTGTTGAAAAAAAGTTATAGCGCCTGGGCAGCGACGGGAATTGGCGGAACAAGCGATGGCCGAACAGAGCGTGAGTGAGCGTCGGGCCTGCCGGATCCTGAACGTGAGCCGCTGTGTCTGTCGCTACCAGGCCAGGAAAACGGATGATTTGCAGATTGAGCAGGAGTTGCGCCAACTGGCCGAGCGGAAGAGAAGTTGGGGCTACGGCAAAATGATCGATTACCTGAAACACCAGGGCTACGGTTGGAATCACAAGCGGATTTATCGGGTGTACTGTGATTTAGGGCTAAATCTGCGCCGAAAACCGAAGAAGCGACTGCCTGCCCGAGACGCCCAGGTATTAGCTCAACCTGCCCAAGCCAATCAGAGTTGGTCGCTGGATTTTATGAGCGATAGCCTGTCGGGTGGCAGAGCCTTTCGCACCTTGAATATTTTGGATGACTACAACCGGGAAGCCTTGTGGATCGAAGTGGATACCTCCTTACCTGCCGAGCGTGTGATCCGGGTCTTGGAAATGCTCCTGCTGTGGAGGGGCGTCCCGCACCAAATCCGTATGGATAATGGACCCGAACTCATCTCACATCGGCTGGAAGCTTGGGCAAAAGGCCATGACATTGAGCTGGCTCATATCCAGCCTGGGAAGCCAGCACAGAACGCCTACATTGAGCGTTTCAACCGCACGTTCCGTGAAGATGTTTTAGATGCCTATTTATTTAGTTCGTTAGAGGAGGTGCGAGGAATTGTCGAACCCTGGATTGAGGAATATAACGCCATCCGTCCGCACGAAGCCTTGCGAGGCCTGTCGCCCCATCAGTTCGCAGCACAAGACGCCTGAGTTTGTCTACTTTTGATTGGTACTAAAAATGGGATGTTGACACTACTCGTCTTGGCTACATCGGAGCAGAGCAGAGAGCGCGACATTGCGCTCGACTGCCAATTCCTCCAGCGCTTCTTTAACATGCTTACCTATGCGTGTTCCCAAAACTGTCCGGTGTCTAGCAAGAATTTAGTTAATGATACAGGCTTTGTTTTGATCAGAGATGGGGATCAATGGTTCGACGAACAGCGTCACTCTGTCGAGACGTTAAATGGTTATATCGACATTGAGATTATGGTGACGCCATTCACAAATCTATTGCCCGTCAAAAGACTAAAGTTAGATCTAGGAGAGTCTGAAAGAGATCTCCGTTGCCTATGTTCGCGTGCCGGATTTAGACTTTTCTAACTTTGCCCTGAAATACACTTGCATTTCTGGTGATAAGATGGCGGTGTCTTCACATACGAATCCGTGAAGGACGGCTCTGCCACCGATCTATCAACAGATGAGAATGGATTGGTTACAGATTACCCAAGTACTTTAAAATTGGCTGGAAAAGAAAAGGTTTGGTAGTTGATGCTTCCGAATCTTTAGAGATATCTTACCAAAAGAGTTACTTACTTTGTCCGAAGAGGAACAGAGGTAACTTTCCAAGTTAATTGCGACACTTAAAAAGGAATTTGATGACTATAATCTTAGAATCGGGCGGCCAGAGGCTATTAGGCATCACCGAACCCGTTCCGGTACATGTTATGCAGAGTACGTAGCCCAATTCAGACGATACTGCTTTAATCTATCAATCTATAAAAGAGGACCTTGCATGGCTTCTCCCTTACTAACCGCCATCTTTGCACTCTCTGCCGCCGCTGCTTGGGGGTCGGGCGATTTCACCGGCGGTCTGATCGCGCGTCGGATCGGCCCTTTCCACACTGTGTTTATCTCCTACACCATTGGACTGCTTGCGCTGATAGTCGTGGCGCTGGCTCGGTTCGAGCCACTCTCGGCTCCCGCCGACCTCATCTGGGGAGCACTAGCAGGAATTTCCGGCATGGCTGGCTTCGCCTTCCTGCTGCGAGGTTTTGCGAAGGGACGCATGGGCATCGTAGCACCTGTTTCGGCCGTGCTCGCAACCACAATCCCGGTCATCTTCGCTGCATTTACTTTAGGACTGCCTCGGGGACTGCGATTGCTCGGTTTCGGGTTTGGTCTGATTAGCGTCTGGCTGCTCTCCCGCCCGGAAAAACTGAGAGGCCGTCCGGTGGGGCTGGGCATGGCATTGCTGGCCGGGCTGGGATTTGGTGGTCTGTTCACCATGTTAGATCAAATAAGTAAAAGTGCAGTGTTCTGGCCGCTAGTTGCCGGCCGCTTGGCCTGCTGCGTGCTTCTGCTTGTCTTTGCTCTTTTCACACGCAGGCCTGTCCTTCTGCCGAGCCCTCCACTAGCGCTCCTGGGGTTTGCCGGAGTGGTGGATGTAACCGGCAACCTGTTCTTCCTGCTGGCAGTTCAGACTGGGCGGTTAGATGTAGCCGCTGTATTGGGGTCCTTCTATCCAGCTGTAACCGCGATCCTCGCTTGGGTGATCACACGGGAACATATGGCCCGCCTCCAGGTGTTTGGCGTGGCCCTCGCGGTCCTTGCAATTGCATTGATCACAAGGTGAATAAACATTAACTACGTTGCTCATAGATATTATGGAAAAAGCTGCTTCTGACTCAGCTTCGGCTACATGGGTTTCTTCAACGAGCCGATAGGTAAGTACCGACGAAAACCATTTTGTTTTTTCGTCATACTTTCGATGCAATCAGGCTAGTGAATTAGACGGGAATTATCAACAGTTAGGAGAAGGTCCGGAAAGAATTAGGACTGGTAAATACTACTTTCGCTTATAAGTTGGATACCCTAGTTTGAAGGCCCAAGCCCCGGAATGTGGGTGATATAAGTCCTCCCAAACCGACTAGAATACAAGCGATTGCTGAAAGGGCAATCACACTAGTTGAAGGAATAAAGGCTAGCAGTATGCCACCGACGGCCAAACCAAACGGCGTTCCACCAGTCAACAGGGTTGAACGTGCCCCAAATACCCTTCCCAATTGTTCCTTTGGGATGTTGCGTTGCAGCAACGTCGTCTCTAACGGCGTATAAGGTCCCCACATCAAACCGCCCAGGAAAAGGAAGCTGCAACTCACCCAAAGTTTATTGATGAAGACCATGGGTAAAAGACTGGTGCCCCAAAGGAGTGCGATCAGTGGTAAGGCAACACCCAAGCGCATGCGCCTGCTGAGTGTTGTGCTGCTCAGCGTTCCGATCAACGCGCCGACTGCCAAAGCAGACCAGAGCAACCCGTAGCCGCGGACGTCCGTTTGAAGGATAGCATTACTATAGAGTGGTAATGCAGCCTCCAAGGGGCCATACGAGAAAAAGAATACCAAGCTGAGCAGGGTGGTGTATCTTACGACCTTCATATCCCAAAGCTGACGTAACCCCAGCCGTTCGGAAAGAGGAGCTTGCGGCGGAGACTTGCTCCGTTCCACATTAGGAATGGTGACGGCAATCAATGCCATCACAGCAAACGTGGCCGCATCGATGAGCAACACAGATGGACCTCCAAAGGAACCAACGAGGAGCCCAGCAACTGCAGGCCCAACGACCAAAGAAAGGTTGAGGCTAAACGACCAGAGCATGTTTGCGGCATCCAAATCCTTATCCTCTACAAGCTCAGGCAGGACGCTGCGCGATCCTACTTCCGTTGCAGGTACTAGCATGCCAGCTAGGAAGGTCAGCAAAAAAAGCAGCCATAGCTGAAGCAGGCCGAACCAATACAGGACTGGAATCAGGCCGACGATGAGGGTACGCAGGCTGTTATCGATCGTGATCATGGCACGCGGTTGGAAGCGGTCGATTAAGGTGCCAATGACCAGGCTTGTAAGAACCGCGGGAAGTTGCAACGCGAGTAGGATGCCGGCTGTCGCTGTGCCCGACCCTGTGACTTGTAAGACAAACCAGGGGAGTGAGATAAGAGCGAGAGCATCGCCAAAAAGCGATATTGACCTGCCAACCCAAAGGCGGCCAAATGCAGGATAGCGATAGAGCAGGCTAAAAACTTGCCAGAATCGAGTTTTCATGAATCACCCGCGTTTGCCTGTTTCGCTTTATTCCGCCCTTGAAGATTTTTCCCTTCTTTATCCCAAAGCATAGGCTGGTCTTTCTGGATGTTTTTTTGCATTTTTTGACGTTCCTGATCTAACACCCCGGCTAATTTATTGATGAAGTCCGATAGAAATTCTAATTCCTTCTCTGTGTAACTTGAAAGAAACTGGTCCTGTGCTCTTCTTGCAGATGCAAATAGAGTAGCGAGTTCAGCCGCCTTTTCCTTGACAACAACAATCAATGTGCCGCGTCGATCCTCGGGATTGCGGCGGCGCTCGATAACACCACTCCTTTCAAGTCGGTCGAGCATCGCCGTCGTTGCTCCGGACGTAAGTCCGGTATGCTCGGCAAGCTCGGTAGGACTCGATACTCCTTTCTGAAGGAGTAGCCCGAGACATTCCCAATCAGTAATATTTACTCCCAGCTTTTCGACAATGGTGTTTCGAAACAATACGTTGCTAAAGTTGTAGTCTCTAACTGCCCCCAAGGCTTGTCTTACTAGTTCTTTCTTGCTGAGTGTTGACATATTTTACCTCTTGACATTTTTGTTATATTATCTTAGAATTCAAGTATCTTGATTATAAAGTAGTAATCAGGAAAACGCAAGGGTTCCGAGGGGTTGCCCCTGACATCAATCTTGTACGAGGTGAGACGAGACGAGTAGAGTTATCTTTTATAGTACTGTTTAGAATTTAATACGGTAAAAACAATTTATGAAAGAAGGTGAAAACAAATGAAAACAATAATCGACAATATTACAAAACAAAGAGGAAAATTCTTAATTATTATGATACTCTTTTTAATTTTAGGTGATATCCAAATCCCTTACTACTTAGTCCATTCTGAAGCTTTAAAAACTATATATGGCAGTCTTCCTTCATGGTATCCACTTTATGCTGTGTTAGGACTCGCTAGTAACGTTGCGATCATTATCGGAATGTGGAAGATGAAAAAATGGGCGGTTTATTTACTCATTGTTTATTTTGTTTCAAAAATACTGGTAGATTATATCTATATTTTGCCAGCCAAAGAGATGGTAGTATTCGCCACGACTGTAGTGGGAGCAGGTTTATGGCTTTGGGCAATATACCGAAAATGGTCTCTTTTCGAATAACGAATAGATACCAAATAAGAAATAGTAGTCTTTAGTTTTGAAAGGATGTGAAAATATAATGAAAACAGTCTACAAACTAACTATGATTATGGTGGCTGTGAGCGATATGCGCAAGGCGAAAGAGTTCTATGCGGAAAAGCTCGGTCTCCAGGTCGCCACGGATTACCGCCAGGACGACGATAACTGGTATGTATCTGTTACCTTGCCGGAGGGTGGAGTTACTATTACTCTCTCTACGCATCACGAACATATGAAGCCCGGCACAATGACGGTGTACTTTGCGACTTCGGACGTTACTGCAGCTCACAAAGAGCTCACCGAAAAGGGCGTCAAGGTCACCGGAATTAAGGATAATCTGCACGGCCCAGGTTCAGCCGTGAAGTGGTTTAGTCTCCGGGACCCAGATGGCAACCAGGTGTTCGTCGCTCAGGAATAGACCCCTTGTAAAGACCCAAAAGAGATAGGTATTAAACTTCACCTATCTCTTCTAGTTGATTTCGGTAGTATTTGAGCAGACAACCAAAAATATCAAACAAAAAAAATTCGCCGGTATCTAAAAAATCCGTTATGATTTACGTAGGAAACTTACAACTATGAGCAATTCGAATTACCAGGAATATATCGAAATCCGCGGTGCCCGCGAAAACAACCTTAAGAATGTGTCGCTGCGCATTCCAAAACGTAAAATCACCGTCTTTACCGGTGTGTCGGGCTCCGGCAAATCATCGATCGTCTTTGATACCATTGCCAACGAATCCCAGCGGCTGCTGAGCGAAAACTTCAGTATGTTCCTGCGCAGCTTCATGCCCCACTATCCGCAGCCGGACGCCGATGCTCTCGAGAATTTGAGCATGGCAGTCGTTGTTGACCAGAAGCGCCTGGGCGGAGGGTCTCACTCGTCCCTGGGCACCATCACCGACATCGCGCCGCTGCTCAGGCTGCTCTTTTCGCGCATCGGCCGTCCGCACATCCACAGTGCGAGTATGTTTTCGTTCAATGATCCTTCCGGCAGGTGCCCGGAATGTGAGGGTCTTGGCCGCAAAATGGGACCCGTTGTAAATAAAATGCTGGATATGTCTAAGTCGCTCAACGAAGGCGCTATCGTAGTGCCGATGTTTGGAAAAGATGTTTATCAGGGTTCGGGCTTTTTCGATAACGACAAAAAACTCTCCGACTACACACCAAAGGAAATGGACCTACTGCTGTATGGCAAAGACCTCAAGTACAAAGTACAAAACATAAATAGGACCTATTTGGGCGTTGTTGAACAATTTGCCCGAGCCTACATCCGCAGCGACTTCAACGCACGTCCCGAACGGACTAAGAAAGCGGTTGAACCATTCATTGCCATGGGCCCGTGCCCACTTTGCCACGGCGCTCGCCTGAGCCAGGCGGCGTTGAGCTGCAAGATTAATGGGCATAACATTGCAGAGCTGTCTTCCATGGAGGTGAGCGAGCTGATTACTGTCCTGAAGGCCATCAAGGACCCGGCTGCGGCCAGTATGCTCAAAATGCTCATGGAACGGATTCAGCATGTCATCGATATCGGCCTCGAATATCTTAGTCTCGACCGCGAAACCGATACGCTCTCCGGCGGTGAATCAGCCCGGGTCAAAATGGTCAAGCACCTCAACGGCAGCCTGGTCGATGTCACCTACATTTTCGACGAGCCCAGCGTGGGCTTGCATCCGCGCGATGTGCACCGTTTGAATGAGCTTTTGCAAAAATTGCGTGACAAAGGCAATACCGTCCTGGTGGTGGAGCATGACCCTGAAGTTATCAAAGTAGCCGACCATATCATAGATATGGGCCCTTATGCCGGCAACAAAGGTGGAGAAATCGTCTTTGAGGGCAGCTATGCACAGCTCCTCCACGCCGATACTCTGACGGGTAAACACCTGAAGGATAGGATGCCGATCAAAGATGGCTTCCGCGAGGCCAAAGGCAAGCTCCCCATCAAAAACGCCAGGGTGAACAACCTGCAAAATGTGAGCGTTGATATCCCCACCGGCGTGCTCACAGTGGTCACCGGTGTGGCTGGTTCGGGCAAGAGCTCGCTTATTGATGAAGCGTTCTTGAGCGCCTATCCGGAGGCCATTATGATTGACCAGTCCGCCATCGGTGTCTCGACACGTTCTACTCCGGCTACCTATACCGGAATTATGGACTCTGTTCGTAAAGCCTTCGCCGCGGCTAACAATGTCGATGCCGCCCTGTTTAGCTTCAACTCCAAGGGCGCCTGCGAAAACTGCCAGGGTTTGGGTGTTATCTACATCAATCTGTCATTTATGGAAAGCGTTAAACTCCCCTGCGAAGTATGTGAGGGTAGGCGCTTCAAGGATGAAGTACTGGAATACAAACTGAAGGGTAAATCGATCAGTGACGTCTTGGAAATGAATGTCGCCGAAGCCCTGGAATTCTTTGACCTCAAAGACGTGCTGCCCAAGCTCCAGGCCATGAGCGATGTCGGTTTAGGTTACATCACGCTTGGTCAGCCCCTCAGCACACTTTCCGGCGGCGAATGCCAGCGCCTCAAGCTCGCGACCGAATTGCATAAAAAAGGCAGCATTTATGTGATGGACGAACCCACCACCGGCCTACATATGTCGGATATTAAACATTTGCTTGAGATGCTGAACCGCCTAGTCGAGGGCGGCAATACAGTCGTTGTCATCGAGCACAATCAGGATGTCATCCGCAACGCGGATTGGATCATCGATATGGGGCCTGAAGGCGGCAATAAGGGCGGAACCATCGTGTTCGAAGGCACTCCAAAACAACTTCTGAACGCCAAGCACTCGCTAACCGGTAAATACCTGGGGCTTGACGCGGCAGGTAAGATGAAGGAGTCAAAAATTAAGACCAATAAGAAAAGATAAACCATTGACAATCAATCACTATAAGGAGATTTCTATGAGCCCAAACAAGGATAGCACCGCAATCAACAAGAAGACCAAGGGATGGACGGACGAGGAAAAAGCCGCAATGAAGAATCGCGCCCAAGAGCTAAAGGCGGAAGCGCGCGCGGACAAAAACAAGGCAGAAGGGGAAAGCGCCGCGCTTGCGGCTATCGCCGCGATGCAGGAACCGGATCGCTCCATGGCTAAGCACTTGCATGCCATCATCAAAGCCAGCGCGCCTGCCATCTCGGCGAAAACCTGGTACGGGATGCCCGCGTATGCGGACAAGGACGGCAAGGTCGTCTGTTTCTTCCAATGCGCACAGAAGTTCAAAACCAGGTACGCAACGCTCGGCTTCAGCGACTCGGCGAAGCTCGACGAAGGCGCCATGTGGCCGACCGCCTACGCGCTGAAGGGGTTGACCGCCGCCGAAGAGGCAAGGATCAGCGCTCTCGTCAAGAAAGCGTTGAGCTGAGGGCTGATCGCATGTGTAAGGGAGCCCGATAGTAATATCATCGGGCTTATTCAGTTGCCTTGTGCGCACCAGCGACAAATCTATATTTCGCTTGTGCCAATGTGTGGTCGCGCAAGAAATTTACCAGAAAAATTAACCAAGATGGATAGTCATGCATATTCCGCAACATCAGGGGAGCATATTTCAATGACGAAGCTGGGCCATGTATGATGATAAATCCGCGGCTTACAGATAACCCCCGAATTTTCACTATGGCCTATGAACTGGAGCATTACTTAACAGATAGCAATCTGAACGTCTCGTACTGTGGGTCGGAAAACAAAATCACTTTAAGGGAGATATCTGCAGAAGTGTTTGCCGCTGAACTCATTTATCCCGAAGGGGATTTCACACGGGCCTGAGAGAAATGAATACCACTGGGGAGGATTATAACGCCACTGATACAGTTCGCCTCAAGCGTAAGACGGAAACAACACTGAGCTATGCAGGTTTGGCAAAACGGGCCATATTTCTAGATTTTGCACAGAGGTGCGCTCTTGAAAAAGTCAAATGGAAGGGTAACCATCCCCTAAAATAGTACCAATCATAAGTGGAAAACTCGTGGCAAAATAGAGCCAGGAGTGATCCGCATGAAGAAATCAAGGTTCTCTGAAAGCCAGATTGTGAACATTCTGAAGGAAGCGGAAGCCGGAGTTTCGCTGGAAGAACTAAGCCGCCAGCATGGGTTCAGCAAGGCGACCTTCTACAAGTGGAAGGCCAAATATAGCGGGATGGATGTGAGCACTCTCAAACGCCTGCGAGAACTGGAAGAAGAGAACCGACGCCTGAAGCAGATGTATGCGGAGTTGAGCCTGGATCATAAGGTGCTCAAGGAGATTGTTGAAAAAAAGTTATAGCGCCTGGGCAGCGACGGGAATTGGCGGAACAAGCGATGGCCGAACAGAGCGTGAGTGAGCGTCGGGCCTGCCGGATCCTGAACGTGAGCCGCTGTGTCTGTCGCTACCAGGCCAGGAAAACGGATGATTTGCAGATTGAGCAGGAGTTGCGCCAACTTGCCGAGCGGAAGAGAAGTTGGGGCTACGGCAAAATGATTGATTACCTGAAACACCAGGGCTACGGTTGGAATCACAAGCGGATTTATCGGGTGTACTGTGATTTAGGGCTAAATCTGCGCCGAAAACCGAAGAAGCGACTGCCTGCCCGAGACGCCCAGGTATTAGCTCAACCTGCCCAAGCCAATCAGAGTTGGTCGCTGGATTTTATGAGCGATAGCCTGTCGGGTGGCAGAGCCTTTCGCACCTTGAATATTTTGGATGACTACAACCGGGAAGCCTTGTGGATCGAAGTGGATACCTCCTTACCTGCCGAGCGTGTGATCCGGGTCTTGGAAATGCTCCTGCTGTGGAGGGGTGTCCCGCACCAAATCCGTATGGATAATGGACCCGAACTCATCTCACATCGGCTGGAAGCTTGGGCAAAAGACCATGACATTGAGCTGGCTCATATCCAGCCTGGGAAGCCAGCACAGAACGCCTACATTGAGCGTTTCAACCGCACGTTCCGTGAAGATGTTTTAGATGCCTATTTATTTAGTTCGTTAGAGGAGGTGCGAGGAATCGTCGAACCCTGGATCGAGGAATATAACGCCATCCGTCCGCACGAAGCCTTGCGAGGCCTGTCGCCCCATCAGTTCGCAGCACAAGACGCCTGAGTTTGTCTACTTTTGATTGGTACTAAAAATGGGATGTTGACACAGGCATTGATACTCATTAACCCCTTGCTATCTTTCGATCAAATCTCTGGATTCTTTCGCCTTTTACTTGCAAGACCGGCCTTGACGGCTGCTGTGCTGGAATTGTCGCCGCTGGTGTTGATCAGGCTATTTGTCTGGCTCGGAAGCCTAAAGATGGAAAAGTTCGGCATCCGTTCTGCATTGTCCCATGAAGAACTAATCAAGATGGCGCTTGATTATAAAAGATGCTCCTCGAATGTGGTTTATTACCCCAGATCAGTGAGTGAGAAGCTTGTGAATTATCATGATGTAAATATGCCAACGCTATTAATTTGGGGCAAGGAAGATCCCGTATTATCGGTTGCCTGGTTTAAGAAATTATGTCGTGAGCTACCGAAGGTAACGTTTCGCGAAATCAACGCCGGTCATTATCCACATAGATCGAATCCTGATGAGGTAAATGGAATCGTATTAGAATTCTTAAGATCAATCTCAACCTAGGGCGCCAAAACAGGTAGAACGTATTTTTGCAAGAGTGAAATACTGACCGGTAACAAAGATGTTCCGATGATCACTTCATCGGCACCTGTCTTTTCGGATGCAAGAGAGGAAATGACGCCCACCTGGCTAGCGTCTGCTGCACGATTGCCGAGCGAAACCTTTCATGGTAGATTCAGTATAGAATATGAATAACACCATCAAACAACTTTCGGATCCTGATGTCATCCTTCTGAAGAAATTGCTCAAGGTCTTCGCAGAAGCGTTTGGCGAACCGGAAACCTATCAAGGCGCTTTGCCAACTGATAAATATTTGCAAACGCTTTTGAGACAGCAACACTTCATTGCCTTAGTCGCTGTGGATGACGAAAACAACGTGTCTGGTGGGCTTGCGGCCTATGAGCTTGAAAAGTTCGAACAGGAGCGAAGCGAAATATATATTTATGATCTCGCAGTTGCAGAGCCGCAGCGCCGAAAAGGGATAGCGAAAGCGCTGATCAACGAGCTCAAGAAAATCGCCAGAGAGCGAGGAGCCTACGTCATATTTGTGCAGGCAGACCCCGGCGATGATCCTGCCATAAAGCTCTACGAATCATTTGGTGTAAGAGAGGACGTACACCAATTCGATATCCCGGTAAACGAATGATTTTTTGCCGGCGGCAAGGCCATAACCAAAGCAATCAGTTTCGTTGAGACTCTAAAATCCCGGCGAGGCCGGAGATCGCCGCCAAGTTTTCATTTTCTACAGCAAATACTAAAGAACGAGTAAGAAGGGTGGATATATTACGGTTATTTGGCCTAATAATTTATATGGCACGGAAACGTAACTCCACATATACAGCGTAGACGCTTTACCGGATGAGTCAAAATCATCGGTCTCATTGGTATTAAAACTTTGTGGGGCTGATAATAATGATCGAATTTAAACCCGATGGATAAAATTATTCACTCACCCGCCCAGTAGGAGTTGAGCGGGTGAGTTTGACGCCACCATGCCGGATTGAAGCATTGACTGGAGGCGGCGAAGCGGAAATCGTTTTTTCGGGTACTTCATCCTAGATATTGTTCATCAACGCGGCATGTCAATCCTGTTATCATAGCGGGCATTGAGGCGCGATTGAGGATGTTCAGCAACGTCTGGTCGTGTGCACTCCAGCGGTGCTGCTCGTAGGCCTGGTCCAGGATGGAATTAATCGTTTGATTGCTCATGTACGTACTTTGTGAAACGCTCGGGTTGACGGAGGACTTGAGTGATGAGGAAGTCGCGGGTGTCGACGTCTTAAAGTAAGCGGCTGTCGTCACCGCGCTCACAAGGATAACTGCTACGATTAACAGCATTGCGTTACGAGTTTTGAACATTTTATTCTCCTTTTTTTATTACCGGGCCCCGAATGGGCAGTTCTTTGATCGACCTTGCTTGTGAAATCTATGCCCATTAAACCAAGAACAGAGTGCGAATCTAAGGCTTTTTTCGATATAATTAGCGATATTCAAAGCGATAATTTTGGTAAAAGTGGACTAAATGACTGAAACGAAGTCCTTTGGTGAGTGGCTTCGACATCGTCGTCGGGAGCTGGACCTGACACAGGATGAATTGGCGCGTCAGGTCGGCTGTGCCTCGATCACTATCCGCAAAATCGAAGCTGATCAGATGCGTCCTTCCAAGCAACTGGCAGAGCTGCTTATGGAGCAAGTGGGGGTTGCCTCGGACGAGCGCGAGAGTTTCATGCATTTTGCGCGGGGTGGAGAAGCCGCCCAACCCGTCACCATAACGACACACCGTGACAACCTGCCTTATGCGATCAGCAGCTTCATCGGGCGGGAACGTGAAATCGGGGATGTGAAACGCCTGATGAGTTCGTCGCGGCTCGTAACGCTGACGGGCGCCGGCGGGAGCGGTAAAACCCGGCTGGCCCTGGAAGCCGCACGTCAGACGATGGATGTATATCCGGACGGGGTATGGTTTGTGGCATTTGCACCGTTATCTGACCCCACACTGGTCCATCAAACAATCGCCTCGGCAATGAAGGTTGGCGAAGACCCGGGCCGTCCACTTATCGAAACACTGTGCGCGTACCTGCATTCCAAGCACTTGCTGCTGGTTTTCGATAATTGTGAACATCTGGTCGCGGAGTGCGCTCAGGCGGCCACTACGCTGCTGCAGACCTGTCCGCAGCTGAGTATTCTTAGCACCAGCCGGGAGGCGCTAAGGATAGAAGGAGAGGAGCAATACCTTGTGCCCTCGCTATCTCTCCCTCAAAAAGGAGAAATTACCTCGCCGGACCAACTGGAGAAATCTGAAGCGGTGCGATTGTTCGTCAATCGCGTCGCGCTGGTACAACCCGCATTTGCCCTAACACCTGAGAATTCGGGCCCGATTGCACAAATCTGTCAACGCCTGGATGGGATGCCGCTGGCGCTCGAGTTGGCTGCGGCTCGTGTGCGGACTTTATCGCTTCAGCAGATCGCAGAGCGACTGGATGACCGTTTCCATCTTCTCACAACCGGAAGCCGCAGCGCCCCGGCCCGGCAACAAACCTTAGCGGCAACCCTGGATTGGAGTTACGCGCTGCTCGAGAACGCGAGCGAACATTTCTACAACGGCTATCAATCTTCGCGGGCGGCTGGATGTTGGAAGCCGCCGAGGCGGTCTGTGCAGGCCAGGGGGTCGAAGCAGAGTGATGTACTGGATTTGTTGTCTCGTCTGGCAGATAAATCATTGGTAGTGGTGGATAGGCTCGAGAGTGAAGAGCTGCGCTATCGCCTGCTTGAAACCATTCGACAGTACGCTCATGAAAAGCTGGAGCAGTCAGGCGAAGTAAATGAACTCAGGAATCGTCATTTGAATTATTACGTCCAATGGGCTGAGAATGCAGATCCTTACCTGGAAGGCGGCGAACAAATCGTCTGGCTGCAGAAATATGAGATCGAGCATGACAACTTGCGCGCGGCCTTGGAGTGGAGCCAGGCTGCACCAGAGACGGGCGAATTGGGTTTGCGGCTTGCCGCCGGGTCAAGCGATTTCTGGAGACTACACAACCATATTAGCGAAGGACGTGTGCGGTTGGCGACTGCGTTGGCGAACAAGGACGCCCAGGGGCAAACCCTGGCGCGCGCCGATGCCCTCCATCGCGCCAGCCGGTTTGCCTTTTACCAGAGTGATTATTCAGCGTGCCGCTCCCTAGCTGAAGAAAGCCTAGACATATCCGGTAAACGGGGCCCAGCGGGGCGGTTGGGAGTCGCCAATGCCCTTGAAGTGTTAGCGGAGGTGGCAGCTGAAACAGGCGATTATCTCTCTGCCTTCAAACTGTATGAAAAAGCCCTGCCCATCTATAAAGAAGTTGGTTATCTGGGTGGTGTAGGTGATACACTCAAAATGTTGGGCTGGTCTGCCATGCGCACTGGGCATTATGAACAAGCGAAGTCGCGGTTGGAGGAGTCGCTGGTCGTGTGCCGCCAGACAGGAGACCCGCGCCACATTACATCTGCGCTGGCTGGACTCGGGGAGCTGGCCACACGCGCAGGCCAATATAAACGCGCCGACGATCTATTAGAAGAAAGTTTGAATATTGGCCGGAGGGTAGGAGCGAAATGGGGCATTGCCATATCGCTCGGTTCGCTGGGCTGGGTGGCACTGCTCCGGCATGATTTTGGAAAAATGAGAGACCTCTTAGGCGAAAGTCTGTCCATCCGCAGGGAAACCGGCGATCGAGGCGGCATGGCCTGGTGTTTGGAAAAGCTGGCGCAGGCGGCAAGCTTTGAGGAAGAACCGGAAAAAGCCGCAAGGATATTCGGAGCTGCAGCTGCTTTGCGTGCGCCCACCGGTTCCGTGATCGACCCCGCTGATATACCCGATCATGACCGGCTCTTATCTGAACTTCAAACCGCTCTTGGCATGGAGTCCTTCACTGCCGCCTGGGCGGAGGGCGGATCGATGCCGCTCGATGAAATGATCGCTTATGCTTTATCCGAGCCCGGATCATCGATTGCAGAATCAGCCGCCGGCGATAAAGAGAAATTCGGCGGGTTGACGGCGCGCGAGCGTGAAGTGGCCATGCTTATTGCACAGGGTAAATCGAACCGCGAGATTGCCAACGATATGACAGTCAGCGCGAAGACCGTTGAGACATACATCACGCGCATTCTGCATAAACTTGCCTTCGATTCGCGCGTGCAGATCGCCACCTGGATTATTGAGAAGGGTTTCGACGAAAAGGAGCTGCAATGAACCAAGATGAACGTAACGAAAAGATCGAAGAGTATGGGCGCGGATTAGAGTTGTTTAGCATAGCACTAGCCGGGATTCCACGTGAAGTGTGGGAGTTCAGGCCTGCGCCCGGTGAGTGGAGCGTCCATGAAGTCATCGTACACATGGCGGACAGCGAGTCCATTGGCGCGTTCCGCCTGCGCAAACTGGTGGTCGAGCCCGGCGACACCCTGACGGCCTATGATGCGGCCAAATGGGCGGAGGCGCTCGATTACCAAAATCAGAGCGTGGATGACGCGCTACAAATCTTCAAGCTGATGCGGCAAACGACCTATCGGCTGCTCAAAACCCTGTCCGATCCGGTGTTCATGCATTCCTTGGTGCATCCTGCCGAAGATGAACCTTACACATTCGATGACTGGCTCGATATTTATATCCGCCATATCCCCGAACACATCGAGCATTTGAAGAAAATTCACCAGGCATGGAAAGATCAAAATAAATAAGAGCCTACCCATAAATTTCAGGAGGGGTCGCTTTTTTGCATGGAAGACCGGGAGTCATCCCTGGAAAATACTCATCCCTACTTGGCGAGGAAAACACTCGCCATCTTCGACCACGCGCCGCTGCACGGGATCTTCGCGCCGAGAAAAGCACTCGGCATCTTCGACTTTCAGCCTGGCCGGGAAAAACACCCGGCATCTGCGAGGACTAAGAATTCCAAACATGATTAACCCCCAATTTAATCATATGGATTTTTAAGCCCTCACCCCACTCCCTGAAGTGCGGTCGCCCTCTCCCGAGGGGAGAGGGGAGAAAATCTGAAAAAACAGGATGGGGTTGGCGTTTTTTGTAGTGCACCCCAATTGTTGGACGGGAATCAAGTAGAAACAAATTGTAGGGGTACGGTAGCGGCAGTTGTAGTGTTTTCCCTGACGACATTCAGCCGCAGATTGTGTAAAGTAAAGGCAAGTCCTTCGGCGAGGGCGAATTCAAACAAGAATCATCATTGAGATGCAAGAAGCAGCATCCATCCCCTGAAAGGAAAACCTAACCCATGCCACTTTATTTGGATATTCACCAGCACATCCCCGGTTTAACGGCTGAAGCAGTTGCAGGCGCTCATGCGAAAGACCTTCAAGCCCAGGCCAAGCAAGGTGTGAAGTACTTGAAATACTGGTTCGATGAAGGCACAGGCAAAGTCTTTTGCCTGGTGGAGGCTCCGAGCAAAGAAGCCGCCGCGGCAGTCCATCGCGAGGCCCACGGTCTGCTGGCGGATGAGATCATCGAAGTCAAAGAAGGCGCCTAGTAACTTATTGCGAAGTTGCCCCATGTCAGCGCCGGATGGCATGGAGTGATGCAACCAGGCGAGTCAAATGGGTGGAGAAAACCATCGAAAAAACGATATGACACAGGGCGTACGCCCTGTGTCATATCGTTTTTTCGGGTACTTCGTGCAAGGGCTGTGAGTAGTTACGACCCTGATGTGGACCGATTGCCTCTATACCACCTTATTCCTGCCTGAGGACTTTGCTTCGTAGAGTTTATCATCAACGCGACGAAGAAAAGAATCGAAGGTGTCATTTTCCTGCAAGTCGGTAATTCCAAAGCTTGCCGTTAGATGGATACTATTTTGAAGCGGACCAAATTCAACGGTTGAACGCAGCCTCTCCGCAACCTGGCGGGCTTCGGCCTGACCCGTCTCCAGCGAAAGGATGATGAACTCCTCACCGCCCCATCTCATCAGGATGTCGGTGGCCCGCATCTGCTCCTGGACGGTTTTGGCAATCCCCCTGAGGACACGGTCGCCGATGACGTGTCCATGCCTGTCGTTGATATCCTTGAAATGGTCCAGGTCGA
The DNA here is from genome assembly GCA_963754835.1 of uncultured Chloroflexia bacterium. GTDB lineage: Bacteria > Chloroflexota > Anaerolineae > Anaerolineales > Villigracilaceae > Fen-1038. Next base: position 77,847 of record CAVWHR010000018.1, on the reverse strand, counting down.
ACATGATGATGGATAAAAGCCGGTGATATCGCTTGGCGCGCCTGATCTCGAATTCCAGGATTTCCCATCCTTTGCGGCGGTTGAACAGCCCAGTCAGGCTGTCGGTATTGGACTGCCGCAAACGGTTCGCCGCTTCGATCCAGCGACGAATTGCAAAAATCGAAAGATAGAAGGAAAATATCGTAACCGAAACCATTATTAGGTCATCGAGTTGGTATGTTTCGACCTTTTTGGTAAATGCGAAGACAGCAGCTGTTATGTTGAATGCGTGGAATACAAAATAAGTGACGATGGAGAAAATAACCAGACCGAGCAGGTCATCCGTCGCTTGTTTGTTCTCGCGAGCCCAATTAAAAAACCTTACCATTAAGGGTACATTGGACGGATGATGCACCAATGATGAAGAGATATGGACAGCATTCATTGTGAACAGACTCTCCTTTCCGGTCTTCGGCTCTCGCTGGTTGTTGTGCGGATCGGACCGCACCGAATATGGAACGATCGTACCTACACCACCTTATTCCTGCCTGAGGACTTTGCCTCGTATAGTTTATCATCAACGCGGCGGAGAAAAGAATCGAGGGTGTCATCATCCTGCAACTGGGTAATTCCAAAACTTCCCGTAGGATGGACATTGTTCTGATGCGGGCTGGCTTCAATCGCGGCGCGCAGCCTCTCGGCGACCTGTTGTGCTTCGGCCTGGTCTGTCTCCACCGAAACCACGATAAACTCTTCACCACCCCATCTTATCAGGATGTCCAGGTTCCGCATGTGCTTTTGAATAGTTTTGGCAATCAACCTGAGAACGCGATCGCCGGCGAGATGGCCGTTCCTGTCGTTGATCTCCTTAAAATGGTCCAGGTCAAGCATGATGATGGATAGCGGCCGGTTATACCGCGTGGCCCTTCCGATCTCGCGCTCGAGGATTTCCCGGCCTTTGCGACGATTGATCAGCCCGGTGAGGCTGTCGGTATTCGACTGCCGCAAATGATGGGTAGATTCGATCCAGCGGCGAACTGCAAAGATCGTAAGATAAAAGCAGAATATGGTTTCTGAAGCCAATATTAATTCATCGCGCTGGTACGTTTCGTACCTTCTGATGAATGAAGAGACAGCACCTGTTATATTAAAGATGCAGGCTACGAAATAAGTGAGGAGGGACAGAGCGAACAGACCGATCAGGTCGTGGGTTGCCTGCCGATTCTCACGGAACCAACTAAATAACTTGACAGTCAACGGTACGCTGGACTTCCACGCGACAATACTCTCCACCACCAGCCCCAGGTTTCTGACGCGTGCAACCTTGTGACTGCATATGCCCCCTTTGACCTGGCAGGATCTCTTTTGGAAAACGGTGGTTTATTGGCAGTTGGCATGAACACCTCCGTAACGATGTACACCATAGTCGAATGTATTAACGAAGGGAGGTGAAACCTATTATGGTTTAATTTGACCATGATTGCAGCTCGATGATATTGCCTTCGGGATCGGTCATATAGCACCAGGTTACTTTTGTTCCCGCTTTCGTGGTCAGCGTAACGATCTCGCCGACGGCTCCCCCAGTGTGCGCCAGCACCTCCTGCCGCGCTTTACGGACATCGTCCACTTCAAAGGCAATGTGCCCAAAGCCAGGCCGGTTGACGGATGTGCCGGGGCGAGGTTGATGTTGATTATAACTATAAATTTCAATAGTAGGTCCGTTATTACCCCAGCCAGGGAGGCGCAGGTGGGCCCCCGTGAGATGAGCATCTTTAAGGCCGGTGGCGGAATCGAGGTCCGCGCCGTGATAGTCCCGTTCGGGCGGGACGAGGCTACAACCAAAAACGTCTGTGTAGAATTTGGCTAATTGATGCCAATCTTCGGCGATCAAATTGGTGTGCACGTATTTGGCCTGCATTTTTGATTCCTTTTCAATCTTTAAATATTCTCAGCTCAATTCGCGCAAACGCTGGAACATCAAGAACGAGGCGACGGCCAGGAGGGCGGCCATCAGAATCCAAAACCAGAAATGTAAGAAGAGGATCACCGACCCGATGATAGCCAACACGTCGGTCAGTTGGGCGACGGTTTGGATGAAAGCGCCGCGTAAAATCGATTCGGTCACGATGAACAGCAGGGTAATGACCACCAGTCCGGCCACCAGATAATGCGGCGCAAAAAATACCAGTGCGACAATGCCGAACAGCAGCAGGCTCAGGCTGACAGCCGCCCAGGTCTCTGCAAAACGGTCAAAACGCATGTGAGTGGTTTTTACAGGCAGGACAAGATGGCGGATGTGAGCGCGAGGATCGTCCTCGACGCCTCGCTTTTGGCGATCCAACCGCCCGGTGAGGCCCTCGAGCAAGGCGGTATTCTCGGAATATTCACGACGCAAGCCGCGCACTTCCTCGATCGAAACGGCAATTTTCTTCTCGAGAGCGGCGTACTGCCTGGCAAGATGGGGATTGTATTCCATGCTTGTCAGGCTGGCACCCAGAGACTGCAACTCACCCGCCTTATCAGGGATCAATGTACTCAAGCGGTTTGACGTGCGGTAATATCGGCGGCGTTCTTTTCCAGCAGGCGCAGGGCATCGGGCGGCGGAGGAACCTTATCCAGCCCGGCAAAACCGAGCGGGTCGTACCATGAACCGCGCGGCGAGCCATCGCGGTTGTACATGGGTCCGGCCGGCGCATTCTCGCCAGAGATCGGGTCGTGGGCGAACAAGCCCCACAGCCCGCGGTATTGACCGACCCAGGGGGTGGTCTCATCAATGACCACCGGCGCCCAGGTATGGGATTGTCCGGGGCCGATGCTCAGACCGTCGCCGCGGGCGTAATCCACAAACGGAATACGGAACGGATCGGCAGGCTCCTGATCGAGCAGTTGTGTCCAGAATTTGTTCCAGGCCTGGTTGAGGAAATGGACCCAGGACGGAAGGTCAATGTTGGCTTCGTCCTGGTATTCACCCCTTTTAAAATAAGAGGCATGCGAACCCGCCCCGGCATAAACAACCGGATGGTCGTCCACCAGATCGAGCTGGCCCTTATCGTCCCAGCGGCGGCGCAGGTCGTCGCCGTGGAAGTCATGCGAGGCATAGGCAACCCATTCCGGAACGAGCTGTGTGCCATCGTTATAAAGATAGACCGTGATCATCTCCCAATCAGATTCATGGTCATTCACGCCGCCAAACCCGGAACGCCAACTGTTAAAGCAATAAAAGAACCAATACTGAAGGACAACCCAATTATTCTGTCCCTTGCGGACCACGCGACCATAATAAACATTTTTATCCTGTTGGGCGCGCATGTGGAAATAATCAAGTTCGGCGGCCGCGGCAGTGGCGGCAGGGACGCGGCCGCGCAGCAGGAAGGAAATGGTAAAGAGGGCATCCACCACGCGCGGCAGGAGCCCGCCGCGCGCCAGACGACCGACCCCGGCATGGAAATTATTCTTCAAGAGAGTACGCAACCGCAGCTGGTTCGCAAGCACTTCGGCAGATTCGCTGAGGCTGAGCAATTCGATGAACCGCAGGTAGTGCACCGTGCCAAAGACAGCAGGACGCGGCTCGACCAGTTTTTCCAGGGTCATTTCGTCCTGCTTGACAAGCAGTTCGTCGCGGTCGTCGGGATAATGAGCCCACAAGCTGCATTCCTTGACGTAACGGTCCACATCGGTCGGGTAAAACTGTTCGCCTTGTGTGTAACGGACCACGGGTTCGAAGCGGCGCAAAAGTTCGAGGTCGGAGGCATCGGGCGGCAATCCGGCCCGGGGGGTTCGAGCCTGCAGGTCAGTCAATGTGTTCACCCTGATCCATCCTTATGTGGAAGATGCGCTGCACGTCAGACTGGCTGAGCGCGATGGCGATGATAACATTGGAGGCCATCACCAAGTAGTTCGGGCGGCTGTAGAAATAATTGATCAGAGTGATCAAGAGCGAGACGCCCGTCCAGGCCATGAGAACCACCCAGGCCCAGCGATGCAGGCGAAGGAAACCGAAGAGAACGACGATGCCGATCAACGAGAGGACCAGATAGGAGCCGCTGGTAAGAACAGCCTGGCCCAGCGGCGTGAGACCGCCTCCCAAAAAGAGCGGAGCGGTAAATCCGTTTTCGATGACGTGCATATGTACCAGGGGTTCCAGCACCTGATACAACCGAACCAAGAAGAGCAAGACAATACCCCAGGCGACGATCGTTACCGCGATGGGGCGTTTTTTTGTCCAAACTTTCTTTCGTTTCTGCATGGCAAGTTCCTTATTAGATACTGCTTCTTCCATAAATCTCTACTGCTCCGCTATCGCTTTGCAGTACTCTGTAAGACTGAAAAAGGTAAAATAGGGTTTCAAGCATGTATAGTATATCTCGTCCAGAGGCCGTTATGATCCCTGAATTCACTGAAACGCTCTTCCTGCAAAGCCTCGATGAATGGGGCAGGTATGCCGACCACTTGAAAAATCTTGCCCCGGAAGAGCAGGCGGACTTTCTTAAAGGACAAGGGTACGCCTCCCTGTATGAACTGCTGGCGCACGTGGGTGTATGGTGGGAGGAGGCCGAGAGCATCATACGGGATACGCTTGAAAAGCATGAGCGGCCCTCGCGCAAATACGACTTCGACGAGTTCAACGCCGCCTCGCTGAAGCGCTTTAAGGACACTTCCAACGAGGAACTGCTCGCCTGGTATGAATCACAACGGCAGAAGATGATCGCACTGGTCTCGTCGCTGACGGGTGAACAGATGAAGATGCGGCGCGTATACGGCTGGCTCAACGCCGTGGTCCTGGCGCATCTCAAGGAACACGCCGTGAGCGCCCCGCGCTTTTTAGTACTAGATACCCTGCAACGGGAATGGGGAGATTACCCCGCACGCTTTCAGACCATGCCGGAGGAAAAGAAAAGAGCCTTCATCGAAAAGCAGGGCTTTGCCCGATTCCGCGACGTCGTGGCGCACATCATTGCCTGGTGGGAAGATGGGCTCAGCGCGATCGATGCAATTACAAAGGACCTGACTTATCGCCATCCGGAAAAAGATACGGATGGGTACAATGCCGAGGCGGTAAGGGTGTTTGGCGAACTGGATGAAGCGGACGTTTGGAAGAAATTCGAATCCACGCGCCAGAGTTTAATCGAGCTGGCGATCAATCTTCCGGAGGATATTTTTAATCGCAAAGACGTACAGGAGTGGCTGCTTGCGGACGTGATCGAGCATTATTACGAACACGCGCAATAACCGATGTGCAACAGGGAAGGCTTATTTCGGAATCCTCCACACCACCCTTGTCATTGGCTGCGGAGCGGCAGGCTTCATCGTCCACATCGATATCAGGCCTCGTTGCTGTAAACGATCCTGTTCTTACCGCGGCTTTTAGCCCTGCGCAACCGGTCATCGGCGAGTTTCAAGATCTCTTCGTCTCCATCCTCAAGGACCTCATCGAAATTAACCAGACCGATGCTCACGGTGACATGTTGTCTCATTTGGGTTTTATCGAAGACGAACTCGTGGTCGTTGATTTCTTTCCGGATTTTTTCGGCGGCCTGAAGCACTCCGGCGCTGGTGGTTTTGGTTAATAGCAGAACGAATTCGTCCCCGCCGTAGCGGCAAAGCACGTCGCGCGTAAATATGTGTCTTTCTATTATATCGGTTACCTGTTTCAAGATATTATCGCCCGCCTGGTGTCCGCAGGTATCGTTGATGAGTTTAAATTGATCGATGTCAATGAATGCCAGCCCGAAATTCATCTCGTTTTCATCGTCTGGAACCAGCCAGGCTTTATGTTCCAGATAGTTCTTTGCGCGCTTCACTTCTATTTCAAAATACTCGTTGAAAAATCGCCTGTTGTATATACCTGTCAGACCATCGCGCTCTGCAAGGTCTTTTAGGGATTTGTTCAGTCTCTCGATCTCGGTGGTCCTCTCGAGCACCTTTTGCTCTAGATCGAAATTAAATTCTTCGTAGGCGGTCTGCAGGTTCACGAATTTGTCCAACAGGGTATAGGCCATTGCAATAACGATGAAGGAAAACGCATATTCGGCGATATAAAGCGATTTATAAACCTGAGCGACGACCAGCGAATCGTTCACCACCCCGATAAAATATATGATCAGGCCTGTGAATACCAGGAGCAGGGATTTATACCTGGTTTTTTTGTAATAACGGATAAAAAGGTAGAAAAGATATATATAAGCGATAACGGCTGAGAGGAGCTCCACCTGGTACACAAATCCGATTTCGCCTTCATAATAGGTGGTCCTGATTCCAAGGACGCTGATGTTCTTTATAGCCGGACGGGCGGTGGAAAGAGTGAATTCCGGACCTGAGAAGAGGGAGACAAGGAAAAAGATCAGGAACCATCCGATAACGATTTGAATGGGCCGGTTGTTTTTGAGCCCTGTGAAGATGGCTGTGAACCAGATCAGGAATATGGAGATCGCAGCAACGGTATCGAACTGGAGCCTTTGCCAGAAAATACCTTCCGTCAGTGAATTTGAATTATAAAGACCGGCCGAGAACACGGCATAAAACCCGACGCTTACACACAAAAGGGCAAAAGGGAGATGTTCCCTGATCTGCGGCCGCTTGATATAGAAAAGCAAATAATATACCCCCACGGAAAAATTGATGGAAGCCAATCCTACACAAGGGATCGCTAAAGCGTGCGTGAATGACCTTCTTCTTATGTCAGGAGAGCCTAAAAGAGGTTCCCAGATAATGCAACGATCATACAGGCTCAAACAAAACGGACCAACCGGTAATTAGGGGCAGTCTGCTTTTCGGAATTGTTTGGGAAAGGTCAGCAGGAGGGCAAAACCGTTTGGACAGTATAGCATGTTCGATAAACGCCTCCATTATAAGAAGATTGTATTTTCTTTGCCGGAAAATGAACTAAAACCAGCCCCTCAACATCTTTGAGGGGAATAGAACACCCCCCGATTAACCTGTACGGCTGTCAGACAAAATAATCCGTCATAAAAATCAATCCAACAGGTGCTTCAGGTAGAAGGCATAGCTGTTATCAGGCATTTGATCCGCCATGCTCCGCAGCTGCCCTTCATTAATATAACCCATGCGGTAGGCAATTTCCTCGGGGCAGGAGATCATCAAGCCCTGGCGTTCCTGCACGGCCTGCACATAACCCGGCGGATTGCAGGAGAGATTCATGTGTGCCGGCATCCAACCAGGCGGTACCGCGGCTGAGGGGCTCCACGCGTAACTGCCCGCGTTCGAGGTAGAGACGATTCAGGTCGGTGATCTCCAACTCGCCGCGCGCCGAAGGCTGCAAGTGCGCCGCGAAATCAACGACACGCGCATCGTAGAAATACATCCCAGGTACTGCGTAGTGCGATTTGGGGTGAGCGGGTTTTTCTTCGAGGCTCAAGATGTGGTCGTCCTTATCAATTTCAACCACGCCGTATCTTTCGGGGTCGCGAACCACATACGCGAAGATCAGCGCACCCTCGGTGAGAGCGGCGGCCTTGCGCAGTGTATCGGGCAGGCCCTGACCGAAGAAAATATTATCCCCCAAAATAAGGCAGGATGGCCCGCCAGCGATGAACTTGGCGCCGACGCGGAACGCATCGGCCAGACCGCGCGGCTGGGACTGCTCGGCATAAGTAAAGCTCAATCCCCATTGGCTTCCGTCTTTCAGCAAACGGCGAAAGAGCGGCAGGTCGTCGGGGGTGCTGATGACCAGGATCTCACGGATGCCCGCCAGCATCAGCATGGCCAAAGGATAGTAGACCATGGGCTTGTCGTAGACAGGCAGAAGCTGTTTGCTGATGGGCAGCGTCAGCGGGTGGAGGCGTGTGCCGCGCCCGCCGGCCAGGATAATCCCTTTCATGTGTCGTCCCTCCCTGTGTGTGTAATTTTTATCGAGCCAGGTTTCGTACCCGGGCTGTTTAAGAATGGATTGGATCCATCCTGGGTGATCCAGATACCAATGAACCGTTTCGAGCAGTCCCTCGGCGAGCGAGTGACGCGGCTGCCAGCCCAGGTCACTCCGGATCCTGGTAATGTCCAGCGCATAGCGGCGATCATGGCCGGGACGGTCGGGCACGAAGGTGATCAGCTCGCGGGGAGCGAGGCCCGGCCGGACTTCATCCAAAATATCGCAGAGGGTCCTGACGATGGTCAAATTGTCAGGCTGGTTGCCGCCGCCGATATTATAGGTTTCACCCTGACTGCCCCTGGTAAGGATCGAATGGATGGCTTCGCAATGATCGTCCACGAACAGCCAATCGCGGATCTGTCCCCCGTCTCCATACACGGGCAGCGGTTTACCCGACAGGGCATTCAGGATCATGAGCGGGATGAGTTTTTCGGGGAATTGACGCGGGCCATAATTATTGGAACAGTTCGAAATTGTATAAGGAAGACCATAGGTATGTCCATAGGCGCGCACCAGGTGGTCGCTGGCGGCTTTGGAGGCGGCGTAAGGGGAATTCGGAGCATAGGGAGCGGTCTCTGGCCAGGCAGGCTCACCGGGAGCGAGCGAGCCATAGACTTCGTCGGTGGAGACATGATGAAAGCGGACCCGGTCACGCGGTAAAAGATCATCGATCAGCCAGACCTTACGGACGGCTTCGAGCAGGGTGAGCGTGCCGATCACGTTGGTTTGGAAAAAAGCAGCAGGGTCGAGTATGGAGCGGTCTACGTGGGTCTCGGCGGCAAAATGAACGACGGTATCTATCTGGTGCTCACGCAGCAGATCGACGACAAGTTCTTTGTCACATATATTGCCCTTGATGAAGGTATGGCGTCGAAGGCGCGCCTTCCGGCTGCAGGCCGGTGAGATTTTCCAACGACCCGGCATAGGTGAGAGCGTCGAGGTTAACAACCTGGACACCCGCTTCCGCATTTAGCAGATAACGGACAAAGTTCGAACCGATAAAGCCTGCTCCACCCGTGACTAAAACGGACCGCATGGTGGGACATCCCGGAAGATGATCATGGATACCTGTCAGTTTATCATAACAGGGAGGTTGGGGTTTGGTAAGTTGGTAGATTGGGAAATTGGTAGGCTGGTAATTGGTAGATCGGAAATCGGTACAGGGGGAAGGGGGATCGAGGAAGAGCAAGTACGGGGAGAGATGCTTTGAATTGGGTTTGATCCCATTTTTGGACACCAAAAAGTCACTAAAACGCAAAGACGAGACACTATGGACACAGTGGACAATTCTTTACTTGACTATAGAACATGCGTTCTATATAATGAACATAAGCGATTTGTATCAGCGCAGGGAGAAAAATGTATGGAAGAAAATTTACTAAAGGGCAGCGAGGTTGCAAAGATATTGCATGTCAGTCGATCTTTTGCATATTTGCTAATGAGCCGCGGCGACATTCAGACGGTACGGTTCGGAAACGCCGTGCGAGTGAAATCTGAAGACCTGGAACGATACATCCGAGAGCGGTCCATCAAGAAATTTAAAAAGTTCAAGGATGAAAGTTGAATGACGGCGACCCGGCAGTCGCCTGCCCTGTGGTCCACCGATCGATGATAGGAGCCATGACATGGAAGAAATCAATGCCTTACGCGAACAACTCCATAAAAGAGAAGCCGAACTGTTGACGCTGCGACTCGAATTGATCGACAGCAAAATCACCACCTTGCAGAAAAGCCAGAGCGACATGGAAGAACGGCTGCGCGCCGTAGAGACGAGCCGTGTGCGCTTCGAAACGCTGGCATGGCTGGCTTTCGGTGGAGGGGCGCTCAGTCTCATCAATGTAATCACACTCCTGATGGGAAAGGTGTGAAATGGCTCGCGATCTCACAGGCCGTAGAAGAGGCGGCCAGCCAGGGAATAAAAATGCGCTGCGCCATGGAATTTATTCAAAATGTTTTTCGGTTGCGGATGAACCCAAGCTCAAAGACGCCACCCTCGAGGGCGAACAACAACTGGCGCGGCAAGATTGTGCTCTATCTTGTGCAACTTCTTGACCTTCGAAGCCACTCGGTATCCGAACTTGAACTCTCCATCATCGACCGCATCAACGACTATCTCATCACGATCAACACGCTCGAGCGGACCCGACTTCTCGCCCGCGGTCACGGCGGGGAAATCGGTCAGACCATCCTCGAAGCGATCAGGGAGCTAAATCCTTATGAAGAACTCGAATAGTTACACTACACGTAGAACCCTCGCAGGCCGCATTGCAAGCCGCTTGCTGCGCTCGCGCTTTGGTCAGTCCATTATCTCGGAGTTGAAGGCCAGCCCGATCACGGACAATAACTTCTTCCCCAACGGCATGACGGATAGTTATCGCACACGCTATGACTATGACCGCATAAAAATCCAGGAGGAATGCCTGCGGGCATGGCGCATCAATCCTGTCGCCAGGCGCATCGTCAATCTGATCTCGCAATTCGTCGTCGGTTCGGGTGTCTCGATTGAATGTGACCATCGCGCCACGCAGAAGTTCATCGACGAGTGGTTTAACCATCCGATGAACCGCATCCCTGCTCAGCTGAAAGCGTGGAAGGATGAAGGCACGCGCACCGGCAATCTTTTCTTTTTGTTCAGCGTGGATAAAGTGACCGGCATGAGCTACGTCAGGCCCGTGCCGGCTGACATGATCCATGAGATACAGACCGCCGATAACGATGTGATGCAGGAAACCTATTACACGCGCACGGACATGAACGAATGGCCGTGGCCGGCGTATGACCCGAACGCAGAGCAGGATCAATTCATGGTTCATTTCGCAGACAATCGTCCGGTGGGTACAACATGGGGCGAGCCGGACATGGCGCCGATGCTGCCATGGATCGGAAGGTTTTCGACGTGGCTTGAAGATCGAGCCAGGCTGAATCACTTCCGCAATTCCATCATGTACATTTTGCGATTGAAAGGCACGATCGCAAAAGGGGAGAAGGACAGGCGGGCCGCCGAACTGAATGCCAACCCGCCGAAGCCAGGCAGCGTGCTGGTCACGGACGAGGGCGAAGATTGGGGCATCCTCACGCCGCAACTGGACGCCTTCGATGCTTCGCTCGATGGCGATGCACTCAAGACGATGATCGCAGCCGGCATCGGCTTCCCGATGCACTGGCTGGCAGAAGGCGAGAGCAGCACAAAGACAACGGCGGAAGCAGCCGGCACGCCAGCGTTTAAAGTGCTGACCGATTTACAAAATACTTTCCTCGACATGCTGGTCAGCCTGACGAAGATCGCCGTGCAGGTCCGCAAGAAATATGACCATCGTGTTAAGCCCGATGCAGAGATCATTGCGCGTGGAGCGGACATCACCGAGCGAGACAATGCAAATCTTGCGCTGGCCGCTTCCAGGATCATGCCGGTGGCCGCCGAGTTGTTCGACCGCAACGGCATCGACGAGGGCGAGTTCTTGCGCCTTGTTTATCGCATGGCCGGAGAAGTCTACGAGGCCGAAGAGGGTCAGGATGTGCCGACCATGTTGAAAGCACCATTGAAACAATCAGGCGGCGGCCCGGCTGCGCCAGGCACGCCAGGCGCAGACCCGAACGCGCCCGATCCGAACGCACAGCCAGATCCGGAACCACAACCGTAGGGGCGCAGTACATTGCGCCCTGTAGGCGAGCCATCAGCTCGCCCAAAGGAGATCACATGCCTAAAAAAGTTCTTCCCATTCTGTACAGCCTGCCGCAGCTTGGAAAATCTCCACCTGCCGCCGCGTGTTGAGACGCTCGCCGCCATCGAGAGCGGTGCGCTCGATCATATCGATTTCAGCGCAAAGGTTTTCAATTCCAAACCTAATCGCAATCACCTGGCTTTCAAGCCCGAAGACCTGCCGGCATTCGCCGCCAGCTTCAAGGACCAGCCGTTCCTCCGCAACCATGACACGTATGACATCGGCGCACGTGATGGCACGATCGTGGGTAGCGCATTAAACGGCGATGCCTTCGAGCAGACCATCAGGCTCACCACTCGCCGCGGCATGACCGATTTCGTCGAAGGCCGAATCGACCGTTTTTCTATCGGCTGGTTTTATTCCGATGTGATGTGCTCCATTTGCAATACGTCTTGGTTCTCTTGCCCGCACATGCCAGGCCGCACGTATGAAACAACGTCAACGGCCCGAAGATGTGCGAGTTGATTTCGCTCAACCCCAAAGGCAAAGAGACCTCGGCGGTGAATGCGCCCGCCGTGGATGGCACAAGCATTTTGTCAGAGCTTCAATCCCTCAAGGTAATTGGCGGGAAATCGCCCGCTGTTGTAAGGGCGACGCCATTCGCTCGCCCCATTCTCAAAGGAGGCAGTATGCGCAAGAAAAAGGTTTTACAAGCGGGCGAGCCGTCGTCCTCGAAGCGGATGACGATGAACCCGAAACCGCAGAGCTTGCAAGCGGAGCAGGAAGCCGCCGAAACTTTGCTCGGCGTGAATGAGCACGTCGAAAATCTGGAAGCCGCTCTCAATGCCAGCAATGACATTCTCATTGCCCAATGCGAGCACCTTCTGACCGCTGGACTTGCGTCCAGCCGCTTGCCTGAACTTACTCAGGCTCGCATCCGCAAGCAGTTCGCCGGTAAAGCGTTCAAGGCCAGCGAATTGAATAGTGCCATCACCGAAGCGAAAGAGGAAGTCAGTTCGCTGCTCGCCGGCCAGGTCGTGCACGGTCCTGCGCGTGTGTCCGGCATGTTCTCGTCCGGTGATCAGTTCCAGACCGGCCATGGATGATCTGCTCGGCGCGCCGCGTGACCCGGGCAAGGAGAATTTGAAAGTCGCCCGGCTGTCCGGCATCCGTGAAGCCTATCTGATCGGCACCGGTGATCGTGATTTCGTCGGCGGTTATTTCCCTGAGTTCGCTCTGGGTGATACAACGGCTTTCCCGGTGGTCGTGAAGAACGCCATCAACAAGCGCCTGGCTCAAGCCTGGTCGAAGTATGGCGCAGCCGGCTATGACTGGTGGAAGGACATCGTCAGCGTCGAGCATTTCTCAGTCTCTGCAGTCCATCGACTGGTTGATCCTCGGCACGATTGGCACGCTGCCAACCGTTGCCGAGCAGGGGGAATATACCGAGCTTCCAATCGGTGACAACGGAGAGACTTCAACCTGGTCGAAGTACGGCGGTTATGTCGGGCTGACGCTCGAAGCCGTGCTTCGAGACGATGTGCGCGCTTTCAAACGCCTGCCCGATGAGGTCGCCATGGGCGGCATGCGCAATATTTCCGAGCAGATCGCTGGCATTTTCACAACGGCCAGCGGAGCAGGCCCCACGCTGTCCGATACCGGCGCGTTGTTCAATTCAACTGCCGTTACCACCAAAGGCGGTCATGCCAATTTGCTGACGACCGCGCTTGGCACGGACCTGGTCGCATGGCGCGCAGTGGAAAAGGCCATGTACAAAAAGCCGATGCATATCAAGAACGCTGCCGGCTATTATGGCACCGGCAAAGCTCAGGCCGTAAAGCCAAAGTTCTGCCTAGTGCCGCAGGACTTGAAAGGCGCAGCCGATGATCTGTTCATCAAGACATGGAATGCATCCGGAGAGAACCTCGTCGCCGGCCTGGTCAAACCCATCGCCGTACCTGAATGGACAGACGCTACCGATTGGGCTGCTGTTGCTGACCCGAACATCCTGCCAGGCATCATGATCGGTGAGATCTTCGGACTGCAGCCGCAGGTATATGTCGCCGGCAATGAGAGCGACCCGGCCATGTTCGCCAATGACGAGAGCCGTATCAAGGTCCGTCAGTTCCTCACCGTTGGCATTGCCAACTGGCGCGCGCTTGCCAAGAATAACGTCGCCGGCTAATTTAGCCTTTTCGATAATCCGTAATTCGTAGGGGCGGGTCATTGACCCGCCCTCAAATCAAAGGAGACCAAGCCAATGAGCAAAGTAATGAGCAAGACCTATAGCAAGTTGATCGTGCCGATGATTTTATTTTTTGCCTTGCATGCTGAGTTCTTGAAAGCTGCCTTCGCACGCAATGGCGAATTAGGCGGTTACGTTCATGATACTGCAATGGCGCAGTACATCCCACCTAACACGTTCCACTGTGTTACCGGAACGTGGACCGATATCGCCGGCCAGGTGGCCGGTACGATCTGCCGCCATAAGGCTGCCACAGCTGAGACCTCGACGATCAATATCCCGATCACCATTCCATCGAACAGCGTTGCAGGGAAGGGCTGTCTACTCAAGTCCGTGGACGTGGATTATGAAATCCAGGTCGCCAACTGCACCAGCGTCACGCTTTCAATCGTGAAGGTCGTGCGTGGAACAGATACCAACGTTGCCGTTGTTTCCGCTCCTGCCGGAGCGCAGACTTTAACAGCAGCCACCACCGCCGCCAGCATCGAACAGCATCGTGATACTTTCACGCTGACCACACCGGCTTATATCGATGACGATGAATATTATTTCTTGAAGGTCGTCATCGTGGCTGCAGCCACTTCCACCATTGACCTGCTTTCGGCTGTCGCTCACTTTACCGAACGGATGTAATCGTGAACGACTACAAGCCTTCAAGCATTGTCGTTTCCCTCTGTAAGAAATTGAGAGCGATCCCGATTGCAGAGAGTGACCGTCTGAAAACGGACGGTGTCCTTGTGATCGTCGTCGAAGATGGCCGCAAGCTGACCTTCTCCAAAGACGACATCACGCGCACATTGACCGAGCCGGAGATCGTAGGGGCGCAACATGATGCGCCCGCCGCGCCCGATGGCGCTATGCAGGCCGAAAGCAAGCCTGCAAAAACGCGAAAGAAAAAGGAGCAGACCAATGTTGAATAAAGCTCAATTGCTTCTCCGAAGCCGCAAATTTTGGGCATCCCTCGTCGGTGTAGCGCTGATCGTGCTTCGCACCTACGTGCCAAATTTCCCTATCGCAGATGCCGACTTGACCAAGATCGTGTACGTGATTGTCGCCTATGTCTTGGGGACCGGCCTCGAGGACAGCGCGCTTTCTCTCGCCAAAGTCGCGAAGGGATAGTCTTAGGATTTCGCGCCAGGCGATAAAGAATGATACTGGCGCTCATATTCCAATGGGCGGGAAGGTGGCAACGCCTTCCCGCCTACGTTTTGCGGAGGAAATATGTCAATTCAAATTTTGGATATCTACCAGGGTAATAAATTTGACGCAGATCAAGAGAAGGCCACAGGCACGGACGCAGTTCTAATCAAAGGTGGCCAGGGTGAGTATCAGGACTATGCTGCACACAACTGTACATACATCGATGAGTGCGAGCGCGTTGGGTTGCCTTGGGGAATCTTCTGGCAGATGGATGCGCGCTACTCACCGGAGAAGCACAAGGCCGCATTGAAAGCCTTCGATATTGAGAATAACGGTTTCGGCAGGCTGGGCCTCTGGCTTGCTTGCGAAAAGCCGTTCTATCCATTGCCCGATTTTCTGTACGGCAAAATGCCTTACGCGTATTACAAGCCCATCGAGAGCGTGTGGCGCGGGATGAATGATTACATCGGATATTATCCGGGCATTTATACATCCCCGGCCATGTGGAAGTTGATCTTCGGCGCGTGCCCGATTGCACTGCAGTCAGGAATTCGCTTCGAAGGCTAAATTATGGGTCGCTCAATATGGTGTGACCGCTCCGGACAAGATCGGCCAGTGGTCAGGCTATCACTTTTGGCAGTATGAAGCCGAGCCGGATTATTCCATGTTCAATGGCGGTGACGACAATCAATTCAAATATCTTTACGATTTAAATCAGTCACCAATTTATGTTCCGCCGGCGGCAGACAACGTAGGGGCGCAACATGATGCGCCCGTTTCCGCGGACACTCCGGCTGCCGGCATCGCAGAGAACGTAGGGGCGAGCGATCGCTCGCCCGTTTCCACCACACCACCGGTCGCAGATCGCCAGGCCGTTCTACAAGAAGCCATCGACGCCATCGAGGCATTGAAATGATCACGTTCCTTTGCCTGATGTCCTGGCTGCTGTGCGCCGCACTCGTTTGCATGTTCAATTACGCCGCACATAAGAACGATCCAAAGGAGTATCGATGATCTACAATATTCCGCACATAAAAACGCTCGGCAATTCCAATCTCAAAATCCAGTGGGAGGTCGTCCATCTGACGCCGGCCTGCAATGATAAAGCTGGCAGCTTGTTTGTTTATCTCGACATTGATTGGCTGGAATATATCCGTGAAATGAACACACCCGAGGCTTTCAATTGGATGATCGGAGATTCAGGCACCATCATTTGGGGAATTAAGAATAAGAAGAATTTGGCCGATAAAAAGAACAAGGCCAAAATGCCGGTCATCGCCATCGGTGGCAATCAGATCGTGGTTTCAACCATCAATAAGAATTTCGGCCAGGTAGTCGGCATGAGATCGATCTCTTATTCGACAACGCCCCAAAATTCACCTGATTGCTGGCATCGCATCTGGTGCGTGACGAAGCTCAAGCATGGAGCGGTCAGCGCGCCACATGACACGCCGCGTGGTGCTGCTTATCTGCCGATCCTCGACGTCGGCGCTTTCAAGCGGACGAAATCGCTCGCTGCCGGCGTGACGTACATCAAGATTGCATGAGCACATTCAGACAGCGAGTGAAGACATACACACGCATTGCTTTCCCCGCTTTACTTTGGATGGCGGCGGCATTGAAATGCGGTCGTACCAGCTCGAGCCGGCTGCTGCCATCCTTGAAAGTATCAAGCGGAATTTGGGCCGCTCGTTTGTTGTGATCATTTCCCGCCAATCCGGAAAGGATGAATTAGCCGCCAATCTCAAATCTTATCTTGCTTTGCCGCTTTGCCGGCGAGGAGAGCGGGATCGTGGAAGTGAATCCGACCTATAAGCCGCAGACCATAAATGCGATCATGCGCCTCGAGCGCCGCATGAACACCAACTACATGACTAGGCTGTACTGGCGTAAACGTTCGGATTTCATGCGTTTTATGGGCAAAGCGACAGTATCTTTTCTATCCGGTGATGCATCCGCTAATGTGGTCGGTGCAGTTGCATCGCTTTTGCTGATCGTGAACGAAGCTCAGGACATAGAGCCAGCGATCTACGATAAGAATTTCGCGCCGATGGTGGCCAGCACGAACGCTACACGCGTGTTCATGGGTACATCGTGGACGTCGCAAACGCTTCTCGCAAGAGAGCTGCGAGCTGCTCGCCAGGCAGAACAGAAAGATGGCCAGCGCCGCGTGTTCATGTACACAGCGGACGACGTTCGAAAGGTTGTGCCGGCCTACGGTCATTATGTGGATGGTGAAGTCGGGAAGCTCGGCCGTCAGCATCCGCTTGGTCAAGACGCAATATTTTTGCGAGGAGATCGACGCGCAGACCGGCATGTTCCCTGCCGTGCGCCTGGCACTGATGAAAGGTGATCAGCCATCGCAGACATGCGCCGATACCGATGGCCAGGTGTATGTATTTTCAGATCGACGTCGCCGGCCAGGACGAAGTCGCGTTCAATGATCCGGAGAGCCAATATCTGAAGAACCCGGGCGCGATGCGGTGACACTGACAATCAGCCAGGTCGATTTGTCGCAATTGGAAACGCTGCAAGCGCCGATCTTTCGCGTCGTCCATCGTGAGCAGTGGACAGGCCGCAATCACATGGCCGTATTCGGTAAGCTGATGGCGCTGGCCGACAGCTGGAAGCCGTTGTATATCGTGATGGATGCAACCGGTGTAGGTGAGGGCCTTTGGGCAATGATGGAGCATCGATATCGCGAGAAGGTGATTCCGGTGAAGTTCACAGCTCAAAAGAAATCCGATATCGGATATCACTTCATCGGCATCATAGAGACCGGCCGGTTTCGTGATTGCTGCCCAACGCCCGAAGTGAGCGAGCAGTATGCCGCTTGCGTGAGCGAGGTTCTTGTTGGACCTAATCACACGTTGCGCTGGTCGGTTCCCGAAGGCCGGCGCAATTCAAACGGCGAGTTGATCCATGACGACATCATCGTAGCCGATGCGCTGATATCCGAAGTGGACGGGTTGGAATGGATTATCTCGACCGAGACCAAGATCGTGCAGGGGATCGATCCACTCAAAGAAATGGATGGTAATTTCTAATGCCAAATACTCGTGTAATTTATATCTCCGAGATCGCTAGTCGGCTCGAAGTTCAGGACCATCGCCAACAACACAGCGAAGGCCGATGCCGCCAAGAAGAAGGGCGTTAAGTGGGCATCCTGCATTCCCAAAGATAGCGGCGGGAATTTCTCGCAGCCGTTCTCACGTGACGTAGCCAATCCGGCAGCCAGGGCGCAAACACTTTTCAATCCGACCTTCGGATGGATCAAGGTTTATCCGCCAAGCTTTAGCATCTTCAACAAGCCTTGCCCGTGGGCCATCGGTCATTCATTCAATCAGCAGGGACAAAAGCCGGATTATTCCGGTTTCTCGTCTTTCCATGATGCACTCCCGCCCGATGATTGGGCGTATAAAACCGGTCGTTATGTGCAGCACCAAAGAAAGGAGAATAAATCATGAGTTCAACTCTACACTCACCCATTAATCGCCAAACTTCAAGCGCAGCTGATCGATAACGGCACGCTGTTCACAACTCCGACGTGTACCGTCGCTTTCAGGGAGGCGCTTCGCAAGTGGAATATGGTTGCGCCGATCCATGCCGGCACACTGATCGACGTCGTCGCTTCGCAAAAGGAATACGCGCTCAATGATCCGACGTTCGGGACCATCCTCGATATCGAAAGTGTGTGGCAGCAGGACCCTGCAGGCGGGGAGGAAGATACGCTGCTCAATTACGATTTTTATTTCGAGAATAATGCGCCGCTTATTCGCTTGCGGGATGCGCTGGCTGCCGGCACGTTGATTGTCAGGTACACCACGCCGCAGACAGTATCCGGTCTCGATAGTTCCATCGATGGACTTTTACCAGCAGACCAGGAGCAGGTCCTTGTGGATGGCGCGTGCGTGGAGGCGATCAATACCAGGCTGTCGTCGCTGGTCGAAGGCTACAACTTATCTCCGGATGTGATCGGACAATATCAGCGGGCGGAAGCCGCTTACGTGAAAGCGTTCGCGGCCGGCTTGCAGAGATACGCCGCCCAGCGGCCCGCCGTGGGCGCTCCGTCCGATGCGGCCTGGAACGATGAGTGGCACAACTGGTTGAAATAAAAAATGTTCTGGCTCTTATCTGCTAAATCTGCGCAATCTGCAGGATCACTTTTGAAAGGACAACATGCGAACATTAGACGCCACTCTCCAAGCCGCACTTGCTACGTTTCATTTCGTGCCTTACTTCAAGCTCAAGGTCTATCGCAATGGCGGTCTTATCGCCACGCTCGACGTGCTCAAGTACAAGCTCACCGGCACGCATCTTTCGGTCACAGTTCGAGGGCTGATCTCACTTTCGACGTCGCCCGATAACATCAAGGTCGTCCTCGAGCGAGGTATTGTGCAGTTGGGCGTGGCTTATGTGCTGGACAGTTCCAAGTTCTCGCCGGTCACCGGCTCGGCAGAGCGGTTGTCGTCAAAGTCGTTGTACGTTTCGACGACCATCGAAGCGGAGTTGATCCCGCCCAAGTATGTGAGCTTCGATGGCTCGACTTCCTACCAGACAGTCATCACTTCTTTTTGCACAGCCATCGGCAAGACGCCGGTGTTCAAAGACCCGGGTTCGGCTATGTGGGCTTCGCAGTTCATGCCGAACGGGACCACCATCACATTGAATGATGCGCGCATGTTCATCCCGCTTTTGCAGCAGAAACGATTGATTTTCTGCGCCGATAATGGCAGCGAGCAGATTTTATTTTTCTGCGCGCTCGATATCCCTGCCGGCTATGATGCCGGCATCAATCCGGTTCTCTATAATTTGGGAACAGGTTATTTTTCCCGCCGTCGTTTCATGGCGACTGATGAGAATGGACTGGTAACGTTTGCCGGCACGGTCGGGGATGAGCTTTTCAATATTGGCTATAAGTATGACGCCGATCCGTTCCCAAATATTTACAGCCAGGCTCAGCCGGTGGAGTTCACATTGCCGATCAACCTGCAATACCAGGATGGTGATAAGTTCGGTGTGGATGGCTATGGTTATTCGATGTATCCTGCTCAAGTGACGGAGATTTTCGATCCGAAGACCTCCCCAGGCTGGCAGGTTAATGTCAGACAGTTGCAATATTTTTCAGAGACGGAAGGCGGCTCGCTGCCGTCTGGCCTGGCGGCCAAAGCGCCGTACATGCCGATTAACACGTCGATGTTCGACCATATCCTCGGCCCATCGGCTAACAATTTGCAGTCGGCCTTGGATATTCTGGACGATCATACGCATCCGGCAGCCGGCGCATATATCCAGGGGGCGCGTGTGCATCGATCTACCGCACAAGCCATCGGCGCAAGTGCCATGGTCCCGATCTCTTTTGATACCGTTGTTTACGATACTGACAGCATTTTTGCCATAGGAACGCCGACATTGTTAACTTGCAAAACGCCAGGCGTTTACGTAATCACCGGCCATATTAATTTTGCCACTTCTACCACTGGTTTCAGGCGTGTTATTCTGCGCCTTAATGGTGTGACGTATATTGCGGATCAAACCCTGATGGGTGTGACCGGAACAACAACAGATTTTTCAATTGCCACAATCTGGAAACTAGCACTGAATGATTATCTGGAGCTTGTCGTTTGGACATCCGCCGCCTTGAATGTGAATGTGAATGCCAACGCTTCTCCTGATTTCGCCATGCAGCGCATCGGCTGACACTTCCAGGCAAAAGCGGATGCCTGCCGGCATCCGCTTTTATCACTCGAATAATTATTCTTATGTTCCAATGCTTTCAAGGTGTGGAAGTTGCTTCAACAGCAGTGGCAGTATCTACAGGCGATATTTGGCTCGGCGCGGGAGTCAAAGTGACGCCAAGCAGGCGCGCCTTCTCGGCCTCATATTGATCGTGATATCGATTGGCCTGGGAAATGCCCTGGTTGATCATAGCTGCATCCTGACTGAAAAGTGCCGCTTCCTGATCGGCTTGTGCCAGATACTGCTTGATGACGGCCGGCGGTGTCTCCGTAGCAGAGTAGGCGGTAGCACGGGCTATGATAGGCTCGGCAGTGGCAATGGCTGACTTAGCAGTAGCCATGTCTGAATAGTTATTATACAAAGCGAGCAAGGTTTCGATATAGGTGTTCATATAGCGCACTTGAAGGTCTCTCAAATTTCCCATGCAGCTGGGGGCCGTGAAATCCTGCGAACTGCGCCGGACCGCCTGCAGGTCGGTGATGATCGGCACGAGCTGGTCGCCCGGCGTATTTTGCGCAATCTGGATGGAGTCATCGAACTGTCGCATCAACTTGTCGAGGTCAGGCACGGCAACCTGCAGGTTTTGCGGCGAACAGGGGTCGGGAGTATTTGTAAGCGTGGTCTGGCTAGTGCCGGTCGCAATCGGGGAGGTCAGGCCTGGTGCGGCTGCATTCAGGGCAAACGAAACGATCAGCACCAGGATCACAACCACTGTAAAAACACCGATGATGATTCCTACCAGGCGATTCTTTTTCATTAACTTCCTCCTCTAATGGATGGAAAACAATTGTGGGGCTGTCGCAAGACAACCCCACAATTGTAACCGGATTTCGTTACGAGCCTATTTTAATTTATTTTCCAACATCTCCTATGGCAGCGAGCAGGCCTGAGTGATGACCGGCAGAATGCTAAAGGAGTTGTCTGGTATGTTATTCTGATTGCTATAGATGCTCTTGAGCGTGATGGCGCTCGCCGACGTCAGTATCCAAGCCGCGGAGTTCATTGACGTACACCGTGCCGCAGGTGAGAGTGATCGCGCCTCCCGCCGTGCCGAGTATGCCGTTTCCGCTATTGTTGCCGGCCGTGACCTGCGTCACGCTGAACGCGCCGGAGGAATTAAAATTCAGGCCGTCGCCATGTGCGTTGTTCACGAAATTGGCGAACCCCGTCAAGGTGATGTTGCGGGCCAGGAGCAGGTGGTTATAAGACGCATTGTCGAGGAAGGCCCCAAAACTGCGATTGTTATTGGCGGTCAGGTTGCTGATGGTGATGGCGCCATCGCTGAAGGCGTATAAACCAGCACCCGTGGCCGAGACCCCATTGTAGTTGAAGCTGTTGAAGCCGGTCAGCGTGATGGTCACGGGCGCTGCGGTTTTGCTCACGTTATCGAGGTAGGCGCCCCCGACATCTTTTCCCGTAAGCGATGTTCCGCCCGTATTTCCGCTGGCGGTCAGGCTGCTCATGGTGATGCTGCCGTTGCTGTAGGCTTCCAGGCCGGCATCCCCGTTGCTGTTGAACACGTTATTGCCGGTGAGGGTGATGTTGTAGTTCTTATACGACCACTGGTTATCCAGGAAGGCGCCGTGGCCGATTACGTTGTCACTGGCAGTCACCTGGCTGGCAGTGATCGCACCCAGTGTATCAACCACCAGTCCGTCGATGTAGTTGCCGTTGAAATTGTTGGTGCCTTTCAAGGTGACGGCATGCGGGACAGACGGAAGACATATATTCGTAGAGAGGCTATTGTCGTACGCACAATTTATTATGAACGCGCCGGAACCATGAAGGACGTCCAGGGCCTCGCCGTTGTATGAAGCAGTAACATTATTCAGCGTCACGATCCCAAAACTGATGGCGGACAGACCGGTTAACCCGTTATGGGTAAATACGTTCGTGCCGTTGAGCGTGATGTTGCCCGTGCCACTGCAGGCACTGCTGCCGGTATTCCGGCAATTATCAATGTACGCACCCCAGCCGCCAATATTATCGTTGGCAAACAGGTTGGTCAGCGTCACGGCGCCCTGACTGGTGACGAACAGGCCGTTGTTCTTATTCTCGTTGAAGGTCCCGTAACCGCTAATCGTGAAACCGGTTGAATCCGATACCAGGCCGTCACAGTTATAGACCGGTGAGCAACTATCGTGTGAGCCATTATTACTGGCGGTCACGTTACTTACCGAGACCGCACCATTGCTGGCAATCCACAGCCCGGTTGAGCTATTCCCGGTAAATGTGTTCGTACCGGTGAAACTGATGGTCCTTTTGGTCACCGTGGCCCCGGAGTTATCAAGATGTGCGCCATAAACCGTGCCGGACGCGCCGTTATCATTGGCGGTGAGATTGGCAATCGTGATCGAGCCTGTCGCAACGATTGTCAAACCGGTGCCGCCGTTATCGCTGGCGATGTTGGTGCCGCCCAGCGTCACGTTATAAGCTTTCGGGTTAAGACAGGGAGCGCCATTACAATTATCCAGGTACACTCCCCGGTTCCCATTGTCGAAGGCGGTTATGTTGCTCAACGTAATGGCGCCTGTGCTGTAGGCTTCCAGCCCATCCTCTTTATTCCCATTGAAGGTCCCGAAGCCGGTGAGCGTGAGACCCGTTGAACCCGATATATAGAAACCATCGCAGGCACCGCCAGATACCGCAACTATCATGCATGCCGTCATTACTGGCGGTCAGGTTACTCACCGTGACGGTACCTTTGCTGTCGGTCCACAACCCGGTCGAGCCATTCCCGGTAAACGTATTCGTGCCGGTGAGTTTGATGTTTTTCAGACTCGCCCCATGGTTATTATCGAGGTAGGCGCCATAACCTGCACCGGAGGCGCCGTTATCGTTGGCGGTGAGATTGGCAACCGTGATCGAGCCTGTCGCAATGACCGTCAGACCAGAGGTAGAGTTACCGCTGGTATTGTTGGAGCCATTCAGCATCACGTTATATGTTCCCGAGTTGCCGCAGGAGGCACTGATGAGATTGCAGTTATCCAGGTAAACTCCCTGCCCCCCTATATTATTAAAGGCGGTTATGTTGCTCAACGTGATGGCGCCCCGGGAAAGGACGTCCAGGCCGTCCAGGCTATTGAAGTTGAAGCTATTGAAGCTGCTCAGCGTTACAGGCTGGGCCGCGGAGGTCGTGCAAACCCCAGAGACCAGGTTGCAATTATCGAGATAAGCGCCATTTCCACCGTTATTAACTGCAGTAAGGTTTTTGGCAGTGATCGCGCCGTTCGAATTTACGTCCAGGCCATCGCCTATATTCCCGTTAAAAGCGCTGTAGTTTATCGAAACCGTTCCGGCGCCTGTGCATTTATCGGGAGTGCTGCCACTAAGGAGACAGTTATTCAGGACAGCCCCTGCACCGGCATTATCATGTACGTTGACGCGCGTGAGGGTGATGTTCTTGGTGGTATTAACAGTCAGGGCAGTACTGCCCGAGCCAGGCACACCTGTGATCTCGATATCGCTGATGGTGACAGGGGCATTCCAGTTAATGACGCTCAATGAGTCCTGCAGCGTTGTCGGTGTGGTGGAGACGGTGGTAGCCGGGCCGCTCCAGCCGCCCTGCAGGGTGAGACTATAGTTTGACCACGTGGTTAAAATGCTGCCATCGAAAACGATGGCCCCGCCCGAACTCGAACGTAGTATTCTGGATCCAGATCACACCATTGGCGTGCGGATCAAATTGGGCAACAATGTCAGCCACCAGGGTTTGCAGATCCGGGTAGGCGATGGAACAGCCGGCCCCGCCGGGCGCGACACCTGTTGGGCACCACATCGGGACGCTGTTGAGCTTGATGACACCATTGCTCCGAGTACGTATGCCGACCGTCACGCCATTATATGTGTTGGTCAACGGGTCATTGAAGGTGCCACCGTTGACAGTGACCGGCTGGGTAATGCCGGTAAACTGGTTGTCGAGGTCGGCGCCATAGTCACCGTTGTTGTTGGCGGTCAGACCGTTGACAGTGATGGCGCCTTTGGAATATACCAACAAACCGCTGTTGAAATTGGTGGATAGATCGTTTGTGCCGGTCAGCGTGACGGCCTTGGCGATGGTATTGGTGCATGGTCCGCTGCCGGACAAATCGCAGTTATTCAGGTAGACGCCATTGCCAGCGCCGGATGTGCCGTTGCCATCGGCGATGATGTTGTTGATGGAGATGGCGCCATTGCTAAACACATGCAGGCCGTCGTCGTAGTTATCGTTGAACTGGTTGAGCCCGGTGAGGGTAACGTCCTGAGAAGCGGCGCGCCGAGGAAGGTATTGTTAAGTTGAGCGCCATAGCCGTTAACGCTGTTGTTGGACGTCAGGTTACTGATGGTGATGACGCCTTTGGAATTGACGAACAAACCGCTGTCGTAATTGCCGGACAGGACGTTGGTACCGGTCAGTGTGACGGCTTTGGTGGTGAGACTGGCACAAGTGCTCGATGAAGTTGCAGTTATCCAGGTAGACGCCGTAGCCGGAATGGACGGTTTTGCCGTTGCCTGTGGCGGTGACATTGTTGAGGGAGACGGCGCCATTGGTGTAAATTACCAACCCGGTCAACCAGTTGGAGTTGAACTGGTTGTTGCCGGCGACGGTCACACCGGGCAGCACGGTGAGGTTGCCGGTGTTCTTCACGTAGACGCCATAACCGGTAGTGATGCCCGTCGTGCCATTGTGTGATGCAGTGAGACTATTGAGCGTGACCGCGCCATTGCTCAATATGTTCAAGCCATCGTCGGAGTTGGACTGGAAGGTGCTGTTTGTGACGGTAACAGCCTGAGGCATGGCAACACCGAGGAAGTGGTTGTCCAGTTGAGCGCCGGAACCATTTGTGTTGAAACTGGCGGTCAGGTTGCTGATGGTGATGACGCCTTTGGAATTGACGAACAGACCGCTGTTGTAATTGTTGGACAGGATATTTGCGCCGGTCAGCGTGACGGCCTTGGTGGTGAGGTTGGCGCAGACCGTGACATTGTAGGATCAGTTATCCAGGTAGACGCCGTAGCCGGATGTGCCGGACGCGCCGTTGGCGGTGGCGGTAACGCTGTTGAGGGAGATAGCGCCATTGGTGTAAATTACCAACCCCGTCAACCAGTTGGTGCTGAATACATTGGTGCCGGTGACGGTCACACCGGGCAGCGCGGTGAGATTGCCGCGGTTATCCACATAGACGCCATAGCCGTGAGAGGTGCCCGCTGCACCGTTGCTGCCGGCGGTGAGGCTGTTGAGCGTGACCGCGCCATTGCTCAACACACGCAGGCCGCCGTCGAAGTTGCCGTTGAAGCTGCTGCCTGTAATGGTAACAGCCTGGGGAGCGGCAGTCCCGAGGTACGTGTTATTCAAGTCAGCGCCAAAGCCAGAAGCACCGGTTTGACCATTATTCTCGGCAGTCAGGCCGTTGATGGTAATGACGCCTTTGGAACTGGACGACCAGACCGCTGTTGAAATTGTTGGACAGGGTATTTGTGCCGGTCAGTGTAACGGCTTTGGTGGTGAGGTTGGTGCAGTGTCCACCAGTCAGGATGCAGTTATCCAGGTGCACACCGAAACCGAAGCCGGGAGTGCCGGACGTGCCGTTGCCGGTGGCGGTGATGCCGGCGAGCGAGATGACACCATTGCTCAGTACGTCCAAGCCGTCGTTGTAGTTATCGTTGAACTGGTTAAGCCCGGTGAGGGTGACATTCTGAGGGGAGGCGCTGGTTCCGATAGAGTTATCCAGTTTCACGCCGTAGCTATGCGTGTTGCCGGTGGATGTCAAACTGTTAATGGTGATGGCGCCTTTGGAAGTGACGAACAAACCGCTGATGTAATTGCCGGAGAAGTCATTTGTGCCGGTCAGTGTGACGGCCTTGGGCGTGGAAGCCAGGGAGTTATCCAGCAGCGCGCCCGAGCCGTTGACGACTTCCTAATGCCAGGACGCTGGTAAGCGTGATCGTGCCGTGGGAGTAGATGTCCAGGTTATCGCCGTCATTATTTTCGAACTCACTGGAAGTGACGGTCACGTTACCGGTGCCGCCGTTGGGGTGTCATCCAGGCTGGCACCTTTCGTGTTGGTGCTGCTGTTATCATGCACATTGACGCGCGTCAGCGTGATGTTCTTGCTGGTGGTGACGGTCAAGGCGGCGAAAGCTGCCGGTACAGTGGTGATCTCAATATCGCTGAGGGTAACGTCGGCATTCCAATTGATGATGCTCAGTGGAACATTGAATACGGAAGGATGGGTAAGTATCGATCGTCCCCATCGGTGGTTCCCGTCCAACCACCCTTCAGCGTCAGTGTGAAATTCTTCCATGATCCCAAGTCTGTCGTGTCCGAGCCGTCTATTATGACAGGGCTGCCGGAGGAATCAGTATTGCCTTCGATCCAGATCACGCCATTTGCAGCCGGCTCGGGGATACCATTGCTTGTAAAATCCGTGATCAGGTCATCCAAACTGGTATGTGTAAACGTACAACCGCCAATGCCGGGCTTCGGCATCACTCCGGATGGGGCACCAGATCGGATCGCCGGTGGCAACGATCTGAGCGGCTTCCTGTGAGGCGAGCGGCACTGAATTCCCGGCGGCATTCACCACCACGACATCGGTGCCTGCCGGTACCTGTGAAAGAGCCGCAGGTGTGTCCGTGGTCGAAGCCGGGTCTGTAGGTGCAGCATCGGTCGAAACTGCATTCTGTAGGTGCAACATCCGTGGGTGGAACGTCCGTAGGCGCTGCAGCGGTGGGTGCAGCATCGGTCGCAACTGCTTCTGTAGATGCAACATCCGTGGGTGGAACATCCGTAGGCGCTGCGTCGGTGGGTGCAACATCAGTTGCCGGCGCGGCGGGGGCGACGTCCGTCGGAGCCGCGTCAGTGGGAGCGGCATCCGCGGGAGCACTATCAGTGGGAGCTGCTTCATTTAATGAGGAGACCTGGCTGCCGGTTTGTGCAGGGGAGGTATCTGTGGCCGGCGCGGCGGGAGGCGGCGGTGCGCCGTCATCGGCCCGGGCCGGCGCAGCCGAAAAAGCGCTTACCAGCGCCAATATCAGGATGATCATTGCGTACAAACCCACGCGGATACGACCGTTCATTTAAGCCTCCTAACGCTTCCATAAACCCGAACCATTGCTGTTAACGGTAATTTTTCCACCCTCGAAGAGTATAGTCCATAATTTGTATAACACAGCCGTTGTTCAATAGTCAATGTTTGTCACCTTACAAAGGTATTAAGTGAACTGTGTCTACTGATGGTATCACCGCTTCGGGTATTTCTAATAATAAATAGCACTGAGGGACGGCCAGACGGCCGTCCCTCGTTCGTAACCAGAAATTTATCCCGTACTTTTTTTGATCGTGAATATCTTGTTCCTACGGGCAGCTGAGAGAGGTCACCAGCGTGCCGCTGTGCAGGCGAGTACCGGGGTTGGGGAAACCGCCGTTGTTACCATTGGCAAATACACCCTTGATCGTAACCTTTAGCAAAGGCGAAGTCGAGAACTCCCATCCATACGAAACATTATTGGTCATGCTGCCGCAGGATACGGTGATCGTTCCATCCGCAACACCGTTAACTCCATCCAACCTATTGTTGTCAGCGGTGACATTGCTGATGGCAATGTTGCCATGCGAGTTTGCATAGAGACCATCACCGTTGTTGTCATTGAAGGTGTTGGTGCCGGTGAGGGTGAGGTTGCCGTGGCCTGCACATACAAAGCCATCAGACAAGCAGTCATTCTCCAGGTAGGCACCCTCGTCTCCATTATTTCCCCTGGCGGTGAGATTGTTGATGGTGATGTTCCCGTCAGCGAACACGTCCAAGCCGTCATAGCCATTGTTTTCGAAGTCATTCCGACCGGTGAATGTTATGTTTTGAGCATTTGCAGCGTAAGCGTTGGTATGATCCGCCGTGTCGACTTTCGCCCCGGCGTTAGCATTGCCACTGGCCGAAATATCGTTGAGCGAGATGACGCCATTGCTGTTGACATCCAGTCCATCCCCAGTAGTAAAGGAGGATGCATTCCAACCTGCGGGCCATGCGTTGAAATAGCCCTGACCATTGTTCGTAAATGTATTCCAATTAATGGCAGTGGCCGAGGTGATGGTGATGCCGCCTACGCCTCCAGGCCATTGGTTGTCGAGGAAGACGCCGTCGCCGCCGTTGCTGTCGGCGCCCAACTGCGTGGCGCTGATCGGTCCGAGGGAGGTGACCCACAGGCCATCCTGAAAGTTGCCGTTGAAAGTGTTGCTACCGGTCAATGTGATGCCTTTGGGCGTTATCCCATTCCGTACAGCTGTCGCCGGTGTTGTCCCAGAAGAACCCGCAGTTATCCAGGTAGGCGCCCCAACCGAAACCATCGACGGGAGGGTTGCTATTATTCAGGGCCGTCCAGTTATTCTGGCCGTTGCTCCCGGCGTCGAGGTTGTTGACCGTAATCATGCCGAAGCTGACAACCACCAGGCCCGTATCCCCGTTGTTGTTGAGGTTGCCATAGCCATTGATGGTCACGTTTTGAGGGGAGGCAGACGTGCTGGAGGTATTATCAAGCATGACGCCCACGCCGTAGTTCGAATCGACGTTCAAGTTGGAGACCGTGATGGCGTGGCTGCTGAAGATATCGAGCCCGTCGCCATTGTTTCTGCCGAAGCTGTTGTCGTCCGTGGCGGGGGTGGTGAGGGTGACCGTGCCGATCGCGGTGGGGAAGGAATTATCGAGTTTGGCACCCCAGCCACCGACATTCCAGCCATTGCCCGCGGAATCCAGGTTGGTAATACTGATGTTACCCAGACTTTGCACCCACAAGCCGAAGCTGCCGTTGTCGCCGAAATCGATGTTATTACCGACGCCGACGGTCAGGGTAACACCGGCTTTGGTCGGGCTGGAGCTATTATCGAGGTACCAGCCAAAGCCGCCGTTGCTCCCGGTCCATGAGTCGTTGATGTTGAAGGTGATGGCGCCGAGGCTGGTGATCTGCAGGCCGTACCCGTTGTTGTTGGACGTATATGCGCCGCCGGTGATGGTCACGCCGCCGACCGCGTCGGTGTGATCGTTATCCAGCCAGGCCCCATTACCATTGCCGTTGGAAGCATCCAGGTTGGCGACCGTGATGGCGCCCAGGCTGTGGACCTCCAGGCCGTAGTCGAAGTTATTGTAAACATTGCTGGAACCATTGATCGTTACGGCCTTGGCGGCAGTTGCGGGGGTCGCGTTGGAACCT
Organism: uncultured Chloroflexia bacterium; assembly: GCA_963754835.1. Classification (GTDB taxonomy): domain Bacteria; phylum Chloroflexota; class Anaerolineae; order Anaerolineales; family Villigracilaceae; genus Fen-1038. The sequence goes on along the minus strand of CAVWHR010000018.1, from coordinate 48,014 downwards.
TCGGAATTATCCAGATAGACACCGTCGCCTGAACCGCCACGCTGGCCATTCGTATCCGCGCGCAGGTTGGTGAGGGTGATGGCGCCGTAGCTGTACACCGTCAACCCGTCGTTATAGTTGTTTTCGACATCGCTAAAGCCGGTAAGGCTCACGTTCTGTTTGACCGCCGGGCCGCCCAGGGTATTGTCCAAATAAGCGCCCATACGGCTCCATTGCGCCGAGAGGTTATTGACCGTGATGGCGCCCAGGCTGTAGACCTCGAGTCCTCCGTTATAGTCGTTGTTGAAGTTGTTATTACCGGTCAACGTGACCGCCTTGGGGAGGGTCGCGGTGCAGCCGGGCAAGGGTTCGAGTTCGACGCAGCCATTATCGACAAACACGCCGAAGCCATAAGGTTCGTCAACGCCGTTGTCGCCGCCGTTGTTTTCGGCATCGAGGTTTTTGAGCGTGACCGCGCCATAGGTATGCACACCCAGGCCGGTATAGAAGTTGTTGTTGAAATTGCCGTACCCCGTAAGCGTCACATTCTGCGGTGAGAAATGGCCGCTGGCGGTGTTATCCAGACGCACACCCATGCCCCGGTAGCTGTCATTGGACGTGAGGTTATTGAGCGTGATGGCGCCTTCGCTATAGATATTAAGGTTAACGTCGAAGTTGCCATCGAAATTACTTGTGCCTGTAAGGATCACTGCCTGGGGCGTGGGAGCATTGGAATTGTGCAGATAAATGCCGACACCTGATTCGAATTGGGTAAAGTCGGCGGCAAGCGGCGGGTCCTGCTTCAGGTTGCCGAAGTTGTCCCAGCCGTTGTTATTGGCCCCCGCGTTGTTCAACGTGATCGCGCCGTGACTGATCACATCCAGTCCGTCCCAGCCGTTGTTCCAGTAGCTGGTACCACCCACCGTGCCCAAGGTCACGGCGCCCGTGCCGGCCGTGTTATCCAGGTAGGCGCCATCCAGGCCGTTGTTCCAGGCCCACAGGCCAGTGGCGGAAATGGCACCCCTGCTGTGGGCCAGCAAGCCGTAGCCGTTGGAGTTCCCACCAAAGGCCGCGCCCCAGCCGCTGAAAGTGATTCCGCCCACCGCATTGGGATAGTCATTCTCCAGGGTGGCCCCATTCCCCTTATTATTATTTTCGGCGCTCAGGCCCGACAGGCTTATGGCACCCAGGCTTTGGATCACGATGCCGTCGTTGATATTGTTATCGAACATGTTATCCGTGTTGATGCCGCTGACACTCAAAGTGACGGCTTTGGGAAAGGTGGCATTGCCATTAATAAAGGGCGGGTCTATACCATAATTGTTCAACCAGGCGCCATTGCCATTGTTATAGTTGGCGGTTGTGTTGGCGAGCGTTATGGCGCCATAGGTATATACTTCCAGGCCGTCCCACCCGTTGCTGTTAAAAATGCCATAACCGGTGACTGTTACGTTCTGGGGAGAGGTGGGAAGTCCGAGCGTATCCTGTATGAACATACCGTCCCCGCCGTTATAGGACGACGTGATATTGCTGAGCGTAATGGCGCCCTTCGAATTCGATCTGCAAACCATCATTAGACTTGTTGAACTTGAATTCGTTCGTGCCGGTCAGAGTCACCGGCTGTGCCGTTGCAGCGTTACTGGTTATTCAGGTTCGCCCCCCAATTGCCATTTTCATCTACAACGAGATTGCTGGCTTTGATGGCGCCCTTGCTGTAGACAGACAGACCGCTCCCGTCATTTTCCGAAAAAACGTTCACGCCGGTCAGGGTTACCGGCTGGGCGGATGATGCACCGGTATTGTCCAAGTTGGCGCCGTCGCCAGTATTCCCGATCGCATCGACATTGTTGAGCAGGATGCTGCCGGTGGTCGTGACCGTCAGGCCGGGACCGGTCGCGCCTGAGACCGTGATATTGTTCAAGGTGACAGGCGCGCTCCAATCGATTTCCAACGGGACACTGAATATGGAGGGGGTCAGGGGGTTCATCATGGTACTTCCACTGATCCCGTTCCAGCCGCCGTTGATGGTCAAGGCATGAGTCAGGGTTGAACCCAGCCCTGCCAATGTCACAGAGGATCCGTCGCTTACAGGACCGGATTCAATCCAGATCGTGCCATTCACGGTCTTGTTGGAGCATCGAAGGCAACAAGCACAGACCATTGAATGATCCCTGGGTGAGTGTGCAGCCGCCGATACCGGATTTCGGTGCGACGCCGGTAGGACACCAGATGGGGTCACCGGAGGCGACGATCCTGTGCGGCTTCCTGGGAAGCCAGGGATACCTTATGGCCGCGATCGTTGACGACCACCACATTGGTACCCGCCGGTACCTGTGAAAGGACCGTGGGTGAGGCAGCGGTTGTGACCTGGCAGGGTCTGCCGGCCGCGGAGGGTGCCGCTGGCACAGCAGGCGGGGGAGCGCCGTCGTCGGCGCGGGCCGGGATAACAGAAATGGCGCTGATAAGCGCCAATAATAAGATCATCGATGCATAAAAGATGATACGACCGCGACTGTTCATTTTTTATCCTCCAGGGTCCGCTTTTATTCAATTATCGGGATGCAAGATAGAAACCCTATATTAAATCCAACCCTTAAAATAACATTAATAACTTGTAGCATATTACACAAGTATTCATCTTTTCGTCAATGCTGAGGGGTTTGCAAGGCTGCAATTTTACTCAAATTGGATATCGCCTTCCTATTAATGGATAACGACAGAAGGACGGCCATGCGGCCGTCCTTCTGTTCGTTATCTGAATTTCGTACAGGGCTCACTTCCTACTGCTTATTTTGCTCCTAGGGTATCGGACAGGTATTGGTCACCACCACTGTTGGAGCGTTGGAGATGGTCAAGTGCACCGTTGCCATAAGAGTACACGCCCTTGAGGGTGATCGTTTTACCCGTGGTAAGGTAAAAGCCACTGCTGAGATTATCATACGTATTTCCGCAGGTGAGGGTGATGTTCCCTCCGGCATCGCCTTAAATGCCGTTCCATCCATTCCAATCAGACGTGACCTGGTTCAGGCTGACGCGCCGGAGCTGTCGAAGTACAGGCCGTCAGAGTCGTTATCCACGAACAGGTTGGCGCCGGTCAGTGTGATGTTGCGCGGTAAATTTGGCTTTTCGTAAGACGAGTTATCCAGGCTGGCGCCGTTTACCCAATTATCGTTGGCGGTCAGGTTGCTGATTGTGATGGCGCCATCGGAATAGACGACCAGGCCCGAGCCGTAAGAGGATATGTGTCAGTGATCACGTCGTAATACGGTTGCCATTCCCGTTGAAGGTATTGATGCCGGTCAGTGTGATCGTCACAGGCACGGAGGTTGTGCTCCGGTTATCCAGGTAGACGCCTCCGGCAGTGTATTGATAAACATCTGTATTTCCATTGGCGGTCAGGTTGCTTATGAGAATGCTGCCGTTGCTGTAGGCTTCCAGACCGTCGGAGTGGTTGTTGTTGAATACGTTATTGCCGCTCAACGTGATATTGAAATTCTTGAATCCAAACTGGTTGTCCAGGTAAGCGCCGTCGTCGCCGTTGTCATTGGCGGTCACCTGTTTGGCAGTGATCGCACCCAGCGAGTTGCCCCACAACCCATCGGAGAAGTTATCGTTGAAGGTATTGATGCCGGTGAAGGTGACAGGCTTGGGGACGACCGCGTCGCAAGCGGAAGTTCCGGTATCGTACAAACAATTATCCAATAACGCCCCATCAGAATCGTCGGAAAATCCGGCCTGGCCGTTGTATGAAGCCGTGACATTGTTCAACGTGATCGCCCCAAAGGTTTCTACATACAGGCCGCTATACTGGTTGTTCGTGAACACATTCGTACCGGTGAGGGTGATGTTGGCAGAGTGTGGAACAGGCATAAGTGTAATGGGGTTGGCGATGTAATAATCGTTGTATGCGCCGACTCCCCACCAATTATTTCCATCGGCAGACAGGTTGGTCAGTGAGATGGCACCCCAACTGGCGGCATCCAACCCATCATCGCCATTGCCATTGAAAGTGCCGTAGCCGGTGAGCGTGAAAGATATCGACCAGTCCACATGCACGCCATCACCACAGACAGAGACATTAGCAGACTGGCAGTTTGTATTCAAACCGTTACCATTGGCGGTGAGATTATTGGCCTTGACCGCGCCACCAGAGCGCAAATAAAGCCCGTTTGAACCATTCCCCGTAAACGAATTCGTACCGGTGAGAGTGATCGGTTTGCCGAGAAGCGCCCCGTCGTTCTCCAGGTAAACGCCCGCGCCATATTCGTAAACCGGTACATCGGTGGGCGTCAGGCTTTGGCCGTTATAGTCAGCAGTAAGGTTGTTGGTAGTGATCGGACCTGATGCCCAAACTTCGAGACCGTCCAGGCCGTTATCGCTAAAATTGCTGCTGCCCTTCAACGTTACAGCATTGGAGCCGGGGTTCAAGCAATGATCTGAACCCGTGTCGTAGTTGCAATTATCCAGATATGCGCCGTTGCCGCCTGAGTTATAGATGGCAGTCACATTGCTCAATGTGATGGCGCCTTCGGACCACACAACCAGGCCTGTATTGACATTCCAGTTGAAATTATTGACGCTGGTTATCGTCACGGGCTGGGCAGTGAATGTGGCGCATGCTCCACCGGACATGTTGCAATTATCCAGGTAGGCGCCATTCCAGCCATTATTAAGCGCCGTTATGTTTTTGACGGAGATGGCGCGGTTCGAATATACTTCCAAGCCATTGCCGGTATTGTCGTTAAAAGTGCTGTAATTCACCGTAACCGTGCCGGTGGTGCCAAATGTGTTATTGAGGTAAGCACCGTAGCCCGGGGTGTTGCCGTTGGCTGTCAGGCTGTTGATCGTGATGGCGCCTTTTGACTGCACGAATAGACCGCCGCCACCCAGGTTACCGCTGAGGTTGTTGGTACCAGTCATAGTAAATGCAACTATGCCCGCCCCATCGTTTTCTGCATAGACCCCATAAGCGTCGCTGGCACCGGATTGGCCGTTCCCATTGGAGGTGGCATTGTTCACGGTGATCGCGCCATGCGAGAAGATCGCAAGGCCATCGTACCAATTGCCTGCGTAGAGGTTGGTTCCGCTGACCGCAATGCCGCCGACCGCGCCGGGCCAGTAGTTCACGAGGTTCTCACCCCAGCCGGTGGCGTTGTTGGTGGCAGTCACGTTGTTGGTCGAGATGGCGCCCTTGGAGAAGATCTCCAGGCCGGAGACGTGGTTGCCGGTAAAGGTATTGAGGCCGGTTACATTTATGGCTTTACCACTGGTGGATACGTAGCATGTTATAAGGCTGTTCGGTTCGCAGTTATCCAGGAATGCGCCTGAACCTGCGACATTGTTATCCGCCGTAAGACTGTTGGCCGTGATGGCGCCGGAGCTATTTACGACCAACCCGGCGTGTGGATCATAAGAACTTCCATTCCAATAAGCGGCATAGTTCCCATTGAACTCATTTATGCCGTTCAGAGTCACCGCGGGAGCGCCGATATAACCGTTTTCAAGCCAAACCCCTACGCCGCCGCGATATGTATCGCTGGTGCCGGTGCTCAATATGCCGTTATTGTCGGCAGTCAGGTTGTTCGTGGTAATGCTGCCGATGCTGTATACCTCCAGGCCGCTAAGCCAGTTATCAGTGAAGGTATTGCTGCCGGTGAGGGTAACAGGCTGGGCACTCGTGGCATTACACGTAGGACCGGCTGGATAACTGCAATTATCCAGGGCGGCGCCTCTACCAATATTCGAACTCGCCGTGAGATTGCTTACGGTAATTGCACCCCAGGAAAACACATCGAGTCCGTCCGAATTGTTCCCATTGAATTGGCTCGAAGTAACCGTGACTTTGTCTGTTGTCCCGCTTGTCAGCCCGCTGGTGTTATTAAGATAAGCTCCACTACCACCACCAGTATTGTCATGCACATTGACGTTCGTCAAAGTGATGTTCTTAGATGTTTCAACGTCCAGGGCTTTTCCTGAGGTTACGCCCGTGATCTCGATGTCGCTGAGGGTGACGTCGGCGTTCCAGCCGGTAATGATTAACGGAAGGGTGAATGTCGAAGGCGTGGCCGGGTTTGTCGTGCCGCTGCCCAGTGTGCCGTTCCAGCCGCCTTTAAGAGTTAATGCATAATTCGCGGTTGTACCGAGCGAGCCATCCAGGGTCACAGTTGTTCCGACCTCTAATGAACTGTCGTAACCTGATGAGATCCAGATTGTGCCGCTGACCGTCTTGCCAGTCAATACAGATAATAAACCTGCATCCAAAGTCGAAGCATTACCTGTAAACGTGGTAAACAGAGAGCTGCATGTCGCTCCACCCGGTAATACACCGGTCGGGCACCAGATCGGGTCACCGGAAGCGACGATTTTGGCAGCTTCCTGGGAAGCCAGGGATACCTTATGGCCGCGATCGTTGACGACTACCACATTGGCACCCGCCGGTACCTGTGAAAGGACCGTGGGTGCGGCAGCGGTTGTAACCTGAGCAGGGTCTCCTGCCGCAGGCGCGGCGGGAGGCGGGGGAGCGCCGTCGTCAGCGCGGGCCGGGATAACAGAAATGGCGCTGATAAGCGCCAATAATAAGATCATCGATGCATAGAAGAACACGCGAACACGACTGTTCATTTATTATCCTCCAGGTTCTGCTTTGATTCAATTATCAGGATGCGAGCTAGAAACCTTATACTCAATCCAACCCTTAAAATAACATTAAGAACTTGTAGCATATTACACAAGTTCTGTATTCTAGTCAATGTTGAGGGGCTTACAAGGCTGCAATTTTACTCAAATTGGATATCGCTTTCATATTAATGGATAACGGAAGAAGGACGGCCGCATGGCCGCCCTTCTTATTGAAACCCAAAAACTTAATGTGGGCTTGCTTTAGATGATGTGTGTCTTGTCCCTATGGGCAGCTGAGAGAGGTCACCAGCGTGCCGTGGGGGGATGTGTTTCCCAAACCGCCGTTATTGCCATAGGCAAATACGGCTTTCAGGGTAATGGTGAGCGAGGACCAGAACTCCCAGCCATACGAAACATTATTGGTCATGCTGCCGCAGGATACGAGGAGTGTTCCGGTCGTATAAGTGTAAACTCCCCTGCCGCGATTATTGTCAGCGGTGACATTATTCAAGATTACGTTACCGTGCGAGGTTGCATAGAGACCATCACCGTTGTTGTCATTGAAGGTGTTGATGCCGGTGAGGGTGATATTGCCGTGGCCCGTGCATGTCCCAGAAACAAGCAGGCAGTTATCCAGGTAGGCGCCCTCGTCTCCATTATTTCCCCTGGCGGTCAGGTTGTTGATGGTGATATTCCCATCGGCTGCCACGCCCAAGCCGTCATAACCATTGTTCAGGAAGATGTTCTGGCCGGTGAATGTTACGTTTTGAGCATTTGCAGCGTATGGGTTGGTATGACTCGCCGTGCCCGCCCACGCGCCGTCGGCGTAATTTCCATTGGCCTGGATGTTGTTGAGCGTGACGGCGCGGTTGCTGTAGACTTCCAGCCCATCTCCCTCCGTCCATCCATTTTGAAAACCGTAACCATTGTTCCCAAAGTTGTTCGAGCCGATGGTGCTGGCGGAGGTCACGGTGACTGTGCTGGTGCTGCTCACGGCCCCGTCCCACTGGTTATCGAGATAGGCGCCGTCGCCGCCGTTGTCATTGGCGGTCAGTTGCTTGGCGGATATGGCACCATAGGAGGTGGCCCATAAGCCGTCCTGGAAGTTGCCGTCGAAGGTGTTGCTGCCGGTCAATGTGATGCCTTTGGGCGCACCCGTGCTGGTGCAATCCGAGTTTGACGGTGTTCCTGTATCCCAGACGAAGCCGCAGTTATCCAGGTAAGCGCCCCAACCGGTGGAGGGATCAGGCGTCACGGCATTGAAGTTGTTCTGGCCGTTGTTATCGGAATCGAGGTTATTTAGCGCGATCACTCCATGGGATTGCACGTTCAGGCCGTCGTTACCGTTGCTGTAGAAATCACCATAGCCCTTGATGGTCACGTTTTGAGGCGAGCCGTCGCCACTGTACGTATTGTCGAACACGGCGCCCGAGCCGCCGTTGTTGCTGGCTTCCAGGTTGTTAACGGTGATGGCGCGGTTGCTAAGGATCACCAGGCCGGCGTCGACGTTGTTGTCAAAGTAATTGCCGCCGGTCGGCAGGGTCGTGATGGTCACGGCGCCGGTTGAACCGGGGAAGGCGTTATCCAATTCTGCACCAAAACCGCCATTGCTGCCGGAATCCAGGCCGGCTACCGTAATGGTGCCCATACTTTCCACCAACAAACCATAAGAGCCATTGCCCCATGGGTCGAAGGCATAATCGGAATTGGAGCTGCTGGTGCTCAGGGTGACCGGGCTGGTGGTGCCGCTGAAGTTGTTGTCGAGGTACCAGCCGTAGCCTCCGTTACCACCGGCCCACATGTCGCTCACATTGACCACGATCGCGCCTTTGCTCAGCGCCTGTAAACCGTAGTCGCCGTTATCATTGGTATATGCGTTTTGCGTGAGGGTGATCCCGCTGGAGGATGTGCCGCCGCTATTGTCCAGGTAGGCGCCAAAGCCACCGCCAACCCCATCCGTATTGCCATTGGCGTTCATATTGTTAATTTTTATGGCGCCCAGGCTGTGGACCTCCAGACCGGCGGTATAGTTGTTGTTAAAGGTGTTGTTGCCGTTGATTGTGACGGTCCTGGCAAGAGTCGCAGTGCAGTTGGTCGAGTTGTACGCACAATTATCCAGGAATGCGCCGTAGCCATAGGATCCGTTAATGCCATTACCTTCAGAATCTATGTTGTTCAGTGTGATCGCGCCGTAGGTGTGGATTTCCAGACCACTTAAGGTATTGTTATTGGAATAAATGTAACCGGTCAGGGTCACGGCCTGAGGGCTGCTGGCGCCGCTATTCATGTTATTAAGATATGCGCCCCCTGCGCCCTGACTATTGTTGGCGTTAAGGTTGCTGACCGTGATGGCACCCCGAGAATCAACGGACAAGCCCGCATCGTAATTACCGCTGAAATCGTTCCAGCCCTTCACGGTGACTGGTTGGTATGTGGTGGCAGTGCTGTTTTTTACTAGTGCGCCATAGCCGCGGTCATTGAGAGGGTTATAGCCAGTGAAAGAGCCCTGATAGCCGCCGTTGTTATCGTTGGTCATATTGCTCAAGGTGACGGCGCCGCTGCTGTAGATCTCCAGGCCGGATAGGAAGTTGTTCGATATGTTGTTCCCCCAGTTGACGCGGCTGGTGCCGATGGTCACGCTGCCCGTGCCATTGTGATTATCGATATAAATACCATAGCCAACGCTGTCATCGATCGTACCGCCGTTGTCCGAGGTAAAGAAGTTGTATTGGCCGTTGCTTTGAGCGTTTACGTCCATAAGTGTGACGGCTCCGCGGCTGTTAATAATCAGGCCGGTCCACCAGTTGTTGTTGAAATTGGGTGAGAAATTGACGGTATTATCGATCGTGATGCCGCCTGTGCCTGTGCTGTTATCCAGTAGAGCGCCGTTGAGGCTGCCATTGGCAGTGACGTTGTGGAGGGTAATGGCGCCGTTGGAATAGACGTCGAGGCCATCCCAGCCATTGTTCCCAAAGGATGCGTAGGAGTTGGAGGCCGACGTGCCCAGGGTCACAGCGCCTGTGCCGGCCGTGTTGTCCAGGTAGGCGCCGCCCAGGCTGTTGCCCCAGGCCCATATGTTCGAGGCGGTGATGGCGCCTCGCGAAAGGGCATACAGGCCGTTACCGCCGTTATTACCGAAACCGGGGCCCCAGCCGCTAAAAGTGATGCCGCCGACCGCGCCGAGATAGTTATTCTCCAGGGTTGCGCCATCCCCATGTGGGTTGTTCTCCGCGTCCAGGCCGGTGAGGTTGATGGCGCCCAGGCTGTAAACCACAAGGCCGCCGCTGTTATTATTATCGAACATGTTCTCCGCGTTACTGCCGCTGACGGTCATGGTGACGGGCTTGGGAAGAGTGGCATTGCCATTAATAAAGGCCGGGTCTATACCATAATTGTTCAAATAGGCGCCGTAGTTACCGTTATAGTTGGCGGCTGTGTTGGCGAGCGTGATGGCGCCGTAGGTATACACTTCCAGGCCGTTCCACCCATTATTGTTAAAAATGCCATAACCGGTGACAGTCACGTTCTGGGGAGAGGTGGGGAGGCCCAGCGTATCCTGTATGAACAGGCCACCCCCGCCGTTATAGGACGATGTGATATTGTTGAGCGTGATGGCGCCCATTGATTCGATCTGCAGACCCAAACCAGCATGGTTGAACTTGAACTCGTTCGTGCCGGTCAGTGTCACAGGCTGGGCAGAGAAGGTGTAACCGTTATTCAGGTACGCCCCCCAATTGCCGTTTTCATCTACGACAAGATTGCTGGCTTTGATGGCACCATTGCTGTAGACTTCCAGGCCACCTCCGCTATTTTCCGAAAAAACGTTCACACCGGTCAGGGTCACACCGAGGACCCCATATCTATTGTCGAGATAGGCCCCATAACCGTTATTACCGATCGCGTCAATATTATTGAGTGAGAGTGCACCAGTAGACCAGATCACCAGGCCGGTATTTCCATTGTCATTGAACTCCAGCGTGCCGGTGAGAGTTACATTCTTGGCAGAAGCGGCGCCAGAATTATATAGCTCCACTCCGTAGTACGACCCATTTAGATCGGCAGTCACGCCGTTGAGCGTGATCGCACCGTTCGACCATACATATAAGCCATCACTAAGCACATTGTTATTGAACTGGCCGGAGGTGATCATGACATCGGCTGTCCCGGCAGTATTATTTAAATACACACCTGCATTATTCGTATTCAAATTCGCCGTGACATTATTCAACGTGATGGTACCTTTGGATATTATTTCAAGGCCGCCAAAATCGCTGTTGAAATAGTTGGTGCCGGTCAAAGTTACTTTCTGGGCAGTGGCAGCGGTTGAATTTTTAAGATAAGCGCCATAACCTTCGGGGTTTGAATTTGCTGTCAGGTTACTGATGGTGATAGCACCTACAGACTCTATGTCCAGGCCATAGAAATTGCCGTTAATGGTATTGGTGCCCGTCATGGATACTACCTGGGCAGATGAAGCTGTCGAATTATCCAACGCAACAGCGTGGAGACCGTTGCCGTTGGCGATGATATTGTTGATCGTGATGGAGCCATTGCTCTTCGCCAATAAGCCACCACCAACATTATTGTCGAATTCACTGCTGGTGACAATTATGTTTCCGGTTCCGCTTGTGTTATCGATGTCCGCGCCCTTGCCCCCACTAGTATCGTTGCTGGATGTGACGCGGGTCAGGGTTATATTCTTGGTTGTCACGACCGTCAAACCTGTTCCTGCTATCCCATTGATCGTGATGTCGCTGAGTGTGACATCGGCTTTCCAGTTGGTGATGGTCAATGGGACATTAAATACGGAGGCATCTGAAGTATTGATCGTGCCTGCGCTGGTCCCCGTCCAGCCGCCTTTCAAAGCCAGGGAGAAATTCTGCCACGTTCCCAGGCTTGCATTCGCACCGTCTATTGTGATCGCGGTGGCGGAGGAATCGGCCGCATTGCCATTTGTAATATAGCCAGTGATCCAGATCACGCCATTCGTAGTTGGCTCGGAGATCGCATTGCTGGTAAAAGCCGAGACCAGGTCATCCAAATCAGTGTAGGCAGCCGTACACCCGCCCAGTCCGGGTTTCGGTGCTGCTCCAGCCGGGCACCAGAGCGGGTCACCGGTGGCAACGATCTTGGCGGCTTCCTGGGAAGCCAGGGATACTTTGTGGCCGCGATCGTTGACGACTACCACATTGGTACCCGCCGGTACCTGTGAAAGGATGGTGGGTGCGGCAGCGGTTGTGACCTCGGTTGCTGGCCCGGAGGGTGCCGCTGGCACAGCGGGCGGAGGAGCGCCGTCGTCAGCCCTGGCCGGGATAACAGAAATGGCGCTAACCAGCGCCAATAATAAGATCATCGATGCATAAAAGACGATACGACCGCGACTGTTCATTTTTTATCCTCCAGGGCCTGCTTTTATTCAATTATCAGGGCTGGGGTGGAACTCAGGACAGGATCCCCGCCTTGGAATGCCATTAATAAACTGTACCATATTACACAAGTTCTGTATTCTAGTCAATGTTGAAGAGTTTGCAAGGCTGCAATTTTACTCAAATGGGATGTCCCCTTCATATTAATGGACAACAAACAGGACGGCCATGCGGCCGCCCTGCTTTGTTATAACCCAAAACTTAATGTGGGCTTGCTTTAGATGGTGTGTATCCTGCTCTTATGGGCAGCTGAGAGAGGTCACCAGCGTGCCGCTGCCCCGGAGAGTGTTGGGGTTGGGGAAACCGCCGTTGTTACCGTTGACATATACACCCTTGAGGGTAATCGTCAGCGAAGACCAGAACTCCCATCCATACGAAAAATTATTAGTCATGCTGCCGCAGGATACGCTGATCGTTCCATCTGCACCACCGTAAACTCCCTCAGCTCCATTGTTGTCAGCAGTGACCTTGCTGATGGCAATGTTGCCGTGCGAGTTTGTGTCCAGGCCATCACCATTGTTTTCATTGAAGGTATTGGTGCCGGTCAGGGTGATGTTACCATGGCCCAAGCATGCAGATATTCCATCAAACAGGCAGTTATCCAGGGAGGCGCCGGCATTTCCCTGATTTCCATTGGCGGTGAGATTGTTGATAGTGATGTTCCCATCGGCAAGCACGTCCAGACCGTCAAAGCCATTATATTGGAAGATGTTCCGGCCGGTGAATGTTACGTTTTGAGCATTTGCAGCGTAAGCATAGATGTGATCCGCCGTGTCGACTTGCGCCCCGGAGTTGAAATTGCCATTGGCCTGGATGTTGTTGAGCGTGATGGCGCGGTTGCTGTAAACTTCCAGCCCATCTCCCACCGTCCATCCATTTTGAAGGTCGTAACCGTTGTTCCCAAAGCTGTTCCAACCGATGGCGGTGGCGGAGGTCACGGTGACGGTGCTGGTGCTGCTCACGGCCCCGTCCCATTGGTTATCGAGGTAGGCGCCGTCGCCGCCGTTGTTATTGGCGGTCAGTTGCTTGGCGGTAATGGCTCCATAGGAGGTGGCCCACAAGCCGTCCTGGAAGTTGCCGTTGAAGGTATTTTTGCCGTTCATTGTGATGGCTTTGGGTGCACCCGTGCTGATGCAATCCAAAGCAGTCCAGTCGAAGTAGCAGTTATCCAGGTAGACGCCCCAACCGGAAAGTGGATTAATCGGCAGAGAATTAGTCTGATTGTAAAAGTTATTCTGGCCGTTGTTTTCGGCATCCAGGTTGTTGGTCGTGATAACTCCGTACGTGAACACGTCCAGGCCATCGTCGCCGTTGTTATAGAAGGAGCCGTAGCCGTTGACGGTCACGTTTTGAGGTGAAGCGGCAGGGCCGTAGTCGTTTTCGAGCCAGGCGCCGGTCAGGCTGTTCCACTCGACGTCCAGATTGGAGACCGTGATGGCGCCCCGGCTGGCTATATAAAGTCCGTATTGGTAGTTATCATCGAAGGTATTTGTGCCGTTGATTACAACAGTCTTCGCAAGCGTGGCGGTGCAGCCGGACCCGCCGTCCAGACAGCCATTATCCAGGTAGGCGCCGGAATAATTGCCCTCTAAATCGATGTTGTTCAGCGTGATCATGCCATACGTGTACACGTCCAGGCCGTCGTCGTAGTTGTCATAGAAAGTACCGTATCCGGTCAGGATCACATTCTGGGGTTTGGTGGGGCCGAGGACGGTGTTATCAAGGTATGCGCCCTCTGCGGCCGGACTGTTGCTGGCGTAAAGGTTGTTGACCGTGATGACACCCTGGGAGTAAATATACAAACCGGTATCGAAGTTGTCGTCAAAATCGTTCGAGCCCTTAAGGGTGACCGGCTTGGGTGTAAGGGCGGTGCTGTTATCCACCAAAGCGCCGTAGCCATGGTCCAAGCTGTCGTTATAACCAGTGGGGCTATCATAACCGCCGTTGTCGTCGTTGCACATATTGCTCAGGGTAACGGAGCCGTTGCTGTAGACCTCCAGGCCGGACTGGAAGTTACCCGACATGCTGTTGCACCAGTTGGCGCGGCTGGTGCCAATAACCACGCTGCCGGCACCGCCGGTGTTATCGATATAAACACCGAAGCCAATGGAATCGTCGATCGGAAAATCGATCGGATCGCCCTGGTCTGCGGCATAGAAGTTGCTCTGGCCGTTGTATTCAGCATCAGTGTCCATGATCGTAATGGTGCCGTTGCTATAAACGTCCAGGCCGTCGCTCCCGTTGGAATCGAAGCTGGGCGAATACGCGGCGGTGTCCTTGATGGTAATGCCGCTGACGCCGGTATAGTCATTCTCCAGGATGGCGCCGTTGCCGCCGTTGCCATCGGCGTTGACGTTGTTCAGGGTGATGACACCATGGGAATAGACGTCGAGGCCGTCGCCACCGGTATTGTATGAGAAGCCGATGCCTCCCGGCGTACCCAGGGTCACAACGGCGTTGCCGGCCGTGTTATTGATATAGGCGCCGTAGCCTCCATTCCCAATACCCCAAAGGCTGGTGGCGGTGATGGCACCTTTGCTTAAAATGTACCAACCGTAGCCGTTGAGGTTGTTATTACTGGAAGCGCCCCAGCCGCCGATTGTGATGCCGCCGACTGCGCCTGTATAATCGTTCTCCAGAGTGACCCCATTCCCATTGACCGTACCATCGGCCATGAGACCTGTCAGGTTAATGGCGCCCAGGCTGTACACGGCGAGGCCGCCGCTGTAATTGTTACGCAGGTCGGTATCGGGATTGCTGCCGGTGACACTGATCGTGACGGCTTTTGGCAGTGTAGCAACACCATTTGGAAAATGGCTCAAGTCACCATAATTGTTCAAATATGCGCCAAAGCCCTGCGTGCCGCTTTGCCCGTTGTCATGTGCGAAGAGATTGGCAATCGTGATGCCACCGTAGGTATACACTTCCAGGCCGCTGAGCCAATTGTTGTTAAAGATGCCATAGCCGGTGAGGGTCACATTCTGGGGAGAGCCAGGGAGACCATAGGTATCCTGTATGAACATGCCGTCCCCGCCGTTATTGGACGATGTGATATTGCTGAGCGTGATGACGCCCTTTGAATTGATTCCCAAGCCTGTACTATCATTGTATTTGAACTCGTTCGTGCCGGTCAGTGTCACAGGCTGTGCAGCGGCAGCGGAACTGTTATCCAGGTTCGCCCCCCAATCGAAGTTATCATCTACAACGAGATTGCTGGCTTTGATGGCGCCCTTGCTGTAGACTTGCAGACCAGTCGCGCCATTTTCCGAAAAAACGTTCACGCCGGTCAGGGTTACCGGCTGGGCGGATGATGCACTGGTATTGTCCAAGTTGGCGCCAATGCCAGTATTCCCGATCGCATCGACATTGTTGAGCAGGATGCTGCCGGTGGTCGTAACCGTCAGGCCGGTACCGGTCGTCGCGCCTGAGATCGTGATATTGTTCAAGGTGACAGGCGCGCTCCAGTCGATTTCCAACGGGACACTGAATATGGAGGGAGTCAGGGGGTTCATCATGGTACTTCCACTGATCCCGTTCCAGCCGCCGTTGATGGTCAAGGCATGAGTCAGGGTTGAACCCAGCCCCGCCAATGTCACAGAGGATCCGTCGCTTACAGGACCGGATTCAATCCAGATCGTGCCATTCACGGTTTTGCCGGAGATCAAAGGCAGCAGGCCGCCATTGAATGATACCTGGGTGAGTGTGCAGCCGCCGATACCGGATTTCGGTGCGACGCCGGTAGGACACCAGAGCGGGTCGTTCGTGGCGACAATCTTTGCGGCTTCCTGGGAAGCCAGGGATACCTTATGGCCGCGATCGTTGACGACCACCACATTGGTACCTGCCGGTACCTGTGAAAGGACCGTGGGTGAGGCAGCGGTTGTGACCTGGGCTGCCGGGCCGGAGGGTGCCGCTGGCACAGCGGGCGGCGGAGCGCCGTCGTCGGCGCGGGCCGGGATAACAGAAATGGCGCTGATAAGCGCCAATAATAAGATCATCGATGCATAGAAGAACACGCGAACACGACTGTTCATTTTGCCTCCTCGTCTGGTTGTGTTGATTATTTGGATGGGGTTGCAAATAAGAAGACGTTTCCGACCTTTAAAATAGGATTAACCATGCGTACTATATTACATAAGCTTTATATAGTCAATGCTGAGGGGCTTGCAAAGCTGTAGTTTTACTCAAATCGAATATCGCCTTCATATTAATAGATAATGAAGAGAAGGACGGCCATGCGGCCGTCCTTCTCTTCATTATCTGAATTTTATACAGGTTTTACTTCATACTCTTGTCCTAGGGTAGTGGGCAGGTGCCGGTCACTAATTTTGGAGTAGTGTAATAATCCCAATAAACGTTGTCGTTGGAGTACACGCCCTTCAGAGTGATAGTTTTACCGAGGGTCATACCGGAGGTTAGGTCATTGCCGGACCCCGCATTGTCGTCCATGGTCCCGCAGGTGAGGGTGATATTGCCTCCCACCGCGCCCACGGACGCCATCCGCCTAATTCCAATCAGCCATGATCTCGGTCAGGCTGGCGGCGCCCGAAGCATAGAACACCAGGCCGTTGGAATTATTGCCGAAACCGTCCGCGCCGTTATTCAAGAACGTATTGACGCCGGTCAGTGTGATGTTGCGAGGCATATTCAATTTTTCGCGATCCCAGTTGTCCAGGTAGGCACCGTTTTCCCTATTATCGTTGGCGGTCAGGTTGCTGACGGTAATGGCACCATCGGAGTAGACAAGCAGGCCATCGCCGAAATAGAGATCATCGTAATAGTCGTAATACCCGTTGCCGTTGAAGGTATTATTACCGGTCAGAGTGACGGTCACCGGTACTGAGGTCATACTCCAATTATCCAGGTATACGCCTCCGGTATTTTGTGGCCCACCAAATGCTGGTTCACCCGGGTTTCCATTGGCTGTCAGGTTGCTCATCAGGATGTTGCCGTTGCTGTAGGCTTCAAGGCCGGTGATACCGTTGTTGTTGAAGGTATTGTTACGCCGCTCAATGTCAGGTTGTAGTTCTTGAATCCCCACTGGTTATCCAGGTAAGCGCCGTCGTGGGTCCGTTGTGATTGGCGGTCAGGTTGCTGGCGGTGATGGCACCCAGCGAGTAGACCGACAACCCCTCCATCCTTATCGTTGAAAGTATTGCTGCCGGTGAGTGTGACAGACTCGGAAACAACCCCGTTGCAAACGTCATTACCAGTCATACCCACAATTATCCAGGTATGCGCCATAAAAAAAGTTATTCGAGGCCGTGACATTGCTCAACGTGATCGTGCCCGAAGCTGTCCACTTCCAGGCCGTCGAATACATTGTTCATGACGTTCGTACCGGTGAGAGTGATGTTGCGGCGGGGTAGAAACACTTGTCGTTCGGTAAGTTCGTAATCCAGTTATCGAGAAAGATCCCATACCCATTATCATTGGCGGTCAGATTGCTGACGGTGATGGCGCCGATAGACTTCAGCGTCCAATCCCTCGTCGTCTTTATCCATTGAAGGTGTTGGTGCCAGTGAGTGTGACGGCCACCGGCACCGTCGTCAAGCAGACAGGTAGGTGCCTCCGCCATCATATCCAGTGAGAATTAGTCCCACCTTCATTCCCATTGGCGGTCAGGTTGCTGATGAGGTATTGCCGTTGCCTGTACGCTTCCAGGCCAATGGCACCGTTGTCATTAAAGGTGTTCTAGCCGCTCAGGGTGACGGTTTGGTGCTGGGGGCTCCCCAGTTATCGATATAAGCGCCCATGCCCAGCCATGAGTCGGTCAGACCCATCCCGTTGTCATTGGCGATGATGTTACTCACCGTGATCGCGCCAGCGAGTTGATTCCACAACCCATCCTGGAAGTTATCGATGAAAGTGTTGGTGCCAGTGAGCGTGAGGGCTCGCTTGGGATGTCGCACCAATGAGTCATTCACAATTATCCAGGTAGACGCCATCCGAATTATCGTTGGCGGTGACATTACTGAGAGTAATCGCGCCCGTGGACCGGACCTCCAGGCCAGCTATGTCGTTATCGCTGAAATTGTTGTTGCCCTTCAACGTTACGGCATAAGAGCCGGTGTTGGTGCAAGCCATTGTTGCAGTGCTATAGTCACAATTATCCAGAACTGTACCAAACGACGCCCACTTATGGACGGCAGTCACATTGCTGAAGGTGATGGCGCCCCTGGAAACGACGACCAGCCCTGCTTGCCATTGTAGCCGAAATTATTGACGTTGGTGAATCGTCACGGGTTGGGCGGTGACAGCCAGACTGTTGTCGAGGTCAGCACCATCGAGAACATTACCGTCGGCGGATAAGTTCCTGGCGGAGATGGCATGGCTCGAAAATACGCCAGGCCGTCGCCGTGATTGTCTTCAAAGCTGCTGTAATTTACTGTGACCGTGCCGGTGCCGGAGACGTTATCGAGATAGCACCAACATTATTGTTAACGCGTTAACATTGTTGAGCACGATATTACCAGTGGTCGTGACGGTCAGACCATAATCATCGGCGTTCTCGATGACCAGGTTGTTCAACGTGACCGCGTTTTTCCAATTGAGAATTCCAGCGAAGCGCCGTCGAACACGGAAGGGGCAAGGGAGTTCATGCCGGTCCCCGTGCCGTTCCAGCCGCCATTGATGGTCAGGGCGTAGGGGGCAAAAACAGTAAGCTTGGGTGTCGTCCCATCCAGAGTAAAGCTGAAGCTGGTAGGATCACCCACGGTATTATCATAACTACTTTCGACCCAGATCGTGCCTGCCTTGCCGGTAAATTGGCCGGCCATCCAGTTAATAAGATTTTGGAAGCTGGTATTGCCGGAGGGCGAGCAAGTGGCCGCACCGGGCACCACGCCGGTTGGGCACCAGACCGGGTCGCCCGAGGCAACGATCTTGGCGGCTTCCTGAGTAGCCAGGGATACCTTATGGCCGCGATCATTTACAACAACCACATCCGTGCCAGCCGGTACCTGTGAAAGGACCGTGGGTGCGGCAGCGGTTGTGACCTCGGCTGCCGGCCCGGAGGGTGCAGCAGGCGGAGGCGGGGCGCCGTCGTCGGCGCGGGCCGGGATAACAGAAATGGCGCTAACCAGCGCCAATAAGACGATCATCATTGCAACCAAGATGACGCGAACACGACTGTTCATTTTTTCCTCCGGGGTCTGCTTTTATTCAATTATCAGGATGCGAGCTAGAAACCTTGTGCTAAACCCAACCCTTAAAATAACATTAATGACTTGTAGAATATTACACAAGTATCGTCTTTTCGTCAATGCTGAGGAGCTTGCAAAGCTGTAGTTTTACTCAAATCGAATATCGCCTTCTTAATCACATTCATAAAAAGCATGATAAATAAACACTCCCCGCCCAGTCAGGTGGGGAGTGTTGGGATCATGGATAATCGGACGGCTTAATAGCGCTTGCCGCCGCCGCGCTGGGGCTTATGCCCGCGGCCGCTGCCGCGATTCCCAAAGCCGCCGCGCCCCGTCTCTTCCTTCGGGCGAGCCATGCTGACTTTCAACTCGCGGTCGCCCATCTGATAACCATTGAACGTGCTGATAGCCTTTTCGGCTTCGACCTGTGTGCTCATTTCGATAAAGGCAAAGCCTTTCGATTGGCCGCTGTCGCGGTCCTTGATGAGGGCCACGGATGCCACGGTACCGGCCTGCGCGAACAGGGTTTTCAGGTCTTCTTCCGTGGTTGAGTATGACAGGTTGCCGACGTATAATTTCGATTCCATATTTTCTCCTAATTTCCACACCCGGTTTGCGGGCAGATGAATGAGCAGGCGTCGGACGACCTCGAAAGGGGATCACCTAACCCTGTTGACAACGAGGTTCAGTATAACACAAGGGGGCAGTGCAATCGACGGATAGCGCCGAAAACGTGAAAGGTATCTTTTTTTCAAAAAAATGTGTCCTATTTCCAATGGGCTAAATGCATCCAGCAGGAATACTGACTTTGTGAAACCATGCCCTGAACCCGACTTGACAGCCTGATGAGGCGGGGTGATACTTTTTGCCATATCTACGCTTCCTGTATAGACTATTAAACGACGTTTGCGATAACGGGAGGGCCCTATGAATAAAAAACTGAGGCTGGTCGGGACGATCTGCATCGTCATACTCATTGCTGCGGTACTTTCCATTTCCAAAGCTGCACTGCCGGGGACGTCTGCGCCTCTTTCGGTGCAGGTGGAACAGGGTCAGGTGGGAGTGCACATCGTTTCTCAAAGCCCAGTTGCTGGGCAGCGCCTGATGCTTTCGCCGGTTATCCAGGTCACATTCGACCGAGATATGGACGCGCGAGAAGACATCGCAGGCTTTCTCGCTGATCGGCCCAGACAAGGCAGCGATCCCAGGCAAAGCTGATTGGCGCGATGCGCGCACGCTTGAATTCACGCCGGATGCCGCGCTCGAACCCGCCTCCGATTACAAAGCAGTCGTTTCCACGTCGGCCGCGGCGCTCGATGGAACCTCCCCGAAAGAAACACTCGAACTGGATTTCACGACCGTAGAGAGTCTCGAGGTGGGCCAGGTGTTCCCGGCCGCCGACGCCGAAGACATAGACGGCAAGACGAACATCACGGTGATCTTCAATCATCCGGTCGTGCCGCTGACGATCAAGGAAGACCAGAGCGGGCTGCCGCAGCCGGTTGAGCTCTCGCCGCTGACCGCAGGCCAGGGGCAATGGGTCAACTCGTCGGTGTATGTGTTTACGCCGGACAAGGCCTTATCGAGCGGAACGCGTTACACGATAAGGGTTGGGGCGGGGTTGAAAGATACCACCGGCACGGCGCTGGATAAATCATATGTCTCGCAGTTCACCACGCGCGCGCCGACGGTTGGTGAAGTGGCCCTGGAAAACGGCGCGGAGAACCCGCCCCTGGATAACATCCAGAATGTCCTGTTGGACCAGGGCTTTGTCGTCACGTTCCTGCAGCCGATGGATTCCCGAAGCGTGAACGCCGCGACCTCCATAAACAATCGCGAAACAGGCGGGGCCGTTTCGCTCAACCTCCAATGGAATAAGGACTTCACCGTCCTGACGATCAAACCGGCCGGCCGCTACAAGATCGCCAACTATTACAACTTGCAGATCGCGAATACTGCCCAGGCCGCGGACGGTGGGACACTCAAGGATGGATTATCGGCCAGTTTCAGCACGGTGCCACTGCCTCAAATCCTCAGCGTGGCTGTACCCACAACGGATAATGGATTCGATAACTCGTTTGCCATCCATTTTGCTTCGCCCATGCGCCTCGACAGTCTCAAGAACAAGATCGTCATCACGCCGGCGCCCAAGGCGGAGCCGCAGTGGTATTACAACGATTACGATTTTATCTATACCCTGTACGGGTTGGACCCCGGCACCGATTACATCGTGCGCTTCCTGCCGGGCATGGCGGACATCTACGGCAATACCATCAAAACCGAAACATCGCTCTATCTTCACGACCGCCGACATGGCATCGGATGCGAGGCTGGTGCTGCCCTGGACGCCGCTGGTATATCGCGCCAAGGGGCCGCAGGAAGTTTACTTCGAATACACCAACCTGGATTCTGCCACGGTCTCGCTCTACCCGCTGACCTTTACCGAGTTCGGCAGCATGTTGAACGCCAACGGGAATGATAAAGGCACGGGTGGAGTGGCGCCTGTCGATTTCAAACCGCAGGTGGCGCCGATCCGCGAGTGGAAGCCGGACACGCAAGGTACCCAGGAATCAACTCAACCGTCTCGACATCAAGCTCGAAGACCAAAAAGGGAATCCGCTCCCGCC
Source organism: uncultured Chloroflexia bacterium (assembly GCA_963754835.1). Classification (GTDB taxonomy): domain Bacteria; phylum Chloroflexota; class Anaerolineae; order Anaerolineales; family Villigracilaceae; genus Fen-1038. The sequence goes on along the minus strand of CAVWHR010000018.1, from coordinate 26,219 downwards.
GGGAATCTACTTCCTCGGCGTGAAGGGCTCGCCGCTGAATTACACCAGCAATTTCTATCAGGGCTCGCTCTTCGTGGTTGCGACCGATAACATCACCTTCAAGGCCACTCCCACCGAGGGGCTGGCCTGGGTGACCGACCTTGAATCCGGAAAGCCGCAGGCGGGTGTGCCGGTCACGTTCTACGACAAGGATTTGAAACAGGTCGGGAGCGGCACCACCGACCAGAACGGCCTCGTCTACCTTAAAGGAATCAACGCATCCGGTCTATGCGCGCGTGGATGGAATCGGGCCACGCAGCCTTTGCCTCCCTGGATTGGGGCAGCGGCGTATCGGCCGGAGATTACGGCATCGCCGAAAATTATTACGGCAATAACACTGCCGCGCCGTTTGCCTATCTCTATACGGACCGGCCCGTCTATCGTCCCGGGCAGGACGTGTACTTCAAGGGCCTCGTGCGGCAGAACGACGACCTGCACTACAGCCTGATCAAAGAGACGAATGTATACGTCACCATCGAGCAGTCGGGTGAACAGGTTTATTCCAAAAGCCTGCCTCTCTCCTCATTGGGAAGCATGAATGGCACGTTCACGCTCGACGATGCCGCCGCTTTGGGTACCTATACCATTTTCGTCCGAACAACCCCAACGGCCGACCCGTTCGGCAGCTCTATCCTTCCGCGTGGCCGAATATCACAAGCCGCACCTTCCAGGTGAATGCTTCCGCGGATAAGACCAACATCCTCTCAGGCGACAAGGTCGATTTCAGCCTGGACGCCGCTTATTATTCCGGCGGAAATGTGGGGAATGCAAGTGTGGGCTGGTTCATGGATTCGACGCCGTATTATTTTGCGCCGGCCGCGAAGTACAGCCAGTTCAGCTTTATCGGATTTGGACCGCGACCAATATTATTACGCGCCGCAGCAAGCCGGTCAGGCCGGCACGCTGGCAGAAGGCCAACGGCACGACAGACCCCAATGGTCACCTGGATATACCCAGGTCAGTTGCCCTGGGCGAGGACAAGACCGACCAGCAGGTGACGCTGCATGCCAACGTCACCGACGTGGCGGGCGATATCGTCAGCGGGGCGACCAGCGTCATCGTGCATCAAAGCCAGCTGTACGGCGGCATCCGTTCGCTGAGCTATGTCGGCAAGCAGGGCCAGCCGCAGCCCTTCGAAGTGGTTGTGCTGGATTGGGATTCCAACCCGGTCGCGAACCAGACCGTGACGGTGAAGTTCGTGGAGCGGCAGTGGTTCAGCGTGCAGAAGCAGGACCAGCAGGGACAATTGAGCTGGGTCACTTCGGTCAAGGAAATACCGGTCGGGCCAGAAGACACTGATCACCGACAAGGATGGAAAGGCACAGGTCTCATTCGTCCCGCCCGCACGGCGGAGTCTACAAAGCCATCGTGACGGTGAAAGATGCAAAGGGCAATACGCAGCAGGCTTCGGCCTACACCTGGGTATCGAGCGATCAATACATTGCCTGGCGGCAGACCAATGACCGCAGCTTCAACCTGATCGCGGACAAGGATATGTACGCGCCCGGCGATACGGCCGAGCTGCTGATCGCCCAGCCGTTCCAAGGCAGATGTGTATGCGCTGGTCACGTACGAACGCGGGCATATCTACAAACAGGATGTCGTCCTGCTGACCGGCAACAGCACCATCTACAAACTTCCGATCACAAGCGACATGGCTCCCATCGCCTACGTCTCGGTGGTGGTGGTGAGCGGCGCAGACAACACGCAAGACGCCCGATTTCAAGATCGGCATGGCGCGCATCAACGTGGATACCAGCCAGCAGACGCTGGATGTGAAGGTCACAACCGATAAAAAATCCGCCGGGCCCGGCGATAACGTCACGTATACCATCGTGACCAAAGACCAGACCGGCAAACCCGTCTCGGCGGATGTATCGCTGGCGGTCGTGGATAAGGCCGTGCTGGCGCTGGCCCCGTCCAACTCGGCGCCGATCCTGGACAGCTTCTATCCCGAACAGGGCCTCGGCGTGCAGACCGCGCTCGGGCTCGTGGCCAGCGCCGATGATTTCAACGCGCAATACCGCCAGAGCATCCCCGAAGGCGGCGGCAGCGGCGGCGGAGGCGGCGACGAGAGCCTGGGCATCATCACCGTCCGGCAGGACTTCAAGGACACGGCCTTCTTCCAGGCGCAGGTCACGACCGATGCGAATGGCCAGGCGCAGGTGACCGTGAAACTGCCGGAGAACCTCACCACCTGGGCGGCGGATGCGCGCGCCGCCACCGCCGACGGCCGCGTGGGACAGGCCACCAGGAACTGGTCAGCACCAAGCCGCTCTTCGTGGAGCTGCAGACGCCGCGCTTCTTTGTCGCCGGCGACCAGGCGCGCGTGGGCGCGGTGATCCACAACAACGGCGACGCGCCGCTCAACGTGCAGGTGTACCTCGACGCGCAGGGTGTGCAGTTGATCACGCCGGCCGCGCAATCGGTGAATGTCGCCGCCAAAGGCCAGGCCTATGTCACCTGGGATCTGAATGTCAACGCGGATGCCCAGCGCGTGGACCTGACGGCGCAGGCCGTCAGCGGGTCGTTCCAGGATTCGAGCAAGCCGGCGCTCGGCACGCTGTCCGGACAGGGCATCCCGGTCTACACCTACAGCGCGGTTGAAACCGTCGGCACGTCGGGCATGCTCACCTCCGCGAATTCGGCCACGGAAGCCATCCAGCTCCCAACCACATACAACTACAGCGAACGCGCAGCTGTCCATCGAAGTATCGCCCTCGCTGGCTGCTTCGATGCAGGACAGCCTGACCTATCTCAAAGATTATCCCTACCTGTGCATGGAGCAGACCATCTCGAGCTTCCTGCCGAACGTGGTCACCATGCGCGCCCTCAAGCTGGCCGGCCTGCCGAACCCAGACCTTGCAGGACAACCTCGATCAGCAGGTGAACCCGGCCCTGCAAAGGATCTACGCCAAACAAAAACCGGATGGCGGCTGGAACTGGTGGGATGGCCCGACAGCGACCTGCAGACCAGCGCCTATGTGGTCCTGGGTCTGCTCGAAGCGAAGGATGCCGGCTATACCGTCTCAAGCGACGTGTTGGATAACGGCATCAAATACCTGAACGATAACCTGCCGACCTTGAACCCAACGATGCACACTGGCAGTACAACCGCTACGCCTTCATGCTGTATGTGCTGGCGCGCGGAGGCGACCTGCAGGCCGGGCAGACCAACTTCATTTACGAGCATCGCACCTCGCTGGACCTGTATGGCAAAGCCTACCTGGCGCAGGCGATCTACATGCTCGACCCGAAGGACGCACGCATCGACTCGCTCATGTCGGACCTGGCGGCGGCCACCGTCATGTCGGCGGCGGGCGCGCATTGGGAGGAAGGCTCGGTCGATTACTGGAACTGGAACACCGACACGCGCACGACCGCCATCGTGTTGAATGCCTTCGTGCAGATCGACCCGCAGAATCCGTCACGGCCAATGCGGTGCGCTGGCTGATGGCGCATCGCGACAGGCGGTCACTGGCATTCGACGCAGGAGACCGCCTGGACGCTGATCGCGTTGACGAACTGGCTGACCGCCTCGAAGGAATTTGAAACGAATTATCAATATGCGGTCGGCTTGAACGGCAGCATGCTGCAGCAGGGACAGGCCGCAAAGGATAACCTGACCGAGACCGTCAAGCTGCAGGTGCAGATGAAAGACCTGTTGAAGGACGTGGCCAACTACCTGGTCTTCACACGCGGCAGCGGAGCGGGCAACCTGTATTACGACGCCTACCTGAGCACCACGCTGCCGGTGGAATCCATCCAGCCGCTCGACCAGGGCATGAGCCTGGCGCGCCAGTATTTCACGCTGGATGACTCCAAGAACCCCATCACCGAGATCGGGCGCGGCGAGTTGGTGCGCGTGCGCCTGACGATGGTGGTGCCCGACGCGCTGCATTATGTGGTGATCGACGATCCGCTGCCCGCCGGGCTGGAAGCCGTCGATGCCTCCATCATGACCGACACGCAGGTGCCCTCCATCTATACCGTGCAGGATTACAACGAGCGCGGCTGGGGCTGGTGGTACTTCGATCACATCGAACTGCGCGATGAGAAGGTGGTGCTCTCCTCGGATTACCTGCCGGCCGGGACGTATGTCTACACCTACCTGGCGCGCGCCAGCACGGCCGGGACGTTCAAGGTCATCCCGCCGACCGCCTCCGAGTTCTACTTCCCCGATGTGGGCGGGCGAGGCGCGGGGAGTGTGTTCACGGTAAAGCCGTAATGTGAAGCATATAATAGACTTTATTTGAAATAATCCGCAGATTGAGCAGATTACACAGATGTAAAGAAAAAAATTGGTAGAATCTGCCTACTCTAAGGATGGATTTTTTCTGTTATCTTTATTACGGATGATGTCTACTAATATCCTCAAACAAGCACGGAGACTTTTAAGTCTCCGTGCTTGTTTGATAACCTCTGCTTAATTGTTGTGTAGTTTCCTTCAGCCCGGAAGTGTAAAGGCCCGTGATAGAATCAAATCGAAAGATCAAGATGGATACTCAAGTCACTTCTCAAAGCTCATCGCAAGGAAATCCTTGAAATCGCCACGCACAACGGCGTGGAAAACATCCGTGTGTTTGGATCGGTTGCGCGCGGCGAAGAGAGGCCGGACAGCGACATTGATTTCCTGGTCAGCTTGCAAATCCGGTCGCAGCCTGCTCGACCTGGCGCGCCTGCTGCGCGAGTTGGAAGCGCTGCTCGGCCGCGAAGTTGACGTGGTCACCGAAGCCGGGCTCAGGCCGCGCGATCCGCCCGCAGGTATTGAGCAGAGAAGCATCTTGTCCATTGATGAGAAGCACAGTCTGAAATAATCAAGGAGATTTATCCATACTTTTGGGATCGGATGCGTTATTGAACGGGACATTCCTGAGCTTAAGTTAAACATTCAAACACTACTGAAACAACTTAATAAATAATAGAGGCCAGCGCCCCGCGATCTATGGGTTACCCAGCACCGTTATCACCACAACGTCACTGGTTATTTTCTGTCCGCTTGTGTTTACACCTTCGGCCCAGAACTGATGCGGACCTGGGGATAACGTCCACCAGGACTGATAGGGCGGAGCGGAGAAGGATGCCAGCACCTTGCCGTCCACATAGAGCTTCACATTGGAGAGTCCCTGACCGGCTGCGGCCTCCACCGAGAGCTGCTGGGCCGACTGGTTGAAATCGGCGGCGATGCGGTAGGTGGTATTCGGCGTGGGGGAAAGCAGGGTCAGGCTGTCGGCCTGGGCCGAGGCGACGCCGCCACCCGATTTGAGGTCCGCCAGCAGAGGCAGACCCTGGGCACGCGCCCAGGGCTGGGCCTCGGCGGGCAGGTCGAGGACGATCAGCGGCTTGCGCCGCGTCGAGCGGGGTGGAATCGTCCGCAAGCGAGCCGGTGGACGGGTCGATCCAGACCTGCTGGTAATAGGTATCGGTCTGCGTCGGCTCGGTGCCGGGGATGAACCATTCCAGGCGGGTGTGCGGACAGGCCGGGGTGGGCAGCAGGCCCGAAAGCTCGCAGACCTCCACCTGCTTCAAGCCGTCGGGCTGGACGAAGGGACGGTCGGGCTGACCCTGCAGCAGGGCGCGCATGGTCTCGTTCCAGATGGGCGCGGCGCCCGTCACACCGGTCACATCGTGCATGGCCTCGTAATTGCTGTTGCCCACCCACACGCCCACCAGCAGGTCGGGAGTGTAGCCGATCGTCCAGTTATCGTGGAAGTTGGTGGTGGTGCCGGTCTTGACCGCCGCGGTGCGGTCGAGCTTGAGCGTGCTGTTGAGGCCGAAGCCGGTGGCGCGCGCCCGGTCGTCGCTGAGGATGTCGTTGATCAGCCAGGCCACGCGCGGGTCGAAGACCTGCACGGGCTGCGCCTTCTGCGGCGTGTAGAGCAGGTTGCCGTCGGCGTTGCGGATATCGAGGATGGCCTGGTTGCCGACGGTGGTCGCCGCCGTTCGCCAGGCTCTCGTAGGCCGTGGAAAGCTGCAGCAGGCTGATCTGCCCGCCGCCCAGCACCAGCGACAGGTCGTAGTCCTGCGGGTCGCCCAGCGAGGTGATGCCGAGCTGGCTGGCGAGGTTGAGCGTGTTCTCGATGCCCACCTTTTGCAGGGTGAGGACGGCCGGGATATTCAATGAAGAAGCCAGCGCCTCGCGCACGGAGACCGGGCCATGTTCCTGGCCGTCGTAATCCTTGGGGGTGTAGGGCTGGCCGTCGTGCGTGATGAAGGTGGTCGAGACGTCCAGGATGGAGGTGGCGGCCGTCCACGGGTCGGGCCGGGTGGGGTCGAGGGCCTGGGCGTAGATGAACGGCTTGAAGGCCGAACCGGTCTGGCGGGGCGAGGTCGCCATGTCGAGCGCGCCGTCGATGGAGGAGTCGAAGAAATCGGCGCTGCCGACCAGCGCCAGGATCTCCCCGGTGTGCGGGTCGAGCGCCACCAGCGCGGCGTTGTTGACGTTGTGGCTGATCGCGCCGGGTTGGGGCACGAACCCGGCCAGGTGGCGGGCCACGACCTGCTTCGGCCAGATGCTGGTCGTCCAGGTTCGAGCGTGGTGCGCACCACCAGGCTCTGGCGCGGGTCGAGCTGGCCGGCCGCGAACAGCTCGTCGAGCTGGTCTTTGACGATCCAGACAAAATGCGGCGCTTCGATGGGATAGGGCGCCGGGTTGTAGCTCAGCGGCGCATTCTCGGCATCGACCAGCTGCGCGTGCGTGATGAAACCCTGCTGCTTCCATCAGCCCCAGCACGACCTTCTGGCGCGCGATGGCGAGGTCGGGGTTGGTGAAGGGGTTGTAGATGCCGGGGGCCTGCGGCAGACCGGCCAGCAGGGCGCATTCGGGCAGGAGCAGGTCGGAGGCAGGCTTGCCGAAATAGGTCTGCGCGGCGGCCTCGATGCCGTAGGACATGCCGCCGTAATAGATCTGGTTGAGGTACAGGGCCAGGATTTCGTCCTTGGAGTAGCGCCGCGGTCAGCTCCCAGGCCAGCACCGCCTCGCGCAGTTTGCGGCGCAGGGAAAGCTCGCTGCGTTCATCCTGGTTCAGCAGCAGGTTGCGCGCCACCTGCTGGGTGATGGTGCTGCCGCCGGCGATGGTCTCGCCGCCGCGCAGGTTGATCCACAGGGCGCGGACGATGCCCTCGAGGTCGACGCCGGGGTTGCTGTAGAAGTTCTTGTCCTCCACCGCAATGGTGGCATCCTTCATGCACTGCGGGATGTGGTCGAAGGAGAGCACGGCGTTGCGCCCGCCGTCGGCAGGGCAGGATGTCGTAGAGCGGGCGTCCGTTGCGGTCGGTGATGTGGATGCTGGGAGCGGTCAGGTGGGCGGAGAGGGAATTGACGGAGGGCAGGTCCCAGAAGACGTAGAGCAGGAGGCCGGCGAGGGCGAGAAGGACCAGAAGAAGAAGGATGGTTTTCTTCCGGGTGAGGGGCGGGAGGGATTTCATTGAATCTATTGTAATGCGAAGGGGAGTGGAAAAATATTAACCACAAAACCGGAAAAAATATTAACCACAAGAAGCACAAAGGAAGAACAAAAAAGCAATCCGCAGATCAGGCAGATTTAGCTGAGAAGGACTCGCGAAGAGCGCGACGAAAAGAAGAATCTATCTCCAAAATATGCAGAGTTACGGCAGCGCGCAACCGAAACGAATCAAATTCGAATGTTCCTCTGCAATCGCAGACAAATAAGATGCTAGGCATCTCCGTGCCGGGCCAAGGAGAACACTTGGCATCTTCGAGAAATACACCCGGCATCTTCGCCGCCGAGAAGAACGCTCGGCATCTTCGACCCTGAAATACACAGGGTCTCCGAAAACGAATCAAATTCGAATGTTCCTCTGCGATTCTTTTCCCCCGGTTCATTGCCTCTGACTGTTTATGAATTAGTGAGCGGCAGGCGGCTGTCCGGGCATGGCGGAGATGATGGCGCGCAATGCCTTGTTGACCTGTTCCGCTGAGGTGAACACTTTTGCAACGTCGGGGTCAACGATAACTACCAGCGGGCTGTCCTTCATGCGGCCGGCAAAGCGGTTGGACTTGGCCTTTTTATAGTCAAACTTATATTCAGCCGACATCTCTGCAGCTTTACGGGGTTTGATAGCGGGCGTTTTTTTCATAGTCTTTGATCTCATCTTTTGTCGCACGACGGGCGCTGAAAATCCTGATGGTATCTTCAAGTCTTTCCAAAAAGCATACGATGATAATTCTGCGAAGAGCGGATGTGCCGATGATGATCTCGCGGTGTTCCGCTTGTGAGTGTTCCATGTCATCGAAGATGAAGGCAAGCGTATCGTTGAAGACGGTCAGGGCTTCTTCAAAACTAACGCCATGCTTGCGGAGGTTGCTTTCTGCTTTTTTCGGGTCCCACTCAAATTTCATGCAGCATTATCTCCGTTCTGTCTTGATTATATCTCAAGGAAAATCTCAAAACCCATTCAAATCAGGTTTGCCCTTTGGGTGCTTCGAACTCTTCGAGTACTTAGCGCCCTTAGGGTACTTATCAGCAATTCCTCTCGTCGGTTAGGGGACAACGCATTGATGATATAGAAATGTTAAGGTACTAGTTTTGCTTTATTCGTTCCGCGGGACGAAGAGGAACGAATATTTTTTGTTTATATCGGTTTGGATTGTCAATAATAAAGCACAAGATTGCTTCATAGCCTGGTTTTAATACGGCCTTTGGCCTACTCAACCATCGGCTCCTCGCAAGGACAATCTCACATATTATACAGAACAAATGTTCTGGAGTCAAGCGCGGATGAGTCCATAGCGTCTACTGTGTGCATGGCGGATATAGTTTGTTGAGACCGGTCGAATGCTTCGGCGAGCGAGAAGAACACCCGCACCTCCGGTCATGTCGCCGAAGTTGCCGACCCTCGTGATTTGCTTAGCAAATCAACGCTCGGTCGGCTTAAGCCCACCTTGCCCAAAACTTAGCGGCTCGCTCAGCGTATATATATGTGACGAAAATAATTATCCGAGGAAAAAGGAATAGAAAATGACTAATGAAACGAATACCCCCGAGCACGATAATAAAGGAAGAAAAGTGATCTATAGGAACGCCGGTTCGGCGCCCGTGTATGGAATTGGCTTGATCGGCGCTTTGGTATATTACCTGCAGCACGCCACCACATTTGTGGTGGGTTTGGTGGGTATTTTAAAGGCCATCGTTTGGCCTGCGATGGTGGTTTATAAGCTGCTGGAATTTTTGAAAATGTAAGGGATTGCAAAGTAAGCATATAACCCTCTCTGATCGAGAGGGTTCTTAGCGTCTATGGGGAATCAAGTTTGAATAAGGCAAACGCTTATTCCCTTATTATGGCGGGGGCTTGCTACATGAGAGAAAATTGGGCTTTGAAAGACAAGATGGGATTGTATGATATTGAAATAAAGTAGGAAATTTGCATATTGACTTACATTTTGTCATATGGTATATATTAGGGAGGAATATAGAAGGAGCAGAGAATGGAAACCATCGCCACCTCGAAGGGGCAGGTTGTGATCCCCTCGAAAATCCGCAGACAGTTGGGTATTAAGGAGGGAACGCACCTTCAAATTGATGTGGATGAGAACAAACGGATCATCCTGACACCGGTCACACGTGAATATGTGCATTCCCTGCGCGGAAAGTACAAGGGTAAGGGATTGATGAAGGCATTCCTGGCAGAGAAAAAACGCGAAAGGGAGCTATAAATGCCGAGGAAACCAAAGGCTTATGTGCTGGATACCTGGGCGGTCATTGCGTATCTGGAAGACGAACCCTCCGCTCCCCAAATCGCAGACTTGATCGCCTCCGCGCATGAGGAGGAAATTCCCGTATATATGACTGTCGTAAACGTGGGCGAGGTCTGGTATACGATCGCACGCGAGATATCCGAGGTCGAAGCGGACAGCTTTGTGAAACAACTGCACGACCTTCGCATCCAATTCCGGGATGCGGATTGGGAATTAACGCAGGAAGCGGCACGCTTCAAATCCAAACAAAAAATGTCCTATGCGGATTGTTACACGGCGGCGCTAACAAAACATCAAAAAGCAGAACTGATCACAGGGGATAAGGAATTCAAGCAAGTAGAGGATCAGATAAGTATTTGCTGGGTATCGATGAATTAGCTTAAAAAAACATCCAACTACAGAGTATTGCGTAATAATCTAGGCTAGCGTTTTTTTACCCTATATCTGGATTAATTAGTTTCTTTGAGAAGGAAAATAAAAGGGAGTAGATTAATTAAATTCTGGCAATATTATCTCAGAATTGGACAATTCAAGGATTTTTTACGTCATAATATGATGAATGCGATAAAACCAACCTTTATAGACTTATTCAGTGGTTGTGGTGGATTCAGCTTGGGTTTGAAAAAGGCAGGCTTCAATGAACTTGCTTCTATTGACTTTAACCCAGAGGCTTTAACAGTTTTTCGCGCAAACTTTCCCGATGTTCCTCAAATTCTTGAAAAAGATTTAAAGATGTATCAACCAGAGGAGCTGTCAACTCTGATCGGCACGGATCATGTGGATTTAATCGTTGGTGGCCCGCCATGTCAAGGTTTTAGTACTGTACGACAAGCTGATGGAGCAAATTCTGGTAAACGTCTTGTAGTAGATGATCGCCGGAACCTATATCGAGAATTTCTGAAATTCGTTAGATTCTTCAAACCCAAAATATTTGTAATGGAAAATGTTCCGGGTATACGTTCTGCTGTCGGCGGCCTATTTTTTACCAATGTTCAATCTGAGGCTCGAAGTCTTGGTTATCGTGTTCATGGTGAAGTAATTAAAGCCCGCGATTATGGTGTCCCACAAAAACGTAAACGGCAACTCATAATTGGAACAAAACTTGAATTACCTATCTTTAGTAGTCATATCTATATGCCTGCTTCGCACGGCATAGAAGATGGGTTACTTCCGCTGGTTACTCTATGGGAAGCTATTGGGGATTTGCCTTCAATCCAAGCTGGTGGCGGAGAAAGTGTCTCTGAATATGACCTTGAGCGTCGCAAGCAGCACCTGGAAAGATATGGCGGAGGATATCTTCTTGAAGTTCTTGAGATAGATAAGACAGAAGACCTCACCGCTCATTGTGCCCGGCCACATAGCGAGAGGGATATACGTGATTTTAAACGTCTACGAGAGGGAGAAAACAGTGCCCAAGCGACAAAACGCGGGGAAAAAATGGAATTTCCCTATGATCGTACGTCTTTCTCGGATAGATACACACGACAGCATCGAAATCATCTTTGTTCCACCATTGTCGCTCATTTGAGCAAGGATGGATTAATGTTCATCCATCCTACCCAAGACAGGTCTCTTACGCCTCGTGAGGCAGCACAAATCCAGAGTTTTCCTGATTGGTTTAAGTTTCCAGTTCCTCGAACTCATCAGTATCGCTTGATAGGAAATGCAGTTCCTCCTTTAGTTGGTAAAGCAGTTGGACAAGCAATTCAAAGATGGTTGGTTGGCGGGAAAGGAATCAAGGTTGTACCCTTAACCGATATACCTAACAATCAAGCTCAAGCTATTAATAAGGTATTAGAACTCGTTGATGCTGGTAATGAGATAGGATTTTCCAGCATATCGCTTGATTCATTTAAGCTCGGTTGGTATGCCGTTGCATATCTTTTTAGTCATTTACATCCGGATAGTGCGAAAGAAAATGGATTAATTATCAGAACAAAATCTGAAGGCGATTTTCCTTTATTGGAGAAGGTGGCACCAAAATTAATCCGTCCCCTGTACGCTCGTAGTGGATGGCCGGTAAGATTGGCACCAGTTGCCAAAGAGGCTGCATCGCCGGTTTGAAAATGGCGAATTAAATGCTAATGAATATTATTGTTCAGAAGCTTTCATTGCAGGCTTAAAGATGAAAGGGGAAGTCCCATGAATATCAGGGTCTATGACCAACAGTTGATTCCTTCGGCGAGACGTCTTATGAGTTCTCTGAGGGACCTCGGTTATGATTTCGCTGCTGCTGTTGCTGATTTGGTTGATAATTCCATTACTGCTGGTGCGGACGAAGTCAGAATAGATATCGAATTTGATGGCGATCATTCTTGGGTTCGCATTGCGGACAATGGAACCGGAATGACCGAGGAGCAATTGCTGGAGGCAATGCGCTATGGCAGTGAGAGGGATTATGAAAATGACGATTTGGGAAGATTTGGTCTTGGACTCAAAACTGCATCATTGAGTCAATGCCACAAACTTACCGTGGCCACCAAATCCTCTAAAGGGGAGACGCACGTATATTGCTGGGATTTGGAGCATGTGGGAAAAAGTTAATCGCTGGGAGCTGGTGATACCCGATAAAAAAGACATTGATAAAATTCTTGGAGGTAATTTATCCAAAGGGACCGGCACTGTGGTGTATTGGCAGTTTCTTGACCGGATGCTGGGGCAAAAACATCCTTATGGGGAAGCATCCCGAAAGCGATTGTTGAAAATGTGTCGCGAACTAGAGGAACATATTACTATGGTGTTTCATAGATTTTTAAATGGCGAAGTAGCAGGGAAGAAGCTGAAGATATCATTAAATAGTAATAAATTAAAGGCATGGGATCCTTTTGCTCGAGACGAACCCGAAACAAAACAGTTAAAATCTATAACCTTTCATTTAGAACGCGATGATATATCGGGAGATGTTGAACTCACCCCTTACATTTTGCCTCCTAGGGATAAATTTACTTCAACGGAAATGCTTAATCGTACTGCTGGTCCAAATAAATGGAATTTCCAACAAGGATTTTACATTTACCGTGCCAACCGGCTAATACAAAGTGGTGGCTGGTGTAATCTAAGGGCACCCGACGAACATACCAAACTTGCACGTATTGCGCTGGAATTTTCCCCGCACTTAGATGAGATTTTCAATATAAATGTAGCTAAAATGAGGGTTTCAGCTTCCTCAAGAAATCAAGGAGGATATCACCCAAGTGGCAGAACAAATTGCCAAGGAAGCTAGAATAATTTACGATAAGAAAGATAGAGTAGTAGCGCCCCACCATTCTAATACTGTAAATCCCTCAAATCAATCGATAGTCTCACAGACTACTGGAGAAACAAGTTCACAACCCAAGAACAGAACTGCCGGAATAGAAACTGGGACAGGATATAAAGGTGATAACCAGAAATTTTGGACTTTAGATGAAATACATAAACAACTTATTCAATATGCTTTTATCGATGAAGCGCCAATAATTGATAAAGTCTTTAAGCGTTTTCGCAAGAAATTTAATGAGGGAGGGTGAAATTATGGAGTTTGAACAGGCACTTGGGATCGTACGTTTGTTGATTAGCGGGGGGATTACTAACGAGGAAGCAATTGGAAATCCAGCTATCCCGGAACATTATCGAAAGCAAATTCAAGAAATTCTAGAACGTGAGGAGAATATCATTCTTGAACCAGCCCGAATGTTAGTGGCTGACACTCAAAAATATGATTGGTTAAGGCAACTTGATCGTTCGACTTGGCACTACTGGCCGACGCTCAGAACCTATCTTCTTGGAACCAAAAACTGGACTATTGCATCTATCAGATCGTTGGATGAAGTGACGGACCGGATTTTGGGGCAATTTGTAGATCCTAATACAGAGCAATTTGATATTCGGGGCCTTGTAGTTGGTTATGTGCAAAGTGGAAAAACAGCAAATTTTACAGCTCTTATTGCGAAGGCAGCAGATGTTGGCTACCGCTTGGTAATTGTCCTTTCCGGAACTGATAATGGATTACGGAGACAGACACAAATCCGTTTAAACAGGGAGTTAGTGGGCTATACCAACAATCCGGTAGGCGCTATTCCGCTTCCCCCAACAGGAAAACAATGGCACCAGTTTACTACAGAGGAATTCGATGGTGATTTTCATCCGGGTTTTGCCAATTACGCAGCGTTACAGGGTACTGAGCCCGTATTATTGGTGGTTAAAAAGAATGGCTCGGTACTTAGAAGATTACACGATTGGCTTGACGCAGCCCCCGATAACACACGAAGAACATTGCCGGTTCTGCTAATTGATGACGAGGCAGATCAGGCAAGTATTGATACGCGAGTTCTTACCAAGAGGAAAGAGAAGAATTGCCTGATGACTATGAAGAACCTTCTATTATTAACGGTCGTATACGGGATTTATTGCGAAAATTCCAGCGCAAAGCTTATGTAGCTTACACTGCAACACCTTTCGCCAATATTCTAATACCGCATGACACATTTGATCCGCGGGTGTTGAATGATTTATATCCCAAGGATTTTATTGTTGATTTGCCAAAGCCAGAGGATATTTCGGTGCAGAAGAACAATTTGGAAGATTTGATGTTGAAACAGGTGATGAAATTGGAGGACTTGATATTATCCGCAATGTACCATATTCAGAATTAATAGAGTTGAAACAGCATAATGTTCTACCCTCATCCCTGGAAACGGCAATGCTTGACTTTGTTTTGGGAGGCGTGGCTCGATATCAACGCGGGCAGGGCGATGTCCCCGTCACAATGCTGCTTCATGGAAGTCATTTGATCATCAAACAAATGGAAATGGCCGACCTTGTATTCCAACGGTTTTCCGAACTCAAGGACGAGTGGCGGTATCAGCGTCCCGCGCGGAATTCTGGAAAGGTTAGGCCAAAGATGGGAACAGGAATTTCGACCGGTAACTCAAGCGAGCCATCCAGATAGGGATGTTCCTTTTCTCTCATATTATTAATTATATTGGGCAAGTCTTTGAATTGGTCCAGGTGCGGGTTATAAACAGCAGGACGGGCGAGGTTCTAGATTATGAGCGGGAACCCAATTTGAAAACAATAGCAGTTGGTGGAAATCGTTTATCTCGAGGTTTAACCTTGGAAGGTCTGATTACAAGTTATTTTTTCCGTTCAACAGCAATGTACGACACCCTTATGCAAATGGGGCGATGGTTCGGTTTTAAGAATGGGTATGAAGATTTAACAAGAATCTATATGACGAGTGACCTTGCGGGGTGGTTTAGCGATCTGGCATTGGTCGAGTATGAATTGCGACAGGATATACGAGAGTATGAAGCGCAAAATGTTACTCCTCTAGAGTTAGGGACTCGCATCCTCAAGCATCCGGCTATGCTTGTAACAAGCCGGTTAAAACAACGTTATGCTAGATCAATAATCGTCGAGCAAAGCTATTCCAGCCAAGTGTTACAAACATTTCGCTTTCCATTTCAGCGGCTGGATGATTTAAGTGATTTATTAAAAGCAAATTTGGCTGCAACGAAAGGATTTTTATCAAGATTGGGTGATCCTACTTGGGAGAAACATGGGCCCTTATGGCGGATTTCAAGCCCGGATTTGATACTTGAATTCTTAAACAATTATCGGGTTGATCCTGATGTCCGGAACATCTATATTCCATTTATCATTGATTATATTCAACGTCAAATTGGGTTTGGAGAATTAATAAATTGGGCTGTAGCCGTAAGAGGCAGAGAAACTGTTGAACCAATCTTGGGTGAGATTGATTTGGGTATCAAACGGTCAGTTTCCATGATAAGCCGTAACCGTTTGGCTGGTGATCCTGACTCATTGGGTGTTATCACCAATCCTGATGACGAGCAGGCGGGCCTTACGGAGGAAGAACTTCAAAGGGCTAAGGAACTTGAGCAATCATTCAACCCAAAAATTGGTTCGAATCCTGCTGCGAGGATGGTACGACCAGCCACAAACGGTCTGTTACTAATATATCCTGTGTCCCGATTTTCTGGTCATGAGCATACGCCTCGGCAATCACGACGACCAATGTATGAGAACCCTGATGATCCTAGATGCAAGAATGTGATTTGTTTTGCAATTTCTTTTCCCAAATCCGAAAAGGATCAAGGCATTAGAGGAGAATATGTGATAGGCACGGTTGATTGGAGACCATTATGACTTCAATCAGTCAAGAAACTTGGACAAAGTTAACTCGACCCTCCGGTGATAAATTAGTCGCCAGGCCAGGAATTCCGGAAATTACTCAGCGTTTATTATGTGCTATAGATTCAAGAGGTAATCGCCATTTGTTGATTTCTTTACCCCCGAATAGCATAGACTTTAGAGATGTCCAAAGTCGGGGTAGCTGTCATTACCCGTGATCTTGTTGTTCAAGGTCAATTGCCTGAAAGATTTTTGGATATTGAATGTCTGGATGTAGCTGGGCATTCTGTTTTGGATTTGATGGGCGTGGAATTGGCAGAAGAGCTTAAGGATGAAGGAAAGCAGCCAGCAGATGTTGTAAAGCAGGTCTTAGCCAGATGGAGGCGTTTCTGGGGACAAATACCACAACAAATGCTTTCGAAACAGGAATTGCTCGGGTTATTTGCAGAATTGTGGTTCCTAGATGTTTGGATATTATCGCGATTTGGGTCCGATGCGATCAAGTTTTGGCGGGGTCCATGGGGAAGCCGCCATGATTTTGAATGGCCCGACAAATCTGTTGAGGTTAAAGCTACTACCAATTCACGGGGGCGAATTCATCGAATAAATGGTTTGGATCAACTTGAGAAAATTTCAGGCACAGACTTATACTTATTCAGCCTTTCCTTGAGAGAAGAAGGGGGTGCGCAAAACACTTTACCTGGTTTAGTGAGAATATACCACCAACCAGCTTGCAGCTTCGGATGATGCTCTAGCGCATTTCGAAACTGGATTAGCTCAAGTGGGATATTCTCCAATACACGAAGAGGAATATTCCAAGGTGCATTTGCGAATTGTTGAAGAAGTCTTGTTCAGCGTTGATGGTGATTTTCCACTGATAACAAGTGAAAGCTTCGGAAAAGGAGTTCCATCAGGAATAGAAAGGGTTGAATATGAAATAAATCTCAACACTTTTAATCATTTGATAAGGGCGCATCAATTTCAAGAACTTCCGTTTACATAACTCTAGCGTCCAAATCATGTCAGACGTTTTTACGAAAGAAAAGCGTTCTGAAGTAATGTCACATATTCGGGGAAAAGGAAATAAAGATACTGAGCTGATGCTGATTTGCATCTTACGAGCCAGCCACATATCTGGCTGGCGAAGAAATCAATCTTTGTTGGGAAAACCGGATTTTACTTTCCACAAACAGAAAGTTGTGGTTTTTGTAGACGGATGTTTTTGGCATGCTTGCTCGAAACACTCAAACATACCGAAGAACAATCGGATGTTTTGGGCAAAGAAACTCCAAGCAAACAAGGATCGTGATAAATTCGTGACTAGGGAATTGCGAAAACTGGGTTGGACAGTAGTTCGGGTTTGGGAACACGAGCTCAAAGATCAAAAAAGGTAGCAAATAAAATATTAAGAGTGCTATAGCTGCCCGTGTTAGTTCGATAAGAGAAAATGTAGTTTTTTAGAAATGGCCATTTTTTTATACCTTGACGGCGTTACTGTAACGCGATATTATAAGGTCAACGGGAGCGCAAACATGAAAATAAGCGACATAGTAAAATTTACAGACGGGTTATATGACGACGAAAAAGGAGCAAGGTATAAAGTCGTAGAAATTAACGGAGACAGAGCAAGGATCGAATTTATATGTCATTTACCTATTCCGCCTCAGTCAATAGCAAAGACAAGCGAACTGGAAGTTGTTCCTCAGAATAAACATGACATTAAAGACTAACAATAAAGACAGCACTAGAAATCAACGTCAAGCCCGCCGCCGTGAACATGAAAAGCAGTGGCTCAAAGAAAATGGGTGGAAAAGTTGGGAAGCATTGCATACTGCGCTTATGAAGGGCACAGCACAAATAACATTGGATGTAAAGAATGGACGTCATGCACCAATTGCACCTTCCATTGGAAGGTAATGACGAGAACAAAATCCCGGCGATTAAGCCGGAATTTTGTTCTTGATTGACTTGCGCCATAATTATGCCGATAATGATTTACCTCGTGCAAGAAGGGAATAATAAAAGGAATTGGATGCGTTGTGACGGTCGTGCTGGATAGGGCGATTGAGGGGGAAATGAGGTGAAGACCCCCTCCCAGCCTCCCCCATTCGAAGTGCGCGAATAGGGGAGGGGAATGCGAAGTTTGAATGAATATAAATATTCCTGCATACGCCATGCTTTCCCGAAAACCGGTTTTTGATTTTGAGTTCTTTAGAACTGGGTCAAATGCATAAACGGACAACTCCTAAAATCTTTGGACGCGCAAAAGAGCTGCATCGCAATATGTCCGTTGCGGAGGTAAAACTCTGGGCGTATTTACGAGCTCACCGTACCGGGGATGTCCATTTTCGTAATCAACATGCCATTGGCAATTACATCGTTGATTTTTGTGCTCCGCGTGAAAAACTAATTATCGAACTGGATGGGAGTCAACATTTGGAGCAGGCGGAGTATGACCAAGAAAGAACCTTGTATTTGGAATTGCAGGGCTATAGGGTGATCCGCTTTTGGAACGATCAAGTGATGAACGATATCGAAGGGGTTATCAGGACTGTTATGTATGCAGTTGAGTCGAATAATAAGGGCGGCCAGGGCTGAGGAGGAGATCATACGTTTTGGTTGAAATAAAAGATCAGGTCGATGTGGCCCTGTCCCTCCCTGCCCTCCCCAAATCCTCAATTTAAATTTTGGTTGACAATTTTTTATATAGCTTTCGGATTTGGAGAGGGTTTAGCCCCCTCCTGCCTCCCCCAAATCCGATAACAATTATTAAGTTGCCAAGATTTATATATTCAAGTCGGATTTGGGGGAGGTGTAAGTTGTAAGTATGCCTGCCCGTGAAGCATCTATTTAGGATGGATCAATTCTTACAGGAGAACTCATGTCGAAGGGTGACCGCAAGAGCCGGAAACAAGTTCGTCAGCGAGAACCAGCGCTCGCGAAAGAACATCCGTCAGTGGATCGGGTTTCGGCGCGCTGGCGCTGATCTTACTGGCCGCCGTTGTTTATTTCATTTCATCGCGCCCAAAAGCCGGGCCGCTGAGCGAGGCACGACTCGCTTCCAACCCGACACTTGGGCCTGATTCCGCCAAGGTAACCATTGTCGAATACGGAGATTTTGGTTGTCCCACCTGCCGGGCCTGGTTTTCCTTCAGAAAGAACCAGTGCGGAGTTATAAAGCTTTTTGCCTTCAGGGTTTTTGTTAATAGTTGGTGAACCGACAATGGCAGTAATGTCTTTGCATTCCTTTGCAATAGATTCTACAGTTTCGCTGCATCTGTTAATAAAATCCGCATGATCCAGAAGATCAAGAGGCGGATAACCAGGTACGGAGAGTTCTGAAAATATCACCAGTTCCGAACCTTCAGCTTTTGAAGTTCTGATGGCACTGCAGATCAGCTCCCTGTTTTTTTCAAAGTCACCGATGTGGTAGTTTAACTGTGCAATGCTGATCTTCATAATATTTCAGTCTAAAAGTTAACCCCGATTCTGAATTTCAGAATATTTTGTGAAATTCTGTCTACCGGCTGATCATTCTTTTCTTTGGTAACATCGAGAAAGTTGTTTTCGTATCCAAGTCCAAGAACGAGGCTTGTAGTGCCTCCGAGGGAATATTCAATTCCACCCATGATGTGGTAAGCGAGATTAAACCTTTTAAGTTCGTTTACAGCCGATTCTCCTTTTATGTCATTATCAGGAATGTCGACCTTACCGCCGATGACATATTTAGGATCGAGCCCTATATCGGAAAAGAATTTAAGATAGCCGATCTGATTGGATTCAAATTTCAAGCCAACTGGAATAACCAGGTACTGAATATGGTAAACCACCGACTCGTTTTTTGGCACAAGCTCATTGAAATTATTGAAGGTCATGGTTACCGTATCAGTATTGAATATTCTGCCACCGGCATTTAGAATGCTTATACCTGTGGAAAATGAATAGTTTTTCGCAAAATACCTGTTAAAGGTGAATCCGAAATTAAATCCTGCCCTGGCCCCGTCATTCCTTGTTTCTTTGGTATCGCTTGAAAACCAGCTTATAACAGGATCAGCAAAGATACCGAAACTTATGTCCTGCGATTTGGCGAAGCCTCCGGTAAACAAAATCAGGAACAGAAAGGCAGCAACCGGCTTATTTAAATCTCTGACTGATATTTTTCCCATAAAACAATAATCTTTAATAAGTAACATTACGTATTGAAAAGGCATTTAACTTTCCAATGTAAAAATAACAAATAATAAGAGAAGTTATTGTGTCGTTATTAAATGTTGGGTTATTAATCAAAAGTACCTAATTTAGCCTGTTCATTAAATCATTATGTTTAAAAGACTTGCTGTTTATGCACTTGTGCCCCTTATTATTCTGGGCTCATTATCTTGTAAAAGAGATCATTATAAAGTTGATGTTTCTGATATTGATTTATCTGTTAATATCAAAAGGCTGGAACTTGACCTTTTTGAGGGCAGTCCGAATGAGTTGATTAGCAAGGTACCTCAACTGAAAGAAAAGTATGACGGATTTCTTCAGCTTTTCAGTTTTGTCATTAATATTGGATTGGTAACCGATTCTTCATGGATCAATGGGCTGGTTAGCTTCTGCACTGACAAGCAGAATTATGAAGTTTACTCCGCAACCAAAAAGTTGTACCCTGAAATACAATTTATTGAGGAGGGGTTGACAGGGGCCTTTAAACATTTTCGTTATTATTTTAAAAAGAGAACGATTCCGGCTGTTTTTACCTGTATCTCAGGTTTTAATAACAGCATGATCACAGGTGATTCCCTGCTGGGAATCAGCCTCGACCGCTATCTTGGCTCTGACTGTAAATACTATCCGGGTTTAAGTATTTATAAATACCAGGCTGCACGCATGAATCCGCAGAATATTGTTACCGATTGCATGTATGCATGGGCTTCAAGGGAATGGCTTTATAAGGATCTCCAATATTCATCAGATAACGTTCTTTCGGAAATGATACATGAGGGTAAGCTTCTCTATTTTGTAAGATGCATGCTTCCCGATTCTGGAAATGACCTGGTTTTCGGATTTACTCCTGACCAGATGAGGTTTTGTACTGATAATGAGGGACAGATGTGGCAGTACCTCATTGAGAATAAACTACTATTCAGCAGTGAACAACTTGTCAGAAGAAAGCTTACCGGAGAGGCACCCTTCACCGCCTATTTCTCAAAGGAGTCACCCGGACGATCAGCGGTGTGGATTGGATTCAGGATCGTTGAATCATTTATGGCAAAGAACAAGAACGTCACTCTTGAAGAGCTTATGATGATGACTGACTGTCAGGATATTCTTGAAAAGGCTAAATACAATCCCCGGTAGTTTTTCTTTATTCCCGCAGACCTGCCTGCCGGTAGGCAGGACCCGCAGAATATCGCAGACCAGGCTGAACCCAAAATGAGGAATTGGATTTTCTGCGTACATCTGGGCAGTCTGCGGGGAAATTCTCCTTTCCTAATATTTCTTCAGTAAATCTAAAAGTTTGCTGTCGAGTTTATGGCCATACCAGTCCTTATATTCAATATCGGTTCTGCCTGAGTCGAGTATACCGAAGTCACCCCTGAAGTTCCAGAGTGCATAGCCAATACCTCCCTTTGTAAGGATATCTATAACATCACCGAACCATGAAAAAAAGATATGATGTGGTGTCTTTTTCCAGCAACCGCATTCTCCGCAATGTACTCCTATGCCGCTCTGTGCAAGTTCAATCCATGGTTTGTAATATTCTTCCAGATTTTCCCTTCCGTAGTATTTTCCTTCAATGGTTCCGGGCCAGACCGGGGTCGGGGCTTTTGATGGATCTTTAAAGACCCATGTAGCCTGGTAATGAGAAATATAGTGAGGAAAATATCCCCTGCAACTCTGGGCAATTCTGAGATCAAAAAGTTCCGGAGTGACGTTATTTCCGACATTATTACCATCAGCAATAATCAAATGGTCGGGATTGGCAGCCCTTATTGCCTTTGCTGCTCCTCCGGCAACCTTTCGGTACAGGTCTCCGGGAACGGCACTGCTTTTCGAGAACTGGTCATTCAGGTCATCTCTGTAGGCGGGTTCATTCAGCAGGTCAAAGCTGATTTTTTTTGAAGAGATATTTTTATACCGCTCAGCCCACATTCCCCAGTGATAAAAAAATGCATCCTGTGCATCCTTATCCTTCCAGAGATTAAAAGGTTCAAAGAAACCTGCATTTATACAATAACCGGGTGCCCTGTGCAGGTTAAGGCTTACATGAAGGTTGTACTTGTGAGCCATAAATACAAGTGTATCGATTTCTTCCAGAATACGCTGATCCAATTTATAAAAATCATCTTTCGTAATATTCTGTGTCCTGTCAAAATCGAGGTATCGTGGGTAAGCCATCGGGATTCTGACAAAATCAAATCCCCAGTCTGACATCCATTTGAGATCATCTTCGGTAGTCTTGTTTGCACCGGCATTTCTTGATGGCGTCGGTGAAAAATAATCAAGCAGGTTAAAGCCTTTCCAGCGGGGAATTGGATTTTTTGTGGAAACATTAGAAGATGAGGCGATGGAACTGTTCTCGTCAAAGCCAATCCGGCAGCCACGATAGCCGTCTTTTTAATAAAGTCCCTGCGGTCTATTATCATTTCTGCTATTATTGATATAAGAATCTAAATTAGGGGATTTCACTTTTGTTTCAAAGTATTTGTTGGAATCAAATGATTTAAGGATCTTAAACCTTTGATTTACCCCCCCTTAGTCTGTGCTGACCTCCGAAGGAGCGTCAGTATGGATGGGGGCCGTGGACTATTATAAAAAAAGAAGGGACATGCCATGGCATGTCCCTTCTTTCAATTGTAATACTATGCAGGATGAATTGCCTCAACAGGGCAAACATCTGCACATGCACCACAGTCAGTGCAAACATCCGGATCAATTTTATAGATGTCGCCTTCTGATATTGCTTCAACAGGACATTCATCAATGCATGTTCCGCAAGCAGTACAATCATCATTAATTTTGTAAGCCATTTCGATTATTTTTTGATTATGTTAATTACAATAAGGGTACAAAATTACCTTAATTTTTTAAAATGAAAAAGAAACATGATAAATATATCGATAAAGCATTTCAATGATTCTCTGCATTTCAAGTACAGAAATTGTAAACGCAAGCCAGCTCAGATTTGCCACTCCGGTTTCAAGTCCATCCTCATCAATATCAAAATCAGGAGTATGCAGCATTTCATGCATTTCTGTCTCCTTTTTTCCTGATCCCGACCCTGAAATAGAGCGAAGGAGCAATTGCTGAATAAAAGAAAAATCATCCGAACTCATTCTGATATCAAATAGTTTCAATCTTGTCTCTTCCAAGAAGTTCTGCACTTAATTCAATTGCTCTTGATGTCAGATTTTCATCATTATACAAGAACAGGATATCCCTCTGCAATATTTACATCAATTTTTACCCCGAATTCCTTTGCTGTTTCAGCTGATATCTGCTTTATCACTAGTTTCAGCCTTCTGCCCTCCATTTTTCATCGAATGTTCTGAATGTACCTGCTATTTCAACCTTTTCAGGAATAACATTTGTTGCACCTTCACCTGATATCCTTCCTATTCCGAGAACTGTAGGTATCTTATTTATCTGCTGTTGCTCTTGCATCCTGTCTTTCAGCCTGTACTACAAGATTTGAAGCAATATAGATCTGATCGGTTGTAAGTCCGGGCAAGGCTGCATGACCTCCTTTTCCCTTAACAGTTATATAAATCTCATCGCATGATGCCATATATCTGCCCGATTTGTAGCCGACTTTTCCGGTCTCAAGTTCAGGCAGAATATGCTGGGCAATAACAATATCGGGTTTTGGATTATTCAAGTTCACCTGATTCAATCATCAGTCTTGCTCCTCCGGGAGATTTCTCTTCTCCAGGTTGAAAAATAAGAAGAATTGTTCCGCCGAAATTGATCCCTGATACTGTTAAGCAGTATTGCAGTTCCCATGAAGCATTGCCATATGTGCATCATGTCCGCAGGCATGCATCTTTCCCTGATTCAGACTTGAATATTCAGTACATGTTTCTTTCGGTTACAGGCAAAGCATCCATTTCAGCTCTGAGTGCAATAACCTGTTCCCTTTGCCTTTCCCTTTATTTCGCCAATAATTCCGGTTCCTGCAATTCCTTTTCTGTAAGTTATTCCAGTTTGCTTCGAGCCAGTTGCAGATGAAATGAGGCAGTTTCGGTTTCTTCATAAGACAGTTCAGGATGTCATATGAAAATGCCTTCGAAGCTCTGATTACTTCATTCTTTAAGTTCAGCAGATTTTTTCAGGATGATGTTCTTTTATTCCAGGCATTTCTGAATATTATTTATGATTCGTGATTAAAAATCGAGACTGAACGAAAGTAGAAAATTCTGGGAAGAACATAATTGATTCTCAATTCCCCATGCCCAGTCGGCTCTGACAAAATATCCAAAGATCTGAGCTCTGAGTCCTGCTCCGAAATCCTCCAACAATCGGATCCCTGTTTGAATCAAGTGTAACCACTACAGGTCCATTTGATAACTTCTGTGTATCATATCCATTTTCTCCCGACCATGGTGATTTTCCCGACCATGCTGTTCCGATATCACCGAATCCGACAACCTGCAGGCTGTTCAGGAAATTAGACCGGAGAGGATGACCGGCAAAATATCTGACAAACGGCCATCTGATCTCACTGTTTATAAGTGCAAAATTATTTCCGTTCCTGACATTCTGAGCTGAAACCTCTCATATTTGTTGCAAGAGCCTGAAAACCATAATTTACGTTTGGTGTTACAGGAATTGTATTATCGAACATCGGGATCTTGTTGAAAAGATATCCCATCCAGTTATCAACACCTCCGAGATAATAAATAAGTTTTGTCGGACCGAATGAAGTACTTGCTGCAAATCTGTTTGCCCAGATAAGTTCCCTGTGTATCCTGATATATTTTCTGAAATCAATTCCAAGAACAATCATATCTGATTTCTTCGCTGGTAAGCTCCCTGTAATATTCACCAAAAATCTTAAACCTGGTACCATAATAAATATTAATGCTTCTTTTCCGGGTATTATCATAAATTACTTCGCCCTTAAGACTTGCCCAGTGCTTGACTATCTTTTGTAATTAAGAGTTGCAATATCAGTCGACAGGGTAACATATTTGTCAAACCTGTAAGAGACAGTTCCTTTTAGTGCAAGAACAGGAGTGATTGGTTTTGAATATGAGAGATAAAGTTATCGCTGTGGATCTTTTAACAGAGCTCGAGTCATCAGAGCTGATGAATGACTGCCGGTGATAAATAAACTGCTTGTCAAATTTACCCTTCAGATTTTCAACACTCAGCAGGTATTCATTGCTGTCGAAATTTCCTGCAAACCTGAATCCTCCGGTTATCTTGTAATTTTCAAAAAGATCAAGAGTCCCGATCCGGTCAGAAGATTCACTCCGGGATTAAAATATGGAGCTCCTCCGCTATAGGCCTGGTATGAATTATTCAGGAAGCTGAAATCAATCTGGGTGGCAATATAATTATTGTAGAAAGAAGTTTCATAAATTCTGACTCTTGCTGTTTTTCTCTCCCCTCTCCCTCTCCCCTCTCCTCTCCCCTTCTCCCCTTCCCCTCGCTTCCGCAGTACGTCCCGGGCCGACCAGAACCGCCCTTCGGCGTCGAACAGGCCGTGCTCCCGCAACGCCTGCTGATAGGCCTCGTAGATCTCGGACAGTTCGACGTCCTTGTCGGCCGATGCCGCGCGCCGAGCAGGCGCGATGGAACTCCTCGGGCCAGATCTCCAGCCGCTTCAACTCGCTGATGAACTCGCACACCAAATCGACCAGTCCGCCGGTCTTGGCGATCGACTGGAAATGCCTGAGCCGGCCCCGTGGCCGACTGCTCGTCGATGATCTGGCGGACCAACTCGCGTTTCATCAGGCGGGTGATGGGACGGATGGGCAGGCCGGCGGCGTGCAGCACCGTCTCGGCGAACTTCTCGAAGGTCATCACGCCCGGCCGAAAGCAGCCGCGAAACGGCCGTCGAACAGTCTTGCCCGGACTTCGGCCGCCGCCCGCCACGTCGGCGCCAGCCAGAGCGCCGATCCCGGCGGCTGCTGCTCGAGCGCGGCGCGATAGCGCGCCAACAGCCGCTCGGTCTTTCCGCATCGAGCCGGGCCGCAGAGGATCGTGACGCGAGCGGGCATTATGATGAAATCATGCTAGGGAAATTCAATAAGCGGCTTCGTCAGCGGACGTTCAGGAAAAGATTTCCCGGCAATTCCGAGATTCATGGAGCCGCATTCCGATCCCGCTTTCAGAC
>CAVWHR010000017.1:0-47324 GCA_963754835.1 uncultured Chloroflexia bacterium | reverse complement strand
GCTTGACACCGCCCTTGAGCGCTTCTTCGGCGCCCAGAACCTTTTTCTTCATACGGCCCTGCGCGGCTTCGAGCGCCGCTGGAAGCTGGGCTTGCGCCAACTGGTGAATAACAGTAGTCTCATCCGGAAAATTTTTCATCAACCCCGGGACAGCCGTCAATAAGACCAGCGTCTCGGCCTGGAGAGCCGAAGCAATACTGGCGGCGGCGCGGTCGGCATCGATATTCAGGGCTTCGCCACGCTGACTGACCGCCATCGGCGCAATCACGGGCAGGACACCGAAATCAAGCAAGGTCTGAAGCAACTCAACGTTGACCGTTTCGACTTTGCCGGTGTAATCATCGCGTATGATCCTGCGTTTTCCATTCTCGATGCTTTGGATGGAATCCTTGCGAGCCGCCTGCATCAACCTGCCGTCGAGGCCGCTCAAGCCAAAGGCATTTACACCCAACATTTGCAACTGTTCCACCAACATGGTATTGACCTTTCCATTGACCGCCATGGCAAAGATCTCCAGCGTTTTGCGGTCGGTGTAGCGCGAGGTGTATCCGGACGGCGAGGTGATGAAACGTGGCGGCGTGCCCAATGCCTCACCGAGGGAACTGGCCTCCGCCGAACCGCCATGCACGAACACCAACTTGTTGCCCTGCTTGAGCAGCTCCGCGGCGTCGGAACAGACGGCTGAAAAATCAACACCTTCCGTGCCGCCGAGTTTCACTACAGTAATTGTGTTTTGAGTTGACATGGTTTTTCCTGGTTAAACCGGGGATGAACCGGAGATAAACGGAGATGAACTGAGATGAACTGAGATTTTTTCTGGCTACCTGACAATTTGGAAATCGGACGCGGATTAACGCGGATGGACGCGGATTTATTTCTAAAAAAGAAAGAAATAAAGTTTCTTTCCGTGTTTTCGCGCTCGTCTGCATCCTCTTTATTGATACTGTCAGGTGACCAAGATTATTTAAACTTTCTGTTTCAAAAAGCCCTCTACTATGTGGGTCAGAGCAAATTGGAGATGGGCTGGAGAACACTGCCACATCCCAAATTTCGGGGACCTCGCAGAAGGTGTAAATAGACATGTTCATTAGATCGGATGCAGACCGGAAAACTCGAGGCCGGTGGTTTCATCCAAGCCGAGCATCAAATTCATACACTGCACGGCGGTGCCGGCTGCGCCTTTCATTAGATTATCGATGGCGCATAATGCGACCACATGGCCGTTCGACTCATCCAGCTCGAAACCCAGGTCGGCATAGTTGCTGCCCCATAATACCTTCGGCTCCGGGACGCGATAAACACCGCGTTGTTCCTTTACAACGCGGATAAAGGGGTTTTCATCTGCGGCTGCCCGGTAGGCTTTCCATAGATCCTTGTTCGTGACGCCGGGTTTGACCTGGGCATGCGCGCTCGCCAGAACGCCACGAACCAGGTCCACGGCGGTCATGGTCAACGAAACATTCTTCAGGCCCAATTCCTGAATGACTTCCGCCGTATGGCGATGACCGAAGGCGGAAAAGGTGCGGATCACATTGGCGCGCTCTGCATGATGCGAACCGGCATTGCCTTCCGCTCCCGATTCCGAAGGAGCCGACCTTTACTTCGATGATGATAGGCGCAGATGTATCGATCAGACCGGCTTTAACCAGCGGCAGCAAAGCCAGGTTGCTGGCAGTGGCGTTACAACCTACGCCGCTCACATAACTTGCACCTGCGAGGTCAGCGCGGTGCAGCTCCGGCAAGCCGTAAACGAATTTGCCCAGCCACTCCGGCGCAGTATGCGGCGCTCCGTACCACTTCTCGTAATCGGCCTGGCTGCGCAGCCGAAAATCGGCGGACAGATCAACGATCTTGCCGGCCAGCGAAGCATAGCGATCTATCTGTTTCTGCGCCTCCCCATGCGGCAGGGCAAGGAACAACACATCCACCGGATCGACCTGCCCGGGGTCGCTGAACTTGAGCTTTGTGCGCTTACGCAAATTGGGATGCACCTGATAGACGTATTCGCCCAGGTGCGAGTGTGAAGTGGCCTGCCTGACTTCGACTTTTGGATGGCTTAGGAGCAGGCGCAAGAGTTCACCGCCGCCATAACCCGATCCGCCTACAATGGAAACACTTACCATGAGGACTCCCTAAAGATGATGAAATATTTGGATGTATTGGTAGTGACACCGATCCCATCCACAGGATGCGCTTAGTTTATGGTTCGAACCATCTTTTCGTCCCAGGCTTTCAGCCTGTGACTAGAAAATCCGAAAAAAGAACACAGGCGGGGGAGAACACCGCCTGTGTTCTTTTTCGGTGAAACCGTCAATGGTACTGATATAGGTGTTTACACACGAAGGGCACGAAGTACCACGAGGAAGAACAAAAAGAACAATAAAAAAGCAGTCCGCAGTTCAGGCAGCCCATACAGGGTCCCCTAAAAGCAAGAACGGGGATATTATCCTCCAAGAAAAAGAGCGAGGACTCGTGCTTCGCGAATTGAGCTGAGAAGATTTCGAAAAACGTAAACACATGAAAGAAACTTCACCGCGGAGATCGCTAAGAACACGGTAAACAAACCAATCTTAGAAAATGACACCTAATTTATCTACACGCATTATTTGGCTGTCTCCGCTACGTGGAGGACATAGCTCACGATCTCATCGGCTATGTCCACGCCGCTGACGGGCTGGGCGGTGTGGAACTCCATGGTGTGATTGATCTCATTCACGACCAGTCCCTTCTCAGGATGTTCGACCAGGTCCACTGCCAGCACGCCGCCACCGACAGCTGCGGCGGCCTTGAGGCAGAGGTCTTCGATCTCCGGCGTGACCGGGCAGACCTCCCCCTCCGCGCCCCGGGCCGTGTTCGTTATCCAATGTTCCGACTTGCGATAGATGGCAGTCAGCACGCGATCACCAACCACGATGGCCCGGATGTCGCGACCCGGCTTGTGGATATATTCCTGGATGTAAAAAACAGAGTGCTGAACGGAACCCAGCATGGCTTTGTGTTCCAGGACGGCTTCTGCGGCATCGCGATCGTTGATCTTGGCCAACAGCCTGCCCCACGACCCGACCACCGGCTTGAGCACCACCGGATAACCAATCGCTTCGATCGCATCCAGGGCCGATTCGGGCGTGAATGCAACCATGTTATGCGGTTGAGGCACACCAGCCCTGGCCAGCATGGCAGAGGTGGTCAACTTATCGCCGCATATTTCGGCCACCGCCGCCGTGTTCACGGTGGGGACACCGAAGGCATTCAAGACCCGCAAAGCATTCAACCCGCTGGTGAAACTGATGCTGCGTTCCAGCACGGCATCGTACGCACGCCACGGCTGCGGGTTTTCCAGGTCGAACGAAATCGTCCGGTCGTCGAGACGCTCGTAATCGATGCCGCGCTTTTCCAGCGCGGCGAAGATCCATTTTTCCTCCACGCGCACGCGGGAGTAGAGCACGCCAATATGCAGGCGATTACGCATACGGTTACTCGCCCCAGTCCTCTTGCTCCATGGGAGCCGGTTGGACGGCAGCAGGCTGGAGTGAAACCACTTCCAGGTCCACTCCACAATCGGGGCAGACAATGATCTCGCCCACTTCGGTGTTCTCCGCCAGATTGATCTCAGCCGCACATTCAATACAAGATACGTTGTTCATTTTTTTCTCCTTTTATGTTTTGTATTTATTACCTGCTCAGGCTCAACAGCCTGAGCAGAAGATGATCCCGAAAAAATGGTGTGTGTGGGGGCGTGCGCCCCCACATATACCATTTTTTCGGTTTTCTTCTCATGGGCTTGAGTAATTACTATTTTGGGATAATTCTTTCGCCATTTGGATTTGTTCTTTTACAGACTTAGGAGCCGTACCCCCAATGACATTTCTCCGTTCCACCGATTTCATAGGATCGAGCATTGCGAATACATCTGCCTCGAAGGCGGGAGAGATGGCCTGGTAACGTCCGATGGGCAGCACATCAAGACCCAGGCCTTCATCCATGGCGGTACGGACGACTTTACCCA
Source organism: uncultured Chloroflexia bacterium (assembly GCA_963754835.1). GTDB lineage: Bacteria > Chloroflexota > Anaerolineae > Anaerolineales > Villigracilaceae > Fen-1038. The sequence continues at coordinate 43,318 of CAVWHR010000017.1, read as the reverse complement.
CCAATTTATGAGCTTCGCGAAACGGAATTCCTTTGTCCACAAGGTAATCTGCCAGGTCGGTTGCCATCATGAAGGAATCGATCGCGACAGCATCCGTTCAGGATGAACGGTTAAGGTTTGCAGTGCGCCCGCCAGCACAGGCAGGATGCGCTCTAAAATGTCGTATGCCGTGAAGACCAGCGCTTTATCCTCCTGCAAATCCTTGTCATAGGTGGAGGGCAAGCCTTTTAGCATGGATAACATGCCCACCAACTGGCCGATCAGCACGCCGGACTTGCCGCGTGTCAACTCGAACACATCGGGATTCTTCTTCTGGGGCATCAGGCTGGAGCCGGTTGAAAAGGAGTCGGAAAGTTCGAAGAAGCCAAACTCCGCGCTGGAATAAAGGACAACCTGCTCGGCAAGCTTGCTCAAATGAACACCCATCAGTGCAGCACAGAACAGGAACTCTGCGGCAAAGTCGCGGTCTGAGACAGCATCCAGGCTGTTGTGAGAAGGCTGGGTGAAATGAAGCGCCTGGGCCAACGCTGCGCGATCCACGGCGATGGGCGTACCGGCCAAGTGCGCCCGAACCCAATGGCAGAACGGAAACGCGCTTCGTCAAATCATCGAGCCGGTCGCGATCCCGTCCGAGCGGCCAGAAGTGAGAGAGCCACCAATGCGCCAGCAGGATGGGTTGGGCCCGTTGGAGATGTGTGTAACCGGGCATCAACGTCTCATTGGCAGCCTCGGCGCGAGCGATAAGCACCGACTGCAAAGCTCACTAACTCAGTCTGGATGGCGGGCAGGGACTGCAACATCCAAAGCCGAAAGTCCGTGGCGACCTGATCGTTGCGACTTCGTCCGGTATGTAATTTACCTGCCACTGGGCCGATCAACTCCGTCAGACGACGCTCGACAGCAGTATGGATATCTTCGTCATCGGGAGCATAAGAAAACTTCTCATTGGAAAACTCATCTGATATAGCTTGCAGACCGCGGACAATCTGAGCGTGTTCTTCGTCGGAAAGCAAACCCGCCAGCTTCAACGCCTGCGTCCAGGCCAGGCTGCCCTCGACATCCTGTACGGCCAGACGCTGGTCAACAAGCAGCGACGAGTTCAACTGCCGGGCAGATGGAGTCCAATTTTTGGTCGAAGCGGCCGCCCCACATTTTCATCATCCCGTCTCTTTCAGTCACGTTTGAACCGTGAATAATCAGGCTTGGGCATGTCCAGGCCCGAGACAGGCAGACCGTTCAGCGCGCGGACCTTCATGGATAAACCGAATAAACGAATGAAGCCTTCGGCGTGACTCTGGTCGTAGACATCCTCCTGACCAAAGGTGGCAAAATCTTCGCGGTACAGACTGAACGGTGACTTGCGCCCGGCGGCGATGATGTTGCCTTTGTAGAGCTTGAGCCGCACGGTGCCGGTGACAGGTCCCTGCGTGGAATTGACGAAGGCATCGATGGCTTCGCGCAGCGGCGTGAACCACAAACCGTTGTAGGTCAGCTCGGCATATTTGACGGCCACCATCTCCTTGAAGTGCATGGTCTCGCGGTCGAGGATCAGCGATTCCAGTTCGCGGTGGGCATAGAACAGGATCGTGCCGCCGGGAGTCTCGTACACGCCGTGCGACTTCATGCCCACCAGCCGATTCTCCACCAGGTCGACGCGCCCGATGCCGTGCGTCCCGCCGATGGCATTGAGCCTTTCGACGATCTTCGCCGGCGATAATTTTTCGCCGTTGACCGCGACCGGCGTGCCGCTTTCGAATTCGATCTCGACATACTCGGCTTCATCCGGGGCGTTCTCCGGCGAGGTGCTGATCTGGTACATGGATTCTTCCGGCTCGTTCCACGGATCTTCGAGCAAGCCGCCTTCATGCGAAAGATGCCACAGATTCGAATCGCGGCTGTAAATGGACTTGATGGTGGCGGTCACCGGTATGTTATGTTTGGCGGCAAAGGCGATGGCATCTTCGCGTGAGCGGATATCCCATTCGCGCCACGGAGCGATGATCTTCAAGCGCGGGTCGAGCGCCATGACGGTCAGCTCAAAACGCACCTGGTCGTTGCCTTTGCCGGTCGCGCCGTGCGCGACGGCATCCGCGCCGACCTCGTGGGCCACATCCACCAGATGTTTGGCGATCAACGGACGCGCAACCGATGTGCCGAGCAAATATTTATGTTCATACACGCCCCCGGCTTTCAGCATCCGAAACAGGTAATCCGCGGCAAACTCCTCCTTCAGATCATGGATCACGCACTGGCTGGCGCCGCTCTTGATGGCTTTCTGCTCCAGGCCGCGCAGGTCTTCGTCGCCCTGGCCGACGTCGGCGCAAAAACAAACGACTTCACAGCCATAATTTTCCTTGAGCCACGGGACGATCACGGACGTGTCCAATCCTCCGGAATAGGCCAGGACGATCTTCTTCACTTGCGGTTTTGGTTTGGTTTTCATGACTACTCCTTGAGAAGAAAAATAAAACAGCCCTCCGAGAAGGAGGGCTGTTTGGGTTCACCGTTCAGATGCGCTTTTGCGTTACCTGCTTTATTCCATCATCCGAACCAAAAAGATCCAACCTTCTCAGGGAGAAGTGGATACGGACGACGTGAACGCGGGCTGACAAAAAGCCTTGACATATTGGGCGGTATTCTACCACTCGCCGCAAATATGTCAATACTATTTGGGAAAACACATCCACAGATTACGCTGATTTTTTTCTTATCATCTGTGTAATCAGCAGATTATTTTTGTATGCCGGCGTTACGATCCGTAATCCGTACCGGGCCGTTCACTTTTGCATAATTCGATCCTCTCCGCATCAGGCCATTACTTTAGCCTGGGCCAAAACATAATCCACCATCTTTTCCGGGATGTTGACTCCCGTGGTGGTGATGCTGTTGCGAAATTCCATCGTGTGGTTGATCTCGTTGATGGTCAGACCGTTCTCCGTTTCGAACAAGTCGAGCGCCAGCAATCCGCCGCCGACGGCATGTGCGGCGCGGCGGCACAGATCGGCGATCTCATCCGTGACCGGACAGTTGGTGGCAACACCGCCGCGGGCCGTGTTGGTGATCCAGTTTTCCGAGGAGCGGTAGATGGCGCAGATCGGTTCTTCGCCGATCACAAAGGCGCGGATGTCGCGCCCGGGTTTGTTGATATATTCCTGGATGTAAAAGACCTGGTGGTTGACGCCCAGTGTGGCTTTGTGTTCGATGAAGGCTTCGGCGGCCGAGCGGTTGTCCACTTTGGCCAGCAGGCGTCCCCACGAGCCGACCACCGGTTTGAGCACGCACGGGTAACCCATCGCTTCCACTGCCGCCAGCGCGGAGCTCTCGTCGAAGGCCATCAGCACGCGCGGCGTTGGGATGTCGTTGTTGACCAGGATCTGGCTGGTGACGTATTTGTCGCCGCAGCGTTCGGCGATCACGGAAGGATTGACCACCGGCACGCCGTGGGCCTCGAAAATCCGCGAGATGTAGAGTCCGCGCGAATAGGAGATCGAACGCTCGAAAAGCACATCCACGTCCCAGGACGGATTCGAGATATCGAAGAACGTCTCGCCATCCAGGATCCGAACGATCTCCACTTTCGGGCGGCGTCCTAATTCCTCGAGCAGGAGTTTCTCTTCGGCGCGCAGGCGGGTCATAAGAAAACCAATGCGAGTCATAGGTTATTTCCTTTCAGGGATAATTTCGAGGGCCGATAAAACCTGATCTGTCACCTGCTCGGTGGTCAGTGTGCCACCCAGATCGGGTGTGACGGCTTGCTGCGCAATGCAATCAAGGATGGCCTGGCGTAACCGTTCTGCCACAGCGACTTCGCCAAGATACTCCAGCAGCATGGCAGCAGAAAGAAAAGTGGCGATGGGATTGGCCGTATGCTTTCCGGCCAAGGCCGGCGCGCTGCCATGAACCGGCTCGAAGACAGCAGCCTTGGCGCCAATGTTGCCGAGTAGGCCACGCCCAACCCGCCGACCAGCATGGAGGCTTCGTCGCTCAGGATGTCGCCAAACAGATTGGTGGTGACGATCACCTCGAACTGCTCGGGAGCACGGACCAGTTCCATGGCGCAGGTATCCACCAGCATTTCCTCGCATGTGATGTCGGGATATTCGCTTGCGACTTCCAATGCGACCCGGCGGAACAGGCCGCAGGTCTGGCGCAGGACGTTGGCCTTGTGCACAATGGTGACTTTATGCCGTCCCTCGGCGCGGGCCAGGTCGAAGGCCTTGCGGATGATCCTTTCAGAGCCTGGCGGGTGATGATCATTTCGCTGATGGCGCGGTTGCCGTCGTCTTCGACGCGCTCCACGCCGCCATACAGGTCTTCGGTGTTCTCGCGCACGATCACCAGGTCGATGCCGGGGCGCGAGGTGGGATGGTGAAACGAACGGCAGGGACGTAGGTTGGCATACAAGTCCAGTGCCTGGCGCATGCGCACGACCGGTGAAAAATAACCGGGAATATCGGCGGTGTGGTCACTGCGCCGAACAGCGTGGCATCCGACTTGCGGATCGATTCCAGGGTGGAATCAGGCAGGGGAGTGCCGTGCTTCTGGTAAGCGCCGAACCCAATATCGCCAAGCTCGAATTCAAATTGCAGATCAAGCGCCTTCAAGACCTTTTCAGCCTGGGCGATCACTTCCGGGCCAATGCCATCGCCCGGCAGCAGGCAGATACGATAGCTCATAACAGGTCCTCGATCTCATGGTCTTTCAGAAAGTTGACGATGCCGCCCGCCTCGGCGATCTTCAGCACGAAGGCCGGCAGGGGCTGGGCTTGATAAGTGTGGCCCTTGGTGAGGTTGGGGATGCGGCCGCTGGCGAGATCGACCTCCACCTCGTCGCCTTCGTTGATATCGGCGGCGGCTTCGGGGCATTCCAGGATCGGCAGGCCGATGTTGATGGCATTGCGGAAGAAGATGCGCGCGAACGAAGGCGCGATGACACATTTGGCCTGCGAGCCTTTGATGGCAATCGGCGCATGTTCGCGCGAAGAGCCGCAGCCGAAATTCTGCCCGCCGACGATCACATCGCCGGGTTTGACGTTTTTGGCGTAATCCGGTTTGATCTCGCAAAAAACATTCTTGGCCAGTTCGAGCGGGTCGATGGTGATGTTATAACGGCCGGGGATGATCTCGTCCGTGTTCAGATTTTCTCCAAATTTCCAGGCTTTTCCCATGTCAGGCCTCCTCAAAGTAGGGTCGCGGATCAGTGATTTTGCCCGTCAGCGCCGTGGCCGCGGCAGTAGCCGGGCTGGCCAGATAGATTTCCGATAGCGGGCTGCCCATGCGGCCGATAAAGTTGCGGTTCATGGTGGTAAGGCGCGTTCGCCGGCCGCCAGAATGCCGCCGTGACGCCCGATGCAGGCGCCGCAGCCGGTGCCGGTGACCGTGCAGCCTGCATCCATCAGGATCTCGATCAGCCCGTTCTGCATGGCTTTCTTGTAAATGCGGGCGCTGGCCGGGGTGACGATGACGCGTGTGAACGGATGGACTTTTTTGCCTTTGAGCATATTCGCCACGATCTCCAGATCTTCATAGCGGGCGTTGGTGCAGGTGCCGATATAGACCTCGTGGACTTCCAGCCCGTCACCTGGTCCAGCGGTTTGACGTTGTCCACATCCGGATGGCAGGCGACCTGCGGCGCAAGTCCGAAACATCGAGTTCGAACCACGCGCTCGTAGTGCGGATTCGACCGGGCGGAATCTGTTCGAATGGGCCGCGAGCCGGGGTCTCGTTTTCGAGGTAGTCGATCGTGACCTGGTCGGCGGCGATCAATCCGCATTTCGCGCCGATCTCGGTGGACATGTTCGGAAAAATGATGCGCTCGTGCATCGGCAGGTTGTCGATATAGTCGCCGCCGAATTCCACCGAACGATAGGTGCCGCCGTCCATGCCCAGCAGACCGGCGATATAGATCATCACATCCTTGGCATAGACGCCAGGCTGGGTTTTGCCATGCAACTTCACACGGATGGTCTCCGGAACCTTGAACCAGCATTTGCCGGTCACCCAGGCCACGCCGATCTCGGTGGAGCCCAGACCCGTGCCAAAGGCGCCCATCGCGCCGTAGGTATTGGAATGCGAGTCCGCGCCGATGACGATGGCACCGGGTGTGACGAAGCCTTCCTCGATCATCACCTGGTGGCAGACGCCCTGCTTGAACAGATGCGGGAGACCCTGTTCTTTCACGAAATCCATGATCTTTTTATGGTTCTCGGCCGCCAGCACATTCGGCGCCGGATAGGCATGGTCGAAATGGATCACGATGCGGTTTTTATCGTGGATCGGCTTGCCGATCTCGCGGAAAGCCTTGATCGCCAGCGGGGTGGTGTTGTCGTGGCTCATGATGTAGTCCACATCCAGCAGCACGATTTCACCGGCCTGTACTTCTGCCCGGCTTTGCGGGAAAAAATTTCTTCAATTAAAGTACCCATAATCTCTCCTTCTTTCGGTTTATATTCATCGGATGGTATTTATTTCGTATCTAGCCACAGGAACCCCACCCCTACCCTCCCCTAAAGGGGAGGGAGTCTTTTGGATATGGGCTGGAGAACACCGCCCATATCCAAAAATTCGGGATCTATTAAAGGTGTGAGTAGGAGATACATCATTTCAGGAAGAAACCATATAAGCTGCAACGCATCGGTTTTATGATTCACCTTTCCCGTTATATTTTTTCAGCACCATGCGCGTCTCGGTGCGTTTCACGCCCATCACGGTGCGGATCTCCTCGATCAGGTTATTCAGCGCCATCACGTTCTCCACGTTCACAAAAGCGCTGATGTCATAATCGCCGGTGATCTCGTAGACGTATTTCACGTTTTTAAACCCGCGCAGACGGCGCACCACCGACGTGGTGTACACATGCGATTCCACTTCCAGCATCACCATGGCGCTGATGTCGTGCGGGATCACATCGATCTCCCGCCCGGTCACCTGTTCGGCGATCTCGATGATGTCGGTATCGAACAGCTGCTTGCGCTCGTCGCCCAGGTTTTTGATGCGCGTGACGATCACCTCCAGCTCCGCGGCGCTGACCTCGATGCCGTATTCATCCAGCCGGGAGGCCACGGCGCTTTTGCCGGTGTATTTGTCGATCACGATCTTGCGCTCACGCCCCAGGATGGCCGGGTCGAACGGCTCGTAGGTGCGCGGGTCTTTGAGAACGCCGTTGGTGTGGACACCGCTTTTGTGGGTAAATGCGTTCTGCCCGGTGATGGGTTTATTGGGAGCCAGGAAAAAGCCGGAGACCTTTTCGAGATAGCTCGAAATATCCATCAACGGCTGGATGTTGTATTTCTGGTCTCCCTCCAGGTTGTGAAAGGCAACGATGGTTTCCGCCAGATCGGGGATGCCGGTCCGCTCCCCGAGACCGTTCACCGTGGTATGGATGCAGTCCGCGCCGCCGCGGATGCCCGCCATGGCATTCGCCAGCGCCAGGCCGTAATCGTTGTGGCAGTGCAGGTCGATTTTGCAATGCAGTAGTCGCTCGCGCAAGCGCGGAGACACGCTCGAACATGTCATGCGGCTGCATGATCCCCAACGTGTCCGCGAAACTGATGCGGTCCGCCCCGGCCTCGATGGCGGCGTTGCAGACTTTCACCAGGAATTCGAAATCGGTGCGAGTGGCATCCTCGGGCGTATAACGCACCTTCAGGCCCAGGCTGCGGGCATAGGCGATGTGATCGCAGATGATCTCAATCGCCTGTTCCTGCGTTTTGTGCAGTTTGGCATCCAGGTGGATTTTCGAGGTGGCATAGAAGATGGCGACCCGGTCCGCGCCGCAGGCTTTGGCTTTATCGATGCCGGCACGCGAGGCGATGGAATGGGCCACGATCTCGCGCTTTGAGGCCCAGCGCGGCGATGCGCTGGATGGCCGCTGGCCACACTCGGCGAAACGGACGGGTCGCCGGCTTCGATCATATCCACGCCGACCTGGTCGAGCATACGTGCAATTTCGACCTTTTCGTCGATCGTAAAATTGACATACGGCGTCTGTTCGCCTTCGCGCAGGGTGGTATCCAGGATTTCAACCATGGTAAAAACTCCTTTTTTAAAAATAAAAAAAACGCGCTCTCCGATAGCGGAGAGCGCGTTGGTAATAGAAATTCGACTAAAGCGTCAGCTTATGTCTTTCCGATTAACCAGCGCAGGCCCACAATTCCGACTACCGAAAATCCGGATGTGGGCAGGCGCTTAGCGTTGGCCTCAAAAACAAATGCAGGATTCATCTTGCTCATATTGGGCCGGTTTATACACTTATACATGGGAAATGTCAATAAATACAGCCTTAAAGTTTTTAAGAATGGAGATGATACATCAACCAGAATATTTATGATATGGCGATGCAAATAATGGACCCAATCCAAAATAATCCATAGATTGCGCAGATTACTTGAATGTAAAGAATAAAAATCGGCTAAACCTGCCTTCATCCTATAATACAACACCTCGACATCATGGGGTCAGGTAATATCATTCACAACGTCCGACAATTACAAAGAGAGAAGATCATAAAATCCTGTCGCAAAGAACCAATTTTCAATATCCCTTCAAGACGCGGATTTGTGAACTATCGATGGGCAATATTGTGAAGAGCATTCAGGTTGGAATTATGGAGTACCTTCGACAAACATGCACCAGTCTGGTGGGTACTTGCACTCATTGTGCGAATGTGATAGCCTATCTGAATAGACAGGCAAGAATAAAACTCTGTTTGAATAAATGAGAGTGACAGAATATCAGGACAGGTGCCCAACCCACCTTGAAAAGGAAACCGGACCTGAAGATGGCTTGATCAAGATCGATTGTGACCAACAGGTCGAGTTTACCGGAAAGTAAACCTTATGAGCGTAAACCAGAATCATCCGCCTCAACTTGAAGAAAAGGACCAGCCGTATTGGGGGATCTTCGAAGCTGTCAGCGATGGATTGATCATTCACGATTTAGAAACCCAGCGCATCGTCGAGGCCAACTCCGCGGCAGCGGAGATGCACGGATACAGACGCCAGGAATTTATCGGTTTACCCCTGATGGCATATATCCATTCCGAAAGTCAGGACGATTTCATCAAGTCTACCCAGACAGTTCAGTCCGGCGTGGTTATCAATACCCCGGCTGTGCATTTACGACGTGACGGATCGCCGTTTTACGTCGAAGTACACAGGTCAGCGTTCATATATCAGTCCCGTCCCTGTCAATTAAGTGTTGTCCGTGACGTTACCGAACGTGTCGAGGCAGAACAACTTCTTTTTCAGCAGGAGGAGATCCGCCTGCGTGAACAGTCTATCTTACTGGACATTTCGTACGCTTTAGCCTCCTCTTTGGAACTCAAACCGGACCTTATACTCGACCAATTGCATGTAATTATCAAGTACACACACGCCGCGCTTTTTATATTGGAAGACTCCACCTTGGTGGCAGTGGCGTTGCGGGGAGTACAACAGCTTGAAAATGCCGCACCCTTCCGCATCCGGTTGGATGGCCCCGAGATTCTCGCCAGGCTGTTTAACAAGCACCGCCCCATCCGGATTGCGGACGTCACCGGGGTTAATAAGGAAGCACGTTTCCTGCGTTCGTTATTGAAGGGTGAGGCATCCGATGTTACTGGATGGAGTGAAAGCCTGGATGTGGGTGCCCCTGGCAGTAAAAGGTCGCATTATCGGCGGCATCGGTGTGGCACACACCGACCGGAATTACTTCACCAGCCATCATGCCGACCTGGCGCTGACGGTGGCCAACCAGGCCGCGATCACTCTGGTCAATGCCGATCTGTACCAGCAGGCGCAGGCACTCGCCGCATTGCAGGAACGCCAGCGTCTCGCACAGAACCTGCACGATGCCGTCAACCAGTCCCTCTTTTCGGCCGGCCTGATCGCCGAAGTGCTGCCGCGGCTTTGGGATCGTGACCAGGCTCTGGCGCGAGAATCCCTTGAAGACTTGCGTCGCTTGACGCGCGGTGCTCAAGCCGAAATGCGCGCCCTGCTGGCCGAGCTTCGACCTTCCACCCTCACCGATGCCGAATTGAGTGACCTCCTGCGTTTGTTGGTTAATTCCTTCACTGGACGGACAAATATCCCGGCCGACTTAAATATAGTTGGAGAAGGCAGCCTGCCCTCCGAAGTACAGGTGGCGATCTACCGTATATGCCAGGAAGCACTAAATAATGTTGCCAAACATGCCAGGGCCAGCAAAGTGGAAATTAATCTAAAGCAGGAAGAAACAGTCATTGAACTGAGCATACATGATGATGGCCTGGGCTTTGATCCTGAACAAAACATCTCCGGTCACTATGGCTTGTCCATGATGCGAGAACGGGCCGAAGCAGTGGGTGCATTGTTATCAGTCACGAGCCAGCCCGGTCAGGGCACCGAACTCACGATAAACTGGAAAGACGCTGACCAAAAGGAGGCATTATGACAAAACCGCTGTCTCCAACTATTCGCGTCATGCTGGTTGACGACCATACAATGGTTCGCCGAGGATTGGCAACCTTCTTGAAAGCTTTCGATGACCTGGAACTGGCCGGTGAAGCCGAAAGCGGCCAGATCCGCCATTAAGCTCTGTGCGAAGCTTCAGCCGGATGTCATCCTGATGGATATGATGATGCCCGATATGAACGGGGCGACGGCCACCCGCAAGATCCGCGAACAGTTTCCGAAGGTACAGGTTATAGCCCTGACCAGCTTTAAGGAAGAGGAGTTGGTGAAGAACGCTTTGGAGGCAGGTGCCATCGGATACCTGCTCAAGGATGTCTCAGCCGATGATCTGGTCAAGGCCATCCGGGCGGCGCACGCAGGACGCGCCACTTTATCGCCGGAGGCTGCCCAGGCACTCGTCCATGCCGCCAACCAGCCGCCCGCACCCGGACATGACCTCACTGAACGTGAACGGGGCGTCCTGGCTCTTATGGTCGAAGGTTTGAACAACACTCAAATTGCCGGAAAACTTTTCGTCAGCCCATCCACCATTAAATCCCACGTCAGCAGCATTCTCTCCAAGTTAGGTGTCACCAGCCGCACGGAGGCTGTGGCTCTTGCCTTACGGCATAAACTCGTCGCCTGACACTATTTATTCATCTCCCCCAAATGGCGGAGATGAACACTCCCCCGCAGACGGATGCTGCGGGGGAGTGATTGTATTAATATGAATTATGGGGCAGCTTACCTAAAGCCGATGAAATCATCAAAACCAGGGCAATTCAATATCTTCTGAATTTGCCCGGGAATATTTCTTGATTTGATTAAAACTGGTTCATTGATGCTGAATCACGAAAGGAATATGACTATGGACCATAACAATGCATCGAAGTTCACCTGTAAAAAATGCGGTGGTCATGAATTGATCGTCACTCATATATGGAACATCCAGGATGGACCAGAAAGTGAAAGCTGGCGGGAATGGGGTCCGCTCAAGGATGATCACCACTGGCAATATGAGTTTAAGGAAAAGATCGAGGAGAACGCAGACGATGAAGTTCAGCGAGGCGATTTTGGTGAGTTCGAAGAAGATGACTCGGCATCCGAACCGGAAGAATATGAAGTATTTGAACCCGAGACCAACCGTGAAAGCGATGAGTTTTTTATAAATTGCGGCAATTGTGATCGCGAGATCGAATTTGGATGGTCACAACCGGATCGTCGTGGCCTCATCCTGCCGATGGAATTATCGGATTTCAATCCTCTCGAAAGCTGGCCGGACCCAAAATATGTGGATGTTTGGGAGCGCAGGGGTTGGCTCCGCGCGGGACATATCCAGCAATGATCGTGATCTTATAAGTTATTCCCACAGGAGTATTTTCTTTAGACGAAGGAAAATGACTTAGACATAAAACGCATAATCATGTCATGACTTAATGCATCTCCCCCAAGTGGTGGAGGACAAAACTCCCCGGCTGCACGATGCAGTTGGGGAGTTTTGATTGTAAGATGACAGTGGAGTTACATCTACTGCTTCTTGCATAAATCCCTACTGCTCGCTTAGCGCTTCGCAGTCCCTTGTAAATTTGTTTTCATCATTTGTTGGGTAAAAACAAAAAATTGGTTTAGATACTGATAGAACACAGTATCCTGTAATTATGCAGTACTCTGTGGTTCCATAACCCGCAAGCCTTTGATGGCACATTTACGCAAGGGCCTGCTTAAACATATCCGGAGGTAAGAGATCAAGGTGAAAATAATTATTTTCGTTGTAGTGGCCTTAATGCTTGTGATGGTTTCAGGCTGCGCCCCCAGTACTGTTGCACAGATCAATACACCTGTCCCGAATACCAACGGTGGTACACCCGCTCCCGATGGTCAAATCAATGTTCCCGGTGTAAATATACAAACCTATGCCCCCGGCCCGAATCCACTTGTCAATACAGCCGATCCGCACGGGAGTCCCGCCGGTATCCTACTTGGAATCTGGCACGGGATCATTTCCCCGGTGACCCTTGTTCTATCATTCGTCCATAAGGATGTGCAGATGTATGAAGTGCACAATAACGGAAGCCAGTACAACCTTGGTTTCCTGATTGGAGTTGTGATTTTATTTATCATTCTGGGAATGATTTTCGGTTCAAGACGTTAAATGCCGCACCGCCGTTTAGACATATATTAAAAGGAGATTCCATATGAGTACACCGTATATTTTTATCGCTGTTGTTTTGATAGTAGTAGTCATGGGCGTGATCATGGCCCCGATTTTCGCCCGCCGTAAACGTTCAGATAAGTTTCGTGACAAATTTGGAACTGAATATGACCGCACTGTCGATAACAAAGGTAACGAGAAGAAAGCCCAAGAAGAGCTGGATGATCGCCAGAAGCATGTTGATACCTTGAATATTCGTCCCCTTTCCGTTGGCGAGCGCGAGCGCTATCAGGGTGATTGGACGGCCGTCCAGGCCAAATTTGTAGACCAACCCGGACAGGCCACCGTCGAAGCCGACCACCTGATCATGGAAGTAATGCAAATTCGAGACTATCCGGTATCTGATTTTGACCAGCGGGCAGCGGATATCTCGGTCAATTATCCCGATTTGGTTAGTAATTACCGTGCGGCACGCGAGATCGCACTAAAAAACAAGGCCCACAAGGCAAATACAGAAGAATTAAGGCATGCAATGATTTATTACCATTCTCTGTTCAAGGAACTTCTAGGTAAAGAGACAGTCGTTCCGGAGAAAAAAAGGAGATTGAAGCTGTAGTGTTTTGGAGAACGCAGTAATCTGAGGACCACATAAGGGAAGGACAACTCAGTGGTGAATTAGGATGCTTTTGCGCCGGCAAAGCCCGGGTGGCCGAGTTATTTATCCACCAGGACTCAAGAACGAGGCTGGCTAACTTACCTCTCCCCCAAGTGGCGGAGAACAATACTCCCCAGCCGCAGGATGCGGCCGGGGAGTATCTATTGTAGTATGAGTGCATGACCCGCGTATATTTAGCCGATGCCCTGACCGAAGAACGTTCAGCCCTCCGGCTAATACTGTTAGATCTGAATATGGAAATCGTTGGCGAAGCCGCCGACTGGTCAACCACGTTAGCGCAGGCGCCAATCAGCCGCACAGATATGTTGTTGGTGGATTGGGATTTACTCCCAAACGCACCCGGAGCGGCCCTTGAAGAGCTCCGAAGAGCCTGCCCGGCCGCGCTGGTCATTGTCCTCATCAGCCACCTGGACGCCCGTCAGCAAGCCGCACTCTCCGCCGGCGCCGATGCATTTATCAGTAAAGGTGAGACGCCTGAGCGTGTGGCCGAACGTTTGCGAACCCTCGCCGCAAGTGTTCCCATTAAATGATGCCACTTGGCTGATAGGAAGTACTTGAAAACCGGCGCATTACGCTGCCCCGAGCGCCGGCATAAACTGGGACAGCGTTTCATGAAAGATCAGGAGATCTGCAATATGAACAAAACCATCTTCGAAGGAAAGTGGAAGCAAATCCGTGGAAAATCCAAAGAATGGTGGAGCCTGATCAACGACCTTGACTTGAGCAGGGTTGATAAAGCGGCCGTCAAGCTCGATAAATATGTTGTCCTGCTCCAGGTGAAATACGGTTACACCAAGCAATTTGCCAGAGAGGAGATCAATAAACGTGTTGTGGAACAAGAGGCTGCAGAAATCGAAAATCAAGTTTTGGCTTCGTAATTTAATGGAAGAAACGCTGAATCCATTAATTAAAAGAGTAAGTAAATCAACTTGCAGACGCGGTTTATTCGTGTAATGCAAGAACTCAAAGAAGGAGAGTACAAAATGAATCTAATAATCTATCTGATTGTTGCAGCAGTGATCGGCTGGGTGGCAACTGAACTGATGCATGACAATTCGAACCTGCTGATCAATATCATTGTGGCCGTCGTGGGCGCATTCCTGGCCGGTTATTTCCTCAGCCCCATCTTCCACGTCGGGACGATCAACGATGCTTTCACCATTCCGACCATGCTGGTGACCCTGGTTGGCGCCGTCATCCTGCTGGCGATTGTCAATCTCTTCCGCGGCAGAGGAATGCGATCCGCTTAAAGGTATATGTTCCATAATTTCAACAAATTTTTACAAATAGCAATGAGGCCGGATGAACTATTCCCATCGTTGTGCGTTTTGCGACATCCCCGGCTGACGTGTCTTAGCGAGTTTGGTCCCTTTATCTTTGAATTTGAACCAGGCTCAAAAAAGAAAGAAGAATCAAAATGTCAAATGACAGCAGAATGACAGAAGTTACATCTTCGCAACGCGAACCGGAACGCGAACAACGCATCTTTACTTTTAAAGCCACGCAATTGATCTGGCTGTTGTTCGGCATCCTCGAAGTCCTGATCGCGCTTCGCATTGGATTGATGTTGATTGGAGCCAATCCCAGCAGCCCGATCGTTGCCCTGATCTATGGGTTTACCTACCTGTTCCTGTTCCCCTTTACCGGATTGATCGCCTCGCCAACAGCCGGCAACATGGTGCTTGAGCTTTCATCCCTGTTCGCAATGCTGATCTACGGCCTGATCGCATGGGCTCTGGAAAGAACCGTCTGGTTGATCTTTTACCGCCCGCGTGGGCCTGTTGTAGGCACCACTCAAACCACCACCAATGAGCGCCATATTACCCCATAAAGAGAAGAGGCAGGAATGGATAATTCCATCCTTCAACATGAGTCTGACACCCGGCATCCTGGCGGCTTTTCGGCCATCGTGAAGATTTTTAAAAGCATACTAAACCAGGTGGCTTGTCTCGTACAGTTGACGGAAGAGGAACAAGAGGATGCTGGCATCTATCTTGGCGATAAACGCGACGACTAACCCGGCTAGAAGACCTGCCCTGATAATTCTTCAGGATGATTGCAGCAAATAATTGGCTTACAGAACAGAAAAGGAAAAAGATAATGGTCAACGAAAATCAAGTACCCGAATATCACAATAATAATATAGTAGGCGTTTTAGCCGGCCTGGTGATCGGCAGTCTGGCCGGGGCAGCCGCGATGTTACTGCTGGCGCCGCAATCCGGAGAAGATACTCGAACCCAGATCCAGGAAAAAGGCATCGAACTGCGCGATCGAACCGCCGGCATGATGGAAGACGCCATGGCCCAGGTGCGATTGGATAGGAACAAAATCACCATGGGTGGACGCCAAAAGGCAAAAGAATTATTACAGCACGGTCAGGCGTTGGTAGTCGAGCAATTGGACCGCGTATCCGATGCCGCGCTGGCCGGGAAAAAGGCGATTCAAAGTTCATCATAAGGAGGTGGTAACGGCATGCATCGTCCACGAGAGGGATGAAAATCCAGAGCGACACAAACGACCAAATACCATGAACTATGCAAATAGTATTTCCGTTTAGGATTAACTCAAAGGAGAATTAAAATGAACATGGGTAAAATAAAATGGATTCTGTTAGGAGTTTATCTGATCCTGGCAGGCCTGGTGCTGTTAGGCGTGAACATCGGCGGCAATGTTGTTAGTATCGTCGCAGGGATATGCGCCATCATTGCCGGTGTTTTATTCTTAATCGATCGCTAAATATATTTCCTGCGGGGGCACAACCCTTTACCAGGGGGGAAGTGCCCTCAAAGGAATTATTCCTTTCTATACAACATCTTTAAAGTTGTATCAGGAGATTAAATATGTTTCCGGAACAAATACCACGAACCGATCCTGGCGAATTAATAAGGTGCACAGAAACAAGTCAATCGATGCTGGAAAGCCAGGAGGGAGACAATAAAAGCGCCAAAGCAGATAGAGCCATGGCCCATGAAGTGGATAACGCATTATGGAAAGATGCCACCTTCAGGGCTACAGACTATGACCATATCAGCGTACGGGTACTTGGAGGGATCGTTTATCTGTTTGGTCACGTAATTAGTTTGACCAACCAGCATCGGGCCGAAAGAGCGCTTCAATCCATCCCCAACTTGTTGGGTGTTAATAATTATCTGATCCCGGATGATCAGCTTCTGGCCGAAGTAAGTTCGGCATTGGGATCGCTCGAACATATCTATGACTGCAAATTTTTCACGGGTGTTTCACATGGAGTGGTATTGCTGAGTGGGAATGTTAACGACGCAAAGTTGATATTGCTGGCCGAGAAGTGCGCCTCGCGTAACCCGAACGTGCGCGGCGTAATTAATAGCATACGCATCGAAGGTGGGGATCCGGATTTGCAAAACCAGGCATTTTTACAACCCACCATTGGCGAGGAGATTTATTTTCATAATGGTAACTCGGGGTTGGTCAAGCAGGTAATCATTAACCCTGATAACCGGCGCGTGATCGCAATGACCGTCCAGGGACAATTTACAGACCAGCGGCAGGAGCTCAAATCCTTCAATGAGGGTGAAGCCCGGTCCCCCGAACGGATTATAGTTATTTCCATGAGTGCAATCCGTTATCTGACCAAGGACTCGGGCTTTCTATATATTAATAGCGACGACAGAGAACGAGTTGAGAATTTCGAACCGGCTTTATTTCGGATGCCAAATCTGGATTGGGTGCCCCCCTATCCCTATTGTATAAAAGATGTGCTGTTCCCTTTTGATTACCAGGCCGTTGATTATGAAGTTATGACGGGACATCAGTTGTTGAGGGAACAACTCCCTGCCAATGACAGCCTTGGTGGATAAAAATGATTTGATGAAAGAGAACCCGGGGTTAGTATATTTTTAGCAGTGAAAAATAGAGGGGTAACTTTAGTTATTGGAGATTAATAATGAAAGCACTTGTATACCATGGTCCTGGAATTCGTTCCTACGATGAGAAGCCCATGCCCGTCATCAAAGAATCCACCGATGCGATCGTAAGGATCACAAAGACAACGATTTGTGGAACGGACCTGCAAATAAGGAATTGATATGCGGATTTTAAAATCAACATCCCTTCGCCCACTCCGCGCAAAACTTATCTTTAATGCAGGTTCCGGGCGGCCGGAAGAATCACCACAGCAACTGGCCAGTATCCTTTCAGAAATGCAGAACCAGCAGATTTTGCCCGAGGTCTATACTGTGCGCCCGGACAGCCAACTTGAAACCGTTGTACATAACGCCATTAAGTCAGGGATCAAACTGATCGTTGTGGCTGGCGGTGACGGTACCATCGACAGCATTGTTGGGGCCATAGCTGGAAGTGATGCAACACTCGGCATCATCCCAACCGGCACACGAAACAATGTCGCATTTAACCTGGGGATCACAGGGGATATCGCAAATTCCGTCGCTCTATTACGACAGGGCCGCCGGTTAAAGATCGATATAGGACGAGTTCATTATGGACATTCCCGTCACTGGTTTCTCGAAGTCGCTGCGCTGGGTCTCCTATCAGATTTATATCCCCTGGCTGATGACCTCCAGCACGGCAACCTAACCATGATCGGGGAATTGTTATCAAAATTCGTCTCTGCTACACCCTCGCGCCTGCGGATGGTTCATGACGGGCGCAGGCATCTCGATACTTCCGCGCATATGATGGTGATTTCAAATATGCCTTTTCTCGGACCCATTTTCAGATTTCCCCCAATGTATCCTTCAGGGACGGCCGTTTGGACTTATTCACCTTTTCGGATATGAGCAAACTGAATATGATTTCATATGCCATGCTGTCCCAAATTGGACATTTTGAAGATATCGGCATCAAGCACTATCGTGTCAAGCATGTAAACATCCATTCGAATCCACATATGCCGGTACTTGCCGATGGTATACTGCTGGGCGAGGGTTCCATATCTGTTCATATTCATCCGCATGCCCTGGCGGTAATGGCAGGATCCGTGCTTACCGGGCAGCAACCCCAGGTTAGTTGACGGATTCAAAGGTGGCGATCCATGGCTAGCAATTCAGGAGAGCCTCCTCTTTCAGCGCGGTCTCATGCGGCCTCTTTTTGGTCTGCAAACAGACGACCTATTTTCCTGGCAACTCTTCTGACAGGGCTGTTAATTTTCCTCATCTGGCTGCCCAGAGGCGCACAAGCTTCGCTTTGGACAGCTTTGATCGCTCAACGTGAACTGATTATCCTGCTTTCTTTATTCGCGCTGCTGACTTTGTCCTTGATCTGGTCATTTGGTCAGCGTCTTGACGCCCGGATTTTTGCATTTCTTAATATTCAGTTTTATCCCCGGTGGCTTGACCAATGGATGTGGCTGATAACACAACTTGGCAATATGCTGGCGGCATTTATCGCTGCCAGCATCCTTTTTATCCTGAACTATCGCCGTTTAGCCGTGGAAATCATCTTAGGAACCCTTACCCTCTGGTTATTGGTGGAAATTATAAAAGCATTATCCGACCGGGATCGACCATTTATCAATATAGATAAGACACGCATTATTGGCTGGCAGGAAAAAGGCGATTCTTTTCCGAGCGGTCATACATCCCAGATATTCTTCCTGGCGTCTCTTTTCATCTACAGTTTACGGCTGGGGTTTGGAGAATCTTTCGCACTATATGTCGTCGCTTCGCTGGTTGGTTTCACACGGATCTACGTCGGCGCGCATTATCCAAGAGATGTATTCGCAGGGGTCGTACTTGGATCCGTCTGGGGAATACTTGCCATGCTGGTAGATCACTATTGGCTTGCATTTCATTTCTGAGGACAGAGCTTCCCCCAACTGGCGGAGGTCAACACCCACCCAGCGATGGATGCGGAAGGAGAGTGTTTTGTATATGATTAAAAGGAACGAACACTACTTGCTGTATTTTGGCAGGGTTGCATAAGTCGAGTTATACGGGATTGAATCTTCATTACGATCTTAAAGGAAAAAATTGAAAACATTCAAACTTCTATCAATAGCCCTTTCACTTGCAGCCGTTCTATCGGCCTGCAACCTGCCGAGCATATCCAGTTTGCCGACCCAGACCACCGACCTAACTCCGGCCAGCTCCGTTTCCACAATGACCTCGCAGGTCAATCCAACTCAGATACAAACGGCCATTGTTACCGAAACAAATACCGCACCGGCGGTATTAGCCTCGCCCAACACTCCGGTCTGGTCAGTCTATAATTACACCTGCAAACTTGCCGTTGGCGGCGGCACCATGACGATGAACCTTGCCTGGACCGATCACTCCAATAGCGAAGAAGGCTATAAAGTCTATCGGGATCAGCAGGTCATCGCAACCCTGGCACCCAATACCACATCTTATGTCGATGTCGCTTTTGTTGCCACCGGACAGGCACTCCAGTATTCGGTCGAAGCCTTCAACCAGGATTGGCGGGCAAGCACCAGCACCATTACCAATTTCTGTCAGTGACCCAAATAAAAGCTTCATAAAAAAACCTGTGTCAACCGTCTCAGGTTTTATCTACTCACCCCGACGTCCCACGCTTTCAGCCTGGGACTAAGAATTCCGAAAAAACGATATGTGCAGGGCGCACGCCCTGCACATATCGTTTTTTCGGGTACTTCATGCTGGGGTTGTTAGTAAATACCTCAGGTTTTTCTGATTGCCTGGGAATATCCAGGCCTGATAAAAGTTCCGATACCCAGTGATGATGATTTAACCTCCCCCAACTGGCGGAGATCAAAACTCCCCGGGCGATGGATGCTGTGACTGAGTGTTTGTTGTACGATTATTCCAGGCCCGATGTAAGCCATTTGATCCATCGGCTCCAGAGTACTGAACCGGTGGACATCACTGAAACCACCATCCATCATCATACTTAACAAATCATTCAAAAGGAGAAATCTCATGCTGTGGACTATCATCGTAATTTTAGTAATCTTGTGGCTGCTCGGTTTTTTCGGCCGGAACATAAATCCAGGTTTCCCGCAAACAGGCGGTTGGATCCATATTCTGATCGTTGTCGTCGTTATCCTCGTCATATTGCACCTC
Source organism: uncultured Chloroflexia bacterium (assembly GCA_963754835.1). Lineage (GTDB taxonomy): Bacteria > Chloroflexota > Anaerolineae > Anaerolineales > Villigracilaceae > Fen-1038. Next base: position 23,045 of record CAVWHR010000017.1, on the reverse strand, counting down.
ATAGGTGTGATGTAAACAACTCGCGTTTCGATTGGACCGGGAGGACGAAACCGAAAACGGTTTCTACTTCATAAACCATTAAGTCACACTTATATGTTATGAATGAACACTCAAAGGTTGCCGCCATTGTTGCGCTAATGCTGACGGTGCTAGCTCTGACCGCCTGTGGGACGCAAACAGTGACTACCCCAGCGCCCGAACCCGCGATCCTTTTAGATACTCCTAGAGGAATAAATGACCAGGCAACTGCTTATGTTGCGCTGACCCAAGAGAAGAATAATGCCAACAGTCAGGCAATAGCTACGGCCGAAATTGTCCGCGGCAACGCACAGGCGACTTTAGATTCGGCCAATGCAACTTTGAGAGCCGTACAGACCCAGAATCAAAGCAATGCCAATGTCATATCGGCTCAGATAGCGGCCACCTCTGCAATTGTGCGTGCCAATGCACAGGCGACCCTAAATTCAGCCAGTTCAACTCGAAGCGCCGCCTTGACGGAAGATGCAATTCAGCAGACTCAAATGGCTGATCAGGCGACAACCAATGCAGAAGCCATTGTGAATCAACAAAATAAAGACGAGCTGTCTGCCGACACGCAGACCGCCGTTGCCAATAATATCGCCACGCAAACCCAAGTCGCCGTTGCGACATCACAATGGTACACCGATCAGGCACGCCAGCGCGCGGAACAAAGGGCAGGGCCAATTTCATTCCTGTGGATGTGGTGCCTGCCGGTTTTCATTGTTCTATTTGCGGGTTTATGCCTTTGGGGATTCTGGCGGTGGTTGAGGTTAAGGCAGAATCGTCAACGTATTTCCGTACGATCGATCGAGATCCTGCCATCCCCCCCAATCTCCGGCGAGTCGCAAGACAAATTCATTCAGTCTGGTGGCGACAATGTCAATAACCGTAATGAGCTCACGAAACCGGATGATCAGATAAACCGGTGGCTCGATGAAATCAAGAGTAAGCTGCTTAAAAGTGAAAAGAAGGATGAAGATGATCACACAGGCCATTGAACCACATCATTTCGATCAAAAAACCCAATTGATGAAATCGCAGGTATCGGCAGTCATTAAAAAATGGGGATTGCTGCCTCGATTTAAACGCTGGCGATTAACAAAAGATCCAAGCACTGGAATGGTAGTCCTGTTTGGCATCCTTAATAATAAATACATCGCTGCGCACACCTCGATCCCCTTCAGCGATTATTTCGACCCGCGCTTATTACATGATCTGGCCAATGAGCTGCAGGTGCAGGTGGTGTCCTGTAACAGCGACGGACTCCGCTATGCCTTTATCCTGGATCGCGGCAACCTTGGCAAATTACCAACGCATATTGACTTTCCCTATATTGATAACGACAAACTTATGGTCCGAGTTGTTTACAGCGATGACCTGCAAACCGTCCCAGTACCGCCTGGAAAAACAGGATCCGTTGATGACCATACCCTGGTGCATCAGGGCGTGGGTGCTTTCTTGAAGGTCTTTGACGATATTAAACTCAGGGACGATATCGCCTTGCAGTTCTCTTCTAAAACCCTGCCTGATGTCCTAGTTATAGATGAAGATTCATTTAAAAAACGGGTAGAAGAGCATGAAGCCGATCGTCAGAGGAGCAAACGTTTAAAGATGCTATTCGATGAGTCCGGTGGATAGCTATAAGAGGTAAGACATATCCGGCTAGTTAAAAATCAAACCTGTAATTTCATGATTAAAAAAAGGAGACATAATGGGACACAAAGGCGTAAGTATACGCAAGCCTAAAAGATCGAGGCCGTTTTCGAGCACAGATATCAAAAGCTCCTCTAAAGCACACCGGGATGAAGGCCAAACCGTGTCATCGCTAGTGAAGGACAATCGGGCCCCATCCAATACGGACATGGTAAATCCATTGGCCGGATCGAACAATAAACATAAAAAAGGTTTCTAATCCGTATAAATTGGCGAAGAACAATGTAATCCAATACAGATAAATCATAAAAAGAAAAGGAGATCAGAATGGGAATACTTTCATGGATTGTCGTTGGCTTGATTGCAGGCTGGTTGGCTGGGCTGGTTGTTAAAGGAGGCGGATTCGGTTGCATCGGTGACGTCATTGTCGGCGTGATTGGCGGATTGCTAGGCGGGTGGATTGCCTCCCATTTCTTCCATATGGGCGACCCATTATCCGGTATCAACTTTCAATCGATTCTGGTTGCTTTTGCGGGAGCCGTAATACTGGTAATCATATTACGCGTCGTAACCGGTAAAAGAGTTTAATAGATAATTTCCATTCAGAACAAGTTTGATTCAGTTAAAGATACTTTAGTCATAGATAGATAAGGAGTTAACATCATGGTAACCAATTTGGTCAAAGCAAAAACTAAAAAAACATCCAGGGGGCAGCGCACGCATGTGCGACGCATGAAACAGGAGGCGCGTAAAGGTCAGATGCTGGACAACCGCATGAATAAAAAGTCGTCACAAAAAATTGAGATCATCGAGGGAGCAGCTCCAACGGTCGAGAAATAGAATATAAAGGAGAGTCTCATGAAAAGGGAAATCGGTTTGTGGCTCGACCATCGGGACGCGATCATTGTGATTCTCACTGACGGTGGTGAAGAGATCAAGCATCTGACCTCAGGCAACGGAAAACACATACGGTATTCGGGTAGTTCACATTCCAAGACCCCGGAAGGATTAAAGAGGTCACCTCAGAAGACCAGAGGGACCGAAAATTTGAGAACCAACTCAACAAATACTACGATGAGGTCATTGCAAGTATTCGCGATGCAGACTCCATCCAGATATTTGGCCCTGGTGAGGCAAAAGGTGAACTGGAAACACGTCTTAGGCACGAACAAATCAAAGGACAGATCCTTGCCGTCGAAACCGTTGACAAGATGACCGATCGCCAGATTTCAGCGAAAGTCCGGGAACGTTTTCCTGACTAGATTGTGTTTTACAATCTTCCCTTTTAAAATGATGCGTCATTTTAGGCGAAATGCAACCACCTCAAAACGCAGGAGTAAAGTAAAACTTCCAAATATAACAAATATTTTAACAAGAGAAGATCATGAAATCCTACCGTAAAGAACTATTTTTCAACATCCCTTCGAGACGCGGATTTGTGAACATTACTTCCCAGGTCGAAGAGGCCCTGCGCGAAAGCGGGATCAGCGAAGGACTGTGTCTGGTGAATCCAATGCACATCACGGCCTCGGTATTCATCAAAGACGACGAATCAGGCCTGCACCAGGATTACGAAAAATTCTTGGAAGGTCTCGCCCCGCATGAGCCCACCAGCCAGTATCTACATAATCGCACGGGGGAAGATAATGCCGACGCGCATATCAAACGTCAGATCATGGGCCGCGAGGTTGTTGTAGCAATAACGGAAGGTAAACTGGACTTTGGTACCTGGGAGCAGATCTTCTACGCAGAATTCGATGGGCGCAGGCGGAAGCGGGTGCTGGTCAAGATAATTGGGGAATAATAGGTCTCCCAGGTTTAAATTTATGAGACTTATACACTAGATTCTACTTGTTATTTTAATAAGAAGACAATTGAATATATGGCCTCACCCAGCTTTGCATTCTATGAAAGGCATATCATGTTGCTAGGATGCCGCAGCCCAAACGAGTTCAGCGACGTCATAGGCTGCCCGTGGGCGTCCCAAATGATGGGCAGCTTGTCTCCTTGTTTTATAGATATCTTTCTCTTTTTCCATCCAATGGCACAAAACCTCGAGAACTTCGATCGGATCCCGTACAAGATCGCCGGCATTGCCAGTAGTTACATAGTCGGCATTTCCGGTTTCCTGGCCGGGAATGACGTCTACCAGGATGAGTGGCAGGTAGCAGGCCAGCGCCTCGGTAACGATCAAACCACCCGCTTTTGCCAGTACACAATCGGCCGCTCTCATCAGAGTTGACATATCGGCAACGAAATTGTACAGATGCGTCTGCTGATGCCATTCCATTCCCTCTAAACGCTGGTAAAGCTTATCATCCCCGCCGGCGACGACCGCCAGTTGCAGCGGCAAACCGGAATGATTCAGAACACGCAGCGAATCGTACAAATTCCCGACGCGCTTACTGCCGACGGCAAGCACGGTAAACAAATCCGGTTGCCACCCCAGGTCAGACCGGATCGAAGCTTGATCCTGGTTCCCTTTAGCCAGGTCGGGATGAACGGGGATGCCGGTGATCTTAACTTTTTCGGGAGAAAGACCGGCATCCAGCGCCATATTGTAGACCGTTTGGGTGGGTACCAGGTACAAATCTGCCGATGGATGGAACCATAACTTATGTACGATCCCCAGGTCGGTGACAACGGTAAGCAATGGGATGCGGCGTTTTTCAAGCCGGAATATTTCTGCGAGAATGGCCTGATATATGGGATAAACGCAAACGATGACGTCCGGTTGATGCTGATGGACAATCTCGCGGAGGACGTTGAATAACAACAGCATCATCGTGTTCTTGATCAGGTCGCTTGCCGGCGGGGTATCACTGACTTGATACCCCAATTTATACAATTCGGGCATCTTCCTGACTATTCTGTCATAATTGGCCTGCTCCTTCCGCAAAAAGGCAGGAGTGCGTTTATCATCAAAGGGATTGATTATGTCTACCAGGCAGTCCTGGCCGTGGGTTTCTTGCAGCGCTTCTACGATCGCATTGGCAGCACTACGGTGACCATAGCCAAAATCTGCCATCAAAATGAGAACATGCTTGCGGTGTGCTGGATCGTTTTTATTATTCATCTTATGATGCCTCGAGGCCTTGCTTTAGAATAGATCGATCCAGGTTTTCGCCTCCAAAAATAGTAGGGATGAGGGGCTTTATTCTTGGTGATCATTTAGCCTCCATTTCAAATAGCACGTCTTTCCATTGATAAGGATAGGGCGGCAGCCAATCCTCGGGGGGCGATACAAAATCGGCAGGATCGTAGTCACGATCTTGGGCAGCTTCAATACTGCTGATATGTAAGAACACCGAATTATCCGTCTCGTACCGTACCTCATGGATCGAGATCACGATGCTGCGCTCCTGTAGCGGATTTTCATCGGGTAATGCCTGTCGGTTCGCCTGCTGAAGATCTGGGTAATAGCCATGAGCGATAAAGGCAGTCACGCGGCGATTGTGTGGATCGATGACGACTTGCTCTACCTGACCCAGCGATATATCCGTGGCATGCACCTCTCGACCGATGGGGGGTTGCAGAACTTGCTGCTCTTCAAGATTGACGACTCCGTGCGGCGTCCTGAGATAATTGACGACGCCGCGTACTTGAGGAACAGTCGCAGCGATCTCCTCAGCAGCCTCTCGTAAGACTGCGCTGGCAACCTCGCCATTTAAAATGATGACCCCGTTCTGAGCTCCGACAGAAACTCTCTCCCCACGCATGCGAAGGTCGCTACCAATCGCCTGAGCCACGGAGATCACCAGGTCATCATCCACCACCAAGTGATTCTCCACATCCAACACACCAGGTACCGAGCGGGCTGCATCTACTACGCGTGAATGATTCGCCGACGAGATAACATGGCCTCGTAAGACGACGATTCCATTTTCAACTGTTTCAGCAATCGCTTTATAATCCGTCTCACGCAGCATTTCGTCAGGCCATAAAGCCTGGTCCACCTCGGCTTCGAGGACATAATCGGGATCATAATCGGGCAGATCCTGCAAGGCAGCCTTTTCAATGGAAAGATGTACATTTTCCTTGTCGACCTCCTGAACCCAGGCGGCTGGCACGATCAGGTTGCGGCCGGGCAGGTGGCCAGCATGCATTAAAAAAGCCCTTCACTTCTCCCCCAGTGTCAAGCAGCATCAGGGACACCTTGCCGGCCTGACCATCCTGACAGATTACTATGTGGCCGCGCGCAGAATTGGAGTGCCAGTCGTTCCCTTTCTGGTTGAGCCGATCTGGCTTCCGAGCATGCCGTGCTGCTGCCCGGTAGGTGTGCATCCGATCTCAAAACCTTGTGGTCCGCGTACAGCGAATGATTCATCCTTCACCTCATACACCCGGCCTTCCACAACTAATCCGGTACCGGGCTTATATTCAGGCAGTGCATTCATTTGATCCCGACTTAACTTTAATCGCACCTCATTCTCACTAGCATCGACCACTTTCTCCTCCGGCACGACAACGACCCGGACCGCAGCCCAGCCATTTTGCCGAACAAGCAAAGCTACGACCCTCTCCTGGTATGGATCCAGGATCACCCGTTGTAAACGGCCATATTCGCCATCTGACGCCGTTACTCGCGAACCGATCTTTACTTCCCATCTTGTTTTAACCATCATTACCTCCTTTTATTGTGTCCGTTATTCCATCAAAATTTATCCAATTACCTGTCTCAGGGTTTAGTCGTTCGAGCTTGCGGCGAATATTCAAATGAGGCATCAGAAAAGGATTCTCTCAGCTCAAGCTTCTCATGGTTAAAAGCTCTTGGGTTTGAGCCGCCGATCCGACGGTAAGCCCCGGGAAAGTCGGTCACCTGAATCTGCGCGGAGAATGGCTGCGGCTACGGCTAGGAGACTAGGTGGATTTTTGTAAACCAGGTACCGCGGCGACCAGTGGGGATTAAATTGCTGTTTGAAGGCGTGCAATCCTTTAAAGTTGTAAAAGTGATCGATATGCTTATAAATGAAGAACTCCGCTCGCTCAATAATTGGGTCACCCGCATGCTCACCCACCCCAGATAGGGCACTCAGTCCGAGGTTAAAACTATCGTATCCTTGTTCTCTTGCCCATTGAAATAAGGACACGAACAACAATTCCATGGTTCCATTTTCAGTCCCCTTCCGGTGACGCATCAGGTCCATTGAGATTTCATTTAATCGATATTCGGTATAAAGATTGGCAAAGGCGACAATCTTCCCTTGTGGGCTATAAACGACCATCACCGGGCAGCCTCTGATGTAATCATCATCAAACCATCCCAATGAGAACTTCATTTCAATCCCATGTACCGTAGTTAACCATTCATCGCTAACCAAGCGCAACTCGTTTAACAGGTCATCAGCGAGCGGAGGTTGGTATAGCTCAACCCTGTATCCAAGCCGCTTTACGCGATTGTACAGGTTCCGAAACGATTTGCTAGATTTGCCAGCCAGTGTAAATTCTGCCAGGTTGACAACCGCTTCCTGACCTATGCAAAGAACATCAAAACCAAAGCGTTTGTACAAGTCGAGGTGATCGGGCAGCGATTGGTAGAAAGCCGGCTGCCAATCGTTGCTGGCACAGAGTTCCTGAAAACCGGCCAGGGAAGCCGAGAAATCTTCCTGCGGGCCTATAGGGTCTCCGAGTGCCAATGCTATCCGCCCTTTTACAACATAGGCGATCAGGGGATCCACCCTGGCTGAAGTAATAGGATTTATCATCGAAAAGCGTGAAGCGTGCCAACGAAGAACACCCGTAGGCCTGGACGATGGTCTGTGCTCTGGTCCGTTCCTTATTCATACCGATCATATGGAAACCCTGGTTCCAGCCCCTGTAAACGTCGGCTCCTGCGTGATTTGAACAACCGGCAAACGAGTGCGCCAAAAACAAATCCCCCGATATGTGCCATGTATGCCACGCCTCCATCTGCTTGTACATTAGCAAGTGCTCCCACCTCGCTGAACAGTTGAGTAAGGAACCACAAGCCAACCATCAAGATGGCAGGCAGGAAAGTGACACGCGCGAAACCAGCCAAGGATGACAACAGTGCGGATCTGGTCTCTGGGGTACGTGATCAGGAATGCACCCATCACTGCTGCGATCGCGCCACTGGCTCCGAGGTTGGGAATTGTTGAGGTGGGATCGATCCATACCTGCGCAATGGTGGCTGCTACACCACCCAGCAGGTAAAAGATTAGAAAGGGGAAGGATCCCATTACGTCTTCAATTTCGGGGCCAAATACCCAGAAAAAGAGCATGTTCCCGATAATATGCTCCCAGCCCTCATGCATGAACATGGATGTAAAGATGGTGATGAAACCATGCGGTGTCATAATATTTGCCGGCACCATCGACCAGTAATTGATAAACGCATCGCCTCCCATCAGTTCCAGAACGAAGACGAATGCGTTCACGCCGATGATCGTCAAAGTCATGATTGGAAAATTAATTGGGCGTCGGCTCGCATCTCCAAGTGGGATCATGTCTGTACTCCTTCAATCTAATTTAATCGTGCAAAGCAAGTGATAAAAGAGGTCTTTCAAATTCATCCCGGCAGTGTTTGAAGTGGTTCCCGCCAAACACCGCCGGGATCATTGTAATAATGGTCTCAAGTCAGTTCACAAGAACCGGTTCGGTGGCCTTTACAGCGAGTGCTTGCTTGACTGCTTTGCCATCTATGGTTTCTGTCTTCAGCAATTGTTGCGCCACAGTTTCCAGGGCAGCCCGATGGTCCCTCAACAGGGTCTGCGCCCGGTTATATTCTTCGGTGATGATCCGCTGGACTTCTTCGTCGATAATCTTCAGTGTCTCCGGGCTGGCAGACGCGCTCGATGTCGCCTGACAGGAACTGGTACTGCTGTGTGGCGTAGCGCACCGTTCCCAGCTTCTCGCTCATGCCAAATTCCGTCACCATACGGCGGGCCAGTTCACTCGCTCTTTGGATATCGTCGCTTGCGCCGGTGCTGATCGTTCCAAACACCACCTGTTCGGCGGCCCGCCCGCCGAGCATGACCGCCAGGCGGTCTTCCAGCTCTTCACGGGTCAGCAAATAGCGATCCTCGGTGGGCATCTGCATGGTGAAGCCCAGTGCGCCGCGGCCGTGCGGCACAATGCTCACCTTGGCGACCGGGTCGGCATGCGGCACCAGTTCGGCGACCAGCGCATGGCCGCTCTCGTGATAAGCCACGGTGGTGCGCTCCTGCTCGTTCATCACGCGCGACTTCTTTTCCAGGCCGGCGACGACCCGCTCGATAGCGGCCTCGAAGTCCTGCAAAGTCACGGCGGCTGCATTGCGGCGGGCTGCCAGCAAGGCGGCCTCATTCATCGCATTCTCCAGATCAGCGCCGCTGAAGCCGGGTGTCATCCGGGCTGCCCGTTCCAGGTCGAAATCAGGCGCCAGCTTGACTTTCTGGCTGTGGATTCGCAGGATCTGCAAGCGGCCAGTCAGGTCAGGAGCCGATGACGGTAATCTGGCGATCGAAGCGGCCAGCACGCAGCAGCGCCGGGTCGAGGACCTCCGGCCGGTTGGTGGCGGCCATGATAATCACCGGCTTGTCCTTGCTCGGTATGGAAGCCGTCGATCTCAGCCAGCAGCTGGTTGAGGGTCTGCTCGCGCTCGTCATTACCGCCCATGCGCATCGCGCCTGCCCGCGACTGGCCAATCGCATCGATTTCGTCGATGAAGATGATCGCCGGGGCAGCCTGGCGGGCCTGTTCGAACAGGTCGCGCACGCGCGCCGCTCCCACCCCCACGAACATCTCGACAAACTCTGAGCCGCTGGTTTCAAAGAAAGGCACACCTGCCTCGCCCGCGGTCGCTTTGGCCAGGAGAGTCTTCCCGGTTCCGGGAGGGCCGACCAGCAGGACACCCTTGGGAATACGCCCACCCAGGTGGGCGAATTGCTCGGGCGTCTTGCAGAAACTGGATGATCTCCTGCAGTTCCGCAATGGCCTCATCAGCGCCACCCACATCCTTGAAGGTGATCCCGATCGATTCCGGCTTGACTTCGGTGGCCTTGCTCTTGCCCACCCCGAACATCCCACCGGCGCCCATTCCGCCTCCGGCCATCTGGCGCGAGCCCATGTACCAGAGGCCGCCGATCAATGCCAGCGGCAGGCCATACGCCAGCAGGAAGTTCCCCAACGGGCTGGGGGGATCGCTGACCGCTATACTTGACGCCGGCCTTGTCCAGGGTTGGGATTAACGTCGGGTCACCATTTGGGACCGCGTTGGTGGTAAAGGGGATGGTAGGGTTTTTCGTATCCGTAGCATCCGGGTTCTTCATCGTCCCCACGATTCGGTCTTGCACCCAGGGTCACCTCGACGATCTCGCCCGGACGCGATCTTGGATTTGAACTCGCTGTAGGGGATTGCGTTTCGCGGATGAGCCAGGGGTCAGGATGAACTGCTGAAACAGCCACATCCCGATCAAACTGACGATCATGAAGCTGATCCAGGAATGGGCCTGTTTCTGCAGCAATTCCTGCTTTTGTTTATCTATCTTTGTTATCTCCGGTTGGTATTTTTATTTTAGTCATTTTGTACCTCCTTCAAAAGTTCACGTAAACAGATTAGTGTGATCGATGCCTATCCATCATAAAAAACTCGTTGGCGATGATCAAAGCATACCAACGAGGAGAGAGGCCGTCATGAATCTAAAGTGCTATAAAAGTGTCATTCTTGCTCCAACTTTCCTCCTGCTTCTCACCGAACGGTTAAAAATATTGCAGCAAGCGGCAATTTGCGCCGCTTGCTGCAATATTTGGATCAGGCCAGGTCTTAGACAGACAGGGCTTCCTTGGTAAGTTCCCACGCTTGCTTGAGCAGATCGCTGCGCCGCTTCTGATCAGCCTGCAGCTCGGCGATGCGCGCCTCGCGCTTGGCCTTCCGTTCGCCGCTTTCCTTGGCTGCCTGCTCCTGCAAGGACTTGATCTTCGCTTCCGTCTCTTGCTTGCTGGCCTCGATTCTCGCCTGGATTTCGTCCTGTGTGGCTTGCAGCCTGGCCTTGGCCGCATCCACCTTCGCCTGGAGTTTCGCCCGTGGCCTCCCCGGTTGCCTGGTCACGTTCGGCTTCCAGCTCGGCAAGGTCGGCCTTGAGCGCCGCAACGTCCCTCTCGATTTGGGCGTCCAGGAATTCTCCACGTGTGCGGCGGAAGACGACGCCGCCCAGGGCCTCCATGCGCGTATCGACCGGCAGCGTCCACTCCTCCCAAACTTCGGCTACGACGGCGGCCTTGCCCGGCAGCAGGGATTGTTCGACCTCGGCTGAGGAAATCCTCGCCGACCCCGAGGTTCGCCAGGTCGTACAGCAATGCCCCCGGACATCCCGGCGCCCGCGCCGATGGCGAGTCCTACCGGCCCGCCGATCAGGCCGAGCAAGCTCCCGGTGAGCAGGCCCACGGCCGTCCCGACAGGACCCATGTCGCCCTGCTGCTTGACTGCCACCTTCCCGCTGGCGTCTCTGGCGATCACAGCCTTTGAATAGAGGTTGATGCTGCCTTCATTCTGCAGTTCCTGGAGAGCCCTCGAGCCGTCATAGGCTTTGAGCTCACTATCGAATACAACCACAAGCATCTTGTCCATCATTTTTCTCCTTTTTGAATTGAAATCTAATACGTAACCCTCTGAGGAGAACCTCAAAGGAAAATAAGCGCCTATTTCCAAACGCGCTTTTTCGTCTTCATCGCACGGCCAGCGTTGTATGGGCGTTGTCGGCAACTGTTCGACGCTCTGCCGATCCAGTTTCAGGTAAATCGTCTCGTCATAAACGCGCTCGATCTGCGAGACAGGGATAGTGATCTCCCTGTGTTCCAATCAGGTGCCTCTCCATCACTACAAGGTGTGTCACCTGCATATTGTTTGAGTTGATCAGCAGTTCGTCAACCTGGCCCACTGTACCATCCGTCGCTTCCACTTGCGCGCCGCGCCGCACGGCCATATCACCTGGTGGGATGTTCCAGAGTTTCACAGGAATAAAGGTATCCACCTCCCTGGTTGTAACCCCCAACCCGGGATAAAAATTAGGATAGTCCGAATATGCGGGGAGCTTGGTGCGGATATATTGCTCACACTCAAAAGGTTCCATCGCGTAAAGATCTTTTCGCGTGCATTTCAACTTGATCAGGTCATTCGTGGTCTCTTCCACCTGGTCAACAGGCACGAGATATTCGTTGAACGGCGGCAGGTCACTTTTTACTCACCAGGTTCGTCAACCGGTGATTATTCGGGTTGAAGATTACGTACGTGGTGTGCCCAGCGGCGCCATCCGAACAATGTACTTTAGCTTTCGTAGGAAGATCGATCATATTTACCTCTTAATTCATCTTGCTTTCCTGTCCATCATTAAACATTGGCGGCGGTGGCAGGCTGAATATGCTCTCGTCGTGAAGGCTTCCGATTTTGAATCGAGAGTTCATTTTTCACCTGGGTAACGCCCGGCGCCGACCAGGCCGCGTTCTCTGCTTCCTCTTTCTCAGCCCAGGAGCCGACCGAGCCTTCCAACGTCACCTTGCCATCTTCGGTTTTGACCTGAATTCCTTGCGCGTCCAGTGCTGCACGGCGCTGGAGAGCCGCCTCGATTTTTCCCTGGATGGCTGTCGGGGACGCATGAGGTTTGACGGTAATATTATTGATGACCCCTTTGACCCCAATCAACGGCTTAACTGCGTCTTCAGCAGCATTTTTCTGGAATTGCCACTGGACCTTGCCTATGAGGGTAATCCAGCCTTCGTCTACCAGCGCTTGCAGGTTTTTCGGTAAAACAACGATCCACTCCAATGCGAAGCAAGCTGCCAGGGCGATATCTTCATCCGAGCGGCGGTTGTCGGTGGATAATTTCACTTCAATATCATTGGCCACCGCTTTCACGCCAGAAACTTGCAGTGCAGCTTTCTCTGCCCCCCACTTTGCAGGCAAATTCTCCACACTTCCGGTGAGGGTCACCATGCCGTCATGGACGATGACCCCGATTTCCGGTACGACCACACTCGGCTCCCAGGCGATCTCATCCTGGATATCCCTTTGCAACTGCAAGTCAGTCTTCATTTCTGTTTTACCTTTCAAGATTTTCCAATCCAGCCAGCGTTATGCATTAACCATGCCGGTTATCTTGAGCTTGTCTCCGAGGCTGTGCAAGCGGAAGGCAAAAATCATTTCCATGATCCCGGCGATGATGGCATAAATGCCGATCACCCAGGCGACACCCACTACACCCGCGCCTGGAAAAACGAAGAGCAGGACGCCAAGGACGACCGAGAGCAGCCCGTTAAGGATCATTGCCCATTCTCCCGGGATCACATGCCGAAACTCGATCGCAGCCACGATCTCAAAAATGCCGGTGATGATCGCCCAGGCTGCAATGAAGTAGAGCAGCACGAGTGCGGTTACAGCCGGCCAGAAGAACGCCGCCAATCCGATGATGATTCCCGTCAGCCCTTCGAGCAGTAACGCCCACCAGCGGCCAAAGAATGAAGACGAAGAAATACCGGCAGCGACGGCAAAGATACCGTCCACCAGGACGAAAGCCCCGAACAGTAAAACCAGGGCAAGGATCGCCGATGCGGGCCAGATCAAGGCCAGGATGCCGAAGACGATGGCGAGCAATCCGCGCACCGCGAACATCCACCAATTACGAAACAGTTGAGCAAATGCAGATAACATAGGTTTTTCCTCCAATTTTTAATCCCTTCATCAGGGTATTTGTGATTTTACGAATGATGTATTTGATATTCTTTTGCTTGTTTGAAGTATTTTCAAATTGATCCGTTTTCGCTTATAGGTTCCTCCGATCTCTGCCGTCGAATGGCATCTGCTGGGTGGCATTTGAGAGCTATCTTAAAATATCCTTGCTGATTCGAATTTCGTTCTGGTTGATAGGATACCCTCAGCCACGCGAGCTGTCATGAATCTAAAGTGCTATAGAAGTGCTATTTGGAAAGATCCGTGGGAAACCGCCAGGAATTGCTTGCAAGAAGAAGTGAACCCTCCGTAAAGGGGCCGAAGGGTTCGCCAAATGCTTGTTGGGTAACATGTACAAACAACTCACAACCATTGTGGGAATGTAATCAAGAGACGGGCCGTCGTGGAGCTGTTGCTCGTACGCCTCAGCCTCGGCTTTCGTTTTGTGGGTCGTAACATCGGCATCTTTAGGCGGAGCATATATTGCCCTTTCGGTTGCTAAGCCCCCGAAAAGAATAAAAAAACTACCGCCGACCAATTAATTTGACACTTTTATAGCACTTACGTGCAATGACAATAGGTTCATGTCTAGCTATAGTATGTGCATGTTTGGATCGTGAAACGGCCAGTAAGGTCTGAGTATAGGAAACCAGACCGTGAGTTGGATCCTCAACATCTACCGGTTACTTTTTAACTGAAAGATCTTTTTCCAAGGTAATTGATGAAGTTCCGCTGACCTCAGTTCATTCCTTGATCAGAATTGCATACTCTTGAAGAAAATTAAAGGAGTCATACATGAAAAAACGTCTAGCCTTTGTCATGGGAGGGGGAGGATCACGTGGCGCAATGCAAGTCGGAGCGCTACGGGCTCTATTCGAAGCGGGTCTAAAACCGGATATTCTGGTTGGCACTTCCATCGGAGCGATCAATGCAGCTGGATTGGCGCTCTGGGGTGTGGACCTGGCCGGGGTAGAAAAACTGGAAAGCGCCTATCCACGAATGGAAAATTCCCGGCTGATGGATCCTCGCATCCTTCAATTTGCCTGGAACGCTCTATCCAGGCGCCCAAATCACCGGTACAGCCGTTACGTGCGAGAATTAATGATCGCTGAAGGGCTTTCGCCTGAATACCGTTTCGGTCAGATTTGGGATGTACGCCTGGCAACGGTTGCAGCCGACCTGCTTACAGGTGAGCCGATCATCTACGGCCTGGATCCGGAACAATCCGTAATGGAAGGCGTTTTAGCTTCCATCTCGATTCCCCCCTGGTTTGCACCTATCGAAAAAGATGGTCAATTAATTGTGGATGGAGGCGTTCTTTGCAATTTGCCCATTGAACCAGCCTTAAAGCTGGGAGCAACGGAAATTATCGCCCTGGATTTACAGGATCCTAATTTATTCACAGATGCAAATAAAACGATAGATCCGCTGCTGACGAAACTTGTTTCCGCGGTCATTCAGCGGCAGTTAGGGCTGGAACTGAAGTTTAGCAGCGGCGCATGGAGTGCCAGTGCAACTTATTTCTTTGAGGAGTACACCCGCAGTTCCCATGTGGGATTTCACAACCCATCGCGACTTGATCAAGGCCGGTTATGAAATCATGCAGCAGGAAATTTCAGCGGGTTCTCAGAATCAGCTCGAACTGGGTCCTTTGAGTTTTATGGATGAAGATCTGTTGCGTTGAAGAAACCTACAAGGCGTGGCATAAGCGCCAATCTTCAGTCGACGACAAATAAATATTAATTTACGAGGCAACATTGTCTAAAATACTTATTCTTGGTGCAACGGGCTCTTTTGGCGGGCACATTGTACAGCAGGCAACTTCATCGAATCACAAAGTCTCAATAATGGTGAGAAGACTATCGAGTGTATCGGCAGAAATTCGAAAGAAAGTCGTTGTATATGAAGCGGATATAGCAGAAATGTCTACGTTTGCTTTGGCAACCATATTTCGAAATCATGACGTAGTGATTGATACGGCAGGTAATGTGGCGGATAGACAGGTCTTTATTGACCTCACAGCTCACATCGTGACGGGTCTGGAATCGATACCTGAGAAAGAGCGACCTGTCTGCTGGTTTATGGCGGGTGCGGCCCTGCTTGACTTGATTGAAGGCGGTCCAAAAGGAGTGGATCTCCCGCTGGTAAGGTCAACATACTGGCCGCATCGCGTGAATTACGACAGAATCCGCCAGACCACACTGGATTGGCGAATTCTGTGTCCGGGTCCGATGGTTGCGCAGTCGCCTCTGGGTTTAGCCCGAATGCGGATCTCGCTGGAGCGACTGCCGGTACAAATGCCTGCGCTTTCAAAGTTTCTACCTAAAGCAATGGCATTACCTTTCTTCGCGTACCGTACCCCTGAGATGATCGTTTCCTATGCCGATGCAGCGGCGTTAATGCTTGCAAACCTCGCTCCCAATGGTGAAATGTCCCGCCACCGAATTGGATTGGCGTTACCTGTTGGTATACGGGGCGGGAAAAAACAGTGGGCTGCCAAACCGAATTCATCCTCGCAACGTCTGCAGAATATTCGGTTTGAATAACTATATTATTGCCTGAATTCTCATTTGATCAACGCATGTCTTTGATCGTGCCGGGATGTGCCCATGCGTAGATCAACACTCAGTGCCGCGCATAAGCTCCGACGTTACTGCCATGTTTGCCAATTGCCTTCACGAGGTTTTGGGGCAAAGAACCGAATTAGCACTTTAATAGCACTTTGGATTTCATGACAACCGATTCTCCCAGGGATATGCTTGTACAAAATGTATGCAGGAGACTCAAGATGAATATCGCATTATGGATTGCACAAGGGTTGCTCGCCATCATGTATTTTACGGTAGGAAGCATGAAGATTATGCAACCTGCCAGGATACGTGAGAACCCACGGATGACCTGGGCGAACGGACAGCCGGATAAATACATCCGCTTCGTTGGGACAACCGAAGTGCTTGGCGCGCTGGGGCTTATTCTGCCCCTGGTAACGGGTATCCTGCCGTGGTTGACCGTTTTCGCGGGAATTGGACTTACGCTGGTCCAGATGCTGGCAGTCTTCACACAGCATTTGCCGAAGAAGGAATATGACGTTATTCCTCTAAATATTGTATTACTGGCGCTTTCGATCTTTGTGGTCATTGGGCGCTGGATACTTTTCTCACAGTACATCTAAATCGCAAGAAAAAAAAGGAGTTCAAATGAAAACAAATATCGAAAAAAGTCTTATGGCTGGGGTCGGGCTGCTCTCCATGACGCGCGAAAAAGCGCAAAAGATCGTGGATGACCTGAGCAAGCGCGGTGAACTTGAAAAAGATCAAGCAGAGACCTGGGTCGACCAACTCACCCATCGTGGCGAGGATGAACGTAAGGCCGCACGGAAAATGATCCGTGATGAGATAAAAACCGCCATGGACGAGCTGGGAGTGGTTACCAAAGCAGACCTACAGCAGTTATCTGCAAAAGAAAAACCGCAAGAGAAGGAAAAGCCAGCCTAACGCCCAAGACCCGCCAGGGAAACTTCGAGTTACCCTGTGATATCACCGCCATTTGGTCTGCTCTATCATGCCTTTGTGTTTCTCATGTGGGCCGGACTGTTAATCCTGGTCTGGTATCTTATATCCAGATAGGCAACTCCACTGATAAACGATGTCCATTTCCAGGTCTTCCATTCGGCACCTGCGTCGTTCACGCGAAATTGCGGATACCTTTATCCGGCATGGCTTCGGCTATTTATTCGACCAGCTGGAGCCGAAAAAAAGCCAGGTGCTGCAGCTTCCAACTTTAAGAAAAGCCGTGTCCCGGCCCGAAAACCTGGCGATCCATTTCCGGCTGGCGCTGGAGGAACTGGGGCCGACCTTTGTCAAATTTGGTCAGCTCCTCTCAACCCGGCCTGACCTTTTGCCACCCCCCTTCATTGCCGAACTGAGCAAATTAGTGGACACAGTCCATCCGGAACCCTGGGAGACAATTTGTAACGTTCTGGCTCTTGAGCTTGGGAAGCAGCCTGGAGAGGTGTTTGCCACGATCGATCCACAACCCATCGGTGCGGCCTCGCTAGCCCAGGTCCATGCTGCCACGTTGCCCGATGGGCAGGAGGTGGTCATCAAGGTTCAGCGGCCGGGTATCATCCCCATAATCGAGACCGATCTTGAGATCCTGTCGAATCTGGCAGAGCGCGCACAATCCACAACACTGGGAAAGAGATTTGACCTCATCGGTGTTGCGGACGACTTTTCCTTCACCCTACGAAACGAACTGGACTATCAACGTGAGGGACGCAATGCAGACCGCTTTCGCAGGAACTTTGCTGGCGTATCCCACCTCCACATTCCGAAGGTCTATTGGGAATTCAGCACCCGGCATGTGTTAGTACTGGAGCGCATTCAAGGCATCAAGCTCAACGATATCCCCGCGTTGGATGCTGCCGGTTATGACCGTCATCAGGTCGCTTTACACAGCACCAGCATGATCATCAAAGAGGTGCTCGAGGATGGCTTTTTCCATGCCGACCCCCATGCTGGCAACTACATGGTGCTACCGGGGGAGGTGATCGGCGTCGTGGATTTCGGCCAGGTGGGATACTTGAGCGATAGGGATCGACTTGATCTGATCCGGCTTTATATCGTCTGCGTGGAGAGGGATGCCGAGGGAATTGTCGATCAATTGATTCGTATGAGAGCTTTCGGTGACGAAATAGATCGGGATGGGTTAGTCTGGGACCTCAACCGCCTTCTGAACGAATATTATGGCATTCCCCTCAAAGATATTCACACCCAGGAACTGATCGATGAGTTCACCGCCATCTCTTATCGTCATAACTTGCGGTTGCCCGGTACCTGGTGGCTCTTGGGAAAAACAGTCGTCATGCTTGAAGGGCTGGGATTGCGGCTTGATCCCGACTTTGATGTCTTCGCAGTGGCTGAACCTTATGTGAAAAGCCTGATGAAGCATCTGGTTCTGCCCGATGCGGGTTTGGGCCGGACGCTTCTACTGGACAGCGTCAGCTGGCGTGATTTAGCACACCGTCTGCCACGCGTCGGGCATCGGATAGTGGAACGCCTGGAAAAAAATGAGCCATTCCACATGGAGATCAAGGATACCGATCGTATACTGAGCAGGTTGGACCGCATGGCGACACGCCTGTCGCTCAGTGTGCTGGTCGCTGCCTACATCATTGGATTGCCGCAGCTGCTTCCGCTCACAGCGCCTGGCAGTTTGCCCAGGTGGTTGATCATGATGGGATTGATCCCGGTCATTGTTGCAGGTTTGTGGCTCGTCATCTCCTTGTTGATCGCTCCGAGGAAATGAGACTAGATCATATTCTGTTGGTACCGAAAGATTTGCCAACCTGTTGCTCCCTGTGCTGTTCCACCCGACACTAACACCCCCAAATTAATAAAGTTGAGAACACTCAAAGAGTACTGTATCCTCTGTAGTGAGCAAATATTCTGCCCGAACCTTCAGCCGCTCTTCATTAAAAAATCAAGGGGTATTTAACCAGGAATGTGGTTTAATGAGAACGTTAGCCACTTAACGATTTTCGTGCAATATAGTAGAGTCAAGAAGGGTAAAGGATCGAAATGTCTTCCTATCCGGATACCGATCTTAGACTGCCGCTGCTCAAGACCAAGATCTCGGTTCCCCGGCTGCCGGGCAAATTTACTCACAGGCCCCGGCTGACGGAGCGGATCAAACAGGGGGTTAAAGGCCCGCTGACGCTGCTCTCTGCGCCGGCCGGTTTTGGGAAGACCCATCTTCTGATCGAATGGACGAAAGAAACAGAGCTTCCGGTCGCCTGGCTGACTGTGGACAGCTCAGATAACGATCTTAGCCGCTTTTTCCGCTATCTGATCAGCGCCCTACAAACAGTCCAGCCCGGGCTGGGGGAAGAAGGGTTGGAATTTATCCAATCTTCCAAGGGGGGTGGATTGGAAATTGGGCTGACCCTGTTGATCAACGAACTTTCCGCTCTTCCGAAGGAAATTGTTCTGGTGCTCGACGATTTCCAGATTCTGGAAAATTCGATGGCTCTAAAGGGAATTGACTTCCTTCTCAAACATTCCCCTCCCAACCTGCACCTGGTGATCGCCAGCCGCAGCGAGCCCGAGCTCGATTTGGCCTTCCTGCGCGCCAAAGGCCGCGTGCTCGAATTGGGCGTCGATGATTTACGTTTTTCCGGTGAAGAGGTGGAGCGGTATTTCCAGCAGGCGATCGGGCTGGAACTCGAACACGAGACGGTTCAGGCACTGGAAGAACGCACGGACGGCTGGATCACATCGCTGCAAATGGCGGCGATCTCTCTCAAGGACCAGGCAGATCCGACTGCACTGCTGGCCAACCTGCAAGGCAAGGCACATTACCTGTCTGACTTCCTGGCCGAAGAGGTTCTGGACCACCAGCCGGGGGATATCCGCCAGTTCCTGCTGAGAAGCTCCATCTTAGAGACATTCAGCGGTCCGCTGTGCGAGGCAGTTGTCAAACCGGATGCCCAGCCGGGTTATGGCGCGGTCATGTTGAACCGCCTGGAGCATGCCAATCTGTTCATCACAGCTCTCGATGAGAAGCACGAGTGGTTCCGCTACCACCCCTTGTTTGTCGATTTTCTGCGCCAGGTCCAAGTGGAAGTCAACCGGGCCGAGATCCCGGAGCTGCATAAGCGGGCAGCGATGTGGCTCGAAGGGAACGGCAACCTGGACGAAGCCTTTCGACACGCGCTGGCGTCCCGGGATATGGAATGGGCGGCAGAATTGATCGAGCGTAACGTCCCGTCGATGATCAATATGGGCGAAATGTCCGCGCTCGCTCGCTGGATTGGCAGGCTGCCGGATGAGATCACCCACAAACGTCCGCTCCTCAGTATAGGCTATGCCTGGGCGTTGATCGTAACCTACCGGCTGGACCTCGCCCGATACTGGCTCGATGATGTACAGCAGTCAGTCGACCGGCTGGAAAAGCAATCAGGTGCAGCGCCAACCCTCGAAGAGGCGGGAACCGTTGAGGGTGTTAGAAATGTCGATTTATCGGAAATTCGAGGTGGATTAGCGCTCTGTCAATCGCACATGGCGATGTTGGGTGGCGACATGGTACAGGCCGCCAGGTTCTCCCGGCAAGCAGCCGGCTATCTTTCGGAAGAAAACGTATATTTACGCAGCTTTATTGCGCTGGACGATAGCATTTCCTCTGTCTTATCCGGCGATACCCAGAAAACTATCGAGTCCTTACGCGTTACGGCGCGGATTGCCCGGCAGGCGAACAATCCGTTCGTGATGATCATTGCCGCCTGCGAAGTGGCTATTATGCAGCAGATTCAAGGCCAGCTAAGCAAAGCGTGGGAGACACTTCAAAAAGCGCAGTATTTGGCCATCGGTCCAGATGGGAAGCCTCACCCACTATCCGGATTTATCGATATTGTGTTCGGCGAGATTTTGCTCGAACGCAACGTACTAGAGGAAGCCAGCGACTTATCTGGAGCGCGGATGCCAAGTCACCCAGTCGATGTGGTATCTTGGCAGCCTGGAGGCCGATTACCTGGAATGTGAAAAAGAATCGATCGGGAGACATGTTAAATAGCGAACACAGTATCAAGGCAGTGGGCGACGGCGCCGCCGTCATGTTGCAGCATGGCGACTGGCTGGAAACCTATGGCGTGGATATCTATAGTTTTGTGTTCAGCGTTTTGCTGATTGTCGCCTACTATGTTTTCACTGCCTACAAGTCCCGCGAAAATCCCGCCTACACGGTGCAAGCGGTCAACATCATTGCGCGCACTGCCTGGGTCGAGTCGATCATGCAGGACGGCGGCAAGGAAGTGCTGGCCGTGCAAACCCTGCGCAACTCCACGATGGCTGCAACCTTTCTCGCTTCCACCTCGGTGCTGCTGATCATCGGCGTACTTACGCTGAGCGCGCAGGGCGACAAGATGGAAGGTACCTGGCACGCGCTCAATATTGCCGGCAATACACTGAATGAGCTGTGGCTGACCAAGCTGCTCATCATGCTGATGGACATGCTGGTGGCCTTTTTCAGTTTCTCCATGGCGGTGCGAGTGTTCAACCACGTGGGCTACATGATCAACGTGCCGCTGACGCGCAATCACAAAATGATCCGCCCGCAACATGTGGCCATCCACCTGAATCGCGCGGGCAAGTTCTACAGCATCGGCATGCGTGCCTATTACTTTGCCGTTCCGCTGGTGTTCTGGCTGTTCGGCCCGCTGTTCATGCTGCTGGCCACGATGGCGATGATACTGACGCTTTACCGCCTGGATCGCGCTCCCAAGGTGCTGGCAGAAGATTACGCCGAGGAAGCCGTGGCGCAACGAGTGGAGGCGAGGCAGCGGCTGCGGTCTCTTTGAAATACCTGTGAAGAAAAACAACGCCGGGGCTGCGCCATTCCGCCGTAAAGATTTCCCTCCCGATTCGATGTGTTTTTACCCTGCCTGAGGGATCTTCAGTGGCCTTCAGCCCTAACTATGGAGATATTCTATGAAAAAAATGGCAGTTGTTTTGTCGTCCCTGCTGGTTGTTGCCTGCGCTTCCTCCTTGAAAACCGCTTCCCTGCCTTCGTCCCAGGCGAATAACAAAGACACCCCCGCGACAGCGGGCGCAAATACAGCCTCACTCTCTAGTGCGGAACTTCACGCGGAATTGCAGAAGCTGGTAAAACAAAGCGACTATTTCGACTACAACAAGTATGTCGTCAAGCCCGAGTATCAAAAGGTGATCCAGAAGCAGGCTGAATTCATCAAGGGCCACAAGAACGATATCGTCACGCTTGAAGGCAATGCAGACGAGCGCGGCAGCAAGGAATACAACCTGGACCTGGGCAATAAACGAGCCCAGGCGGTTCAACAGAATCTGGAACAACTGGGCGTTCCCGCCAAACAGATCCAGGTAGTCAGTCTGGGCAAGGAAAAACCGCGTCTAATATGTCATCAGGAAAAGTGCTGGAAAGAAAATCGCAGAGTCGATTTTGCGCACAGCATATAATTTGCAGAATTGGAGGAAGGCTGGAGATAAATCCAGCCTTTTTTACATGGGTTCGCCCGACGGGGGGCTGGCGACTGAATCTTTGATTGGTTACGCTCGCCATGATTGAAGTGCTTGCCGTGCTTACGCTGGGGGGGCTGTTCTTGATTCTTTCCCGCAAGGAAAAGGCCACACCTTCGGAAAGTCTGCTTGTAGCCGGGCAGCTCGGACGGTATCGGATCAGGCTCATGCCCAAACTGAATCTCGCACGAGCTTTCATCGAGTCGGTCAATCAGCGTATCAAGGCGACTGACATTGCGTGCTGCAGTTCCACGTTCTATTTTGCCGTGCGCGACAAGCAGGTAGTTGCCAACGGGTTTGATGTCTACCTGCTCGCCATTTCATGTCGGCATGGAACGCCATATTTTCAGGCGGCATTGCCGCTGTCAGACAATCCGGGCAACTACCTCGACACCATCAGGGAATACGCCAACGATGTTCTCTCGCTATTGCCTGCCGAATGTTGCCACAACGAGAAACTGGACGCATGTATCAATAGCGCGATTCGGATCGAGGCCCTGGAACAGGGGATTGAAGTCACCCCGTTGTCGGGATAATCCGCGGTGAATCGGCGCTTGTCACAGGCAAGCGCTTGAGCGGCGGATTTCTATGCCGCTACCGGGCGCCTGTCTTGCAGGCGCAGCTCCGATTGTCTCAAGGCATTTTCCATCGCATTGGACAGC
>CAVWHR010000016.1:0-40333 GCA_963754835.1 uncultured Chloroflexia bacterium | reverse complement strand
CCGGTCGAAGTCCTGCGGGGCGGCAAGCCCAGAGACAGTCAGAGTGACGGTAGGAGAGAGAAAATAAATTGATCCGTGTCCTGCTAGTCGCTCCCTCACCTGCATTACGGGCAGGATTGCGTTCACTGCTCTCGTCAGACGATAAGATCAAAATTGTTGACGAACGAAACGAATGGAGCGACTCTTTGCAGGAAGGACAAAACGAAGCCGACGTTGTAATTACAACGTCGGCTTCGTTCGTCACTCGGAGTTCGAAGCAGATCCTTTCAGCCCGCAGCGATCCTGTTCCTCAGGGATGAAGCATTCAACATTAAGCTGATAGGCATCCTTCGCGAGTATGGGGAATCTTGCCATTGGAGACCTCTGCAGACGAATTATGCGCTGCGATCCACGCCCTATCGCAGGGATTGATCGTCGGTACACATCAGCTATTGTTTCACCTCTGAGGATGAACTTTAGCTCGTGGGCCATTAACCGATCGCGAAGCCGAAGTATTAGCTACGCTCGCAAAGGGATTGGCCAACAAACAGATCGCGGTCGTGCTTGGGCATCAGCGAACATACCGTCAAATTTCATGTCTCATCCATTTACTACAAACTGAATGCAACCAACCGGACGCAAGCCGTGCGGGAAGGTCTACGCAATGGGTGGATTGTTTTGTGAGATTACGTCGAATTTTCTCTCCCGTTCCAATTGCATAAGGTGCCGTTCTGTATTATTCAACAATTCGATCATCAATTCACGGATGTGATGGTTTAGGAAATGATGCTCAAGAGTTGAAAGCGGCAGGAAGCGCGCACCCGCAACCACATGAATGCAGTTTGATGCGCCGCACAGACAGATGAATGGCGAACTCATCTCCCATTCTGTAGATGGGTAAAAGAAAGTCAGTTCATCACCGGGCGCCAGGTCACGCACCGCAAAGACGAGCATCCGCGTAGTGTCGAGGAATGTGCTGGGATCGCATGAATGGTTCATCGACGCCAGTTCTTTCACCTCCACGTGCTGGTCGCGCCGATTTGAACTGTAAATTGATTCGGCTTGTTATAAAGCGACTCGGTTGGGATCGGGCAGATGATCTCGCCTTTTTTGTACGCTACTTTAGTCGTCAAACTCCTGTACTTGTTTTGAGTACGGATTACAAGCGATGCAGGTGTATTCATTTGGATTTTCGTTTCCTTTCGTCAAAGCGACTTGTAAGTATTTTGGCAATGTCCCATGCTCCGACGAACGAGTATCTGATCGAATGTGATCATTCCAACGTGTTCATAATATATAACGATATATATTCAATTGCAAGGTTTTACATGTCATATATTTTGAAAACTTTAAGGTTCACAATAACAGACCGGTGGATCATCCATCCGGCTGTTATTATGAAAAAAACACTGATTATTTAGAAAAGTGATCGACTGATATGCCGGCCGTTTTCCATTTAGCAATATAAACGGGGTTGCTTTTTCCACGATCACTCCCAGCTTTCGTAACGATGAAAGATCATTGAGCGTGCTGATACGCCGCGTTTGCATTATGGCATCCGCACCTCTCGGTCCAATACCCGGTATGCGGAGTAGATCCCTCCTGTCTGCATGATTGATTTCTACCGGTCGTTCTCTTTAATTTGGTTTGCGCCCAGGCAAGTTTTGGATCTGAATGGAGAGGCAGGAAGCCATTATCAACAAAAGGTAATTCTTCCAGATCAAAGCCATAATCCCTCAGCAGGAACGAAGCTTGATATAAACGATGTTCGCGCAATGGATCGGTGGGTGCTTTATTCTCAAGTGGCGTATCGGCGATGGGGCGAAAGGCGGAAAAGTATGCCCGCTTGAGCCGAACATTTTTATTTAACCAGGCGGTAGTTGTAAGCAACTCCAGATCGGTTTCGTCGGATCCGCCCACAACGAACTGCGTGGTTGTTGATGGCCAGCGACCATTCCAGCCTTTGGCGAGGGTTGGCTTCGCCTGATCTCATCAATCCATTTTAATGGACGAAGTAATTCCTCCAGAAATTGTTTATGAGGTGCGAGCCGTGCCAACCTCTCGGTGTTCGGAGCTTCGAGATTTACGGAGACACGATCGGCCAGTTGCATGACGCGTTCCACCTGGGCTTTTTCCGCGCCTGGCATAATCTTCAGATGAATATAACCGTGGAACCCCAGTTTATGCCTCAATATATCGGCTGTATCGATGAGCTTATCCTGAGTTCTGCAATCCGCCCCCGGTGATGCCCGAGCTTAGGAAAACCCCTTCGGCAATGCCCGTCCGGTTCAATTCAAGGAAGACTTTGGCAAATTCCTCCGGCTTGAAAGTTGCACGACGAAAATCGCGCCCGGCACGGAATGGGCAGTAAAAACAATCCCGCTCACAAGCGGAGGTCAGCAGGGTCTTGAGCAGCTTGATGTTTTTACCGTTGGGAAGTTGTGCCGGATGGACGAAAATTGCGGCTTTTTGTTTAGGTGTGAAACAACCTGGCCGCGTTCCGTCGGTGGAGCAGGCTGTCGTTCGCGAGACTCCTCGCCGGTTCCAGCTCCATTTGGCTGGTTAGCATCTGTAAACGGACAAATGCATTCATGCCCCATGCTCACGGGAAGGATGTGAAAAAAAATGATATGCGTGGGTGACGCCCCATCCATATCCATTCTCGTACTTATAGTTTGGGATACATTATCGTATATTATAGAACGTTTATTCTATTTGTCAAGTTAATGTTTAATGGGCAATGTCACTTCAAAAATCGAACCTTCATTCTCTTTGCTTGTCACATGAATTTCGCCACCATGTACTTGAACGATCCAGGAAACAATTGAAAGACCAAGTCCGCTGCCGGTGGGTGAGTGCGAATCTTCGTCATTATCTCTTGAGCGTGCCGGGTCGATCCGATAGAAGCGATCAAAGATATGCGGCAAATGATCTGGTGCAATTCCAGGTCCAGTATCCGAGACACGCAAGGAAGCTAAATCCTGATTATTATTATGGATCAGCCCATTCTCGATCCGCACTTTTTGACCAGATCCGCTATATTTAATTCCGTTTTCGATCAAATTGCTGATCATTTGAATAAGGTATTGACGGTCGCCCTGAACGCACAATTCAGGCATTTCACCCATCTCAAGAATGACATTTTGTCTGTTCTGCCAAAGGAGACATGCGCTCAACTGCCTCGACGGTCAACATCGCTAAGATCAAGGTCTTCCATTTTTAAATTGAGCCTGGCCTGCATCCATACGGGCGAGGGCCATTAATTCATTGACAAGTCTCGTCATACGAGTACTTTCCGCGTCCACCGTTTGCAATGCATGCTGATACTCAGCTGGAAGTGCGATGACCGGAGAGCACGGCCTACCTCCAAATTCATGACCGTCAAAGGTGTACGCAACTCATGGCTGGCATCTGCCAGAAACTGTCGCTGACGCTCGAATGCCGCCTGCAAACGAGCAAGCATTTCATCAAACGTGGCCGCCAGTTGGGCAAGCTCATCGTGACCTTGCAAATTCAACCGCCGACTCAAATCGCTTTCACTAATTGCGTGAGCTGCATTCGTTATCGCTTTGACCGGCCGCATGGCGCGATCTGCCAGCCATAATCCGCCAAGAAAGGCGACGACCAGCATTCCCAAACTTCCCACAAGCAGAGAAAGCGCTAGCCGGCGAAGATGATCGGCCAACGGAGACGGGCTGCCGAGGATCAAAAACCCCAGCATTGAATCACCACGTACAACAGGAACAATAATAAACAGATAGTCTGTATTCACCTTATCTTTATTATTAATGATCGGAATTGATTGCTGGTAAACGCGAGTATCCTGGTTTTGAGCTGCCACCGGAAGCAGTGTACCGACAAGACCAGTAGGATCCGCCGGATTTGCACCCCAACTTTGCAAGACCTGCCCATTTATATCGACAAGGATTATTAAGTCACCGGTTTGAAGCGGAGCCTGATTATTGGGAACGTCTGTGGGGGATAGGTTTGAATTTTGCCATTGTGCGCTCTGGAAATAAGTCTGCAACCTGGCAAGTTTTTCCTGCATATTCCCAACGGCATCGACTTGATAATCACGAGATTGTGTTAATAGGATAAATACACTAAATGCCGCCAAGACAATTGCAAGTATCAGAACAAACCACAGAGTTATCCGAAAACGGATACTCTGGAAGAAACTTGATATTGAAGCACGAAGAGATTTCATGCCTGGATTACTTCCGTTCGGGATCGTGCAAGCGGTAACCCGCGCCACGTACGGTTTCGATCAGTTTAACCTTGAATGGATCATCCACTTTGCGACGTAGACGCCGAATATAGACGTCCACGACATTAGAAGCTATGCTTTGGTCGTAATCCCACAAATGTGCTACCACCATTTCGCGAGTAATGAGCCGGTTTGGATTCCGCATCATGTATTCGAGCAAGGCATATTCCTTGGCGGTCAAATCAATCGGTTTCTCTTCCCGCCAGACATAATGGGTGGCAGGGTCGAGCTGCAGAATCTTCGATCAGGAGGTTGCCGCTTTTATTACCGGTCTCGCGCCGTAACAACGCTCGCAGCCGTGCGCGTAACTCCTTGATCTCGAAGGGTTTCACCAGGTAATCGTCGGCGCCGCTATCGAGCCCCAGTACGCGGTCGTCGAGCGCGTCCCGCGCGGTCAACATCAAAATTGGGGTGGTATTTTTTTGGTCTCTTAATGAGCGACAAACTTCGATGCCATCCCGTTTGGGAAGCATAATGTCGAGCACGATAATATCGTACGGGGCCAGCAAGGCCATTTCTTCGCCTTCCACTCCATCAAATGCGGCATCTACTGCATAGCCGTCTTCGACGAGGGTTGCCCGCAGGCTTTCGCTCAAACGGCGATTATCCTCAATGAGTAATATACGCATGTTTTTTAGTCCCTATCCCTGTTATTTTAGCACTTCAACATGATCAGAAGATGACAACCTCTTTTAGAGCCTATCTGTAAATTCAAGGAAGAAACCACTTTAAAGGCATGATTTTATTAAACCAGGTTTATTTCGACTTCATCTCCCCGTAATCTTTGAAATGTATACTCTTGCTGATATTCAGTCCGGAGGACCTATGAAAAAACAATACATCGCGTTATTGGCAGCACTCTTAATGACCGCCTGTGTGGGGGGAGCCATGCTGGCAATCAGCGGTGTGGCACTATTCAACCCAAATGGCACGGTAGCAGCAAACTCGCAAGCGCAGGTTGTCGATCCAAACGCAAACCAACAATCACAAATCCAGCAATTACAGAGTTTAGTGGCCCAGTATCAGGCCCGTGACCAACAATACCAGGCGCGCGAAGCTCAATTACAACAACAACTTGACCAAGCCAGCGCGCAGGTCCAACAATCGCAGCAGCAGATGCAGCAAATCCAAGCATTGTTGAATGCATTACAACAACGAGGCTTGATCACATTGACCTCGGACGGTCGGATTTTCATCAATAATTAAAAAGCGAGGCAGATATGAAACTTTTTAAATTCGGTCTACGTCTCTGGATCATGTTGACGAGCGTCATGAGTTTTCTCGCAGGTTGGATCATGCTTGCGCATGCGCCGAAGCCAGTTCAGAACAGTTCGCCCTCATCCGTTAACATTGCTCCTCTGCCAACCCTTGCGCCTTTACCTGACCTGGGCTCCAGCAATAACCAAAACAGTTGGAATCCATTCCAAAATTCTCCTCTTTCTGTTCAACCACAAGTTCAACAGCCAGTTCAGCCTTCGATCCAAACATTTAATAATTCTGCACCCTTGCCTATATTTCACACCGGCGGGTCCTGATGCAAACGCTTGAATTTCGGTCAATGAACACTTCAGTTATTATGGCAGCGGAGGGGGATGACGAGGCTATCTCAGGGCTTCAGGCTGCGAGGGCGTTCATCGAGGTATCAGAAAAGCGTTTCAGCCGTTTTTTGCCTGAGAGCGAACTCTCCGAGCTTAATCGCTCTGGAGGAAAATGGCATAAAGTTTCAGAAGACCTAATGGAATTGTTGACATTGTCTCTTAAGTATTTTGATGAGACAGGAGGAATGTTCGATCCTTCCATCCTGCCAGATTTGAAACGTGCAGGCTACGATAAAAGTATGGAGATAATACGTGCTGAAGGAGCCGGTCCTATTGCAGGAAAGTTTCACCCCGGCAGGTCAGCCTTAACTGATATCGAGTTCGACCTGGCGGAAGGGCGCGTTCGATTACCCGCTTCCATGGAAATTGACCTGGGTGGGATCGCAAAAGGCTGGATTGTTGAGAAAGCGTCTAATTTGCTGAGATCCTTCGCCTCAACCTGTGCGGTCAGCGCAGGAGGCGACATTAACTTCATTGGAATCCCAAGTACCGGTTCAAGCTGGGAAGTCGAATTGGAAGATCCAAGCAACCCCGATCGATCTGCAGCAGTTTTGTATGTCGGCCAATGCTCTATAGTCACCTCTTCGATTGCAAAACGAACCTGGAGTCAAAATGGCCGGGTAAGGCACCACTTGATCGATCCCCGGACAGGTAACCCAGCAGAAACTGACTGGTTAAGCGTAACGGTAATCGCTCCTAAAATAACCGAGGCTGAAGCATATGCCAAGGCCTTATTGATCGGGGGGCAACCAGAAGCCGATCGATTGATATCAAAATTTCCTGAATTAGCTTATATCACAGTTGACCGTGATGGCCGCATTTCCGGCTCGCAATTCGGCAAGGAGTATCTGAATGACTACGACCACGTCTTTAGCTAATAAAAAATCAAATTCAACTGGTGGGCAAATCCTAAAATTTCTTGCAATCATGGGTTTCGTCGGGATAATTTTCGTCGGTCTACTGGCTGCGTTATGGTTGAGTCAGACAACTTCTGGCACAACCATGGTTAATTCACTTCAATCCCTGTTTGCAATGGATTCGGTGCAAGCCTGGTGGTATGTGACGCGAGCTGCCGGTTTGACATCCTATTTCCTGTTGTGGTTATCGATGGTGTGGGGAATGGCGATCTCGACCAAGTTTTTTCACCCAACCATCGATGGTAGTTATTCGTATGATTTCCACGAATTTCTTTCTTTACTTGGTTTGGGATTTGTCCTGCTGCACGTAGCCGTCTTAATGCTCGACCAATTTTTACCGTTCTCGATATGGCAAATAATAGTGCCATTTATCGACACTTATCGACCGTTTTGGGTTGGATTGGGAATTATTGGTTTCTATCTTTCCCTGCTCGTTACAGTGACATTTTACATGCGGAAAATAATCGGTGCCCAGGCATTTAGGAGCATACATACTCTAAGCCTGGTCGGGTATCTTGGTGCA
This sequence comes from uncultured Chloroflexia bacterium, assembly GCA_963754835.1. Classification (GTDB taxonomy): domain Bacteria; phylum Chloroflexota; class Anaerolineae; order Anaerolineales; family Villigracilaceae; genus Fen-1038. The sequence goes on along the minus strand of CAVWHR010000016.1, from coordinate 33,049 downwards.
ACTCTCCATGGGTTATTTGCCGGCACCGACTCGGCGCTCCCAGTTGCCAAGCTGCTCTATGGTGGTACTTCCCTGGTCATACTTTTTTTGACGATTTATTGGCTGGTGACACTTGAACTCAATAAACGTGAAAAAGCACGGGAAAAGGCGCGACTCATCACCGTCCAACGAAATCAACGGCTCAGACAAAGTCAAAGGTAAATCGGTAAAAAAATAGGGGAGAGGTGAAGGTAAATCAAATGGTGGCACTAATCAGGGATAAATTCTCATCCCATCCATTAGATTCCTTAATTGATAAGCCTTTAAAAAATAAATCTTGTGAAGGTGAAGGGGGGTGGAATTTGTAGCCCTTCGTATAATAATGTCAATGCTTCTGATAAGTATTAGGGGGTATAGCTTAGAATTTTTTATCCGTAAAATCTCGATCCAAAGTAACGTTACCCCGCACGATAATATCCTGACCCCGCCCGATGTAGCGCTTATATCAGCGGGCGCTGGTTCCTGTTGCAAGTGGCAGCCCGGTCGCCGACGTACCTGGCGTTTTCGAGGGGCGGTCCCTGCGTCTGCTGCGGAGCCGCCTCGTGCGGATCCGCAGCAGCAGGACGCACCGAGAGCCAGAGAGGCGACGGCACGGGCATCTCTGGCGCTTGCAATAGGTGCGCCTGATGATATGCTACGTCCATCGGGCGGGGTGGGGGATGTAGATGATTTTTCTGCTGAGCGTTTATTTTTAGCCCCTGTTTTACAATCTATGGGACAAACCCCATCTGATCTATTTCCGCCTAATCGTATAGCTACTAAATGCTCAAAATGCGGCAATGTAATTTCACGTTTCGAAGGTTATAAGCACATCAAAATTGGTGAGAAAAAAACGTACTGTTATCGATGTCAAAAGCGTATGGGTTTACCGGTGCGTGAGCCATGAATTTCAGACTGAACGTGTTGAGACTTTATCGTTTTTTAATTTCGTGTAATTCAATATATATTTTTCGTCTGTGGGCTTGTCTATTATAAACAAAGATTCTATGTAATCTTATGGATTGAATTTATGATTGACACTTCAAATCTGAGCTATTTAGTGATATTGTGGGTTATAGCCTCTGTGACTACATCTGCGCCATTTATGCTTTTGTTAAGTTTTATGCTTCTGATAAGTATTATTATCAAAAGCATTGACATTTCTCCTTAACTTCGTATAATTATTCTTATGGAAGGAACCACCATATCTTCTACGATCGCGAAATACCTTGATACTATCAAGCTTGCGCGCAGCGCTCATACAGCCCGTACCTATAAAAACGCAACCAATATCTTTCAAACTGTGCTGCAAAAAAATAATCTAGATCCAATATCCACCCCTGTCACTGAACTCAAAGAAGATTCGATTGTTTGGCTGGCTAAATATCTCAAGAATCTTTCCCCGGCCACCGAACAACTCTATTTGCATGCTACGGCGGGTTTTTTCGAGTATGTTGCAGCCGAGCGATTAAGCGACATCAACCTGCCGCGATTACGCCTGCTTATTCATCAACGCTCCCGGCGCCCGGGTATTCGTCTACCGCAATTTCCCATAAACGACATAGAACGTGTTTTGAGCTTTATAGTTGATAGTGGGCTAATGACAGCCAAAGAGGATACGGAACGGTTACGCGCAATGAGGGATAAGGCCTTCTTATTGACTCTCGCAGATACAGGATTACGCGTCCATGAAGCTTGCGGACTTCGGCGTGGTGATATTGATTGGAACGAAGGCAGGGCTGTCATCATCGGAAAAGGCAATAAGCAGGCCGTTGTAAGGTTTTCCTCTCGTTCGATGACAGCCCTGAAGGATTACCTATCAATCCGTATCAAGTTGGACGGAGAGTCCGGAAAACCTTTAGGGGCCCTGCCCCTCTTTGCACGTCATGACAAAGGCGCCGGCAAAAAGATCAAAACAATTACAACAGCCAGCGGACGTAATATTGTCAAGAGTTGGGTTCGCCAAGCTTTAGGCGAGAAAGCTGTTGGCAGCATTACGCCGCATTCGTTCCGTCATTATTTTGTGACCACTGTCTTACGCGCTTCAGGAAACCTTAAACTGGCCCAGGAATTAGCCCGCCACAGTAATATTCAAGTCACCCAGCGTTACGCCCATCTTTCCAACGACGAATTGGATAAAGGCTATTACGAGATCTTTGAAAAAGATAAATAATCAAGAAGAACTGGGGCGAAATGGCACTATTGCTCTGTCTCTTGTCAGTTTGGTAAGGACAGGCGCCATATATTCAATACAAATGATAAAAGCCGATTTAGACTTGAACTCAGACTTTTGGCGCGGGCTGCTCGCCGCGGAAGATCGCTGCATTTCGTGATGCAAACTCGTCAAAGCGAGTGGCTTGCCATCCAAAAATCGTAGGGATGACAGTTGAAACCTGCGCCTCCTTGCCCTTGCGCCGTTCAGCAAAAAGCTCAAATAAAGCATCTGCCGTATAAGGCGGCATACCGGCAGCAAGATTGGCACTCTTCGCTTCCTCTGGAGAAACGTTTATATACCGGATCGACTTCCGTGTAGCAGTCGAGAGCTTCTTGGCAACCTCTGTCATATTCAGGGCTTCGGGACCGGTGATTGGATAGGTTTTCCCTTCGTGACCGGCATTTGTCAGGACAGTGGCCGCAACCTCTGCGATATCCCCGACGTCAATTGATGCAATCCTTGCATCTTCCATCGGCAAAATCAACGCCTCCTTTAGAAATAATCGATGGCACCTGCCGAAAATATGCAGAAAAGAACTCGAAAGAACTCGCCGGCCCGTAGATGTGTAAACGCCATTCCGGATACCTCAAGGCGTCGTTCAATCTCACCGTGCATGCGGGCATATCGGAAGGGAGAGTCAAGCTCCGGCATGATTCCAGAAAGCTTCACTACATACTTGACACCGGCCTTGCGGGCTGCTTCTATGAAATTAGATTGGATGTCAAGCATAGAGAGGTCAGAGGACGAGATGAGCATGGCGCGATCCACCTCCTGCAGCGCCGCGTCGAGTGTCTCCGGTCGTGCCATGTCACCTTCCACGATCTCGACGTTCGGTAGAGAGGAAAGCGCCTTAGCTTTGACAGGACTTCGTGCCAATCCCCGTACCTGGAGACCTTTTGCCGATAATCGCTTTATTAATTCACTGCCGGTCTTTCCGGTAGCACCTGTCATAAGAATCATTTCCTGTCTCCTACCTAAGTCGCCATTAAATTTTTTTTGTTTCTATAACGGAAAGGGCAGGAAAAAAACAACCATTTTCAGGCTTTTAATCGTATGGCTTATTCACATCCGATAGTTTTTGTAATAATTCCTCCTGCATTTTGATTGCGGTTGTGGGTTTGGAAGGATATAGATTTTTAAGTTCATCCGGATCATCGGCAAGGTTGTAGAACTCAAACATCTCGCCGAAATTTGGATATTTATAATAGGTCAGGCGGTTCTGATCCTTAGTCAGCGATATTGAAGTTTCTGTCAGGGGGGCGAAAGACGCATTGTTCTTTGCATCTACCGTAAAAATGCTTCGATCCGGAGTTTCTGAGCCGCCCCACTCCGGGAGCAATTGCCCTTCGCCCCAGGCAGGGGCTGGCACGCCCGCCATTTGAGCTAGAGTAGGAAGGAGATCAACACTGCTTGTTATGGTCCGGACATCCTTACGCCCTTTTTGTCCTGGCGTTGAGATAACCAAAGGTACATGCATAATCGCCTCGTATATTAAGCGTGTCCAGTGACCCACTTCACCCCGCTCGAACAATTCACCATGATCGGACGTTATGATGACATAGCTCCGATCTAACAGCCCGGAGGTCTTCAAATAATCGAATAGCCGACTGACCTCAAGATCCCAACTCGCTATATATTGGTCATACAACAGCCTGGTAGCATTGGAAAAAACGGGGTCATTCTGAGTAAATGCCAACGGATGGATCGGTTTATCCGCAGGCTTCCAGCCGTCATTGAACTTATTTACAAATCCAGCCAAGGGGTGATATAAGCCGTGAGGTGGATAAAAATGTAAATAAGTGAACGCCGGTTCTTTTATACCACCAAGGATTTTAATTGCACCATTGACGAGGTCTTCCAGCCTAAATAATTCAGTGGCATCCGGCAACCCGGTAGGATAATTCTTTCCAAAATCCTTTGTAACCCTTAACCTTGTTAACAAAACCCACAAGCGATAAAGAGATCCTAAAAACAAAGAACTGTCATTTCCATCCCCTGTTTGGTAAATATTATCTTCGAAACTAGCGTAGGCAATACGCTCATCCTTTCTAAAAAGAGGTGAATTATATACAAAAGTACGTTCCACATTAAAACTACTATTATCGAAATGATTGTCAATATAATTTGATGCCTGACTTAACAGCAAATCTGCGAACCTGTTCTGGGCAAAACCGTACGTGGAAAGTACGTTGGAAACCGCTGCAAATATTTGATGGTTTACTTGTGAATGGATAATGCCACCTGCACCCAATTGGAACGCACGATGCGTCCAGGGGTGCAACCCTGTTAATAGGGATGCCGTTCCGGGTACCGTGAAAGTTCCGGCGGAATAGTGGTTGTGATAAACCGTCGCATTTTCCGCGAATTTTGCCAGATTCGGCATGGTATTGCGTACATATCCAAACAATGGCACATGCAGAGCCGACAGCGCATCAAAGACCAAGACAATTATGTTAGGTTTGTCCGTGGTCCTTTGGGGACCGCTTAACTTCACGAGTGGTTGAAAAGCCCACGTCAAAGGCAAAAGAGAGGTAAGTTTTAAAAAGTCCCGCCTTGAAAATGTGAATTTTGATCGCATGGTTTAACCTTAAAATACGTTTCGCACAACGACCACCAGAATACCTATCACACCCAGCGGCACGTAAATGTAAGAAAAAACGCTAAATTGCTCTATGAATTTCGACAAATAATTTTGTAACCTGGGCCTATTATGAAAAATTGCCAACAGGCCCATGAGTTCCCATCAAACCTAAAATCACCCCAATCAACATCGGCTGAATATGAGAATAGTCATTATTAATAATATTCTGGAAAAAACCGACCTTGTAATAGCCCTGGAACAAAATAAAACAAGTAGTGGCAACGAGAATTATCAAGAAGCCTTTGTAAGCGAAACCGGTCTTTAACCAATTTTGAGGCAAGATCATGCTGACTATTACAAGCCCACCAGTCAACAAAACACATTCAAAGAAGGCAAATGCCATCATGTAAAACACAACTGCAGCCATATCTCCCAGGCTGAGATACAGCAAAAAGGATGGAATTTCGAATAGAAACCCCCGAACTGACCATCCAAATACAACAAATATTAATACATTAAAGACCGATAGGATTTCAGCCTTGACCGGCAACCGTTTTCTAATCACATCTAAAGTAAATTTAAATACTCGCATGATATTTGCCAATTAAAACACATATTTTAGAATATTGCTTCCCCATTAAACCATGATTTTTCCTTGACACACATCAATTCTACATGATAAACTCATCGCGCTTTAACAAAAACACAAAAAGAAAGGAGGCGCATTTCATGAACCCGACACTTATTAATATCGCTGCTCACAAAGTCTCTGGAGTCTTTATAGATTCGCGAAGTGCGCCTGCCGGCTGTCCGTAGATCACATTTGTGATTATTTCCAACATTAGCCACGGTTGCACTCTGCACCGTGGCTTTTTTATTGGCTGGATTTAGGAATGAACTTATGAAAACAGCACTAACCAATATCAATAATATATTTGACTTTCGTAATGCCATCCATGAAAACCGACTCATCGGAATCTGGCGCATGATGACTGATTTTCGCGCGCCTTATTTCGGTGCAACCGGCGCCCTTGCAATTTCCGCCTTGTCCAAGACTTGCACCTATCTGCTGCTGGGTTACTTTGCAGATGATATTTTGAACCGTCATGTTTACATAGGCGGCTCCCTGACCAGGACGTTAGGCGTCATTGGCCTGGGGTTTATTGGATTGGCTGCTTTGGAAGGCACATTTTCATTTCTTTCAGGACGATTAGCGGCTTACACAGCTGAAGGAATAACCAGGCGTTTGCGTGATTTTCTATTCGATCACATCCAACGACTAAGCTTCTCTTATCACAGCCAGACCCCTACCGGGGACTTGATTGAACGGGTCACCTCGGATGTGGACGCCCTGCGCCGATTCTTTAGTGAAGAGGCCATCGGCATTGGCAGGATCATCCTATTATTCTTAATAAACTGGTTTGCCATTCTTAATCTTAACGCAAAACTAGGCTGGATATCCGTTGTGGTTATTCCATTCATCCTGCTGGTATCGTTATGGTTTTTTAAAAAAATAACAAAACGATACGAAGAATACCAAGCACAGGAAGCAATCCTCTCAACCACCCTGCAGGAGAATTTGACCGGTGTGCGAGTTGTAAAAGCCTTCGCCCGACAGGATTATGAGAAGAGTAAATTTGAAAAAGACAACTGGAATAAATTCTTAAAAGGAAAGCTTGTACTGATCATGAACTCGCTCTTCTGGCCACTCTCAGACATTGTGCTTGGTTTTCAAATGTTGTTCGGCTTTGTCTTTGCTGCCATGATGGCCATCAGAGGCGAGATTACCGTCGGGACTTACATCGCCTATGTGGGACTGGTTGCCTGGCTAATCTGGCCAATCCGAAACCTGGGACGCATGATCGTGCAAACGTCGACGGGCATGGTCTCCTATGGCCGCTTGATGGAAATCGTTAGGCAAGCCCGCGAGCCGCTTACGGAAGGGCGCATTCAACCTCCTGGACCAGTTCGAGGAGACATCGTTTTCGAAGACGTTTCTTTTATGTATGAAGATGGAAGGACGGATGTTTTGAAAAACATCTCCTTCCATATCCATCCCGGGCAATCTGTGGCACTGCTTGGATCGACCGGATCGGGTAAGACTTCCCTGGTCAACCTCCTGCCCCGGTTCCATGAATATACCGGCGGCCGGATCCTGCTGGATGGAGTGGAATTAAGGGATTATTCACGGGAATATCTGCGTGGACAGATCGGCATCGTGCAACAGGAACCTTTCCTTTTCAGCCGTTCGATCCGGGAGAATATATTGTATGGGGTCGGCCGCCGCGTGTCACAAGAAGATGTTGAGCGTGCCGCCCAGGCAGCAGCGATCCACCCTGTTATTTTGTCTTTTCCGGATGGCTACGACACGCTCGTTGGCGAAAAAGGTGTGACTTTGAGCGGCGGCCAGAAGCAACGCGTGACAATAGCCCGCACGCTCCTTAAGAATCCTCGAATCCTTATCCTCGACGATTCAACTTCCTCCGTGGATACGGAAACGGAAGCAGAAATCCGTTCTGCACTTTACGACTTGATGGAAAACCGCACCACGTTCATCATTGCACACCGTATCCAGTCAGTCATGAATGCAGACTTGATCCTGGTATTGGATAAAGGCCGTGTGCTCCAAATGGGCCAACATGAACAGTTGGTAGAAGATAAAAACGGCATCTATCGACAAATATACGATATCCAAACACGGATCGATGCGGAACTCGAACAAGAGGTAGCAACCGTCGATTGATGTTATGAGGAAGGTTTAGCGCAGCTGGTGAGAGCGTATATAAATAAGCATCCCAGCGGAGAAAAGAAAAATGTCAAACGAACTTATTGAATTGGAAGAGGAAGAATTTACATCCAATTTGACTTCACCGGTCTTCAAGCGGATACTAGGCTTGATGAAGCCGCACAAGAACTGGGTCATCGGGTTCTTGATTACCATTGCCCTGACATCCACCGGTGATGCATATTTCACATACTTGAACGAGCGGATCGTGGATACCGGAATTGAATTGGGCAATCCTGGCGCGGTGATCCATATTGCGACCATCTATGGATCATTGATCCTCTTACAGGCGGTAACAGTATTTACTTTCATATACCTGGCCGGTGTGCTGGGCGAGCGGATACAGTACGATCTGCGCAAGATGATGTTCAACCATCTGCAGGATTTGTCGCTTTCGTATTATGCACAAAATGCAGTTGGTCGCCTGATCGCGCGAGTCACTTCCGACAGCGGCCGGGTAGCCGACTTAATGACCTGGGGCGTTGTGGATACGACCTGGGCTTTTATGAACATAACGACTTCCCTGATCTTCATGACCATCATCAACTGGCACCTGGCCCTGATCGTGTCGGTCATCATCCCCGTCATGGTATTCATCGCTGTGCAATTCCGCAAGCGGATCCTGGTGGAATTTCGTAACAGCCGCCGCGCCAATTCCAAAATCACCGGTGCTTATAACGAAAATATCCAGGGTGTGCGTGTTGTTAAAGCGCTCGGTCGTGAAGAAGAAAACCTGAAGGAATTTCAACTCCTGACAGGCACAATGTATCACGCCTCGTATCGGGCTGCCTGGCTCTCAGCACTCTTCCTCCCCACCGTACAAATAATCGCCGCCCTGGCACTTGGCGCGATCGTTTTTTACGGTGGGATCGAGACGCAGGTGGGATTAATAACGATTGGCGGTATCAACGCCTTCGTTTCTTATCTAACCTTCATGATGTGGCCCGTGCAGGACCTGGCGCGTGTCTATGCCGAGATGCAACATTCGATCGCCTCTGCGGAGAGAATATTTAAATTAGTGGACAGCCCCGCTGAAGTCCATAATAAAGTTGGAGCTGTCTCTGCCTCAACTTTATTAGGCGATATCGAATTCGACCACGTAGAATTTTATTACGAAGACCGCAAGCCTGTCTTAACCGATTTTTCGTTGAAAGTGAAAGCGGGTGAAATCATCGCCCTGGTTGGACCCACGGGAGGCGGAAAGTCAACCATTGTTAACCTGCTATGCCGCTTTTATGAGCCAAGTTCCGGCATAATCCGGATCCGGGGTCGTGATTACACAGATTACACCTTGGAATCGATCCATTCGCGGATCGGTATCGTATTGCAGTCCCCCCATTTGTTTTCAGGGACGGTCCGCGAAAACATTCGTTATGGGCGGCTGACCGCCACGGATGAAGCCGTAGAAAAAGCTGCCAAGATTGCCGGTGCCCATGATTTCATCACGACCATGGTGAATGGATACGATGAAAACGTCGGCGAAGGCGGCAACTTGCTATCCGTCGGACAAAAGCAGTTGATCAGCCTGGCGCGCGCAGTTTTGGCCCGCCCCGAATTATTTATCATGGACGAAGCTACATCGAGTGTCGATACATTAACAGAGGCACTCATCCAGCGAGGTATGGAAGCATTGATGAAAGACCGCACTACATTCATCATTGCTCACCGCTTAAGCACCATCCGCAAGTCAAATAGAATCCTTGTTATCCAGGACGGGCGCATCACCGAACAGGGTACACATAACGAATTGCTGCGGCAACGGGGACAATATTACACTTTATACACCCAGCAATTCCGTCACGACCTGGAGACGCGATATAGGGTGACGGAGAAGGTTTAAGAAATTGAGAATTACGAGCAAGTAGGACACGTACACCTCTGGAAATAAGAATATGCACGCAGTGTTTGCTGCGTGCATATTCTTATTTCCAGAGGTCATGAGTAACTACGAACTCCGCTGTCTTATGGCTTCATAAACAATCACGGCAGTTGCGATCGATACATTTAACGAATTGACCTTTCCTACCATCGGAATCTTTACTTTGAGATCGGCTTTTTGTAACCAAAAGTCTGAAAGGCCTTTATCTTCGGTCCCTACTGTGATGGCTAATGGGCCGCTTAAATCCTGTTGTATATATTCTGCTTCAGCCTGCGGTGTGGCCGCGAGGATATTGATCCGATTCTCTCTCAGGAAATTGAAAGCATCCATATTCGATAGCTCAACGGTTGGAACGGTAAACAACGTCCCACGCGAGGCGCGCACGACATTGGGATTGTAAATATCGGTGTGTGCGTCGCAAACGAGTATCGCATCCACTCCGGCTGCATCGGCTGTTCGCAAAATGGCACCCAGGTTGCCCGGTTTCTCAATCGACTCTGCTACAATCAGAAATGGATTCTGGCTAAGTTTTATATCTGAAAGCGATTTCGATGGTAAAGAAAAAACTGCCAGGCACCCATCTGGATTTTCTCTATATGAGATCTTTTCAAACACAGCCCGGGATACAGTCAGAGTCCCTGCGGAATCAATATCATATCGACGATCAGTAAGTTCCGGAGAAACAATAATTGTATGTGGTTGATGCCCGGCTGCGACCGCAAGGTCGATCTCTTCCCAGCCTTCGACGAGCATCATTTTTTCAAGTTTCCTTTGCTTCTTATCATCTCGTAATTTGACGAGTTGTTTGATATACGGGTTTTGAAGGCTGGTAATATTCATAATGTTTGCTGCCTGTGAGCGAAGGCTGTTGTTTTTCTTTTTTTGGGTTAATATATCTGAGATGGTTTGTTTATAATGGCTACGCGCATTATTGATTATTTGGAGTTTTAGAATGAGCAATTATTTTAATTACGCTGAAATGACCTGGCCAGAAGTCGCTGATTTGCCTCGAGATATACCACTGATTATTCCTCTTGGCACCGGTTGGGATAAGAACCAAATCGCTGCATCCCTTTCCAATCCTCAGCGCATTGGTTTTCTGCCTAGCTTTCCATATGGCTGGCGCGGAAGTGGATTAGAGATATCCGAAACATTGCTCACAAAGTATATCAATAACCTTGTATTAAATTTGCGAGACGACGGCTTTACTCGTGTCTACGCGTTGACCGCACAGGACACAATACAACTATCCAATCCGGAATTTCAGATTTCACTTAATAACCAAAGTCAGGTCCAATCGACCTTCCCACTCCCCTCTGACACCGAACTAGGCAAAGTCATTTTAATTCCCATTGGGCATGTCGAACAACATGGATACCATCTGCCTCTTTCAGTGGACACTTTGATCATCGATGCGATTGCGAAGGGAACGGTAACGTCAACACCAACCCGCGCCTGGTCGCTACCAGTCATGCCTTATGGTGTAAGTACACATCGTTCTTCGTTCGCAGGAACCATGAATGCCGGTGGACGGGCCTTTGAAGATTTCTGGCTTGGCGTGATCGATGTTCTTACAGCGCGAGGCTTTGATCGTTTTTATCTGATGAGCGGGCATGGTGGAAATACATCGTTCCTGGTAAACGTCGTTAAGTACGCGGGCGAACGACATCGCCGCATATTCTGCGCCACAGCCTTTCTGCATACATCCGGAAAAATTGGCGCAGATGCCATAGAAAAATATCGCACGTCCAAGATCGGCGGGATGGGCCATGCCTGTGAACTGGAAACATCCTATATGCTGCACCTGCGACCCGATTTGTGCCAAATGGAGCGCGTAGTAGACGAGATAGATTTTGTGGCTACACCATCCTATTACATGGATTGGATCGAGGGAGGCTCAATCATCGCTAATCCGCCCTGGGATGATGATACGGAAACAGGCGCCTACGGCGCTGGCAGCCAGGGCACTGCCGAGAAAGGTCGAATTTGGCTTGAATCAGCCATCCAGGAAAAGGTGAGCCATGTAGACGAGATCCATGAACAACACAAAAGACGTGAGGCCAGGCGGAAAATGGGCTATGGTTTATGGAGCAAAGACCGATAACCTTTGATCGGATTTAAAAATGGACCATTAGAATTTGCCAAGCGGCTATTTTGAACCCCTAACATATTGGTCGTAAAAATGCGCCGATCGCTCCATGAATGCAATCCAGTTGTCCCCATTAAACGAGTGGTACTCACCTTCATATCCGAATAAATGGGCATCCTTACCCGCATTTTTGAATGCCTGATATAGTTTCTTCGACCATTCCGGAGGCGTGCCCGCCAGAGTCTTACCATCATTGGTACCGTAATTAATTTCAACCGGAGCAGTCACGTAATCCAAATGATAGAAGGATGATATCTGATGGAGGAGATCCGCATTCATTGATAAATCATAATAAGCCTTGATCAAACCAGGCGGCAGGTCAAGAGGAACCACATCAGACGAATTGCATCCAAGTTGATTCTCGCCGGCTTTAATATCGCCGATGCAGCCCAGTCCCCACCGCGCTAAAACATCGCCATCATCTGCACTGACCGTAGAATACAATACCGCCGCTTTGATATTTGCTGCCACCTCTATAACCTTTAATGTCACTCCGCCTCCCATGCTATGCCCCCATATGCCAACTCGAGTAGCATCTGCCTGTGGGATAGACGGGATAGCAGAGATTAAATTGAGAACGTCAACCGCCAAGCCTGAATAATACATGCTTGGACCGATATCAGATCCACCCCAACTGCGATAATCGGACGAGACAGTAAGATAGCCATGTTGGTTCAGATATTCAGCAGCGCGATCCGTGCCATCCCCGGAAGTATAATCTTCACGGTTAAAATAACCGTGATCCATTACAATGACCGGGAATGGCGGAATTCCTTTTACAGGTATTTGCAAAACGCCTGTGATAGTTAAACCATCGCTCGGATAACTGATCAAGTAACTTGTGTAGATATCGGTCTTTGCAAGAGAGGAAAGGATTTTTACATTACCACTTTGAAAATTATGATGGCGCAATCCGTCAATCGTATAAGGATACATCCACTGCGCAACTGTGGGTGTCGCTGATGGAACAGGAATTAGCGTGGAAGTCGGAGTGACAACGTTTACCGCCGGAGTGCGGGGCGGTACGGTCGTTGCGGAAACCCTACCTGGCTGGCAACCTGAAATAAAACATAAAATCGAGACCCAGAGGATAAGTTGTTTTCGCATCCAGAAAATCATAACCCAAAACCTATGTTATGAAACATGCAATTGGTTATTTATTGGTAATCGAATAATCCAAGTAACCTACAGGTTCCCCCAATTCGACACTTTGCCCCACTATTTCCAGCAAACGCGTTGCCACCTTTTCATCCAGATAAGCATCCCCACAATTAGGACATACGCATGCCGGAACTCCTCTGACGGTTAGATTGATTTCTCCGTGATCCAATTTTACTGTTGTAAAACCTGGAACAAGTTGAGCCTGGCTGCAAATAAGGCAGATCATCTGATCCGGCTTCGATGATCCTTCTTCCATCTATTTGGATCAGGTATATACACCGTGACAATAATTACTTGATTCGTTTTCGCATTTTCTGATACAACAACATGGACCGGTCGTTTTCCCTGATATCCCAGTATTAAACGAGCTGGCCCAAGCATCTCGGCTGAATAATCTTCGATGATCTCACTAGTTTCCAATATTTTCCTGACGTTTTTTACGGAAATTTCGCGCTCAAACAGCCTTTGAATTGCATGGACACGAAAGACAATATTGTCATTTATCATGTACCCATTCTACAACATCATTCCATAGCTTAGCTTAACCGATTAAGGGCCAGTTACTTTTATGCTATCCGCCGAAACCGTAATCGTCGTTTTATCGACGCCTGTTATATTTACACATGAACCGTACGATGGTTGAGTTGGCTTCTTGGGGTCGTTTACAAAAGCAGAAATGTTATAACATCCGAAAGGCAATGCATTTGTTATTGATATCGAATTTGATTTGGACAGCACATAAGATTTATAGCCACATTCTCCCTGTTGATTCTTATTGAGGTAAAGAGATACAGTTATGTTAGCTTTCGTGGCGTTCACAATCTTAATATTAGTACCAATTTTTCCAGCATCCGGTGCCGCACTCGGCTTATTGACTAAAGGTCCATTACAAGAATCGGTGCTCGGGACGGATGTTGGGTTTTGTAATGCAAAGGGGGTATCTGTGGTTAACGGCAAAAGGGGTAAGGGTGTTGAGCTGGGCAAATCCGTTGGACTCGGTACAGGAGTATCAGTTGGAACAAAAGTTGGCGGAATTACCGCTTGAGTCATGGCATACATCGTACTTGCAACAGCTAATGCTGACGCCTGCACTTGAGAAGCATCTATGGTCGGAGGCGGAGTTGCGCCACAAGCAGTGAGAGTAAGGGCGAAGACGGAACAAATTAATAACAGGCTTTTCACTAATTCTTTCTCCAATTAATTGATGATTGAAATCCTATGCTACCTGCTGTTTGGCGCAATTTTACTCTTTTTCGGCTTTTTCATTTAAGATTCAGGCCGACGAAGGTATATCACCCAGTAGACGGCCGCCACCAGAACAGACCCGCCGATGATATTCCCTATGGTGACCGGCAGTAGATTATTCAGAAAGAAAGCCTGCCAGGTTAGTTTTTCGAGGTGAGCAACCTGTCCGTTTACCATCCCGACAAAATTTGGATCGTAGAATTTAATAAACAATGCATAAGGAATATAATACATATTCGCTATACTGTGTTCGAAACCCGCTGCAACGAAAGCCGTAATCGGGAAGACAATCGCCAATATTTTATCCGTTGTGGAGCGCGCACTGTAGGTCAGCCAGACAGCCAGACACACTAGCCCATTGCACATAATCCCTAGAGCGACGGCCTGAATAAACGTAAAATCGCATTTGCTGACAGCGGTTTTAAGGGCCGTGATCCCAACCGCATTAGAACCGAATGTGTATTGTTTGGTAAAAAACATCAAACCGGCGGTGCCGACGGCACCAAAAAAATTTCCTATATAAACGATGATCCAGTTCCGCAGGACTTCCAGACCGCGCACCTTTCCACTCGCCCAGGCCATTACAATCAAATTATTCCCGGTGAACAATTCGGCCCCACCCACTATAACCAGGATCAGGCCGAGGCTAAATACAAGCCCGGCCAGCAATCGGATTACCCCATAAGGCAGTGCGGTGTTGTATGCGATCGATCCATCCGGCGTCGTTAAAGACACACCGGCAGCGCTCACAGTGGTAGCAAAGATGGCACCTAACGCAATAAATGCCCCGGCTAAAACGGCAAGCATGAACGTTTTCAGAATAGTCATTTCAGATTTTCGCACCCCTAATTGCTCTGCGCGTGAAGCCATTTCCTGCGGCAATAATGCATCAATCCGAATTTCGTTCATTCGTTACTCCCTTTTTGAAATATTCAAATTGAACGACTGCGTCCAACCCAGGCAACCAAACCGGCTGCTGAAAGAGCCACCAGGATGATAGCGATCACCGAAGTGCCCGCACCCGTTGACCCCGACAGCGGAACGGCAGGGGTCGACGTAAATGTAATTGTGGATGTTGGAGTAAAAAAAACAAATGTTGGCAGCGGTGTAGCGCTGGCAGGGTTTTGCGTTACCGTGGGTGTTGCAGGCACAGGAGTGGATGTCCCTTCATGTGAGATAAACAACTTCTGGCCCGCGATTATATTATCTGAAGCAAGGTTATTTGAACTTTGAATTTCATTTACGGTAGTTTTATATGCCAAGGCGATTTGCCACAAAGACTGTCCCGGCTGAACAATATGGTATACGTCTCCTTTTCCGTCAGGCGTGCTGACAATAGCAGCGGGAATGGTCGCCTCTTGCGTAATGGGCGTACCACTTACGGTAATCACTGGTCCCCCACTGGATAAGGTGGGCACTGGCGCCGACCCAGCAGCCAACCCACAATCAATTACGTAATAAGTCAGATCGCCGTTTTGCGCCACTCCTGCCCCGATATCCTGCAGGTCACTGGAGAGCATAGTGAGTTGATGCGGAGCATCCCCCATCCAAATATTAACAGCGCCCTGAGCATCCAAATTATGTCCGGATACCCAATTCTGTGAGATAAAACCGCCTGAAACGGGATATCCGGCTGCAATGGCACGATCAAGCGCATGTGACCCACCTGGACCAATATCTCCATTCGCTCCGTTAGTTGAAGCAACGTAATTCGCCTGTGATTGAGCAATCTGCATAAGTATCGAGTTGCCTTTATAGGCAGGTAACCCATGTGAGGCTCGCAGCCCATTGACCGCATCGATCAAGTCGTAAGCATTAGAAGCAGGAGAAAGCGCCGGGCTGCGGGCTGTACTGACTGCTTCCGGCATGAAACTGACAACCAGTATAAGAGATAAGGTGGCAAATATTATTTTTAACTGTCGAATCTGCATATAACAAAATTATAACCGGTTTGACCTGAAAGATATTCGACGGGGAAACAAGGAATAATGTCACTTGGATGTTAATAAAACAGAAAGTAAGTTTAATATGTCGATAAAGAGGTCTATTATGCCGATATTCACTCCGGGACGTCGCTGGCAGCCACCTTATTTGCCTTTTAAGAGGGAGAAGTTTGGGCAACGGGCGCTGGCAGTCATCGAACGGTCGATCAAGGGTCCATTGTTTGGCTGCCGCATGTGTGGCAATTGTCTTTTACAGGAAACAGCCTTTATTTGTCCCATGGAATGTCCAAAAGGAGCGCGCAACGGTCCTTGCGGAGGATCTACGCCCGAACATTGCTACGTGGATGAAACCCGTCCCTGCATCTGGTATGAGATATATGAAAGATCATTCGCTATGGGGCGTGAAGATCGTTTATTGGAGGTCCTGCCGCCACTTGACTGGGAAAAGGTAGGTACTGAAACATGGGGCGATGTTATATACCGGTTAAAACAAATAGGAATGAGAAAGGCTGCCAGTAACTTAATAAGTGGGCCTGCGGACAATCGCGCAGCAACATGGGAATCCATTTTTCAACCTGTACGCCAGCCAGTATGGTGGCAGGGCGATAACCAATATCATCCGCCGGTTCACCCCGAACCGGCGTCAGAATTGGAAAGAAGACTTAAGGCTGGTGAATTCGTTGTAACTGCGGAAGTAACGCCACCATTAAGCGTAAAGACAGACAAGTTCTTCAAGAATATTGAGTTGATCAAACCATATGCGGCAGCCATTAATTTTACAGACAGTCCGTCGGCAACGCCCCGCATGTCATCCTGGGCTTGCAGCAAACTCGCCATCGAACACGGCGTTGAGTCTGTCATGCAGATTGCAGCACGCGACCGCACCCGGGTCGGTCTGCAATCGGAGGTGATTGGAGCTTCCGCCCTTGGAGTTCGCAACATCCTTTGCATATCAGGTGACTCAATGAAGATGTCGCCGCCCCCGCGCGGTAGGATGGATGTGATCGATATCGACTCGGTCCAAATGCTTTGGATCTTGCGCCGGATGCGCGATGAAGGAAAATACCTGGACGGACGTGAAATTAAGACACCTCCTCAGTATTTTTTAGGTGCGGCTGCTTCCCCATTCGCGTCCAAACCGAAATTCCAAGCCCTGCGTGAACACAAAAAAGTAAACGCAGGCGCCCAGTTCTTTCAGACAAATCTCGTGTTCGACCATCAAGGGTTGGAAGAATGGCTTAATGAAATTGCCAAACGGAATATCTTCGGCAAGGTCTTCATTCTCATCGGAATTACCCCGCTTAAAACATTAAAAATGGCCCTATATATGAATGGCGAAGTGCCGGGCGTTTTTATTCCTAAAGCCGTAATTAACCGTTTGGAGAATGCTGAAGCAAAGGGCGGTGTACAGGAAGAAGGCGTTCTGATTGCGGTCGAACTCATCGAAAAAATCAAAAATATGAGGGCCGTAAACGGAATTCATCTCATGGCAGTGGGGTGGGAAGAAATTGTCCCACGGATTATTATTGAATCTGGCCTATCCATAAAAGATAAGGTCCCGTCCATATAAGTAATTGATTCCATGCGGCAGTATAATGTCGCCTTATGTCTGCTGCATCGTTTCAAATTCGGATATGCAAAAATCCGGATTGCGGCTTGCGCTATCCGCTTTTAAAAGGCAGTCAATTCGGCGAAAGATGCCCGGTCTGTTTAGGGGAAACGATATCAATACTTGAACAATCCATCTCACAAGAAACGGGTCAAGACAAAAGCCGGCGTCCACCAAGCACCCATTTATACGTTCTCCTGGATAACATTCGCTCGGCCTTGAATGTTGGCTCCATATTTCGTTCTGCAGATGGCTTCGAGTTTAGCCATATCTATTTATGTGGCATCACACCGACGCCTGAATTTGGCGAAGTTCGAAAGTCAGCGGTCGGAGCCGAGCAATATGTCAAGTGGTCCATACATAAAAATGCAGTTGAATTAATAACCAGTTTAAGAAATATGGATTATGAAATATGGGCGCTCGAGAAAACCCGGAATTCCATCCCCATCAACACAGCAATTGTCAAACTCCAAAAACCCAAGCGCCTTTTATTAGTTGTAGGAAATGAAGTAACCGGTGTCGATCCGGGCATCCTGAAAATTGCAGATCATATCATCCACCTTCCGATGCGAGGTGAAAAGCGATCGTTCAATGTGGCCGTCGCATTCGCCATTGCAGCACAAATAATCAATTCCTGGAATTAACAAAACTGAAGAATAAGCATTGTTTTTTAGCCGGGGGATAGATCGTTTTACGTACTTTCTGATTACTTGGTTAAATGCAGGTATTAAGATCTCGTACCTCTGACAGCAAGTTCTGCCAATACAATTGGATGTTCAGCCGCCCTGCCTGTACCTTGTGCAATTTGCATTCTGCAGGCAGCTCCCGTAGCAGCTACAAAATCCCAATCCTCGTGATTTTTTATAAAAGGGTATAACTTCAAAGCGCCCACTTGTTGCGATAGATCATAATGTTCCTCTTCATATCCGAATGTACCAGCCATGCCGCAACATCCTGCGTCAATAAGGTTTACCTCATATCCCAGAAGCTTTAATAATTCAATACTTGCATTTGTTCCATTAGCTAGTCCGTCATTAGCGGGACTTTCTGCTTTTTGGTGGCAGTGTGGGTGAAATATAATCTTTTTGTGATTAGTGGCTATGCGAAGACTATTAAATTCAACTGACCGCACTAGAAATTCCTCTAACAGCCAAGTTTTATCAGTACGAGACGCTGTTTCTGCTTGTCGCTCAGGGAGAAAATCCGAATAATCATGCTTCAGTGAATAAATTTCTGAAGGTTCTATACCCACAATTGACAATGAGTTATCCGGATCGCTGCTTTTTCAATTCGTCCAATAGTCGTCGGGCATGGTTTCGCGCGGCAGAGATGAACCCCTTTGACAACAACGACGCTCCTGCGCCAACAATTGCCAATACTTCCACATCGAATCCCATCGCAAATAATATATCAAACGCTGCTTGTTCGATATTCGGTTCGACATTTTGAGTAAAAGGGTCACGTAAAAAGAATACTTTTTGATGTCCGGGTAACGATCTAACCTTAGCTCCCCTTTGGGAGAATTTCGGAAATGGCCTATTGGGTGTGATCTTCATGACGCGAGCCATAAATCGCCTCATCAAGCCAATCCCCATTCCAAAATTTACGAGGGGTGCGATGGAAGATAATAATCGAGCAGTTACGTGAAAATATCCAAAAAGATAATCTCGCAACAACCTCGGATGTTTTTTATAATACTCTGCCTGGAATGCAAATTTGAGTTTTGCCATATCAACGCCACTGGGGCATTCCGCTTTACAGCCTTTACAAGCAAGGCATAAATCCAGTGCGTCAAAAACAACCTGAGATAATTCCGTTTTCCCATAATCCGTTTCCCGCCCGCTTGCCCCAACTTTGATCATCGACCTCAATAGGTTTGCCCGTCCGCGGGTTGAATATTTTTCATCTCTCGTTGCTTGAAAAGATGGACACATCACGCCAGTATCTTTACGACACACACCCTGACCATTACATTGCTCCAGAGCTGCAACAAATCCACCGTTCCGGGCAAAATCCATGGCAGGCGACCAAGCCTTTGCCTTGTAATCCACACCATAGCGCAAATGAGAATCCATCGGCGGGGAGTTCGAACATCTTATGCGGGTTAAGTAAACCGTGTGGGTCGGCGACATTCTTTAATGTGCGCATTGCCGTTGATACTTCCTCGCCATACGTCTTTTCCAACCATTCGCCGCGCACCATCCCATCGCCATGCTCTGATGACATGGAGCCACCCAGCCGTAAAGTAAGAGTCAGAACTTGCTCTGCGATCTCCCTTAAAAATCGAACACCCTGGCCCGTCCTTAAATCGAGGATCGGGCGAATATGTAAACAGCCGGCTGAAGCATGTGCGTAGATACCGGCCTCCGTTCCATGCTCAGTCAATATCCGCTCGATTTCTCGCACGAATTCGCTTAAATGATCCACCGGGATCGCGCAATCCTCGATGAAGGCTGCCGGCCGCGCTGATTGCGGACGTGAATCCAAAATACCCAACCCGACTTTACGAATGTTCCAGACCTGTGCCTGCTCTTCAACCGACTCTATAATCACGACATCCTGGCTAAGGCGACTTGCCATTTGATTAAGCTCCGCCGGGCTGTCACCGCTAAATTCAATCACCAAAAGCGCCGGCGGGACATCCATGTTCCCAGCGGACGAAGTCACCCAACCCATTTGCCGCGCATAAGCCGGTATTTCGCGTGCTAAACGAAGGATCAATCGAGGAATTAGCTCTATCGCGGAAGGCGCATATTTCAATAAATCCGGCACAGCATCGCAGGCTTCAGCTATACTCCCGTAATCAAGAATAGCGAGAACTGTATGTCTCGGCCTCGGAACAAGATTTATCGACGCCCGGCGAATGACCCCAAGTGTCCCTTCACTACCAGCCAGCAGAGTCGCAAGGTTAATCGTGTTTTCTTTAACGTCTGGATAATTTTTTTGACTCCATTGGGGAGGCGTTGAAGGAGACCAGGGGAGCAAATAATTCAATCGGTATCCGGCTGAATTACGCCATGATCGTGGATAATGAGCCTTGACTGCATCAGAATAACTGGAGCGAATTTTTATGGCTGCAGAGAGGATTGAGGAAAATATCGACGCAGGTTCTACTTCGGGATTCCTGATTTCCATTTCCCGCCAGGTCGCCAGGCTTCCATCGGAATGAATCACATCGGCAGATAATAGATGATCTACCGCCATTCCATATAAAATTGAATGTGCTCCGGTGGCATTATTAGCGATGACCCCGCCCATTGTGGCTCGTTCTGCAGAAGCAGGATCGGGGCCGAATTGAAGGCCAAATTCAGAGGCGGCCTTGTTTAGAGTTGAGAGAATGACGCCAGGTTCCACTGTTGCCGTCATTGATTCGGGATCAATATCGATGATCCTATCAAGCCAGCGTGAGCAATCCAGGATCAACGCCTCTCCGATTGCCTGGCCCGCCAACGACGAACCTGATCCACGAGGCAGGATCGGAATTTGATATTTTGCAGCCAATTCCACGGCGGCTTGCAAGTCTTCTTCCGTCCGGGGGATTACGACACCCAACGGCTCGATTTGATAGATGGATGCATCTGTGCTGTAGAGAATTCTGGAACCCAGGTCAAAGCGAATATCACCTGTAAATTTCTTACGAAGCTCATTGACGAAATCTTGATTTAGGGTCATTCGCCGATTCTAATCGAAAGAACACCTCCAAGATTCTGCAGATCTCGGAGGTGTCAAACAAAATTGAAGGTTATTTATTTGGATTTTCCCTGGTTGGCAACAGCCGCAGCAGCCTTTTCTACTGCATCCGCATCGCCAAGATAATAATGCTTCAAGGGTTTCATGTTTTCGTCAAGTTCGTATACAAGCGGAATCCCCGTCGGTATATTAAGTTCAGTTATATCTGCATCGGAAATATTATCCAGATATTTCACCATCGCACGGATACTATTCCCATGAGCCACTATCAACAAACGCTTCCCGGACTTGATCGTGGGTACAATCGTTTGGTGCCAGTATGGCAGCACCCGCTCGAGAGTGATCTTTAATGACTCAGTCGCCGGCAATTGATTGGGTGTCAACGATGCATAGCGCGGGTCAAATCTTAGGATGCCGTTCATCGGTTAACTCAAGGGCAGGCGGTGGTACGTCATAGCTGCGCCGCCAGATTTTCACCTGCGCTTCGCCAAATTTCTCAGCCGTCTCGGATTTATTTAATCCCTGCAAGCGCGCCGTAATGGCGTTCATTTAACTGCCAGGCATTGATTACAGGCAGCCATTCCAAATTCATTTCCTGCAAGACAATCCACAAGGTTTGGATCGCACGCCGCAAGACCGAAGTGTTGGCCAGATCGAAATTATACCCACCCTCTTTGAGTAATACGCCGGCTGAATGCGCCTCTGAACAACCTTGATCAGTGAGACCAACATCGGTCCAACCCGTGAAACGATTCTCCAAATTCCACGTGCTTTGACCATGACGCAGTAAAACAAGTTTATACATGGAAACCTCTCGATGATTTGATGATTTATTATAATCCGTTCCCCTTGCCCATTTCCCATCTTGCCCATAGAATTGAAGAATGCCCGACGATATCACTCCAATCCGGCAACAATATCTCGAGATCAAACGGGATTATCCAAATACGATCCTATTCTTTCGTCTTAGGTGATTTTTACGAAACCTTCGATGAAGACGCCCAGCTAACGGCAAGCGAGCTGGATATTGTTTTGACTTCGCGTCCAATCGGAAAAGGGCTGCGTGCGCCTCTCGCCGGCATACCCTACCATGCATTGGAAAATTACCTTGCCCGCCTTATTGAAAAAGGTCACCATGTAGCAATTTGCGAACAAGTTGGGGACCAGCCGATTAAAGGGATATTTCCGCGTAAAGTAGTCCGCGTGGTAACTCCCGGGACAATCATAGAACCCGGACTCCTCCCAGGGGATTCCAATAATTACCTGGCTTCGGTTTTTTTAGAATCCGATGGCCCTGCTGAAAGAAAAATTGCTGCGGTCGCTTATGCGGACATCACCACCGGAGAGTTTGCTGTTACCGATCTACCCCTCGATTCAATGCGGTCGGAGTTAGTCCGCCTTCATCCGGCTGAAATTATCTATCCGGATAATATCGCCGGCCTTGGCGATCAGGATTGGATCGATGGGATAGGCCATCTCACACCCTATCCGGCCTGGCGATTTGAACCGGGAAAATGTCAGGAAATGTTGATCGCCCATTTCAATACTTCCACCCTGGATGGCTTCGGCCTGAAAGGACAAATAACACGGGATCCGTGCCGCGGGTGCAATTCTTCAATACATTCAAGGCACTCAACCTGATTCCCTTAATTTGCTAACCAGATTGCGTACTTACAGTCTCAACGAGTTCATGACTTTGGACGCATCCACACGTCGAAACCTTGAATTGGACGAAACCCTGCTTGGAGAGCGCAAAGGCTCTTTGCTCGGCGTACTCGATCAAACCATCACTCCCATGGGGCGACGGATGATTCATCAATGGGTCAGCCAGCCATTATTAAATCTTGAAAAAATTAAATCCCGCCAGGCCGGTGTGAAGCATTTCTTTGACCACAGCATGCAGCGTGCAGAACTTCGTAGTGCGCTCAAAGCCCTTGCAGATCTGGAACGACTAACAAACAGAATAATCGCAGGCTATGCCCAACCGCGTGACCTGGTGTCGCTCCGCAACACATTGGAGCAATTACCGAACATATTAAATGTCATTAAAGCGGACAGCCAACCAGATTTTCCACTGCCCAATATTAATTTATGCGCAAGTGAGTTATCTATCCTACAAACTGCAATTGCCGACGAACCGCCCGCCACATTGCAAAATACTGGTGTTATCCGTACCGGCTATTCACAGGAACTTGACTCCGTGATCGAGGCATCGCAACATGCCCGTGACTGGATTGCAAACCTGGAATCCATCGAGCGCCAGCGGACAGGGATAAAAACCCTAAAAGTTGGTTACAACAAAGTTTTCGGTTATTACATTGAAATCTCGCGCGGCGCAGCCGATAAGGCACCCGAAAACTACATCCGCAAACAAACCCTGGTCAACGGGGAACGTTTTATCACGCCGGAGATGAAAGAATACGAGACGCTCGTACTGAATGCAGAGGATCGCATTCGCGAGATCGAGCTGCGCTTGTTCCGGGAAGTTTGCGCGACACTGGCAAAATCAGCTGCCAAGCTCCTAGTAACAGCTAATGCCCTGGCTGAGTTGGATGTACTGGCTACCCTGGCGGAGGTCGCAGCCCTCGGAAACTATGCCCAACCTGAGATCCATGCAGGCAGCGAATTGGAAATTCACGCAGGCAGACATCCTGTCGTTGAGCAATATCTGCATGGCGAACGCTATATTCCAAATGACCTTATATTCGAAAAAGGCGAGATCGTACGCATTATCACGGGACCTAACATGTCCGGCAAGTCCACTTATTTACGGCAGGCAGCCTTGATCGTTTTGATGGCACAAATAGGCTCGTTTGTGCCGGCTGAGTTTGCCAGGATCGGACTGGTTGACCGAATTTTCACCCGCATAGGTGCGCAAGATGAGATCCACGCCGGTCAATCTACTTTTATGGTGGAGATGATCGAAGCAGCAAATATATTGCATCATGCCACGCCTCGCAGCTTATTGATCCTGGACGAGATCGGCCGGGGCACAAGCACCTATGACGGAGTTTCCATTGCGTGGGCTGTCATCGAATATATTCATAATCACCCACTCCTGAGGGCAAAAACATTGTTCGCCACCCATTATCACGAATTAACGCAATTATCCGATTTGCTACCCGGAATCCGTAACTACAATGTCGGCGTCACAGAAGCAGACGGGAAAGTAGTGTTCCTGCATAAGATAATTCCGGGCGGCGCAGATAAATCGTACGGCATCCACGTCGCTCAATTGGCCGGGCTGCCCGGACCGGTCATCCAGAGAGCCAATGAAATATTGGTCGAACTCGAAAAATCATCCGGTAAAGCCGTGCGGATAAACCCCTTATCTGCCCAACAGGCAACATTATTTCCAGAAACGAGTCCACTGCTAGATGAACTTAGCGCCATCGATATAAACTCGCTTTCTCCCATCGAGGCTTTGAACAAGCTGTTTGAGTGGAAAAAGAAATTTCTGAAATGAACAATGCGAAATCTTCGTAAGCCCAACAAGCAGGAAAGCGGAGTCCTGATCGGCATCCTGGCGATCATCTTTGGTGGATTCGTACGTCTCTATCCGGCCGGGATCGCAGGATTCCCGATAAACGATGGAGGCCTTTTCGTTGTCATGATCGAAGCGATAAAGTCAAATGGTTTAAAACTTCCTCAATATATTCAATATAACGGACTGAATATTCCATTCGCCTACCCGCCCTTTGCATTCTATGTTGGCGCAGTTTTGTCGAACCTTTTCCACCTAAGTCCGATTGAAATTGTTCAATGGTTGCCGGGGATTATTTCAGTCGGTACAGTACCTGCCTTCTATTATCTTTCAAGGACCATTTTTGATTCTTCATATCAAGCCGGTCTTGCAACACTAGCATTTGCTTTTACTCCGCGCTCCTTTACCTGGACTATTATGGGCGGCGGCTTGACTCGAAGTTTCGGTCTGCTCTTTCTACTGCTTTCACTAGGTTGCATTTACATGCTTTTCAAGCAACGCGAAAGAAAATATCTTTTTGCATCCATTTTATTTAGCACATTAGTAGTCCTCAGCCATCCCGAAGCGATGATCCATACAATTACTTTTGCCTTGCTTTTCTGGCTATTCGCTGGAAGGAACAAACAAGGAATTATTAATGCTTTATTGCTGGCGCTGGGAACAATCATTGTTACGAGTTTTTGGTGGTTGCCGACCATCTATCATATCGGTCTGACTCCTTTCCTGGCAGCGGCCCAAACAGGCAGTCAAACTACATTATCCATTTTATATCCTTTTTTATTGACACTAACAGACGAGCCCTTCCTCACATTAGTGGCAGTCCTGGGATTTATTGGATTTTTTGCCTGCGTTGTAAATAAAAACTACTTTATTCCGATCTGGTATTTTGTTCCCTACCTGGTTGATCCGCGCAGCGCAGCTACCTATGCCATGATCCCTCTCACCATGATGGCAGGTATTGCGCTAAATGAAGTAATTCTTCCGGTTATTGCAAGGTTGGAAAACAGCAAAAAGCCAATAACACAAGATAACCCCTTCCTAAGCCCAATTGCAACCATCTTTTTAGTTACTGCAGGCTTTTTTATGCTGGCTGGAACGCTTTATTTTGGCGTCCAAATTGCAGGCAGTACACTCTCCAAAGCAAATCGCACGGCATTTGATTGGATCAAAGCAAATACCCAGCCGGAGAGTCGGTTTCTCATCATGACGGGGGAAGGTCAAATATTATGCGATAGCGCCCAGGAATGGTTCCCAGTGTTGACGGACAGCGTGGGCATTACCACGATCCAAGGTAATGAATGGTTGCCAGACAAGCAGTATACCGGGGCAGTGGCCCTTCAAACCGGCGTACAAAGCTGCCTGGATGGGACCTCTCCGCTTGGTTGTATAGAGAAATATCACTTGCAATTTGATTATCTCTATATAAACACACAGGGTAGCTTGAAGAATTCTTGCCGCGTAATAGCACCGGTTTCTCGTGGGGATATTCTTATCCGCACACTGGAAGAAAATAGCCAATATCACCTCGCTTATCAGTCAGATGCGGTAACCATATTTTCTAACCTTCATTAGGCTCTTGATTTCAATTTCATACCAAGATGGACAAGCGTCTTGTCCAATCCTACTCTTCCTCGTAGAATGACGATGGACATTCTCAAGAGACGATATTCAAATATGCCCAAAGGCACAGGAAATACCGGTAAAAAATATGAGTTGAGCATTGTCCTTCCTTGTTTGGACGAGGAACAGACAATTGGGGTTTGTGTTAGGAAGTCACTAGCTTTTCTTAAACAAAACAAGATAAACGGCGAAGTAATAGTAGCCGATAACGGCAGTACGGATAATTCTGTCCGAATCGCTTCTTCGGCCGGTGCGACGGTAGTCCGCATTGAAAACAAGGGATACGGCAGCGCCCTGCGGGGTGGAATAGATTTTGCTCATGGCAAATACATAATCATGGCAGATGCCGACGACAGCTACGAATTAGATAATTTAATACCATTTGTGGAAAAACTTCGTGAGGGATATGACCTGGTAATGGGTAATCGCTTTAAAGGGGGAATCCGCAAAGGAGCAATGCCATGGCTTCACCAATATATTGGAAACCCATTATTATCGTTTACAGGCAGACTCTTCTTTAAAACTCCTGCCGGGGATTTCCATAGCGGCTTACGCGGTTTCACAAAAGAAGCAGCCAGGAAAATGAATTTACAAACCACGGGTATGGAGTTCGCCAGTGAAATTGTAATTAAATCTTCCATATTAAATATGAAAGTATGCGAGGTCCCAACCATCCTGTATCCGGATGGCAGAAAAAGACGCCCCCATTTACGCAGTTTCCGGGATGGATGGCGTCACTTAAGATTTCTTCTGATATATAGTCCCCGCTGGCTCTTTACCTATCCGGGAATTTTTTTGTTGGCTATCGGATCACTTTTGAGCATCGCTTTGTTTTTTGGTCCGGTGAACATAGGATTTAGATTAATCGACTTCCATAGTTTTATCATCACAGGCACCATGACAATATTGGGAATAAATCTACTATCATTTTCCACAATTACAAGAGTCTATGCCTATAATTCCGGCTTGCTCCCTAATCAACCGGGCTTTTATTCCTTATTTAAGTATTTCAATCTCGAGAAAGGCCTGGCCATCGGATTCGTTACCTTATTGATTGGGTTGGTGCTGATCATTAAAGCAGTCACGCTTTCCAATGAATTTTCAATTATCGGCTTCAATCAAAGCGTCCGGTTGGTTTTCGGAGGAAGTCTGGGAATGGTGCTGGGAGCACAAATCGTCCTCACAAGCTTTGTATTAAGTATTTTGGGGTTGAATACAAGCAATTCTAAATAAATGCAATTTGCCCCTGAGCCGATCTGCCGGCAAGATAAATTGCTTTGTTCGAAAATACAATGAGAGAATTATTTAAACAAAGAAAAATGGAGAAAATTATGCTTGTGCGTATCTCCAATAGAACCTATTTGTTATTAAGTATTGGATTGCTGTTATTGTGGGTTTGTTTAGTGACCATATTCCGCGGAAATCTTGGTTCTTCAATTCGTTTTTTTAATGATGACGCAGATAGACAAGATTATTTTTTACGGGGATCGTGGTTGCCGACAGGCAAAGTTCCGTATCGCGATGTGATAAGCGAATATCCACAAATCCCTACTTTTATCTTCGGAATCCTATATCTTCCATTCCTTAATCAAGTTGATTCAAACGCTGTTTATTTAAAATACAGCAATCTCTTTTCATTTCTTATGCTCTGTCTGCTTATCTGCTTAATAACAACGCTCGGTAGTATGCTGCCTGAAAAAAAGAAAAAACTAGCTTACTTTTTATTATTACCAGCGCCGCTTTATTTTGCCTACAATCGCTTTGACGTGCTTCCTACACTGATCGTTGTCCTAGCTCTGTTTATGATAAGTAAAGAAAAATGGGAATTTGCTGGAATTCTGCTTGGAATTGGGACGCTTACAAAATGGTATCCCGCGCTGGTAGTATTGCCAGTGATTACGTATATGGTTTACAGGAAAATCTCGATAATCAAAATCGGGCTTTTCTTAATTTTATTTGGCACGACTTGTTTAGTAATATTGTCCCCAACATATTTTATGGGTGGATTAAAAGCTATTCTTAGTCCATATATATTTCATAGCAATCGGGGATTCGAAATTGCATCCTTACCAACATTCCTTGAGCCAATGATAAAAATCATTATTCCTTTTGAAAACGAAAACTCAATGAAGACCGTTTATGTCTTATTACAAATCAGTGTGCTACCCCTTGTCATCTTTAATCATATTGATTCGTTCGAAAAACTTTTATCCTGGTGTTTATTAATAATATCTTTCTACATTTTATTTTCCCGCATATATTCTCCTCAGTGGCTGTTATGGATATTTCCATTCATGATCCTCCTGACGCGAGATAAATTTGACATCGCCATTCTTATCCTTTATGGCACTATCACATATATCGAATTTCCAGTAGTTTATGATCTTTTTGGCCCCGAATCTTCCCAAATGGCGTTGATGGGATGGGTAAATATTATTCTATTAATCATGATAATCTTCCAAACTTCAAGACGGTTGATATTATTGCGAAGCAAAATACTTGCATCGGAAATATCAAACGAAAATATATAAATTCGAGTGGCTTAGAACTTGTTTTTATCGCTAATTATTTGAAACAAGCAAGATGGCCGCCACCCCCAAAAGCCGAAAATTCCCAGAAGTTGTCTAAAAAATACCCGTCTTCGTACATAGCCACTATATATGGCGGCTAATCAACTTCGCCAGTGCATATTATGGTTTTTGAGATAGTTTCTAGGAAAAGGATACCAATTTGTTGAGAATTGCCAAATACTGCTCAGATACCATATCCCAGCTTAATCGCGATAAAGCATACTCTCTTACTTTAATTCTCAATTCATACAATTGATTAATATTCTGAAAGACAGAACCTAGCTTATGCTCGATATCGAGAGTGTCCGGAGAGACAGAATAAAAAAGCTCTCGATCTTCTTTATTGATTTCATCGAGGGACTCCTTAGAAACCAAAACCGGCGTTCCACATGCCATAGACTCAGATATCACTAATGTTATCCCTTCTCCCGTGGAAGGATGCACAAGTAGATCAGCACTAGCATATAGATCTCTTAATTCAATTTCTGAGACACTTTGATAGTAGGTGAGATTTTCCAACAACCAATTGCCAGGGTCGTAATCATCCGGTCTACCCACAAGGACCCAATGCCATTCTTTATGGTGTTCAATTAATGGACGGATCAAATGGACGCCCTTCCGTTCTACCATCCGCCCCACAAAAAGAATGATGGGCTTCGCAGAATCACCACGTATTTTTTTGCGAAGCGTTTCGCGATATTCGGGGGGAATGGGGGCATAAAAGTCAGTATCTACGCCGAGAGGCACTACATCATATTTCATCCCCGGATTTATTTGGCTCATACCATCGCGAACATTAGAAGTAATAAAAACCAATTTATCCGCAGTTTTGAACATGATTCGTCCAATGGTCGAATAAGCAATGATTTGGAGAACGCGTTTATAGAATTGATGATAGGGAATAATCTTGGCGTATTGAGTGATCAAAATGGGCTTTTTCAATAACTTCGAAATCAAAAAAGCCAGAATATTGGTCAGGTAGAGACAATCCTGCAAATGAACTACGTTGCACCACTTAATATTGACATATAATTTCCGGAAAACTTCCGGATAAGGCATGGGGCTTGGAAAGCCCAATTTATCTTCTGTAATATTCCAGGACCTGATCGGAACATCGCCATCTCCAACTACCCTATAATTTGGGGGCACATCCGCGGCGAGCCAACGGACCTCCTGGCCAAGTTTTCGATAATGCCTGGTTAAGTTAAAAGAAACGGTCTCAACGCCTCCGTTATGTTCGGGATAATAATAGTTGCCGATCACTAATATTTTCATAGGACATTCTAGATGCGAATAACACAGGTAAAATCGTCAGTCGCCAAGGCGCTCATTTTAGTATGGTCCATTCTATGTATAGCAGTCTTTATTTATTATCCTGGAAGGGCCAGTGTGTTGTATGGATCAAGCCTGGACGATTTACCGTCCCTGGCCTCCAAGTTGGGCAGGATCGAGCCAGTGAATTATATCTCCAACATTTTGTGGGCATTCATCGGGGTGATCATTTTTTCAATAGTTTGCATTTCTGTGGGAGGATTTCTACTCCAATTATCGAAGTTCCATCCAGAGGAAAGTACCTCCTCAAGACTTGCGCAGTTCGCCTTCCTGGGAACAGCATTTGCGATTGGGCAAGGGTTGCTTTCGATAATTCTCCTCACTCTTGCAGTATTTAATCAATTGACTCCATTGTATGTGATTTTAGTGTCGGCAATTGGCTTTGTTATTGGAATCCACCCCATCTCAAGATTCGTAATAAAATCTAAAATAAGGAATATCCTAAATCCTTTTGATATATCAGACAGCAGGATCTATCGAACGATTATCTGGTTAATCATGGGCATTCTCGCCCTCAGCTTAACGTATTCAACAGCCCGGTTAAGTTACGATTCGGTTGCTTTATATTTTTCAGCAGCCAAGATCACTGCGATGACGCACCATATACAGTTTTTTTCGAACGAATCGTTTATAGTAAGTTTCTTTCAAACCGGGATCCAATACGCAGCTCTCATCCAGGTCTTCGGAGATCAAGCGGCTCGAATGTACTCCTGGATAAATGGCGTCATAATACTAATATTTGCGGTTGCGATCGGTGAAAGAGCAGGTCTATCCAAACGTGCCAACCTAATATTATTAACGTTAATATTGACGTCAACTGCCTTCTTGGACCTCATGGGAGACGGTAAGATCGAACTTGTTAGTACAGTTCCGGCAATTGCTACAATCTATTGGATGGAAATTAACGACAAACCGTCCAAAGGTGCCTTATTACTTATGGGATTTTTGGCAGGCCTCGCAATGGTTGCGCGCCCATACAATATCTTTTTGATTGCCCTCGTAATCGGATTATTCTATTTACAGGACGCTTACCAACAACGGAAAGAGAATGCAAAATGGATTTACAACCTATTCGTCAAACCCTTACTCTTAATTAGCATCGGGGCCATTTGTTTATTAAGCTATCACCTAATCGCCAATTGGGCCATCTTAGGAGATCCATTAGCTTTTATCAAGAACTACCAGAATGTAAATTCATCCGACTGGCAATGGGCTTTAGACCCTCATCAGATTTGGATATTCCGGCTCCTTTACCCATTGGTGGCAACATATTTAAACACCCCGCAAAGCCTTGGAAATATAACCCCATTATTTATTGCTTTTCTGCCGATAATATTGGTAACAAGTTTTAGAAGAAAACTGCAAATAACGCGAAAGCTAATCGCATTGGTAAACGCAGCATCAATAACATTACTAACCTGGGTGATATTGCAGTTCACCGTCTTCGAGATCCGCTATGTACTTTTCCTTTGGATAATCCTTTTTATTCCGCTTGCGTTAGTCATTGAAAAAATAATAGATGCTGGCGACCCATTTTTTCAAATTACAACAAAATTATTGCTGATCGTTCTTCCTGCTTTCATCGCTCTCAGGATTGTCTACATTTCTTTGGACACATATTCACCCATAGACCGCCGAGGGAATCCCCAATGCTACGACTTCCCCTTCTGCCAGTTCCTGAAACCAGTCAATGAAATGGCAAACGTTGGGGATCGTGTTCTTACACTGAACGCCTATCGATATTATCTTCGCAGCGATCTCTTCGCCTGCTCTACAACAAACGAGGAATATTCCACGCTACAAAACCTTTCCAAAGAAAACAACACAGCTTTTTGGACAGAAGTTTATCGTGAAGGGTACAAATTTATCACCTATGAGAGCAATTATAGCGTTCGGCACTTATATCTTAATTTGATCCCAAATCCATACGATACACCGCCCTGGCTATCACTAAAGCCTATCTATGGACAACCGGGTGACCCGGAAGTTGCATATCAAATCCTTGTCAAGGACCCGCCAATTAATGTTGAATTAAATTGCCAAAAGTCAATATCAGGGGTTTGGGACGTGAAGCAAATAACAAAATGACAAGAGATTTGGAAATCTTTTTATTCTTTTTGCAATTTAATCTCATATTAAATAAAAAAACATCGCCCGCTATTTTGGCGGGCGATGTTCTATGACAAAAAGGCTATTTTCCTGCAATAGTAGGCGCCGGCGCCTTTGAGCGCATCACTGCCCAGGCCAGTACACCGATCAGCACAATGGCAATCGCCCAAACAACGTACAACGCGGTGCCAGTCACACCTGCATACTGCACAATGATTGGAGCGATGATCACCGAGACCAGGTTAACGACCTTGATCATTGGGTTTAATGCAGGACCCGCGGTGTCCTTGAATGGATCGCCAACCGTATCGCCCACGACAGCAGCTTTATGTCGTTCAGAACCTTTACCTGTATTTTTCTTTGGATCTTTTGGCTCATCTTCAATCAGTTTCTTGGCATTGTCCCACGCACCGCCTGCGTTATTCATGAAAACTGCCAACAACTGACCGGATACGATAATACCGGCCAGGAAGCCGCCGAGGGCTTCTACTTGTAATAACAAGCCGACAACGATCGGTGTGAGGATTCCAAGCAACGCCAAAGATACAAGTTCTTTCTGGGCGGCATTGGTTGAAATCTCAACCGCCTGTCTATAATCGGGTTCTACTTTTCCCGTTAGAACGCCAAGCTTAAATTGGCGACGGACTTCCAAAACGATC
>CAVWHR010000015.1:0-19776 GCA_963754835.1 uncultured Chloroflexia bacterium | reverse complement strand
TCAAGAACGAGACCAAGGAGGCGGTGACCGCCTTCGCCGGAAGCTGCGGGACGACCTCGCGCCGCGGCTTCCGCGTCCTCCTGGACGACGACGACCAGAACACCCCGGGTGGAAGTTCTCCGAGTACGAGATGCAGGGCGTCCCCGGTGCGCGTCGAGATCGGGCCCCGCGACATGGAGAAGGGACAGGTGGTGGCGGTGCGGCGCGACACGGGGGAGAAGGCGTTCGTGCCCGCCGCCGAGGCGGCACCGTCCTGCGGGCGCTGCTGGAGACCATCCAGTCCTCCCTGTACTCGAGCGCGCCCTGAAGTTCCGCACGGAGTCCACCTTCCGGGCCCGGGACTACGCCGAGTCAAGAAGCTCATCGACGACCCCGGGGGTTTCGTGGAGGCGGGCTGGTGCGGGACGCGGCGTGCGAGGCGCGCGTGAAGGAAGAAACCAAGGCGACCATCCGGCGCTTCCCCTGGAGCGCAGGACACGGGAGGGGCTCCGTGCGTGGTCTGCGGAAAGCCGCGCGCGACATCGCGGTTTTCGGCCGGGCGTACTGATGCCCCTCGGCGTGTCGCCGGCGCTTGCCGCGGGCGGCGCACGCTCGGGCTGGGGCGGCCGTAGGCGCGGCCGCCCTGGCCGGCCTTGCCGGCTGGTCGGCTGGGTAAGCCTTCTTGAAACCGGCCAGCACGGTCTCTGCTTTCTTCGCGACCAATCCGCCTTTTCATCTTGACATCAAGCCGGCATACCTCAATTCGACCAATCCAATAACCTTACCGTTTTTAACGACCACCTGCCCGCCACCGACTTCGACCAACTTATTTGCAGCGATGGCCATATCCGTTTCGTCCGTTCCAACAACGATCAAATGATGACTATCATGTGCGACCGTTGAAGCGATGGCACAATTTGCGGTTAAACCAAAGCCACTGACGAGACCGACCGTTATGCCACTCCTGCCTTTGTGTCTTTGAACCAGTGCCAGCTTGGCCACATCCTTACTTTTATCCGGGTGAACTTGAAAATCGTCGGCCGAAAGTTCAATTTGAAGGTGGCGAGTGGGAGCTTGATTTTCAATTACACCGATCACATTGGCTTTAACCCTTCCGCCAGATACGCCATTCTCAGGGATAAGCGGAATCTTCAAATCAAAATCCCTCGCTGCAAGCTTCTTCTTAATATGAACGGAATTAATAACCCAGGCAGGATATTTGACAGTCGGCAGATCAACTTTCCACTTGCCCTTATCCGCCACAACCTGTCCTTTTGCAATCACTAGCTCTGCCTTGAAATTCTTCAAATCGTCGACTAACACCACGTCGCCCCAGCGACCGGGAGCAATCATGCCCATCTCGCGTGTCAAACCAAAATGTTCGGCCGCATTGATCGTCATCATCTGGATAGCGGTCATGGGTTGGAGGCCCTGCTCAATTGCATGACGAAGCACCCGATCCATGTGGCCATCATGCGCCAGCGTTTGTGCGTGGGAATCATCCGTACACAGGATAAAGCGGCCTGGATCGATCCCTCTTTTCGTTATGGCCCCGACCTGAGATGCAACATCATGCCAGGCTGAGCCATACCGCAACATAGGTTTCATACCCTGCCGGACGCGCTCAATGGCATCTTCGATCCGGGTGCCCTCATGGTCATCCTCGGCGCCACCGGCTGCATATCCATGAAAAGGCAAGCCTAGGTCCGGCGAAGCGTAGTGACCGCCAATCGTCTTATTTGCGGCGTGAGTGGCGGCCATTTCGGCCAGCATTTTCTCATCGCTGTTGATCACTCCGGGGAAGTTCATCATCTCACCCAAGCCGATGATACCCGGCCAAGTCATTGCCTCCGCCACTTCCAACGGACCTATTGAAGCACCTGGCGTCTCGAATCCCGGAGCAGATGGAACGCACGAAGGCATCTGTACCCATACATGGATAGGCTGATGTGCGGCTTCGTCAACCATGAACTTTACACCCTTGAGACCAAAGATGTTGGCCATTTCGTGAGGATCTATAAACATACCGGTGGTGCCATGCGGAACAACCGCCCTGACAAACTCGGTTACGGTGACCATGCCCGACTCAACGTGCATGTGCGCGTCCAGCAAGCCCGGTACTAAATAGCGGCCTTTTGCGTCGATAATTTTGGTATTCCTACCTTTTGTGTGCCGTCCGTCAGGACCAACATATGCGATATGTCCATCAATCATGGCAATATCCGTATTCGGGATAATCTCGCCGGATTGAACACATACCCATTGACCATTACGGATCAAAAGATCGGCAGCCTTGCGGCCCATGGCAACATCAACGAGAGAACGAGTTAATTTAGCAGATGAAGTCATATGTCTCCCATATCCTCGATCAACCTTGCTGCACCAGGATTGTGTAGTAAAGGAACAAAATCGTCAAAAAAAATGGAAGCGCGACCAACCATGCGATCATTTCATGGTCTCGGTAGACGGCAAAAGCAGATCCAAAAATAAACAAGGGTAATAAAAACAACAATGAATGCAAGACTGGAAATCCGCTTAAGAACCATGAAAAAGGAGAAGCAAGGATCGCGGCGGCAACTAAAAAACGATAGTTGGCCCTGAATAGTCCTACAAGGGCGAGAATGACCGTTGTCACAATTCCGGGCCAGCCTACAAAGAGAGAGAGGATGATATTAATCATCTTAAACCTGTGCTAATCTCTTTGCCGCCTTATTATGTTTCTCGATCAACTTCTGATGATCGACGGTAAGAATATGGCCATCCTTGACAATAAACCTGCCACCGACTACCGTGTAATCTACATTCACAGGTTGGCAGAATACTGCAGCCGAAACAGGATCGAGCAGCGCACCTGCAAATTCGAAGCGATTCAGGTTAATGGCGAAGAAATCGGCACACTTTCCATTTTCCAAACTGCCGATATCACCGCGGCCCAACACTGCCGCCCCCCCACGCGTCGCAAGATATAAGGCTTCACGGGCTGTCATCAACTTCCGGTTTACATCATTGGATAATGAATAACCGTGTATGCCTTCATTGACCCTAGCGAGCAGAAGGGCTTGGCGGACTTCCGCCAATAAATGGGAGCCATCATTGGAAGCGGAGCCATCCACGCCAAGGCCAACGTTCACACCCGCCATGTGGTAACGCACCACCGGAGCGATGCCCGAAGCGAGCCGCATGTTGGAACTTGGACAATGAGCCACACCGCAGCGGTTTTTAGCAAAAGTTTGAATCTCTTCGTCATTGACCCACACCGCGTGCGCGAACCAAACGTCTCCACCTATCCAGTTGACTTCCTGCATATATCCGACGGGACGATGACCGAATTTTTCGAGGCAGAACTGTTCTTCATCTTCTGTCTCGGCCAAATGCGTATGTAAATGAACGCCATATTCGCGCGCCAGGCCAGCAGACTGCTTCATCAACTCACCTGTTACGCTGAAGGGTGAACACGGAGCAAGTACGATTTGCACCTTAGCGCCCGGCTTGGGGTCATGATATTTTTGGATGAGCCGCTGGGAATCTTTCAGGATGGAGTCTTCGTTTTCCACTACTGAATCCGGGGGAAGCCCGCCTTTAGATTCTCCGAGGCTCATCGAGCCGCGTGAAGCTTGTATCCGGAGTCCGATCTCCAGTGCGGCAAAAATTTCATCGTCGAGTTTGGAACCGTTAGGGAAAAGATAGAGATGGTCAGAAGCAGTTGTGCAGCCTGATAAGGCTAATTCCGAGAGCGCGGTCTGGGTGGAAATGAAGATGTCCTCAGCCGTCATGCGTGACCAAATGGGATAGAGGGTTTTTAACCAGTTGAAGAGATTGGCATCCTGGGCGGCCGGTATGGCGCGAGTCAAGGTTTGATAAAAGTGATGATGTGTATTAACCAAACCCGGGAAAACAACATGGTTTTTTAAATCGAGCACCTCATCGGCATTGTCCGGTAATTCGCTCGATGGGCCAACCTGTTCAATAAAGCCGTCCCTCATAAAAAGACCACCTTCGGGAATTTCCCGCCGGCGGTCATCCATCGTAACTATCAAGGCATTTTTTATGAGGAATGAAGTCATTTGGATAATTTCAATCCAATTGTGTAGTTGTCTGACAACTTATAATTAGTTTAGCACAAAAAGGGAGGATGTCAAATGTCTGACAGGTGATAAATGTCATCAAAAAATGATGGCATAGGGCGCGGCCCTATGCCATCATTTTTTGGATATTTCATGCAAGATAAAACAGGTTATATCATAGGCCAATCATGCAAAAGTAACTGATTTGTAAATGGAATGACGTGAAGAAGCGGATATGAGATCAGGAATCAGTTAATTGGGCAGAGATATTCGATATTCGGGAATCGGGGGCGGGGAACCGTGAAAGTGGATAAAAAATGCTGATTTACGGCAGTGTTCGCACGGTTCGGATCAAGTTCGAATCCTCCCTCAGGCCCTAATAATTTTGAGTAGAAAATGGCCAGGTTTTGGGAGGATCGAATACGAGAATAGGGAAGGGTGATTGGGTAATTGGGGAAAGAGACGATATTGGATAAATCGACATTCGAGAGTGAGGGATGGGAATCAGGCAACCAGGGATCAGGTAAGTGAGTGATCGGAGGATTGAGGATGAGGAATGCTGATTTACGAGAGCGCTGCGACATGATTTTGCTCCGAGGTTGTAGAAGTCATGATACAGAACAAATGTTCTTTCGTCAAGCGTTGGGATTCTGGTGAATACCCAGAACCTGGTTGTCCAGAAAGAGAAGGTGGAGGAAAGGTTGGATGGCAGCCTAGGTTTGGGTTGTGATGGTTTGGTAAACGGTAATCAAGTCGATTCAAGGACGAAGAAGACCGTAAAAACGGACGAGTGCAGCATGAGCAACACTCGTCCGTTTTTACGGATGGTATACGTAGAGCGAGGAATGAAGGAGAAGCTGCCCGCCCAGCTATTTTCGAAATAGTTTGGTAATTATCGCCAGAATTGCGATGTGGCAGGAATAAGGCGAAGGGCCACATCCAAGATCAATCCCAGCAGGAACCAGATACCAAAAGCGCGATTATTGCCAAAAGCCAGAGTCGCAAAGTAAAGCGGCCAACCTCCCTGCCCGTCGGGAAAATCCGCGGGACGGGTTTCGGGTTTAGGCTTGAGCAGAGTCGGATACGTTTTTATGAAAGTAGGAACCGCCATCAGGATGACGATCATTACAGGCGTAAAGAACCTCGTTAAGACCAAAAAGGCCGTAATGAAATATGGCAATATCATCATCGTCAATACAGAATAGCGTGCGGCTTTTTCACCGATCAACACCGGCAGTGTAAAGATCTTTTTCTCCCTATCAATTTTGACTTTGTCGATATGCTTGCCAAAGATCACGGTCGTAACCCCCAGGACATATGGAATACTTGCAATCACCACATTCCAATTCCATGCATGGGTCAAAACATAATAACCGCCGCCGATCATCAATGGACCCCACACCACCAGCACGGAAACCTCACCCATCGCGATATATTTCAAAGGCCAAGTATAGAACAACACAAAGACAACGCCCAGCCCAAGGAGTATCCAGATGGTCGGGTCCCAACCATCGACAGCCAAAAGATAAATACCAGCCAGGAGAGCCAGGAAGGCTGTTATCGCAAAATAAGTAAGGTGCTGGCGTTTCGTCATCAGCCCGCTTGCAACGGGCTGCGCACCATAGATCGTTCGGAAATAATTATCCTTATCCACACCGCGTACAAAATCGGTGAAATCATTGAAAATGTTATTACTGGCATGAGCCATAATTAGGCCAAAAGTCAGGACCAGCC
Source organism: uncultured Chloroflexia bacterium (assembly GCA_963754835.1). Classification (GTDB taxonomy): domain Bacteria; phylum Chloroflexota; class Anaerolineae; order Anaerolineales; family Villigracilaceae; genus Fen-1038. Next base: position 13,999 of record CAVWHR010000015.1, on the reverse strand, counting down.
ATGGAAGGAAATGGAAGGCGCCATCCCTAAGAGCGAAGATGCCAGCCAGGGCAGCCGAGAGAAAAGTCATGATGAGGACTGCCGCACGCGTGGATATCAACCAGTGGGAGATCACGTCAAGACGATCCCACTCGTCTTTCGACACATCGGGGATCACGTTTAAAGCCTTTTGCCACATCGCAAAATTTACTTTCATTAACTTCTCCTTTGGGCGAAACACGGATATCAGTAATTATACAGCCCATGAAGTTAATTTGACTTAATTAGATCAAGCTAGACTTATATCCCTGCAATGACAGTGGCATTTGCCACAATCATTGCAGGGACTGTAAGTAGACACCATTATTTATTAATAGAAAATCCCCGTCACCTGGTAGTGGCGGGGATTTGATTTAACCTTCGCTGGTCATAATAAACAGCGGTTTCATCTCAAAGTTTTCATACTTCGGACGATACCGATCCGTGTCATAAAACTGATCGACATTGACCACTTTCTTGGTCGCGGTAATAACATCCAGCGGCATGTTGTCGTAGCGTCCATTTTTCAAAACGACCAACCGGCCATGCTCACCTTTCAGCAGCAGGTCGAGCGCAAGGTTGCCGAATGCCATGGGGACAATCGAATCGATTGCGTCGGGATCGCCGCCGCGCACCATATAACCCAATTTCTGATCCACAACATCCACGGTTTTACCGCCGTTGAATTTAGGTGAGACCGTCTTCATCGTGGCGGCTACTGCATCGCCGATCCCTCCCAATTTGGCATGGCCATAAGCATCCGTAGTATGGTCCGAAAATAACATATCGCCGCCCTCAAACGTTGCACCTTCTGAAACAAGGGCAATCGAATAATGGCTGGGATTGCGCTCCCGGTCCTTGCTCATTAACTCGGTGAGATGCTCAATGCTGAATTTAAATTCCGGTATAACGCAGCGATTCGCGGCGCCCGCCATGGTGGGAAGCATGGCGGTAAAGCCTGCATAACGGCCAAAGACTTCCAAAACCAGGAAGCGCTCATGCGAGCCTGCAATGGTACGCAAGCTGTTGGTCAATGCAATGGTGCGCGTGACACAGGTGCTGAAACCAATGCAGTAATCGGTACCCGGCACGTCATTATCCATCGTTTTCGGGATGGCAACGGTTTTAACGCCCTCCTTGTAGAGACGTACCGCATAGCTCAACGTATCGTCGCCGCCGATTGGCACCAGAAAATCCACGCCAAGGAAATCCAGGGTTTTCAGCACCTCAGGTGTAATGTCATTCCGCTCGGCATTGAATTTGTCCTTCAAATGTTCGGGGACATCCGCCTGTTTGATCTTACTGGGATTCGTTCGCGACGTATGCAGAAACGTGCCGCCGGTACGACCAGCACGATTAACGATCTCCTCCGTCAGTTCCCGAAAGTTATTACTGTTATCCGCATCTTTCTCACGAATCACATCCACCAACCCACCCCAGCCGCGACGGATGCCGATCACTCGATAACCTTCGCGCAATGCACGGATCGTTACCGCGCGGATGGCCGGATTAAGTCCCGGCACATCACCCCCGCCAGTCAATATGGCGATGGTATGAGCTTTCTTTACCATACAACCCTCCGATGAATAGAATTAAGTGCCCACAAAATTATACGCCCGCTCGCGAATGCTGAGTAGTTGACTATATTAACTAGCTTTTATGACAAGAGACATAACTATCCAGCTCAGTATCTCTAACGATATTCAGGATAACAAATGCACAGAAATATTTAAGTCCATTGGGATACTAAGTGGGATATGCTTTTCCAAACGCTGCAAGGATTTTGTCAAATAAGCCGTCCAGGTCTTTATCGACGGTTTGAAATTGCGAATGTGACTCATGCCAGGCAATCGACTTCCGAAGGCCATCAGCCCAACTTACATTGCATTTAAAGTCGGGGACAAATTGTTTGATCTTGCTATTATCGAAGACTACACTGTTGACCTTGTCGCCAATCAAACTGCCCACCGCATCGGGCCAGTAGGCTGCGATCAGATCCTGAAGGAATGTGAACGATCTTCGGTTCGACCGCCAGCGCGTTAAAGGCTTCGAGGTAAATCTGGTCCCAGGTTAATACTTCATCGGAGGTGATCTGGAATGTTTCGCCTATGGCTTTCGGGCTGCCAAGCAAACCAATCAACCCTTTGGCAAAATCAGAATTCCAGGTCAGGACCCAAAGCGATGTGCCATCACCAGGAACAATAACCTGCTTCCCATGCATCATCCGGCCAATGACGGTCCATGGATGCTGCCAGCTATTCACACAAAAAGGGATTTGCGACGGACCATACGTCAGCGAGGGCCGGATAATCGTGGCGGGAAATCCATCTTCGGCATACGCCTGGGCTAACCGCTTTTCGCAGGCAATCTTGTCGCGGGAGTATTGCCAAAAAGGGTTTTCGAGCGGAGTAGTTTCAGTGATCAGATAATTCTTCAGCGGCTTTTGATAAGCGGACGCAGAACTGATAAAGACAAACTGATCCGTCTTTCCACGGAACAAAGCAAGATCGCGTTCGATGTCTTCCACGGTGAAAGCAACGAAATCCACAACCGCGTCGAAATGCCGGCCAGCTAAAATCTGAGAGAGATGCGACGTTTCTGCCTTAACATCCCCAGTCAGCAAAACCGCACCTTCAGGAACAACATGCTTTTTCGAGATGGAACGGTTCAAGATGAAAAGTTCGTGTCCGCGTGCGACAGCCAGTTCGGAACAGGCGGAACTTATCAAGCCTGTCCCGCCAACAAAAAGAAATTTCATCAGCCTTCTCCCAATTCAGGAATAGGTTCGGTCGAAAGGTGGCGTCGAGAATATAGACCTTCGACCCAAAAGAAGATCAAGCCAACCCACACAAAACCAAACCCAATAAGCCGGTCATGCGTGAAGGGTTCTTTATAGAGCAGCACACCCAAAAGGAACTGCATGGTAGGGTTGATATACTGTAATATACCGATAGTCGTCAGCGGGACACGCGGCGCGGCAGAGGCAAAAAACAAAAGCGGCACCGTTGTCACCAGCCCTGCCCCAACCATCATCCAATTGGCCTGACGGCTGCTGTGCAGGAAGGCACCCTGCCCCGTCAATTCGCTAAACAACAGGAAAGCCACGGCGGGCACGAACAACAACCCGGTTTCAAGTGTAAGGCCATACAACGAGCTGAGCGGCGCCATTTTTTTGATGAGGCCGTAAAGTCCAAAAGTGAAAGCCAGGGTCAGGGCGATCCAGGGAAGTGAACCATACGTAAAGGTGAGATACAGCACGCCCAGCCCAGCCAAGCCTATGGGTAGCCATTGGATGAGACGCAGCTTTTCCCGAAAGAAAATCACACCCAACAGAACGGTGAACAAGGGATTGATGTAATAACCAAGGCTGGTCTCGACTACAAAACCCTTATTAACCGCCCAGACATACGTGAACCAATTGATGCTGATCAATACCGCTGCAACAAGATATATTTGCAACGTCTTCGACTTGAAAGCAACTTTTCGGAACGCCGACCACTGCCGCGTGACGAGAATAACAAGCAAGAGCAGAATAAACGACCAACCGATCCGATGACCGATCAACTGCAGGGCGGGAATAGTCTCCAACTGTTTCCAGTAGAGCGGAAAGAGGCCCCACATCAAATAAGCAATGATCGCGTAGATAACGCCTTTTTTATCCATTATTCACCATAGAACCAAAGCAGTATACACTGAAACCAAGTACCTACTCACCCTTCGCCACCTTCGCTGCGCTCGCGCCGATAAGTGCGCCCGGCATCTACGACTTTCAGCCAGGCATGCTTCGCGAGGAACACCTTTGCATGCTTCGCGAAAAGCACCTGCGGTCTGCGAGGGCGAAAGAATCCCGCGCAGGGTGTATGAACTGCGTATATCTTTTTTCCGGGAACTTCATGCAAGGGCTGTGAGTAAGTACGAAACAAAAATAGAAAATCTCCGCCACGTTTTCCCGGTGACGGAGGGTTATCTCAACTTTGATCAGACTTAATCAAAATTGGTCTATGCCCTGGCGTCCTGCAAAACCATCTTCAATCTCATGCCAGAATGCGATCTTGTCTTCACCGTATTTCCAGCATAGACAAACTTCGTGGTCATTGCGCCAGGCAGGAAAATCCAACAATCCCGTATTGATATCCTTGACCTGAGCACCGGTGGCGAGAATGCCGTGCAAAAGATCATCCAGCCGCTGAAAGTCTTTTACCAATTTGCTCAAAGCAGGGTTGCCGCCATTGCCCGCCGACCGTTCAATAGCCGGCCAGACATCAGGCTGATGAGCCATGATGTTGCTGCGCAGTGATTGTATTTCTTCCATCATGGGACGGATAATCTCCAGGGCAGAATTTGCCTCTTCGAGGTTGAAATAATGCGGCTTCATGATAATTGATAATTCACCTTTTACATAAGACGTCCCGCAGATTTACCCCGCGGACAGCCCGGAAATAACAAACCTGCGGGACGCTGTGTAATCATCAGTTAATAATTGTGAATTCAACTCGATTTATTTATAGAGACTGCCTCTTTAAGCTGAGAACCAATGATGAGGCAGACCACCATTAATCCTATCAGCACAAGAAGAGGCATTGTCATCGAGCCGGTACCGGGAGCTTTGAAGGCATCCATACCGAGGATGAAGAGGATGCCGGAAATCTGCCCCATCAAAATAACCATGCCGTTCGAAGTACCCTCCGGGGCAGGATAGGTGATCTCGGCTGCGTACTGGAATCCAATCGGTCCGGCACTCAACAGGAAAAACCCAAAAACGAATGAAAAGACCAGCAACAAGGTATAGCCAGTTACATAGGTGATACCGACCAGGCCTATCGCAGCACCCAGCACAGCAATCAGCAAAAACGGAACGCGTTTGCGATAGCGATCAGAAAGCAACGGAAGGATGACTGCACCGAGAATCCCGCCGAAGATCATAATGCCACCGGCGTCACCGGCTTGTGTGGCAGAAAAACCCCGCGGCGCTAGAACCTGCTCAATCCAGGTGGTGATCGCATTAAAAGCGCCCAAGCCGACGAAGAAAATGATCAACAAAATAATAAAGTCGCGCTGGCGGATCATTTTGTTCAGGCCATCCAACACCAATGAGCGCGCTTCCTGGTCAGGCGGGCATGGAGGTGAAGGCGGGCGTTCGCGGGCGAATAAAAAGAAGATGATCATTGCAACCGCAGAGGCGATGCCGTAGATCATCAGCATGCCGGCAAACCCGGAATGCAAGGTGAGATAAGGCGTAAGCGCCAGACCAACCAAGATGCCCAAATAGATCGCCAGGGAACCGATGCCGCTGGCAGTCGCACGTTCATCCATCGGGAACCAGCGTGCTGCAATCGTTGTGACCGCGTTAAGGATGAACGGCTGGCCGATCGCGATGGCGATCTGGGCCACCAATACCCAGGTGTAATTCGCTGCGACCAGACCGCGCACCAACCCGAATACCCCGGTCAATACTGCACCGATCCCTATCCCAACACGGAGGCCATAGGTATCGATCACCCACGATGCCGGGAAGGAAACGAATATAAAAACAATCATAAAACTCAAGGAAAGGAGGCCGATACTCAGGTCAGAAACCCCATAAAATTTCATCGCATCGGTAGTGACCGCCGCGAAGGTAATCCATAAAAGCTGATTAACCGCAATAATTGCCATGAAAGCGAGCAGGACGACCCAGCGATATCCATACACTTTGAAACCGTTCTGTGTCATTGTATGCCTCCAATGTTTTATTCACTTATTGAACCCCGTCACAGTATACCTCGTTGTGCTTAATTATTTAATTCAGAAATCACACCTTCGCCATCTTCGCTGCGCTCGCGCCGATAAGTACGCTCGGCATCTACGACTTTCAGCCTGGCAGGGAAAGCGCCTGCATCTGCGAGGGCGAAGGATACCGAAAAAAATAATGTACGCCCTGCGCACATTATTTTTTTCGGGTACTTCATGCCAAGTAAGATGGTTTTAGACTTGAATGTGCCACCACTAAATTTTCAGGCTTCGCAACCGCAAGCTGTTGCTGACTACAAACACACTGCTGAAAGCCATCGCACCGGCGGCTATCATGGGGTTCAAGAGCCCAAGCGCAGCGGCGGGGATCAGGATCACATTATAGAAGAATGCCCAGAAAAGATTTTGTTTGATCGTGCCAAGCGTCTTGCGCGAGAGCGTGATGGCGCGGGCGACACCGCGCAAGTCTCCACTCATCAGAGTTACGGGTGCAGCAGCCATCGCCACATCGGTGCCGGTACCAATCGCGATGCCCACATCTGCCTGAGCCAAGGCCGGCGCGTCATTGATGCCGTCGCCGACCATGGCGATAACATTGGGAACCTGAGAACCAGGAGTCGGAGCCTGAAGCTTCTTAACTTCCGCGGATTTTCCTTCCGGTAAAACCTCAGCTAGGACTACATCGATCCCTACCTGCTTGGCTATCGTTTCGGCAGTCTTGCGGTTGTCACCGGTTATCATCGCCACCTTGAGCCGCATGTTGTGCAGTTCCTGGATCGCAGCCTGCGAACCATTCTTGACGGTGTCTGCCACCGCGATCACGCCGGCAACATTCCCATCGACGGCAACCAACATGGCGGTTTTGGCTTCCGATTGCAGGCGAGCGATCTCGGTTTCGATGCCGTTCAAGGAGTAGCCCCGCGTTTCCATCATCCGTAGATTGCCAACAACCACACTACATCCCTCGACTACCGCCTCGACGCCGTGACCCGCCTCGGCCTTGAAGCCAGATATCTCACTCAGGGTCAAACCACGATTCGTCGCTTCGGCCCAAATGGCTTCACCCAGCGGATGCTCACTCCCCTTCTCCACGGAGGCCGATAAACAAAGCAACTCATTTTCCGATAAACGAGATCCGGGAACTGCGTTCCCAGACGCTTTATTATTCCCGACCCCCGAGCCCGCAATCACAATGTCGGTAACCGCCGGTTGTCCTTTCGTAATCGTCCCGGTCTTATCCAAAACAACCACGGAAACCTTACCGAGGCGTTCCAAAGCCTCACTGTTACGAAATAACACGCCCAACTCAGCGCCTTTCCCAGTGCCGACCATAACGGCGGTCGGCGTAGCGAGGCCCATGGCACAAGGACAGGCGATCACAAGGACCGCGACCATATCGATCAAGGCGACAGTGAAATTGTGCCCGCCCATGCCCGCGGGGACAATGAAATACCAGGCCAAAAAGGTAATCAACGAGATTGTAATGACCACCGGAACGAATACTTCCGAGACGCGGTCTGCAAGTTTTTGGATCGAGGCCTTGCTGCCCTGCGCATCTTCCACCAGTTTGATGATCTGCGCCAGGGCGGTCTCTTTACCGACCTGGGTGGCTTCGAATTTAAGGAGACCCAGTTTGTTCAATGTAGCGCCGATCACCGGATCGCCGGGACCTTTTTCAACCGGCAGGGACTCGCCGGTCAACATCGATTCGTCCAATGCAGAACGGCCTTCAATCACCACACCATCCACCGGTATCTTCTCACCGGGACGCACAAGCACGACATCACCGGCACGTACGTCGTCCACTGGTATATCCATTTCAAGTCCGGCACGAACGACGTGCGCGGTCTTGGCGCGGAGTCCCATCAATTTCTTAATGGCCTCGGACGTACGCCCTTTCGCGCGGGCTTCCAGAAATTTCCCGAGGCGGATCAACGTGATAATGACCGCAGCGGTCTCAAAATAGACCGGTCCCGCGATCAGGCCCACCGTGACAAAGACCGAATAGAAATACGCGACCGACGAGCCCATGGCGATAAGCACGTCCATATTGGCCGAGCCGCTGCGCAAGGATTTATACGCGCCGACGTAATACTGCCAGCCCACATAAAATTGCACAGGTGTAGCCAGCACTCCCATCAACCAGATAACCCACGGCTTCGATTCGGCCATCGCACCGGGCAGGGCGCCTACCATATAAAAGGATGAAGGCAGGAGACCGAAGTCGCGCATCATCGATAACAAAAACAAGGGAATTGTGAAGAGCAGGCCGGTGATCAACAAACGACGCTGGGTGTCGATCTCGTGCTGACGGGCTTTGGCTTCCGCATCTTCTGCTTCACCACCCAATTCCAAAGCTTCGAACCCGGCCTTCGCTACGGCCGCGCGTAGCTCGGCCTGACTCACAATGGTCGGTACATACTTAATGCTTGCATGTTCCGTGGTGAGATTGACCTGCGCCTCAAGCACGCCCTCGACTTTTAGAAGAGCTTTCTCGAGGCGGCGCGCATCGTTATTGTCAGCAAGACGTTTGATGGTGAGATCGGCTTCACCGGTGGCGATGCCATATCCGGCGCGTTCGACACGACCGATCATAACTCCCAACCCCGTAGCCGAAGGGTCATACTGTACAAGGGCACGTTCGGAAGACAGATTCGCCACCGCCGACTGGACGCCATCGACCTTCTTCAGGTTGCGCTCAATGGTGGTGACGCAGTTGGCACAGTACATGCCAGTAATGGGTAACGTTAATTGTTTTGTTTCAGACACAATAATCTACCAATCTATATTAGAAAGTATTTGTTAAGTGAAAATCCACCGGAAATACCCTGCGGGCACGATGTAAACAGAGATGAACAGAGATTTTGAGGGGATTTCTATGCTGCAACAGGATATTCAATCTCAGCCAATAAGGCCTTGATCTTGTCTTCAGTAGCCGGTGCATCAAAAGCAATCGTGACGTTCTTGCTATCAATCTCGGCTTTGACCGATTTGACACCTTCCAGCTCACCCACTTCGAGCTCAATGGTGTGAGTGCAGTGCATACAATGGATGGCAGGAACGGAATAAGTAATGGTATTCATTTTGATATCTCCTTTAAATTATTGGTTTTTTGAATTAAGAATGTTCCGAGATTCAATGTTATTGTGAGTACTTTTTGTGAAGCAATTGCTTCATTTGATGCAAATTCTCGGCTTGGTTCTGGCCTGAGATTGCTTCGTCGCGGAAAAACGCTCCTCGCAATGACACCTGACATAAACTTTTATTTTTCATACATCACCAGGTTTGATCATTTACCAAGCGCCATTTTGACTGCGTCATAGGCATTTACGATACCGTAGCCATAGGCATTATTTGGTTTGGAACCAGTAAAACATTCATCCGGGGGTTCTGCGCCGGAATAAGGTGTGGCGGTCTGAACCAGGATCTCTTCGGTTCGATCTATATCGCCGACCAACTGCGAATTCGCCGACCACATCAACGCCACCACGCCCACCAGGTGAGGACCAGCCATCGACGTACCGGATTCGGGACCATAGGTGCCGTCGGGGAGGGACGATACAACATCGACGCCGGGAGCAGAAATATCGGGCTTGATGCGGTTCGAGCCATCGATGGTCACCGGCCCGCGGCTGCTGAAAGGAGCCACGTTGCCTCCTTGATCCACTGCACCGACGGAAAATACCGAGTCATAAATGGCAGGCGGGTTGTCGAGCGTAGCGCATACGGGGCCGTCGTTACCGGCCGAGACAACCATAAATATACCGGCCGCACGTAAGGCATCAACGGCGGGACGCAAGGAACCGGCATCACAGCCTTCCAGCGATGGACAGCCCCATGAATTATTGAGCACGTCCGCAGCACGCAGCGGGTCACCATCTTTGAACGGATCGCCATTGTGCGGAAACGGAGCCAGCATGAACTGCATGCAGTTCAAATAGAGCGCCATGTCGCCCAGGTTACGTTCGAGATTAACACAAGCCATCCATTGGGCACCCGGCGCTACGCCGATACCACCTTCGCCAAGCACAATCCCTAATGTATGAGTGCCATGACCCTCCTGATCGTTGGGCGACTTTGAATTGGTCCATGGGTCATACCAGTTATAGGCATCGCCCTGAGTCAACCCACGATAAGAATCTTTCAAGGCAGGATGCGCCCCGTCCACGCCGGTATCGGACTGCCCGACCACAATACCCTTGCCGGTCACGCCAAAATCCTTCCAGACCTTGTCTGCGCCGATCATGGTTATATTCCAGCCCGGATCCTGCAAGACAGAAGTGAGGTCTCCGCTCATCGGCTGCGTAAGCTGAGGGATCGCCCGCAAACGAGGGCTTGGAATTATCCGGTCCACTTCGGGCCGGCTGAGCAAATACAAACGCACCAGCGCGCTGCCATTCACTTCCATGCCATTGACCAGATAATAGGGTGTGTAATGGATCCCAAAACGATCCAAGGTCTGGCGCAGACCAGCCTGAGTTGAATTGGCTTCAGTCGTTAAAGTTTTGTAGACATAAGTCCGGCGTTGACCGAGGTCCCTGATCTGCGCCGCCTGAGAAAGATCGGCTTGGTCCTTGAGAATAACAAAGAGACGGTCGCCGTAAAAACCATGCAGGCCAAAGAAACCGAAAACAATGAATGCCAAAGCCCAGGTCAGGACGGATGCGATCAACGGATTGAATGCGGGGCGCTGCGACCACCGAGAACCAAGCCAAACCAAGAGACTGATCAACAAGCCAAGGCCCATCATCAAGAAAGAGGCCTTCATGGCGTAGGGAAGCAAATCCCCAAGCACAATGGTCAATTCAGTCGGGTCAATGAAAACCAGCGGCGCGGCAGCCAACAGACCAAACCCAACGGTGGTCGCGGCGGCGGAGGGAGCGATATCTACGAGAGCGAACGCGAACATCGGCAGGACGACGATCAAAAGCAACTGGCCACCGTCATATCCAAAGGAAGAAGCCAGAATGGCGACCAGGACGCCCAGGGCAAGCCCGTTGAGAAACCTATTGCCTTCCGTGGTCACTACCAGGCTGGAAACCAGTAAACCAAACGCCAGACCCGCAAGCAGGTTCAAAATTATGTCGGTACCCGACCCCAAAGCACCCCATAAAAGGAAAGGCCAAATCCCAAGTGGGACAATGGCAAGAGCAAACAAGGATCGCCTGTCAAACCTAAAGTCACGCTTGCGTATTATTAATACCGCCACCCCACCAATCAGACCTAAAAGGATTTGAAGGAATGCGCCTACTTGATCATTATTGGGGCCAAGGAAGCGCAGCCCCAAGGCGGGTAATGTTATGAGGCTGGCAATCAACCACGTCCGATAAACCGGGCGGAAGATACTTTTTGAAACTGCAACGGCGATCCCGCAACCCAGAGCGAGAATGAACGCCTGAGCGAGAAACCAGATGATACCTGCCTTGCTTGCCGCCGCTAAACTTTCATCTGCGAGCCCATACTGTTCAATGAACCATGCAATCGTCTGCCCAATGAAAACCAGGACGGCTATAGCGAATGCAGCCAGGACAAAGAGAAAGACAGCGGTCCTTGAAGGCTTGTTTGTAGTTTCAAGCATTGTGGGGTTATCCTTAAACCTTGGTGGACATTTCAAAAACTTCGGTGATCTCTTTGAGCACGCGTTCGCGCTCTTTGGGATTGTTGCCCTGTATAGCAGTGGTCACACAGGAGCTCAAATGGTTCTCCAGAATCTGGGTGCTGACTTTGTTCAGGGCTGATTCAACCGCCTGGATCTGTCGAATAATATCTATACAGTAGGTATCCTCTTCGACCATGCGGATGACACCTCGCAAGTGGCCTTCGATGGTCTTCAATCGCCGAATGGTATTCTCATTTTCCATATTTACCTCGATATTTTGACTGCTATCAACTATCGCCTCTTACCCCCCCCAGGGGGGTAGGGCATACCTATGATACGATCTGCGAATAAAAACTGTCAAGGATGAATGTCATGGTTTTAAATGATAATCAGCAAATCCCCGCAAGAACAAGACGAGCCACAGCTTGAGAAGGGTTACAGCCCTTCTGGATGACTGAATAAGTCCACTCCAGGATATTTTCAAGGATCGAGGCTGGGATTCATACTCTCATCCAGCCTAAGACGAAAATTTTTGAGCACACAGGCGAGAAAAATACACCTGCGAAAAAAAATGGTTCGAATATCACATCCTTCCCGTAAATTACGGGTAACGGACAATTGAAAATCAGGAGGTTCGACTGAGGTTCGAATATATATCGAGGTTCGAATACACATTTAGACACATAAACAAAGATCATTTAACGCCCTGTTCTTCATTCACCTGGCGAATCATTTCCATAACCGTAATAAAGGCGTCACCAGTGCTGTTCGCTTTGATGGCGGCGTTCCTTTGGACGAGGGAGGCAATGAGGCGCAAGTAGTAAGCAATGGCTCTTTCATACATAAGAAAGTCTTCCGGCGCTGAATTCGATTGCTTTTCAAGGCACGTTTTGAGGCGAACACGAGCCAGGGCAAGCTCATGCTCGGTAAGATCGGCCGGCATGGATTCAAGAAGTTCGCTATCTTCGCTGGAGAGCTGTTTAGCATAGATGCCATGGATGAGATGGTTTTGGTTTCCGGGTTGAGCGCCGGGTTTACGGGTAGCTTTAGGTTGACGTGACATGGTATTGTCCTTTTCAAGAAAGCGTTCAATGGTTGAAGTTATTGGTATTTACTTACAAGGACCTCACCCCGGCCACCCTCCGCTTCGCTCCGAGATGCTTCGCGATCCCCTAAAGGGGAGGGAGAGAATTGCGAAAAACGATATGTGCAGGGCGTACGCCCTGCACATATCGTTTTTCCGAGTACTTCATGCCAGGGCTGTGAGTAGAGACAGTTATTATACAGAACATATGTTCTGTTGTCAAGCTACGATGGGCCCCTGTCGTTCACTATGTGCCATAGCTTATCGAGTTTTTTAGACCCTATTCAAAATAATCCGCTGATTGCGCAGATACCGCAGATGTAAAGAAAAAATCGGCTAACCCTGTGTACGGCGTCTTTCGCCCAGTATTCGTAGGTATTCCGGCGGAGTTGCGACGAGTAACGGTTTCAAGATAACCCTATAATAAAAAATCGAATAAGGAGGTGTTAATTTGAAAACGATCTCGATCCTGCTCGCATTGGTTAATTCACTGGCCGCCAGCCTAGTGGTCGCGGCATCCTTACCAGCCATACAAATCCTGAAACCGGCTTCTTCCTTGTGGAACGTTATCAAGGTAATGACAAGCATGGCGGTGATCACAGCCGGTATCCTTACGTGGGTCGCAGCGGGACGCACGACGACAAACGCAAACCTCATGTTGATAACCGGACTGTTCCTTGTGGCGCTCGGAACCGCTTCCGCCGTATGGACAATCCACCTGGCGCTGGTCAGCGGGGCCATAAAGGACCATATGTTCCTTTATGGAGGAAGCCTGATGGCACAGGGCAGCGCTTCGATCTGGAACCTGCTACCTGTAAGAGGAGCGGTAACAGGGACATAAGTGATTGGAGTGGACAAGCTTAAAAATTTACCGCCACCCTTACAGGGTCCCCTAAAAGCAAGAACGGGGATGCTATGCTTCGCAAAGAGCGCGAAGAAGGTAAAGAAAAAATAAAGACTGGATTCAATCCTGTCCGCTTCTGATCCTAAAGGGGAGGGAGAAAACTGTGGTATACTATATGTACAGTTAGAAATTGGATAACTGGTTTTGTGTGGTGTATTTGCCGCCGGCCCTGTTATGAGCTGGCGGTCGTTTTTTGTACCGGTCAAACCGGAGAAAGCAGTTGCAAAATGGAAGTCAAGTTGTATGTAGGAAATCTCGCCAAGTCGACCACCGAAGATGAACTGAAAACATTGTTCACACAAGCCGGGCCGATTGCCCTGGTAGAGGTGATCAAGGATCGCGACAGCGGCCAATCGAAGGGCTTTGCCTTTGTCACGGTGAACGACCAAGGTGTAGCAGATGGCGCCATCGCCAAGTTCAACGGTTATTCACTGGGCGGCAATGAAATAAAAGTCAATATCGCCAAGCCGAAAGTGGAGCACGCCGGGGGCGGCAGGCGCTAATCCTGGAAAGACTGACGAACCCCGCCTCTCCAGGCGGGGTTTTTTATCGGTCAGATTTCGGCTATCGGGGTGGAATGTAAAACTCTCTTTATAACAGTTTGAGTTTGATAACCTGTTTTATGTGGTCTTTTAGCCACCTACCCTGTTCTCCCCGTTCCGGA
>CAVWHR010000014.1:0-12793 GCA_963754835.1 uncultured Chloroflexia bacterium | reverse complement strand
ATATCGGTCTCGCTGGAGAAATGAAATGCCTTTAAACATCCCCATTGTAGAGAATATCTTAAGCGCCAACGACCGGCTTGCCGAAGAAAACCACAACCGTATCAACACGGCGGGCGTCTTCTCCGTAAACTTAATGGCCTCGCCAGGCGCGGGCAAGACCTCGATCATCGAACAGACCCTGGCGCGTCTCGCGGGCAAAATGCGGATCGCCGTTGTAGACGGCGACATCGCCACCTCACTCGACGCCGACCGCGCCGCGGCGGCGGGAGCACAAGCCAGCATACAGATCAATACGGGCGGCGAATGCCACCTCGACGCGGTCATGCTCCGCGGCGCGCTCGAACAACTCGACCTCCGTCAGTTCGATCTGCTGATCGTCGAGAACGTCGGTAACCTGGTGTGTCCCGCCGAGTTTCGATTAGGCACCCATAAATCGGTGCTGATCGCGTCCGTCCCCGAAGGCGACGACAAACCGTATAAATATCCAGGCATGTATCGCGGTGTGGAAGCCTTGATCATCAACAAGATCGATCTACTGCCCTATATCCCGTTCAAAATGGATTTCTTCAAGCGCGGAGTCGAAGCGCTCAACCCCGGCGTGCTCACGTTCCCCTGCTCATGCAGCACAGGCGAGGGCCTTGAGGCGTGGGTAGGCTGGCTTATGGATCAGGTAAGAGAACAAAAGGAAAGGTAAAAAAATATGCTTGGCAGTTCCCGGAAAAATTATCGAGCTTTATAACAAGGGCGGACTCAAGATGGCAAAGGTAGACTATGGCTGGATCTTCCGTGTCATTGCCCGATTGCGCGAAGGTCGCATAGACGATGTCTCCATTTCAGGAGATTTCACTCTGCTGCCGTCTTTTGCTTTAGGCGCGCTCGAACAGGCCATCCGAGGGATCAAGGCTACACCAGAAACGCTGCAAGCCCGCCTGCAGGAAGCCTATTCCCGCATGAATATCCAGTCACCCGGTGTATCGCCTATGGATTTCACGACTGCGATCATGAATGCGATTACGCCTCCGGGCGCTGCATAATTCGCCACATTACAGCTCAGATATTCGCTACGAAAAGTCCTCAAAATAATACGGTCGCATGACCGTATTTTTCATTTGAGTAAGCCACATTGGGGGAAATAGGCCGCAGGCACATGCTTGTAGAAGATGAACTTAATAGCGGGCGCATCCGACCTCTGCAACTGCTTCGGCGGTTCCGCCAGCTGCGAAGACGTAATGTAAGAATATCTTCCGTAAGCCTATCTTCATCCTGCATTGGATGGATGGTCTTTTATCCCAGGAGTTACACACTATGAATGACAACAATCATCTCTCACTTCGAGAACAAATCGAGGCATACCAGGCAGAATTGGCGGGCAGGGTTTCACCGGACGCCCTGGAACGGACCAAGGCGCGGCGCGCCCACCTGGTGGAATCCGGCATCGCTAAAAAGAGCCTGAAGGTCGGCGATTCCGCACCCGACTTCACATTGCCCGATGCCTACGGCCAACCGGTCAGCTTATCTGACCTGCTGGCGCATGGCCCGGTTGTGCTTGCGTTTTATCGTGGGGACTGGTGCCCTTACTGCAACCTGACGCTGCGCGCTTATCAGCGTATCCTACCTGAAATTAGCGCCGCCCAGGCCACGCTGGTGGCGGTTTCTCCTCAGAATCCCGATCATACCCTGCTCACCGTGGAGAACAAGGAATTGACCTATCCTGTCCTTAGCGACGTCGGCAACCGGGTGGCCCGGCTCTACAGACTGGTGTGGTCGGTGCCTGAAGATCAGCGCAGTACCTCGGCCAGGCTCCCCGAATATAATGGCGATGATTCGTGGGAATTGCCGATCCCCGGAACTTTCGTTATCAGTTCAGATGGCAGGATCGAATTAGCCTCCGTCGATGCCGATTGGACACACCGATTGGAGCCGCAGGTTATCGTTGAGACTCTCGGGCAATTGGCTTTGGCTGAAAAGAGCGGAGCACGAGCGCGTCGTCCCGATGAGGGGTAAGCTTCATGACGGGGCGATGTCATAATACGCCGTAATCCCTTCGCCTTCTCGCAATGCAGGCTTCAACCAAAACTTTCATGATGTAGTGCTGGAGTTCTTGATCTATGCGCGAAAGACCTTATTAGCCAACAAAAAGAGAGTTATCAGCACAAGCTGAGAAAACGGATAATAACTGGCTTTATCAAACAACCTGGCTGCCTGACCCCCTGTTTTATCTTTGTATAGTTGAAAGCCCGGCCTCAAAAGAAGAAAATAGCCAAGGACCCCACTCGCTAAAACATAAAGCCATCCAAGATTTGCAGGGGAAATTAACGGCAGGAAACTGCCCTCGATGACCGTAAGGCCCAAAGCGATCATTATTATCAACGCGGCCTTTTCGAAGCCAAATTGCAGGGGAATTGTTTTCGCATTAACGCGCCGGTCTTCGACGGTATCGTTCCAGTCTGCCGGGATGTTTTGCCCTCCAATTTCCCAAAAGAACATCCAGGCAAATACAAGCACCAGGAGATATGGCGATGGTTTTGGATCCACGGCAAAAACGGCAGCAATCGGTCCGCTGGACTTGACAAGACCGCTTACCAATGTCCGCAAGTACGTGACTTTAAACAGCAGGCAATAAAAAACCTCCAGAACTGCGGCTATGACCAAAATTATGACAATGACCGGGTTGATCAGGTAGGAACCGATCAGGGCCAAGACAAACCAAACGGAAAACCAGAGAAGCCCTTTCCTAAAACTAAGTACATTCTGCGCCAATGGATAGCGCATGTTCGAGGCTTCTACGGAATACCCGGGGTTGATGCCTCCAGTGAACTTTTCCCGATCCACTATGATGCCAACCAAATCGTTAAGAGTGTATATGGCCGTATAAGCGGCAAATCCGGTGAAGAGCGATATGAGAATGACCTGCCATCGAGGAAAATCGCCCAACCATAACAAGGCGCAAAAACCAGGAGCGGCAATATCCAAAACCCCGTGTGTAGTCCTTGATAATGCAAAAAACGGCTTCATTCAAAAAACCTCCGGGCAGTAACAAGAGTCTATCCGTAAATTCCAGAAGGGGATCGCTTTTTTGGGGTGCATATTGAAACTGCGCACCTCAAAAAGCGGTTTGCTCCATTTTTACGGATAAAGTCTAATTCTTCCTGATGAAATGCGCCATGTAATTTACAGCATTCACAAAAGCGCAGCATCCAACGCCATTTGGCAGAGGAGAAGGTACCCGGATCAACGAACAACACAAGCGCCGAAACAGCACGGCAATATATGTGCCATCCTCATCTTATTAGATGGAGTATACACTTAGCTTGAATCGGATACAAGCCGCTTCGCAGAATGAGCAATAAGCAGCGATTCAAGCATGTCAGTAAGTCCGCAGTTGCCGGATGGTAAAATGGCACTTGATTTTGATTAAGGAGATTAATCGACAGGCCATCAGCCTGCTCTATAAAGAATTGTTTGAAGGTCAAAAGAAAAAACCATGAAAATCCGCTCGATCACCTACTTCTGCAATCCAGGCTGGCCGTTGGACGAGAAGGTCATCCAAACGGCGGGAGATTTCCTTTCCAAAGCCAAATCTTCCTACGAAACGGCAGGATATGAAGTCCAGACCATGCGTCTGGCAACCATCCCGTTTCCTGATTTACTCAGTGAAAAGCAAACCCCTGAATTACCAAGGATGGCCGAAGGGCTGGAGAGACTGATCGAACAGGCAGGACTTGCCTACGCCTCACTCGGTCCCGCCCTGCCGGAAAACCTACAAAGTTACGAGGTCATACCGGACGCCATCGCGGCCACAAAAAATATTTTCTTCAGCGGCGTAATGGCGGACAAGAAGCGCGGTCTCGACCTGGCAGCCATACGGGCTTGTGCGGATGTGATCGTCAAGTCCGGGTCGCTCGACCCAAATGGTTTTGCTAACCTGCGATTTGCAGCGCTGGCAAACGTCAAAGCCGGGTCACCCTTCTTCCCGGCGGCTTACCATAAAGGAAAGAAGCCTGCATTTGCGATCGCAACCGAGGCCGCGGGTTTGGCGGTTGAAGCATTTGGGGGGTCGAAGAGCGTGAACGAAGGACGACAGGCTTTGGTGAACGAGATCGGGAAACATGGAAAGGCCATCGCGCAAATAGCGAAAGCCGAATTATCGGACGTCCGCTTCGGCGGCATCGATTTTTCACTTGCTCCTTTCCCATCCGAGGCCTTATCGCTGGGCACCGCATTTGAAAAACTCGGCATTCCCAAAGTCGGGCTGCATGGCTCGCTGGCCGCGGCCGCCATCCTGACGGAATCGATCGACCGGGCGGACTTCCCGCGCACCGGTTTTAGCGGATTGATGATGCCGGTACTCGAAGATGCCACGCTGGCCGAACGCGCCGCAGAGGGAACGCTCACCGTAAAAGATAT
This sequence comes from uncultured Chloroflexia bacterium, assembly GCA_963754835.1. Taxonomy (GTDB): domain Bacteria; phylum Chloroflexota; class Anaerolineae; order Anaerolineales; family Villigracilaceae; genus Fen-1038. Next base: position 8,386 of record CAVWHR010000014.1, on the reverse strand, counting down.
ATTGCTTTATTCGGCGGTGTGCGGCACGGGACTCGACACTGTGCCGCTGCCCGGTGATACGTCTGCTGAACAGATCATCGCGCTGCTGCTCGACCTTGGCGCGCTTGCGCTCCGGTTGGACAAACCCCTCACCACGCGCTTGATGCCTGTGCCCGGGAAGAAAGCGGGGGAGCCAACTTCCTTCGATTTTGGTTTCTTTGCCAACAGCAAGGTAATGGCATTGGAAGCGGTCCCACTGCTCCCGCCCATGGATCAGCCGCAGATATTACAACTGAGAAAACGATAATGGGGGAGAATTTCAAAAAAACCATCCACAGATTAGGCAGATTTCGCTGATTTTTTCTTTATATCTGTGTAATCTGCGCAATCAGCGGATCGTTTCGAATTAGGTCTAATTCTGAACATCCACCCGCCAATAATCGCCGCCTCCGCCTTCGCGTTCCATTAGACCGTATCCAATCAACTCACGCCGCAGGGTGGCTGTATCCGCGTGAAAGCCCGACAGGATCTTATTGACCTGTTTCTCGCTGTAACGTCTGCCCGGCTCGAAGGCTTTGACGACGTGGCGCAGCACCGCTTCCAACTTCTTGCGCTGGGCCGGGATCGTTTTCAGGCTGCCGTCCCTGTGTGAAAAATCAAGGACCACTTTACGGTCATAGGTGTCCAGGTCGACGTCTGCGGCGGCTGTTGTGAAATCTTCGCGTGAGAGCAACCGGCGAGTCTTCTCTTCCAGCGCTTTTTCCTCGAGACGATATACGTTGTAGTAGCTCTCCGTCCGCGCGCTGACCAGGCCTACCTGAGCCAGTTTTGATAGATGGTGCGAGACCGTGGAAGGCTTGAGGTGCAACAACGAGGCGAGTTCTTCCACGCTGTAGGAACGCCCGGCCAGGAGACCGACGATCTTCAAGCGATTGGCATCTGCCAGCGCCTTATAGAATATAACCAACTCTTCGCTCATAAGAACCTTCCCTGGAAATGCCAATGAATTATCCGTTTTGTATATCTATGAAACTAATTAGACGATTATCGAATTAGATTTTAACATGGATGCGCAGGCTGTCAAGGGGAAGCTGTGTATATATTCTCGATGTCAGGCACCCGCAAAAATGAATCAGACTGTTTCGGTTATAATTCCTGCGTAAGAGCTGGTCCCAATTCCATTTTTGGAGGTGTTGTGTGGATCTCTCGAAGCATGCGTTCTTTGAGGGAAAAATCGTCCCGCTTGCGGACGCAAAAATCAACATAGCCACCCATGGGTTTTTATATGGCACAGCCGTATTTGGCGGTATGCGGGCTTACTGGAACGAAGAGAAGAAACGTCTCTTCGTTTTTCGTCCCTACGACCATTTCAGGCGCCTGCTGCACTCCACGCGCATGATGGCGATGCAGACGAGTTACGACGAGGAAAGCCTGATCCAGTTGACGCTGGACGTGCTGCGCACGGACCACTGGCAGCAGGATGTTTATATGCGGCCCACCTTTTATAAATCCGACATGGGGATCGGGGTGCGGCTGCACGACCTCAAGGACGAGTTCTGTCTCTTCACGATGGCATTCGAGAAATACGTCAAGAACGATACCAACGCGCACGTGACGATCTCTTCCTGGCGGCGCATCGACGATAACATGATCCCGGCGCGCGGGAAAGTGGCAGGCGCCTACGCCAACTCGGCGCTGATCAAGACCGATGCCAACCGCGCCGGGTTCGACGAGGCGCTGGTGCTCGACCAGAACGGGCACGTCTCGGAAGGCTCGGCGATGAATATCTTCATGGTGCGCGACGGCGTGCTGGTCACTCCGCCGGTCACGGATAACATCCTGGAAGGGATCACGCGCAGGACCGTCATCGAACTGGCGAGGGAAGAACTGGGCCTGCAGGTGGTCGAACGTTCGATTGACCGGACCGAAGTCTTTGTCTGCGAAGAATTGTTCATGACCGGCACCGCCGCGGAAATAACCGCCGTTACGAAGATCGATCACCGTCCCGTCGGCGCGGGCGTGATGGGCCCGGTAACAACGAAACTGCGCGGGCTATATGATGAGGTCATCAGGGCCAGGAATCCAAAATACAAGCATTGGAACGTGGAAGTATAGTATCTTCGTCCCACGCTTTCAGCCTGGGACTAGAAAATTCCGGAAAAATGATATGGGCGGGGCGTAGCCCCGCCCATATCATTTTTCCGGATACTTCATGTTGGGGCTGTGTGTAGATACGAAGTATAAGCATGTCCCCCGCGTGGTGACAACGATAAATGAAAAAGTCCCGTCATCTTCTGGATGACGGGACTATGTTTTTCTAGGGATTCTTTTTGAAGCGCACCAGGGTCAAATTCTTTGTGCAGGAGCTGGATGTAACGATGTAAACATTACTTGCCTGGGGCAGGCCGGCCTGGTCTAACAATTGTAAAGTCAGCGGGTCTGTGGAAGCCACAGGCGTGGTGCCCAGGGCAAACTCATAACCGGATGTGCCGTAATCCTTAGAGACGCCGCTCACCGTTGTCAAATTAACAGGCTTGCCGGCCAACTCCCCTGTCAGGCGGAGAACCATACCTATGATTGGGCTGCCGTTGGTATCCTCTACATCTCCGCCCACCCCCTGCCAATTGCATCCCAGATCAGCCAGATGGGCGATTATCGTGCTTTGTGTTGCCTGCGGCGGAGATGATGTAAAAGGCGCTTTGGGTGTGCTGGTTACAGTAGGGGTCCTGGTTGGCGGGACAAGTGAGAAACCCGTAGCGGAAGGCTCCAAAGTGATGGTTGCAGCCAGTGTGGGCGTATCCGTCACGGCGTTGAAGGTTGGTGTCCAGGTGGGGGCGAGTTGAATGGGGGTGATCGTCCCGGTCGGGAATAGGAAGGGCGTGGGGATCCTGGGCTGCAGCGGGTTCAGAGACGTGGTGGGATTGATAAAAAGGAAAATAAAAAATGCGCCGATCCCCAGGGTGGCAATCAGCACGAGGACGCTGAGGATATCCCAAAGGTTCAATTGGGTTCCCGGGCCTTTCGCGGGTTTATCGTCGAAGTCAAAACTATCCATTATGTCACTCCAAAATCAGGGCGCAAGGATGACCGAGGCCTTTGCACGCTGCTGTGTAACCCAATCTTTTAAGGCGAGGTCCTGCATGGCGAGATAGGCGTCGGGAGTAAGAGGGTGCTGCGCATCGCGCTCCAAAACTTTGATGATATGGAAACCTGTGTCTGTTTGAATTATGCCGCTGAATTGTCCGACCTGCAAACTGAACGCGGCCTCTTCGATCTTTGGATCGAGCAAATACCCCTTCGGAAACCAGCCCAGCTCGCCGCCCGCAACGGGGTCGATTTGGGCCGCCAGGGTGCCGAAATCCGTACCGCCTTGCAACTGATTAAGGGCATTCTGGGCATCATTTGCATTATAGAGCAAAATTTGCTGGACATGTACCTGATCGGCGGTATTCGGGACAGCGGTAATGATTTTGTCACGCATCCAGGCCGCTTCTGCAGAACGCTTCAAATCGGTATGGAAGGACTCGTCGGTATAACCATGAGCGGACTCCCAGGCTGCCAATTTATCGGCTCCGCCAAGTTGAGCGGCTAGGGCGTCCAACCTGGACTGTAAAGCAGAGTCTGACAATTCGAAGCCCTGGGCCCTGGCGGCCTGCGCCAGGAGCATCTGTGCGATCAAATCCTCGAGCACGGTCTTGGTGGCATCCTGGTCGCTGACGGTTTTGCCGAGCGCGGTCTGCGCGGATTTGTATTGTGCCAGCTGCGATTGGAATTCCGAGGCGGTGAGACTCTCGCCATTCACCGTTGCGGCAGATGGTTCAGCCGTGGCGGTGGATGGAACGGGGGTGGCTGTTGGACCGGTGGGAGTGGGTGTCGCCTGTGGCCCAAAAAGGGAACCGCAGGAGACAAGGCCAAGGGCGAGCAGCAAACTTAATGAAATAAGAAAGAATCTGGGGCGGGAGAACATCGCAAGGATTATACCAATTAAAAAAATAAGGCAGGTTCGGGCAATTGCCCGAACCTGCCGGTATTCGGATCCAAGCAGTCGTTCGTAAGTCTTTATACTTGTTTTGTGCTTTTCGGGGGCCCAGCCCCCCGAAAGAGCAATGGGGACTCAGTCCCCCGAAAGAGTAATGTTGAACGGTTTAGTAATCCATCCCGCCCATACGCCGCCCGGAGGCATGGCGGGCGGGTTTATCCTTCTCAGGAAGGTCGGTGATCAGGACATCGGTGGTCAGGATCATCGCGGCGATGGAAGCGGCGTTCTCGAGCGCGCCGCGCACGACCTTGACCGGGTCAATGACGCCAGCCTTGATCATGTCGGTGTATTCGTCGGTGAGAACGTTGAAGCCGATATTCTTGTTCTTCTTTTCCGCGGCGTTGCGGCGGACGGTGTCAATGATGACCGAGCCATCCTGGCCGGCGTTGGAAGCCAGTTTGCGGATCGGGGCTTCGAGCGCCTTCCTGACGATGTTGATGCCGACTCGGATCTCTTCGTCTTCGGTGGTCTTCGCCAGTTTGTCGAGTTTGTTGGAGGCGTTGATGAGGGAAATTTCGCCGCCGGGGACGATGCCTTCTTCGACAGCCGCGCGGGCGGCAGAGAGGCATCTTCGACGCGATGCTTCTTTTCCTTCATTTCGGTCTCGGTCGCTGCGCCGACGCGGATGATGGCAACGCCACCGCTCAGCTTGGCGAGACGTTCCTGAAGTTTTTCCTTGTCGTAATCGCTGGTGCTCTTGTCGATCTCGGCGCGGATTTCCTTGATGCGGCCTTCGATCTCGCTCTTCTTGCCTTTGCCGCCGATGATGGTGGTGTTCTCTTTGTCGGACGACAACCTTCTCGGCGCGGCCGAGGTCCTGCAACGGTGGCGGTTTCGAGCTTGCGGCCGAGTCTCTTCGGAGATGACCGTACCGCCGGTCAGGACGGCGATATCCTGCAGCATGGCCTTGCGGCGATCACCAAAGCCGGGGCTTTGACGGCCAGCACGTTCAGCATGCCGCGCAGTTTGTTCAGCACGAGGGTGGCGAGCGCTTCGCCATCGATATCTTCGGCGATGATGACGAGTTCGCGCTTGCCAACCTGGACAAGTTTCTCGAGCAGCGGGACGATGTCCTGTGCGGCGGAGATTTTCTTCTCATTGATCAGAATGTAGGCATCGGAGATGACGGCTTCCATCTGGTCGGCGTTGGTGATGAAGTAGGCCGAAATGTAACCGCGGTCGAACTGCATACCTTCGACGAATTCGGTCTCATCGGCCATGGACTTGGATTCTTCGACGGTGATGACGCCGTCCTTGCCGACCTTGTCCATCACGTCTGCAATCAAGTTCGCCGATATCAGACTCGGCGGCAGAGTTGGTTGCGACGGAGGCGATCTCTTCCCTGGTATCGATCTTGACCGCCATCTTGCGCAGTTCTTCGACGACGGTTTCGGTGGCCTGCTCGATACCGTGCTTGAGCAGCATCGGGTTGTAGCCGGCTTCGAGAGCCTTGAGACCTTCGTTCACGATGGCGTGTGCCAGCACGGTCGAGGTGGTGGTGCCGTCACCGGCGATATCGTTGGTCTTGGTCGCGGCTTCCTTGAGAAGCTGGGCGCCCATGTTCTCGAACGGGTCTTCGAGTTCAATTTCCTTCGCAACAGATACACCGTCGTGCGTAATGGTGGGGGAACCGAACTTGCGGTCTACGGACACGTTGCGGCCTTTCGGTCCGAGGGTTGCGCCGACCGCATTCGCAGACGACATTCATGCCGTTCTTCAGCTTGCGGCGCGCTTCTTCAGAAAAAACAATTTGTTTAGCAGCCATGTTTTAATACCTCCAGAATTAGCTTTCGACTACGGCCAAAATGTCGCTTTCGCGCATGATGAGCAATTTCTTGCCATCCATCTTGATATCGGTGCCGGAGTACTTGGCGAACAAGACCTTGTCGCCGACTTTCAGATCCATGGGAACGCGTTCGCCTTTTTCGTTGCGTTCACCGGGACCCGCGGCCAGTACTTTGCCTTCCTGCGGTTTCTCTTTGGCGGTTTCGGGAAGAATGATGCCACCGGCGGTCATTTCTTCCTGTTCGATCGGTTCGACGATCACACGTCCGCCCAGAGGTTTGAGCTTGAGTTTGATTGCCATCTTTAAGCCTCCTGAAAAATTTGGGTATTTGGAATAAGCACAAAATTAGCACTCTCACACTCTGAGTGCTAACTGTATGATACCGAATTCACAAGCGTACGTCAAGGGGGATTAGGTATTTCTTACGGAACTCTGATAATTTCGTTTCACTCCATCTTGGCGAGGAAAGCGCTCGCCATCTGCGACCAAGCTAAAAGCTTGGGACAATAGAGGCCAAAAATATGAATATGTGCAGGGCGCAGCCCCGCACATATTCATTTTTTTTGGGATACTTTATGCAAAATGTGAGTAAACATGACATTCAAATTTTACTGGATGAAGATTATGGAGCGGGGGTATCCGTTGGATAAGGCGTGGATGTACTAAGGAATTTAGTCGGGGCCGGGAGCGCGGTGGGACTACCAGAGGTGGTCCCCGCTGCGGAGGGACTGCATTCCAACTGGGCAGCCGTAATATTAGTGGCAATATCCGGCCGGTTGCTCACGTAACCGCTGGCCTGGACTTGTGCGATCGTCTTTAATCGCGATCGGGCAATAGCTGGGATCGCGAGGGCCCAAAGCGGCCAAAACGGAAAAATATACCTGGTAGTAATCCACGGTGCTCGAGTGAGAGCGGCAGGCCGGTTACCTGCACGGGAGGATCCTGGTCGTCGCAGGCGGTAAGCCCGCGGCCTATGCAGGAGTCTTCGCCGCTGCAGCCTTCGACCGCACACTGCAGGGTGGGGATGGAGCCTTCATAGTTGCGTGATTTAAAATAGATGATACCCAACTGTCCATAAATATCCGCATTCGAGGGTTGGAAACTCAATGCCTTCTGGACGTTGCGAGCCGCGATGAAGTATTCACCTTCCTGGGAGTAGGTCTTCGCAATCGAGAGATACGGGACGGGGTCCTTGACGTTCAAGACGCTATCGATGCTGGCCGCCTTGGCAAAATACTCCAATGAGCTGTCGAACAATTGTGTCTGTGTATCCTGGTTCAGGCTTTTAAATCCAAGAGTGCGATAATTCGCGCCGGCCCGCAGATACAGGAATGTCAGTTTGGGCGTGATGGCAATCGCCTTGTCATATTCCTGGATGGCAAGGTTGTACTCGCCCAGCGACTCGAGCACCTGGGCATAGACACGATGCACATCCATCAGGGAAGGATCGCGGTCAACGGCTTGCGTGATATATTGCTCCGCCTCCGTCCACTTTTGCTCGTCGACCAGGATACTCGGCATAATAGGCCAGGGCGAGCGTATTGCTGCTGTCCAGTTGTAATGCCCGCACAGCTTCCAGATCGGCCTGGCTTAAGAGATCCTGGACCTGGCTGTTGTCTTCAGGAAGGCCGGCATTCCAGTCGAGCGAAAAGGCCAGCACGGCATGGGCCGTGCTGTCGTCCGGGGCAAGCGCGACAGCCTTCTGCGCAGAAGTGAGGGAATCATTCAAACGCGTTTTGATTTCTGCATCTGTAGTGAGGAGTGTGCTTGAATAGGCTTGAATACGGGCTAATTCCGCCCAGGCATCTGCATTATTAGGATCCACGCGAACGGCCTCGCGATACGCCACGATCGCATTATCGAGGCTGCCGGCAGTAAATTGAGCATCCCCTTCCATAGCATACGAATTGGAAGTGCGTGTGGGGGTGGGGGCGGGGGCAAAGGGAGATTTGATGTCGCCCTGTCTCATCTGGATGATCAACCAGATGCCGGTCAACACCAGGATTGCCCAGAAGAACATGCGGTATACACTGGACTCCGCCCGGCGATTGAAAATGGGACGGCGTGGGGTCAGGTTCATGGGGTTGGAGTATTTGTGGACAGTTCGGGGGTTGATGTACCGGCAGGCAATTCGGGGGTCAGGGTCTCAAGCGCGGGCGTTGCGGTGGAAGCGCCGGAAGGAAGAGATGTGGCCGTGCCCTTGAGGGCTTGCTGGCACGTATTGATCGCCTGGTTCACGTTGCCCACGGAAAGATCATCCGTGGGAATAGTCGACTGAACCTGCTGGGCAATCTGTAAAGTCTCACCACACCGGCCCACTTTGGCGAGCGCCATTGCATAGGTAAAGTAAATTTCGGCAATGCGCGGCGAGCCGGGCACAAGTTGAACGGCTTCCACCTTTTCCCCTTTATCTGTCGTACCGCCATTAACGGCCAGGGCCAATTCCTTGACTGCATCGGAAAATAAAGCATTGTGATAATCCATCACGCCCAGGTTTCCATGATACCTGGGATTCGTGGGTTCGTCGTTGACCGCGGTCTGCGCATACTGCATGGCCTTGGCAAACTGGCCGACCGTGGAAT
>CAVWHR010000013.1:0-12967 GCA_963754835.1 uncultured Chloroflexia bacterium | reverse complement strand
AGTCCAGTCCTTTGCGAAATTTGGGGGAGGTTCCATTTTCCTATTTCCTATTTTTAGCTCTCCAGGTAAACTATTCCCATATTCTTTCCTGGAGAAGCCATCATGACCGAAAAAGACGAAGAAGAAAAGAAAGACGATAAAAAAGAAGAGAAGCCCAAGCCGGTCGATAAGCTGGTCGAGATCAAAACACTCGGTCACCATCGGCGGCAAGGAGCTCAAGTACACCGTGCTCACCGGCACGATCGTGATGAAGGAAGAGACTCCCGACCGGGAGAAAGAGTTCGAAGCCGAGAAGCCGCGTGGCACAGATCTTCTTTATCGCCTACACCAAGGACGATGTCGGACGACAAATCCAAACGCCCCATCACCTTTTCCTTCAACGGCGGACCAGGCTCCTCGTCCGTGTGGCTGCACCTGGGCTGCTCGGCCCGCGCCGCGTGGTCCTGCAGGAGGACGGCAGCCTGCCGCCTCCGCCCTTCAAACTGACCGACAACGAATACTCCCTGCTCGACCAGACCGACCTGGTCTTCATCGACCCGGTCAGCACGGGCTACAGCCGTCCCGTGGAAGGCGAGAAGCCCAAGGAATGGCACGGCTTCAAAAAGGATATTACTTCGGTCGGTGATTTCATCCGGCTGTACACCACCCGCTACGGACGCTGGCTCTCGCCCAAATTCCTGATCGGCGAATCCTACGGCACGACGCGCGCCGCGGGCCTTTCGGGTTACCTGCAGGAACGCCACGGCCTGTATCTCAACGGCATCATGCTGGTCTCGGTGGTGCTCGATTTCACCACGCTCGAGTTCACCCTCAACAACGACGTGCCTTACGTGCTCTTCCTGCCCACCTATGCCGCGACCGCCTGGTATCACGGCAAGCTCAAAGGCCGCAAACCTTTGCAAAGCCTGCTCAAGGAAGTGGAGAAGTTCGCCCTGGGTGAATATGCCGAGGCGCTGCTAAAAGGCGACAGGCTTACCCAGAGTGAGCGCGCCAGCGTGATCGAGAAGATGGCGCGCTATACGGGGCTTTCGCCCGAGTTCATCGACCGCAGCAATCTGCGCATCCAGGACCAGCACTTCTTCAAGGAACTGCTGCGCGACCGCGGGCCAGACCGTGGGCCGGCTCGACAGCCGCTTCCTGGGCCGCGACCGGCTGGGCGTGACCGATAGACCCGAATACGATCCGCTGATGACCAACGTGGCCGGACCTTACACCGCCGCCTTCTACGATTACGTCCGTCGCGAACTTAAATTCGAGTCCGACCTGTCGTATGAAATCCTCAGCGAATTCGTGCATCCCTGGTCGTACGCCGAGTTCGAAGGACAGTTCGTCAACGTGGGCGAGAGGCTGCGCGCCGGCAATGACCTACAACCCGTATCTCAAGGTCTTTGTGGCCAACGGCTATTACGATCTCGGCACGCCCTACTTTGCGACCGAATACACCTTCAACCATCTTGGCCTGCATGAAACCGTCCGCAAGAACCTGAGCATGAGCTATTACGAAGCGGGCCATATGATGTACATCCATCTCCCATCACTGGCCGCGCTGAAGGATGACCTGGCAAAGTTCATGAAGACTGCCATACCGGAATAAGGCCGATCCGCCTTTACGACAACCATCAATTTATAAGGAGAGAGGATTTTGAATTTTGGGCTGTGACGGCAGGGATTTATTTTCTTTTCCGCGCACGCCAGTGTGATACGAAGCAGTGTCACCACCTGTAAATACAAAAAATATACGTTAAAGCTCCACGATTTTTTAAGCCAAGCGCATCTTTTGGGAGTGCCTAAAAGTCTGAGTAAAATAAGGGATATATGAAATGTCCGAAGTGCGAAAGTCAAACGCAGCAACACAAAATTGGAAAGACTGAAGCGGGTAGCCAGCGCTATCGATGTTATCGGTGTGGTTGTAGTTACACCCCCCAAAAGAAGGCGCAAGGATACAGTGAGACGGTGCGTCGAAAGGCCATTCAGCTGTATGTGGATGGAACCAACTTGAGACGGATTGGGCGACAATTGGAAATCAATCCGCAAACGGTGGCCAACTGGGTGAAAGAATATGCGGAGAAATTACCGGCCGCACCGGTGCCAGCCCAAGTGCACAAAGCTGAAATGGATGAACTCTTTACCTTTATTGGCGATAAAAAAACAGGATTTATCTCCTGACCATAGTGGATCGGCATACGCGTTGTATTTTGAATTGGAAATTGGTCTGGACCCGCACCCAACAAGCCTTCCAAGAACTGGTGGATGAAGCTCCGAAAGCCAAACAGTACACCAGTGATGCCTTTGATCTTTATGCTCTGCTTTGGTATCACTGGGGGCGATATGAAGTTTCTGAGGGCAAGGCAGAAACATATTCGGTCGAAGCCGATAATTCTGAACTCCGTCATTACCTGGCCCGTCTCGCCAGATCGTCTCGTTGCTTCTCACGTTGTCCCTATGCTCTGGCGTGTGCCATTCGCTGGTTCGTCTTTTGCTACAACCATCGCCAGATTAACAACTTATATCCAAATTATTCCTATCATCTCATCGACTTCGTTTACCTACCCATTTAGGCACTCCCCATCCTTTCCGTTTGAACATGCGTGCTATAATCCCGATCAATCCCCATGTCCTTCGCCCACCTTCACGTCCACACCGAATACTCCCTGCTCGACGGCTTCTCGAACATCAAGAAGCTGGTCAAACGCGTCAAAGAGATGGACATGCCGGCGGTGGCCATCACCGACCACGGCACGATGTTCGGGGTGATCGATTTTTACAAGGCCGCCAAAGAGGCAGGGGTCAAGCCGATCATCGGACTGGAAGCCTACATGGCGGCGCGCGGCATGAAGGACCGCGATTCCAAGCTCGACCGTTCATCCTCTCACCTGCTTCTGCTGGCGGAAAATGAAACGGGCTACAAGAACCTGCTCAAGATCGCCTCCGCCGCGCAGCTGGAAGGCTTCTATTATTATCCGCGCATCGACCATGACTTTCTGGCGGCGCACTCCGAAGGGCTGATCTGCACCTCGGGCTGTATGTCCGCCGAAATTCCGCGCGCGCTGCTGGACGAAAAACCCGAAGAAGCCGTCCGGCGCATGAACTGGTATTACGATGTCTTCGGCCCGGACCGTTTCTTCGTCGAACTGCAGCAGCACAACATCAAAGAGATCACCGACTTGAACCGCCGACTGGTTGAAATGGGCGCGCGCTATTCCGCGAAATTCGTCGCCACCAACGATGTGCATTACATCAATCCCGAGGATGCGCGCCTGCAGGATATTCTGCTCGCCATCCAGACGCAGACGCTGCTCTCCGATCCCGACCGCATGCGGATGACCGACGACTCCTATTATCTGCGCTCGCCGCGAGGAGATGAGCCAGCTGTTCGCGGAAGTCCCCGAAGCGCTCAGCAACACCCTGCTGATCGCCGAACGCTGCAACGTGGACCTGTCCTTCAAAGGCTATCACCTGCCCGAGTTCCCCGTCCCCGAGGGATATACCGCAGAAACCTATCTGCGCCATCTGTGCGAAGAAGGGGCGCAGAAGACGCTACGGAGAACGCGCAGCCAGCCCAGAGGTCCGCGAAAGACTCGATTACGAATTGGGCGTCGTCCACAAGATGGGATTCGACGCCTACTTCCTGATCGTGTGGGACTTGTGCCGCTACGCGCGCGAGAAGGGCATCTGGTACAACGCGCGCGGCTCGGCGGCAGGTTCGATCGTCGCCTACGCGCTGGACATCACGCTGGTCGATCCGCTCGCAGCACGACCTGATCTTTGAACGCTTCCTGAATCCCGGGCGCGTCTCGATGCCCGATATCGACCTCGACTTCCGCGATGACCGCCGCGCCGAGATGCTGGAATATTGCACGAACAAATATGGCAGCGACAAGGTGGCGCAGATCATCACCTTCGGCACGATGGGCACCAAAGCCGCCCTGCGCGATGTGGGGCGCGTGATGGACATCCCATTGAACGAAGTGGACCGCGTCGCAAAGCTCGTGCCGTTCGTTTCGGGCCACGGCAACCACCATGAAGGACGCGCTGGAAGTTCCCGAATTCAAGGAGATCTACGACAGCCAGCCGCATCTGCATGAACTGATCGATATCGCCGCGAAGATGGAAGGCACCGTCCGCAATGCGGGCACGCACGCCGCGGGCGTGGTGATTTCCGATAAACCGATCCTCGAATACCTGCCGCTGCACCGCCCCACCTCCGGCTCGGAAGAAACACCGATCAAAACCGTCACGCAGTTCGAAATGGGCATCCTCGATTCGCTGGGCATGCTCAAGGTGGATTTCCTCGGCCTGATCACGCTGACCGTGATGGCAGCGCGCCTGCGACATGATCGAGACAGCGGCACGGCATCAACCTTGATCTGAACAATATTCCGCTTGATGATCCGAAAGCGTTCGAGCTGATGGGCAATGGACAGACCGCCGGCGTCTTCCAGGTGGAAGGCGGCGGCATGACGCGCTACCTGGTCCAGATGAAGCCGCAAGAAGCTCGATCACATCATCGCCATGGTGGCGCTCTATCGTCCCGGCCCGATGGCGTTCATCCCCGATTACATCGCGCGCATGCACGGCGAAGCGCCGGTTGAATATCGCCATCCCGCCATGGAGCCCATCTTCGAACTCGACCTACGGCATCCCCGTCTATCAGGAACAGGTGATGCGCGCCGCCGTGGAACTGGCGGGCTATTCACCCTCCGAGTCCGATGAACTGCGCAAAGCCATCTCGAAGAAAAAGAAGGAAGAGATCGAGAAGCACCGCGTCAAATTCGTCGAAGGCGCCGTCAACCAAAGGCATGGCGAAGGATATCGCCGAAGCCATCTACGCGGACTGGGAAGAGTTCGCCCGTTATGGATTCAACAAAAGTCATGCCGCCGATTACGGTGTGATCGCGGTGCAAACGGCCTATCTTAAAGTCCATTACCCCGCCGAATATATGGCGGCGCTGCTTTCCGCCTCGGCGGGTCAGACAGAAAAGGTGGCGCTTTATGTGGCCGATGCGCGCACCATGGGCGTGCCCGTCCTGCCGCCCGAGATCAACGCCTCCGGCTGGGATTTCGAGATCGAAGATATTGATGGCAAGCCTTCCATCCGCTTTGGGCTGGGCGCGATCAAGAACCTCGGCAAGAGCGCCGTGGAAGTTGTCATGGAAGAACGCAAGAAGAATGGCGCCTTCAAGGACCTCAACGACTTCGCCCGCCGGGTGGACTTGCGCGCGGTCGGCAAGCGCGGCCTGGAATGTCTGATCAAGGTCGGCGCGCTGGATTCCTTTGGCAACCGCGTCGCCTTGCTGGCCTCGCTCGATCGCATGATCGCCATCAGCAGCAATCATTTCCGCGCGGCGGAAGCCGGGCAGCTCAGTCTCTTCGGCGCGGCAACCGGCGTGACCGAAACCATCACACTGCCGGATGTCAAGAATGTGGACAAGCGCGAGATGCTCAATTGGGAACGCGAGCTGATCGGCCTGTACATCTCCGATCATCCGCTTACGACCTATCAGCAGACCTTCGCGCAGATCGTCACTCATTTTTCGAGCCAGCTCGGCGAAGCCCAGAAAGAAGAGAAAGTGCGCGTGGCCGGCCTCGTCACCCTCGTCCGCCCGTACGTCACCAAGACCGGCAAGCCGATGGGCTTCGTCACCATCGAAGACATTCAGGGCAACATCGAACTCGTGCTCTTCCCGCGCACCTGGGAAAAGTACCGCGAAGAACTGACCGACGGACAGATCATCATTGTGGAAGGCAAAGCCGACACGAGCAATACACCGCCCAAGATCCTGGTGGACGCCATCCGCACCGAGATCAAGATGCTGGAATCCCTGGACAGCATGCCACCCATGGCGGAAGTAGAAAAGCCGCGGCCTGCCATGCCGAAACTGGCTCCTGTTTCAAAACCAATGCCGCAAGTCGTAAAACCTGCGCCTGCCCCGGTGAGGCAAGCCGCAGAACGGACGCCGCCTTATGCCACCCGCCAGGCCCCGGAGGTGGAGGCATCCTTGGACATTGCCAACATGCCCCCTCCGCCCGATAACTTCCCCGTGGGTTGGGATGCGGAATGGCAACCTTCGTTCGAAGCCGCACAGATCGCGGCGCGATCCGAGGCGGCTGTTGGCCCAAAATCTGACGATAAACCCGTTAAGCCGCGCCCTGTTGAGTCATCCCTGCTGGAAAAGACGGATGAGGGATTCGAATCCCAGGCCGCGCAGCGAGAGGTCATCGGAGTCCCCGCGCAAACTCTGATCGTCCAGGCCAGTGAGCCAATCCCTGCCGAACCGCCCTCGATGCCATCTTTATATGTACCGATCGCACAGGCAGAAAAAGACAAAGATCATCCGCCGAAACAGATCACCGTTCTGCTGCGTTCGTCAGGCGAGAAAGAGCATGACAACCTGCGGATAAAGACCATTTACGGCACGCTGATCTCGTTCCATGGCCGGGACCGCTTCAGCTTCCAGATCTTCGAAGGCGGCAAGGGTCACCTGATTGATTTCCCCAACGATACGACACGCCTGTGTCCCGAAATGCTGGCGCGCCTTTTGAAATTGATGGGCGAAGAAAGCTGGCGCATCGAAGAGATCACGTTTCAATAAGGGGACGCGGACGAGCGTGGAAAACGCGGATAGAAGCTTTTGCCTTGTTTTCCCGAAAATATCCGAGTTCATTAGCGTTTACACTTGCACCTAGCGCAAGTATCAGATGGCTAGATAAATGGCAATATTTCAGGTATCAGACACATGGAAATCGACATTCCCCGACGCTCATGCCGGAGTGCTCATACTGCGCGACGCAGTCAATCCGGCGCAGCATGAAGGGTTGGAAGAGCGTAAAAAGGCTCTAGAGGAAGACCTACGCGCCCGGTTTTCCGGCCAGGACCGCTCAACACTGGAGAAGAATCCGGTGCTGCAGGCCTACGCCACGTATTACCGGCAATTTAAGAAGACCTACCACGTGCAGCTTCAACTCGAATCGCTGCTCTTCAAGGAAAAATCAATCCCCAGCGTGGCGGCATTGGTCGAAGCCATGTTCATGGCTGAAATGGACAATATGCTCTTGACAGCCGGGCATGACCTGGATGCCGTCCGCCCGCCTCTCACACTGGATGTTGCCCAGGGAACCGAAAGTTACGTATTAATGCGCGGCGTACCACAGACGCCGAAAGCCGGAGATATGATGATCGTGGACGGCGAAGGCATTATCTCGAACATTATCTATGGTCCGGACCAGCGGACTCAGATCAGGCCACAGACTACAAACATAATATTTACCGTGTACGCGCCTTCGGGGATCCCCGAACAGGTTGTCGAAAAACATTTACTGGAAATCAAGCAAAATGTGCAGCTTGTCGCTCCCGACGCGCAGGTTGAAATGCTGGAAGTTTTCGGTCCAAGCTAAAAGGAGCATATCCATTCATAGTCCCTGCATGGACCGGAAAAAGGATAGCCAAAAATGCAGACTGAAGTTATATGGGAGCAGACAGTTGGAAAAGGGCTGGAGCATCTGATCCTGCGTCAGGATAAAAAAATCGAGGCAGAGAGCCTGGCATTGGGGATGATCGAGGGTGCTGCCTATCGAATAAAATATCAAATCATTTGTGATACGGACTGGAAAGTTGAAAGGGTGAGAGTTAAGGACTCGCTGAACAATAAGGCCCTGGTTTTCATTCAGAGAGAAGAGGGGATCTGGACTGACGAGAAGGACCGTTCTATCGAAGCATTAAATGGCTGCACTGATGTCGACATCATGATCACGCCCTTCACCAATACCTTGCCTATTAAAAGGTTGAAGCTGGCACCCGGCGAGTCGAAAGAGATTTCCGTCCTTTATTTCCGTATCCCCGATCTCACTGTTTCAAAGTTCGCCCAAAGATATACTTTTCTATCGCAGGAGAAAGACCATGGGGTTTATAAGTACGAAAGCCTGGACAGCGGGTTTACTTCGGATATCAAAGTGGATGCGGATGGGCTGGTGATCGACTATCCCGGCATATTCAAAATGGCATGGAAGCAATCCGAATAACGAATTACTTACCAGGGGGCTTTTTTCAACCTTACACTTTCTCTCACCGCATTACAACGCTCACAGTCCGCTCGCTCGCAAAGCAGGGCCAGCGGGTCATTTTTGATGCGCTCATTAACTACTTCGATCAATACGCGCAAAGAAACAGCTTGCACGGTGGCGTCCCCTATCTTTACGCGACGTGTTTCATTGGTAAGCTCGGGCGTGATTGCCTCGAAGCCGGATGAATCACCAGGGAAGCCCGGGCATTCGAGTATGCGGTCGGGCAGCAGCGCCCAACGTAAGAATTGTTTTCGGCCCGCCAGACGCTCCGCATAATGGATGCTGGTATCGACCGTGTGGTCCACACCGAGCAGTAATACCCAGCCGTCCGCCTCCGCCAGCGCGCCGATGGGCCCCAGGGGATTTTGCAAAGTCTGCGCCGCCAGGTATTTATCGGCATAGATACCGGCAAACGATTGGATGGGATGCGCCGTCCGTTTGGCACGCGGGTGTTTGCGGAGCACTTCGGGCAGGATGCCCATTTGTTTATCCGCAGGCATCCCGGGCCTGAATGCTTCCGCCATGCGGTTCAAATCGTGTTCACTCCCGTAAGTTACCCCGTTGTTCGGCGGACCGACGTCAGGCGTGACCATCGTCATATACGTAAACGTCGGCATGACCAGCGCCGAGACAGAATCAAGTGTGGCACGCAGCAAGGTATCCGCGCCGTCGACCACCTCACCGAATGCGCTTAGCGAAGCATGGGCGATCACGGGTGTATGAGAAAGCCCGAGCTTGAATAGACCTGCCCGCAGCTCAGTAAAAGTAACAGTTACCATTATTAATTATTAGATGACGGACGCCAAGTATGACGCATATGGACATCAAATATCCGTCATAGATGATTTCCGGGAACCTGCCAATGCCCGCCAGGGTCGTTTTATTTTCCATTCCATACCGGCTGCCGTTTTTCGATGAACGCTTTCATGCCTTCCTTCTGATCTTCGGTTGCAAAGAGATTATAAAACTCCTGCCGTTCCCGTTCCAGGCCCTCGCTTAGCGGTAGTTCATTGGCCTGATCGATCATCTTCTTCGCGGCGCGAACGGCGAGCGGTGCGCGTGCCGCGATCTCTCCGGCCAGTTCCAAGGCCTCATCCAGATATCGTTCCGTCGCGACTACGCGGTTGACGAGGCCAAATTGAAGCGCTTCCTGGGCGCTTAAGGTGCGGTTATTGAGGATCATTTCCATGGCTAGCGCTTTGCCTACTGCACGCGTCAGGCGTTGAGTCCCGCCCGCACCGGGTATCACCCCAATTGTAATTTCCGGCTGGCCAAATTTGGCCGTCTCCGAGGCGACTATCATGTCACAAGAAAGCGCCAGCTCACACCCGCCACCCAAAGCCCAGCCGGAGACTGCTGCGATAACAGGTTTGCGTATGGTTAGTAATTCGGTCGAATACCGCCAGGTGATCCCTATCCTTCATCTCGCTCATGCTCTTCCCGGCCATCTCTTTGATGTCCGCACCGGCGGCAAACGCTTTCTCACTACCGGTCACGACCAGCGCTCCCACGGTTCCATCGTTATCGAAGGCTTCGAGGGCATCCATCAATTCATGCAATAATTGGTTGTTGAGGGCGTTCCTTGCTTCGGGTCGGTTCAGGGTAACGAGACCCAAGCTGCCGCGTTTTTCAGTAAGGATCATCTCGTAAGGCATGACTTCTCCTCTCTGGATTCCATAGCAACTGTATTTTTTTCATCCAGTAGGCTTAACGGTTGATTCTACACGAGAAGTACTGTTCACGGCTTGCAGTGCTTAGCAGCTATTGCTACTATAATAAGGCCGAAATTACAACCATTCTATTAGTTAATCACACTAGAAATTTAATAATCATCCATCCTTATGACCACTACTGAAACCACCGCTCCCGTTGAAAAGCTGGATTTTAAACGCGTACTGCCCATCATCTGCATTGTGCTGGTAGACCTGATGGGCCTCTCGATCATCATCCCCCTCTTGCCGCTGTTCGCGGCCCGCTTCGGCGCAACGCCGTTCATCATCGGTATCTTACAAGCGTCTTACCCGATGATGCAGTTTGTGGGCACACCGATCCTGGGAGGATTATCCGACCGATATGGGCGAAAGCCCATCCTGCTCTTCAGCCAGCTTGGAACCTTTGCCGGATTCGTCCTGCTGGGTTTTGCAAGCACTCTCCCGCTGTTATTTCTGTCCCGCATCATCGACGGCCTCTCCGGCGCGAACCTTTCCACTGCGCAGGCCGCCATTACGGACAGCACCACCGAGAAGACCCGCACACAGGGATTGGGGCTGATCGGCGCGGCCTTCGGAGTCGGGTTCACCCTCGGGCCGATCATCGCTTATATCGTGCTGGCCCTTTCGCACGGCGATTATCGTGCAGTCGCTTTGACCGCCGCCTTCTTCTCGTTGTCGTCCATTCTCATGACAACCTTCTGGTTCCATGAAACGCATCACGATGATTCCCCCGCAGCATCCTCACGCAGGCCACCTGTTTCCCTGGCCGCGATGGGACGGGCCCTTAACCGGCCGGTAATAGGCTTTTTACTGCTCGTTATGTTTTTCTATCAGATCGCATTCGGGGGATATGAGCAACTTTTTTCATTATTCACCCTGACGCGCCTCGGCATGGATGCCACCAGCACGGCGGGTTTGTTCGCGCTGGCCGGTATCTTCATCGTGATCGTCCAGGGTGTGCTGATCGGCCGCTGGTCGCGTCAAAAAGGCGACCGCTGGCTGGTTATCCTGGGAGTCTCGACTCTGGCCATCGGTTTAATCGGCACCTCGCTTACACCGCGCATTCCCGTGCCGTGGTACAACCAATCCAAGGTTTTGGAAAGCCTGGCGGGTCAAAGCTCGATCCAGGTCTCGACTCAAACCATTAAGGTCACTTTGCCGGATGAAGCCGCGAAGGGTTGGTTCGGTATTGTCTGGCTTTTAGTGGTCAGTTTCCCCGCCGCGCTCGGAGGCGGCCTGCTGCACCCCGCGGTGAACAGCCTGATCACCAAGGCGTCAGAAAAGAGCGAAGTCGGCAGCATGCTCGGCATCTCCGCCGGGTTCTACAGCGCCGCCAATGCCATCGCGCCGCTGTTCTACGGTACCTTGTTCCAGTGGCTCGGCGCGCCTGTCCCCTTCTTCGCTGGCGGCGTGATCCTCGCCATCCTGTGGATATTTGCGCCCAGGGTCATATCGAAAACATAAAGGAGACCAAAATGAACATTCTGGCAAACGTTGTTATCAGTATTATTGCGATCCTTCACGTGGGCTTTCTTGTCCTGGAGATGTTCCTGTGGAATAAGCCGTTTGGCATGAAGACCTTCGGCATGACAAAGGAAATCGCAGATGCATCAGCGGCGCTGGCAGCCAACCAGGGACTCTATAATGGATTCCTGGCCGCGGGCCTGGTCTGGGGTTTATGGTCGGAAATAACGTCAGTTAAAATATTTTTCCTGGCCTGTATCATCGTTGCCGGCGCCTTCGGTGGGCTGACTGCCAAACGCAGCATCGTATATATTCAGGGTTTACCCGCCTTGCTTGGATTGATATTGGTTCTTCTTGCCCGATAAAAGACCGATATAAACATTGCCCCCATACCCGGGATCAACAAGAGCTTTCAGAAAATTATTTATTTTCCCAACAAAACTTCATCCAAATCAGAAGTAACCGGCAGGATCAAATCAGCACCCTGGCGGCGAAGCTCGGCTTCCTCGCCGAACCCGCACAGCACACCCACCGTCTGAGCGCCGGCTGACCTGCCGGCACGGATGTCAACGGTCGTGTCACCGGTCATCAGGCAGGTTTCAGGCGGGACTCCCAGTTTTTCCGCAGCCAGCCGGATCGGGTCCGGATATGGTTTCGTGTGTTCGGCACTTAACGCCGTGATAACGGTCTTAAAATACTTCACCAGGTCGAACTGCTCGAGAAACGTCATCGTGCTGGCCTCGTCGCGTGCGCTGACTACTGCCAGCGGATAACGCCCGCTGAGCCGCTGGAGCATTTCCAGCACGCCGGGGACCAGCAGGTATTGGTGGATCTTCTTCCTGCGGCGGCGATACATCCAGTTGATCAGCGCGATCATCTCGTCATCCAGGCCGATGGTATCGGTCAGGCCGAGCAGGGCATTGCCCGGGGATTCCGCCCACATCACCAGCCGGCGTACCCCCCTTTCGGGGTCATGGACAAAAGGCATACGGCGCAGCCAGCCTGAAAATTCATTGACATAATAATCGTCGGTATCGCTGAGCGTCCCGTCCACGTCGAAACACAGGGCCTGGATACGATGAAGGTCGAGGGTCATGCGGCTATTGTATACGATTTCGCAGCCGTCGAAGCATAGGCGGAGCAGCGACCTTTCGCCTTATCCTGCCTGAAACGACCCGAACCCTGGATTAAAAGGATGTATTAAACGTGATGAACGCGTGGTATTATTTAACATAGGGAACGGGTAAAATACCTGCATGGAGTACTTCCTGGCAGGCCGGATGGACCGGCGAAACATTCTCGATTTTCGAAGTTACGGTTGCACGCCCGGGGTTGCGACATAAAATGCCCATGGAAAAAGACTCCGACAGAGCACTTCTCGAACTCCTCATCCAGGTCAACCGGGAAGTCGCGGCAGCCCTCGACTTGCGGACCGTGTTACAGCGCCTGGTGTATGCCGCCATGCAGCACGTCGGCGGCGAACGATGCAGCATCATTGTGCTGGACGATGCCGGGAAACCGGTGGACTCTACCATCGCGTACGGTACGAGCAGGCTCGAACACAGCACCCAACAACTAAGAGAAACCGTCGACCGCGGCCTGGCGGGATGGGTTGTGCGCCACCGTAAAGCCGCGCTCGTCCCCGATACCAGCCTGGACGAACGCTGGCTGCGCCGCGCGGACGACGCTTCGGACAAAAGCGGATCAAAATCCGCCATTTGTGTGCCGCT
>CAVWHR010000012.1:0-10064 GCA_963754835.1 uncultured Chloroflexia bacterium | reverse complement strand
TGTGCCTGTTACTCGTTTCAGTTACGTGTCGTGCGAGCCTCAGATCTTGATTGGACCATTGTGAGGTTGGCTATTCTGAACAATAAGCCGAAATCGGGCAAAGTTAAGGCGGGCTACATCGGCAGCGGCGAAGTGGGCACACAGATTAGCCGCGCAGACATCGCGGGATTTATGCTTAGCCCGATTGGGGACACTAAATACGTGCGGGAAGCTCCTACAATAAGCAACTAGGTACCGATGGGAAGATGTGTCGACAAAATATTTTTTGAAAAAGTCGCTGAAACTGGGGAAATATCTCCTGGGCAGATGATAACCGTTAAGTTTGGAGCGGAAGAGGTTTTAGTCGCAAACATAGATGGCGTATTTTATGCGCTTGGAAATGTTTGTACTCATGAAGGCGGAAAACTTCGCAGGGAACCCTGCATGGAACCGCAGTTACCTGCCCCAAGCACAAAGCACAATTTGACATAATAACAGGCAGAGTGGTTTCTGCCCCAGAAAAATGCTTTTTATGCATCCCAAAATCAACAACGGAATCCGTTACGCAGTCAAAGTTGAAGGAACAGCCATTCTGCTTGAACACAAATAACACGTTTTTGCGTTGAAAATGAAACGCCAAGTCAAAGCAGAGAAAAATTGCAACATCGGAAGATAAGCCCTTCCTGCCCAGCGTCATGTTGGCCTACGAGTTCTTCTTGCCCATCAGCGCCGCCGGCTTCGGGCTCGGCAGCGGCATCAGTCACATCTGGCCGAATGGCCTGCTGGTCTTCTTTGTCCACTTTGCCTGGGCCACCATGTTTGGCATCATCACCCTGATTGCCATGCGCTTTATGCCTTCCAACCTGCAGGGACTGATCTTCACAGGCGGTGTGTCGCTGGTTCTGATCGTGCTGCTGCTCGTCTCTGATGACCGGCGGGACGTGGTCGTCTCCCTTTGGACAGGGGGCAGCGAATCCCGCTCCGCCTTCCACCTCGCTCGCGAACCTGCCGCCGGTTGCGACTTCTATCCGTGCAAGTGGAGGGGACTCTTCAGCCGTCACCCACGCCGATCATCGACACCGAGACTCCCTCGCCCACCGATACCGCGCTCCCGCCTACGCCTGTCCCGCTTACTTTGGAAGTGACCCTGCCCGCTACCGACACCCCCACCGTGACCCTGACCTTCGAGCCTACTCCGGTCTATGCACGTGTTCATTCACCGAAGGGTGTGGTATTGCGTGCAGTGCCCGCTGGAAAAGCGTTGACCACGCTTGACGATTTTTCCATCGTGGAGGTGCTGCCCGATACGCAGGATGCCAGCAGCTACACCTGGGCGCATGTCATCGCCACGCAGAACGGCATCCGGCTTACGGGCTGGATAGTGCAGCTTTACCTGGAAACCTCGACTCCTGCACCCAACTCGCCGCTCTCGGCCACACCGGCCATAACCGTAACATCCACACCCTAATTCACCGCAGGGTGCACTGGGAACATGGAAAGTTTGTAACTATCCACAACTCCCTTAACTGGTTGATCAAGCCCCCCTCTCCAAATCGCAGTTTGATTTGGGGAGGGGCCGGGGGTGGGGTGCGATATACACCAGTAGTTACAAAAGATTATGTTCTCTTGTATTCCGCGATGAAAAACTTATCGGAGAATTCATGCCCATTCATTTTGGCACCGACGGCTGGCGCGCCGTCATTTCAGATAGTTTCACATTCGATAACCTTCGCATCGTCGCACAGGCCATTGCCGATGCAGTCGCATCGGATCACTGGGATAAATCCGGCAACGGCGGCCCAAGCCCGACCCGAAAAAGATCGTCGTCGGGTTACGATACGCGTTTCCTCTCCGACCGCTTCGCCGGCGAAGTGGCGCGTGTGCTGGCTGCCAACGGATTCACCGTCCTGCTGGCGCAATCCGATGCGCCGACACCGGCCATCTCGTTTGCGGTCAAACATCATGGCGCCATCGCCGGTGTGATGATCACCGCCTCGCATAATGCGCCGCGCTATAACGGCGTCAAACTCAAGGCCGCCTATGGCGGTTCGGCCCTGCCCGAACAATGCCGCCGCGTGGAAGTCTATATCAACGACAACGAAGAGCAGGCGCGCGGCCCGAACCTGATGGATTTCAACAAGGCCCGCGAAGCCGGCCTGATCCAGAAGTTCAATCCCCTGCCCGCTTATTTCGACCACCTGCGCACGCTGATCAACACCGACATGATCGCGGAGAACCCGCAGCGCTTTGTGGTGGATTCCATGTACGGCGCGGGCCGCGGCGTGATCAAGTCCTTTTTGCAGGGCACCGGCTGTGAGATCACCGAAGTGCGCGGTGAGATGAATCCCGGCTTTGGCGGCATCCACCCCGAACCGATCGCCAAGAACCTGGGCGCGCTCGCTTCGGCTGTCAGCTCCGGCATGGGCAACTTTGGCCTGGCCACCGACGGCGACGCCGACCGCATCGGCGCGATGGATGAGCGCGGCACCTTCGTTGACCCGCACAAGATCATGGCCTTGTCCCTGAAATATCTGGTCGAGAAGCGCGGCTGGACCGGCGCAGTGGTGCGCACGGTTTCCACCACGCGCATGATCGACCGCCTGGCAAACAAATACGGGTTGAAGGTTTACGAAACGCCGGTGGGCTTCAATCACATCGCCGATTTCATGATGCAGGAAGATGTGCTGATCGGCGGCGAAGAATCGGGCGGCATTTCGTTCAAGGGACACATCCCCGAAGGCGACGGCCCGATCATGGGATTGCTGCTGGTCGAAATGATCGCGGTCGCCAAACGGCCCCTCGTCGAGCTGGTGGATGACCTGCTGGCCGAAGTGGGCCCGGCCTTTTATGAACGCGTCGACCTGCGCTTGAGCCGTCCGGTGGCCAAAGCCGAAATGACCGACTTCCTCGCTCAAACAGGCGCCCAAGGAGATCGGCGGGCAGGCGGTCAGCGAGATCAGCCAGCGCGATGGCGTCAAATACATTATGGCCGATGACTCGTGGCTGCTCATCCGCCCCTCCGGCACGGAGCCGGTGCTGCGCGTCTACGCCGAAGGCAGGACCGCTGAAATGGTGAAGGCGCTCATGGCCTATGGTCGCAAGGTTGCCGAAAGCGTGGTCTGATCGATGGAATGCACACGACGGATAAGAAGCCTTTTCTAAACAGAATATTCTCATACGAATATACGGCCATCCTTGCACTGCTGGCCGCCTGCCTCCTGGTCGGTATGATCGTCGTCCGGGATTATGGCGAGTCCCTGGATGAAAATCCCAATTATCGTTATGGAAATTATGCGCTCGTTGCCTATCAGTACTTCTTCCATCCCCAGGCGCTCGCCCCGTTCGACACAGACCTGAACTTTAAAGGCCCGGCCTATTTCATGCTGGTCGATGCGTCAGCCCGGATACTGCAAGTTGTTTTCCCGGCCTGGTCCTCCATCGACGCCAGTCACTTTGTAAATTTTCTTACGTTCCTGGTCGGCGTCTGGATCTTCTATCTGCTCGTCCGCCGCTGGGTGCAGCCCTGGGCTGCCTTTGGCGCGGCCCTTTTATTTTTATTCCAACCCTTGTTCTGGGGCCAGTCGTTCATCAATGCCAAAGACATCCCATATTTGGTCTGTTTTATGACCAGCATTTATCTGGGTTTCCGCATGGTGGACAGTGAGGACACTCCCCGCAAAATCTTGTTTGTCGTTTTGGCCGGGGTCATACTCGGTCTGGCAGTTACCATCCGGGTCGCCGGCCCTCTGGCAGGTTTGATCGTCCTGGTTTATGGCTTCATCCGTTTACGCGCAAAGATGATGTGGAAAGCCATCCCATACATCCTCATTGCGCTTGCCGCCGCTTACCTCTCCTGGCCCTATTTGTGGGCATCGCCCATCGGCGCATTTTATCGAAAGCCTCAAGACGGCGGAGTATTATCCTTTCATCGGCCGCGAACTGTTCAACGGTAAAGCATATCTCCCGAAGAATCTGCCCTGGACGTATTTCCCTACCATCCTCTCCATCCAGCTTACCGAGCCGGTTCTCTTGCTCTCACTCGCCGGTCTGGTCATCCTTTTGAAATCTCCGTTATCGAAGCAAAACAGGGAAGTGTTTTTGTTATTTCTGGGCTGGTTTCTTTTGCCCCTTACCGGGATCATTCTTTTACACAGTATTCTTTACGATAACGGCCGCCAGCTTTATTTCCTGCTCCCCCCCATTTTTTTCCTGCCCGGTGTTGCCCTCGACCGCTTATTCAGGTTGCTCACCAGGCCGGTTTTCAGGGTCGGGTTATTGCTGTTGGTTTTGCTGCCGGGTATTTACGTATCGGTTCGCTTGCATCCCTATGAATATATTTACTATAACGTCCTCGTCGGTGGCACCGGGGGCGCCTCCCGTACGTATGAAATGGATTATTGGAGCTTATCTCTTAAGGAAGCCATCGATGATGTGGACCGGGTCGCGCCGCAGCACGCGAAAGTCCTGGTTCTTGGCGGTCCTAAAATGATCGCAGCACAATATGCCAGGCCCGATCTTCAGATGTTTTACCCGCAGGAAGGGGACGCCCCTCAAAAGCAATACGATTATGCCGTCCTGCTGAACCGCATTCATTGCCAGGATGCACAGACTATATTTACGATAGGGAGAAGAGGCGCCGTCTTCGCCTACGTCAAATATGTCGCACCCGGAGTGCAATGCCAATAAACGACTTTGATCAAAAGTAAGTCGTTAGAATAACAAAAAAATGGGACAGCAGCATATTTAACTGCTGTCCCATCGTCTTAATCATAACCACGGTAATCGAGTAGGCGGGCTACCTTCTTGCCGTATCGGGACTCACCTCGCAAGGTGGAGAAACTTGACTATTATTTCGTCGGGTGCCACACGCAATCTGCGTGCCAGGAATATCACGGCAATCAACGCCATGCCTGCCAGTACCAAACCCGGTGCACCGTATTGGTCCGCGAGGCCGGTGCCGGGCAAAGCCGTCGTGGTTGGCACAATAGTCAGCTGGGCTTGCGCCGCCTGGGTCAACGCCGCACCGACCGTGGCAGTGGCCGGGTCCGGTGTAACCGTGTGACGGGCGTGCTCGTCATGGTGGCCTCGGCGATGACCGGAGTCGGGGTGGGCGGCGGCGTGCTCGGTGTCAGTGGGGAAGCTCGCAGCCTGCGCCGTGGAGGTGAGCGCCTGAGCCACTTGCGCGTTCTGGGCATTCTGCGTGGCGATCGCTGCCTGCTGCTGCTTCTGTGTACTCGGGTAAACGAATAATACATAAGCAGCTACACAGGCCAGTGAAAGAAGGACGATGCCGCCCAGGATGCCAGCCACGATCAGAAACGTACGATTGCTGGTTTCCTCGGGGGTGGAGCATCAACGTTGGATTGTTCGCCATCATACATGGTGTATTCTCCTCACGTTAGTATGATTTATTATCCCACAACTTCAAGATTTACAAGAGGGATGAGCAGTTGCTCACCGTTTTCAAGCTTAACTTCGGCAGCCTCGGCCCGCAGGCCGCTTGGGAAATGCCGCTAAACCCGGCGTGCAAACCCACGATTGTCCCGATCATCCCCGCCGCGGGTTGGCGGCGAAGGCGTACCGTCTGGCCGGGAGCAAAGACTTCCACATCACGCGGCGGAGGGGGTTCCGAAGTAACCGGCAGAGGGATGATCACTTCAGGCCGTGCTCCGCTGTAACGGTCGAAAAATTCGGCGTTTACCGTGGCCTCCCGCTTGGCGTTCGTGCTGATCAGACGATACGCTGCGGAGTTCATCGGTAAAACACCGAAGCTGTCTGTCAAAATAATCGGGATAGTCGCATCTCACGTGCGATGGGCAAAAGCGAGGGGAACAGGCTCCCAAGGATCAACCCCCGTACGGGAAGGTCCGCTGCAGCCTTCAGCGCCTCGGCCTGTTTCACCTGTCCGGCCACGATGATCGAGCCGCGCATGCTCACATCCATCCGGCTTACCGTGAGTTCGGTATCGGGCTTTTCCGCCAGGTTGATCATCACACCCGTATCGACCCGGCCATTGCCCCACACACCCTGTATGAGTGCGCCTGTGGTTTGGATGACGACGCCGCGGTCGGGATGATCTGCATCATGAGTGCCGGGGATACCGGCGCGCAGTTCCATATGCAATTCCCCTGATTCGATCAAAACCTGCCCGCCGCCGGCCGCCACCACCCGACCTTCACGCGGCGACTTGACCGTTTTCGGCAGGAAACCGCGCCCCACCGCGATCGTTGCGCCGGCCAGTATCTTATCTCCCGTCTGGCAGTGGATCAATTTGTCCGCCGCATCCGCGGAGATATTGAGTCGCGCGGGCTACGTCGAGAAATATATGTTCGCGGGCCCAGGTGGCTTCGGCCACAATATCGCTGGGTACTACCTTTTGGCTCAGGCGCACCAATACTTTGCCTTTTACGGGCAGTACGCGCTCACGCACAATGGTCGTCAGGGGCAGGATGTGATGAACAGGTGCCAGTGTCACTTCAGCCTCCAACCGTCCACAGCCACTTCTTGATCAATTCCTGGCGGCGGCCTGCGTCGTCAGAAAGGACCAGCGGGCGGCCGCGCCCATCGATCACCACGCCCATCGAACCGCCGCTGACCGGCACCGTGCCTCCGCGGCCCGGGCCAAACCCAACGTTCGCCCCGCGCTGCGGCTGGAGCGTTAGCTTGGCCGATTGGCCCGCTGGCAGCGGCAGCACTTCCAGGTTGCCAAATTTAACGTCGGCGAGCGTTTCCGTTCCATTGTCATAAGTAAGGCGCGCGCGGACGACCAGTGCCCCAACATTGGCGGAAGCGATTACCGAAACCACCGTTCCCAGGCTTTGGAACGCGCCGGACTCCAATATCTGCACCGGCAGCAGGCTGTTACGTACCGAGGCTGCTCCCAGAAGCGGGAGTAAATTATTGCGGTCCAGGATGATCGTGGACACACCCACGGGCTGGATGGAATCCAGCAGTAGCAATAACCCTTGTCCGGGCGTGGGAGCGTCGCCCAACGCCCCTCCACCCACCAGGATCGGTTCGAAGAATGGCAGCAGGCCGGGTTTCGGCCTGCGCACCGAACGCGGGAAATCGCGCTTGGCCGTCTGCATCGCCAGGTATAAAGCCTGACGGGTCACCGCCTGGGACAGCGACTGTTCTTCCTTCGTGGCGGGGATGGTGGATGGAAACAAGGATTTCTGGAATAAGTAATCACGCAGCACGCCTGTCGAAACATCCAGTGACGACCAGCGCAGGATATCCTCGAGAGAAGTATATTGAAGCAAGGCGGGTAAATTCTCGCCCAGGCCGAAATGCGGATAGACCCGCCAGTGTGGTCTTCTCCTTGAAGCTGGCCGCGATCACCGCCGCCGATGAGCCGATGTCCACGCCGAGGATTCCGCCGCGCGTCCCGCTATAAACCTTTCCCAGGAACCTCAGCATCCGTCCCTCTGCATAAGCGGTCGGTAGCACGTTCCCGGCTGCCCAGGTTTCCAGGACATCGACGCCTTTCAACTGGCGTTTACGAACTCCGAGGTAAAGCTCCGCTAATTCCCGTGCCGCCGGTTCGAGGTCTTCCGTTTCGAGCGAAGGGCGTACATTCGGGCTGAACCGCAAAGCGGAAGTCACCCCGCCCAGCAGCTCTTTGATCTCGTTGTCCAATTTCTGGTTGCCGGCAAACAGCACGGCCGGTCGTTTTTCGGGGTTTAGAAGATAGCCGGAGAGGCCCACTGGTTCCATCATTTTATGGATGGAACGTGAAGCGCCACCGTCCGTCCCGCCCGTGATGATGACCATGTCGGGCTGCAAGCGCATCAGCGCATCGATTTGCACGTCGGGTTTGCGGTGGTCGTTGATCCCGATCGAATCGACGATGCGGGTGTATGTGGTCTCGGCCAGTCGCCGCGCACTTTCCAGCGAGACATCGGATAGCAAACCGACGATCACGGTTTTGAGAGCGGGGCCGGCGGATAGTGTGGACACGAACACGTCCACGCCGGTACCATCGGACTGTACGGGTGTAATGACGCGCCGCTCGCCATCGAGCATCGTGCGTCCCGTGATGGTTTGCAGCGAGGCAATCGCATTGCGGGCGCCTTCGCTCACGTCCTTGAACGGCGCTTCCGCCGTGGACGGCGCGGAACTGGACGCCAGGAACCGGTACTCTCCTTCCACAACGTCGAAGAGTACTGCGCGCGTATTCGCGCCGCCGATATCTACTGCCAGGAGAGAGTCACCTTGAATGAGAGAAGCAGGCATAGATCCCTTAACCAAATCCGAAGAAAGTCCCAAAGAAATGCAGGCGGTCGATCAATGCGGTCAGCGCAGCGGAGTAGACCCCGGCAAACAACACGCCGAGCGTGATGGCCAGGAAAATACTTCCCAGAAAAGCGATCAACTCGATGAAACCAAAACGGCGCACCGAGCCATCCGGTCGCGTGCGCGCCCCGAAGTGGAAATAAACGAGAGTAGTGATAACGCCGCCTAATACTAGCCCGGCATTGAGGAGTGATTCAGGCGTATTGAACTTTTGTACGTCGAAGGCCGCTATGGTCGCGTTGACCTGAGGAATGAGTGTGCCGTTTACCGCACCGCCTACGGCCACTGCCGCGGCGGTCCCCACCAGGAATCCCATGGCAGGCATGCCCAGGCGCGTAAGAGGTGGCCAGGCCTTCATAAGGAGCAGGCCGCATAATAGAAGTGGCACTGCCAGGACGGCTTGTTGGACCGACATGCCGGAAAGGAACCCGGAATAGAGCGGTTCAAGGAGGTCGGGCACCAGTACCTGTCGTATGGCTACCACGGCAACGTAGCCTGCCGAAACACCGACGAAGATGTAAACCGCCACGCGGAAGAGAGGGTTATCTCCAATGAGATAACTCAGGATCATCAAAGTGATCAGGAAAGCGATGATGCCGGTGATCATATCTGGGGACATTTATCCCGCCTCATGGTCGCGCCGGTCTTGAATGCCGAGCCAGAAATTCCACAATCCACCAAGGAACATCAAAACCGTCACGAGCAGCAGGCCCAGGCTGTACGCATCCCAATAACGGCGTACAAAGCCGATCGGCGCTGCATTCGGTTGTCCCCCGCCGGCAATGCTGGGCAGTCCGCCGTTCGCTTGTTCCGCGCCTGCCGCGCCGTACAGGCCCGCAACCAATCCGTTAACCTGGCCTGAGTCTACGTAAGGCAGGAACATCGGCCCCGCTTGCGCGCTGGAAATTAATATCAACGGTGTTTTTCCTCGTGCGGACGCGGTTTGTTCGATCCATACCTGGCCGGACTCCACGCTGTCTGTTAAAACGATGACGGACGCGAAGTCGGAGAAATGGGTTACACCCTGCAGTACCGGCGAGTTCCAGGCCTTGCTCGAATCGGCGCTCTGAGGCATGACGGCAGCCGGGTTCTGGGCAAAATCATACACACCGGCCAGTCCGCCGGGAAGGTAACCAAGGTTTATATAATTGACGCCGCTTTCAGGTCTGTAATAGGTGCTTGTTAATACGTTTGTCATAAACCGTTCGGCGAGCGCCGCGCCGGTTGGAGATGTGGAGAGCAGCGTCAGGCGCGGGTGTTTCAATATGATCAGGTGATCGATCAGTGAAGCTCCGCTGGCTTCCATTTCGCCGACCGTTGCAGGCTCGTAGTCGAAGACCACCAGGATGGGGGCATTAGCCGGAATGGCCTCAACCGCCCGGACGGCGGAGTTGGTTTCGTTGGGTACCTGGCTGGGCAGGGGAAAGATTTGCGTTCCTCCAAAAATGATGCCGCCCAGGAGGATGATAAGCAGCGCGCTGAGCGCCCAGCGCAAAACCCGTTGTGACCCCGTAACCGAGTCGGCTTTCATCGGTACAGGTGCAGTCTCTGCGGAAAGGATCTGCTCGAGCAAGGCCACATGCGCTTGCTGTTGATCGGTTGTATCCAGCTTGATCGATTGAGACTTCGGTTTGCTTGTGGCGGCTGCCGCCCCCGGAATGATGGGCAGAACGCCGTGCAGCCCGGCCAGTGCACCTTGCTCCTCGAGACGGGTATCCTGCGGTCTACCGGATGGGTTGCTCATCGTCGATTCAACGGGGCGCATGGCCTGCACCCAGGAAGGCAGTTCC
>CAVWHR010000011.1:0-39325 GCA_963754835.1 uncultured Chloroflexia bacterium | reverse complement strand
CCGGGAAGCATCCAGGGCCGGTTCCGCCAGACCGAACAAGGCGAGATCATTGCATCGCGTTACTCCAACCCGGACCTGGCCCACCGGCATCTCGAACAAATCGCAAGCGCGGTACTGTTATCTTCGTTTCCCGATACGGAACACACAAAAATCCCGTCCAACTGGGTGTTTGCCATCGAGAAGATGTCCATGGCTGCACAGCATGCCTACCGCGAACTGGTCTATGAGAACCCCGGTTTCTATGATTTCTGGCAATCAGCCACACCCATCGATGAAATAAAGCGCCTGCAATTTGGCTCGCGACCAGCGTCGCGCACGACAAGCAGTGCAGTGAAACAAATCCGCGCCATACCGTGGGTGTTCTCATGGATGCAAAGCCGCTTCAACCTGCCGAGCTGGTACAGCCTAGGTACCGGACTGGAATCATTTTCAGACCGGCTCATGTTGAGAGAGATGTATGACGGCTGGCCTTTCTTCAAGAACCTGCTCGACAACACCGAGATTTCGCTGCTCAAAGCAGACATGGACATTGCCGCTTTATATGTGGAACTGGTGCCGGACCACGCCACGGGAAAGAAAATTTTCTCCGATATCCGAAACGAGTTTGAGCGAACACGTGCATCCGTCCTATCCATCAGCGGACATACCGCGCTGCTCGAACTGGACCCGATCACTCAGAACGCGGTAGACCTGCGTAACCCCTACATAGACCCGTTAAATTACATCCAGGTCGATGTACTGCGACGATTGCGGAGCCTGCCCAACCAGGACGGCCCCGAGGCAGGGGCGCTGCGTGAAGTAATGGCTATTACCATTAATGGGATCGCGGCTGCACTTAAAAATACCGGATGATAATTACAGAACCCTTCGTGCCAGGCTTTCTGCCCGGCACGAGAAATACCGAGCAGGAAGTACCCCTGCACCTGCGAAAAATGAACATGAGCGGAGAGGAACACCCCGCTCATGTTCATTTTTCGGTGAAACCATCAATGGGGCCGTGAGCAGCACCTGCTATAATCCATTCATCCTATCAACTGAAAAATCAATTAACATGACATCTACTTCAACGAATACAAAACCTGTCCAACCCTGGTTACTTACCGTAGCCTATTATCTAACATTCGTCATATTCGGTCTTGCCACCGCGCTGGAAGGCCCCAGCCTGCCCACACTGGCAAAGCATACCTTCAGCGCTCTTGAATCAAATCAGTTTGTTGTTTGTCGTGGGCGGATTGGGTTACCTGATCGGTTCCATTATAGGCGGCCGGGCTTATGACCGACTCCCCGGTCATCGGATCATATGCAGGTGCATTGTCCGTGATGGTTTTGGCCGCGGTGGTCTATCCGCTGGCGTCCGCGCTATGGGTATTACTTTTAGCTGCGCTGGTTATGGGCCTTGCCAAGGGAATGCTGGACGTCGGCTGCAACACACTTATCCAATGGGCTCATAAAGGAAAGCCGGGACCTTTCCTGAACGGCCTACACTTCTCCTTTGGCCTTGGATCCTTCCTCTCGCCTATTTTGCTGGCGCGTGTATTCTCTGCTACACAGGAAATTTACTGGGGATTTTGGATCATCGCCATATTAATGGTTCCCCTGGCAATCTGGTTCTGGTTTTTACCGGAACCGACTGCGCAACAACACTCCGATCAAGAAAGCCATACTCCCATCCGCGTACTACCCGTCGTGCTTATCGTCCTGGCATTCTTTTTATACGTCGGCGCGGAGGTGGGCTTTGCAAACTGGATATATACGTATGCAGTTACCTTGAACCTGGCAAACGTCATTACCGCCGCGTACCTTACTTCCGGCTTTTGGGGATTGTTCACGATCGGGCGTCTGCTTGGCGTCTGGGTCTCGACCCGCGTCCACTCCAAAACGATCCTCTACGTCGACCTGACCGGATGCATCGTCAGCCTTGTTTTGATCATTTTCGGCCGCGAATCTGCGGCCCTGTTATGGGTAGGCAGCACGGTGCTGGGTCTCTCAATGGCATCCATCTTCCCGACTATTCTGATGCTGGCGAGCGAAAGCCTACAGGTCACCGGGACAATCACGGGCTGGTTCCTGGTCGGAGCGGGTGCGGGCGGCATGGTCATCCCCTGGTTGATCGGCCAGGCTTTTACCGCTTCAGGACCTTATGCAATGATGACGATCATCCTGATCGATTTAATACTTAATGCATTGATCCTGACTGCTTTTATGTACGGCATTCGACCTGGGGTGACATCACCTTCACGGGCTTAAAGCGGTTTCCTGACCTGCTATAATTTCATCAAAGATGGAAGAGGAGAATTGCCATGAAAGATGGAAAATGCCCACATTGTGGTTCGAGGGATGTCATGGCCGACATTGAGGTCCGTGACGATGGCAGGAGCGGCTCTCATCTGCTACGGGTTGTAGTCGAAGAACCGGAACCGCCGAAGCACGGCCGCGTATGGGTACAGAAACAGTCCACCGGGGAATTGCGCGCATGGATCTGCGCAAATTGCGGCTATAGCGAGCTATATACAAACAATCTCGAAGCGCTTTACGAATCGTACAAAAAGAGTCGTTAATAATAAAAAGGGACGCGGACGAGCGCGGAAAACGCGGAAAGAACCTTTTCTGTCTTAAATTCAAGAAAAAAACGGGAGTATCTATTCGTCGCCGAACGAAATGCCCAGCCCGCGGGCCGTGTTGACGGCATCACCAGTCAAGTCAACGCGTTTAGGCACCATGAAAGCTTCCTCCAATGCAACATCGACGATATCTCCGCTCTGGAGTGACACCATGCGGTCAAACTTTCCAAGCGCAGCGAGTCGGACTGCGGCGGCACCATAGCGTGTCGCCAACCAACGGTCAAAGGGAGTCGGCGACCCTCCGCGCTGCAAGTGGCCCAACACAGTAACACGCGTTTCATATCCATGTTTCTCGATGTATTCCCCCAATTCGTGCCCGATCCCACCCAAGCGCGGAACATAAATTTGATCACCGCTGCGGGAAAATATCTGACCACCGCCTTCCGGTTTCGCTCCCTCCGATATCGCTACAATACTGAACAACCTACCCTGATCCCTGCGCCGATGGACTTTTGCAATCACGGATTCATACTTAAATCGGATCTCAGGAATCAATATAATATCCGCGCCGCCCGCAATGCCCGCCTCCAGGGTGATGAAGCCGGCGTCTCGACCCATTAATTCCAGCACCATAACCCGATGATGGGCCTCAGCCGTGGTATGCAAGCGATCGATCGCTTCGGTGGCAATCTGGAGAGCGGTGTTGAACCCAAAGGTCACTTCCGTCCCGCCGATGTCATTGTCAATCGTTTTGGGCACACCGATCACAGGCGCCCCCTTTTGATAAAGCTCATGCGCGATGCGGAGCGTGCCTTCCCCACCCAGCACCAGCAGGGCATCCAAATTCAACTTCTTAATTCCCCCGATAATCTCCTCCGATACATCGACTATAACCTCCTTGCCATCGCGTATCACCTTACGCGCGTAGGGATTGCCGCGGCTGGCTGCACCCAAGATCGTGCCACCCAGCGGTAAAATACCGCGTACCTCCTCGATACCCAATGGGATTATCCCGTTCTCATTCACAAAGCCATCATATCCATCAAGGATGCCAAAGACCTTGCAGCCAAACTGATTAACCGCTGTTTTAACAACAGCTCGAATCACCGCGTTCAACCCCGGTGCATCACCACCACCCGTCAAAACGCCGATACGCTCCATTTCAAATCTCCTTAATCATTATCATACACTAATCCGGTTCACGTTACGAAGGTCATAAAAGAGATTTGAACCTCAAAGTTCGCGAAGAACGCTAAGAAAATCATATGTTTCCGATGGAAGGACATTGGCAGCTTTCATTAACCGCCAACTCCTTGCGCATAACGGGAATTTATGATTCTCGTTAAACAGGCTATGAGGTGATATGCCGTCTGACATTCGCCCCTATTGGATGTGATCTAAAATCCAAGGAGGTTACCATGCATACAAACGAAATACGGCGCAGGTTTGAGGATACGACACAATCGAGATCTCTCCGTCCGAGAAGCACTTCTCCGGAAACGGATGTATTTGGCGTCAACCAAGCGACTTTGCG
Source organism: uncultured Chloroflexia bacterium (assembly GCA_963754835.1). Taxonomy (GTDB): domain Bacteria; phylum Chloroflexota; class Anaerolineae; order Anaerolineales; family Villigracilaceae; genus Fen-1038. The sequence goes on along the minus strand of CAVWHR010000011.1, from coordinate 35,230 downwards.
GCGCGTGACCGGTTTGATCGAGTTGGGAACGCTAATCGTCAACAGCATGATCGGTTTAAGGTTCCTGCTAAAACTAATGGCTGCCAACCCCGATAATGCTTTTGCGCAGCTTGTATACTTCTTTACCGCCCCCTTCCTAGCGGTCTTTGTCGGCTTGACGAGAACGCCAACATTCGAAGGGATCGTGATCGAGTTCTACGACCTGATTGCGATCATGGTCTACTTCATAATATCCTGGGTATTTGTCCGCCTGCTGTGGATCTTGTTTGCAAGGCTCAAACCTTCCTAGCCAAAGGTCCAAGCCCCGCCATGGAGCGGGGCTTGTTATTTAAGGGATTTGGAGGATCGTCCCGCTGATTTACCTACGCGGCCAACCATGAATTGTTATAGAGCCGCTGCGCATTCACGGAACCAATAATTCACAAGAATTATGGCTTTTACCATATAATCCATGATATCAAGCTTAAAGCATATTTTCCGCCCGGCTTGAGTTAGGAGAGAGGTATGCTGGAAAATCAACCTCAACCAAAACCGAATAAAAATAATTCGACCGTAAAATGGACAGCGTTAACGATCGGGGGATGCCTGGTGGTGATCGCCTGTCTTGCCTTTGCCCTGGTTTTAGCGGACAGGTTTTTAGGCCCCCAAGTCGGCGGTATTTTAAGCCAAGTCGGGTTGGGGCCGAACGGCACACCCGAGGGTTCACAGGTGAATGCAACTGCGTCACCCGCCTCGCAGACGCACCCGCAATCAAAATTCAATACCATGGGCGATCCGAATGCCCCGGTGAGAATCATAGAGTATGCAGATTTTCAATGTCCTTTCTGCCTGCGATATTGGCAGGAGACCGAGCCACAGATCATCAAAACATACGTGGCGACCGGGAAAGTTTATTATGAATATCGCTCGGTCGGTGGATTCATCGGGCCGGATTCGGCATTGGCGGCGGAAGCAGCCTACTGCGCCGGTGACCAGAACGAATTTTGGGAATACCACGATGTACTGTATTCCAATTGGACGGGTGAAAACGTCGGCGACGATTCCGCCCCTAAATTGCGGCAATATGCTGCGACTGTTGGACTGGACCAAAACACCTTTAATCAATGCTTAAACCAGGGGAAGTATGTAGGTCGAGTCCAACAAGACGTAAAGAATGCAATTGCAGATGGCATCCATTCGACACCCTCTTTTCTTATCAATGGCAAGCTGGTCGAAGGTGCGCAATCTTTTGACGTATTCCAGAAAGCGATTGAATCTGCATTGAAAGGCACCTAACCAAAGTTTAATCGGGATAATAAATGAAGAGGCAATCAAGATCTTATAAGGAACCAGATATTTTTCGTCGGTATACTGGCATTAATAATAATGTCCTGCGTTTCTGCCGGTTCAGCAGCACCGGCAATCAGCACATCCACCCCTATGAGCGGGATGGCTTCGGCCACAACCAATCCTGGCCCGTCGCAGGCGCCTACGGCAGCAACGCTTGAGCCAACAGAAACATCTGCGCCTCCAAATACAGCTACGATTGTGCCCAGTCCTGTACCTACCGTAGAGAGTTTGAAAGCAATGGTCACGGCCGACCTGCTTAGCTGCAGATATGGTCCCGGCAGTGAATATCTTTTCTTATATGGGCTCCGAAAGGGCGCGAACATTAAACTGATCGGCCGTACAGAAGGGAACAACTGGGTTTACGTGGACGGGAAAAATAAATGCTGGGTAAACATCGAATATATCGATATTGCCGGCGATAAGAACAGCCTACCCGTGGTTTATCCGGGGATTGCAAAATTACCCGTCTCACCCTATTATCCACCGACCACCGTGCTGAAGGTTTTACGCAATAAAAATACCGTGACTGTCAATTGGCTGGACATCCCATTAAGGGCCGGGGATGAAGAAGATGCCTCCATGCAGCATTACATTATTGAAGTCTGGCGCTGCGAGGGCGGAAAAATCATCTTCGACCCACTGGCAACGAACGACCTGTCCATTACATTTACCGACGAGCCCGGCTGCAGCGAACCCTCGCGTGGACGGATATTCGTCCAGGAGAAACATGGCTTTGCGGGACCAACCGAAATAACATGGCCGGCTTATCAATAAATGGAACCTGCCTCATGAGTAAAGTTGCACCGTATGGAAGCTGGAAATCTCCGATCACTTCCAACCTAATCACAAGGGATTCGATTTCCCTGATCGAATTAGCAGTGGACGGCGAGGATATTTACTGGGTCGAAAGCCGCCCATCAGAAGCCGGCCGCTATGCCATCATGCGCCGAGAGCCAGATGGAAAAATAACCGAATGCATACCATCCGATTATTCCGCGCGCACAACCGTCCATGAGTATGGCGGCGGCGCTTTCACGGTCTCGGACGGCGTGATCTATTTTTCCAATTTCAAAGACCAACACCTTTATCGTCAGAGCGTTGGCGGGAAGCCTGAAGTCCTCACACCGGGCAACGGTTATCGCTATGCCGACCTGGTAGTGGACAGAAAACGGGATCGGCTCATCTGTATACGCGAAGACCACACAGTCAAAGGCGAGGCAATCAACACGATCGTGAGCGTAGGTTTAAGCGGCGGTGATAATGGAAAGATATTAGTCGAAGGTAATAACTTCTATGCTTCTGCACGCCTAAATTCCGACGGTACAAAGCTGGCATATCTGACATGGAATCATCCGAATATGCCCTGGGATGGATGTGAGCTTTGGGTTGCGGATGTATTGCCAGACAGCACAATCAGCTCAAACCGGCGTCTGGTAGCGGGCAGCGCGACAGAATCCATTTTTCAACCCGAATGGTCTCCAGACAATGTTCTCTATTTTGTGGCAGAAACGGGCGGCTGGTGGAACCTTTACCGCTGGCGGAATGACAAGGTCGAAAGTATTCATCCGATGGAGGCGGAGTTTGGAGAGCCACAATGGCTATTTGGGATGATCACCTACGATTTTGTCTCGCCAACGAAAATCCTATGTTGTTATTCCCTGAACGGCACCTGGCATCTAAGCTGGCTGGAAACCTCAAATGGGAAATTAACCCCGATCGAGACACCATACACCGAATTCTCCAGTATACTGACCGGCAAAGGTTTCGCAGTTTTCATAGCAGGATCGCCGACCTCGCCTGCTGCGATCACCCGTTTCGATATCGAGACAGGCAAAATAGAATCACTGAAGCAATCCTTCGAGGCCAGAGTAGACGTATCCTACATTTCAATACCCCAACCAATCAACTTTCCCACGACCGGCGGGAAGGAATCTCATGCAAATTATTACCCGCCATTAAACGGAGATTTCACAGCGCCTGAGGGCGAACTTCCACCCCTGATCGTGATCAGTCACGGAGGGCCAACTTCGGCTTCAGGGACGACACTTCGGTATAACATCCAGTATTGGACCAGCCGCGGCTTCGCGCTGCTCGACGTGAACTACGGCGGTTCCAGCGGTTACGGAAAGGAATATCGCCAGAGGCTCAACGGCAATTGGGGTGTGGTGGACGTAGATGATTGCTGCAACGGGGCGCTATATCTTGTGAAAAAAGGACTGGCCGACCCAAACCGGCTTACGATCCGCGGCGGGAGCGCCGGAGGTTATACCACCCTGGCCTGCCTTACCTTCCGCAGCGAAGTCTTTAAAGCAGGCGCAAGCCATTACGGCTTGAGCGAGCTGGAAGCATTTATCAAGGAAACCCATAAATTCGAGTCGCGTTACATGGTTTCGCTGCTCGGTCCTTACCCGGAACGTAAAGACATTTATTATGAACGCTCACCGATCCACTTTACGAAGAACATTGCCTGCCCTTTGATCCTGTTCCAGGGTGACGAAGACAAGATCGTCCCTCCCAGCCAGTCTCAATCGATGTTTGAGGCCGTGCGCGCCAAGGGACTGCCGGTGGCATATTTACTTTTCAAAGGCGAGCAACATGGTTTTCGTAAAGCGGAGAACATCAGGCGTTCGCTCGAAGCAGAGCTATATTTCTATTCCAAAATCTTCAGTTTTACGCTGGCAGATCCGATCGAGCCGGTGAAAATCGAAAATCTTTAGGACGGATCGGGGTATTTACTCGTAACCCTGGCATGAAGTACGATCGGGTTAAGACAAACTTTTGATCTGAGGCACCTTTTGAACGATGAACACCGTTAGCACCAGGCATACTGCCGCGAAAAGCGTCATCGTGTAGCTGAGGCCGATGACCTGGGAAAGTGCCCCGATTGCCAGATTTCCAAGAGGAGCAAGACCAAAGAACGTAATTGTGTACAGCCCCATGACCCGGCCGCGAAGCCGATCCTCGACGCGTGTTTGGAGGAGCGTGTTGATAATCGTAAACTCAACCATGAAACCCACTCCCAGCCCCAGTGCGAGGAGCAGACTTAATGGAAACAAAGTCGTAAAGCTAAAAAGGGTTAATACCACCGGAAACCCAAAGCCAGCCGCCAATAACCACTTACTCCGCCATCTCGGGCCAAACTGACGAGCTATAAGATAGGCGCCGCCTACCGCCCCGGCTCCTGTTGCAGCGGTAATCCAGCCATATCCGGCTGCATTCTGTTTCAACATCTGTTCGACGAATGCCGGTAGAACCGTTGCATAGGAAATGCCAAACACGCTAAAGATCGAAGCGAGTAATAGTAAACCGTATAATTCAGGCTGGCCGACAACATATTGGAGACCGCTGGTCAGTTCTTTCCAAGGCGATGCTGAAAATCGCAGCGTGTTATGCAGGTCTATTTGCATGACCCACAGACCCAAAATCACTGCAATATAGGAAATACCGTTTATTGTAAAACACCAGGCGGGACCAATGACAGCGAGCAACAGGCCACCCATTGCAGGCCCGATGACACGGGCGCTGTTAAACATCATGGAATTCAATGCGATCGCATTCGGCAAATCTTCACGACCGACCATGTCCACCACAAACGCCTGGCGACCGGGTGCATCGAAAGAGTTAACAACTCCCAGACCCGCTGCCAGAACGATAATATGCCATTCCTGCACTGTGTTTGCAAAGACCAGCGCGGCGAGAATAAATGCCAGCAGCATCGCGCCGATTTGGGTAAGGATAAGCAAGGTTCGCTTGGGAACGCGGTCCACAACCACACCGCCCCAAGGTGAAATCAATAAGGTCGGGATCGCCGATGCAAACCCGACAATCCCCAGTGTAAGATCGGAATGGGTAATCTGGTAGACGAGCCAGCCTTGGGCAATGATCTGCATCCATGTCCCGGCATTGGATATAAGCTGACCCCCAAAGTACAATTGATAATTACGGTGCCGGAGAGCTGCAAATGGATTGCCAGGGCCTGGCGATAAACTTTCCGATCCCACAGATTCTTCCATGGATTACGAGGCTCCAATTCCAAAATAACCTGAATAAATCAAAACAGGGCGAACCGTTATTATACTATCCACCTTTCTCATAACAATGAATGAAATGTACCAAGGAGAGTGTCCATGTCAAAACCACGAGCCCGCGAACTGGGAATCCCTTTCGAAGGAGACCCGGGGGAATTAAACGCAATTTCGGATATCGCCGATATCGAAGTCGGTCATAGCACCATCATTGAAGGTCAGTCAGTACGTACCGGTGTGACCATCCTTCATCCACGCGGCAAACGCAATCACGACCCCGTGTATGCCGGTCATTTTTCATTCAACGGCAACGGTGAATTGACGGGCGCGGCCTGGATCGATGAGGGTGGACTGCTGGAAGGGCCGATTGGCATCACGAACACACATTCCGTGGGCGTTGTACGGGATACGATCATCGACTGGCAGGTCAAACATGGGGCGATCTTCCAAAGATGGTCCTGCCCAGTTGTGGGAGAAACAGCAGACGGGTGGCTCAACGACATGAACGGTTTCCATGTCAGAGCCGAACATGTAAACCAGGCGCTTGATTTCGGCCTCTACGGGTCCTGTCCCTGAAGGCAACGTTGGGGGTGGGACGGGTATGATCTCATTTGAATTTAAAAGCGGGATCGGGACTTCGTCGCGGAAATTACCAGACAAACTTGGCGGTTGGACAATAGGGGCATTGGTACAGGCAAACTTCGGCCGGCGTTATCAATTGACGATCAGCGGCGCGCCGGTGGGCAAACATCTCACTTCAGATGCGCCTTTTACGAATGGAATAAATCCCTTCAATAAAGAAGAAGGTTCTTTGATCGTCATCCTCGCAACGGATGCACCGTTACTACCGCATCAACTCAGACGATTGGCAAAACGCGCCAGCCTGGGGATGGCACGAACTGGTTCACTGGGCGGGAACGGGAGCGGCGATATTTTCCTGGCATTTTCGACAGCCAACCCGGGGGCAGCCAATCCTTCCTCAGGGGTCGCGCAAATACAGGCCCTGTCCAACGAGCACATCGACCCATTATTATCCTCGAGCGTATATGCAACAGAGGAGGCCATTATCAATTCCCTGGTCGCAGCAGAGACGATGACCGGACGGGATGGGATAACGATCCAGGCTTTACCTCACAATGAACTGCAAGGTATTCTGAAGCAATACGGACGATAGAGAGATGAATTGACGAACAATCGTTCTGCCCCTATAATCCAATCGATGCAGACTTATGATCTTTGCCTAACATGGTACTGGCTCTACGATCACGACTTCATCGAATATATCGGAGAGGCTTGTGCGGCACAGAATGTCACACTATGGCAGATCACACCTGCCAACGTTCTGCAAGCGGTAACCGAGCTATATACAGGACAGACATCTTTTATCAGCCTGATCGACCGGGCCTACGATGACTTGCGCTTTGAGCCGATCCGCCGTTTCGCAAATGAACACAAGCTCCATCGTATAAACGCGCCCGAGCTTTCGCATTGGTCGGAAGATAAGGCGACCATGCATCTCGAACTGATAGAGGCCGGCTTGCAAACGCCTTATACCATCCTGATCGCCCCGTTTATCGACCAGCCCATTCTGCCGACATTAAATATCACTCCACTCGGGGCAAATTTTGTCCTCAAACCCGCCATCGGCGGAGGAGGCGAAGGGGTACGCATGAATGCTTCTTCGCTGGAAGACATCCAACGCACCCGATTGGAATACCCCGATCAAAAATACCTGGCCCAGGAAAATATCATAGCGCGTTCGATCATGGGACGTGAGGCCTGGTTCCGCATATTTTATGTGGGAGGCGAATGCATCCCTTGCTGGTGGGATCCAACCACACACGTCTATACGGTGCTGACCCCGGAAGAAGAAACACAATTAGAGCTTGCATATTTGCGCTCGGTCACGGAAAGGATAGCCAGGGTTTGCAAGTTAGATTGGTTTTCCACCGAGGTTGCCTTCACACCTGGTGGACGATTTGTAGTGGTGGATTATGTAAATGACGGGATCGATACGCGCATTCAATCGAAGGCAAGGGATGGCATGCCGGATGAAGTAATGAAGCATATAGCGGATAACCTGGTGGCATTGGTGGTTAGGAAAGCAAGGGTTTAACCATTGCTTCCGACATAAATTTCATAACTTGTTTTCAGGATTTATGAGGAAGAAAACGCCCCTCTGGTTTAAACAATCATGCAGCACTCTGTAAAAATAGAGCAGGAGGATGGTAAGATCACCTCCTGCTCTATTTTTATGATCAATTCTTATTTGTCTTGAAATTCTGCGGCGCGGAGAGTGCTTCTCATTAACATCGCGATGGTCATCGGGCCAACCCCACCGGGCACAGGAGTAATGAAACCCGCCACTTCTTTGGCCTCTTCAAAATTGACGTCGCCGACCAGATGATGACCGCTTTTCTTCGTTGCGTCAGGCTTGGAATTGATGCCTACGTCGATAACCGCCGCGCCGGGCTTAATCCAGTCGCCGCGCACAAATTCCATTTTTCCGATTGCAGCAATGAGGATGTCGGCCTGACGGACAACACCGGCAATATCCTTTGTCCGCGAATGACAGACGGTCACCGTTGCATTCCGGCTGATCAACAATAAAGCAGCCGGCATACCAACAATGTTGGAACGACCCAGAACAACGGCGTTGGCACCTTCGATCTTGACGCCTGCCTGCTCAAGTAAATATATGCAGCCGTACGGGGTACAGGGCACAAATAAAGGCTCACGGCCCTTTTGCGCCAAGCGCCCGATATTGATCGGCGAAAACCCGTCCACATCCTTTTCGATGCTAATTAATTGCAAGACCCGCTCTTCATTCAAATGCGAAGGCAACGGCAATTGAACCAAAATCCCATTGACCGTTTTATCTTCATTCAGATTCTTGATCAGTTTTTCCAGCTCATCCTGGCTGATGTCTGCCGGTAATTGGTGGCTGACCGAACCCATACCGAGCTCGGCGCAGGCTTTTTGTTTGGAGGATACATACGCTGCCGAGTCAACGCGGTCTCCTACAAGCACAGTCGCCAGGGTTGGCTTGGACTTCCCGGCAGCGACGCGTTTAGCCACCGATGCAGCTACGTTATCACGTACCTGTTGTGCGATTTGTTTTCCATCTATGAGTTGTGCGGTCATTTCGTCTCTCCTTGAATGCGATGCTTAGTATCTATTACTCACTCTTCTTGGCGAGAAATGCGCTCGCCATCTTCGCTACGCTCGCGCCGATAAATACACTCGGCATCTTCGACTTTCAGCCTGGTACGAGGGATGCCGCGCAGGGAAATCACCTGCACCTGTGGAAAAATGGACGTGTGCGGGGCGTGCGCCCCGCACACGTCCATTTTTCCGGATGCTTTATGAAGGACTGTGAGTTAAGACCTATTATACGAGCCGTCCATCCTTACTGAAAGTGACAATTGACAGGATGAATGTCCCGAATATGTCCATTCTATTTATGGCTGATTATCAGCCTCCAGGTGTGAAATTCAATAACACAAAGTGAAGCAGGGAAATAAAAACGACCCTTGACAAGTCGTTTTCTTAGGTTATAATGCAACCGGTTGCATAAAGGTAGCCAAATGCAGAAGAAAACGGTTCAAACCATCGCAGACATTGCACGCCTGGCAAAGGTTTCCAAATCCACCGTCTCAAGGGCGTTGAACGACAGCCCTCTCATTGGAGAAGAGACCAGGGTACGGATTCAGACCATCGCCAGGGAGAATAACTTCCAAATCAACGTGCCGGCCCGCCAACTAAGCATGCAAAAGAGCCGCACAATCGCCTTTGTGACCCATGCCTATCACAAAGATTTTTCGGTGGCCGACCTATTCGGCCTGGAGATCATGGGTGGCGTATCAAACGGTCTTTATGCGAACCATTATGACATGCTCGTTGTCCATGTCGATCCCCAGGATACCGATTGGGTCCGGAAGTACCTGAATACAGGCAGGGTGGATGGCTTTATCCTGATGACATCCACTCGAAAACAATACCACATCCAGGCACTACTAGATGCAGAAGCTCCTTTCATTGTATGGGGAATACCTTTGCCAGGCTGCTGCTACTGCTCCGTTATGGGCGACAATGTGGCGGGTGGACGGTTGGCAACCGAGCACTTGATACGTTCGGGACGAAAGCGCATCGCTTTTCTAGGCGGTCCGAGTGACGAGTTGGAAGTCAAGCAGCGTTATGAAGGTTTCAAATCGGCATTGGATGAAGCGAGGATAAAAATCGACCCGGCACTTGTCGCTTACGGAGATTTTTCGGATACTTCCGGAGCGGCAACCATCCTGAAACTGTTGGACCGAGCCCCGGACCTAGATGCTGTTTTCGTCAACAGCGACCTTATGGCAATTGCCGCAATGGATGAACTACGAGCACAAGGACGGTGTGTACCTGACGACGTGGCAGTGGTCGGTTATGACGACCTATCCATATGCGGAACACAGCAACCCACCCTTAACCACGATACGGCAGAATATCCCCCTGGCCGGCAAGATGCTTGCCCAAAATATAGTGAAGTATTTAGAGACAGATACGATCACGAATGTAACCATTCCCGTGGAGTTGGTTATCAGAAAATCAAGTTAATTTTTTTTCACCTTCAATGCAACCGGTTGCAGGCAATCAAACCAGGAAATGACGCTGAAAGAGTTACGAAAGGAAATAATATGTTTCTCCACCCACCCACCACAAATGTTCGGACTTTTGCAATTGGAATATTTCACGCCCAGCACATGGATGCCTTAAAGGATTCACTCCTGATGAAATTATTCGGGCAGAGTAATCAATTATTAAGTTTTCCCGATAAAGAGCAAAACAATATATCCCATCGAAAATTTCTAGGTGTGACCGAAATTCCCGTTGAGAAGATCCTTGGCACAATCGGCAGAATGTATGACTTCGACAAAAAGTTCCGTCCCCTCAAGAGTCACCTGCGCGACCGCTGGACGGCCATTTATGTCAATCTTGATTCCGAAGATTGGCCTCCCATCCGAGTGTACAAAATGGGGGATATTTATTACGTGGAGGACGGCCATCATCGAACCTCTGTAGCACGAAGCATGGGAAGAGCATTCATTTATGCCGAGGTTTGGGAATATTCATCCAATCCTTCGCAATATGATCCTTCCCGGCATCAAGTCAATTCAACGAGGCTTCATTCAGTTGAAACTCATTCAATAAAGTTAAAAGAACCCGGTCAGGTTTAAGATCTGACCGGGTCATCGACCGTTTTACAGAGAAAAGACTAAAACACCATCAAAGGGACATGATAATTTCGCCGGCCAACACATCGTCTTCTGCCGACCCTGTAAGCCTTACATCATCGACGATGTTCCAGCGCGGCGAGTGGGCAGCCGCCGTAACCCTCAGATAATTGCCGGTGAGGCCCTCCATTTGCCAGCCGCGTTCATTGAGCTGCGTCATGGACTCCCACAGGACAGAAACCGAACACCCGATAAATTTCCGACGATAAGCTTCGGCAGAATTGTCAAAGAGGGTGCGATAAGCGGCACTGCGCTCTTTGCTTACAGCCTGATTAATTTGCCCGACTCATCCGCGCCGCCCCAGTGCCAGGGCGCGGAGAATACGTGAAGACGTGTCCGCCTGCAAAATTCATATCACGGACAAATTGCAGCGATTCGGTAAATTCGGACTCAGTTTCACCCGGGAAACCCGCAATAATGTCGGTCGTGACAGCGGCATCCGGCATGACTTGACGGAGCTCTTCCACAAGATCCTTAAAAGAAGCGGGAGTTGTCTTGCGGGCCATCCGTTTCAGGGTGGCAGCACTTCCGCTCTGGAGAGGCAGGTGCAAATGTCGGCAAAGACGCGGGTCTTCCCAGAGTGTGAAAAAATCCCCATCCAGATCCCACGGTTCCAGCGAAGACAGGCGTAAGCGTGGGACATCCGTTTCCCGCAAAATAGCCGTAATCAGATCGCGCAAATGGTAACCAAAATCCTGACCCCACGAGCCGAGATGTACGCCGGTAAGAATTATCTCCTTGGTATCACCTTGCAGCGCGGCCTGAATATCGGCAAGGACCTGCGCGACCGTTCGGCTGCGGCTGCGTCCGCGCGCAACGGTGGTAACGCAAAACGTGCAATGATTATCGCAGCCGTCCTGCACTTTGATGAAGGCGCGAGTACGATGACGCAGACCAGGCATCCGCTGGCGAGCGATCGGCTCCAGGTCAAAGGATTCCTGTGGAAGATCCAGAAAATCCGTAACAAGCCGGTCCTTGCGATCATTAGTGACCACTTGCGAGACGGCGGGCAGTCCGGCAGCTTCCTGAGGCTGAAGGGTAACCCAACAACCGGTCGCAATTATCTCTTCCACGCCTGCGCGGGCAATATGACGGATCTTACCGCGTGAGTCGGAGGCCGCCTTCGCCGTGACCGCACAAGTATTGACCACAGCCAGGTCGGCGCTTTCTGCGTTCGCGATGATCTCGTGTCCGGCAGCACGAAATTGCCGGGCCATGTTTTCGATTTCAGATTGATTTAAACGACAACCGATGGTATCTAAATAGACTTTCATATAAAATAAAAATTATCCAATACGCGTCCCAGGGATCAGGGTTTTGTTACCACAAAATTATCGAATACTATATCCACGCCAGGTTGATTGAAAGACCCGGCCAATAACCCGACATCACCGTGCTGCAAAGTGGGATCATGGACGTCCGCCAATTGGGAGCCATTGACATAGAACGCCAAGTCATCGCCATTACAATCGGCCCGTAAATGGTTGATTGCCAACCCCGTGTTTATTTTATCGCTAGACTGCATCTCGCTCTGACCGAGCAATGCCGCCTGGCCATTCGTGAAAATACCCAACCCATAATAACCATCGCTGCTGATAATAAAGAAATAATAGGCCTTGCCGTCCGAGCGGCAGATCAGGCCGATGCGATTCTCATCAGGCCCGGCCTAATTTACCCGCATCCACTTCCAACCGAACGTCGCTGAAGTCCTTATGCGGTGTAGACCAGAAATTCGCCTGCAAGGTGTTGACCAGGATACGATAGCCACCGCCATCGTAATCCATGATCCCTTGCGCATACTTGGTATGATCCCAACCGGAAGCCGGTGAGGAAAAATCGTCTTTAAACAGCGTTGTCCCGGAAGGGACGGCGGTTAGCGGCATTGTAATAGCAGGTAATCCACAGGCAAATATGATCAGGGCAAAGAACGGGATCAAACCATAATAAAGCGGTCGAGGAACCATGGCACAGATTTTATCATGCCGACCCATTTCCAGAATCAGTACTTCACAAAAAAAACATGAATCATGGAAAATATTGCCTCAACAATTGAGCAGCCAGCTGCCCCGATGGACCGTCGGCGTCCATTTGGCGGACATTATTCAATTCAACAAAGGCAGAACCTCGATCCCCTTTTCGCAGATACGTTTCGGCGAGATGGATATGAGCCAGCGCAAGGTCGGGTTCGGCCTTGATCGCCTTGAGCAAATTCTGTTCGGCGTTATAAAGATAGCCGGCATTCAAATAGGACCACCCCAAAGCATCCAAAACCTGCGGGTCATTCGGCGCGATCTCAGCAGCTTTTTGAGCTGCCGGCAGACCGATAACCTGAACCTGTATCCCGTTGTCGGAGCAAAACATGGCCAGCAAACGCCAATATGTTGCATCGTTCGGCGCGAGAGAGGCCGCCTTTTGATAATCGCCTAATGCGGAAACAAGGTCTCCATTCAGGGCGGATAATTCGCCGATAGAAGCCTGCCAGGTTGGATTCTCAGGTTCGAGGTCCGCGGCCTGTTGGTATTCAGCAAGCGCGTTTCCATACTGACCCTGACGCTTCCAATAGAGACCGCGCAAGGCATGAACGACCGTATCATGCGGGTCGAGTGAAAGGGCCTTATCCAGCTCTCCTCTTCCATCCTGGCCTTGATGCTGGTAGGCCTCGCCAAGCCAGGCCCACGCTTCCGCGCTGCCATTATCTAAATTTACAGCCTGCCAGAAAGCTTGGAATGCCAAACCCCACTCCTCGACAAGTCCCAACCCACGTCCTATGATCACAAGTCGCTGGGCAGGTTCAGACTCGGTCGCAGCAAGGTCCAGGGATGTATTTAAAGTCTGGACAACGGGAGTGAATTCAGGATCCAAAGCAGACGCAATCTGAAGTTCATGAAAGGCCCGCCCCGGATCGGAAGTCATAAGTAACTGACCGAGCTCGTAATGCTCAAGGGCTGTCCCTTTTCCCGCAGCCAGCCAAATTTCAAGAGCAGTTTGTTCGGCTTTATAATTCCTGAGGCCGCGATAAACAAGAGCTAAATCCGAATAGAAACCCGTGTAGGATGGATACTCTTTAAGTCCGGCCGTCCAAATTTCCAAAGCCTCACTGTCTTTCCCATTAACCCAGTATCCTTCTCCATACATATCCCACCCATCAGCCGATAATACTCCCTGCCGCCTGGCGATTTCAAAAACGCGCAAAGCATCTACCCAATCCCTCCCATATACATAGGATACGCCAGCCTGCTCCCACAGACCAGGTCTCCAGCTCAACTTATGGGCTGCCGATTCGTAATCTGCTCCTGAACCGGTATAATCCCTCCGATCAAAAGCAACCTGCGCATGACTAATATCAATATAGCCTGCCATCATGATCGGCGCGAGTACAGCAACGATCAAACCGAACAGGATCATTGGAATTTTCAGCAATGATAGAACGTGACGCATTGAAGTATTCGAGAATTATAGTACTTCGTCCTTCCAGTATGGAGCCAGACCTCCGTCAGATTGCCATCCCGCTCCAAGGGACGGTATAATTGAGCCCATGGGCACAATCATCGCAGTAGACGTCGGCGGGACTCATTTAAGGGCCGCACTTTACGAACCAGAAAATACACAACCCATCATACATAAACGTATCCGGACCAATACCGGGGAACCCGGGGTCTACGGGCGGATGGAAGCGCTCATCGAATCGATCTGGCCAAAAGAGGGGAACGTCACTGCGATCGGGGTTGCTTCACCAGGCCCACTCGACCCGTATACGGGATATATTCTAAAAACGCCGAATATCAAGGAATGGCAAAATTTTCCGCTGGGGCCAAGTTTAACTCAACATTTCAAGGTACCGGCCTTCGTGGATAACGACGCCAACCTGGCTGCGTTAGGCGAATGGAAGTTTGGAGCGGGGAAAGGTCATCATCATCTCTTATATTTAACCATCAGCACGGGAGTGGGCGGGGGCGTAATCACCTATGACCGCCTGCTGCAGGGGTATCATGGCCTGGGGGCTGAACTCGGTCACACGATCCTCGATCCTGACGGGCCGCTTTGTTCGTGCGGTTTCGCCGGTCACCTGGAATCGTTCTCGTCGGGGCCCGCTATCGTCAAGTATGTAGTTGGAGAGCTTCAAGCCGGGGCAAGCTCCAGCTTGAAGCTGGAAAACGACTTAAGTGCACGGGTTGTGGCAGATGCAGCCGTCCACGGCGACGTCCTAGCGATCAGCGCGTACAAACGTGCAGGTGAATATCTTGGCATTGCAGTCGCTAATTTCCTGGTGGCGTTCGATCCCTCGATCGTTGTATTTGGCGGCGGTGTATCCCAAGTCGGACCATTGTTATTCGACGCATTTAAGGTGAGTTTACAAAACCGCATCTTTCATCCGCACTATCTCGAGAACCTGAAAATCGAGATGGCTGCGCTCGGCGATGACGCAGGGCTGCTGGGCGCACTGGCCCTGGCGCAAATTTCCATCTAATAACTTATTACGCAAAACATCCCGCCCTGCACAAGCATCACCCCGCACGACAGCCAGGTCAGGCAGGTTCCTTGTTTCCAAGCTGACCGCGGGATAAACCTGCAGGACAGGTGCGCAACATCAGTTAACAATTTACAAGGAGCGTAAATGGAACCCATGAAATTACCCGGACCTAAGGCCCGCGCACTGATCAAGAGGGACTCATCTGTAATTTCCCCCTCCTACCCGCGCAGCTATCCATTCGTGATGGATCATGGCAAAGGTTCCGAAGTGTGGGACGTGGATGGGAACCGCTTCCTTGACTTTATGGCAGGCATCGCGGTCACTTCGACCGGACATGCACATCCGAAGGTGGTCAAAGCCATTCAGGATCAAGCCGAACAGTTCATACACATTTCATCGGACTTCTATCACATAAAATGGATCGAGCTAGCCGAGAAGTTGAATGAAATCGCCCCTTTCGATGAAGCGGCGGTTTCATTCATGACCAATTCCGGGACGGAAGCCGTCGAGACGGCGATCAAGCTGGCCCGCTATCATACCGGACGGGCCAATTTTATCGGATTCACAGGCGCCTTTCATGGGCGGACGATGGGGGCTGTTACGTTTACCGCGAGCAAGCCTTCCTATCACGGTGGTTTCTATCCTTTAATGAACGGTGTGGTCCACGCCCCATTCCCCAATCCTTATCGCCCCGTGTTGGAACGTAAAACAGGCGAAGATTACGGTGAAACCGTCGTCCGGTACATCGAGGATCAAATCCTCGGCCATATCCTACCGCCCGACGAGGTAGCCGGAATATTGGTCGAGACGATCCAGGGAGAGGGTGGCTATATCATCCCGCCTGCCGGATTCTTCCCGTCTCTCAGAAAATTGTGCGACAAGCATGGGATCTTGCTGATCGTCGATGAAGTCCAGTGCGGCATGGGCCGTACCGGTAAATGGTGGGCCATCGAACATTTCGGGGTGGAACCGGACATTGTCACGGCCGCAAAGGGAATCGCGTCGGGTATGCCACTCGGAGCATGCCTGGCCCGCCAATCCGTGATGGACTGGGAACGAGGCTCGCACGGCAATACATACGGAGGCAACCCCATTTCATGCGCTGCCGCGCTCGCGACTTTCGACCTGATCGAAAATGGGTTTCTGGCCAATGCCGCAGAGGTCGGGCAATATACAATCGATGCGCTGGAAGAAATCCAGGCCCGCCATCCGAGCATCGGCGACGTTCGAGGCAAGGGCCTAATGATCGGCGTGGAGTTGGTACAGGACCGAATAACGAAAGAACCGGCAAAAGAGCTTTGCGATCGTGTAGTCGAACTGGCTTTCGAGCGTGGACTGCTTACGCTAGGCTGCGGTAAAAGTGTAATCCGCATCGCACCAGCACTGAACATCCAAAAATCTGAAATCGATGAAGGCTTGCAGATTCTTCGAGGAAGCTGTCACGTTAGCGGAAAAAGAATAATGCATGGGACTTTTCCAAATAGTTCCAGACCAGAGAGCTAAGACCGCGACTCAGGGGAAAAACATCATTCAAGAGGTAGGAGCTATATTTCGCCATGATGGCAAGATGGATTGGCCGATTATTGCTTTATTTATTGCCGTAAACCTCCTGGTAATCGTCAATGCCATATGGCATCATCCGAAAATCGGTTACGACGTAGAAGATAACCTCACCTATATCCAGGTATTATCGCACCATTTGCCTCGGCTCGCTGATACGGGGGAATATTTCTCTCCACCACTGCCATTCTTTCTGCCTTCGCTATACGATAAAATTTGTACAGAAAATGACCCTGGTAAATTGCAGCCATTTGATGACTTCTATATTAGTCAGAGTTGCCGGACCTATGACGGAAAATTTGCGCAAGCGCTAAACGTACTATTATCGATTGGAACAACCATCCTGTTGTTGATCTTAGCCCAACAACTCAGGCCTGGCAACCGCTCCTTCAAACTCTCCGTCTTAATCTTGCTGGCAAATCTTACAGTTTATTACAAGACATTTGCACAGGTAAGGCCGGAGCCATATGTCGTCTTTTTTACAACTCTGTCCATATTCCTAATATACTTATTATTGAAATCCAATTCATTCAACTGGAAGCTCATAGCCTTCACCGGTGTTTCGCTTGGTTGCTTAATATTAAGCCGACAATGGGGTTTCTTCATTTATCCGGCCATGGGACTCCTGGTAGTCATGATCTATGTTCAAGACCATCCAAGAGGTCGCCTGATAGCCGGACAATTCATCATCAGTGGTCTTCTAAGTATGCTGGTTGGCGGCTTCTTCTATCTCCATCTATATTCGGACTACGGTTCCTTTTCAGCATTTAATATTGAGAAACCCATATATCCATCGGTACAGCAAGCCTACTCGCTTCTCCGCAATACCCATTTGCACAACTTTGAGCTTTTCCGGGATCCAGTCCGGCCAGCCTTCAGCGGCTCTGTTCTTGCGATCCTCTATTCGGAAACCTGGGGGGATTATTGGGGATATTTCACTTATATAAAACCAAATTCAAGTTACGGCGTCAATGGATATAGTAACAGCGACTCTTTCGTCTCTTATCTTGGCCGTGTCAATTTCGTATCCATTCCAACAAGCCTTCTATTACTTGGAGGGTTCATTCTTAGTTTTCTGGAAATTCTCCGGTATTCGAGGTCCGCTCTGCCGGAAAAAGAGACGATGGTCTTTATCTGTCTGGTAGTGCTTAGCATGCTTCTGGGATTTTCATGGTTTGTTTACAGCTATGTCATGGCCTCAACAAAAGTTCTAAAAACGACCTACATGCTCCAAGCGCTCGTCGTTTTGTTGTTCCCAACGGCTGAACTCTTGGAAAGGATAAAAACAAAGTGGCTGTTGGCTTATTTTGTGATTACCGCCGTCCTGGTGGGTGCTTTCATCCATAACATCCCTGCAATGGTCACACATTACAACGTATTCAACTTTTGGTTAAGAGCGTCGCCCTAACCAGTGAGGCCATAAGTCATGAAAAGGTCCCTCTCATTCAATTAGTGGGTTGCGTGATGTAGTGAGACAGTATAGCGATCTTCGTGGAACTCGAGCCGATCATCTCCCAAACCGGCAGTGTCTGACCTTTTGATCAACAAGGCCATCATAAATAAACGAAGTCACGCCTTATTTCAGCGGAAGCGGGGATGCTCAATGTCGAACAGGTGATAAAATAGTTTCATCTGCTTTAATTATAGTGATCAGAACTAGTCAAATAAGGTTGTCCTCGCCACCTTTATAAACATGCTTCCTGATTTCCGCGTCAGACAACGTGACTACCTGCTTGAAATCGCCCGTCTGCTAACCCAAGAACTCGACCTTGAGAAGCTGCTCGAGCGTATATTGCGCGTCTCCATCGAAATGCTGGCAGGCCAGGCGGGCCTGATCGCGCTCAAGGAACCGGAAGGCTGGCGCGTGGCCGTTGCCCATAGGATCCAACCGGCATTCCTAAGTTACCTGGAACCCCTGCTCTCCGATGGAAAAGTCCGCGAACTGGATGTACGCGAACTCAACCGCATGTTGAAAGACCTGACGTACACTGCCAGCCTGGGCCTGCTTAACGGTACCGGCTTACCACTTGCAGCGCACGGACAGGTCATTGGGGTTATTTTCATATTCCGAAACTACCCCGATCTTTTCACCGCCAACGACCGTGTCTTACTGCAGGCCTTCGCGGACCAGGCAGCCGTGGCAGTCTACAATGCGAAACTTTATGGACAGGTCAACTACGAAAAGCAACGCCTGGATGCCCTGCTCGACTCGGCTGCCGACGGCATATTAATCCTCAACGCCGACCACACTGTCGAACGCTGCAATATTGCGTTTGAAAAACTTATCGGTGAAAAGCGCGAACAGATCGTCGGAAAAGACCACAACCAAGTCATCCGATGGGCGCGTGAACCGCAAGGCACCACACTCGAAGAAGCGGAAAGAGGCGGATGGCCGCTGACCAGCCACGCCACACTTTATGTAGAAGGCGACCTCGAAAGATCGCTGCCTCCACCCCTGCCGGTAGGTATTACCTACGCACCGCTCCTCTCCGAAGATGGCAAGCTACGCAACATGGTACTCAGCGTGCGTGATATTACCCATTTCCGCACAGCCGAAGAGATAAAATCCACTTTTATTTCAATTATCAGTCACGAGTTGAGGACACCGGTCACCCTCATTAAAGGCTACGCATCCACCTTGCGGCGCGATGATGCGAAATGGGATCGGACGGTGGTCAGAGATAGTCTGGCGGTCATCGAGGAAGAGGCCGACCGATTGTCAAAAATGATCGACGACTTGCTGGATGCATCCCGCCTACAGGCGGGGGGTATCAGCTTGAACCTCGCGGACGTATCATTGCCTGCTTTAGCCCAGCGTGTGGCCGAACGGTTTGCGCCTCAATCTCAAAAACATACCATCGTGACCGAATTTCCGGCAAAGTTCCCCGTAATACTAGGCGACGAAACGCGTCTCGACCAGGTGCTTGTAAACCTGGTGTCGAATGCCCTCAAGTATGCACCCAAGGGTGAAATTAAAATCAGCGGTTCCGTAAGACCCGAAATGGTCGTGGTTGCCGTTAGCGACCAAGGACCGGGTATCGATACTCGAGACCTGCCACACATATTCGACCGTTTCTATCGCTCCACTGACGCAGCCAAGCAAACCAAAGGTGCGGGTTTGGGACTATATCTCGCACGGGCGATCGTTGAGGCGCATGGGGGGCGCATCTGGTCGGAGCCAAAAACGGACCCAGGCGCACGGATATGCTTTTCCCTACCGCGTTAATGATCTGCTGCTTCTTGAATATATTTCCACTGCCCCACATACCGCATCGCAGCACTCCGTACTGGAGTGGTAAAATCACAGTTCTGGAATATTTGGGAAACAGCGATCAATATCCAAATTGGTCCATTTTTACAACTCCAAACACCACCCTGTTCGCCTCTTATGAATCATAAGGAAAATATATGACCGCTTATCCACCGCGCAATAAAGTCAAAAGGAACCAAACCTGGAACGCAGAGAGCGTCTTTAAAAATCATCAGAGCTGGGAAGCCGAACTTAAAAACACACTGGCCAGCCTTGATCCTGTAAAAAAATACCAGGGACGATTAAGCGAAAGTCCTGCGGCATTGTTTGAAGCATTGTCCGCCTGTGAGCAGCTGATCTTACGCGCCCAGACCGTATATATGTATGCCGTTTTTGGAAATGCCGTAGACACAACCGACCAGGAAACCGCGGGTATGCAAGGCCGGGCCGCTGGTATGTTCGGTCGGGTCGCGGCAGCGACGGCATTTGTGGCCCCAGAGCTGATCTCGATCGGCAAAGCCAAACTCGATGAATGGATGAAACAAGAGCCAAAACTGGCCGTGTATAAACACTACTTTGACAACCTGTTCCGCAAACAAGAACACGTCCGCTCAGAGGAAGTGGAGGAGTTGGTCGGAATGCTGGCCGACCCATTTACCGGACCCTCGAATACAGCCAGCATGCTTACCAACGCCGATTTCAAATTCGCACCGGCCCTGAATTTAAAACGCAGGAAGCTCAAAGTCACGCAAAGCTCGTTCTACAAGATATTGGAGGAGAACGACCGGAAAGCCAGGGAGACCGCCTGGGATAACTATATGGACCGTCATTTGGAATTCAAGAACACGCTGTCGGCCAACCTGGCTACCTCCATCAAAGCCAACGTCTTTTTAATGCGGGCTCGAAAGCATCCGTCCTCGCTGGCAGCCTCGCTTTTTGAAAACAACATCCCTGTGGAAGTCTTCCAAAATCTGATCGACACGTTCAAGAAACATCTCCCCATCTGGCATCGCTATTTTGATATACGTCGCAAGGCACTCGGCCTGCGTGACACAGCTTATTATGACATGTGGGCACCCCTGAGCAAAAAGAGGATAAAAATTTCCTTCGAGTATGCCGTTGACCTGATATGTGAAGGTCTTGCACCCATGGGCCAGGAATATACGGTCACAATTCGCAAAGGCTGCCTTGAGGAGCGTTGGGTCGATTGGGCGCCCAACCAGGGAAAACAAAACGGCGCTTTTTCCTATGGCGCACCAGGCACTCATCCCTTCATTATGATGAGCTTTACCGATGACGTAAGCAGTATGAGCACACTGGCTCATGAACTTGGTCATTCCATGCATTCCTACCTGACCTGGAAGAACCAGCCTCTGGTCTATACCGATTATTCGCTCTTTGTGGCCGAAGTGGCCTCGAACTTCCACCAGGCCATGGTGCGCGCTCACCTGCTTAATACAATTAAAGACAAGAATTTTCAGATCGCCCTGATCGAAGAAGCGATGTCGAACTTCTTCCGTTATTTCTTCCAGATGCCCACACTGGCCCGCTTCGAGTTGGAAACGCATGAACGCATCGAAAAAGGCGAATCGCTGACCGCCGATTCCATGATCGACCTCATGGCGGACCTGTTCACCGAGGGGTTTGGACCGAAAGTAAAAGTGGATCGTCCACGCGTTGGGATGGTATGGTCCACATTCGGACATCTTTTCTCCGACTATTACGTTTATCAGTATGCCACCGGGATATCGGGCGCACATGCCCTATCAGGGCGATATCCTACGCGGTGAAAAGAACGCCGTGGAAGATTATCTCGGTTTCCTCAAATCAGGCTCCTCAGCCTACCCATTGGAAGTCCTGAAACGCGCCGGGGTTGACCTTGACAAGCCCCAAACCGATCGAAGAAACCTTTGCCGTCATGGAAGGATACATCGACCGATTGGAAAAGTTGGTATCATAACGCATCGAATATAGGGATCCAGATTTTCAAACCAGTTACGACGGACCCCCAACGTTCGTAAATCAAATATCAGAAACCGGAAACCAATCCATGCCCCAGACTCAAATTGCATGTCCACGCTGTAAACAAATGATCACAGCCAACGTCGAGCAGCTTTTCGATGTGACCTCCGACCCGGGCGCCAAACAGCGCCTGCTCGGCGGTGTTTCGAATATTGCACGCTGTCCGTATTGCGGTTACGAAGGGCGGCTGGCAACGCCCATCGTCTATCACGATGCCGATAAAGAACTTCTGCTCACCTACTTTCCACCGGAATTGGGGATGCCGCTCAACGAGCAGGAAAGGCTGATCGGCCCGATGATCACGCAGGTCACAAACCGACTCCCCGCGGAGAAGCGCAAAGCCTATCTTTTCAAGCCCATCCCGAACCTGACCTTTGAGTCAATGGTGGAGACCATCCTGGGCAAGGACGGTATCACACCGGAGATGATCAAAGTTCAACAAGAGCGCTTGAGCATCATAGACCGGCTACTCCAGACCCCAACGGCTGAGGTGCGCAGCGACCATCATCAAACAAAATACTAAATTATTCGACGAACAGTTCTTTGCATTGTTCAGTCGCCTCTTGCAGGCCGGGACCGGGAGCGGCCAGGAACAACTAGCCAAGCAAATGGCCGACCTTCAAAAACAACTGTTAAGCGAGACGGAATATGGCCGTCAATTACAGGCATCGGTCGGGGAACTAGAAGCTGCCGCCAAGACCCTGCAGGAAGCCGGGCAAAATTTGACGCGTGAGAAACTGCTCGACTTTATGGTCAAGGCCCCCAATGAAGCCCGCCTTAAAGCATACGTATCCCTGGCACGAAACGGTATGGATTATGTATTCTTCCAAAATCTAACCGAAATGATCGACAAGGCTTCCGGCGATTCGAAGACAAAACTGGAAAACTTGCGCGAAAAGCTGCTGAACCTGGTAAACGAGATCGACAAACAATTGGAAGCGCGCTACAAGCAGGCGCAGGAGCTCGTCGAGAAAATTCTCACGCAGGAGGACGTTGCCAAAGCAACTCAGTCTAATTTGGAGAGCTTCACACAGGATGCAGTGGACGTGGTGCAGACCTCACTGCGCCAGGCTTCCGAGAAGAATGATTATGCCCGTATGGGGAAGCTCCAGAAGATGCTCGAGATCCTGCAGGCTGCGTCTGCTCCGCCGCCGGAAGTGGCATTCATCGAAAAGCTACTTGACGCGCCTGACCAGGCGGGAATCGAAAAGATGCTGGCTGAAAATGAAAACATAGTCAACGATGCATTCATGGAAACCCTTAACGGACTGGTGGCACAAGTCGGGTCGCAAGCCGGCCAGGGTAATGCGGAAGCAAAAGCGCTGACGCAGAAGATGGAGCTAGTTTACAAAACTGCGCTTAAGTTCTCTATGAAAAAGAAAATAAGTTGATCAAACATCGGGTTCCATAACAGGAACCCGATGTTTATTTGTTGATGTTATGCAACCTGTGCCCCAAGCTACCAGCTTGGGGCACAGGATACCGAAAAAAATGGATATGTGCAGGGCTGAAGCCCCGCACATATCCATTTTTTTCGGATGCTTTACGAAGGAATATGAATATATACGAAATTCAATACTGCCATTAATCTAAGCCATGGATGAACTGCCCACAAAGGGATTAAATTCCTTTTCCTGTGCCACCGTGGTTTCCGGTCCATGACCCGGAAGCAGGCGGGTGGCATCGGGCAATGTAAATACCTGTGTCTTGATACTATTGATCAAGGTATTCGAATCCCCGCCGGGCAAATCGGTGCGGCCCACGCTGTTCCGAAATATCAAATCACCGCAGAAACATACATTTTCAGAGGGGACAAAGAAGATGCAGTGACCAGGGGTATGGCCGGGCGTGTAACGAACTTCAAACTCGACACTACCTAAGCGAAGGACCTGCCCCTGAGTTAGGTCAAAGGTGGGTTCAGGACCGGGGTCAATTTTGAAACCGAATTGCGGCGCCCCCCTTCCGCACGCCAGAGGACGTGATCTGCGGGGTGCAATGCCACCAACGGCAATGGATTAAGTCCATCAGCAATCGCTCCTGCCCCTCCAATGTGATCGAAATGAGCGTGTGTATACCAAAGGTGGGCGATCCGCCAGTCACGCTTAAGCGCTTCCGCCAGGATGACCTGACCGTCCCATGCAGGGTCTATAACGGCTGCGTCATGGGATTCAGAATCAGCCACGAGATAGGCGTTTGTCTTGACAGGACCGAGAATGAAAGAAACGATTTCCAACATAACAACCTTCTAAAGATCCGGGGCGAGTTCGATACGCTCAGGTGGGAACTTCCTTGAATGGGGCGTAAAGACCAGACTAATGACGAATCCCACTCCGATAAATACAAGACCGACCGGATACATGAGCGCCGGGTCGAGTGAATAAAGATATCCGGCCAAAAGCGGCGCAAGCAGGACCGTCATGGAACCGACTGTTTCGGCGATACCATAGGCCAGGCCCATCTGTGATTCGTGCACATAAGGACGGACTTGTGCCACACCGAGGCCACGCAGGACACGGAAACCACCAAGCAGGAAATAACCGACCGCGAACCATCCGAAGCCGGTGCCGCGCCACAACAGTAAAGTGAAGACTGCCACACCGACCTGACCCAGTATAAAACCAGAGCGTGCTTCGACCAAACCGAGCAGCAAATTGAGCACGGTATTGCCAATACTGCCGATCGAACCAAGCTCGCCGATAACGCTGAGAGATAGACCGTGCTGGTCCCTGAGAAAATTGGGCGTGAAAGGCTGCGGTATATATGCAGCAAAAGCAACTGCGAATAAGATGGCGAGCAGGCCGAGGTAACGTTTATTGGCCAACAGGCTGGCAGGCGGATTTTCGGGGTCGTGACGATCACGCGATTGAGGGGAAATGAAAAATATGATGATCGTCGATAAAATAAAGACACCGGTTGAGATGAAATAGACTGTGCGTAAGCCAAAATGATCGCCCACCCAACCACCTGTGATCGGACCAAGAACCGCACCCGCATTATACGTCATGGAAATAAAGGTGATCGCGCGGGCCACCGACCATTTACCGCGTGCAGCCGTCACATAACTATCCAGCGGCGATATGACAAACGCGGTGAAGCCATAGATCCCCATGCCGATGATAAAGAGGGTCAGGTTTTGCGCAAGAGCCATCAAAAACGTGGCTGCAGCGCCGATCACATACCCGGCAATCAGCATGGGGCGGCGGCCGATACGGTCGGAGAGATAACCGGCAGGGATATGGGCAATGGTCATCACCGCACCAAAGCCGCCAAGGATGGCACCGATTTGGATCGGGTCAGCGCCCAACTGTTGAAGATAGATCGGTTGGAACAATAGAAACATTCCCTCGCCGACACCCCACGTGAATAATGCCGCACCAAGCCACAACAATGAACGGTTCATTGCTGCCGCGACTCCAGCCGATCAATAAATTCGCCAACTGCTTTAAAGGCCAGACTGCGCGCCGCATCACGCGTGACTACATGTCCGCTATTCGTTACATAGAACTTAGTCTTGTCCTGGACGCCGACCAAATCCTGATAGATTCGCTCCAGGTTTTCGGGCAGCACATACTGATCGTCCTTTGAATGGATCAATAAAACAGGTACCTTTACATCAGGCAGAACTGCCCGCATCCGAGTGATCAATTTGTTCAACTCACCGACAGACCTGACCGGGTTCTGTGGATAGGAGACATTTCCCTTCCTTGCTTCCTGGTCGAACCAACCGGAACCGGGCGGCGATTTACTCTTCGGCATATACGATCGGAATAAACTCAGGAATTCGACGAAATTCAACCGCCAGTCATTCGGCAAACGGTAGGGCGTTGAAATACCGACAACGCCCCTGACATCCAACTGCGTAGACATAAGGAAAGACAATGTACCGCCCATCGAAAGCCCGATAAGGTAGACGTGGTCGGCGAGGCCGCGCAGGAGTTGGTAACCGTCCTCTACGGAAGCGATCCAATCGTTCGAACGCGAACGGATCATATCTTCCGGGTGAGTGGCATGTCCAGCCAGACGAATCCCCAAGACGCTATAACCTTGTTCCGCGAGATACTCCCCCATCCAGCGCATTTCTTTGGGCGCACCGGTGAATCCATGGATAAGAAGACAACCCGTTTTCGAACCGGGGAATAAAAAAGGTTCTGCTGTTTCGATGACCTGAGGCATGGGAACCCCTCGATTGTGAAATCAATTGGATAATTACATGAAAAGGATTATTTTATTATAGCCCAGCCTGGTTTAAGAACAGCCACTTTCTTATAGACCGGACAATTATCGTCATGCGCTCCCGGCAGGTAGCCCGTACTAACGAGGAACTCCCGGACGATTTCACCGCCTGTGAAGACAAAACTGACTTTAAATAGCCGTACCCATTCTTCCAACGTAAGGGGATGATGGGCATCCAACCAACCTTTAAACGAACCAACCTGTTCAGAAAAGGCCAGGATCCGCCGCGCATTCTCAACTGCTGCGTTTATTTTTAATTTATTGCGGATGATGCCCGGATCGAGGAGCAAACGATTTACGTCCTTCTTTCCATAATGAGCGACAATATTAATGTCGAACCCCTGATAGGCGCGATGGAAATTATCCTTCTTTTTCAATATGGTGATCCAGGACAGACCAGCCTGGTTGATCTCAAGCACGAAACGTTCAAAGAGCAGGTTATCGTCTGTTAGAGGAAAACCGTATTCCTGGTCATGGTAGAGACGGTTATATTCATCCTCGGGGTGGCTGCTGACATATTCGCAGTAACTGGTCATTATTCCATCTCCATAAAAAATCCAAAACGACCGCTTAAGAGCGGCCATTTTGGATCGGTCTGTCTTATGTCTTAACTCACTACCCTGAGCTCGCGCGGCATATCGCTTAATACTTCAACGCCATCCTTCGTGACCACCACGTTGTCTTCGATCCGTACGCCTCCACGCTCCGGCAGGTAAATACCCGGCTCCACGGTATAGGCCATGCCGGGATACAACATTTGCATATTATCCCCGCGCATATATGGCTCTTCATGGTCTTCCATGCCAATGCCATGCCCGGTGCGATGAGTGAAATAGACACCATAGCCGGATTGCTCGATCACGCTGCGCGCGGCTTTATCCACGTTTGCGCATGGGACGCCCGGACGACCCGCCTTACGACCGGCCTCATTCGCGCGTAGAACGATCCCGGCAATCTTTTTGAATTCAGGTTCGACCTCCCCTATGGCAAATGTGCGCGTCAGGTCAGAGATATAACCGTCCACACTTGCGCCCCAGTCCACAACAAGCAAATCACCAGCTTGAAGTTTTCTATCGGACGGCGAAGCATGCGGGTTGGCAGAATTCGGACCGGAAGAGACGATCGGGGAAGACGGCAATTCAGGCTCCGAGCCATGCCTGAGCAATTGGACCGTCAATTCCGACGCGATCTGCTTTTCGGTCAGACCAATCTTGATGGATGGGATGGTTGCCTCCAGCGCGTCCTGTGCGACTTTGACCGCGCTACTCATGGCTTTGACCTCTGACTCGTCCTTCCGTAAACGCAGTGATCCCAAAGCCTCGGACGCATCCGGGAATTCCGCTTCAGGCGCGGCGGCGCGGACATATTGAAACTCAAGCAAACGTAACTGCCTTGGTTCCACGCCAATCTTCTTACCGTCCAGTCCGAGAGATAGGATTGCCTTATGGAAGACCGCTTCCCAATCAGACGGATTCTCACCGTAAGGGAAGGCATTAACTTTGTAAGGAATTAGGCCCACCTTCAGCAATTCCAGTTCGGGCAGCACAATCACCGGGTCTTTATCCTGAGACACCAGCAGCACAACGGGACGTTCCATCAGATGAAAATGAATCTGGGTCAGATAGGTAAGCATCGGTCCGGGGTTGAGAATAACCGCATCCAATCCGGCCTGGGCAAGGGCGTTATGGAGTTTTTCGAGGCGTGAAAAAGTCATTTATTTCTCCTATTTACAGGGTACTACTACCCACTAATTCGTTCGTTGACATTTTTTGTCCCAAGCATTCAACCTGGGACAAAAAATGTATCTGTATACATCGCTAAAAGCACCTGCACCTACGAAAAATTGACGAGGGGCTGAAAGTACATATCTATCTTCTATTCATCCGCCTGGCTCTCGGCGGGTTCATCATTTCTCTTTCGCGGCCTAGGCGGTTCGATCACAGGTTCAGGCGCAAGCGCAACTTCCAAGACCTGGTCCATGTGAATCACAGGAATGATTTTTAACTCGGAGCGTACCGCCTTGGGGACGTCATGCAAGTCCTTTAGATTCTTTTCAGGCAAAAGCACCACCCTGAGGCCGGCACGATAAGCCGCCAAAACCTTTTCGCGAACGCCTCCGATCGGAAGCACCCGACCACGCAACGTGATCTCGCCCGTCATACCAATGTGACGATAGACCGGCCGGCCAGTCAATGCAGAGATCATGGCGGTGGCAATAGTAATCCCAGCGGAGGGGCCGTCTTTCGGGATCGCGCCTTCAGGCATGTGCAGGTGGATGTCCATCCGTTCAAAGACATCCAGATCGATCCCGAGCGACAGCGCGCGGGATTTGATGTATGTCAGAGCGGCCTGCCCGGATTCCTGCATGATATCGCCGAGCTGGCCTGTCATCTGCAGGGAACCCTTGCCTTCCAAAACGGCCACTTCCACGGCCATGATCTCACCGCCGTTTTCGGTCCACGCCAGCGACTGTACCACACCAACCTCATCCTGCTTTTCCATCTCCGGCGGGATATATTGAGGCGGGTCAAGGAACTTTTCGATGATATCCGCTGTTACAACAACCGGATATTTCTTTTCTTCCGCTTTTAGCCGGGCTACCTTGCGGCTGATCCGCCCTATTTCGCGCTCCAGGTTACGGACGCCGGCTTCAAATGTATATTCCCTGATAATCCGCTGCAGCGCACCCAGCCTCGAACGTCAGGCCGATATCCGAGATGCCGTTCTCTTCGATCTGGCGCGGGATCAGATAACGATTAGCGATCTCGATTTTCTCTTCCTCGATATAACCGGGAAACTCGATCACCTCCATACGATCAAGCAAAGCGGGCGGGATCGGGCCGAGATAATTTGCGGTCGTAACGAACATCACCTTGGAAAGATCAAAAGGCATTTCAAGATAATGATCGCTGAAAGCATTATTTTGCTCGGGGTCGAGCACTTCCAGCATGGCAGAAGCCGGATCGCCACGGAAATCGGAATAGAGTTTATCGATCTCATCCAGCATAAAGAGTGGATTGGCCGTCCCCGCCCGCTTCATCGTTTGAAGCACACGGCCGGGCAGCGCGCCAATGTACGTCCGCCGGTGACCGCGGATTTCAGCCTCGTCGCGGATGCCGCCCAGTGAAACGCGCACGAACTTGCGCCCCAGCGCCTCCGCGATGGAACGACCCAGGGAGGTCTTCCCGGTGCCTGGCGGACCGACAAAACATAAAATGGGCTGTCGTTCCTTCTTCGGCTTGAGCGAGCGCACCGCGATATATTCCAAGATGCGTTCCTTGGCTTTCTTCAGGCCATAATGGTCACGGTCCAAAGTCCTGGCAGCGTGCTTGACATCCAGGTTATCCGGTGTGGATGATACCCATGGCAGATCAATGATCCAATCAATATAGGTGCGGATGATGCCGACTTCAGGCGCCATCGGCGGCATCTGGTTGAGCCGTTCGAGTTCCTTCATGGCAACCGCTTTTGGCTCGTCTGGCAGGTTGGCCGCCACGATCTTTTGCTTCAGCTCGGTTGCATCGCGGGTAAATATGTCGCCTTCGCCCAACTCGTTCTGGATCTGGCGCATCTGCTCGCGGAGATAAAACTCACGCTGACTCTTATCCACTTCGTTCTGCACGCGCGAATGGATTTCATCCTCAAGCTCAAGCACATCCACTTCCTGCGCCAGGATTTTGTTGACGGCCTGCAGGCGTCCACGCGGATCGAGCAGAGTCAGCAGACTCAGCTTGGCTTCATACTTGAGTGAAAGTGAGGTGGCGATCATATCAGACAGCCAACCCGGTTCGGAGATGTTCATCGCGAACAAATGCGCTTCTTCGGGGATCGAGCGATCCAGCTGAACGCAGCGGTCGAAGAGATCAAGCACTGAACGCATCAAGGCCTGCGTTTGCCGGTCAGCAGTCTGTCGATTCAAAGATCGGGCGGGCGCGCACCTTCAAAAAGGGCCGGGTCCTGATAAAGTCCACGATCTCGACGCGCCGACGTCCCTGCACGAGCGCACTTGATGAGCCATCGGGCATCGAGAGCAAGCGTCCAACCGCCATCTCGATCCCGATCGGCAAAAAATCCGCCGGTTTCGGGTCCTCGAGTTCCGGGTCCTTTTGGACGAGACCGATCACGGTCTGGTTCTTCACCTGCGCTTCCTGCACCGCCAGCAGCGAGGCCTCGCGTCCCACAAAGATCGGCGAGACCATGCGCGGGAATACGACCAGGTCGCGCAGCGGTAAGACCGCGGCTTCGATCAGGCCGTCTTCGTCCGGTTCTTGATTTGGCACACGGTAGAGTTCTTCGGTGCGTTGCGAAAGTGCCAGGTTGAAATTGTCTTCTTCTTCGTTCCAGTCAGTTTGGTGATTCATGCACTACTATCTACTCTCTGTGATCTGATCTTGTAACTGCCCAGGCTTGTGAGGAGAAAACCGAAAAATGGTGTGCGAGGGGGCGTACGCCCTTCGCGCACACCATTTTTCGGGAAATTCTTCGGAGGCTGCTGAGCCTAAGCAGTTACCTTTTCTTCCAGGCTGCCATCACTTCGGCAGTCACAAACATGCTGCCTGCCGAAAGCACAATGCTACCATCTTTTTCCGACATCTCCAACGCCACACCCAAAGCGGCTTCCACCGTATTTACAACTTCATTTGGTATCCCAGCCTGCTGCGCCAACTCCTCGATCTTCCCCGGTTCCAGGGCGCGAGGGTGGATGGACTTCGTCACAAACATCCGCTTGACCTTGGGCTTTAGCTCCAGGAACATGCCCGGTATATTTTTATCTTCCGAAGCGCCAAAGATGAGATAAACCTGCTTATTGGGAAAATAATCGTCGAGCGCCTGACGCAAGAAAGCAAAGGAATCCTGATTATGTGCCGAATCGAAAATGACAGGCGGTTTGCGGCGGACCACTTCAAAGCGGGCAGGCCATTTTACTCCAGCAAATCCTTTTTGAACGGCTTTATCCGAAATATCCAAACCACTGGCCTTCAGAGCAGTATAGGCTGTGGCGGCATTCAGCACCTGGTGGATTCCCAACAAGGGCAAGGTCAACATGAGGGTTGAAGGCTTAAGGTTATATGTCGAAATTTGCATCGTCTGCCCATTGAGGGAATGATCCAACGGCTTGAATGTCACGTCCCGACCGATCAACGTGAATGGCGACTTTCGTTCTTTGGCAATTCGCACCAAAACATCCAGCGCCTCCTCTTTTTGCGGAGCCGATACGACCGGTATACCCGGCTTGATGATGCCAGCCTTCTCCCCCGCGATCAGCGTGAGGGTATTTCCCAGAACAGCCATATGATCATAAGACAGCGAGGTGATAACGGAAACCCTGGGTGTAACCACGTTGGTAGCATCGAGCCGCCCCCCAAGGCCTACTTCAATGACAGCCGCATCCGCTTTTTGTTGGGCAAAGTACAAAAATCCAAGCGCCGTCGTGATTTCGAACGTCGTCAGTTTTGGGATCCTCGCCACAGCCGGTTTCATTTGTTCCACCAGCTCGACCAAGCCGGCGTGCGAGATCGGCTCGCCGTTGATCTGGATCCGCTCGCAGTAATCCAAAAGATGAGGTGAGGTATATAAGCCAACGCGATAGCCAGCCGCTTCCAACGCGGAGGCGCACAACGCGCTAACAGAGCCTTTTCCTTTTGTCCCGGCTACATGGATGATGGGATATTGGTCCTGCGGGTTTCCGAGTTCCGCCATCAAGCTCACGCATCCGGTCGAGGTTGAAGTCGGCTTTGGCAAGCTCAGAGGAATGTTTCAGGCTATAATCCACAAAGGAATATAGATAGTCGAGGGCAAGGTTGTAGGCAGTTTCGATGTCAGGCATGCATGAAATTGTAAAGCGGAAGTCGTTATTAGTAAATCGGAAATCGACATTTTGATGCTGGGTCTGATTACAATCCATCTCCACCTCCCCACCTGTGCTTCGTTAAAAGAAAAGCGCGGCCGGCTCAAGCCCCTTCTGAACCGCCTCCGGCGCGAATTTAACATCTCCGCGGCAGAAATGGATCGGCAGGATATGTGGCAGGAAGCGGTCATTGCCTGTGCCATGGTCAGCTCGGATGCCTCGTATGTCCAACGGTCCCTCCAAAATGTGGCAAAATGGGTGGAAGCGAATTGGGAAGACGGGCAAGTAATCGATGAAAAGATCGAGATAATTTAAACTTGAAGTATAAAAAACAGAAAAAAAACATCCGCTGATTGCGTAGATTACACAGATGTTAAGGAAAAATCGGCTAAATCTGCTCGAGCTGTGGATCATTGCAAATAAAGCCTAGCAACTCAGTACTCAAAGGTCCATCGTTATAAAAAGGAGAAAAAATGGATTTAGGATTGAGCGACAAACGCGCCCTCGTCGTGGGAGCTTCACGAGGGCTGGGATATGCAACCGCAATGGTCCTAGCTAAAGAAGGCTGCAGGGTTGCGATCAACAGCCGCGTTGAGAAGAAGATCAAAGACGCGGCCGGGAAGATTGCCAAAGAAACCGGTGTTTCGGTTGTGGGTTTGGCAGGAGATGTGAGCGATCCGTCTGAGCCGGAAATATTGATCACACAAGCCGTCAAAGCATTAGGCGGACTTGACCTTTTGGTGACAAACGCTGGTGGACCACCGGCGGGAGGGTTCGAATCGTTCGATGATGCCATGTGGGAAAAGGCGGTTAACCTATCATTCCTCAGCCATGTCCGGTTGATCCGTGCGGCCCTGCCACATTTGAAAAAGTCAAACGCGGCGAGTGTTCTGACCGTGACATCCTATTCAGTAAAACAACCGCTGACCAATTTGATATTATCAAACAGTATCCGGCTTGCAACCATTGGATTGACAAAAAGCCTGGCGCTGGAACTGGGCAACGAAGGCATCCGCTTCAATTCGATCCTGCCCGCCACGATCGATACAGACCGCATCCGCGAACTTCACAACTTCCGCGCCCAAAACAACGGCACGACCGTGGAAGAAGAACATGCCAAAGACGCCCGGAACAGTGTCTTTGGCCGGATTGGCCGCCCGGAAGAATTTGCCAACGCAGCCGCCTTCCTGCTATCCCCTGCGGCATCCTACATCACCGGCACGATGCTGGTTGTAGATGGCGGTCAATATAAAGGCACTTTTTAGCTATGGCTTTCTCAAATTAATGTCAGATAAGAGATTTAACCGCCAAGACGCAAAGAACGCAAAGAAAATCATGTTTGAAGTACCTGATGTGGTCAAATCCCGACCTGATTGTGCGAATCGCGGCGACTTTGGTAAAAAAACCATAACGTATGAATTGACCAGCTCAAATGTCTATCTACTGGGCTTCTTTCGACAGATGCCGGCACCCAAACCATGAAGAGGTTTATTTTCCACATCGTAATTGTGGTTAAATTCCATCGATGAATAAATTATCATTTCTCACCCGCACATCGCTTTTGCTAAGCTTCTTTTTTGCCCTGGATAAGTTAACGGCCTTCGGTAAGACCCTGCTTTTCAACAAGATCGTTGGCCTCGACGGAATGGGTATTTTCGGCGCGGCAAACAATATCCCTGATTATCTTTCCGCACTGCTCTCGGGCGGGGCATTGGGAATGGCTTTCATTCCGGTTTTAACGGAATACCTCGATAAACAGGGCCGCCGCGAAGCATGGGATCTGTTCTCGAGGATCATCAACCTGGCATTCGTGATCACCGGCGGGGCTTCACTGATCATCATCCCATTAACACAACCGTTGGTGCGTTACGTGATCGCCCCGGGTTTCACACCCGCGAACCAAGTATTGACAGCCTCCTTAATGCGCCTGGACCTGGTTGCCATAGTCATTTTCTCGCGCAGCTACCTGGTTTTCGGCATACACGGTGATGAAGGGACTAATTTTCAGCAAAATGTCACTGCTGAAGCCCTTAATCAGTGCCAGTTCTTCCAGGGTATCAATCCGGCCGTTCTTGGCCTGATAGCCATTCTTGAGGCCTGCGTACCATTTACTCTCCGCCCCTCCGGCTTCGGGATCTCACTTCGGGGGAGCATTTAACGCTTGACAATCAAACAGTCATTCACTAGACTAGCGTAAATGAACTTTTTAACCGTAGTACCTTTTGATCTGGAGAAACAAATGAGCATTGAAAACAACCTCGCTTCCATCGCCGCTTCCCTCGCGACCATCGCTGAAGCTTTGAAGAGCCACACCACCAATGACGCCCATCAAGCTGCCGCCCCTGTCGCGGTTCCTGCTCCTGTCGCGGCAGCACCTGTTGTCGCCGCCCCTGCCCCCGTCGCTGCACCCCAGCCTGCTCCCGCCCCCGTGGTCGAAGCACCGGTTCAGGCTGCAACGGACTGCCCGATCGTCGACCAGCCCTCGCTCGTCGCCTACGTGATGACCTCCTACAAGGAAATGGGGCCGGTCAAGGGCAACCAGATTCAGGGCGTGCTGGCCGCACTGGGCATCACCAACATCAACGAGGCGACCGCAGCGCACTACCCGGCGATCCACGCTGGTGTCGAAGCCCTGAAGGCGCAGTGATGTCTGACCACGCCAGACTCTCCCCCTCGCAACGGTACCGCTGGGCGATCTGCCCCGGCAGTATCCGCGAAGTCAGCCAAGCTGCCGAAGAAACCCGGCAGCGCGGCGGCGATCGACGGGACGCACACGCATTCGCTTCTGGAGCAGTGCATCAAGAAGCCGTGCTCGTCGGGCAGCCGAACCTACTTGGTACGTCCTTCAAAGATCACGAAGGTGAATTTCGTCGTGAACAAGACCCGCGCTGATCGCGTCCAGTTCGCACTCGACTACATCGCCAGTACGTGTCGCCGCAAACCCCGGCGTAGAAGTAATCTCGGAAAGCGCGTCGATCCGGCGTACCTAATCGGGCGTGATGACCTTTCAGGTACAGTCGACGTGCAATTCATCGGCAGCACCGGCATCGAAATAATCGACTGACAAGGACGGCATCAACCCGGTCGAGGCGAAGGACAACCCACCAGCTGGAGCAGTACGGGCTGGGCATCATCGCCAAGTACATGGCGAAGGGCCGCTTCTTCGAGACTATCGCGATGACCATCATCCAGCCGAAGGCGCGGGAACTGGGGGCC
>CAVWHR010000010.1:0-59002 GCA_963754835.1 uncultured Chloroflexia bacterium | reverse complement strand
ATATTCTGGGTGTGCAGGCAGCCGGTGCCGCTCCGCTCGTGATCGGCCATGCCGTCGAAAAGCCCGAGACGGTCGCGACGGCGATCCGCATTGGCAAGCCGGCGCGCTGGCGAGCAGGCTCTGCTCGCGGCGGAGGAATCGGGGGGCCGCATCATCGCCGTAACGGACGAACAGATCCTCAACATGCAGAAGATGCTGGCCGAGCTGGAGGGCATCTGGGTGGAACCGGCGTCGGCCGCCGGCCTGGCAGGTTTAGCGCTCGAGATCGCCGCACTGGGATTTAAACCGGAAGGCAAACGCATCGTAGCCGTATGCACCGGTCATGGATTAAAAGACCCCGACATCATCACGAAGGAGATGGCAAAGCCACAAGTCGTCCCGCCAAAATTATCGGCATTGGAAGAAATCATATTAAGTTAAGGGTAGACTTGCACAGGTCAACCGAAGATTGCCGATTTTTTTCTTACCATCTGTGTAATCAGCAGATTATTTCGAACAAGGCTAATGAATAAAATCATCATCAAAGTTCCCGCCACCTCCGCCAACCTCGGTCCGGGCTTCGACGCGCTCGGCCTGGCCTTGAATATATGGAACGTAACGGAGATCACGGAAGCCGGATCGTTTTCCCTGCATATCGAAGGGGAAGGCTCGAAAAGACTCGCCTACAACCATAAGAATCTCATCTATCGTTCCGCGGAAAAGGTCTATGAAACGGTGAACAGGAAAATACCTGTTTTAAGCATCCGTTGTTTAAACCAGATCCCACTTGCATCAGGATTGGGGTCTTCGGCGGCTGCCATCCTGACCGGCATCCTCGGTGCGAACGCTTTGCTCGGCTCCATGCTTACCAAAGAAGAGATATTGAGCCTTGCAACAGAAATAGAAGGGCATCCCGATAACATTGCGCCCGCCCTGTGCGGCGGCCTGGTCGTTTCGACCATGGAAGATGGCAAGGTCCTTGCACGGCAGCTGCCCATCATGCCCATCCACATAACCGTCGTGCTGCCCGAATTTAATTTCACCACGAAACAAGCCCGCGCCGTCCTGCCGAAACAGGTCCCATTAAAAGACGCCATCCACAACATCAGCCGCGCGGTATTAGTGACCGAGGCTTTCCGCACAGGGGATCTGCGCCTGCTTGGCCAGGCCATGTCCGACACGCTGCACCAGCCTTACCGCCTGCCGCTCATCCCCGGCGCGCTGGCTGCCGTGAAAGCAGGCAAAGAGGCAGGCGCTTCGGCGGTGGCCTTATCGGGGGCAGGGCCGAGCGTGATCGCCTTTTCGGCGGAACATGACGCAGGGATCGGCCTGGCGATAAAGCAGGGATTTGAATCTGCGGGTTTATCCGCGCAGGTGTTTGAGTTGGGAATCAGTGAGCAGGGTGCGCAAGTAGTAAACGAGGAATTGGCATAAGTCTTAATGGAAATTCACCGGAGATACCTTATGGGTACGATGTAAAAGGAGATACCCTACGGGCACCATGTAAATGGAGATTTTTTCGAGTGCTTACGAAGGACTATGAATAGTTACATTTTTTGTGCTACACTGTCGGCAAATTTATACGATCACTCCTTTTCATTTTTCACACTTGCAGTTATCCGGATATAACCATGGCCTTCGAAGAATCCAAATTATCAGGCAGCCCTCATCACTTCCTTGCCCAACTGGTGGGCGGATGGACCGGCAAGACCCTCACCTGGCTGGAGCCGGAGGGCGTGCCAATCGAATCTCCAACGCAGGGCAGCGTCCAACTAATATTGGGCGGCCGCTTCATCCTCTATCTATATCAAAGCTCTATCGATGATGAACCCGTGCACGGCCTGTACACATTCGGCTATAACACCATACTCAACCAATACGAAGCCAGCTGGGTGGACAGCTTCCATAACAACACGGCCAATATGTTTTGCATAGGGAACCCAAAAGAAAAGGGCTTCTTCGTCGTGGGGAACTACCCCGACCCGGTCGGCGGCCCGGACTGGGAATGGCGCACCGAAGTAGAGCTGTTCGATCACGACCATTTGACCATCACAGCCTACAACGTCAGTCCCGAGGGTGTCGAAGCCAGGGCTGCGGAAACGCAGTTGAAGCGCGTGAAATAGACGGGTTCCCAAGCTTTTGTTTATTATGGCAGGGGCGCTTTTTTTGGAGGAGTTCCATGCCCGGTAAATATTATGAAGAGCTTGAAGTGGGGCAGCATTTCCGCCACAGCCTCGGGCGCACCGTTACCGAAATGGATAACGTGCTGTTCTCCACGCTCACCATGAATACCCAGCCCCTGCATATCAACGAAGATTTTGCCAGCCGGACGGAGTTCGGCCAGCGCATCGTCAACGGCGTCTTTATCATGGGCCTGGTCGTCGGTTTGAGCGTACCCGATTTGACGGAAGGCACCATCGTTGCAACACTGGGTTACGACCGTGTGGTCAGTCCCAACCCGGTATTCCACGGCGATACGATCTATGCGGAGAGTGAAGTGATCGAGAAACGCGCTTCCCGGTCGCGGCCGGAAGTGGGGATCGTGCGGCTCAAACACTGGGGACGCAAAGCAGACAATACGATAGTGATCGAGATGGAACGGACCGCCATGTTCCTGAAAAAGACCGAGATCCGGGAGTAGGGATCCATGAAACCCCGACGCGCCCTGCTCTACATGCCCGGCGACGATTGGAAGAAGATCGTCAAGTCCATTACGCTCGGCGTCGATTCCATCTGCATGGACATGGAAGACGGCGTGGCTGCCAACAAAAAGACCGAGGCGCGCGCCGCGATCGCCAAAGCCTTGCGTGAATTGGACTTCGGCAGATCTGAAAAACTGGCACGCATCAACGCGGTGGGTTCCGGTCTGGAGCAGGACGATATCCAGGCTGTTTTGCCCTACCATCCCGATGGCATCGTGATCCCCAAACTCGAAACACCGGACCAGATCGAGTGGGCGAGCGGGATCATCGAAGCCGCCGAACTGGAACACGGCTGGCCGCTTAAGTCGATACGGCTTCTGGTTGGAGTGGAGACCGCCAGGGGCATCCTCAACCTTAAGGAAATCGCATCGCACCCGCGGCTGGACGCCATCATCTTCGGCGGCGAGGACTTTGCGGCCTCCATCGGTGCCACACGCACCAGGGAGGCGACCGAGTTGTTGTATGCGCGGCAGGCTGCGCTTACGGCCGCGGCAGCTTTCGGTTTGCAGGCCATCGACATCGTTACCATCGATTTCAAGGATATCTATTCACTGCGAGTCGAGTCTGAATATGGCGCGCGGCTGGGGTTCACAGGCAAACAGATCATCCATCCCGCGCAGGTCGAACCGGTGCAAACCGCTTTCACACCGGACGATACGGCGATCGCACACGCACGGCAAATCGTCGAAACGTTCGAGGCCAGCCAGGCCAGGGGTGCAGGCGCATACGCGCTCGACGGCAAAATGATCGACATGCCGCTGCTCAAGAACGCGCAAAAAGTTTTGGAGCGGGCAAGGGCGGCGGGGAAAGTGTAACGGAGAATAAAAATCTTTAAACACAAAGGAAAAATAAATCTTTGTGCCTGCCTTCGTGGAGGTGGTGAACCTTGCGGTTCAAAAAATCAAGAAGGGTTCAACTTATCCGAACCAGGAACGAGTTCAAGGGAGGAAACGGATGGTAAACACTTTATAATCAGCAAGACCCATACCCATTAACTGGGAAAATCCACCCGAGGTATTAAATGCTTTCTATCTTTTTCGGGCTTACTTCCGCTGTCGTCTGGGGCGCGGGGGACTTCACCGGTGGGATGGCCAGCCGGAAAACAGGTGTTTATCGGACGGTCGTTTACGCGGAGATGATCGGCTCCATTCTTCTGCTGGTTATCGCATTGATCGCCTGGCAGCCTGTCCCCACGTGGGATATTTGGGTGCTTTCCTTGATAGCCGGCGCCTTTGGCACGACCGGGCTGCTGCTGCTCTATTACTCCATGACAAAAGGCATGATGAGTATTGCTGCGCCCGTCTCGGCATTACTGGCAGCCCTGCTGCCAGTAATTATCGGCTCATTGACGGAAAGTCTTCCCACCCTCTACACCTTCATTGGGTTTGCTTTTGCCCTGGCCGCCATCTGGCTGATCTCCCAAAGCAAAGATGGGGTTAAAGACATCCTGTCTCATATTGCCGATTTACGGCTGCCGCTGCTGGCAGGCATCGGCTTTGGCTTCTACTTCGTGCTAGTGCACGCCGCCACGCGTACGGACCTGCTGTGGCCCATGGCCGCCTCCCGCCTGGGCGGGGTAATCATCCTGGTCCTTTACATGACCTTCCGCCGCGAAACATGGAAAGTGGAGGGAAACGCCTGGTCGCTGATCGTCCTGAACGGCATTCTCGATATCGGGGGCAATTTATTCTTTATACTGGCCGGACAAGCCGGTAGGTTGGATATCTCCGCAGTGCTCAGTTCGCTGTACCCCGGCTCAACCGTCATACTGGCATGGATCTTCCTCAAGGAGCGACTCTCACGCACACAGTGGATCGGGATTGGCGCGGCAATGATCGCGATCGTGTTGTTTACAATATAGAGGAATAGAATCTGCTTGTGGGACATCAACCCGACCTCCCTTTGCTCTGTTCTGAGATACTCCGCGATTCCCTAAAAGTCTGAGGGCGGACAGGCCTCAATTTCTACCGCTTAGGGCGCGAGAGCGCGAAGGAAAAACAAATCTTTGCGCCCTTGGCAGGCTTTGCGATTCAAAAAATCAAAATGGGATTCAACCCTGTCAGCTGCTGAACCCTAAAGGGGAGGGAGAGACCCGAAAAAAGCGTTGTAAGTAGTAATAAAAATTTCTAACGATTTTCTTACCTCCCCAGTCTTGACACAGCGCCAGCTCGCGTATAAAGTTAAGCCCGCTTAACTAAAAAGAAGGCTTAACTATGACTGAACATTGTCTTATTACCGCAAGCACTGCGTTCCTGGATGGATGTATCCACACACTATTCCCAGCGCAGCTGGGCGCACCATGCAAAGGCGACCGGCTTATCCATGCCGCAGTTCAGCATCCTGATGCAGCTGTTTTACCGCGGCAACTGCGGTATTTCGGAGATCAGCGAGCGGTTCGAAATCACGTCGGCAGCCGCCAGCCAGCACGTAGACAACCTGGTGCAGGCCGGGCTGATCGAGCGCACCGAAGACCCGCGCGACCGGCGGGCCAAACAGATCCAGCTCTCGCCAAAAGGCAGGGCGTTGATCGAAAGCGGCATGAGCGAGCGCTACCGCTGGATGGACGCGCTTGCGGAAACGCTGGAGGAAAAAGACCGCCAGAAGATCGCAGAAGCCCTGGTGATCCTTACCGAAGCCGCGCGCAAGCTGGAGCATGCACCGCAGCACGCATAGCAAGGCAATTCGTTCATATTTTCATCATGCGGTCACATTCAATTCACAAACAAATCCTATACTTTCTGGAAACCCTGAACCATACAAATAGAGAATAGATATTCGATTTAAAACAACCCACGAACTTTGAATATCTGCACTCTGCACCCTACTTATCCATTACCGGTTTTCCATTATCCATCTCGAAAGGAACTTTATGCAAGCAACGCAACTAGACCCATGTCTCGTACGGGCCGGAAACGCCCCTCAGGCAGCGGCTCAATAGGACGATCCATTAAATATCTCTCTCATTACGGACGAGAGGCAGTGCTGCCTTATCCCTTTCTGGTCATTGCCACACTGGCGCAACTGGCGGTGCCGAGCATGATCCGCCGCATCATCGACGCGGTCACCAGCGGTTACGTAGCCGACCAGGTTCTGCAGGCGCTGAATCAGATCCCGGCCGCCCTTACGGCGCAGGCACTGCCGAAAATCCTTTCGGCCCTCAGTTATCCGGCCACCTGGACGAAAGACCAGCTCGTCGCCCAATTAAACGCCAACCTGGCAGCCGCCCCGCAGGCATTGATCTGGGCCATCGTCGCCATTTTCATCTTCGCAGCCTTTCGCGGCGTCTTCGCCTTCCTGCAAGCCTTCTGGGCAGAGAAGAACTCGCAGTCCGTGGCGTATGATCTGCGCAACGACCTGTATGCCAAGATCCAGGGCCTGTCCTTCTCGTATCACGACAAGAACCAGACCGGTCAGTTGATGATCCGCGCCACCGACGATGTGGAAAAAGTGCGTCTCTTCATCGGTCAGGGTTTGCTGCAACTGGTCGGCGCGATCATCCTGCTGGTAGGCACGATCATCATCCTGTTCTCGACCAATGTCCCGCTGGCCTGGACCGCCATGCCGATCCTGCCGATTGCCCTGGTCCTGTTCGTGATCTTCGGCACCGCCGCCCAACCGATGTTCAAGAAAGTGCAGATCAAACTTTCCGCGCTGAACACCATCCTGCAGGAAAACCTGGCAGGCATCAAGGTCATCAAAGCCTTCACGCGCGAGAAACAGGAACAGGCCAAATTCCGTGTCGCCGCAGACAACCTGATGGGACAGGCGATCTCCGTCGCGAAACTGTTCACCTTCCTGTTCCCGATGATCTTCCTGATCGCCAACCTCGGTCAGGCGGCCATCCTGTATGTGGGCGGCAAGCAGATCATCGCCGGCACGCTGACGCTCGGCGAATGGCAGGAATTCTCGCTGTACCTGATCTACCTGTTCTTCCCGGTCGCCCAGCTCGGTTTCATCATCACGCAGTTCGGACAGGCTGCCGCCTCCGCCGACCGCATCTTCGAAATCCTGGATGCCAAGTCGGACATCGTGGACAAGCCGGACGCGATCGAACTGCCATCGGTGAAGGGCGAGGTCAAATTCGAGAATGTGACCTTCCGCTATTTCGGCGGTGGCGAACCCGGTCTTAAGCGAAGTGACCTTCGAGGCCAAGCCCGGCGAACGGATCGCCCTGCTCGGCGCGACCGGCTCCGGCAAGAGCACCATCATCAATCTACTGCCGCGCTTCTATGATCCCACCGAGGGCGGATCACGATTGACGGCCACGACCTGCGCGATATCAAGGTCGACTCGCTGCGCAGGCAGATTGGCATCGTGCTACAGGAAACCACGTTGTTCAGCGGCACCGTCCGCGAGAACATCGCCTTTGGACGCTCGGATGCCAGCGAGGAAGATGTCGATTGCCGCGGCCAAGGCCGCGCAGGCACATGATTTCATCATGTCCTTCCCCGATGGCTACGACACACACGTCGGCGAGCGCGGCACAACGCTCAGCGGCGGACAGAAGCAGCGCGTGGCCATTGCCCGCGCGCTGCTGCTCGATCCGCGCATCCTGATCCTCGACGACTCAACCTCCAGCGTGGACCTCACGACCGAGTCGCTGATCCAGGCCGCGCTCGATAAGCTGATGGAGGGCCGCACGTCCTTCGTCATTGCCCAGCGCATCAGCACCGTGATGAGCGCCGACAAGATCCTCGTGCTCGATAAAGGCAAGGTCGTCGCCCAGGGCAAGCATGCAGACTTAATGGAAAACGAACCGATCTATGCAGAAATCTATAATTCACAAATATTGGCGTATGAACAGGAACACGGGCATGCGCTGGAGGAGAGATAACCTATGATGGGTGGTCCCGGCCGTTTCGGCAACATGCTTAATCAGGAAACCCTCAAGCCGCGCAGGCTGAGCGAAACGCTGCTGCGGCTGGGCGGTTACTTTGGACGATTCGGGTTAGCCGCTTTCCTGGCGATCCTGTTCGTCGTCATTGCGACCTGGACGCAGGTCACCA
The DNA here is from genome assembly GCA_963754835.1 of uncultured Chloroflexia bacterium. Taxonomy (GTDB): domain Bacteria; phylum Chloroflexota; class Anaerolineae; order Anaerolineales; family Villigracilaceae; genus Fen-1038. Next base: position 51,315 of record CAVWHR010000010.1, on the reverse strand, counting down.
CTCCCGAACTGATCGGCCAGGCGACGGATTGTTTCCTCGTCCCGCTCGGCGCAAACAGCGGCTTCGGATCCTTTTCCGCGGCAATCAGCACGGAGGCCCAGGCCTCGGCAGCCAGCTGCTGGCTCGTGTCGGACCCTGCCAAGCTCAGCGGCACGCAATGGATCATCGCCAGCGCTTATCGCTTCGGTGGATTCGTCTCGCCGGCCCTGACCGCCATGACGAATAGCGACCGCGTGGCCGGCCTGGTGCGCTTGATCCTGATCGTGATCGTGCTTTTCGTCCTCGGCTCAGTGCTCACGCGGCCTGACCTTCTTCACCATGTCATGGTCGGGCCAGCACGTGCTGCGCGCCCTGCGCGTGGATGTGTTCGAGCGGCTGCACCAGCTCTCGCTCAGTTATTATTCGGTGAACGAAGCAGGCGACCTGATGAGCCGCATCACCAACGACACCTCCGCGATCGAACAGGCCATCTCGTTCGCACTGGTCAACGTCTTCAGCGGCATCCTGCTGCTGGTCTGGGTGGCCTACAACATGTTCACCAGCAGCGTGCCGTTTGCCCTGCTCTCGCTGGCCGTTTCGCCGATCATGTTCCTTGCCACGATCTACTTCTCCGACCAGGCGCGCAAGGCCTTCCGCAAAACCCGCAAGGAGATCGGCAACGTCAACGCCGAATTGCAGGAAAGCATCGCGGCGGTGCGCGAAGTGCAGGCCTTCAACCGCGCCGATGAGAATATCGAGAACTTCAAGGGAGTCAACGCCGCCAACCGCGACGCCAACGTCCGCGCCGTGTCGTTCACCGCGGCGCTCTCGCCGACGCTGGAAGCGCTCGGTTATGTTGCGCTGGCCATCGTCACCGGCGTGGGCGGCTGGTACATGCTCAAAGGGCAGACCTTGCTGGGCACGGCCGTGACCTTCGGTTTGATCGTGACCTTCCTGGCCTACGTCCAGCGCTTCAACCAGCCCATCCAGCAGATCGCGATCCTATGGGGCAACATCCAGAATGCCATCGCCGGCGCCGAACGCATCTTTGGCCTGCTCGACGAAGTGCCGGCCGTGCAGGACAAGCCCGGCGCAAAAGACATGCCGCAGATCGCCGGCAAAGTGGAGTTCGATCACGTCTCGCACGAATATGAAGACGGCGTGCCCGTGTTGAAGGATGTCTCCTTCACCGCCGAGCCCGGACAAACCATCGCCATCGTCGGCCCGACCGGCGCAGGCAAGACCACCATCATCAACCTGCTGCCGCGCTTCTACGATGTGACCGGCGGCTCGGTCAAGATCGACGGCGTGGATGTGCGCGATGTGACCGCCGAGTCCATCCGCCGGCAGATCGGCATCGTGCTGCAGGATACATTCCTGTTCAGCACCACCGTGATGGAGAACGTGCGCTTTGGCCGTCCCGATGCCACCGATGAAGAAGTCATGGCCGCCATCAAACTGGCGCACGCCGACACTGTTCATCGAACGCCTGCCGGAAAAATATCAGACCGTTCTGGGCGAACGCGGCTCGGGTCTTTCGCAGGGACAGCGGCAACTGCTTTCGATTGCGCGCGCTGCCCTGGCAGATCCCCGCATCCTGATCCTGGACGAAGCGACCTCCTCCGTGGACACGCGCACCGAGCGCCTGATCCAGAAAGCCTTCGACATACTGCTCAAGGGCCGCACCTCCATCGTCATTGCCCATCGCTTGAGCACCATCGTCAACGCCGACATGATCCTGGTGCTCGATGACGGTCAGATCATCGAACGCGGCAAGCATGACGAACTGATGGACAAGCAAGGCTTCTACTACAACCTGTACATGAGCCAGTTCAAGAAACAGGAAGAGATCGAACAGGCGGCAGCCTGAGATCGATGCCAGGCAAAAAAGGATTACACAATATGCCAACCACACTCAAGAGTGTGTTCACCTCTGCCGAGATCGAGTATCTAAAAAGCCAGCGCCTATGCCGCATTGCCACGGTAGGATCGGACGGCCAGCCGCACGTGGTACCGGTGTCATTCCGTTACAACACTGAGACGGACACGATCGACGTTAGCGGCCACGGCGGCTTTGCCAAGCGCAAGAAATGGCGCGACGTCCAACACGATCCGCGGGTGGCCGTGGTGATCGACGACATCGTCTCTCTCAATCCGTGGAAGGTGCGCGGCGATCGAGGTACGCGGCACCGTCGAAGTGCTGCAAACGGGCGGCGAGACGGTGGTCCCCGGCTTTGATCCCGAGATGTTCCGCATCACACCGAAACGAATCATCAGTTGGGGACTTGAGACGGAATTCCGCGCGGCTCCCAACGCGCGTTCGGTGAATTAGATCACCATGGGGTTAGCGAAAAAGGTGCTGGAATTAATGCGTCTCAGCCCTTTTGAAATTGAAATAGCTTTTTAGCAACAAAAACGCCCTTTTTAGTGGACTGAACCCATAAAACGAGACATGAGCGAAAAAGCCCTCCTGTGAGAAAATAGCACAGGAGGTGCTTTTTATGTCCGGCAAAAAGGGATGCAGCAATACCCACTCGAGGCGAAACTGGAAGCCATGCGGTTATTTTATGAGGAAGGGAAAACGCGGGCAGAGATCACGGCGAGTCCTGAAAATTCGGGATCGATGGCGAGTGAAGAAATGGTTGCATCAATACCGTCAGGAGGGAGTTGCAGCATTTGATAAGAAGCCGAAAGGTCTGGTAGGCAGACCCCAAGAAGGAGAACCAAGAGGCTTATATCGCCCGCTTGGAGATGGAGAATGCGCTGCTAAAAAAACTTCAAGCCGAGTTGCGCAAGGGTATGCTCGCGAAGCGCAATATCGGGTCATCGAACGATACCGACCAACCTACACCGTGAAGGCGATGTGCACCTTGTTCGGGGTTTCGCGAGCGGCCTATTATGCTTGGAGGAGGCGGAGTGCGAGACCCGATCCAGATGAGAGGCCGTCTTGGGTCTCGGCAGGCCTTCCAGCGCTCGCATCGACACGTACGGCTATCGGCGAATTGCCTCTATGGTTGCACTTCAGAAAGGCCGGTGCATCAACCAGAAGGCCGTTCTACGCCTGATGAACAAGCTGGGCCTCCGGTCTGTGGCTCGCCAGCGAAAGATCTTCGGAAAGTCGCCGCAGACCCGGGGTTGATCGCTATCCCAACCTGCTAGCGCAAGATTTCACCGCGTCCCGTCCCAACCAGAAGTGGGTTACGGATATCACCTATATTCAAACTTGCCAGGGATGGGCCTACCTGTCCACCATCAAGACTTGTATGATGGGTTCATTGTCGCTCATCAGTTTGGCCGGGAAAACTCGGTGGGTCTGGTCCTCGCGCACGATCCAGTTAGCCAAGCAGAAAGAACGAAGCTTGTAAGGGCTGATCCTGCATAGCGACCAGGGATATCCATACTGCACAGATCCCTACCAATCTGCTTTCTGCTTGCGGCATCACCGTCCTTCCATGTCCAGAAGGGGAAATTGCTTGGATAACGCCTCGATGGAAAACTTCTTCGGACACCTAAAAGAAGAAGCGCTACGTCCTTCCCCAGACCCCACCTTTCAGGAAGCCCGCCATCATTGATGAGTACGTCCACTTTTTCAACTATGAACGGATCCAACTAAAAACCAGACAGACACCTTATCAACTTAGATGCCTGTCTGGTTAACCCACTGGGGGCTTTCTCGTTTCGTGTCTTGCCTAACGGGTGCAGTTCATAGGAAGGGCATTTTTTATATACCGTAGCGGAACGGATGAGCGGTTTTTGTTGCGCAGGAATTCGGAGTTTCAAATCATGCATAATCAAATTATCGAATAGCTTTTTGATAGGTTATATCCCGAGAAATGGTATATCCAGCGCGCCCAGCAGCAGCAAACAGGTCGTCTACAATATTTTTGGCTTGTTGCCGCAACTCCACAACCTTCGCGAGAGATCGTGCAGTGTCGTTAATTTCACCGTGAGATAAATCGTTCCTAAAACGATAGAGCATCGCAAAACCAAGGTAATGCCTCCTTAGTTTTGATTTGATTCCTTTGTCAAACAGCTCCTTTTTTGTTTTCGCCTTATCTCGTGCGACAAATTTGTTATAGAACCACGCAAGTTTATCCTGAAGACCGGGGAAACGGTTGTTATTTAGAAACGCGATCATCTCTTTCTTCATATGTAAATTTTCGACTATGTAGTTGAGATTTGCCTCTATGAAAAAACCAGCAAAGAGAGTTACGACAGTGCAGTCACACATCATCGTTGCAGGGTTGCCCTGAATTGCGCGACCCAAAGCCTGCCAGCTCGTGGTAATCAATATCATCGCATCTTTACTGCCTTCAGCCATAAATACATCCTTCTAGCAAATTATTAACTGGAACCGCCCAACGGTTTGCGATACTAGTGTAGAGGGTCAATTATCCGAGTGTTTCCTCCTAGTAATCCGAGTGTCCTTCTCGAGAAATGATTCGACATCATTAATTGGCTCAAAGTATGTAATCTGCGAAAATACTAGCCCATATTTATCGCGCTTACCTTTGGATATCAATCTGGTAGATATCCGCTCTATATTAACCTTAAAAACTAAGACGTCTTGAAGTAAAAGACTTGGGGGATATAAAATTACATCAAAAATTTTTCCTACAATTCGATTTTGGATATACTGGTGAGTTTCACTCCTTATTTCCCGCGAAGTAATTGTATGTGTATGAAGTGGGTTGGGTACTTCTAACTCGCTAGTAGAACCACTTTGTATGCTTTCCGTTTCGAAATAGAACCACTTATCCTGCTGATCAAACCAGAATTGAAGGATTTTTCTGATATCTTCAAATGATGGTAGAGGTATTTGTGCGTTCAAATTAAATGCCTTCATTTGATTCAAGTCCCATCCTCTTTAGGCATTAGACCTCTTGCAAAAGTCATTTTAGGTTGAGTTCAAAGTTGTAGATCGCGGCGATCAAATTGAAACGCAAGGAAAATCTCTTTCTGCGATTACGATACCTTTCACTCAAGATACGAAACACCTTCAATTTGCGAAAAATATGCTCAATCAAAATCCGTTTACGAGCCAAGCTGCGGTTCCTCAACTTTTCCTTGATCGTCAGAGGATGGTATTTGGATTTCTTGAAGGGTGTCTGGCAATTTTCATGCAACTCCGCCATTCCTTGATAGCCAGCATCTGCCAGAATTCGAATATGCTCTGCGATTTCGCTCCCGTTATCCTGAAAAAGCTGGAAGTCATGTTTGCTCCCATAGCTAAAGGCCGTGGCGATAATTTGAGCAGTTTTGGGTCAGCGATCAATTGCGCTTTTTGGGTGTGGCGCTTCTTTTTGCCGCTGTAATGCCGACGTTGGCTTTTTTTGGACGCTCAATCGGCTGTTCGCTGGCGTCCACCAGCACAACCTCAATGACGGTGTCACTGGGCTGGAGCGCCTTTTTGCCTGGCAAGTGAAACTTCCCGGAATGGACTAACGTGTCTTCTACCTTTTGAATGGTGCGACAAACCGCCGCTTCACTGATCCCATAGGATTGCGCAATATGAAATTCCGTTCGATACTCACGCCAGTACATCAAGGTCATCAACAGTTGGTCGGCACGACTCAATTTCGGCGGTCTGCCAAAGTCTCGCATTCCTTTCTCGATCACCTTCCGCATCTTTTCAAAGGTCTCTCGCTGGACTCCGGTTAGGCGTTTGAAGTCTTCATCTTTTAGGTTTTGATCGTTTCGTATCTCATGTGCCTATTATGGCACACTTATGCAAGAGGTCTATGATGATAGCTAGCACAGCTTCCCTCGACAATTCAAATTTTTTACCTAATTCTTTCCATTTCTCCAACATTTGACTATACTTTTTAATGGTTGGCGCGTGACTATTAAAATCGCCAGTGCTCTCCCTATAAGCAAGTTCCTCATCATATTTCCTTTGTTTTTCAAGAAGGAATTTCAAGAATAATAATAATCCAGCCTCGTCATTACCGTCAAAACCTACGAAATGTCCGTAATGATGTTTCATTATTTCTATATCTTTAGGATTCTCCCTCTTATAATTTTCAATTGCTCTGTACATATCTAAAACATCAAAAACAAGCCGACTATCAGCCCTAGGCGTTTCTAAAAAATACTCAACGAAATTGGAATAAAAAATCTCATAACCATTTACTAAAATCTCTATTAATTCGTCATAGCGCGGTTCTTCTTCTTCCTCGTCAAGCATTTTTAGGATTTTGTATTGATTCACTAAAATAAGACGATCTTTTATTGAAAGTTCCATGACGAATCTCCTTTTTTGTGTTCCCAACTGGATATGAAAATTTGCGATCTTGCAATTATTATTTTGATCAAATTTCTTATCGAACTTTTCTCACAAAATTAAGGGTAAGCTCTCCTTTTACTTTTTTGCTTTTATCGGAATATATTATGAAGGGAATAATACTAGATTCGGTGTATTTTTCAGTCCCGGTGAATATGAAATGAATTTCGCCCAATGGTTGTGGGTAGTCGGAATATAAGGCAAACTCTCCATTGCTCATGAAAATGTAGCTCAGTTTTTCTAGTGGTTTCTCTATCTTCCAGTGCGAAGAGTCGTGAATTTGTCCTCCAACTAATGTTTTCATGTGTGCTTTATTGCTTAAGTCTTTAGGAACATCAAATTGTACAAGATACCAAGTCGTTACATTATCACCTTCATTTTTTAAAATTAATCGCATAGCTTTAGTATCACCACCCCCCGAAGGCATTTCTAATTCAGCCGCTTTTACCAATTGACCATTTTCTAAGCCCCAATATAGATTTGGTTTTGGTAATTGCTGACTTGCTGCAAATTCCCTCGCTGCTATCATGAAACTATATATAGCAACTGGAAACCCTACTAGCTCCACAATAAGTTGATCAAGCGTAAGAACTTCGCTCGTGCTCCAATGAAGATAAAAAAATGAGATTACCGAAATAACCATTAAGATTAAACAAATAATGAAAACTATTTTCCTCACATCAAATAGATAATTCCTCGGCCTAGAAGATAATTGATCAGACATAGCCATCCAATCCTATTAACAGTACATCCCCGTTTACAGCACGTCTGTTCTAATGATAAACTATTTCTGATATAAATACAAGCAAGTGACAATGTGAAAGAATCCGAACTTATCGGCACATTGATCAACCCCCATTCCTGTTTTTCAGAAGAATTATGAGATTAGGGGTGAGTCATATTGATTAGATCCAGCTCCTAGTTGCCTGCAACTCGCAAATGCAGGGGATGAGTATCTATTCACGCTTTTCTTGGTAAGCGCTAGAGCTTCGAAGGCACTCGGCATTTGCGGTCTCGTCGGGTAAGGTCCCCTCCTCGCTCGGGATTGCCACGCTCGCCCAAAGGGCTCGCTCGCAATGACAATTGACTTATGTGAGTAGATCCGGGGACGACGATCAGCCCTTCACCGCGCCGGCGGTCATGCCGCTGACGATATAACGCTGGAAGATCAAGCGCGATCACGACCGGCGGAACAGCCGCCAGGATGCCGCCGGCCATCATGCCGTTGACGTTCACCACATAGCGGCCGATAAACTCGGCAATGGCCACCGGGACGGTCTTGGCAGCCAGCGTGCTGGTGAAGATCAGGGCATAGAAGAATTCATCCCAGGCCAGCAGGAAGACGAACATGGCCGTGGAGATCAAGCCCGGCACGGAGATGGGCATCACCACCCGGAACAAAATGCCGAGGCGCGAACAGCCATCCAGGCGGGCGGCATCCTCCAGCTCGACCGGCACGGTCTGGAAATAGGCCGCCATCATCCAGATGGCATACGGCAGGGCAAAGCTCATATAGGTAATGATCAGCACGATGGGTTTGTTGATCAACTGCAGGCTGGAAGCAATGATAAAAAGCGGCAGGATCAGCGAAACTTCCGGGATCATGCGCGTGGCCAGGATGCCCAACTGAATGGTGCGGTTGAATCCGAACGGGATGCGCACCAGCGCATAGGCCGCCAGGCTCCCAATAAACAGACAAATGACGGTCACCGCAGAAGCGATCTTGATCGAATTCAACAAGGCGACCGCAAAGGTGCGCGGCACGGACGAGGCGGCCTGGCTGGGGAAAATGATATCCAGCATAATTCTGGAAGGTGGGGTGCTGCGGGATCCAATGGATGGGCACCGAAAATAATTCCACCTGTGTGGAAAGACTGGCGCTGAACAGCCAGAGGATCGGAAAGAAAATGAAGAAGAACACCGGCAGGGTGAGCAGAAACAAAAGCAGTTTGCGGAAGAATTTTCGTCGATGCATGATCAGGATCTCCTCCGGGCGATACAGGATGCGGATATAGACAAAGGCCATGATGATCGTGACCAGCGGAGATCAGGAAGGACAGCGCCGCGCCGGTCCCCTGTTTGCCAAATGAAAATGAATTCAGATAGGTCAAATAGGTGATGGTGAGCGTTTTGTAGGCCGGGCCGCCGCTGGTGATGATGTAAACGATATCGAACACGCGGAAGGCATCCACGGTGCGGACGATCAGCGCCACCAGGATGGCCGGGCGCAGCAGGGGCAACCGGATCTTCCAGAAGCGCTGCCAGGCATTGGCGCCATCCACGGCGGCGGCCTCATCCAGGTCCTCCGGCAGGGTCGCCAGGGCAGCCTGCAGGATCAGGGCCACGAACGGCATCGTGTGCCAGACGTCGGCCACGATCACCAGGTTCATGGCCATGCTCGGCAGGATCAGCCAGGCGACGTAATGCTTGATCAACCCCAACTGCATCAGCAGGCCGTTCAAGGCGCCGAAATCGGCGCTGTAGATCCAGCGCCACATGGCGCCGTTGACGATCGTCGGCACCGCCCAGGGGATGATCAGGCTGAAGCGCAGGAACTGCCAGCCCCAGGGATGGGAGTGGATCAACTGGGCAATTGCCAGCCCCATCGCCAGCTCCAGACCCACCGAGACAACGGTAAAGTACAGGGTGCGCCCGATCGTCTCCCAGAAGGTCTGGTCCTTGAGCATGTCGAGATAGTTACCCAGACCCGACAAAGGTGCGCACCTGGTTGATGCCGGTCGGCGCGTTGAAGAAACTCAGGATAAAGGTGGAGATGATCGGCCAGAGGGTGACGCCCAGGATCACCAGCAGGCTGGGGATGAGCAACAGCCAGGCGGTGCGGGCATCCTGCTGTCGCAGGGTGAGATGTCGTTTGGGGAGGGGAGTTGAATTTGCGGTCATAGCTCAGAAAAGGCGGGTGGATTTGCGCTGTTGCGCAAATCCACCCTTTAGACTCTCGTTATCGATTATTTGGCGGCAAGTGTAACCCACTTGGCAGCGGCTTCATCCAGGCATCCTTCGGGGACTTCACACCCGTCAGCGCTTCCTGAATGGCCAGTTGAAGCGCCGCAGAAGCCTCATTGTAATAAGGCACTGTCGGCCGTTCATTGGCATACGGGAACTGGGCCAGGAAAGCCGGCACCGTGACCGGGTTGGTGGGAGTGGCAGCTTCCAATTTGGCCAGGGCATCACCCTGGAAATCGGTCTGCCAGACCGGCAGCATTTCCGCCGAGTACTTGGTCTGCACCTCATTGCTGGCCAGGTAGGTCAGGAATTTCCAGGTCTGATCCGGATAGGGGGTGGTTGCCATGATGGCAAAGGAGCTGGAACCATCCACGCTGGAGCCCTTGATGCCGGCATCCGCACCGGCTTTGAATACCGGCATGGGAGCGAAAGCCGCCTGGCCAACGATCTGCGATTTGGTGGCATCGTTCGAATCGCTGTACTGGAACAGCCAGTTGACGGCAAAGGCGCTCTTGCCGGCCAGGAAATCGGCTTCCACCGCATTTTCATCGGAAGAGACCGAGCTCGGGTTGGTCAAACCATCGTCGATGGTCTGCTTCATCCAGGTCAGGACCTGAACGCCTTTATCGTTATTGAAGGCCGGCTTGCCGCTGGCATCCAGGAAGGCTCCGCCGTTGCCGAACAGCAAAACGGTGATAATCGCAGACGACGCCTTCCTTCTGATTCCACGACCAGATGATCGGAAATTCGGCAATACCCTTCTGCTTGATGATCTTGGCCTGGTCAACCAGTTCCTCCCAGGTGGTGGGCGGAGCTGGTAATACCGGCCTTCTGCAGCATGTCCTTGTTGTACATGAAATACTTCACGTCCATCAACCAGGGCATGCCGTAGATCTTGCCGTTGCGCGTGACGCCGTTCCAGGAAGCCGGGAACATGTCGGATTTCATTTCGGGGGTGACGCGGTTCGTTACATCCAGCAAATATCCGGCCTTGATGAACTCATCCGGCCAGATGACGTCGATCATGGCGGCATCGTAAGCCGGCGGCTTGGCAGCCATGCCGGTCACGATCTTGTCATGGACGTTATCGTAGCCCACGTATTCCATCGAGACCTTGATGTCCGGATTCTTGGGCTTCGAAATCGCGGGCGATCTGATCGATCTCGGCCGGTTTCAGGCCGGCCTGGTCCATGGTCAGGACATGGATGGTGACCGGGCCCGCGGCGGGCTTGGGGGCGCAGCCCACTGTTCCAACCACGAACAGCAGGGCCAGGACGAAAACGGTGATCTTATACAAAGAACGCATGTGTTTCTTCTCCTTCTAACTAGATTGAAATCGTAACTTTCTCTTGACTTGTTCTTCTTATATCAACGACTCCTCTGCCACCTCCTTCTCAGGATAACTTATGGACCACATAGAAATTGGATGTGTTGTGCAAGCACCGTCACAATGGCTCCCATCACCGTTGCCCGCAGGCCCAGGTTCGAGACCTCCAGCCGGGGCAGCGACGGGATCGTCCCCTGCAGACGCTTCGAAATGGACTCTGCCAGCACATCGGCATAAGGTGTCACCGCCCCGCCCAGCACGATCAACTCGGGGTCAAAAGACACCGACAGATTCGCAATGGCGATCGTCAAATAATCCACCGTTTCATCCATGATGGCCCGCGCCCAGGCCTTGCCCTGCCTGGCCGCCTCAAAAACTTCTTCGCTCGATGGATCGTTTCGCAGACGTCGGAAGCTGCGCGCGCCTTCTCCACGATGCCGGTGGCGGAGGCCACGCTTTCGAGCGCCCCAAAATCGATAAAGCTTTTCCCAAGGAACTCGCGTCCGGGGATCATGTGACCGATCTCACCCGAGGCCTCGGTTGAACCGCGGTAGAGCGTGCCGTCGATGATGATGCCGGCGCCGATCCCGGCGCCGATGGTGATCAAGATCATGTTCTGCACATTCTGGCCGGCGCCAAACCAAAGTTCCCCCAATGCAGCCAGGTTTACATCGTTGTCCACCGTGATGGGCAGCTTATAGCGCTCGTTCAACCTGGCCTTCAGTGGAAAGTCCTTCCAGTTCAAGGCGTAGGCCCACTTGACGATGCCTTCGCGATGATGCGTGATCCCCGGTGTGCCCACCCCGATGCCGCGCACACACCGGCCCTCGAAGACCCGGGCGGGCCAGCAGGTCGTCGATCAGCTTCGTGAGCAGGTCATAGCACGCCTCGCCGGATGCGCCCTGCCGCTCCATGTCCACTTCATCGATAATGTGGCCGCCAATCTCAGAGATGGCGCCGTAGAGCTTTGTGCCGCCCATGTCGACGCCCAGCACTACGTTCCCATCGGCGTTGAACTCCAGCAGAGGCCGGCGGCGGCCACCGCTCCACTCGGTCTCGCCTTGTGGACGGACAAACCCATCCTCCACCAATTTATCCACAATACGCATCACGGTGGGCAGGCTGATGTCCAACTGCCGGGCAATCGTCGTGCGGGCGATTGGGCTTTCCCGGCGGATGATCTCCAGTATTGCCGAGCGGTTGATCCCGCGCATTTCCGTGGCCGTGATGGTACGTTGTTTGATCATATGCTAGTGGATGGGGTCTTTTTGCAAGTTATTTACACGGTGTAACAATTATTTACATGAAGTTAATTACATTGTACATATATTTAGAAAAAAAGTCAACTGGGAATTTTGGAGAATGACAACCGGCAACCATCTTGACGCTTTTTCCCTTTACCCGTAAGATAAGCCCGCAATTAGAACATTCATTCACGAAAATCCAACACATCGGGGCATGAAGAGAAAAGTCGAAATATTTCCTTCGCGACCTTCTGTGCTTAACAAATTTTGGAGATTCCATGGAACTTGGTTTAGTCCGCAAAATAGACATCGACAGCGAAATGCAGCAGGCGTATCTCGATTACGCCATGTCCGTCATCGTGGCGCGCGCCCTGCCCGATGCCCGCGACGGGCTCAAACCCGTCCAGCGCCGCATCCTGTATGCCATGTACGACATGGGCATCCGCGCCGATACGGCCTACAAGAAGTCCGCCCGTATCGTGGGCGAGGTGCTCGGCAAATATCATCCGCACGGCGACGCGGCCGTCTACGAAGCCATGGCGCGCATGGCGCAGGATTTCTCCATGCGCACCATGCTCGTGGACGGACAGGGCAACTTCGGCTCGGTGGATGGCGATCCGCCGGCCGCCATGCGTTACACCGAGGCGCGCCTGGCCGCGCCCGCCCTGGATATCCTGGCCGACCTCAACAAGAACACGGTTGACTTCATCCCCAACTTCGACGACACGCTGACGGAGCCGAGCGTTCTGCCTGCCGCGATCCCCAACCTGCTGGTCAACGGCGCGACCGGCATCGCGGTCGGCATGGCCACCTCCATCCCGCCGCACAACCTGGGCGAGATCGTGGATGCGCTGGTCTACATGCTCGAGCGCTGGGAAAAGCTCGATGATATCGATGTCGACCAGTTGATGGAATTCGTGCAGGGGCCCGACTTCCCCACCGGCGGCGTCATCATCCAGGAGAACGGGCGAAGAGGGCATCGAGGCCGCCTACGGCATCGGGCCGCGGGCGCGTCACGGTGCAGGCCAAGGCGCACACCGAAGAGATGGAGCGCGGCAAGAGCCGCATCATCGTCACCGAACTGCCGTACAAGGTCAACAAGTCCAGCCTGATCGAGCGCATCGCCGAACTGGCGCGCGAAGGCCATCTGGAAGGCCTGGCCGACCTGCGCGACGAGTCCGACCGCCAGGGCATGCGCATCGTCATCGAGCTGACCAAGAACGTCGAGCCTGAAACGGTGCTGCGCGAGCTCTACAAGCGCACGCCCATGCAGATCCACCTTCAGCATCAACCTGCTGGCGCTGGTGGACGGCGAGCCGCGCACGCTCACCCTCAAACAGGCGCTGCGCGTCTATATCGAGCACCGCCTGACGGTCATCAAGCGCCGCGCCGAATTCGACCTGGAAAAAGCCACAGGCGCGCGCGCACATCCTCGAAGGATATCTGGTCGCGCTCAAGAATCTGGATGAGGTCATCAACCTCATCCGCACCGCGCCCGATGTGGAAACGGCCCGCACAAAACTGATGAAGCGCTTCAAGCTGACCGAGCTGCAGGCCAATGCCATCCTCGACATGCAGTTGCGCCGCCTGGCCGCGCTCGAACGCAAGAAGATCGAGACCGAATACAAGGAAGTGACCGGCGCTCATCAAGGATCTGGAAGGCCTGTTGAAATCGCCCAAGCGCATGCGCGGCGTGGTGGCGGATGAATTGCTGAAGGTGAAGGAAGCCTATGGCGACCGGCGCCGCACGCAGATCGTCAATCTGAAGAAGGGCGGCAAAGGCCGCCAAGATGCTGACGGCCACCGACCTGCTGCCCGAGCAGTCCGTCTGGATCGGCGTGACCGCCGATGGCCATGGTGGCGCGCACGCATGACGACAAGCAGCCGCGAACATTCCGGCAATGACGCGCCGCGCTGGCTGGTGAAAGCCTCCACCACCGATACCATCTATTTCGTTTCCAAATCGGGAAAGCCGCGGCGGTTGCCGTGCACGTCATTCCCGAAGCGCGAAAAACTGACGCGACGGCCCGATGTTCTACAAAGTCTCGCCGCTGACCGAGAACGACTACATTGGCGGCTGTCTTTGCCTTGCCCGCCAGAAGATCCGAATTACCCGGAAGAGACCTGCGTCATCACCGCCACACGCTTTGGCATGGTCAAGAAGAGCCTCATCAGCGAACTGCCCGGCCCCTCCGCGCAGACGTTCACGCTGGTCAAAGTCAACGAAGGCGACCGGCTGGGCTGGGTGGGCCTGACCGATGGCAAGAAGAAAGACATCCTGCTCGTCACCGCGCAGGGCATGGCGATCCGCTTCAGCGAAGAAGACGTGCGCCCGATGGGACTTGTGGCGGCGGGTGTGAACGGCATCAAGCTGGACGATAAGGATGAAGTGGTCGGCATGGAGATCCTGCCTGCCGAAGGTGAAATCTTCCTGCTGACCTGCGATGGCAAAGCCAAGCGCGTCGAGCAGAAGGAATTCCCCATCGCAGGGACGCTACGGCAAGGGTGTGCGAGTCTGGGTCCTGCCGAACAAGGTGAAGCTGGCAGGCGTCGTCTCGGCAAAGCCAATCACATGGCAACGATCCATCTCAGCAAAGGCGCGCCGAAATCCACGCGTCTCGACGCGGCGGCCATCCGCAAACGCGCCGCCACCAAAGGCGATGTGGTCGTGGAAGTGAAGCCCGGCGAGGAAGTAGTATCCGTCAACGTCGGCTGGATGGTGGATAAATTTGTGAAGACGAGTAAAGCAGAGACGGTAAAACCGGCTGCGAAAAAAGCAGAAAAGAAACCTGCACCGAAGAAGGCTCCGGTAAAGAAAACAAAGAAAGTTGCACCAGCAAAGAAGACGGCAAAGAAAAAGAAGTGATCCATTAGACCTCCGAGTTCTTAAAGAACTCGGAGGTCTGGTAACTGTAATAAGAAGACCATATTGAATATTCGGGTTTGTGAAATCGACCGTTAAATTATGCAACGAGGTGAAAACAATTACAAACTTAAGGAAGTCCAACCAAATTATCGCCTATTTTGGGTAAAAATGAGAATATAATATTCCGACGTGGAATTCCAATAGCTTATATCCAATCGTTCCACGCTCGAAGTCGGTCGCTGCTTCCGGAGCAATGGATGAATCTATGAGAAAACTTATCGAGGTTACATTTCAAAGTCTTGATGGTGTAGTCGATGCCCCGGATATCGTACAAGAGGCTCGACAGTATTTTCTCTCCAATCCAGAGCACGCCAATTACGCCAGGGAAAAGCTATTTGCCGCAGATGCATTACTGTTGGGCCGCAAGACCTACGAAGCCTTTGCAGAGTCGTATCCACGCATGGCAAAGTCGGAAGCTCAGGGAGTTCCGGATGACTTCGTGAACTATATGAACAGCATCCCGAAGTATGTCGCTTCGACCACCCTGCAATCCGCAACCTGGAACGCAACCATCATTAAAGGTGACATCGCCGAAGAAATCCGCAAGATGAAGGAACAGCCAGGTAAAGACATTGTGAAATACGGAACAGGGCAGCTTGACCAGGTCTTGTTCAGCCACGACCTTGTGGATTTGCTTTGTATCAATGTGTACCCTTTCATACTTGGCCACGGAATACGGATTTTTGAGGGCATCGAGATCACCAAGCACCTAAGGCTTGCCAATGTCAGAAGATTTAAAAATGGAACGATAATATTGGAGTACAGCCGCCAGGCATAGGGCTACCAACTGCTCATACGCCGTAAAACGACATCCACGTGCCTGAAAAAGGCATTTCGATCGGACTAAACCGCGTTAGACTCCGAGTTCTTAAAAGAGCCCGGAGGTCTTGTTTTATCTACAAAATGCCGAGGTACCGAATTAAGATAATCAGTGGCGGTTCATGTGAACCGCCACTGATATTTTTTACTTATTGCCGGGTTTTGTTTCTCCAGAATTACCTTTCATACTATCGCGTATCTGTTTGCGCAGGGCCTCGATCTCCGGCAGACACACCTGATTCAGAGACTCAGAGTCTCAGTGTTCAGAGATGTTGATGGGGAAAACCACAACCCGAAAACCGAGGTTGGTGTGGAAGCTGTACGGGTTGTACCGGTGACGGTAAGCACAGCGAGCGCTCCAATGAAAATTGATGAAGGAACCGCCGCGCACAACACGGGCCTGCCCTTTTGATCGACCTTGCGGGTCCATCAAAAGTTTCTCTCCATTAATTTCATAATCATTTTCACTAAACCAATCATTGCACCATTCCCAAATGTTGCCAATCATATCCGCGCAACCATACGGCGAATCGCCCTGAGGGGAAAATTGTCCTACGGGCGTGGTATCGCCAATCTTTGCCCTCCGCCGTATTTGCGTTTTTGTCGACAAAATCATTGCCCCAACTCCAGATACGACCATCTTCGCCGCGCGCGGCCTTTTCCCATTCTGCTTCGGTGGGAAGACTATAGGCTTTGCCCGTTTTTTCGCCCAGCCATTTACAATAAGCAATCGCATCCTCCCACGAAACATAAACAACAGGATGGGCGTCTTTGCCCGGTGGATATTGGTCGCCATCCCAACCCTGAGGCGAATTGCCCCTTTCTCTAACAAAGGCCTGGTATTGCTGATTGGTCACAGGATACCTGCCAATAAAATATTCCGAAAGCTCAACCGTATGCTGCGGCTGTTCCCATTCGATCCAATTTTTATCCGCGCCGTCCATGATTGCACGCTGCGCTTGTTCTTTCGTTGAACCCATCAGAAATTTACCGGCAGGAATACGCACGGTCTGCGGCTCAAAAAGCGCGCGCTGCGGTTCCTGTGTCTGGCTGGAGGGCTGAGGCGCTTCCGCGCGTCGGGTGAGCGTGAAATAAGTCTCCAATTCCTCATAAACAATATCCTTGAAGCCCGCTTCAGGCAAATCAGGGAAGAGTCTGATAATTCGAGCAATGGCTGGGGTTTTGTTGAGCAGGGTTAGTAGATCCTGCGGTAACTGGGTTGCAGGGGTTTCCATGACTTACAGCCTTCAGGCCACTAGGTGCATGACCTTCCTGGCCTCAATCCCCGCCTTTGGCAGAACCTTCCAGCGCGGTAATAAACCTCCACATCGCGCGAGGAGTGCGTGGTTCGTCTTAAGCTGCTGATAAAAGGCGCGGTGCGACAGTTTGAATGGCGACCACTTTTGCCAGGCGAATGGGTTGAACCATTCCTCCCAATTCACGCTTCCCTGCCAGGCCCCATAACATCAGAAATGTGTTGACTGTGCGCTTCACTTGACGCGGGTTTTCGCCAAGCCCTTTTGCAAATACTTCGGGACATTCCGAGCGAGGCCATTCCTCCACCAAGCCCTTCACAAAGCCATCCATATCCGTTGCTTCAATCTGGGGGATTTGGAACGGCAATTGGATGATCTTTTCCAGGTAGCGCGCCCCGTCAATCGGATTGCTAATTTGGACACCATCGCCCTTATCAAAATCCTTGTAGCGAATTTCCACACCGCGGGTGATCACATCCTGGTCAAGGCCAAGAATAAAGATGCAGCCCGGCGCATCTACAAAAAGTTTGATCGCTTCCAAAACTTCTATAGCCTTCTCCGGCAGGCAGCGGTCAAGATCATCTACAAAGACCACCAGGCGGCCTGCTGTACTACCCTTTATGCGAATGTTATTTTCAATCAGGATCCTGAATTTCTCCTGAAATGTTTCAAGAAAACGAACCTGCTCAATGTGGATTTTCGTCCTTTCGCGCTGAATGGCCTGGGTCACGTCGTCTGTCAAGGCTTCCGTCCCCTTATCCTGGAGTGTCTTGATGAATTCGTTCAGGACCGTCCCACCTGGAATAAAGGATAGGCCGATTTGTACAGCGCCCTTCGCAGCATTCCCACCCAATTTCATCAAGTCGATCGTGACCCCACCTACCTTTTCGATGTCGATTGCCTGATACAGCAAGGTTTCGAGGCGATCCAAAGTCCTCGGTTGTCCCACCCTTTTTCTTTGTGGTTTCGCGTAACGCCGAGAGAACAGTCAGTAAAAAGGTGCGCCAGAGGGTCTCTTCTTTATCATATTTCCAGGCATCGAACCATGCTACGGTGTAATTCTCCGGTAGCCTGCTTCGTATCATGCGCATGAGCGAGGTCTTTGCCGCTACCCCAGGTGCCGAACACGCCAATGGTCAATGGCGTGCTGGCTGTTTTGCACACATCAGCCAACGTTTCTACGTAGGGCGTGAAGTCCAACGCATCTTTTTCGGTAGGTAGATCATCGAGGATATAGGTCTTGGAGTTAGGCATTGCATTTCCTCCTGTGCCTGTATTGTATCCCCAAACAAGACCTCCGAAGTTCTTAAAGAACTCGGAGGTCTTGTTTTATCTACAAAATGCCAAGGTACCGAATTAAGATAATCAGTGGCGGTTCACATGAACCGCCACTGTTATCTTTTACTTATTGCCGGGTTTTGTTTCTCCGGAATTACCTTTCATACTATCGCGTATCTGTTTGCGCAGGGCCTCGATCTCCGGCGAACGCTCGCCTTTATCTGTAACCGCAGCACCGAGTTTCTCCGAGAGCAGCATGGCCATCAAGGCCTCGATCACGCTTCCGGTGCCCGTATCGCCTTCGGCGTTACCTTTGATCAGGACGCGCGGCACGACGTCGACACCCGATTGCTGGATGGCATCGGCAAAGCTTCTGAAGCACCTGCTGGGTCACCTGGAACTGCGGCCCGCCGTAAGCGCGCACCTGTTCTTCGGTGGCGAGCGCCTGGGCGATACCGATGCGGGCAATCCTTTCCGCTTCCGCCTCGGCCAGCGCGCGGATCTGCGCGGCCTGCTGGATGGAGCGCTGGTACTCGGCCTTGCCCTGGTTGGTCTGGACGGTGATGTTCAACTCGGATTCGGTGATGTTGGTCTGCATCTGCGCGCGGGACTCGGCCTCGCGCAGTTCGCGTTCCTTGACGGCGGCCTTTTCCTGCCGGACGTAGGTTTCCACCTGCTCGGCGGCGATCTGCCGCGAGCGCAGCTGGGTCAGGATCGTCTCGATCTGCTGGTCGTTCTCGGTCAGAAGCGGGCGTGCCGATCAGCACTTCTTCCAACTCCAGGTTGTAGTGTGCGAACTTTTCCTTCATCTCCTGGCTGGCGAGCTGCTGGATGGCGCTGCGCTCCTGCAAAAGCTGGATCAACGTGCGGGTCTGGCCGACGTTCTTGAAGTAGGCCGAAACCATCGGGTCGAGGGTCTGTTCGACCAGCTTCTTGATGTCGCCGAAGCGCTGGATCACCAGCGGGGCCTTCTGATAGTCGATGTGGACCACCACCGAAAGCGGCAGGGACGGCTCGAAGGCATCCTTGGTGATGAGCGAGACCTCCGTCAGGTTTTCATCATAGTGGTGCGCGCCGACCTCGGTGCGGATCCATTTCAGGATGATGTTGGTGGTCGGGACGGAGATCACCTTGCCGGCATAGGTGTTGAAGGCATACTTGCCCGGCAGGAGCGGTTCGCTCCAAACACCGCGGTTGTTCCTTTCGACCAACTCGCCGTGACGATAATCCTTGCCGGAAAGATCGTCACCCATTTCGCCGGTATACGAGACCACCACGCCGACATTACCGACTTCGATGATCGTCTTCTGGATCATCTCGACCGTGGCAAACAGGCGGTTGATGTAATACGTGCCTTCCACCAGCACCTGCAACTGGCGGCCGCGGAGACCGCCGGCCCTCAGGAAGTGGTCCGCATCCTGGAATTTGTTATGATACTCCTCCTGCTTTGACGGATCATCGCCGACGATCGGGGCGATGATCTCGCCCTGGGCCAGCGAAGGCCCGTCATGGACGGTGACAATGCCGACCAGGTCATCCGTATCCTTGATGACCACCGGGCGGAAGCCGTGCCGCTGTGAGATCGAATCGGACATGCCCTGGATCACGGTTGCATCTTCCCGGCTGAGCGGCAGGGAATAGACGCGTCCTTCGGTGATGACCACGAACTGCACCAGGTTGATGGCATACGTGCCTTCACGCAGGATGCGGCGCTGCGGTCCGCGTTGCCGCCGTTTTTCAGGAAACCTTCCACGTCCTGAAAATCGCTGGCATCCACGTTCGAAGCCAGGACCTGGGTCGGCTCCAACGGCTTGCCGTCACGGGCAAAGATATAGCCGATCTTGCCCTGTGAGATGGTCACCAGCGGCATCATGTGCACCACGTACTGGATCGGCATCAGGTAGTGCAGACCGCCGCGCAAAACCTGGGGCTGATAGCCTGCCTCGCCGTGCAGGGCGATCAGGCCGCCCTTGACCGAGCCTCTGAGGCTCCAGCGCTTTTCCACCAGGCCGATGCGGTTGTTGGGGATGTAGCGGATGCCAGAAAGGGCAATAAAAAACAGGATTATCAATACGACAATCCCTACCAGCATTAAGAACCCTGACATTTGAACCTCCACTTTCTTCGAGGATATACGTAAGAAGTCTTCCGGCGTTGTTTTTTGATTCGCGGCCGGGATCGCACTAGTGCTACGGATGATCCCTCCGCAGGTATTGGCGGACTCACGCAAAACCGCGCAGTAGGCGGGCGGCTCCCGAAGGGGCCTGCGAATGGCTGGTGCAGGAATCATTGTCTTAATCCGGATATTAGCTATAATCATCATCGCTTCATTCACCTATCGATACCACAAGGAAAATCATGACCCTCGATGTCAACTTCACAGTGATCCGTTTAGCCACGCCATCTGACCAGTCAGAATGGCTGAGGATGCGCCACGATCTCTGGCCGGACGTGGAACAGGAGGAGCTGCTGCGCGAAATGGAAAGGATCATGGCCGACCCCATGACGCCGGTCTTCGTGATGGAACGGCCCGACGGACGGCTAGGCGGCTTTGTCGAAGCCGGCACCCGCAAGTATGCCGACGGTTGTGAGACCAGCCCGGTAGGCTATCTCGAAGGCTGGCTGGTGGATGAAGACCTGCGAGGCCAGGGCATTGGAAAAGCCCTAGTTCAGGCCGCCGAGAATTGGGCGCGTGCCCAGGGCCTGCACGAGATGGCCTCCGACACGTGGCTCGAGAACGAGGTCAGCATCGGTGCGCATTTGAAGATGGGCTACGAAGAAGTAGAGCGTTTGGTCCATTTTGCAAAAACTTTATGATACTCAAATAACGGGGGGCTTGCCAGCGAAACGAAGGACGAGAACCTTATGAAAAGACAGGTTTTGTTTTTGCTGCTCGTAACGCTTGCATCCTGTAACCCCGTAAACCCGGGCAACGCACCAACAACTGCACTGAAACCTCAGGAGCCACCCATGTCCATTCCTCTTTCCAGCACGGCATTTGCGGCGGGAGCAGCGATCCCTGCCGTTTATTCCTGCAAGGGCCGCAGCATCTCGCCGCCCCTGGCGTGGAGCAATCCTCCCGCCGGTACAAAATCCTTTGCCCTCATCCTGGACGACCCCGACGCACCGAGCGGCACCTTCGTGCACTGGGTGATCTATAACATCCCTGCATCCAGCCTGGGACTGCCCGAAGCCATCCCCACGAATGGACAATTAGCGGACGGTACACTGCAGGGTAATAATGGCTCCGGGCGGGCCGGTTATACCGGTCCCTGCCCGCCATCCGGTACCCATCGTTACTTCTTTAAATTGTATGCGTTGGATACCATGCTGGGCCTTTCCTCGGGAGCGAATAAAGACCAACTGCTCAAAGCCATGCAGGGACACATCCTGGGGCAGGGCGAGTTGATGGGCACATTCAGCAAATAACCCATGGCACTCATCGGGGAAATCGCCGGCGTGCTCACATCCCTGTTCTTCGCCGCCAACGCCGTATTCATCACGCGGGCCGGAGAGCAGGTTGGTTCGGTCATCGCCAACCGCACGCGTATCGCCTTCGCGATACTTTATCTCGTACTGCTCAACTTCGTACTGTATCGCCAGCTTCTGCCCATCGACGCCGAGCCAACACGCTGGTATTGGCTGTCCATCTCGGGCGTGATCGGCCTGGCGCTGGGAGATGCCTTTCTTTTTCAAAGCTACCTGAGCGTCGGTCCGCGGCTGGGGATGCTGCTATTGAGCCTCTCCACCATCTTCGGCGCGCTGGAAGCCTGGTTGTTTTTCGGCGAAACCTTGCGACCCGGGCAGATCGCTCGGCATCGCGCTCACGCTCGGCGGCATCGTGTGGGTGCTGCTCGAACAAGGCGACGGGAAAGTGCAAAGGGCCAGGCCATCCGTTACCGGCATTGTGTTCGGCATACTGGCAGCCGTCGGCCAGGCTACGGGCCTGGTCTTTTCCAAACAGGGGATGCTGGGAGATTTCTCACCCATACGCGCCAATGTCATCCGTATGCTGGCGGCAGGAGTGGCATTGTTAATATTCATGCTTCTGCAAAAAGAAACCGGGAAGACGGTCCAGGCCCTGCGCACCAATCCTTCTGCGATCCGGCTGCTGGCCATCGCCGCACTGATCGGCCCGGTGATCGGCGTCTCGCTCTCGCTGCTGGCGGTTCAAAACACGGCCGTGGGAGTGGCGAGCGTACTTACCTCGCTCGCGCCCATATTCATCCTCCCGATCGCCCATTTCGTTTTCAAGGAACGCCTGGGCTGGCAGGCAATCGCCGGGACGCTGCTGGCGACAATCGGGGTGGCGGTCTTATTTCTCACATAACAGGAGTTCAATCAGTCGGGGGCGTTGCGAGAAATCCTTTAAGGTTGACACTTTAGAATCTTAAAGAAATTATATGAATGTCAATAGGGGATATAGTGATCGGTCACGCAGTGGACTTCCAACCGCACGAAGTATAATGAGTTCCTATGAATGTCATGCAGGATAAACGAATCATCCTCGGCATTACCGGCTCCATCGCAGCCTACAAGGCCGCGGAGCTTGCCTCGCGACTTACACAAATGGGCGCACTGCTGGACGTCATCCTGACACCGGCCGCGGAAAAGTTCATCACGCCACTCACCTTGCAATCGGTCACAGGCCGCCGCGCCTTCACCGAAGCGGACCTGTGGGGCGGCGAAGCGCACGTCCTGCACATCGGGCTCGCCCACAGCGCCGACCTGCTGGTCATCGCGCCCTGCACGGCCAATACCCTTGCCAGGCTTGCACACGGTGAAGCCGATAACCTGCTCACGATTACCGCGCTCGCGGCGCAGTGTCCCCTGCTGATCGCACCTGCCATGGACGGAGGCATGCTGGACCACCCTGCCACACAGGAGAACCTCGCCAAACTCAAAGAGCGTGGCGCGTATATCGCAGGACCGGCCGAAGGGCGCTTGGCTTCGGGTCTTTCAGGCAAGGGACGCTTGCTCGAACCCGTGGAGCTGCTCGGTCACATCCGCCTCGTGCTCGGACGGAAAGGCCGGTTAGCGGCGAAGAAGATCGTGATCACCGCCGGCGGGACCCAGGAACCGCTCGACCCGGTGCGCGTACTGACCAACAAGTCATCGGGCAAACAAGGCTACGCGCTGGCACAGGCCGCCATCGACGCAGGCGCGGAGGTGACGCTCATTTCAACGCCCACAGCTCTCACGCCCCCGATCGGTGCGCGGAGCGTGCCCGTACAAACTGCAAGACAAATGCTGGAAGCCGTGCTGGATGAATCTGCAAATGCCGACGCCTTGATCATGGCCGCCGCGGTGGCGGATTTCAGGCCGAAACAGGCTGCGGAAAATAAACTAAAGAAAAGAGATGGGATCCCGCTGGTCGAGCTTGAAGCAACAGACGATATTCTGGAGGCTGTTTCCCGCCGGAAGTCCAGTAAGCATACGCCCGGCATGGCTGAAGTAAAACGGCCGTGCGTCACGGTGGGGTTTGCAGCCGAGTCACACGACCTGCTCGAGAATGCCGGCGAGAAGCTCAAGTCGAAGGAACTGGACCTTATCGCAGCTAACGATATTTCATCGAAAGATGCGGGGTTCGGCCTGGATACCAACCGGGTTATTTTATTGTATCCGGATGGAAAACAAGAACCCTTGCCGTTGATGACTAAAACCGAAGTGGCCGATATCATCATCGAACGCCTGGCAGCTCTTTTGGATTAAGCATGCGTATCCTGGTCATTTCCGACATCCACGCCAACTACCCCGCCCTGGAAGCCGTACTGCAGGATGCAGGCCAGGTCGATGAGACCTGGTGCCTCGGCGACCTAGTCGGTTATGGGCCCGACCCGAATATGGTGATCGAACGGATGCAGGGGCTGCCAAACCTGACTTGTATTTTGGGAAACCACGATGTGGCGGTCATGGGCAAGATGGCTTTGGAAGCCTTCAACGGCGATGCGCGCCGCTCGCTGACCTGGACCGAACAGGTGCTGTCTGCGGATGCCATGGATTTCCTGCGAACCCTGCCACAAAACGCAAAGGTGCGCGGCGAGGTGACCCTGGCTCACGGCAGCCCGCGCGACCCGGTGTGGGAATACGTGCTCAACACGCTGTCCGCAAGGCTGAACTTCGACCAATTCGAGACCCCGCTGTGTTTTGTAGGTCATACTCACATCCAGTGCATTTTCCAACTGGATAAGAAAGCGGACCGTGTCACGATGGGGACCACGAAAGTGGACAAGCCAATCCTGCTCACCGAGCGCGCCATTATCAACCCCGGTTCGGTGGGACAGCCGCGCGACCGCGATCCACGCGCCGCCTACGCCATCTACGACAGCCAGGTAAAAACCTGGGAAGCACGCCGCGTGGAATATGACGTGGCCGAAGTACAGCGGCGCATCCGTGAGGCCGGCTTGCCCGAAAAACACGCAGTGCGGCTGGCCGAGGGTTGGTAACCACCCACCCAACCCCGCCTTTGCGGGCAACCCCAATGGATCGAGATTAGGGAAGAGTTCACGAAGCTGCCCTGTGGGTAAACGACAGAGCCATGAGCCGGAACTTTTAGACGTACATTTCGTCTGAAGAACAAATCACCTTTAGATTCATCCTTGAAGGAGGACGAAATGAAACGCTCCCTTTTTGTTATTGGCATAATCGCAATGCTGGCCCTGGCGGCTTGCGGTCCGGCGGCGACCCAGGCGCCCGCGGCTCCCTACGTTGCAAATGGCCCGGCTTTGGGCAGGTGCAGTCCCGGCTCCGCAGGAATCGTTCGCGCAATCGAGCGATACCACAAAATCCAACGCTCAAAGCCCGGCCGGCGCGCCCACAGATAACACAACCTCCGCCGATACAACGCGGCTGGTGATCCAAACCGCCGACCTGAGCATCGTCGTCAACGATGTGAACGCCCGCGTCCAAACCATCCAGGATATGGTCAAAGCCATGGGTGGGTTCGTCGTATCGGTCAACATCTCCCAGACCTATGCCAGCGACGGTGTGCAGGTGCCCCAGGCGCAGATCGTGGTGCGCGTGCCGCAGGACAGCCTGGACGACGCACTGACCCAAATCAAAAAAGGCGTGGTGGACGTCCAGAACGAGACCCGCACCGGGCAGGACGTCACCGACCAGTATGTGGACCTGCAGTCGCGCCTCACGGCCAAGGAAGCGGCCGCGGACCAGCTGACCAAGATCATGCAGAACGCGACCAAGACCCAGGACGTGCTGGCCGTCTATGCCCAACTGGAGCAGATCGACAGCGATATCGAAGTGTTGAAGGGCCAGATCAAATACACCGAACAATCCGCGGCTCTTTCGTCCATCAGCGTCAACATCATCGCGGCGGAGACCATCCAGCCGATCGTCGTCGCGGGTTGGAGACCGCAAGGCGTGGCGCGCGATGCTCTCCGGGACCTGATCTCCTTCTGGCAGGGCTTCGTAAACTTCCTCATCCGCTTCTTCCTTAACATCCTGCCCAAGCTGATCACCATTGCCATTCCACTTTACCTGGTGTTCCTGCTGCTGCGCTGGATATTACGCATAACCCGCAGGCCAAAAGCTGCACAGACAGAAGAGATCAAGAAATAACATATCTATTCACACAACTTCGCCCCAGGTCTTCAACCTGGGGCGAAGGATGCTGGAAAAGTGAATGTGTGGGGTGTACACCCCACACATTCACTTTTCCAGATACTTTACAGATGACCGTCTCTTCTGGAGAACGGTTATAATTTTTGGGGAATGGAAAAACTCGTACAAAGCGCGCAGGAACTCTTTCACGTCCATCTCACGGGGCGGCAGGTGATGGCTCTGCTCACATACCAGCGCGAACTGCTCGACTGGAACCGGAAATTCAACCTGACCGCCATCCGCGACGCGGAGTCGATCCGCACCAAACATTTTTTGGATTCATTTTCCTGTGTCCTGGCGTGGGAGGCGAACCCGCCCCATCGCCTTATCGACGTGGGCACCGGCGCAGGCTTTCCCGGCCTGCCCCTAAAAATCCTGTATCCGGGTATGAAGCTGACGCTGGTGGAGTCAGTCGGCAAGAAGGCCATGTTCTGCGAGCATATAGTCCGCATGCTCGGGCTTGAGAATGTCGAAGTGATCAAGGGCCGCGCAGAAGAAACAGGACAGCTGCCTGGGCATCGCGAGAAATATGATTGGGCCGTGGCGCGCGCCGTGGCGAATATGAACGTGCTTTGCGAATACCTACTGCCGTTCGTTAAAGTGGGTGGGACGATGATCGCGCAAAAAGGCGAAAGCGGGCCGGCCGAGGCCCAATCTGCGGAGAAAGCCATGAAGTTACTGGGCGGGAAATTGAAGCAGGTAGTGCCGGTTAATTTGCCCGGCGTAGCCGATGACCGCTATCTGGTGCTGGTAGATAAATCCGCAGCCACGCCGCCCAAGTATCCGCGCAAGGCGGGCATGCCGATGAAGCAACCGCTGTGAGTTCAGCAGACCTCCGAGGTCCGATCATTCCTGTCCATAATCCTTCAGAATCTCTGCAACCTTTTCTTTAAGTGACGGCAAATCTTCCTTTGTAGTAAGCCACACCTTTTCAAGATCAACACCGAAGTAATCGTGAATGAGTTTGTCCCTCATTCCTGCAATGTCTTCCCAGGGGATTTCCGGATAGGTCTTCCATAATTCTTTTGAAATGTGCCGAGCAGCTTCACCGATTATCTCAATTTGCCGGATAGCTCCATCTTGAAGCAGTTTAGCCGCCTTGAATTTCGTTTCATTTACTCCATGCAGGTATTCTTCAACAGTCGTAATGGCATCCAGGATGTGTCGAAGATAAACGGTGTCATCCTTTTTCATACACGACCTGCATCTCTTTCAGGATCCGTTCGCGCAAATAGGGGCTGAGGGCAGCTTCGGTGAGTAAGTCCACTTTGCGGCCAAGCGCCTCCGAGAGCTCGCGTTCCAGCCGTACGACAGCCAGCAAGCTCTTTCGTTTCGAAAACCGGATTATCAAATCAATATCGCTTTTCTTCTTCGCCTCCCCGCGCACCATCGAACCAAAGACACCCACCATCGAAACGTCATTTTGGCGGCAAATATCGATCAAACGGCTTACATTGAAAGGATATATAGCCATCTACACTATTTTACATGAATTCCAACCTTAGCAGCTTTTCTCATCCACGACCGTGATCTTATCTTCCTTATTGGGGATAATGCACAGGAATTCAAACGGCTCATTGCCAATATTTTGATAAGAATGTATCGCGCCTTCAGGGATGAATACCACGTCGCCAGTTTTGACCTGATGGGTCTCATCACCGATGGTGATGGTGGCCTGTCCGCATAAAACGTATTGTTCATGCTCCACGGTATTGGTATGGCGCGGCATCCCGCCGCCTTTTTGCATGGAGAATTTGCGCAGCGCAAAGTTCGGGCCTTCCTGCGAAGAGATCAGCACCTGGATGGTGGTGTCTTTGCCTGCAGCCACATTATTAGCTTCGACATCTTTTGCGTGTTTAACCGGCATGGTCTTTATCCTTTCCGTACCTAAATAGTTGTATCTACTCATACCCCGTCCCACGCACCGCTGCACGGGATTCTTCGACTTTCAGCCTGGGACTAAGAATTCCGGATACTTCATGCCAGGGCTGTAAGCAATAATTTGGCAACTATCAACAACAATCAAGGTTTCTGAATGGTCCCTTCCTCCACTTTCCAGACCTCCGACTTCTCCAGGAAATCGGTTGTGAACATGTTTGCATCCGTTGCGGTAAACAACACCTGCTCGGCTTCACTCACATAGTGCAGCAGATCGGCGCGGCGCTGGAGGTCCAACTCTGCCATCACTTCGTCCAGCAGGATCACCGGCCATTCGCCGGTGCGTTCCTTCATCCAGTTCACTTCGGCCAGCTTGAGCGCCAGCAGGGTCGTACGCACCTGGCCGCGCGAGCCGTAATCGCCCAGGTCGATGCCGTTGGCAAGCAAGCGCAGGTCGTCGCGATGCGGGCCGATGGTGGTCACGCCGCGCGCGATCTCCTCGGAGCGGAGCTGCACCAGACGCGCGCAGAAACCCGATCGGATCTCGTCCAGCTTGAGGGCGGAACGATCCACCTCCGTTGTCAGCTTCATGCCGATCTGCCGGTCAGGCGCGGCAGCGGGTCATACGCCGGTTCATAGATCAGGCGCAGCACTTCCTTGCCGTGAGTCAACTCGTGATGGACGCGCGTTGCCAGGCGTTCGATCTGCTGGATGGCCTCGATGCGCCACAGGATGATCTGCGCGCCGAGCCGCGCCAGCGTCTCATCCCAGACCTCGAGCTGGTGTGCGTCGCCTCCGCTCTCCGCCAGCGTTTTGAGCAGCGCGTTGCGCTGGGTGAGGGCCTGGCCGTATTCACTTAACACCCGGCATAAGCCGGGACAGCCTGCGCCAGCGCCAGGTTGAGATAACGGCGGCGCTCATCCGGGCCGTCTTCGATGATCTGCGACATCTGCGGCACAAAGATGACCGCGTTGAAGTGGCCGATGACTTCATTCATCTGTTTCTTCACGCCGTCGAGCAGGACTTCCTTGCGCAAGCGCTGGCCATTGATGCCGGTCGGCTCGAGGATCAGCCGCGCTTCGAGTTTATGTCTTCGTGTGCCACGTTCATAATCCGCCACAAGGCGCGTCACTGCCAGCGGGTTCCTGGCTTCCACAAAGTTGACCAGTTGGCGGTCGGTATGTGTCTGAAATGAAGTAAAGGAGGCCAGGAAATAGATGGCTTCCAGCACGCTGGTCTTGCCCTGTGCGTTGCTCCCGACCAACAGCACAACCCGCCGGGGAATATCAATATCCAGGCGGGCGAAGTTGCGGAAGTTCGTGAGGGAGAGATGGTTGAGATGCATGGCTAATTAAGCCAGGTTTTCTTCCTCTTCCGGCTCGGGCTTCCAGACCCGCGTGGCCCGGTCCGGGAAGACAACGCCATTGACATGATCGATCTCGTGCTGAAAGATACGCGCCAGCCAGCCTTCCGCCTTTACTTTCATCGGCTGGCCGTGACGGTTCAGGCCTTTGACCTGCACCATTTCGAACCGTTCCACTTCACCCACCAACCCCGGAATGGATAGACAGCCTTCCACGCCCAAGACCTTCTCTTCCGAGGTCTTCACGATCTCAGGGTTGACCATCACATACAGTTTAGGCTTGACCTCTTTAGGCTCTTCCTCGCTGTCTTCATTCTCTTCCGGCGGATCCGCATACTCAACGACGATCAGGCGGTCGGATATTCCAACCTGCGGCGCGGCCAGACCCACACCGGGCGCCTCACGCATGGTTTCGATCATGTCATCGATCAGAGTTTGCAGATTTTTGTCGAAAGTAGAAACCGGCCGGGCTTTACGTCTCAGGATCGGTTCCGGAAGAGTAACGATCGTTCGTAGTCCCATTAATTCAATTCCTCGAAGATGCCGAACGTACTTCTCGGCGCGAAGATGCCGTGCGTAATTCCCGGCGCGAAGACGGCAGAGGATATCCTGCCGCGAAAATTTTGTCCCCCGATTTTACTCGCTTTTTGGTTTTGTCTCAGGCGCGGCATCGCGTTGGCGAAGCTCCGGTTCGTTCTCGTAATAAGCCACCAGCCAGTCGGACATGCGCTCCCGTTCGGCGCTCGCTTCGATGTCACGCTTTTGCTTGATGCGCGCCTCGCGGCGGCGGTCAATATCGGCCTGGACGCCCACCGGGTCGAGCACATCGACAAAATCAAGGTGGGTCCCGCCGACGGTGATCTCCACCGTCCCAAAATTCAGGAAATAACCTGCCAGTCCGTACCGGTGAGCCTGGGTGCTCAAAATATTTTCGAGCGGGGCTGCGCGGCGCTCTTCCGAACCAAACGGCTTCCTGTCGATATCCAGGATCTGGTCGGGCGTAACCTGGAAGATATCGTTGCTCCAGTCGATGTATTGATAGATCCACCAGACGATGAGAGGGATCATCACGACCGGCAAGGCAATCACGACTCGTGTCCACCTTGAAGCCGTTCGAAAAGTCGAACAGGCTTTCCCCGGGCGTACGAACCAGCGTGATCAGCCGGGCCAGAATGCCCAGGGCAAGCAGGATGATAAGCAGGGTGGGCTGCCAGACCTGCTGCCAAAGCACATACAAATGTTTGCGATAGGTGACCGTCCCGCCGTCTTCCTGCCGGAGCTTGAACCAGTTGGAACCGATCACTTTTAGGACGGAACGCCGGTAAAAGGTGGGAGACGTTTCGACATCCGGTTTCGGTGGCTGGTCAGATTTAGTCTCAACGGTCAGCCCCATCTTTTGACGCAAAACGTTGCGCATCGCCTCTTTTTCCATGCGCGAGGCGGAATGCTTGGTACGCGTCCACTGCTCTTCCACCATATGCGCCGCTTCATACGGATGCGATACATGGTGGAACGGTATTTTGCCCACGTAGGTACGGACGATCACGTGACCGTAGTCCAGCAGGCGGCCGCTTACATCCGTCTCCACACCCACCGAGAGCACCGTGCTGAGCGGCGCCTCCTGGCGGCTGTCATAAATACCGATCACCTTTTCGAGCCAGATCACGCGCTCATTGGTGACAATGTAGTAATCATTCCCCCAGTCGATCCAGTTCCACAAAGCCCATCCGCCATCCGCGACCAAAAGAACGCCTGCGCCGAAAATGGCAAAGAAGGAACGGGTTAAAAAGAAGTAGACGAACAAAATGACCGGCACGGACAATGCCACGACCGGCCCGGTCAAAGCCTGGAAGAGCAGCACCTCGTGTTTGCGGGCCACGAAATAGATCACTTCGTCGGGCCGCAGCCAGTTAAAGTGCACCTCGCGCGCCAGCTTGCGGCTGGCAACCGAGACTTCAAAAGCCGCCTTTAACTTTGGATACTTCTTGATGATCGCCTTGAATTCGACCCGGTCGAGCACGAACAAATAGGTCTGCTCGATCGCGCTGACGGTTGCCGAGCGCTTTCCCTTGGAAAGCAGCGCCTCTTCCCCAAAATAATCCCCGCTGATCAGGGAGGCCAGCTCCTGCTCTTCCTTGCGATGGATGCGCGTAATGCGCACTTTGCCCTGGTAGATGATGTAGAAACGGTCGGCATCCGATCCCTGGGAAAAGATGACCTCGCCTTCTTTATGGCTCTCTTCCTTTAACATGCCCGCGATGACAGCCAGGTCATCGTCCTTTAGATCATGGAAGAGGTGGATTCTGCGAAGGAATGCAACGCGCGCTTCAGTTACGATCACGATGTTATTCTACTGCTTCGCGCACGATGGTGCAACCATAGGCAGGCGTCTCTGCCAGTGCAGGCAGGCGCCCGTCCAGCAGGGCTTCCACGGCCTCGTCCAGAAAGAAGCGGGTGGGTTTCCGCAGGCGGAATGTGACGTCATCCACCGCGCCGCGATAACGCAGGATGCCATCCCGGTCGATCACAAAGACGTGAGGGGTGGTCTGCGCCTCGTACAAATCTGCAACGACGTCTTCCCTATCGACCAGCACCAGCGGCAGGCGGCGGATCCTGGCGGCCTCCGCCATCGCTTCCGGCGACTCGATCCGATTCGAGGCGACTGGACAGCAAAACCACCTCTTCGCTCCACTGGACGAACATGGCCATGATGGCGCGGTCGGTGCGCTCCGCATGCGGGCATTCGCACGACCAGAAGTTGACGATCACGATCCTGCCGCGGTAATCGCGCAAACGATGGAGAGTGCCGTCCAGGTCGGGCAATTCAAAATCGGGAGCGGGGCCGTTAATTTCCACGAAGGAAATTATACCGTCGCTCACGGCAGGTTGACCGGGACAGGCACCCTCTGGTACAATGCTCGCATGAAAAAATGGCAGTTCTGGCTTGGGATCCTGATCAGCGTCGTCTTTATCTGGCTGGCCCTGCGCGGCCTGCGCCTGGATCAATTCTGGGGCGCGGTGCAAACCGCGAACTACTGGTGGCTCCTGCCCGGCATCGCGGTCTATTTGTGGCGGTGTGGGTGCGGGCCTGGCGCTGGCATTACCTGCTCAGGCCCATCAAGAAAATACCGACCAAAACGATGTTCCCCATCACGACCATCGGCTATATGGGAAACAATATCTATCCGGCGCGCGCCGGTGAAGTGCTGCGGGCCGTGATCCTCAAGCGCAGGGAAGACGTCTCCATTTCGGCCTCGCTGGCGACGATCATTGTGGAGCGCATCTTCGACGGGGTGGTGATGCTGAGCTTTGTGTTCCTCAACCTGCCCGAACTCGCCAGGCTGACAAGCAATTCGGGCTTTGTCGGCAACCTGCAGCAGGTGGCCGTGATCGGGACGGGGGTCTTCCTGGGCGCACTGCTCATCTTTCTGCTGGCCGCCCTGTTCCCACAGGTGACAGTCCGCCTGGGCGAATGGTTGATCGTCCGCCTGCTGCCCGTACGGTTTCGTGAGAACGTAAGCGGGTTGATGCACAAATTTCTGGATGGCCTGGCGTCGCTGCGCTCTCCGCTCGATATTTTGATGGTGTTTTTCACTTCGGTGATCATCTGGCTGCTCGAAACGGGCAAATACTGGTTCGTGATGCACGCCTTCAATTTCAGCGTCTCGTTCTTTGCCTTGATGCTGATGAACGGCATCGTCAACCTGGCGACCACCATCCCCTCCGCACCCGGCTACATCGGCACCTTCGACGCGCCCGGCATCGCCGTGCTGACCGCGTACGGCGTGAACCAGGCCACTGCGGCGGGCTATACGCTGGTGCTGCATGTCGCGCTGTGGCTGCCGATCACGCTGCTTGGCGCGTATTACCTGACGCGTGAAGGCATCAAGTGGAGCGATTCGCTGCGGGCAGAAACAAAAATTAGCGAGTAGGGGCTGAAAAGCATCAAAGGAGTACCATGAAAATTGCCATTATCGGCGCGGGTTTCGGCGGCATGGCCGCCGCATACGACCTGCGCAAGTCGGGTCACGAAGTTATCATCTTCGAAGCGGCAGATTACGTCGGTGGGCTGGCCAGCGGATTCAAGGAACCTTATTGGGACTGGTCGGTCGAAAAGTTCTATCACCACTGGTTCCAATCGGATAAGTCCATGCTCGGACTGATCCGCGAGCTGGGCTGGGAGGACAAGGTCCTCTTTCCGCGACCGTACACTGTGTGTATTGACAAGGGCAAATGGTATCCGTTCGACTCGATCTTTAAAGCGCTGCTTTTCCCCGGGCTTGGATTTGGGCTGAATAAGATCCGCTTTGGCTTCGTCGGACTCTATCTGCGGTTAACGAACAACTGGAAAGACCTGGAAAAATACACCACCGATGAATGGCTATGCCAAATGGGCGGGCCGCACAGTTTACGAAAAGATGTGGGAACCGCTGCTCATCGGAAAGTTTGGGCCGTACTACAAAGACGTCAACATGGCCTGGATGTGGGCGCGCATCAAAGCGCGCAGCACACGGCTGGGCACGTTCGAGGGCGGGTTTCAAAATTTCGCAAATATGTTCGCAGACAGGCTCAGGCAACAGGGAGTGGAAATCCGGCTGGGGGCGCAGGTGAAGTCCATCAAACGGGAACCGATCATAAACTTCAGATAGAAACGGCAAAAATAGAATCGTACGACAAGGTGCTGGTCACCACTTCGCCGAACCTCATGGCCAAGTTGTGTCCCGATCTGCCCGGGTCTTATTTGAAAGGCCTGCTGGAATTGAAGTCCATGGGCGCAGTGGTCATGGTGCTGGCGCTCAAGCACCAGCTCTCGGAGCAGGGCTATTACTGGTTCAACCTGCCCAAGGATGCGGGCTATCCCATGCTGGCCCTGGTGGAACACACCAATTTTGTGGGGCCAGAGCATTTTGGCGGCGACCACATCGTATATGCGGGTGACTATCTCGAAGCGGGTCACGAATATTTCTCGATGAGCGATGAGCAGTTACTGGAGCGCTTCACTCCGGCCTTCAAGAAATTCAACCCGGCTTTCGAGAAAGATTGGGTGAAGAAGGTCTGGGTCTTCAAAACGAACTATGCCCAGCCCGTGCCGTTGGTCAATCATTCGAAGAATATCCCCGCCATCGAGACACCCATCGACGGGTTGTATTTCGCTTCGATGAGCCAGGTCTATCCGTGGGATCGCGGCACGAACTTCGCGGTCGAGATCGGCCGCAGGGCGGCGAAGATGATGATGGCCTGATGAAGGTCATCGGCCTGGACCTGTCGGGACCAAGTAATATAGCCGATACGTATCTGGTGGTGCTCGAAGAGCGGGGGACTGAATTACATTTTGTCGAGGTCGTGGACGGGGCAAGCGACCATGACATCTTTCGCACGGTATCTGACCTGGGGAATAACGAACCCATCGTAATTGGGATGGATGCCCCGCTCTCTTATAACCCCGGCGGAGGGGATCGCGAGTTCTGACAAAGAACTGCGCCAACTGGTTTCAAAAAAGGGGAACGTTGGGATCATGCCGCCGACAATGACCCGGATGGTCTATTTGACGCTGCGCGGCATTGTGCTGGCACGCATGTTGGAAACCCTCAAGCCAACTCTCGACCTTCGCATCGTGGAAGTCCACCCGGGCGGGTGTATGCTTCTGCGTAACGCATCTGCCAACGAAGTGGCGAGCTTCAAACGTGACGCATCGGCGCGTTCCCAACTCCTTAGCTGGCTCGAAACACAGGGATTAAAAGGCATCTCCCGTACCGGAGATATCCGCGACCATTATGTCGCGGCCTGCGCGGCTGCGCTGGGCGCCTGGCAATGGTCGCTGGGCAGGCCGGCATGGGTATTTCCGGCCAGACTTCCTGACCATCCATACGATTTTGCCTGTTGAAAATACAAGTTACTGTAAAGCAAGCATCCGATTGGTATGATATTTTTTATCCCTGCCTCTGGATAAATCGAATTTACCGGCAAATGCAATAAGGGCCTATCCGTAAATTCCAGGAGGGGGTCGCCATTGATTCATCGGAAGCGTCCGAGCGGACCCAATAGAAACACGATAAGGTTCAAAACGCCGACGAGCAGAATGACCACACCGATGATCAGCCGGAATTTGGCCAGCGCGTTGGCAAATCTTCCGAGCGATGGGCCAATGGAAGGAATCGAATGCAGGACACTGGCAGACAATACCAACCCGGCCAGGATCAACAGCAATCCTTCCAGGGTGAGCAATTCGAGGATACCCAGCACGATTGCAACGATACCAATAATCACATCAAAGGCGTTTAACCAGCCCGCAAATCTTTCCAGGGAGAATCCAATGCCGGGGATGTTGTGTAATGTACCGCCAAGCAAAACCAGGCCGGCCAGTATCTCAATGACAATATTGATCATTCGTAAGTCTTTATACTTGTCCTATGCTCTTTCGGGTATCTTCTTCTGCGAAGGCTGCTGAACCTGAGCAGTCAGGACATTAGTAAAATTATTATGGCCCTGATCTCAAAAATTGGAAGGGAACCATTTAGGCTATTTTCTTAATCGAAGGACGGCTCGCGGAGCCGTCCTTTGAATGCCATGCGTTTTATAGAAATTTTCCTGTACACTACCAATTATCTGTCAGGCCTTTCCGTACCACATCCTACCGATCAAATGGTCTTTGTGTATGAACTGGTGATATAGCGCTGCCAGGATATGAAACGCGATCAAAAAGAGCAACAGCACCGCTATATCGAGGTGCAGCGGCAGGAGAAAAAAGGAGAGGTTGAACCCTCGGCCCGGCCTGCCCGGTCCGCCAGGGAAACCGGGTCCACCAGGACGCTGGCCATTCCCTTGAAAGCCCGGGCTCCCACCGGGATTATTTCCGCCCCCGCCGAAATACGGACGTGGAGTCCCCGGTCCCGGGGTGGGGAATCTGCCAAAGTTGCTACCACCGGGAAAACCTTCGGGCTGGTTGCCGCCACCCAGAAAGGCCCGTTGAAGCCTGTTGGTCTGGATGGCAAACACCAAGCCGATAACGGTTGTGGCGAATACGAAGAAATACAGCGCGAAATGCACAACCCGCGCAAGGCCGTCGAAGAATTTGTGCCCGGACGTAGCGGCTGCCGGCTTTTTGGTGCCGGTCCGGACGAAAAAACGCACGACGATCAGGATAAGGATCGTGATCCCAACCGCCATGTGAATCGCAAGGGTCGATTCGGGGATGCGGAAGGCTCCGCCCCCGCGGAGCATCGGCTCAAATACGAACAAGCCTATATACAAGTTGACGAACACCAGCAGGACAATCAGCCAGTGCAAAGTAACCAGCAGGGGATGATAACGCTTTGGAGCTTCTGTAATCTCGGCTTTAGCTGTCTCTTGCATAATTTTCTACTCCTTATTAAATCGCCTTACGCAAAACGTCCCGCAGGTTTCTTGTTTCCAAGCCTGCCGCGGGGCGGAACCTGCAGGACGATGTGTAATGTCAGTTATTAAAATCTTCGGGAGGGTTGGATGAACTTCGACCATCAAAATTACGCAGTACTATAATCCGCAAATTTATATCATAAGAATTATATACACTTGTATAGGATTTATGTAGATTTATCCAATCCATTTGGCGATGAGGAACGCCACGCCAGCCGCCAGTCCGCCGATCAGCATGGTCTGGAGCGCGGAACGGAAAGGGTGCGTGCCCGTAAAGCGGCCCTTGATGAAACCGAACACTCCCAAAGCCAGCAGCGTCACGCCAACCGAATAAGGCAGGGCCCGCGTCGTTTGCGCGATCAACATATAAGGCGAAAGCGGGATCAACCCGCCGCAAATGTACGATGCAGCAATGGTCGCGGCGCTGGTCACCGCCCGCTTCGGATCCGGTTCTTCCAGTCCAAGCTCGAAGCGCATCATGAAATCCACCCAATCCTTCGGCCGCTTCATCAGGGCCTTGACCACCGGCTGGCTTTCTTTTTTCGTCAGGCCATAGCCCGTCAGGATGTCTTCGGTTTCACGGATCTCGAAATCCGTCTTGGTGACGATCTCATCTTCTTCACGGCGGCGCTCGCTAAGGTAGTGTTCCTCGTCCGAGCGGGCCGCCAGGAAACCTCCCAGGCCCATGGCAATGGAACCGGCCGCGATCTCCGCCAACCCAGCCAGTACGACCACGTTGCTGGCCGCAACCGCGGAAAGGCCAGCCGCCAACGCGAAAGGCACGGTCAGCCCGTCTGACATGCCGATGACGATGTCACGCACGGTATCAGAAGCGGTAAAATGTTTTTCGATATGCGGGGCTGCAGGCATCGCACTTCTCCTCCATGAGATTTTCAGGAAGTATACTGCTTATGCCATAAATATCCGAATATCCGGTTCTAGTCAAACGCTAATAAAAATCTATATAAACCTACATTGACCCGGTTGAAAAGGAAGTAGAAAATATATAATATAAAAATCAGGTCAATGAGGGTCAACATGCCCAACCCAACCCGTGCAACCGAAACATCCCACATACCGGAAAAGTCGATGCTCTTCGAGAAGATCATCCCGGCTCTGCTGATCGTGATGGGGGTCCTGATGACGGCGCTGATCCTGTTCGCGGCCGGTGTGTTGCTTGGCATCATCCATTTCTAATTTCAACGGGAGAGGAATATGTCCATCAACCAGATCCTTCCTTTTATCTCAACCGCCATCATGCTGGGATTCACGATCTATGTCTTGCAGCGCTTCTTCGTTCGCCGGGCGCCGAACTTTCTCTTCTGGGGGATCGGCCTGGCCATGTTCGGTGCAGGGAGCTTTGCGGAGGCTTATTTATCGCTGGCCTGGAACCGATGGGTCTTCTTTGTCTGGTATCTGTTCGGCGCGGCCCTGAACGCGGCCTGGATCGGACACGGCACGCTCTACCTGCTCGTCCGCAAGCCGTGGGTGCATGTCGTCACGGCAGTGCTGGTGGTCGGCAGTCTCTTCGCCGGCTACCTGATGCTGAGGCCATGCCCAAATTGGATGCGGCCGTCTTTACCACCTCCAAGCCGGTCAGCGAACAGTATGGGACGAAGGTGCTGGAGGCGGGCCAGACGCCGCCGGCCGGCGCGCAGACAACGCGACCACCACCTATCGCGGCCAGCAAGTGACCGTGGTGCGCGGCCTGCTGCCGCTCGGCTCGCCCGTCCGGTTGACCACGCCATTCTTCAATATCTACGGCTTGCTGACACTGGTGGGCGGGGCGATCTATTCGGCCTTCCTGTTCTGGCGCAAGCGTGTGCTGCCCAACCGTGTGATCGGCAACGTGCTGATCGCGGCCGGCGCGCTGCTGATCGGTTCGGCCAGCACGCTGACCCGCCTGGGATATGGACAATTCCTTTACCTGGGCGAGCTGCTTTCGGCCATCCTGATGTTCGCGGGCTTCCGCTTCGCGGCCCGGCCTCAGCCGAGCGAGGCGCCGCAGGCGCGTGGCGGTTGCAGCTGATTAGCATACATACGATCTTGCCCTGGAGAGAAAGAAGACAGTGCAGGGCGCATACGCCCTGCCTGCTTCTTTTTTCCGGTTACTTCACGCCAGATGTTCATTTCCAAATCAGGTTAAACTCGCTCAAATCTCCTCGCAACCCCTCATAATAAGTGTAAAATGGAAACATCAATCGTTAACGCCGCGACTGCGGCGTTCCCTTAACTCAAAAGGAGACCCCATGTACCACACCATCATCGTCGTCGGCAACCTCGGCAAGGATCCCGAAATGCGCTACACGCCATCGGGCCAGGCAGTGACCTCGTTCTCGGTCGCATCCAACCGGTCGTGGACCGACAGCAACGGTCAAAAGCAAACAGAGGTGATCTGGTTCCGCATCTCGGCCTGGGGCAAGCAAGCCGAAATCTGCAACCAGTATCTCAAGAAAGGCTCGAAGGTGCTGGTCGAAGGACGCCTGACGCCCGATAAGAACACGGGTGGACCGCGCATCTGGCAGAAGCAGGATGGCAGCTCGGGCGCATCCTTTGAAGTAACGGCGCAAACGGTCCGCTTCCTGAGCACGCGCGGCGAAGGCGATTCCGGCGGCGGCGGGATGGCGCGAGGCCGGCGAGATGGCCACCGCTCCCGCCGAAGACGATATCCCGTTCTAATCAGACAGGACGCACCTGCCCATGTCTCTTCCTCCCAAACCCCCAGTTTCGCCCACACTCGAGATCCCGCCCGGACTGGATACGGTCTATGCCAACCTGGCGCGCATCTCGCATTCTCCCGCCGACATCGTCATCGACTTTGCTCATCTGCTGCCGGCCGACACCAATGCCGATCGTCAAAGCGCGCGTGCTGATGTCGCCGCTTTCGGCCAAGCTGCTGCTGCGCGCCCTGACCGAAAACCTGGCGCGCTACGAAGCCGCCTTCGGTGAGATCAACGTGCCGGTCAACACCTCGCTGGCCGAGCATCTCTTCCGCCCGCACCAGCCGCCGGAGCCGCCCAAGGACGATAAAGCCTGATCGCGGTTACCGGGCACCGTGCGCATCCGGACTAAGTCAAACTTTGAGCAAAGTATATTCATGCCGATAAAGCGAAACTATGCATAAACTCGAAAATATCACCGATCAAATCCGCCAAAGCTTCGACGCGCGCACCGCAGCCCGCGACCAGGCGCTGGCCCAGGCCCGCCAGTTGACGCGCGCCTGCTCGCTTGCCATCCGCGCCGTCCATCGCGATGAAGACGGACGTGATGCAAGAACATCTGGCAGAGGCGCGCAAGCTGGCCGAGTCGCTGAAGGGCGGCCTGGCAGATTATCCCGATCTCTTTTACGCCGGCTACACCCAGGATGCGCTGAAGGAATTTGTGGAAGCCAACGTTACCTGCGCGCTGATCCAAAACCGGCCGCTGCTCACACCGGAAGAACTGGGCGTGTCCGGTTTCACCTACCTGAACGGCCTGGCCGAAGTGGTGGGCGAGCTGCGGCGCAGGACGCTCGACATTCTGCGGCACGGCTATTCACAGGAAGCCGAACGCCTGCTGGGCATCATGGACGACATCTATTCGGTGCTGGTCACGATGGATTATCCGGACGCCATCACCAACGGACTGCGCCGCCAGACCGACCTGGCGCGCAGCATCATCGAAAAGACGCGCGGCGACATCACGTTCAGCCTGCGCGGCGAGCATCTCGAACAGGCCATCGGGCGGCTGAGCGCTCAATTGAACGGCGGCGAGCCTCCGGCCAGTGAACGAGGCGAACGAATCCTGCCTCCTCCGAACCCGAAGAATAAAGTCTATGGCAAAAGCGGGAAAAAAATATCCACTCCTCCTCTATACTCGCATGATGGATCGCTGGTGGCCGGCCCTTTTCTTCATCGGGCTGGGCCTGGCTGGCGCTGGCCTGGCCGTTCTACAGCGATCTGTACACACGTCTCACGGCAGCCTGGCGATGGGAGACGCTGGCCGGGCTGGGTGGGGTCGTCATACTGATCTCTCTGGTCATGCTGGGCCATGCGCAAGAGCGCATATCGTCCAGCCTCGCAGCGATCACCTGCTGGTGGCTACACCTTTCCTGCGGATGAAGATCTCCTACCGCCGCATCCACCGCGCCACCTCCGCCAGCATGGCGATCTTGTTCCCGCCCAAGAGTTTACGGGGCCTGAAGCGGGATATCCTGTACCCGCTGTTCAAGCATGACGGCGATGGTCGTCGAACTGAATGCGTTACCGATGCCAGCCTCCACCCTGCGCCTGTTCCTTTCGCCCTTTTTTTTCAAGGATAAAACGCCGCACCTCGTCATCCTGGTACAGGATTGGATGTCCTTCAGCACGCAACTGGAAAGCTTGCGCGTGAGCGGGGGTGAGCCGGTACGGAAACCGGAAATGAATTCTTCCATCCTGAACAGACTGCCAAGGAAATGAACATTTACTTTGCCTGTTCGATCACAGGGGGACGTGAATTCGAACACGTCTATCAGGAGCTGATCGCGGGCCTGCTGGCGGACGGCCACGAAATACCGACGGCACATCTCGCAGGATCGAACGTGCAGGCCCTGGAAGCCGTCGCCTCGGCGCGTGAGGTGTACGAGCGCGACGTGACCTGGATCCGCAAGGCGGAGGCACTGATCGCGGAGGTGAGCGCACCCTCCCACGGCGTGGGCTATGAGATCGGTTTTGCGCTCGGCGTAGGAAAGCCGGTGCTGTGCATCCACCAGGAGGGGCGAAAAATCTCAAAGATGATCAGCGGGAACCCGCACCCCAAGCTTACCGTACAAAGTTACAAGAAACCTGAAGAGGCTGTGAGCCTGGCGAGAAAATTTATTTTAGACATTTCAGGTCTCTGAAGCCTTAAAGCCCCTGGGGGGTCTAAAGTCTAACTAAATCTACACATAAAATACATATCGAATGCCCGTAATTGGAGTATATTTATAGGCAGGCGAATGTATGTCCCCTACCAAAAGAATTCTTACTGCATTCAGTATACTCACAGTGACCGCGCTGGCATGTGGAGTGTCTTTCGACCTTGGAACAAATCCTGCCAGCGCTCCGTCCAACGCTCCCACGCTACAGCAATCGAGCCAGGACCAACTGGCAACGATGGTTGCAGGAACGCTTCAGGCATTAACGGCAGAAGCGCCAACGGCAA
Organism: uncultured Chloroflexia bacterium; assembly: GCA_963754835.1. Lineage (GTDB taxonomy): Bacteria > Chloroflexota > Anaerolineae > Anaerolineales > Villigracilaceae > Fen-1038. Next base: position 9,823 of record CAVWHR010000010.1, on the reverse strand, counting down.
CCCCGACGAGCACACCCACCCCAACCACCGTCCCGCCCACCCTATCGGTGAGCGTGGACACGAACTGCTACGCGGGACCAGGCACAAGTTACGGTTTTGTAATCACCGTCCATCCCGGAATGATCGTTGTGCCGGTCGGGAAAGATACGGCGGCCAATTACTGGGTCATCGAAACGCCAAATTACCCGGGGTCCACCTGCTGGCTGTCGGGCGTCTATGCAATCCTGACAGGCGATATCAGCAGCCTGCCCGAGGTACCTCCTTCGTCATTAACAACTTACACCCTGAGTGAGCCCAAGTCATTAAAAGTCTCATGCACGAGCACCGACATTTCTTCCGACGACGACCACGACTGGGGATGGCACCACGGCAATTCAGGGTTCCACGACAACTCATCCGATTGGACCGTGTATTTTAGCTGGAGGAATACCGAACCCAATGCATACGCCGTACGCGTTTACAGAAATGGGTATCTGCTCGCTACACTAGGCGCGCATGCAAGCTCCTATACGAGTACGTTCCGCCACTGGGGACACTATTACGACGATGTTACCTTTGGCGTACAAGCGGTGAAAGGGTACGAGGTTTCGAGCATCGTGACAGTCGACGTGAGGCACTGTCCCGGAGGATAGATATCGGATGTTCGGGAGCGGGGATCAGATAATCGATATTTGTTACTTGATATTTAATCTTGTCGGATAAAGTGAACATGAAGACTTCTTCGACCACTTTATCCGGCAAGATTTTTCTTTCTGAACAGGGCAATATTCTGTAAGACAACCGGGATAAGTCTGTGGTATGTTATGCGGACAAAGCTGACCAACTTCCGACAATCCAACTTTGCCTAAAGCGTGTATCTTCAAACCATAATGCAAACCCAGGAATGGTCCCAAATCTGGCATAACACCCGACTTGATGTGGAGCTTTTAAAAGCTTCATACGTTCGGCATGCTTTCCCGCGTCACAGCCACGATTACTATGTCATTTGTGTCATCGAGCGAGGGCACCAGTCTTTTACGCATAAGGGCGTCAAACATTTCACGCCCCCCGGCGGAGTGATCCTGATCAACCCGGGCGCGGCCCATACCGGGGAGGCCGCCGATGAGCATGGCTTCAAAATGTGTTCCATCTATCCCACCCTCTCTCACATGCAAACGGCAGTTTTTGAACTGACAGGCCGGCACCAGGACCTGCCGTTCTTCAAAGAGGTGCGCGTCGACCATCGTCCGACGAGGGACAGCATTTTGGCCCTGCACGAAGCCTTGTCTGAAAACGCAAGTGCGCTGGAATGCGAGTCGCGCTTCACGTGGACCTTGGCCCAACTCATCAAGCAGTATGCCGACCTGCACTTTAACGAACAACGGCTGGGCAAAGAGCATAAAGCCGATAGAGCGGGCACGCCGCTATCTTGACGACTGTTTTGCCCAGGGCATCAGCCTGACCGAACTGGCTGCTCATGTTTCTCTCAGTCCTTACTATCTGCTGCGCGCTTTTCGCGCCGAAGTGGGGATGCCTCCCTACGCGTACCTTGAAAGCGTGCGGATCCGTCACGCGCAACGGCTGATCGAGGCCGGCACACCCCTGGCCGAGGTAGCGACCGAGGTTGGGTTTAGCAGTCAAAGCCATTTGACGCGGCGCTTCAAACAGATCATCGGTGTGACGCCAGGCCAATACGCCGAACAGGATAGATAGCCGGACATCCTGACAATTCATGCCACCCAACTTATTCCCCTTACTATCCTACGTGCTTATTTCAACCTTCACGCCGGGTCCGAGCAACATCTCCAGCGCCTCGATCGCGGTACAGCTAGGATACAGGAACACGCTGAACTATCAAGGCGGTCTGGCAGCGGGGGTGTTCTTCGTAATGTTGCTGAGCGGCCTGATTTCCGGGACGCTGCTGGGCATCTTCCCTGCACTTGAACCCGTGCTCCGGTATGCCGGCGCGGCCTATATCCTGTACCTGGCTATTGGGATTCTCAAGGCCAGTTATTCGTTCACCGAACAGAATGCGAAACCCTTGCGATTTGGACATGGGATCATGCTGCAGATATTGAACCCCAAGCTGATCGTTTACGCCTTCACACTGTTTTCCGGGTTTTTGATATCCTATACCGGCAATGCCGCGCTGGTATTGCTGACAGCAGCCGTACTGTCGGCCATATCCTTTGCCGCCACCTCAGTATGGGCAATATTCGGAACCGCGATCAAGACCTATCTCCATAACCCCCGCCTGAAGACGATCGTCAATATCATCCTTTCACTGTCCCTGGTCTATACGGCTATTGTGCTAACCGGTATTTTGTAGTTTTCAAACCAGCTGCACAAAGGAATGGCCTTATGAAGGATGATGATAAAAAACGAACCTAGGGGTGGTATACGCCGACGCCGCAGACATCGCTGCCAACTTTCTCGTAATAGAATGTTTTCGCCTCGGTCTTCTTGGTGACAGGGTCAGTGTATTGATAATCGACTGAACCAATCTGGCTTATCGAAGCGGAGTCCCAGGCTGCCCTGCTCAGCGGCTCGACGGCTGAGCCAACCAAATTTGGGAATCCGCCGTTCGCGGTGATGATCAGGCGGGCATCAATGCAGGCAACATAAAGGTCGCGGTCGAAGAACGGCGTCACCCGGCCAGTAAAATCCCTGAGGGCCTGTTCTCGTCCAACCGCGTTGTAATGTGCCGCCGCTTTTTGGAGCATTGCCATAGCCTCATCGGGCGTGCCGTGTTCCGATGTTGCAGCAAGGGGTGTCTGTGTGGCCTGCGGTGCGCTTGTGGATGCTTGTTGAGGAGCGGCAGTCGAAGGTTGCGCGCCGGACCTGCAAGCGAACTGGGCAAGCGCCAGGACAAATAAAACAATAAAGAATTTTCTATAACCGAATGGGGATTTCATATTGGTCTCCTTTCGGACATGTATCACCGGACAACGAATAAATCCTGAGGTCGAAATTATAACCCGCAACTGTAAGTCATCAGATGGGATAAAGGTATGAATAACACCGAATTTCATATTTCACAAATTACCGCCCAAGAGTGAAGATAGGAAACCGGACGGTATAATCCATGAAACTATCAGGCACCCTTTTGACTCACAGATAGGAGTATCGAAAGTGGGATGTCTACCTCAGCAGAAGCGATGAACGATTTAGAATTCCATCCGCTATCCATCGACAGGTGGGCTGATCTCACCGCGTTCTTCGAGCAGCATGGCAATACAAACTATTGCTGGTGTATGCGCTGGCGCTTGAAGAGCATACAGTTCAAGCAGCTATCTGCCGCGGAACGTCGAAACAAGCTTGAGTCCCTGGTCCAGGCGGACGTCCCCATCGGAGTACTGGGCTATCGGCAAGGCAAAGCAGTGGGTTGGTGCTCTGTTGCACCGCGTGAGACGTACGCGCTCCTGGAAGGCTCGACAACTCTGAAGCGTATCGACAATTTACCGACCTGGTCAGTTGTATGTTTCTTCGTGGACCCGAGTTTGCGGGGGCAGGGGTTGCCTGTGAAATTGTTACAGGCTGCCATATCGTTTGCCATTTCGCAGGGAGCCACAACCATTGAAGGGTATCCGATTGAGCCCAATCAAAGCTATCGCTTTATGGGTTCGCCTTCCGTATTTAAGCAAGCAGGTTTTCGTGAGGCAGGTATGGCAAAAAATGGGAGGCTAATTGTGCGATATTTTGCTGATAAATGAAAATATCTCCTCGATGTCTAGAATTTTTACCGTAATAGTGCGATAATACAGGTCGAGACTAGAGATTGAGGAGAGAGAAATGAAACTGATCAGGAAGCTTATCGCTGCCGTCGGTGTCCTGGCGCTTGGGGTGCTGGCATGCACCCTTCCGTCCGGTACGGCGACGCAGATTAATCCAAATGCTGCGTTGACCGAGGCAGTCGCGACGTTACAGGCGCAGACGCAGACAGCCGCAACGCCCACATCAGCACCCACGTCCGGTCCGCCGACGGTCACCGTCAGCTCGGTCACAAACTGCCGGACAGGCCCCAGCGCGGCCTATGACCTGGTGATGACGTTCGATGTTGGAATGACCGGGGAGGTCGTCGCCAAATACACACCTGCCAACTATTGGGTCATCAATTACCCCGGTGGAGGCAGCGCGACCTGCTGGTTATGGGGCCAATACGCCACGGTGGTCGGGGATACCAGCCAATTGTCGGAAGCCGTCCCTCCGCTCATGCCGCCTACATTGACGCCCGCTCCCACCACGGCTCTTCCGCCCTACCCGCCCAAGAACGTGAGCGTCAGCTGCTCGAGCGTGAACAATTCTCATAAGATTGGCAACTTCTTTCTCATCAGCTATCAGTGGACTGTGACCGTTACATGGAAGGACAACACGAACGACGCCGGCGGGTTCTACGTTTACAAGGACGGATCGAAAGTAGCCACCCTGGGCACAAATGCAAGATCCTACACCGACCAGTTCAATGTTTCGGGTTTTGTGATCAACCCGAAAACCTATACCTATGGCGTTGCGGCTTTCAACCAGTACGGGAGTTCCACAACCAACAGCGTGGACCTTAAATCGTGCCCGTAAGCGAGGCATCTCGGAAAGATGATTTCGCACAGAGCGCTCACCTGCCTCTGCGGGAAAAAAAGAAATGCACAGGGCATGCGCCCTGTGCATTTTTATTCAGGAGCTATGAATTTAATGCCGACCTGCTACGACGGCATCTTCACGCCCAACTGAGACAAAATACCCATCACGCCGCCTCCGGGCGTAGGCGTTACGTCAAGACGGGCGAGCTTGCCGTTCTTTACAGTGAAGGTGGTCGGTTCGTTAGGCAGGGATACCTTCTTGCCGCTCGGCGGGATCTTCGGCAGGCCGGGCATCGGCAGGCTCAGCTCGCCGGTCTGTGTTCCGGTGACATGCAGGTTCGCAGTAACCACGTCGCCATTTTCCTTGTAGTCTGCACCGTTGAACTCCAATCGGGCATGGCCGTGAGCATGGCCTTTTGTACTCCCAAGAACTCCTGCTTGCCCAGCGGCTCGGGAACGGGTCCGGCAAATACCATGTCGTCGGCAATCACGCCGTCAGCCTTTTTAAAATCACCAGCTTCGACGGCAGCCAGCGCAACCTTGACGATATCTATTGCACTCATAACAATAATCTCCTCTGCTCGATAAAATGTTTGGGGATGGACCGCCCATCACCTGGAAAAGATTATATAACGGCGACCCGTTGATTTCAATCAACGATTACCATACGGGTGCAATGGCAACGGCAACCTGGGTAGGTCAGGCTCACAGACCTCGGCGGTCTCCAAGACCTCCGAGGTCTTGCTCTTATTTAATATTATGGCCCCTGTTCTTCTTGTCGGCATAATAATTTCGAAGGTCATCGTTCCGGCTTACATCCATTACCGCAGGTTTCGTCCCGACGACATCGACCCCATCTCGCATTAGATCGTTTTTCTTATCGGGATTATTCGTGATCAATACTATCGATTCAACTCCCAAATCGGATAATATCTCGGAGGCCCTTGAATAGTCTCTTGCATCCTCGCTAAACCCCAATGCTTGATATGCTTCCGTCTGGGAGACGCCGTGCTCCACGGCATATTTGGCCGAATTGATCAGGGCAAAATGTCCATTCCCCGCGCCCTTCCTGATCCAGCCATATGATCACTCCCCTGCCCTCCTGCTCGATCAAAGACTGGGCAATTTCCATCTGTTCACGGCAATCACATTCCACGCTATTAAAAACATGGGCTGCCATGCAGGCAGAATGTACGCGGCAAAGCACCGTCGATTGATTTTTCACATCCCCCATCGCCAAAGCGATGCTTTCTTTTTGGCCGTCGTAATAGAGATATTCGTGAAAGACCCCAAATTTTGTTTTTAGCTGCCGGTCTGCAAGGCGGACAATCATAATAAAATTCTCCTAAAGAGGATTGTTATTCACCGGGGATGAACGAAGATGCCCTACGGGTACGATGTGAACGGAGACGAAAAGGCCCTAAAGGATGGGGACACCTTTTTTCAAACCGTCACTCCTGCGTAACTTTGAGGATGAGATTGCAGTGATCGATTTTTTCGTGTTTCATCATCCTCTTTATGAACTGCTCGACCGTGCCGCGCTCGTTCCATGGGAACAGCATCTCGCCATCCCACTTCTCCACCGGCATCGTCTCTATCATCAATTTGAGCTGGTCATGGGAGGCCTCATATTCGGCCCAGACCCGTTCCAGTGTCCAGGTGCTGCGCTCGTCGGCGGCCGGGCCGTTATATTCGTAGTATTTCGTATTCGCGGTGACGCAGAAGTATTCGCCCCCTTCGGCATACGCGCCTCAACGAGCGGGCCGCCTCCCCATTCCAGACGCCCAGATGTCCCACCACGTCCCGAAGCGCGCAGGCGCGGTTCGTCATTGTGAACCACCCGCTCCGGGTCGAGGCGGGAAAGCATCGAGCGCGTCTCGCGGCGGGTCCGGTCGAGCAAGTCGAGCGATTGGCGGCGTGCTTCTTCAACATTGAAATTCATCGCATTCTCCCAGTCAGTATTTTTTTTATTGTGCCAGGACAAAAATATTCCGCGCTCCATCCGTACAGTATAATTATTATACAGCGCGGCGATGGAAACGATGACTTAATAAAGCGATATTCCAGATGAATGAGAACAATACTCTTTCTGTCAGATGATCCGCATGGAATCTTCTGCAAAACCATCTCATCCGTTCATGTATTTCGATCTCCTGGACGCCTCCGGCAACCGGGTTGTCCCATCTGCCACCTGAGCACGCGTTCCGTCCTGCGGTACATGGACGCTTTGTTTTACGAGAACGTAAACGATCCCGGGGCGCGAGACAGCCTGCTTAAAAGTCATGGATTTTGTGTCGAACATGCCGGGATCCTCCTAGAAACAAGGGTCGCGGACGCACTGGGCGCTTCCATGATCTACAAGAATATTGTCAAGATCATATTGGAAAATTTTCCAAAACCTTCCTCTTCAGCGGCGTACAACCATCCAAGGGAACGCGCCCGTCTCGTCCGTAAATTTACCAGCGCATCCAATACCCCCGGGGCGATGCCCGGCTTGCGAAACAAGAAGAGGCCGCCTCGGAGCGTGCGCTGGACGGGTTGAGCAGTTCACTCGATGATGAAAGCCTGCGGCTTGTATTTCAAGATCTGGACGGACTCTGCTTTCCGCACCTGGCCCAATTGCTCGAACGGACCCAGGAAACCGAAACGGTCCAGTTTCTGCTGCATGTTACACAAAAAAATCTTGAGACGCTTCAATCTGAAATGGATGAATTGATCCGCAAAAACGATTATCGCTTCCAATCGGAGGGGATTACCGATTGCGAAGGTCAGGCGTGGAGAAAGGCAATGCGGATGATCTCGGGAGCGTGGATGGGCAAAGACAAGATAGACAGTGAATTGATCGATAAATTAAATCCACTATGAGGCGGCCAGCAAATCAGCGGCTTTTTCAAACGCCTCTTTGCCTTCGCTGATCGAAAAATAGATCAAGCCCAGCGCGCCGAGCACTGTCTACAAAGCCCAGGCCGGTGAGCTGATAAACGAGGCTGGAGGCCAGCAGCACAACCGACATATAAATGCAGACCATCGAGCAGTTGGCGTCCGCCAGGATGGGAGCCGAATTGAGAGGCGCCCAATTTTGCGTTTGCCCAGTACCAATCCCCACATGATCGCGATGGATATCAATGAAATGATCGAAGCCCGGCAGGGTGGTAACGGGTTTGTGAGCCGTATAAAGATCATAGACGGCGGTGGCGGCCAGGCCGGCGGCGAGCAGGTAGAAGGATGCGCCGGTAATACGCAGGGCGGTCCGCTCCACAGCGGAACGCGGCGCACCGGTATCGCGACGGATGCGCAGCACCATGGCAAGGATGCCAATGCCGGACATGACCTCGATGAACGAGTCGATGCCGAAGCCAAACAGGGTAAGGGTCTCACCCTGGGCGCCAAAGTAAATGGATACGAGGCCTTCGGCAAAGTTATAGAAAATGGTGAACAGCGCCAGCCAGAGTGCATATCCCCAGAATTTGTCAGGGATGTTTGGGTAAGAGCCTTCATGGATTCCTTTTGATCGACTTTTCTTCATTCCGAAAACCCTGGCGCTCGAACACTCCCGACTCGAGACAGATCTTCACCACCTCCGGATCGAAGTGTTTCCCGGACTCGGACTTCAAGTATTCCAGCGCTTTTTCATTCGACCAGGCTTTCCGATAGGGCCGGTCGGAGGTGAGCGCATCCCATACATCCACCACGGAGAAGATGCGCGCCGGCGAGCGGGATCTGTTCGCCTTTCAAGCCGCGCGGGTAGCCGGTGCCGTCCCATTTCTCGTGATGGCAGTAGGGGATATCCATGGCAGACTGCAGGTAGTGGATCGGAGAGAGCATCTCGATAGGCAGAGCTGGGATGTTTTTTCATGATGTCCCATTCCTCGTCTGTCAGACTTGCCCGGTTTGAGCAGGATCGCATCCGGGACGCCCATCTTGCCAATATCGTGCAGCAATGCGCCGCGGCGGATGCTCATCAGTTCCGCATCCTTCATCCCGAACAGGCCAGCCAATTCCACGGTCATTTCGGTCACGCGCTGGGTATGGCCTTCGGTCTCCTTATCGCGCAGGTCCATGGCCCGCGACCAGCCTTCGATGGTGGCATCGTAGGCCAGGGTCAGTTCGATGTTGGAGCGCTGCAGGTTGTCGAACAGAGTTGCATTATCGATCGCGATGGCGGCCTGGCCGGCCAGGGTGTTGAGGAAGTCGAGCCATTCCTGGTCGGGTTCGAGCGGCGCGTGCGGTGGAAAACCTCCAGCACGCCCTTGACACTTCCCTTGGCGATCAGCGGCACGCCGATAATAGCTCACAAAACCGTCCTCGACCATGACACCTTGTAGAGAGCAAGTCATTCGGTTGATCTTTCAGATCCGGAATATGAACAACCTGGCGGTCCAGGACGGCCCGCATGGCATGACTCTGGCCCAAGCCGTAAACGACTTTCTCAGGGTTTGGCGTGAAACCGACCGCGCCGCCATAATCCAACCTGCCGGAAACAGGGTTCAAGATCAACACGTCGGCGGCATCCACTGACCCAATTCCTTGATGACGGATTCAAGGATCCACGAGAGGTTATAGTGCATGTCGAAACTGGAGGCGATCACCCGGTCGATCTCACGCAGGGCGGAAAGATGCTCAAGCTGGCGTTCGATCCTTTTTCCGCCTGCTTACGCTCGGTAATGTCGATCAGGCTGCCTTCAAAAAACAAAAGCTTCCCGTCTTCACGCGGGCCATGCGAATATAATCTTCCGTCCAAAAAGTTTTCCCATCCGGGCGTTTGATATTCCGCCTCGAAGTTGGAGAGGACATCGGTCTTTTCCATTTCGCCTTTGAATTTCCGATCAGAGGGCAGGATCAAGATACAGGTCGATTATATTCTTCTGCCAGAGTTAACCTTCGCGGTCTTTATAGCCAAACATCCTGACCATCGCACTATTGGCGTCCAGGATGCGGCCATCGGCAGCCGTACGATACAGACTGATGGGCATATTTTCAAATAACGTCCGATATTCCTGTTCCGACCTGGCCAGCGCATCTTCGGCCTTCTTCCGTTCGGTGATATCGCGTGTTTAAACTGGCGAAGCCGCGCAGTGCTCCTGCTTCGTCATACAAGGCCGTCTGGCCATGCTCACTTCGGCCATAAATTGTGAGCCGTCCTTGCGCACCCGCCAGCCTTCTTCCCGGAATTGTGCCTTCTTTCTGGCGATTGCCAGTTCCTGATCAGGCTTCCCGCTCTTTACATCGGCATCCAAATAAAACCGCGAGAAATGTTCCCCAATGATCTC
>CAVWHR010000009.1:0-11955 GCA_963754835.1 uncultured Chloroflexia bacterium | reverse complement strand
GTTATATCGGCTAGCAAACATTCGTGCAGTGCCCGAACCAGTGCGTCTACGGTGAGTTTATCGCGCGTAGGGCCTGGCACTCCCACTCCTAACTGATGCACTTGGTGTGCCCAGTAGAACTGGTCGTAATTGTGCGGGATAATGACCTGAGGTCTGCCCGCCCGCGCAGCGGCGGTCGTGGTGCCCGCACCGCCGTGATGGACAATGGCAATCACGCGTGGAAACAGTCTCTCGTGGCTGACATCGCCGATCGAGAGGCAGTCGTACCCCATATCGCTGGGCAGTAGATTTGCCCATCCCTGCGAGATAATTGCCCGAAGTCCCAATGCTCGCGTCGCCTCGATCAGCACCCGGCTGGTTTGCTCAAATGCCCGCATACTGCCAAAACCGAAGTAGACGGGAGGCGCGCCGTTTCTGAGAAAATTTTCAATGTTATCCGGTAGCTCAGTCTGATCGGAGAGCATCCAAGCGCCGGTCTGCAAGACCTCCATACCTGAGGCAGGGAAGGCTGGCGCGATCACCGGATCGGCAGCGAGCCACGGACGATCAGTAAAGATGTGTGACCGAACGCTTGTAACGGGATCCAGGCCGAGCTTGGTCCGCTCCTCGTTCAGCGTCGCGCCGAATCGCGAATTGAATTCCTCCTCATTTTTTGTCCAAAGCTGCAGATTTTCAGTCTCCGGAAGCGAAAACGAATATTGACCACCCGTTTTCGGAGGGGGGTAATGTAGCGATGGTAAGACAGCTGGGCAGTAGGCCGCAAAGACATAAGGGATTTTGCGGTCCTCCGCGATCGAACGTGTCGCTATCTGCAGCGCCCCCGCGGCTAAGATAAGATCGCAGCCACGCGCCGCTTCGGCTATTACCTGGAATTGCGTACGCACCGTTTCGTCGGCCATTCGCTGCAATCGTTCTTGTGATGGCAGGACTAGTTTACCCGGCACGGTTCCACCCGTGAGTTTCTTCAAGTCCTGCCCTATCGGAATACAGGTCACCCGGTACGACTCTACCCACTCTTTGAAATTAGGAGCTACGCACAAGCTGGCCTCGTGTCCCAATTTCTTTAGTTCCAGGGCTAGAGCCAGGATGGGCTGAACATCACCACGGGAGCCGATCGAGGAAATCAATACTTTCATATGACTTGGAGGACCCTTCTGATTTTATATTGGCAACGATTTTCTTTATCGTTTCGGCTGCGTCGTTTGCAGGATAAGTGTTGGTGCTTTTTGCAAATCCATTGATTAATTCATCTCAGAAAGTAAACCTGATATTGTAATAAAGCGTGCTAGGTTTTTTGGATTATATCCCTTAGCTTTAAATTGAAACCAGCCAACTCATCAATTGTAAATCTTTATGACGCACTTAATCCGCCGTCTGACGGATTGACAAGTGCACTAAAGTCTTGACATTCATTCTATATCCCTTGATAATGTCATTGAGGAGATTTGCAATGGCAATTATTACTCTCATGACGGATTTCGGAATCAAAGATGGGAATGTTGGCGTCATGAAGGGTGTGATTTGGAACATCTGCCCTGACGCACAAATCGCAGATTTGAGTCACATGGTGGGCGCGCAAAATATTCCCGAAGCGGCATTGATTCTCGCCCGGTCTGCGCCCTACTTTCCAAAAAATACTGTCCATGTGGTTGTGGTTGATCCGGGTGTAGGTACGAAACGCCGCCCCATGGCTGCCCGGTTCGGTGATTGGTATTTTGTGTGTCCGGATAATGGGATCATTACCTTATTGCTCGAGCGGGCGAAGCAGGAAAAATGGTCGTACGAGTTTATCGAACTCGATCAGCCCCAGTATTGGCTGCAAAATGTAAGCTTTGTATTCCACGGACGCGACATTTTTTCGCCGGTTGCCGCACACTTGGCAAGCGGTGTTCCATTCAAACAACTGGGGACGGCTTTTTCTGACCCGGTACTTATCCAATTGCCACGCCCTGAACGGACAGAATCAGGCTGGCGGGGTGAAGTCATTCACATCGATCACTTTGGCAATATCGCATCGAATATTCGGGTGGAAAACCTGCGGGAAACGATACAACAAAAAGAAAATATCACTGTGCGATTAAATGGGATCGCGATCAAAGGGATGGTGGATACCTTTGGTGAACGGCCAGTCGGTGAAGTGATCGCCTTGCTCGGAAGCACAGGTAATTTGATCGTGTCTGTCGTGAACGGCAACGCTGCTTCGAAGTTGGGTGTTAAAGTAGGTGAACCCATTGAAGCAATCATCATGCCTGAAGGTAAGGTTTAAACCACTGGTAAATCGCCTTCCCGAAAAATATAATGCCTGAAACGCCTCTTGTCGTAGAAAACCTTACCTTCCGTTATCGTGACCGCCAATCTACAGCCATCAGCGACATTTCATTCGCCGCAAATTCGGGCGAAATCCTGCTCGTAGCAGGCGCCAGCGGCTGTGGCAAGACCACGCTCATCCGCATCCTCAACGGTTTGATCCCGCGTTCTTACAAAGGCGAGCTTACGGGACGTACATTGGTCTTTGGCGAAGAGACGATCACCTGGAAACTATCACAAATTTCGCAAAAGGTCGGAACGGTTTTGCAGGATCCCGAGCGCCAGATCCTTGGAACGAAGGTTTTGAATGAAGTTGCCTTTGGCCTGGAAAACCTTGGTATGCCGCGGGATGAGATTATTCAACGCGTGGATGAGGCGTTGGCTTTCTTGAAGATTTCCGATCTGCGCGATCGCGAGACGTTCAATCTTTCGGGCGGTGAAAAACAAAAGGTTGCATTGGCAGGCGTGCTTGCCATGCGACCCAGCATTTTGCTGCTCGATGAACCGCTGGCAAGTCTCGACCCGGCCAGCGCACAGGATACGCTGGATGCCGTCCGTGATCTGGCGGACGAAGGCATGACGGTTTTGATGGTGGAACATCGCGTGGAAGATGTTTTACGCATCAAGCCAGAACGGGTAATGTTCATGTCCGAAGGACAAATCCGTTACCTTGGCAAGATGGATGGGTTATCTAAAGTAGTGAACTATCGCGAAGTCAAATTGCCTGCCGAAGATATCGTCGAGCGTGCCAGGCATGAACCTGCCCCAGTCGAGATAAAAATCCTGCCCGGCGCTCGCTGCTGACAGCTCACAGAATGGAAGCGCTGGTTAAATTTGAGCATGTCGCGTTTGGTTATGAGGCCGATACTGAAGTCCTGCATGGGATCAATCTTGAGATCAAGCGCGGTGACGTGATTGCAGTGTTGGGTCCGAACGGTGCAGGCAAGACGACCTTCGTCAAGCATGCGATCGGTCTCTTGAAACCGAAATCGGGTCGGGTGCTGGTCAATGGCCGCGATACGAAAGAAGCGAGTGTGGCACAAATTGCCAGCACGCTGGGTTATGTTTTTCAAAGTCCCAGCCACATGTTGTTTGCTCCGACGGTGCGCGAAGAGCTTGCGTTCGGCCCGTCGAATTTGAAACATCCGAAGGATCAGATTGAACAGGAGGTGAAAGAGGCGCTGAAGATTGTGAACCTTGCCGATAAAGAGCAAGACCCACCGCTGGCGTTGTCGTTTGGCCAGCAGAAGCGCGTCAGCATTGCGGCCATCCTGGCCATGCGTTCGCCGCATCCTGGTCATGGACGAGCCGACTGCCGGACAGGATTATCAGAACTACATGAACTTCATGGATTCCATCCTGCAAATGCCCGGTTTCGAAGCGATCCTGTTCATCACCCACGATGTGGACCTGGCGGTCATTTATGCCAACCGTGTCTTATTGATCGCGGATGGCCGACCTCATTGCGGATGGAACTCCGCAGGATGTGCTGCGCGACTTCGACCGACTCGAAGCCTGCCGCCTTGTGCCCTCATCGCTGCTTGCGTTGAACGTGAAGCGTTTTCCGCAAACCGGACGATTTATGCGGGCTGAGGCGCTGGCGCATATTTAACAAGAGGAGAATAGAAATGGATAAGAAACTCACGAATGTCCTGATCTCGCTGGTTGTGATCCTGGTGATCTTTGCGATCATCATGTTTGCCCTGGGCAACACAGACCATCGGCCCCTTCAATTTTTCGGTGGATCAGGCCACGCTCGTCCTTCGCTTTGTGTTCGTTATCATCGGTCTTCTGATCGCTTTCGCGGTGTACTATTTCACCCGTGAGAATGCAGCCTGGGAAGTGGGCACGCGTGAAGTGGTCTGGATGGCGATCGGCGCCGCCTTGTATGCGGTGTTTTCCTGGCTGTTCAACGGCACGGTCTTTGTTGTGCCTTCCTTGAGCCAGGTGTCACTGCGACCCGCCATCGCGATCCCGATGTTCTTCGGTTATGCTTTCGGCCCGTGGTCGGTTTCTTCAGCGGCGCAGTCGGCAACATGTTCGGCGATGCGCTGACCGGCTTTGGCCTTTCGCCCGCAGTGGAGCATTGGCAACGGTCTGGTCGGCTTTGTCGCCGGCATGGCGCTGCTGTTCAAGGATAAGAAGAAGAGCATGGACACCGTATTGTGGGTGAGCGGTGTATTGGCTGCTCTTGACCGTCGTGTTGTTCTTTTTCAATCGCAGTGTACAGAATGGCTTTTACTTTGCAGCCTCCGAACCGGTTTCCATTTTCGCAGGCCTGACCATCCTGATCGGCTTTGTGCTGGTGCTGGTCGTCCGCTTTGCTTTTGCTTCCAATGAGAAGATTGCGGCAGCCGTCACATGGGGCATGCTTGGAAATATCATCGGCATCCTCTTTGCTTCGCTCTCCGATATTTTCATCAACGGCTTCAGCCTGGCCGCGGCGGTGGTAGGTGAATTCCTGCCGGCAGCCGGCCCGAACCTGATCTTCGCCGCGATCCTTGTCCCGCTGCTGGTGGGAGCTTACGCAGCTGTCCAACGGCAATCTGGTAGATAGATTGTAAAACATACCCGGCGGGGCCCCTGCTTCTTATCCGGTTCGTGAGGTCCCCGCCGAGTATGGTGATTTATGCTTGTTGCCTGGCGTTATCGTAAACGAGAAAAATCCCTGATCCAATGGTTCGATCCGCGCGCCTGGATCATGTTCTATTTATGTTTCCTGATTTCCACGCTCGCCTTTTGGGATGTGCGTTTTCTACTGCCTTTTTTTGTCATTGCATTGGTCGTTCTATTTACCTCGCGCGTTAAGTGGCATGAGATCAGACGCGCCTTTATTTTCATCATCGGTTTTGTCTTCTTTTTCGCCATATCTGACTTTTCTGACCGGCCGCGGTGGAACGGAATTATATAAGCAGGAACATCTCATCCGTCAATTCAAGGCGCCGTTTTCCATATTTGGCTGGGTGCCCACATTGGATATCACCGTTGAACGCGCTGTTTTTTGCGGTCAGCCAGTTCGTGCGTGTTTTCAGTATTGCCATGATGACCATTTTGATCCCGTACTCGCTCAACCCGGCCCTCTACGGTATCACCTTCAAGGGTTTGCGCCTTCCCGATAACATTGCCTATGCCATGGATTTGACCATGCGCTTCATACCGACCTTTGGGCGGGATTTCCAATTGACGATGGATGCGCAACGGGCGCGTGGTTACGAACTTGAAAAGATCAGCGGCGGATTGATCGCCCAGGTGCGAAAGCTCGGTCCGCTGATCGTACCAGTGACCATTCATGCAATCATTGGAAGCGAAGATATTATCGATGCGATGGACCTGCGCGCCTTTGGCGTGGGTCCGCGCACCTGGCTGGACCAATTAACCTATCACCGTCACGACCGGATCCTGGTTGCGGCGGGGATTTTGATTCTTGTGGCTTCTTTGGCGGTTGGCTTTGTGGGATTGGGTAAGTTCTGGGTGCCCCCGGAACTGATCAAACTGGCGGGCGGTTAATCACACGTAAACAATGCGGGATTTTCGCGGTTTGCCTTTAATGGGACCGCTCATACAATTCACCTGCTTCGACGACCAAGTTTACGTGATTCGATTTCGATGCAAATGTACAAATTGCATAGTTTGTAAATGCAGAAGGCGGGTTATAAGACTTGTTGAAATCGATCAGGACTTGGCCATCTTCCTTGACAGGTTCCGTAATGAGATAGCGTCCGGACGGATACGTTTTTCCGCCATTCGTAACGTCCTTGAATTGCAGGAAAAGACAGCCATCGTTAAGCTCGGTCGCGTCCAACTGACATCTCTTGTCGCCGAGCTTGAAGGTGACATACCCCAGCATAAAGTCATTTTCAAGCTCACCGAAGGAATTTGAAAGGTCAACTTTTATAGGCAACAAGTAAGGAGCATACTTACCGATGACACGATATTTCTCATCGGGAGGGAACCAAGCACGAGGCGGATATTCGTTGCGCTGAGCGCACAGGTTGTCCCAGATGTATACGCCAAACCTGTCACCGCGTTGGATGACAAGCAATCGTATTTCTTCAAAGGTGATTAGGCTAGGGGGATCTCCATGATCCGATTTCAGCACAGCAACCGTATGAATGGGTTCCCCATTTATTTCCCCGGCCTGACCCATTTCAACATGCAACACGATTTTATCCGTGCCATCGAATTCAAATGCACCAATCAGGTGCGGCGCTCTTTTAGGTAAAAGAATATCGCAATCGCGAGAAGAGCCGAAGGTGTTGAAACCCTTCTGTAACCAGAAGAGGCCTATCAGCGCCAGCCAATCGTTTTCACGGCGCAGATTGGCATCCATATTGACCCGCCATTCTTGAATGGCATTAAGGTATTCTTCGTCAGACACTAAAGCTTATTCTAGCTGAAATTCACAGGAATGTAAAATTACAGTTTTGTAATATAAAGTAAACCGATTATTCGCCGGGTTTGTGATGCAAATTCAAAAATATCAAATTTCTCGTAATTTATCCAATTTCAAGGCCTGGTAACTTGTTAATTTTTCCAGGGTGGGACCGCCGATTTTAAAGCCTACTATCCATAAATAAAAATCTCCGAGTCCATTTCGTACCCGGAGATCGCGATCCTATCAGGTTAGTCTTCCAGAGTACTAATATCACCTTCCGGTAATCCCTGTGCGCGTGCCTTCAATACCCGGCGCATGATCTTCCCGGAACGTGTCTTGGGAAGTTTATCGACAAATTTCACATCTTCCGGCCTGGCGATCGGACCCATATGGGTGGAGACATGTTGGCGTAGTTCCTCAGAAAGTTCAGGAGTGCCAGTGAAACCAGTTCGCAACAGAACAAAGGTGTGGATGGCCTGTCCCTTCACGTCATGAGGCAAGCCGATAGCAGCGGCTTCGGCCACTGCCGGATGGCTCACCAAAGCGGATTCGATCTCCGCCGTTCCCAGGCGATGCCCGGAAACTTTGATCACATCATCCACGCGACCGATGATCCAGAAATAACCATCCTTGTCGCGCTTGGCCGAGTCGCCGGTGGTGTACATGCCCGGGTATTTGCTCCAATATTGGTTAACGTACCGGTCGGGATCGCCGTAAATAGTGCGCAGCATAGCGGGCCATGGATTCTTTAAAACGAGATAGCCTTCGGTGTTATCGGGAACCGAATTGCCGTGTTCGTCGAGAACATCAGCTTCCTGTCCGAAGAAGGGTCGTGTGCCTGAACCGGGTTTGAGCGGTACAGTCGGGGTGGGCGTAATCATGAACATGCCGGTTTCTGTCTGCCACCAGGTGTCCATGATTGGGCATTTTTCCTTGCCGATTACGCGGTAATACCATTTCCATGCTTCGGGGTTGATCGGTTCACCGACGGAGCCAAGCAGGCGCAAGGAAGAGAGATCGTGTTTATTCGGCCAGGCTTCGCCGAAGCGCATCAGGCCGCGGATGGCGGTAGGCGCGGTATACAATATTGTGATGCCATAACGTTCGATACATTGCCACCAGCGATTCGGATAAGGATAGGAAGGTCCGCCTTCGAACATGAAGGAAGTGGCGCCATTGAGCAGCGGTCCATAAACAATATACGAATGACCCGTCACCCAACCCGGGTCGGCGGCACACCAGAAGCGATCTTCGTCGTTGACATCAAAGACATATTTGAGCGTGCTATATACCCCAACCATGTATCCGCCGTGAGTGTGCAAAATGGCCTTTGGCTTGCCGGTGGAACCAGAGGTGTAAAGAATGTAAAGAGGATCTTCGGCATCCATTACCTCCGTGGGGCATTTGCCATTGGCAATGGGCAAGGCAAGCAGATCGTGATACCAATGATCGCGGCTCGATTCCATGGGGACTTCATGTCCAACTCGTTTAACCACGATGACATTCTCCACCGATGGACAATGTTTTAGCGCATCATCCACTGTGCGCTTCAATTCGACGATTTTTCCGTTTTGATAGGAACCATCGCAGGTGATCACCAGCTTTGACTGGCTGTCATCGATCCGGCCTTGCAGGGAGTCCACGGAAAATCCACCGAACACAACCGAATGAATAGCGCCAATCTTGGCGCAGGCCAGCATGGCAAAGACGATCTCGGGGATGCGTCCCATGTAAATGGTAACACGGTCGCCTTTCTGAATTCCCATGGCTTTGATGATATTCGCCATGTGGGTTACTTCCCGGTTCATGGCATAGTAGGAATAAGTCTGGTGCAGTTTTCCATCTTCTGATTCCCAAATGAGCGCCAGCTTGTTTTTGCGATACGTCTTCAAATGTCTATCAATGGCGTTGTGAACGATATTGACTTTCGCTCCTACGAACCACTTGAAAAATGGTTTTTTTGAATCGTCGAGTACTTTGTCCCACTTCTTGAACCATTCAAGCTCTTCTGCCTCTGCAGCCCAGAAGCCCTGAAGATCATTTCTGGCTTTTTCCGCCAGCATATCCCAATCCTTAAGGCGTGCCTGACTGACTACGTCTTCAGATGGGTAAAAAACTTCACCTTCCATATCTTTTGGCTTGCTACTTTTCGCCATACATAAGCCTCCTTGATGGAATATGTAATAGCGGTAATTTTAATCCGTTTTGTCAAATATGGAAGGAATATTTCAAACTAATTAAATAAAGCGAATGAACTTATGGTGAATTTTGTTACAGTCAGGCAGTATTACTTCTGCGTCTAGGGCCGTTTCGCCTCAATTCGGAGCCTTAAATCAAAACACCCGCGATAAGGAGAACCAGAAATATCAAGCTGCCGGTTTCTGTCCCGAATTTAAATCCGGATACAACCAAGGACGCCCCCGCCAGTGATGAAATACTGATTAGCGCCCAGTCGAATAAAAATGCGATAAGAGCCAATCCGATAAGCCCACCAATAATAAAGGCAATCCAGGTTACGGCTCCTCTATCGAGGCCAAATAAAGCTGTAATGCTTAGCAAAACATAACCGCCGCCCAGAAAGCCGGCAACCGCGATCGCGATCGATTCCACGAATATCGCCAGTACGGCAAAAATAATGCCAAGAACCAGGCCAGCGACAATTGTTGTCAATTCAGAGCCATGGAAGAACCGGGTGGCTACTTGAATGCCTATTGCAAACCCGATTGCACCGACGAAGAGCCAAAATAACTTGCGGCCAGCCAGCAGCAAGGCGCCGCCGAAGATAATATCCAGAAAACCTAGCATATCAACCTCCATAATCCCGTGTGTCATTATTTCGAGAAATGCTTTCCACTGATAAACTCGCGCACCTCTTCTTTTAACGTCGCCGGAAGAGAGGGCGAAATCCGGCGGAGAGTGATAATTGTCATTGGATTATCTGATGTAATGATAACCTGTCGAAGAAAATAGGATGTCTCCGTGGGGGAGACCTTATACAAAGCCAGGATCAACCCCTCGATGTCGAGTTGCAATTTAGACGGTGCCGCCACAACAATCGGTTCGACTACCTTTAGTAATGGAGGTATGTTGGTAAAGTCGGGATCGGCTGCGGCAGAGATAACAGCCTGAATTCCATTTGGCCACAGCGGAGTCCGGTTTGGCTGAAGCCATTCACCGATCAGATCTAGAAACATGGCAGGCGCCTCTTTTCTCATGCGCGCCAGACCGGTGTTCAATAATTCAGCACGGAGATCCACATCATGCACTTGCCCAGTCCAGGCGGTCAGGCGGGAGAGCAGGCGATCTTCCTGTGGCGGGATATGCCCTAATAAAAACGCGGCCAGCAGGCGTGTTTCGAGAAAGGTTTCGTCCCAGAGGTGGTCGGCTAGATCCAAAGCAGCATCGGCATTTTCGCTTTTATCCGCAAGGTGTGAAAGTTCCATTTCAATTTGCTTAACGACGACCGTAGGAGTTCGATACGATTGGAGGTTCGCACCTGGAGCATTCGCCGGTGGTTTTCGCACCGTGTAATTCACATAAGAATCGAGCATTTCGTGCAAGTGCTTAATGAATTCGTCTGGCACGAAGAAGAAATCGGCCAGGCGGGCAGCTTGTTTTCGGAGTCGGGCGAGATCGATGGCGGGCATTTTTTGAGTTTGTTATTAAAAGTATCAAGTGCCAGATATGAATTAACCTGACACTTGAGTGAACCTGTTGCTTTAATATGCTTTGGCGAAGTAAACTTTTTTATCGGCCTTTTCGCCGCAGACGATGCACTTGCCGGTACCGCCAGGTTGGTCGAGTGGAATATTACGCGTCGTGGCTTTGGTGTCTTCTTTTACTTTGGCTTCACATTCCTTGCTTTCGCACCACCACGAGAAAGCCCATCCATCCTGGACAACTTGTTTTAATTCATCGTAAGTTTTTGGTTCATGGATGTTGGCATCACGAAAAGCAGTAGCCTTGGCCAGCATGGACGATTGAATATCGGTTAAAAGTTCGCTGACGGTCGCAACGAGAGACAATTGTGAAACGAATGATTTGCCGTCTCTTCCCGGAATATCACGGCGGGCGAGTGCAACCGAACCTTTTTCCACGTCCTTGGGCCCGATCTCGATGCGGAGAGGAACGCCGCGCATTTCCCAGTCATTGTATTTGAATCCGGTCGAAACCTCTTCCCGGTCATCCATCTTCAAGCGGATCCCTGCGGATTTGAGTTCTTTGAAGATGCGGTTCGCGACTTCCATTACTTTGGACTTTTCGGCATCGTTCTTGTAAATGGGCACAATTACTGCCTGGGTGGGTGCGAGGCGCGGAGGCAGGATCAATCCCTGGTCATCGCCATGCACCATGATGATGGCGCCGATCATGCGCGTGGAGAGACCCCACGAAGTAGTTTCGCAGAATTGCAGGGTATTATTTTTGTCGAGATATTGGATATTGAAAGCCTTGGCAAAATTTTGACCGAAGTAATGAGACGTAGCGGACTGCAAAGCGCGTTTATCCTGCATCATGCCTTCGATGGAAGTTGTCATCTGTGCACCGGCGAACCTTTCGGTCTCGCTTTTGCGCCCTTTGATGACCGGTATGGCGGCCTCGTTGATCGCAAAGTCGGCATAGATGTCGAGAATGCGATACATCTCTTCAAGTGCCTCCTCTTTGCTGGCATGTGCGGTATGGCCTTCCTGCCAGTAAAATTCGGCAGTACGCAGAAAAAGTTTTGTGCGCAATTCCCAGCGCAGCACACTGCCCCAGACGTTGATAAGAACCGGCAGATCGCGCCAGGATTTGATCCATTTGGCATACATATAACCGATGATGGTCTCGGAGGTGGGCCGCACGACCAGAGGCTCTTCCAATTTTTCGCCGCCGCCGTGTGTTACCACGGCCAGTTCGGGCGCGAAGCCTTCCACGTGTTCCTTTTCTTTTTCAAAGAAAGACATGGGGATCAAAATTGGGAACGCAGCGTTGACATGACCGGTTTCTTTTAACCGCCGGTCGAGACCGGATTGCATGTTTTCCCAAAGAGTCCAGCCGTAAGGGCGTACCACCATGCAGCCGCGCACAGGCGCATAATCTGCCAGCTCGGCTTTCAGGACAAGCTGGTTGTACCATTCCGAAAAGTTTTCACTACGGGTTGGAAGTTTTTCCTCAGCCATTTAAACTCCAATTGAAAGAAGATCGATAATAATGAGATGGTAAGCGAATTATCCCTGCTTCCCTATAATTTCAGTCGCCGATTTAATATCCGGTGAAAATATCAACAACTCATG
>CAVWHR010000008.1:0-19407 GCA_963754835.1 uncultured Chloroflexia bacterium | reverse complement strand
TCATCCGTAGCATCGTTGTCGTCAATAATGCCGAACAGGCCACAAGGTCGGGGTGATGTCTGACAATAGCCTGACGTATTTTTCCGGGGGTACGTCAACGCCCAGGTCGATCACTTCGAAGCCTGCCCCTTCCAGCATCATTCCGACCAGGTTCTTGCCGATGTCGTGTATATCGCCTTGTGCTGTGCCGATGACAACCTTCCCAACCGCTTGCACGTTCGCCGCGGTCAGGTGCGGCCGTAACAGGGCCAAACCGCTTTTCATCGCGCGCGCCACGATCAGCATCTCGGGCATAAAATACTCGCCGCTCTCGAACAAACGACCCACCTCCGCCATGGCGCTGATCAAACCTTCTTTTAGAATGTGTTCGGCGGGTATGTTCTCCGCAATGGCCTCTTGCACCAGTTTTTGGGTCTGGTTCATGTCCCCGTCGATCACGCATATACGTAAGTCATCGAGAATGACCATGAGTTTGCTCCTTAATGGTTTCGATATTCTGGCTGGCTTTGAACCACATCGATGAAAGCCAGCATATTTTCCAGGGCAACATCGCCTTCTACATCATGTGCCGGGGCAAAGATGTAACCGCCCTCCCGGCCCATCTCCAGCAGGCGCCGGGTTTCTGCACGGACGTCTTCCTCCGTGCCATAGGGCAGCCCTTTGGGTCGATAATCCGCCGTGGAATACCAGTCGACCGCGGTACTGCTTCGCTAGAGCCGCCACATCCATCACCTCGGGCTGAAAGGGATTGAAACAGTTCAACCCGATTCCGATCAGGTCCTCGAAGAGTTCATCGACATCGCCGCACGAATGGATGAACACATATTTATCTCCGGCATGTACCGCGCCGTACATGCGCTTGAGCACCGGGTGGATGAATGTACGCCACATCTTGGGCCCCATTTGCAGTCCGCGCTGCTGGCCCCAATCGTCGCCAAAATACACGGCATCGATGTCGTATTTCAGGGCCTCATTTACCTGGGCAATGTTGTAGTCCGCGATGGCATTCAGGAACTCATGGACAAAGTCGGGATGGTCGTAAAAGTCCATTAACAAGTTTTGCATCCCCCGCATCGTCCAGGCGCGCTCGTACAGCGAAAAACCGATTTGGAAAACGCGGAAGCGCTCCGGATATTTTCCAATTAGCGGGAATTCTCGGTAAAAAAACGTGGGTCGAGCGGGTCGGGGAACGCATAATGCTTCAGGCTCGGCTCCGGCAGTACGCAGCCCTCGACGTTGCCGATATCCTTATCGATGCTGCGGTCCCACACAACTCCGAAAACATCCCGCAGGTGATTTTCACTCAGCGTGGTGAAAAAACCGATATCGCTCCCCAGCTTCAGAATGTGGTTCTGCAGCGCATCCTCCACATCGACGGTTCCGTAATGTGTTGCAGCTTCTCCTTGGCTTCTTTCGTAAAGCCGCATGACCAGGGTACGTAAGGCGGCTTGTTCCCTGCCAGTACGGCCTGGACCACTTCACGCTTCGTCATCATAACTCACCCGTAGTAAAGAAACTGTTCACTGATGATCGTTGAGACCTTTCAACCGTGTTGGACCTGAATTACAATACTTCATACCCTGCGCCTCTATGATAAAGAACCGTAAGGTGTCTGTTGGATGGTATGGATCATCGCCCAGAAATTCTCCAGGGGCGTATCCAGCTGCAGGTTATGTGTCGGCCCGATAAGCAGGCCGCCGCCCCGCCCGATCGTTCTCAGGCGCAGGAGCACCTCATTCCTCACATCCTCTGGCGTACCGTATGGGATCGTGCGCTGGATATCCATGGATCCCCAGAAACACAGTCTGTCGCCGTAATCATTCTTCAATTTGATCGGGTCCATCGCCAGCGGCTGGATCGGGTTCAGCACATCGATCCCGATTTCAATTAACGGGATGATCGGATAGACGACACCGTCGGTGTGATAGGCGATCTTGATCTGTGGATTGATCGCCCGCAAAGAGCCGATCAATTCGGCCATGCGCGGCTTGAGATAAGTTCGCCACATCCTGGGCGACATCAACATGGAAGTCTGACCGCCGACATCGTCACCCAGCCATATCATGTCCACGCCCATCTGCACCAATCGCTGTGTGACAGCCATGTGATAACGAAAGGGAAAATCCAGAACGGAGTTGGCTCGTCCGGGGTCGCTGGCCATATCCATCAGCAGTTGTTCGTAACCGCGCAGCGCCCAGGCGCATTCGAAGATGGTGGTTGGGGTGACACCCACGATCCAGTATTCATCCCCGAAGTCGCGCAGCGTCCGTTCGGCATCCACATATAGGCCGGGGCGCTCCGGGTCGGGGGCCGAATATGCATCCAGGGCACGATCATCCGACAGGGGATGACCGCTGGGTTCAGTATATTTTCCACTTCCGAAACGAGTTTGGTATTCGACCGTTCTCCAGGTGACTCCCCATTCATCCCTGTAATCAGCCAGGTCCCTATAACCGTCCTGGTAATAGCCGTTCACCCAGCCCACCGAAGTCAACAACATATCCTCATCCAGGGCGCGCTCAAGCTCGTAAGTGTTGCCGCCTCCGTGTGGATTGTGCAGACCCTGGCCCTTAAGTTTCAGGTCAGCCTCGAGCCGTATGGCAAATTCAGGCGTGAAACTTACCTGCATGGGGCAGCGGTCCGGTTCTCGATGATTAAGGGCGGTCAGGACGCGGTCACGATGTTTCATGATGGTTTCATTCTTTTTAAAAATCCGATAATGTTACCCACAGCGAGTCTCAAACTCCATACCTGCCATATTCCAGTGCGGTATCAAATGCCGCGATGATATTCTCAGGCGGGACCATGTCCTGAATATTGTGGACCGCCGCAAACACAAAGCCGCCGCCCGGCGCAAGATCGTCGATGCGGCGCTTCACTTCCTCCACCACTTCCTCAGGCTTGCCGAAAGGTAATACGCGCTGCGTGTCGACCCCTCCACCCCAGAAGACAATATCCCGGCCGAACTGGGTCTTCAGCGCTTTCGTGTCCATGCTCCTCGCTGAAACCTGGACGGGGTTGATGATATCGAAACCGATATCGATGAGGTCGGGGATCAGATCACGCATGGCTCCGCAGCAGTGGTAGAACAACTTGGCATCCGTCTTCCTCTTGATGGCTTCCACCAAACGCTTTTGCTTTGGCTTGACCAGTTTTCGATACAATTCTGGTCTGATCAACCAGCCGTTTTGTCCGGCAAGGTCGTCCCAATAGGTAAAGACCTGGATGTACGGACCCACCTGGTCAAGGTAGGTATTGCAAGACTCGATGTAAATATCGGTGATGGTTTCCATGAGCCGGTCGGCAAAAGCCGGTTCACTCACCAGGGCCATCAGAAAATTCTGCATGCCCATCACCCGCGCCGGCTGCTCGAAAATGCCGCCGCCGATCACCGCACTGCCGACTAGGGCATACTCGCTGTTTTCATATAAATGCTTCGCCTGTTGGCCGAGCCGTGCATTGATCTCTACCGTGTCGGGTCGCGGCCAGCGATACGCATCCAACGCGGCCATCGTTGGTTCCTTGATCGGGAAGTCCACCCAGTCGAAATAAAAACCTCCCGTTTTCGGCATATGCAGCTTCGAACCCCAGCGGTCGATAAAGGCGTAATAATCGCCTTCCTCGAAAATATCTACCTCACTGGTCGTTGCAGCAGGCAATTGCACCATACGAAAGTCCACATCGAAGCGCTGCATCAGGGCCTCGTTGACATAAGGCAGCTGCTGGACATAGTCCAGCAGCTTGGTTTCTTCTACGGGTATGCCAAGATGCCGGTTAAGTTCAAAGTACGATCGGTTGGTGATGGAACTAACGATCGTGGCGCCCAGGTCAGATCGGGATACGATCGGGCTCCTTGTGATTAAGGGCTTGCATGACTCGTCCGCGAGTTCATTTTTCCTCATTCCCTGGCCAAAGCGTTTTTGTAGAACCATACGCGAGCGAAACGATAAGAAAACCATAAAAGTGCTACGTCCATTTGGCGTCCTCCGGAGACACGCTTCCCGGGTAATTCAAGGCGATACAGAAGGCACTACGATCATGCCGTTTTTGCGATATTGATCGTTATGTTATACAATTGGTTCGGATAGAGGTGCCATAAAAAGCTTTTTCATAAGATTGTTTTTGTTCCCTTTATTGGTGTTCTTGCTGGGATGTCAGCCAGGGGCCGATTTGCGGGCGCCTTTACCCGTCCCTGCAAGTACAACCCCGGGCCCTCATGGTACGATCCTGGGGCAGCGCGAATACCTTGTTCAACAACAATTTACGCTCGTAAATGAAGGAGCGGGTCAGCCACAGAAGCAGAATCTTTGGGTGGCACTGATACGGGATTTTCCTCCCTATCAGCAGGTGCAGTCCATGCAGGTTTCCCCCAAAGTTTATAAGATCTTGATCGACGAATATGGCAACCATTATGCTGAGTTTGACTTCTCCGGGCAGCCCGCTGGCACGACCCAAACAGTAACGATCAATTATCGGGTAACTGTTAACGAATTGGCATACGATTTATCAGTCTGCCAGGGGCAGTTGCCAGATGAGTTCAACCAACCTGAACTGCACATCGAATCCGCAAATCCCCAGATCGTGGCCCTCGCAAGCAAATTGTCGCAAGGCGAGCGTACTGTTTGCCAGAGGGTGCGGGCTTTTTATGATTACATCGGCAATACGCTGGTCTATACCTACAATGGAGCAAATTGGGGAGCGCAAGCGGCACTCGGGCCAATGGGGGCTGATTGCACGGAATATTCCGATTTGCTGGTGGCGCTTAGCAGGGCGCAAGGCATTCCAGCGCGCTATTTCGAAGGACTCCTGTATCTGGACCAGGGAACAAATGCCCTCGCTAAGACCGAGCATGCGTGGCCCGACGTGTACATGCCCTCTGTTGGCTGGGTTGCATTGGATCCCACCCTGGGACGGACCCTGGTCAACCGCGACCTTTATTTTGCCCACTATACGCCGGATCACATTATTGTAACGCTGGGGGCGAACCCGTCTGTGCTGCGAGGAGGTGACTACTGGACACATCTCTACTGGCCTGGTAACAGTACCTCTATCAAGGTAACGGATGATTGGAAGATCGAACTCATCGACAAAAAGGGGCAATAGAAATAATCTCTCCTCCTATCATTCCTTTTCCGTCGAGGCAGGATTTGGATGAGGGGGATGGATTTCCAGCGAAAAGGATGGGGTTGGGGAGCGCACGGCTGGATTTTTACTCTCCTCGCGTGCGCAGATAAGTATGCATGATCACCGAGAGTACGATGATTAAACCATAGATAAAATTGGTCCAGAATCCTGTCAAACCAATGGCAACGGTTGCCGCTTCGATGGCGCCGATGATGAAAGCTCCCAGGAACGTTCCCAGGATGGTACCGGTGCCCCCGAAGACGGATGTGCCGCCCAGGAACACGGAAGCCAGGGTTTGGAGTAAAAAGCCACCTCCCAGGGTGGGCCAGAAATAAGCCACGTAAAAACTGGCAAGGATGCCGGCAAAGGCAGAGACCACGCCCACCAGCATGAAGGCCTGGATGCGGACGCGCCCGGTATTGATGCCCATCAGTTCAGCGCTGTTGATATTGTCGCCGATCAGGTAGATATGCGCACCAAACCGGTGCCGGTTTAGGAAGACCCAGCCCAGGATTGTGACCGCAATCAACCAAAACATTTGCATGGGGAAGTATGGGCCGATCTTGCCGACAAACAGATTGTAAAAAAAGGTCTGTTTAATAAATTCCAGGGAAAAATTTGCCCCTTGTGTAAGCACCAGGGCCGCACCACTCCATAGGAATTGTGTACCGATGGTGACTACCAGTGAAGGAATGCCGAACTTGACGATGATATACCCGTTCAGCCAGCCGATGAACGCTCCGGTAACCAGGGCCGCCACAATTGCCAGGAACACCTGGATGGTTGCATTATTGATAAAAGCTGTTGCACCATAGGTATAGTTGAACGACACCATGCCCATGGCCATGATGGAGGGGAACGAGAGATCGATTTCCTTGGCGATCACCACAATGGTCAAAGGTATGGCCATGATGGCAAAGAAGGGGGTGGAAGACATGAAGGCCGAGTAGATTTGTGGGGCCAGGAAGGTCCTGGGGGCAGAAGCGATAAATATGAGCCACAGGGTTACAAAGACACCCAGGATTCCAAACTGGGCGCTGTTCGAGCGCATAAATCTTCTGAGAGTGAAGGGCGGCTTATAGTGCTGATTGACTTCTGGGGTTACCGACTTGTCTTGAGTACTCATTACATCCATCCTTATTGATAAGTTAACTGAGGCTGCCGGTTTCTGCAACGCGGACCATTTTATCCATCAACTCGTTCAGGCTAATATGCTTGGTTTGGAATTCACCGGCAACCTTGCCACGGTCGATCACCACTACACGGTCGGCAACATTATGGACATGCAGGATGTTATGGTCGATAAAAATGGCGGATTTACCGGCTTGCTTGATGCCGTTCACAAAGCTGATCAATTTGGCCGATTCTTTGAGGGACAGGCCCATGGTAGGCTCATCGAGAACGACGATATCCGCGTTGAAGAAGAGCGCACGCACGATCGCGACACCCTGCTTCTCACCACCCGAATATTTTCCAACCGTCGAATCCGGGCTGACGGCGTGCGAGGTAAAGCCCATCGACTCTGTCATCAGCCGGTGTGTTTCATCTTTCATCCGTTGGATATCCAGGAAACCCATCGAGGTGGTAAGTTCGCGTCCCAGGAAGATATTGCGCCAGAGCGTCTGCAATTCAGCCAGTGCCCGTTCCTGGTAGACGGTTTCCAGGCCTAACTCTCTGGCTTTGGGAACCGTCAGGTGATCCACTTTCTTGCCGTTGAAATATATCTCGCCGGAGGTGGGCTGGTGATAGCCCGTGATGATCTTGATCAGGGTGGATTTTCCGGCACCGTTATCGCCCAGCAGGCCAACCACTTCATTCCGGCCTAAATGAAAGTTGATATCCTCGAGCGCCTGGACCTCTCCAAAGGATTTGGACACGTGCTTAAGTTCGAGCCGGTATTCTTCCATAGGACTGTCTCCGTTGCAGTGAGGGATGGAGCTATAACACGAATTATATTCAGAATAATGGCATTTTAGGATGGTATCATCCGTTGAAATACACACTACTCACAACAGAAGTTGTAACTGCTAATTTGAAGGGCAAGGGCTAAATGACAAAATCCCTCGGGCGCCATTTAGCCCTTGCGTGTTTCTTATTGCTGATTTCAGAGTAAGAGCAGCCTCAGCAAACTGGTTGAGCGGCTCAGCTTTAGCGTTCCTGTGCCTTGATCAACGGAACGAGTGCATCGAGATTGCTTTTGTTGACAAAACCCGCACCCGTATCGATCTGCAGGCCGCCAAAATGATATACCTTGGTCAGGCAGAGCTGCAGAACGCCGAAATAACCTTGCAGATACTGCTGCTGATCGATCACCAGTTGCAGCCAACCGCCCTGGATCGCGGTAACGGCATTGCCAGAGATATCGAAGCCGGCGGCAAAGACATCACCGGGTTTCTTGTTGGCAGCTTGCAGGAAGGTCTGGATGGTGCCCGTCAGGTTGCCATGATCGGTGATGACCATCTTAATTTCAGGGTGGGCCGACATGATACCGGTGAAGACCGGCACACCGGCAGATGCATTCGCATTGGTGGCGTCATCGATCTCCTGGTAGACCACTTTCAATCCGGCTTTTTCAAGGGCATCCTGTACACCTTGGGTGCGCTGGCCGCGGCCGGCCTGTGCTTTCAAACCCCACAGGAAGGCCGTGTCGCCCGCCTTCAAACCCGATTCTTTGACGGCTTCCTGGCCCAGTGAATATCCGGCATTGTAGAGAATAGCGCCAGCATAACCGAAACCATTGGCGGCATACTTGGCTTGCGCGAGCGGCACCTGGGTGTTCATGCTGGTTACGATAATGCCCGAGCTCTCAGCCGCATCGATCAGCGGATCAAAGGCTGTATCGCCGGGGTGACCCATGATGGCAATGCCATCGGGCTTGGTGGCTGCGGCTTGCTGGAACTGGGTGGTCATCTTGGAAGGATCCCAATCCGACCAGACGTATTGCACATCCGCGCCGGTATCCTTGGCAGCCTGGAGAGCGCCGTTATAGACGACCTGCTCGAAGCCTCCACCGGGTGTTCCGCCGGGGAAGAAGACGATCTTGACGCCGGAGCACCAATTGCTGCCTGCAGCAGGCGCACCGCCTGCAGTAGCAGCGGGCGCAACCGTATTAGCCGGAGCAACTGTATTCGCCGGGGCAACCGTATTCGCCGGAGCCGCCGCTGTTTGCGTCGCCGCAGGAGCACAGGCCGAGAGCACCATGGCGGCAACAAAGAAAATACTTATTACACCTAATACTTTTTTGAGCATTTTATTCTCCTTTTTAATTGAAAAAAATTGTCAGGCGTTTCTCTTAATTATCGTCGTTATTTATTGATTCGCTCGCGTACCTCCTTTCACTCTTCTGCTCCACTGGGATGCCAAATTCGGAAAAGACTTCGATCCGGAATATGTGGCATTTACTGATTAGGGGTTCATCGTACTGGCGCGTACTACCAATTCAGGCTCGCTGATCGTCACTTCAGCCTCGACCGGTTTTTTACCTTCCCGGTGAACTTCGATCATGCGATGCAGATTTTGTACTGCGGTCCTTCCAACATCGATAAGGTGTTGATACACTGTCGTGAGAGGGGGAGTAAAAAAAGCCGCCTCGGGCATGTTATCAAACCCGACAATGGCCAGGTCCTGAGGAATACGCCGGCCTGTTGCAGAGAGGGCCCGCATGGCTCCCAGGGCAATTTGATCGCTGGAGGCAAACACGGCGTCGATATCCGGCTCTTGCTTCAGAAGTTGATACATTGCCTGTTCACCGCCCGCTGACGTCCAATTGCTTTCAACCGCCAGCGTCGGAGAGGATTTTCGACCCGCCTCGTCTAATGTGCTTTTCCAGCCAAGGTAGCGTTCGCGCGCTTCCCACCACTTCTGGGGTCCGGTAATGATCCCGATCTTGCGCCGGCCCTGATCGATCAAATGCTGGGTGGCCTGTCTGCCGCCGTTTTGGTTATTAACAGACACCATCGCAAATCCCGGTTGCGCCGACATGTTGAGAAAGACGATGGGCGGTAATCGTTTCAATCGCTCGGCCTTGATCCACGTCCGGTTGTCTCCCACTTCCGGAACAGCCCAAACGATTCCATCCACCCGATGGGCTACGAAGTCGTTCAAAACTTGTTCATGACTGGGATTATCCGGGTTGGATAACAGGTTGAGGAATAGGGAATATCCGAGCTCGCTCGCCTTCTGCTCGATTCCCACGATGGTACGCGACGGGCCGAAATAATCGATCCCCCAGGCGACGACGGCTAACGTATTGGTGCGTCGATGCACGAGGCTGCGCGCCAGGAAATTAGGTTGGTATCCAAGTTTATCGATCGCTGCTTGAACTCGCTGACGGGTAGCCTCTTTAATTTCACCCTGTTTGTTGACAACCCGTGACACAGTCTTGGCGGATACCCCGGCTAAAGCCGCCACATCCTGCAAAGTGGCATGTGCTGGACTATTTACCATACTTAATGATTGAGCTTCGCCGATAGGGTCACTCATTTTTTTGCAATTTCCGTAAATGTTCAGACGAATTGTCCAACGCTGTCGTTATCGCTGACGACAGCGTTGTCATTTTTATATTACGACTTTCAAGACCAAATGTCAATAAGCAATCTGAATTTGATATTTTTTAATTGGGATTTTGGAAATTACCCGCTGTTTTCAATCTCCCGTCGCCGCGCTTGCCGTCAGGCTCTCGCTGAATGTTTTCAGCCCCGGCCGCAGAGCCGCCCACATCTTCACCAGCAGGATCAAAACTCCCGCCGATGCAAACAGCGCCGTGAGACTCCACTTGCTGACCGCACCCGAGATCGCCCGCGGAATACCCTCCAGCGCCAGCACGATGCCCAGCGCCAGCGGATCGCCGGTCAGCTTAAGCACCAGCCAGGGTGTGGCGATCAGGGCGAACTGGTCGCCCAGCAGGGAGGTCGTTGTGCCGCCGAACAGCAGGCGGAAGTCCCGTAATGACATCACGCGCGCCATGGGGTTTTTTGTCGATGTTGGAGTAGTCATGTTGTTACCCTTTCGAAATTGATTACGGGCAGATTCCCCTTTGTGTAAAATAGAACGATCCATGCCAAGGATACAACCGATTCCCCAACTCGACAAGGAAAAATGAATTATTCCGTCAAATTCCTTTTAGGTTATAGGACAGTAGCTACATCTTCAGGTGAATCTATAGCACAAGTAATAGACTTGATAACCCCTTCCATATCGTTCATTACTTGATCGTTCCAAAAGCGGATCACCCTATAGCCCTGCGATTCCAAATATAAAGTTCTTTCTTGATCATATTCTTCCTGCTCCAGATGTTGACTTCCATCCAATTCGATAATAAGTTTTTCACGCGGAGCACAAAAATCCACGATGTAATTGCCAATGGCATGTTGATTACGAAAATGGACACCCCCGGTATGGTGAGCTCGTAAATATGCCCAGAGTTTCACCTCCGCAACAGACATATTGCGATGCAACTCTTTTGCACGCCAAAAGATTTTAGAAGTCGTCCGTTTATGCATTTGACCCCGTTCTAAAGATCACAAAATCAAAAACCGATTTCCCATTCCCCTCCCCTATTCGTGCACTTCGAATGGGGGAGGCTGGGAGGGGGTCTTTGCCTCATCTCTCACAATAAGGATTTTCTACTGGCAGGCGGAGGGGTCTTTATAAGACCTGAAGCCGGTAAATTCCTTATTACTACCGATCGATTGATCGATATCCATAAAAGGAACACCCGACTGTACCCGGACCACATCCGTAACTTCCACGCATGTGCCCGGTCCGATCGTTTTGCCCGTAGCCGTATCGTAGACTTCCCATAAGGCGCTGAATATAAAAAAGGTGTTGGGCGTTTTCGAGAACTGGTACCGTGTCCCAACCTTGCGGGTCTGGATAAATCCGGTGATCACACCGCGCATGCAGACCGTCTGCCCTTTCATGGCAGCCGTGACCTCGTCCCAGTGCAGACAAGGATCGGGCGTGTTGGTTGGTGGCACAGGAGTGTCAGTCATCTGATATACCACTTCCGTGGGCGCCGGAGTCGCCGCCGCCGGAGAGGCGGCAGGTAAGACTGCACTGCCCAGGCACAGGAATACCGAGGAAAATACGATGGCGCTTATTGCTGTGAAAATTTTTAGCATGTGATTATCCCTCTTGAATCTGAATGTGCAGGTTCACCCCGCCATATTAATATTACCACCTCTGCGCTGAATTGCATGGCGAACACGTCGCCGGGTGCAATATAATGTGATCAAATTGAGCAAGAATCGGGTCAGCAGGAACGCAGGATATTTTTATAATACGGTCGAAAGGAGAACCCATGAACAAACAGGATATTCTGACCCTTTATCAATATAACGCCTGGTCGAACGCAAAAATACTGGACGCCGCCTCCACACGTAACGCAGGAACAATTGCTTGCGCCCGTCTCCTTCCCGCATGGAAGCCTGCGAGGGACGCTCGTGCATGACCTGTTCGCCGAGTGGGTCTGGCGTGAGCGCTGGGAGGGCACCTCGCCCACTGCCAGGCTGCAACCGCAGCAGTTTCCAACCTTCGAACCTCTACGTGCCCGCTGGACATACGAAGAAGCCAAGCTCATGAAATTCGCGACCGACGTGACCGACGAGAGGCTCTATACCAGGTTCAAATACACATCCACCGAGGGAGTTCCGCATGAGCGCGTGCTTTGGGAGGCCATGGCACATCTTGTAAACCACGGCACCCAGCACAAGACCGAAGCGGCCGCCATCCTGACCGGCTTCAATCACTCACCGGGCGACATCGACCTGATCTTATTTTTCAACAAAGGAGTATGATCTCCTCTCAGCCCTGGCGCCCTACGCCATCAAGATCCTCGGCGCGGCAGCGGGCGCATCGATTTAGCGCGATTGGCGCTTATTTTATTTATTGGTTTATGAGGTGATCTGACATGACTACGAGGCGTTTGGTCGCTTTTCTTATTACCGGCTTTATTGTTATTTCCTGCTCCGGCCTGGCACAACCAGGTACCACCGCTATTTCATCGACGACGGAATCCAGCACAACGAACCCTGCCAACCCACAGGCTGCGCCGGTTGCAACGTTAACCGCCGCCCCCATTCCGTCAACCGCTCCGCCTTCTCCCGTTGGCACCCCAATGAAATCTGGTGACTACGATCAATCCATTGTGAGCGGCGGATTGACGCGTACGTATATCCTGCATATCCCGCCGGGCTACGACGGTACGAAGGCCTTGCCGCTCGTGTTCGTCCTGCACGGACGGGGCGGGACCGGCAAGTCGATGATTGGCACCGGCATGAGCGCCCGCGCCGACCAGGCAAACTTCATCGTGGTGTATCCTGACGGGACAGGTGATCCAAGCGGCTGGAATTCCGGTCTCAATGAGGACTCGAGGATACCGGTTGACGATGTTGGTTTCTTTAAGGCCATGATTGACAAATTCGAAAAGGAGCTGGGGGTGGATCCCACGCGGGTCTATGCCGCAGGCTTCTCCGGCGGTGCCATCATGACTTACCGGCTGGGAGCGGAACTCACAGATCAGTTTGCCGCCATTGCAGTCGTAGAGGGTGCGATGGCTAACAAACAACCGGATGGTACCTGGCTCACCATACCCAACCCCTCCGGTCCGCTCGCGGTGATCATCTTTCACGGCCAAAAGGATACGCATATTCCATACAACGGCGGCCAGGGAAATGGCGCCGGCAAGTTGTTTGCTTCCCCCGTTACGGACGCGGTTAATTCCTGGGTCAAGGACGACGGTTGCACAGATACTCCTATAACGGCCACAATTGGCGGCGGTAACGTCACCCGGCAGGATTATGTGGGTTGCACGGCCGGCAGTGAAGTGGCGTTTTACACGATCGCCAACGGAGAGCACGCATGGCCGACGCTCCAGCATAACGGCATCTCGGCCACAAACCTGATCTGGGAGTTCTTCTCGAAGCACTCGAAATAGGCGCCGGCTTATTTCAACGAAGGCGTATGAGCTCCTCCTCAACCCTATAATTTATCATCAACGAACCGAGTCTTAAACCCTCTCCAAATCCGAAAGCCAAGTAACGGTTCTAAACCAAAATTTAAATTGAGGATTTGGGGGAGGCAGGAGGGAGCCATCCCCTGATCGGTCCAAACTACTCTCCCTTGATCGCCTTATCGATCTCGGATAGCAGCAGCAAGGGCAGTTCCTTCTCATCCGCGAACGATTTGATGACAACGTTCCCGATCTTTGAATTGTTTGTGGATAATTTCGATTTAACCTTCATTACTTTTTTACGAAGAAACTTATTGCGTTTTTCATCGGAGATTTTGCTTTTCCCAAAAACGATCAATGTTGTATGTTTGTTAACCGTAAATTCTTGTTTTCTATGGAAAAAGATATAGTCTCCCATCAACACACCGAAGGCATCCCCCAGGAGAGCCTTGGGTCTATCGTTCGTTTCTTCAATTTCGATAAGCACCACTGCCTTACCGGAATCCTTCCCTACGATGGCAATATCCATCTGGCTTAATTCATCTCTTCGCAGGTACTTCTTCTCGATCGTGGAAACGATTCTGCCCACATGCTCGCCGGCAGCCCCGTGATCATAATACACATCATACTCTTCGAATTTCAGGCCTTTCCCGATCTCAGCAGTCAACTCACCGAGCTTGCCCATTTTCCTCCATCCTTTCCTTTTTGAGAGTCCACATATCGTTAAGGTCTCTTATACACCTTTTCAATCCCGTTCGATGTTAACGATCGCAGGCATAATTTCCTTAATTACCTATTGTTTTTCAGTGAAATAAACTCTATACTGAACGTGTACTTCACATTTTTATAGGCATAAGCACCGGGCGATGGCTCCGGATCCCCTGAAAGACATTTTGAGAGGGATTGCCATCTTCGTTATTATCATCAGCTTGTCCGCGGCCGCATCGGCCCTGGCTCAGTCCGAGCAGGAGCAGCACCTGGAGGTATTCATCATATGGATCTCTACCCGAATATCGAGACCATCGGTGTGGTGGTAAGCGGCTCCGGTTTGCCGAAGACCGCAGAACTGTTTGTGCAGCAGAGCGGTGAGGCGGTCTGGCATCCCGCTCATCCGCTCATGCTCATTTCCGACGGTCGCCTGGTAGGCAGTTTGTTCGGGCTGTCCCCGAACACAACCTACAATATCAAAGTCACCGCCGGGGCGGCCGAGTTCAACGGCACGACCACCACTCAGCCGGACGAACTTCCATTCACGCCCTCTTCTATTCTATATGTAAGCGCCAGGGCCTCGACGGGCGGCGACGGTTCTGCCGCTGCTCCCTTCAACACCATCCAGGAGGGCGTAAACCATGCGACTCCGGGTACCCAGGTGCTGGTGGCCGACGGCGTATATCACGAGTCGGTCACATTTCCTTTTTCGGGAAGCCCGGGCCAGTGGATACAGGTCAAGGCGCAGGGAAGCGGCGCGACCCTCGACGGTTCATTGAACGAGTCCGGAAAGATGTGGACGCTGGTCGACAAGCGCAAGCGTATTTATTTCACAAAGATCACGCATCCCATTTCGTATCTGGCGCGCGATCAGGTACGCTTCTACGCGTACGACAACTATATGGGCATTACCCAGGGCCTCGGACACAGCCAGCTTCCGAATGTCAAGATTTCGATCATCGAGGGCTGGTTTTACAATGCATCTACATCCCAGCTGTTCGTGCGCAGCCGGGATGATCCTGCCCGTCATTTCTGGCAGATACCGACGCTCAACCTGGCCTTCAATGCGGACGGCCGTGATTGGCTGTGGATCGAGGGCTTCGAAATGCGCTTCTATGGCACGAATACCGGCGGCTGCGGCGTGCGCACCACTAATGCCTCGCATCTGGTGGTCCGCAATAACAAGATCCACAACATGCAGTTGGGAATATTCTTCGACTGGACCGGCGGCGCGGACCGGGGTAACGATACCCGTATCGAAAATAACGAGATCTACGATTACACATACAGCAAGTGGCCCTGGGCTGCCGTCAAGGGCAGTTCGATGGAAGGCACCGCCGTCGTCGTGAGAGGTCACATCGGCGCCATCGTGCGCGGCAATTCATTGCACCACATTTTCAACGGCGTCTACACCGGCTCGTCCGGCGACCTGCACAATCCCGAGCTGGTCTTCGATGCCGATATCTACAACAACCATATCAACCACATCGGCGACGATGGGCTCGAGCCGGAAGGCACCAGCATCAACCAGCGTTTCCGTAACAACACCGTGGATACGATCTACTCGGGGATGTCTCTGGCTCCCATTACGGTGGGCCCCACCTGGGTGCTGCGCAACACCTTCACGAATTTCTCCGCCAAGGCCTACAAGTGGGATGGGAACCCGAACGGCATCGTGCTGGTCTATCACAACACGAGCTGGACGAGCGCCGCGGATATCAGGACCATGGATGTGATCAGCCCGATCCATAACACGGTCTTCCGCAACAACATCTTCCAGGGCAAAGGCCTGGGGGTTCTCGAGCAGGCCATAGGTTCCGGTGGCAACGACTGGAACTATGACATCTGGTATATCGTGCGCTCCGGGGCTCACTTCCAGTGGGAGAAAGTGTTCTATAACAACCTGGCCGTGTTGTGCGCAGCGACCGGACTTGAGTCCAATGGGATTGAAAAAAACCCCTTGTTGGCGAGCCCGACCATAGGCAATTTCACGCTGAGTTCATCGAGCCCGGCCATAGACCGGGGCGTCGTGATCCCCGGCATCAACGACGGCTTTACGGGCACCGCCCCGGACCTCGGCGCCTTTGAATTCGGATCGGTAAAGCCATAGCGAAGCGTACCCTGTGGGTAGCGCAGCGTATCCTGAGGATAGTCACTCGCCCCAAATCCGAAAGCCATGCAAAAAATATTCGGCCAAAATTTAAATTGAGGATTTGGGGAGGGGAGGGTGGGGCAGGGTCGGGCCACATCGACCTGATCTTGTATTTCAACCAAGGCGGATGATCTCCTCCTCAGTCCTAGCCGCCCTATGCCGACTCTACTGCATAACCAATAGTCTTCATAACCCCTTCGATATCGTTCATCACTTGATCGTTCCAAAAGCGGACCACCCTGTAGCCCTGCGATTTCAAATACAAAGTTCTTTCCTGGTCATGTTCTTCCTGCTCCAAATGCTGACTTCCATCCAGCTCGATCACCAGTCTCTTTTTCAACGAGCAGAAATCCACAATATACTTACCGATGGCATGCTGCCTTCGGAAGTTAATCCCATCAAGTTTGTTGCCCCTCAAGAATGCCCAAAGCTTTGCTTCGGCGATTGTCGGTTCTTTCCGTAATTGACGAGCGCGGTGGTAAAACTTTGGTGTTGTTCTTTTCAATGGCACATTAAGATTTTACCTCACACCCCTCCTGTCCCCTAAGGACAGAGAGGGAACACGCTCATTTAATATAAACAGATCACCGGTTTGTCAAACCATTTGGATCGCATGGGAAAATTACTTCATTTTCTTTTTGAATATCATCTATGGAGGGGATCGCAACATCAACGAACCAAGTCTTAAACCCTCTCCAAATCCGAAAGCCATGCAAAAAATATTCGGCCAAAATTTAAATTGAGGATTTGGGGAGGGGAGGGAGGGGTCGGCCACACCATCCCAAAAATACTACGCTCCCGCCAAGATCGGATCGATGATGGACTTCAAAGTCGCAAATGTCGGAGGCCCCACCAACTTCCTGCCATTGATTAAAAATGAAGGCGTTCCGGGAAATCCATATTGACGTTCCGCCTCGTTCAGGCTTTGTTCAACCTTCGCACTGTCCTGGCCGGAGTTAAGGCATTGGTTGAACTTCGTTGAATCCAGTCCGACCTGTGCGGCGTAACTCTCCAGGTCGCTTACGCTGAGCGCGGGTGCCTTTTCATACAGCAGGTCGTGGTACTCCCAAAATTTGCCCTGGTCAAACGCACACTGACCGGCTTCCGCCGCTTTGGGCGACTGGGCCGTGATGATGGGAAAATCCTTCCACACGAATTGAACCTTATCGCCGTACGCAGCGCGCACCTGTTGCAAAATTCCTGCGTTGAACCAGGCCCGGCAGGTGGGACAACCAAAATCTCCGTATTCGACAATGGTTACCTTTGCGGAATCAGGCCCAAGAGTCGGGTTGGAAGCGAGGCGTGCCTCGCTCAGCGGCCCGGCTTTCGGGCGCGATGATATGAAATAAATGGCCGCCAATAAGATCAGCGCCAGCGCGCCGAACCCGATCCACTGACGGATGTTCTTTTGCAAATGCCGGTTCTCGCGACGAATTTGTTTCAGGCTCTTGCGGTCACCCTTCGACATGAGTTCTCCTGTAAGAATTGATCCACCTTAAATAGATGCATCACGGGCAGGCATACTTACACCCGCCCGTCGTTCGATGATGGCTGATCTTGTATTTCAATGAAGGCAGATGAGCTCCGCGCTATTGCGGACAGCCACCCTCTCCAAATCCGAAAACCATGTGGAAAATTATCAACCAAAATTTAAATTGAGGATTTGGGGAGGGCAGGGTGGGGTCTTCTCCTCATCTCTCCCTCAATCGCCCTATCCAGCATCGATAGCATTCCACTCTTTTGTGATTTAACGCTTTTTGCCTAATAAATATGTTGTAAACGCTCTGCGTATTGAGACACAATCATTTCAAATCTCTCATACGATCCATCAAAAAATCCTGATTTTAGTGGATTCCATGACGTTTTAGCGTGGGCCGCTTCATCGCACATCAAATTAAAAGGATTTAATACGGCCCCCCGTCCATATTTCCACCCAAATCTACCGATAGGCCCCCACATATGACCAGGTGTAATCTTTTCGAGCTCATGCGCATGCTGAAGAGAAAACATAATCTCGAAGCGATCAAAGATGGCCTCATATTCGTCCCCGATAAAAAATATATCTTCGAGCTTTGTCTTAAAATAATCGAAGAGATACTCACTAAAAGGGCTAATTTGTTTTTCACGACCTGACAAAATCTTGAATGAGTCACGGGCCCCACCGACGCCCTCCTGCACAGCAAGAACAAGTGGTAACCGATGAGAAGGGTCTGATGGATTCGCCATCATTGATTGTAGGAAGTTATACAAAAGACCTCTTGCAAAAGTCATTTTAGGTTGAGTTCAAAGTTGTAGATCGCGGCGATCAAATTGAAACGCAAGGAAAATCTCTTTCTGCGATTACGATACCTCTCACTCAAGATACGAAACACCTTCAATTTGCGAAAAATATGCTCAATCAAAATCCGTTTACGAGCCAAGCTGCGGTTCCTCAACTTTTCCTTGATCGTCAGAGGATGGTATTTGGATTTCTTGAAGGGTGTCTGGCAATTTTCATGCAACTGCGCCATTCCTTGATAGCCAGCATCTGCCAGAATTCGAATATGCTCTGCGATTTCGCTCCCGTTATCCTGAAAAAGCTGGAAGTCATGTTTGCTCCCATAGCTAAAGGCCGTGGCGATAATTTGAGCAGTTTTGGGGTCAGCGATCAACTGCGCTTTTTGGGTGTGTCGCCTCTTTTTGCCGCTGTAATGCCGATTTTGGCTTTTTTTGGACGCTCAATCGGCTGTTCGCTGGCGTCCACCAGCACAACCTCAAAGACGGTCTCACTAGGCTGGAGCGCCTTTTTGCTTGGCAAGCGAAACTTCCCGGAATGGACTAACGTGTCTTCTACCTTTTGAATGGTGCGACAAACCGCCAATTCACTGATCCCATAGGATTGCGCAATATGAAATTCCGTTCGATACTCACGCCAATACATCAAGGTCATCAACAGTTGATCGGCACGACTCAATTTTGGCGGTCTGCCAAAGTCTCGCCTTCCTTTCTCGATCACCTTCCGCATCGTTTCAAAGGTCTCTCGTTGGACTCCGGTCAGGCGTTTAAAGTCCGCATCTTTTAGGTATTTGATGGTTTCGTAGCGCATGTGCCTATTATGGCACACTTATGCAAGAGGTCTAAAATATAATAATTATTGGCAGCAACTGCTCCAACACCTATAGAATACAGTAGGAGAGCAAGCGGATACCAGCGAACAGGGGGTCCATCTACTACTGACGGAATTGTGCACAAGTTGTATAGCCAATTGTCTGGCTGGTATTGAGATAGAAAGCAGGTGGTCCGAAGTTCCCCATAATCCGACTAACGCCATAATCGAGACGAGATCAGATGTGGCTTCTTCATACCGCTTCAAGCGGGATGCAAATTCTTCGGAGCCCCAAGGCGCAGCTATTGGAAATAACTCCTCTGAAGTATTAGTGATTAAAATGTGAGACTTCTCCCTAATGTAATCATATAGTTTGATACGGAGACT
>CAVWHR010000007.1:0-43304 GCA_963754835.1 uncultured Chloroflexia bacterium | reverse complement strand
GCGCAGATACGTATGCATGATCACCGAGAGCACGATGATTAACCATAAAATGGTCGAGATCCTGTCAAACCAATGGCAACGGTTGCCGCTTCGATGGCGCCGATGATGAAAGCTCCCAGGAACGTTCCCAGGATGGTACCGGTGCCCCCGAAGACGGATGTGCGCCCAGGAACACGGAAGCCAGGGTTTGGAGTAAAAAGCCACCTCCCAGGGTGGGCCAGAAATAAGCCACGTAAAAACTGGCAAGGATGCCTGCAAAGGCAGAGACCACGCCCACCAGCATGAAGGCCTGGATGACGATGTGCCCCGGTATTGATGCCCCTATCAGTTCAGCGCTGTTGATATTGTCGCCGATCAGGTAGATATGCGCACCAAACCGGTGCCGGTTTAGGAAGACCCAGCCCAGGATTGTGACCGCAATCAACCAAAACATTTGCATGGGGAAGTATGGGCCGATCTTGCCGACAAACAGATTGTAAAAAAAGGTCTGTTTAATAAATTCCAGGGAAAAAATTTGCCCCTTGTGTAAGCACCAGGGCCGCACCACTCCATAGGAATTGTGTACCGATGGTGACTACCAGTGAAGGAATGCCGAACTTGACGATGATATACCCGTTCAGCCAGCCGATGAACGCTCCGGTAACCAGGGCCGCCACAATTGCCAGGAACACCTGGATGGTTGCATTATTGATAAAAGCTGTTGCACCATAGGTATAGTTGAACGACACCATGCCCATGGCCATGATGGAGGGAACGAGAGATCGATTTCCTTGGCGATCACCACAATGGTCAAAGGTATGGCCATGATGGCAAAGAAGGGGGTGGAAGACATGAAGGCCGAGTAGATTTGTGGGGCCAGGAAGGTCCTGGGGGCAGAAGCGATAAATATGAGCCACAGGGTTACAAAGACACCCAGCATTTAAACTGGGCGCTGTTCGAGCGCATAAATCTTCTGAGAGTGAAGGGCGGCTTATAGTGCTGATTGACTTCTGGGGTTACCGACTTGTCTTGAGTACTCATTACATCCATCCTTATTGATAAGTTAAACTAGGCTGCCGGTTTCTGCAACGCGGACCATTTTATCCATCAACTCGTTCAGGCTAATATGCTTGGTTTGGAATTCACCGGCAACCTTGCCACGGTCGATCACCACTACACGGTCGGCAACATTATGGACATGCAGGATGTTATGGTCGATAAAAATGGCGGATTTACCGGCTTGCTTGATGCCGTTCACAAAGCTGATCAATTTGGCCGATTTTTGAGGGACAGGCCCATGGTAGGCTCATCGAGAACGACGATATCCGCGTTGAAGAAGAGCGCACGCACGATCGTGACACCCTGCTTCTCACCACCCGAATATTTTCCAACCGTCGAATCCGGGCTGACGGCGTGCGAGGTAAAGCCCATCGACTTTGTCATCAGCCGGTGTGTTTCATCTTTCATCCGTTGGATATCCAGGAAACCCATCGAGGTGGTAAGTTCGCGTCCCAGGAAGATATTGCGCCAGAGCGTCTGCAATTCAGCCAGTGCCCGTTCCTGGTAGACGGTTTCCAGGCCTAACTCTCTGGCTTTGGGAACCGTCAGGTGATCCACTTTCTTGCCGTTGAAATATATCTCGCCGGAGGTGGGCTGGTGATAGCCCGTGATGATCTTGATCAGGGTGGATTTTCCGGCACCGTTATCGCCCAGCAGGCCAACCACTTCATTCCGGCCTAAATGAAAGTTGATATCCTCGAGCGCCTGGACCTCTCCAAAGGATTTGGACACGTGCTTAAGTTCGAGCCGGTATTCTTCCATAGGACTGTCTCCGTTGCAGTGAGGGATGGAGCTATAACACGAATTATATTCAGAATAATGGCATTTTAGGACGGTATCATCCGTTGAAATACACACTACTCACAACAGAAGTTGTAACTGCTAATTTGAAGGGCAAGGGCTAAATGACAAAATCCCTCGGGCGCCATTTAGCCCTTGCGTGTTTCTTATTGCTGATTTAGAGTAAGAGCAGCCTCAGCAAACTGGTTGAGCGGCTCAGCTTTAGCGTTCCTGTGCCTTGATCAACGGAACGAGTGCATCGAGATTGCTTTTGTTGACAAAACCCGCACCCGTATCGATCTGCAGGCCGCCAAAATGATATACCTTGGTCAGGCAGAGCTGCAGAACGCCGAAATAACCTTGCAGATACTGCTGCTGATCGATCACCAGTTGCAGCCAACCGCCCTGGATCGCGGTAACAGCATTGCCAGAGATATCGAAGCCGGCGGCAAAGACATCACCGGGTTTCTTGTTGGCAGCTTGCAGGAAGGTCTGGATGGTGCCCGTCAGGTTGCCATGATCGGTGATGACCATCTTAATTTCAGGGTGGGCCGACATGATACCGGTGAAGACCGGCACACCGGCAGATGCATTCGCATTGGTGGCGTCATCGATCTCCTGGTAGACCACTTTCAATCCGGCTTTTTCAAGGGCATCCTGTACACCTTGGGTGCGCTGGCCGCGGCCGGCCTGTGCTTTCAAACCCCACAGGAAGGCCGTGTCGCCCGCCTTCAAACCCGATTCTTTGACGGCTTCCTGGCCCAGTGAATATCCGGCATTGTAGAGAATAGCGCCAGCATAACCGAAACCATTGGCGGCATACTTGGCTTGCGCGAGCGGCACCTGGGTGTTCATGCTGGTTACGATAATGCCCGAGCTCTCAGCCGCATCGATCAGCGGATCAAAGGCTGTATCGCCGGGGTGACCCA
Source organism: uncultured Chloroflexia bacterium (assembly GCA_963754835.1). Lineage (GTDB taxonomy): Bacteria > Chloroflexota > Anaerolineae > Anaerolineales > Villigracilaceae > Fen-1038. The sequence goes on along the minus strand of CAVWHR010000007.1, from coordinate 40,557 downwards.
TGATGGCAATGCCATCGGGCTTGGTGGCTGCGGCTTGCTGGAACTGGGTGGTCATCTTGGAAGGATCCCAATCCGACCAGACGTATTGCACATCCGCGCCGGTATCCTTGGCAGCCTGGAGAGCGCCGTTATAGACGACCTGCTCGAAGCCTCCACCGGGTGTTCCGCCGGGGAAGAAGACGATCTTGACGCCGGAGCACCAATTACTGCCTGCAGCAGGCGCGCCGCCTGCAGTAGCAGCGGGCGCAACCGTATTAGCCGGAGCAACCGTATTCGCCGGGGCAACCGTATTCGCCGGAGCAGCCGCTGTTTGCGTCGCCGCAGGAGCACAGGCTGAGAGCACCATGGCGGCAACAAAGAAAATACTGATTACACGTAATGCTTGCTTTAACATTTTAGTCTCCTCTTATGCTTAATCAAATCGTGAAGTTGATTTTTCCTGACACTTGTTTCTCTTCTCACATTATTTTGATCATATTTATTTCGTGCTCTGACATGCGCCTCCTTTCTCTAATAGACATCGGGCAGCTATGGATTTAAGCCGCTGCGCATTGGATATTTTGTTTTCTATCAGAAAATCACAAAATACTTTTATTGTGATTGGAAATCAGCGGGTGGTAACCTTTGAGAAAATTTATATCCATTGACATTCGAAAGATTATTAAGCCTGTTGGTTTCTGCTTTCGCCGCGGATTTGCTTCATTCGTTTCATTACATCGTTAACTCCGCGCCCGAAATAGTCATGCAAAGTTGAATAATCTGCATAGATCTGGTCATAAACTCGTTGAGCATGCAGATTCGGTTTGAAAGTTTCCTTTTTAAGACTTGCCATTCTTGGCGCTGCCTCGAAGATCGAATCGTAGCCTCCCTCAGACTTACCTGCCGCCACTGCCCCAAACATGGCTGAACCAAGGGCAGGTGTCTGTTTCGAAGCAGTCACTTTCAATTCGCGCCCGGTGACGTCTGCATAGATTTGCATGAGCAATTTGTTCTTTTCAGGAAGACCACCGCAAGTTACAAGCTCATTAACTGGGACTTCATTCCCATCGAAAGCTTCTATGATCGCCCGTGTGCCAAAGGCCGTAGCTTCGATCAGTGCACGGTAGATTTCAGGAGCTTTAGTGGCTAGCGTCGCGCCCAGCAGCAAACCCGTCAGGTCAACGTCCACAAGTACGGAGCGGTTGCCATTCCACCAATCCAGGGCTAACAAACCTGATTCGCCCGGTTTAAGTTTCGCAGCTTCCTTTTCCAACAGGGCGTGCAGGTCCTTTTTTTGCTTTTTAGCAGCGAGGTGATATTCAGGAGGAACAGCACTTTCCACGAACCAGGCGAAGATATCGCCAACGCCCGATTGACCGGCTTCGAACCCAAATAAACCCGGGATGATCCCATCTTCGACGTAACCGCAAATTCCGGGGACGAGTCGTTCTGTGGGTCCTAAAAGCATGTGACATGTGCTGGTGCCCATGATGGCAACCATTCGTCCCGGTTCGGTCACCGTAGCTGCAGGAACGGAGACATGTGCATCCACATTGGCAACTGCGACGGCTGTACCTTGTTTAACCCCATCCACTTTGCAGCCTGGGCTGTTAGACCGCCTGCACGGTTACCGATTGGAAGGATTTGGCGGGACATTTTTTGGTCAATTACGTGTTCCAGGCGGGGATCGAGACCAGCGAAAAAGTTATCACTGGGAAACCCTTCGCGCTTGGACCACATTGCTTTGTAACCAGCGGTGCATGAGTTACGAGTCTCAACTCCGGTTAACTGCCATACAACCCAATCGGCAGCCTCCAGTAAGCGGTCGGCTGCGTTATAAATCTCTGGCGCTTCGTCAAGGATTTGAAGCGTTTTTGAGAAGAACCATTCGGATGAAATTTTGCCCCCATAACGGTTAAGCCAGTCTTCACCCATTTTGCGAGCCGTGGCATTGATTTTGTCAGCTTGGGACTGTGCTGCATGATGCTTCCATAATTTGACCCAGGAATGTGGGTTGCGGCGATAATCAGGCAAATCGCAAAGAGGAGTTCCATCAGCCAGGGTTGGGAGCATGGTACAGGCAGTGAAGTCTATGCCGAGACCAATAACATCCTCAGGGTTTATACCTGACTCGCGCAATACGGCTGGAATAGTACGTTTAAAAGTCCGGATGTAATCGTCAGGGTCCTGCAGGGCCCAATCAGGCTCCAATCTCACCGGCTTGCCTTCGACTGGAAGAATCTCGTCGATCACGCCGTTGGAATATTTGTATATTGCGGTGGATAGTTCCTTCCCGTTCAACACATCTATTAGCACAGCCCGCCCAGATGCTGTTCCAAAGTCCACTCCAATGGCATACTTTCGTTTTGTCATAATTCCTCTTATCCGATATTGGACTCTTCCTGCGAAACCTGAACAACAACTTTCAGTCCTTCCCTGTGTTGGGCAACGGCAAACGCCTTAACGATTTCTTCTAATGGAAATTTGTGCGTGATAAGTGCCTGAACACCCACCCTGCCGCTTTGTATTAATTTGATGGCACGCGGATAGGTGAACTTCATTCGACGGACCAGCAGGAGCGTGAGACCTTTACGTCGTGCAACTGAAGCAGTGAACAAAGTTCGGTCATCTTTGGGGATTCCAACTAACACCACCCGCCCCCCGGGTTTTACCGCCAGTAAGGCATCTTCCACGGCTTCATTGGCACCGGCACATTCAAAAGCTACGTCAACTTCTTTGCCGGGTAACCATGGTTTTGCCCCTAACTTCTGTGCTGCCGCCATACGATGGGGCAGAGGTTCTGTGACAAGAATATCTGTGGCACCGGCAGCCGTTGCTGTTTGGATAATCAATAAACCAATTGGGCCGCATCCAAAAACGCCAACTCGCATTCCGGTACGGATCTTGCCTAGGTCCACCGCGTGGATGGCTATACCTAAAGGTTCCAGAATACAACCCTCTGAAGCGCTCAATGAGTTTGGTATTGAATGGATGCATCGTTTTGGCCAGGCGATCCATTCCCGTAATGCACCGTCCTCTTCACCATGGCCCGCGAAACGCAAATCCGTGCAAAGATTAGGATTCCCTGCCTTGCAAGGTTCACAAATACCGCATGGAATAGCCGGATCAACTGCCACACGTTGTCCTGATTCGGTCACTCCTGCAAATTCATGACCTAATACCAATGGTTTTTTCAACAGCGCGTCGCCAATCCCCGCTTCACTGAACCAGTGCAAGTCAGAACCGCATAACCCAACGGTTGTGATGTGAATCAGAGTTTCATCGGGTCGAGGACTGGGAATAGGCTCCTCCACCAGACGTATATCTCCGATCGAAAACAGGCGCGCCGCTTTTATGCGTTCTCCAATATCATTTGTCGTTCGATTGAATGATCGTCAATATTATGCTTTGACAGGAAGGCATTAATACGCACTTGTTTTTCATTAAACTCAGTAGCGGCACTTGTCTGGTGAGTCATCATTTAAAACCGGCAGAGTTACCGTCTGATTTGTTCGAGGCGGTAGTACACGTCGTTCCAACGCATTTCTTTTTTGAAATTTGAGAGCTGGGTATCGTTGTTGATCAATAGATATTCAACACCGGCAATTTCTGCAAAATCTTCGAGATATTCTGATGTGACCGCCTGACTGAAACAAGTGTGATGTGCCCCGCCTGCCATGATCCAGGCCGTAGCCGCTGATTTCAAATCTGGTCTTGGTTTCCATACTGTTCTTGCCACCGGCAATTTTGAAAGAGGTTCATCTGCCGGTACGACATCTACTTCATTGACGATCAAGCGGAATCGCTCACCGAGTTCTATCATGGAAGCAGCGAGGGCATGTCCGCTGGGTGTATTGAAAACCAGCCGGACCGGATCGGCTTTACCCCCGATGGATAAAGGATGGATTTCTGCAGAGGGTTTCCCATCGGCGATGGATTCACAAACTTCCAGCATATGGGCCCCAAGCACTTTCATGTTATTTTCCTGCAAATGATAGGTGTAATCTTCCATGAACGAGGTGCCGCCTTTCAAGCCGGCGCCCATGACTTTCATGGCCCTGACGAGAGCCGCTGTTTTCCAATCACCCTCGGCCCCGAAACCATAACCATCCGCCATAAGTCTCTGGACAGCGATACCCGGCAATTGCACCAATCCATGCAAATCTTCAAAAGTATCGGTAAAAGCTTTGAAGCCACCCTCTTCGAGGAAATTCCGCAAGCCTATTTCGATACGGGCCGCATTTTTAAGGGATTGGCGGTCCTTGCCTTTGCACTGCAATGTTTTTGCTACCGTGTAACGCTCATCGTATTCTGTGGTTAGCCTGTCTATATCTATGTCTTTTATGGCGTTGATATATTCAAGCAGGTCGCCAATGCCGTATCCGTTGACGGAATATCCAAATTGAATTTGGGCCTCGACTTTATCGCCCTCGGTAACAGCCACATCGCGCATATTGTCACCGAAACGGGCGATACGGGCGCCTTGCGCATCGTCCCAGGCACAAGCTGCGTGTTCCCATATACCGATCTTGGCCTGGACGTCCTCAGCCTGCCAATGACCGACAACTACTTTACGCTTCAACCTCATTCTGGTGCCGATATATCCGAATTCCCGATCGCCGTGCGCCGACTGGTTGATGTTCATGAAATCCATGTCTATTGTCGACCACGGAATACCGGAGTTAAACTGTGTATGGAGATGGAGAAATGGTTTTTGCAATGCAGCTAAACCCGCAATCCACATTTTTGCCGGTGAGAAGGTATGCATCCAAATAATCAGGCCGACGCACTTCTTTTCGGCGTTGGCTGCTAGGCACAATTCATAAATTGCTTCGGGTGTCGTTACAACTGGTTTATAGACAATTGAGGCCGGAATATGACTCGAATGGGTGAGCGTTTTGGAAATTTCAAGGGCATTTGCGGCAACTTGCTGGAGAGCTTTTTCACCATACAAATGCTGGCTTCCAGTAACAAACCAAACCTCGTGTTGTTTGTAGTCGAACATCTATTGATTTCCTCTTAATTATTTGTGTTGGAGGACGGTAAGGACCGACTGCTCTTGCGGATGATCAATTCCGGTTGCAACAGGGCAATGGACGGAACAACGGCATCCGGTTTCTCTTGAATCTCATCAGTCTGTCGGATTAATTGATCAATATGGTTTACCGTCAGGACGCCGGCTTCTTGAAGCCCCTGACGAACTGTAGTCAAGGGCGGCCAAAAGTGGGCGCCTTCCGGTGTATTGTCCACTCCTACAATTGAAATATCTTCAGGGATTCTGCCTACCCTGCTTATGAGCCGCGTGAAGAACACCACATGCCATTTGATCGTTGCTTGCAAAAATAGCATCGATATGAGGATCTTGTTCCAATAATTGATTGAAAGCTTGTTCCCCACTCGTGGCATTCCAGTCACCGACGGTCACTAGCTGTTCTTCATCTTCCAATCCATTGGCTTTCAAAACATCACGCCAGCCTTGTTGTCTTTGTTGGGCTTCCCACCAGTTAAGCGGACCGGTGATGATTCCCACAGATCTGGCGCCGCCGTCGATAAGATGTTGTGTCGCGACCCTCCCAATGGCATGATTATCTATTCCTACCGTGAATAGAGATGTAGGGTTTTCCATTCCACCCACGAAAACAAGCGGTACATTAAAATTCTGATTAAGGGAGTGTGTCCAGGCGCGATTATTCCCAATATCCGGTATTGCCCAGATGATACCGTCTACCTGATGGGCAAGCAGGCTGTTGATTTGAAATTCAACATCATCAGTTTCTGGGTCGTGGATTAAATGCAGAAACATCGAATAACCTAATTCTGCCGCCCGCCTTTCGATACCGGTTATCGTGCGAGACGGCCCGTAATACTTCAGACCATAGGCAACGACACCCAGCATATGACTCCGGCCTCGGATCAAGCTGCGGGCCAGGATGTTTGGGGCATAACCAGTATCTTTAATGACCTTTTTTACGCGTTTAAAGGTTTCTTGTGATACGTCAGGATGATTATTTAATACACGCGATACAGTTTGCGTTGAAACCCCCGCACTGGCAGCTATATCTTTTATGGTAACGCGTTTCGTCAGTTTCATCCAATCTCCATCTAAATCACTCAGTTTGCCTGGTTAATTGCGCAAAAATAAACCGGCGAACGTAATTTCCATTGACAGGAAAAAGCTTCAGATATTGAATTTCTTGTCGAAATCGCGTATTTTATTGTTGTTATCGTTACCGTTATCGTTACCGTTATCGTTCACGGAAATATTAGCATAGGATTAATAAAAATGCAAGAGGTTTTAAAATGAGACTTTATCTAAAAAAGAGTAATTCTGACCAATTTGATTTACTGGAGGCTACAGAATGTTTTTGGTTTTTCCCCAATTTCAAATATCCTCCCTCAGGATTGAGTTGAAGTTTTTAAGATAATGATGAATGAATAAATTGTTTAACTATCGGTAGATATCACGATAAATCATGAGTCTCAACCAGACTCATGATTACTTTGCCGTGTTGTTTAAAATAACAGCCGGACAAAATTATGGATTGCAAGGTTTCTGAAAAAAGAGCAGCCCAGGCAGCGCCTTTAATGTTCATAAGCGGGTCTAACCAGATCGTTAATATTGCCAAAGTGATGATGGTTGCCGCCAGTGCAATCATGATGATGGTTGCATCTCCTTCCGCCAGAAATGCCAGGCTTAAAAACGAATTGACCGTATAAGGGATAAGCATCCAGGCAAGAATTTGCAAGGGCGGAACGGAGGTGATGTATCCGGGACCGAATAAAATAAAGATAAACGGTTTGGCCATCCAGGATAAAATAAACGAAGCGATGATTGCTCCACCCGAAAGAAGCAATACAGGAAGTCCAAAGGCCCCGATCCAATGTGGTTTACCGGTTGCATGGACCTGTGCCATTAATGGATACAGCGCAGTGAATACCGCGACATGACCAATTTTGGCAGCTTCCACGACCCGTGCGGCTGCAGAGTAATATCCCGTTGAAGCACTACCGCTTAACGACAATATCATGATCGAGCTCATCCGCTGGTAAAGGATGCCAAGCAGGCCGAGCAAGGCAATCGGCGCACAGACCTTTACTAAATTCCACAATTGCCCCAGCAGGACGGGCCACGGCTGTGAGGAATAATGAATTTGAAATTGGCAAAGAGTTCCTGCAACCAATGTACCAATTACCTGAACTAACAATAACAATATTGCCAGAATGATTATTCCTCCGCCGTGCAACCATAACCATAAGATGGCCGCGAGTTGAAGAATTATCAATGCCAGGTTAAGTAAAGCATACGCGACCATATGTTGTTTGCCGCGCAAAATCGTGGTGAAGACTGTAAAGAACGCCAGGGGGATCAATGAAAAACTATATATCCGCAAAGCAGTGACGGCTTCTTGATCTAGGTTCGGCAAGTAGGAGGAAACGATCATAATTACCGCGATGAATATTGCTGAAAGTAGAATTTGGATCAGCAGCGCGGAAAAAAGATCGGAAAGTCTATCCCCTGCCGCAATTTCGCGAATAAGCAGCATATCCGTTCCAAATGTCGTAACCACATTGCCTATGACAATAAGGGAGGCGATAAATGTGTATTCACCAAAAACTGAACTCCCTAACTGGCGTGCCAGGATGATGGTAAAGAGAGCCATTCCAACCTGTGTCCCGATCCGGGCCAGGAGCAGCCAAAGCGAATTTAGCGATAAACGGGAAAACATGTCTGGGGTTTAACGGATAAAAAGCCAGGGAAAAGGAGACTCGGTTTTTCCTAATAATCCGGCCAGGCGGGATCGCCATCCGGCTGGCCGGTATAACCAGTGTGGACGAAACTTGATCAACTCGTCGGCAGTATGGTGGAAGTAATGATCGGCCATTTCCGGAAAACCCAATTTACTGTAGTAAATAACCGTCCGCTCGCAGGCAGAAATAACATCCTTTTTTTCGTAAATAGGGCTGTCGATCAGGTGGATCTCCCCGCGTTTCGTTAACAGGGATTGCAAGTTTACGATTAAAGCGGGCAGGTCTTTGAAGTATTGAATTACGCTGGCAAGGATGATCACGTCGAAACTGTTATGGACGAATGGGGATTGAAATATATTTGCGCTTAAGAACCCGGTATTTGGGGCGCTAAAAAGACGCGCTGCCTGTGTAAGCTCTAGGCTGCTGCGGTCCAATCCCCAAATGCGCACGCCCGGAATGGTGCTTATTTTGTGGGACAACCATCCATTGCCACATCCCAATTCAAGCACAAATAATGGCGGATGCAACCCCACAAGATGATGGATAAGTCTACTCGCGGAGTCGGTGCGTGCCAACCACTCAATTTTATGAGGATTATCGGCAGGCGGGTCTGGCAGATGCATCACGGTTTGATCCGGATAGAGACGGCCCTCCTTATCGCGCACATGTAAATAGAGTTCAGCCGGATCCATGATTTTTAGTGAAGAGATAATAGTCAAAAATGATGTTTCGACCCCTCATGACTCGCTCAGGATATCAACTGCCGTTGAATAAAGAAATTCCAGGGAGCGCTCGATTGGCTGGAAGTCGGTGGGCAACTGCCAGTGGAGTTCTGCAAGGCTGTCTCCGACTGCAATGGCTGAGACAATTTGAACATTTCGGACCTTGGCGACTGCGAATAAGGATGCGATCTCCATCTCGACAGTTAATACCCCCTCCGATTGGTATTGCAGTACTTCTTCGCGCGTTTCACGGTAAGGTGCATCGGTGGTCCAGGTGGTCCCTACGGTGCAGGTACGGCCGCGGGTCTCGATGGCTGTTTTTAATTTATCGACCATGCCAGGGCTGGCGTGAACGAATTTCCCGGCAGTTAAATAATGGTGCGAGGTGCCTTCATCCCGAACAGCCCGCTCGCAGACGACAATGTCGCCTGACTTTAACCCTGGTTGAAGCCCACCGCCCCATACGATCGAGATAATCCGCTTAACCCCGAAAGCAATTAATTCCTCAGTAAGAGAGGATATCATTGGCGAGCCTTCTCCAAGCGTGGTTAGCACGGCAACACGGCCACGGCTTTTCTTGATCAAATAAAGATCGGCCATCATCCGCCCTGCGCGTTGGATCGGAATCTGCCATCGCATCCTTTCCGGCAGGCCCCTTTGAAGGCAGACGATAAGTCCTTCCGGGGGCGATATTTTTTTGATTTGACCGATGCTCTGGCGGAATGCGAACATTGCTCCGGGTTGCAGGAGCGATTCTTTGCCTTGTTTATCAGGATAATTTGGAAAACTCATGGGTCTCTACCTTGGGGTGGATGAATGGGAAATGGCGGGTTGGATATGCTGCTGGTGGTTCATCCAAGACAGTTTTATCTCGGACCGGGCGATGCCTAGTAGATGATAGGGTGTGCGGACAATTTTACCCATGTCATGCTCCTGCCACGCACGACGTAAACGGAATTCGTGATGGACACGTTTGTGCAATTCACGGTAAAACTCAGTGGAGAATGGTCCGTTATAAAGCATGTCGAGATCTTCCGAGTTTATCCAATTCTGTTTCTCGCCTAGTTCAAGTTTAACCCGTTCGAAGAATTTCGTCCCGGGCAAAGGATAAGAGACGGAGACGCCAATGTCATCCGGCATACATTCGCGCACCATTTTTAATGTCTTTTGAATGTCGTTCCATTCTTCGCCGGGATATCCGAATTGCAGGAAGAAACCGACCTCAATTCCATTTTTACGGAGGTAACGAGCTGCATTGTAAATATCTTTCACCTGGTCGCCTTTATCCATGGCGTCTAAAATTTTTTGGGAGCCCGATTCCGCTCCGATCCAGACCGTCTTGCAGCCGGCTTCTTTTAATGCAGCAGCAACACCTTCGTTGACCAGGTCGGCACGCTGTAAGCACTTGAACGGAATGACTGCATTAGCCTCTCTAACATAACCGGAAAACTTTTCCATCCAGCCAGGTTTGAGCCCAAGAATATCGTCGGCAAACCAGATGTGGTCGGGGTGATAAGTTTCTTTTAGCCATTTTAGTTCAGCGGCTACATTTTCAGGTGAGCGGAAATTGTAACGCTGTCCCCAGATGGGCTTGGCGCACCAGTTACAATGATAAGGACAGCCGCGCGTGGTGACCATGTTCATCGAGTAATAACCGTGCCTGTCCTCCCAGATTTTTCTATAACGCGGGATGTCCACCAACTCCCAGGCGGGAAAGGGAAGTGCATCAAGATCGCGGATATCGGGCCTGCGGGAAGCGTGTAGTGTTTTGGGCGAAGTCAGGCCGATTATTTGATGAGGGTCCTGGCTCGACCGGCCTGTGAGCGAGTTCGATCAACTCGCCCAGGGTTTCCTCGCCTTCTCCTAGTAGCACAAAGTCTGCGCCATGTTCGAGGTAAAGGCCCCTGTGATCAGTCATATCCGCACCGGCTGCGATGACGACGCATCCACGCGCCTTCGCCATATCTATCATTTTAAAGGCAGCTGTGCGCATTCGTAGCAGGCACATTTTTGATAAATAGTTGAAATTGTCTTCATATAATATTGCAAAATGAGGATGATGACGATCTAATGCCTGCTGCCATTCCTCTTCTGATTCAGCTAGCATCGCATCGAATAAAGCAACATCATAGCCACGTTGCCGCAAATAGCTTGCAGCGAATAAGGTGCCTAAAGGCGGGTAAGGCTGCATGGCTTCCCATAGTTTTGGATCGAACCGCAGGTAATAAGACTGGCCAAATAATATGTCACTCATTCATTTGTCCTTCGGTTACAACCCCAGACTTGTTAAACGGCGCTGGAAAGCCGCTTTTGTTTGCAACCCGTGTTGATTGAAATTTCCCTGACAGATATCACGATTGAACTGTGTTTCCGCTCCATAACCGGCCTGGTTTGTAAAGCGTTTGATCTTACGGTCCCCTTCCCAGATTTCGATGCGATCACCGAATGCCCCTCGTAGCGGCCATTCAAATAAAGACCGCAATCGCGATGAGTATGTAAACTCTTTCGGCCCCAGGTCGGGCGCAGAGGAAGCGTTCGGCAGAAAAGAGTTTGTCCAGGAATTGATTTGTCGGAGCTGCGCATAAACATTGGATCCGAAAATCGGTATCATCTGGCACAGCTCACGCGGCAGAATATAAGTCCCTCTGTTGCCATGCAAGCGCCTGATCGGAGATGATCAAATTGGGACAAAGGGTATTCCCAAATAATGCAGTTAAACGTCCAAGGAGCAGCGCAAAAGCGCGCGCTATCCAAACACGGCCATGAGCAGCCACCAGTAAATAATCAATATCGGCAGTCTCATCGCAGTTTTTCAGGGCCAAGGATCCGGTCAGCCCGACTAGGCGGATAAAAGGCAGTGATCCGAGAATACGACCATACCGGACCGCACGTTGGTAGAGGGGACGGGAAGCGGCTTCACGTTTTTGCCGTAGCAGGATCAAATGCTCGCGGCCGGCAAGAAAATAATAACCATCAACCATCTTAATAAGGTCATTACGATAATTAAGTATTTCAATCAATTTGGTGCGAAAGATCGGCAAGGGAAGATAACGATGAAGCTCTTCGATGCGTAAGGGATAATCGAATATATCTGAATACGCAAGGGTTTCAAGGGCGGCTCGTTCTAGGGAAACAGTGGAAAGCGTGGGTTCACGCTGAGTTAATTCGATGGACAAGGCAAATCCTTAACATTCACCGGGGTAGAGATATGTGGAAGAGAAGGTATTTGTTTGTATGCGGCAGCCCACAATCCCCAGGCCAGCCATTGCCACAATCTACCCGGGACAAGCAGCCAGGTGTAGTAGTCGAAGAAACCAACGATAGTTATGGACAACAACAACGCAATGGCAGTCAGAGACAGGGAATTGGATAATATAGCCTCTCGCTGCCTGAAGAAAACCACAAATGGAGAAATAATAAGAGTGAGGTAAAAAGCAGCGCCCGGCACGCCGGTCTCCAGCGCAGCATCGAGCAAAGTCAAGTGTGGGGGTTCATATCCAGCGGAGAAAGTTGGATATGTCGCTTCGAGCGCCTGGGGAGACGCACCGAGGCCAACCCCGAATAAGGGATGTTCCATAAAAATAGGAAGGGTCGAACCAATAAGCAGGAATCGTTCACCGATGGATTGCTGTTCGACCGAAGGTGTATTAAATGAGTTGCCCGCGTCTAGGCGTGCGCCGAAGAATCTGGCATAGGCAAGCAAAAATGGAAGGAGCAGAATTATGCTCATCAAAGACAGCCAGGGTAGTCGTTTCAAAGGGTGCCATTGACGCTTTATTATTATCGAACCGACGATAAAACCTGTCCCTCCTAAAAATGCTAGCCATGCCGATCGGGAAAAAGTTACTAACAGTGCAGGAACACCGGGCAGGAAGGCTGCCAGGACGATAGTAGGCTTGGAGCCATTCATGTATGCAGAGAACAAAATCAACATGCCGAATGCCAGGCATCCTCCGAGGATATTGGGATGATCGCTCAGGCCGTAGGCGCGCAATAACCGAACTCCATCGGCAGTCACAATGCTAACCCCGGATATGACGGGGTTGAGAAGATGCTCCCCCAAATCCTGCAATCCAAGAGAACGTTGCGCCAAAGATTGTCCTACAGCGACGACTGATTGAGTTGCAACCTGCACTCCGACCGGGACTATGACCCAGACAACCGAGTGGATCTCGTTGATGATAAAAAGGTAAAACCAAAATAATAAAACCAGGCGTATAGCATGGTAGATGGAAAGCATAGGATCGAAGCTTACAACGGCAGAAATACAGCCTGCGAGTATTAAGCCTGCCAGCGGTATCCAAATGTGGCGCGGGCCAAGAGTGAGCTTGCGGTGCCAGATGGAAATGGAAGATGTCCATAATATTAAAGTTGTTATCATGGCAGCGTCAACGGCGAATAAAAGAAAGTCGGTGTAATCGCTATAAAGTGGCGGCATTGGCCTCGCGACGATGACCCAACGGTATCTCACCGGGATAAGGATCAGTGTGCCTGCGAAGGCAATACGTGCCGCCAGGCTTAAACCACATGAGATGTTTTGAAAAATGGATTGTCCCGGAGTTTCGCTCACGTTAATAAACCTGATATAACAATATAAACGTCTGAATGAATGGGATTGGATTTGAGTAATTATAATATCCTGGGATAGCAGTCTATGAGAGGGCTGGAGGAGATTATACGTGTGAATAATTATTATTCTTCCGGTGATCGTAAGTCCATTTCTACCATCTATAATAAGCAAGGAAAGTGCGGTTTTATGATTTTACCCAATAGTCTCACCGGGAAAACGAGAGAAAATGGCAACTAAAGTCGTTGTGAATGGCCGTTTTCTCTCGCGCCGGATCACAGGCGTGGAGCGATACGCCTCTGAAATACTTCGCCTCCTTGATGGGCATGTGAGAGTGATTAGACCGCGTCGGAAGCTTTTAGGTCTATATGGCCATCTCTGGGAGCAGTTCGTCCTCCCGTTTCTGGTGTCTAATAATGAGGTGTTGTGGTCACCTGCTAACAGCGGGCCATTGGTCGTATCGAATCAGGTAACCACCGTCCAGGATCTCAGTCCACTCGAACATCCTGAATGGTTTCGCTCGGATTTTGCGCTTTGGTATCGGATATTCCTCCCAATACTGGCAAAGCGCACGCGTCAAGTGCTGGTCTCCTCAGAATATATCAAGCGAAAAGTTAATGCGAGCCTTCACATCGAAAAAGTGGTTGTAACCTCTGCCGGTGTAGACCATGATTTCTTTCATCCCGAAGCAAAACAAGTTGAATATGATTTGCCGGAAAAATACATACTATTCCTCGGCTCCCTGGAACCGCGCAAAAACCTGCCCGCTTTGTTAGCCGCCTGGAATAATATAAGCAAAGATTGTGAGGATGTATCGCTGGTCATTGCTGGCGACACCGGTCGGGTATTTCACAATGTAAGTTTTCCCTTACCTAACGAGCGTATCCGGTTTCTTGGATATATCCCTGAAGCTCATCTACCCGGACTATACGCAGGGGCGACAATGTTTGTGTTGCCGTCCCTTGAAGAGGGGTTTGGTCTTCCGGCGCTGGAAGCAATGGCTTGTGGCGCGCCTGTTATCACATCCAATGCAGGTGCGTTGCCGGAGGTTGTGGGCGATGCGGCTCTCCAAGTTGACCCCTTGTGCGTAGATGAAATTGGAGAAGCAATGAGGACTTTGTTGTCTTCGGAACACTTACGATCCGACCTGAAGCAAAAGGGATTGGATCGTGCCCGGCTGTTTACCTGGGAACGATCTGCGGAACGGATTTGGGAAGTATTATCCAATGAAGCCTGACGCTCCGAAGATCGCGGTGGTATTTGATGCCTTGGCTGTCTACTCGGGAGCCGAGCGTGTACTGGAAGCTGTGCTTGAACTTTATCCAGCCGCGCCGGTCTATTCGTTGGTTTATAACCCCTCTGCATTTGCTGGTACATCCATTGCAAAACATAAAGTCTATACGTCCTGGGTCCAACGCCTGCCGGGAAGCCTTGTTTATTATCGCAATTATTTGCCGCTGCTTCCACTGGCTGTTGAGCAGTTCGATTTACGAGGCTATGATATTGTGCTTTCCTTTAGCTATGCCGTGGCGCATGGTGTGCTTTGCAGGCCCGATCAACTCCACATCAGTTATACATTTGCGCCTTTGCGCTACGTTTGGCAGAACGCTCACGAATATTTTCAACACGGCCCTCTTTCGCCGCTTTCGAATTTGATCCTGCATTATTTACGCCTATGGGATAAGGACGCCTCATCACGCGTGGACCATTTTGTTGCGATCTCCCATTGGACCGCCGCTTGCATCTGGCGTGCTTACCGGCGTGAGTCTGAAGTTATTTATCCGCCTTTGGAGAAGGATCGCTTTAAACCGCTTTCCCCGCGCGGCGATTATTACGTGGCTTTTTCCCGCCTTGTCCGTCATAAAAGGATGGAAATCATTGTGGAGGCCTTCTCGAGACTGGGTTTACCGTTGGTCGTGATTGGTGATGGGCCCGAACGAAAAAAACTTGAAGCCCTGGCAGCCCCGAATATAAAACTGCTTGGTTGGCAAAGTGACCAGGCTTCCGCCGAGCTGGTCGGTCGGGCGCGGGCGCTCGTGCATGCCGCGGAGGAAGATTTTGGATTGGTGATGGCTGAAGCTCAATCCGCCGGTTGCCCGGTAATTGCGTATGGAGGTGGGTCTGCCGGTGAAATTGTTCAGGAAGGAAAGACCGGCTTATTGTTCAAAGAGCCTACGGTTGAGTCATTAATAAGCACAGTTCAGCGCTTTGAGAAAGAGGCAAATTTTGATTATCGATCTAAAGCCATCAATAACTCACGTCGTTTCAGTAAGGATAAGTTTCAGAAGCAGTTTTCCTTGATGGTTGAACGTCAGTGGGCCGGTTTCATGGGTTCCTCAAAAACAAAATAAGATAGAGATTATCGGTATTATAAGGAATTTGTAATCACTTATATTCCATGCATGAAATATACAAAAAAAGGACATGGATGGGCGGATATCCCATCCATGTCCTTTTTTTGGAACTCTTTGGCAGACAACAGGTTCGTTTTATTTTCAAGAAGGGTTACATCCATCCGTCAAATTGAAGAAAGTTGTTAGTTTTCCTTGCAAAGCGGTGATGTTAAAATGAAAATACCTTTATTGTCTTTATCGGAATAGGAGCAGACGGTCTTCCTCAGGACATTGATCGTATACCAGAAGGCATTAACCTTTTGGAAGCAGCTTTTTATCTGACCGAGGCTTAGTAATTATCTCAAAAGGTATTTTGGGCAAGTCTGCGATACCAAAGCATAGTGCAAGCGAATTGAAAGAGTGCCAGATAGTTTTTCGCTTTCTTCTCGTAACGGATCAACAGACCACGACATTTCGATAACCATGCTAACGTTCTTTCCACGACCCATCGCCGAGCAGGATACTTTTTTTACCCTTGCTCAATTTCTCTTCCCCAATCCGGCGGATGTGCCCGGTGTAATGGTATTTCTCCACTGCGGCCTTACCCGTTGGATTATCGTAGCCTTTGTCCAGGCAAAGATTTTGGGGCTTCTTCTTCGTCGGTGTGGGTCGCTGGACAATAATGGCTTCGAGGGTCTTCTCCAGCAATTTCATGTCTGGCACATTGGCCCCGGCCATGATGATCGAAAGCGGACCCCCATGGCGATCGGTCAGGATGCTCTTTTTTGTGCCTTTTTTGGCTCGATCCGTAGGATTCGGTCCCACTTCATCGCCGCCCAAGCGCGCCTTGCCCATCATGCCATCAGCAGCCTGCCACTCCCAATCCACCAAACCCAAGTCGTCACATTCTTCCACCAGCAGCGCCCAGATTTTCGGAAACAATCCTACTTCAACCCAATGTTGAAAGGTACGATGCAGAGTGGCATCGTCCCCATACACCCGCGGAATATGATTCCATTGACAACTGGTACGGATCCGGAAGATGATCGCATCCACCACATTGCGCGGGTGGATGCGCGGTCTGCCGGTTTCTTTGGGTGGATCCATTTCAAGAATGAGAGGTTCCATGCGCTTCCATAACTCATCAGGTACTTCCCAAATGGTTGGCAAAGCCTTCTTTTTCTTCATCGGTTTGTCCTTTGTCGAGACCCAAATTATAGGCTTTCAAAGGGTTTTGAGATAGTTACTTATCCTATATTAGGAGTGGAGGGGTAACCTAAGAGTTATCACACCCTTCCCCTTTTTTAATTTCTTATTAAAGCATCTAAGTAGTCCGTAGGAAGTCTTTATATAAATCGTATGGGAGTGATAAACTTCCAGGATGCCAAAGCCGAGAGATTACCATCTCAAGAAACGTGAACTGGAAGCCGTTGTAACTGCCATTCGACATGATCAGCGTCCCGAAGTGCGTCAAAGATGTACGACCATTCATCTGTTGCATCTAGGGCATAAGCCGGAAGAAATCGCCGAAATGCAGAGCGTCAGTGTTCCCAGCATTTACAACTGGATCAAGCGTTGGCGCAAGGGCGGGATCGAAGGTTTAGCGACCCAGCCGAGAAGCGGTCGTCCGCCCTTAGCGGACGAGAGCTACGCTCTCGCCGTAGAAGAGACGCTGGCGCAGGAACCCGGCGAATTGGGGTATGGGTTTCGGATCTGGACCGTGGATCGCCTGCGAGCCCATGTAGAGAAGCAGACCGGGATTAGCCTGAGCGAGAGCAGCTTCCGGGAATTATTGAAGCGCAAAGGATATCGATATCGGCGTCCCAAACAGGATCTGGGCCATTTGCAGGATAAGAAAGCCAAAGCCCAAGCCGGAAAACTTCTGGAAGAGTTGAAAAAAAGGTCCTCGGAGACGATTTCGAGCTCCTCTTTGTGGACGAAACGACCCTGAGTTTGGAGCCGCCTGTGCGAGCCTGCTGGATGAAGATCGGTGAGCAGAAACGCATTCCGGCGATCCGAGTAGGGAGCAAGCAACATCAACATATCTTTGGAGCTTATAACTGGCGTTCGGATCGGATCAGTTGGACAACCGCCAGGACGAAGAACAGTGCCTACTTCATCGCTTTTCTCGAGCATCTGTTGGTCGACGTTTACCCGACCGGACGGGTAGTGCTGGTGATGGACAATGCCGCCTATCACAAGAGCGCTTCTGCCTTGGCCGCTTTGAGTCTGTTCGAACATCGAGTGATGGTAATTTGGCTGCCACCCTACTGTTCGGACCTCAATCCGATCGAACGCTTCTGGCGTCATTTGAAAGACCTCGCATGCGCCAACAAACTTCAAGATAGTATTCAAGATGTGGTTCAAGCAACCGACCATATTTTGAATGAACAGAACAACCCGAAATCGACTTTGTGCTTCCATGTCTCTAAAAACTTATGACGGATTACTTATATATGGAAATATAAAGACCATATCGACTCTTAAGATTTAATTCTAATCCAAATGGAAGCTGTGCGTTCGATCAGGATCCAGTTGACCCTCATAAATTTTAATGAAGAAGGCCGCATATGACAAAATCCCGATCCCTTTCCCGGCGGGGCTTTCTAAAAATTACGAGCCTGACCCTTGCGGCAATGGCCTTCTCAGCGTGTAATTCAATTCTTCCCAAACCCCAGGTACGTGGCGGATAGAATATTTGGTTGGTCTATCAGGATTTTAATAATAATTGGTTCCTCCTATGGCTAAAGAGCTTCTCGAACAATTTCACGTCGTGTAAAAATAGGCTTCTCGATAATGGCAAAACACCCGCAGGCCCATCTTAGAACTCGTATATTGATATGGTCGTTTGTTCCGACTACCATTATCCTGTTTGCCGTTGCCGTCACGATTTATATTACCTATCAGAATGTGACCGAGGGATCTTGTCGTCGGCCGGAACCAGCAATTGACCCGTCTTTCAGCCGGGGAATTGGCAACAAACCTTAACACCTACGTGAATACGCTTGCTGCGCTGACGCGACCACTCGGCATCTACGCAGATGACCCGGTGAAACAATTGGCCATATTAAGGCAGGATTCGGGCCAACTCATGATTTTTGACGGGGGAGCTCTTGTTTTGGATAAGTATGGGAAAGTCGTTGCAGTGGAACCGTATCGGCGCGAGATCATTGGGAGGGATTGGTCTAATTTTGGCTTCTTCCGTCAAATCCTCCATAATGGAGAACCGGCATTCTCTGATATCCTTAAAATTCCCTGGTCGAATACCACGGCCGTTGCAATCGCTGTCCCAATCCTAAACCCACAAAATGAATTTAGTGGAACTCTTGTAGGCATGTTTCAGTTGGGAGCAAACAGCGCCAATGCATTCTATGGTGGGATTATTAAACTCCGCGTGGGGGAAGGCGGCAGCACTTATCTGATCGATTCTACCGGTCGTGTGATCTATCACCCGGACGAAAACTTTATTGGCACGGACATTCACACAGAACCCGTTGTGCAGCAGGTTTTGAAAGGGGAGGTTGGATATTTACGCACACGCAGCCCGGAAAACCGGGATATCCTGGCCACCTACGCGCCGGTACCTGGAACGTCGTGGGGCTTGATCAACGAAGAGGACTGGGCAGGTTTGTTGGCGGCTAGTCAGGGTTATGGCCAGTTCATATATTTGTTACTCGGACTGGGTATCCTCATCCCTGTCATCGTCGTCCGTTTTGGCGTTAAACGTATTACTGACCCGATAGATAAGTTCATTTCTGCGGCAAAGGAGATCGCCGGGGGCAGGTATGGTCTCCAGGTTGATGTGAGTTCCGGTGATGAATTGGAAGAGCTGGGAAACCAGTTTAACCTGATGTCGATCCAGCTTTCAGAATCATACACGCAGCTTGAAAAGCGGGTTGCCGCCCGTACGCGCGAACTGGCTATGGTGAATGCAATTTCCGAGGTGGCAAGCCGGTCCTTGAATCTGGATGAAATCTTGAATGATGCCCTTGACAAGATCCTGGACGTTTTGGGAATGGAATTTGGCGGCGCCTATGCCCTTGATGGGCCGGGTGGCGTTTTGAGGCTTCTGGCACAGCGCAATCTTTATCTGTCTCAGGAATTTATTGATAGGGTAAGCCCGCGTCCATTATTGGGGAGTGTGGTTGAACAAGCCTCCCGTATGGGACTCCCCATTGTCTGGCAAATGAATGACTATCCCGATGTCGTATTAAAGCCCTGGCTGGAGAAAAAAGGGATCGAACAGGTGATCTGTGTTCCGTTGATGGTGAAAAGGAGATTGGTAGGCGCCTTCATCCTCGGCGCGCGCCAGGCAAGGCCGATCGCGCCGGAGGAAATCTCCCTGTTAACCGCAAGTGGCGAGCAAATCGGGGTCGCCGTTGAAAACGCGCGTTTGTACCAGCAGGCAGAAGAAACGGCTGCGATAGCAGAAAGGACGCGTCTCGGCGCGCGAGCTTCATGATTCCGTGACACAGACTCTCTTTTCGGCTAGCCTTATTGCGGAGGTTCTGCCTGATTTATGGAAAATGAACGAGACAGAGGGCTGGCGCAGGCTCGAAGAACTGCGCCAACTCACCCGAGGGGCTTTGGCCGAGATGCGTACTTTGCTGGTGGAGCTACGGCCAAATGCGCTGGTCGAGATCCCGTTACCCGACCTGTTGCATCAGTTATGTAAGTCGTTGATTGGCCGCGCCAGGCTTCCGATCCAGCTGAACGTGGAAGGTCAGCACAGGCTCCCACCTGACGTGCAGATCGGTTTTTATAGGATCACACAGGAAGCTCTTAATAACATCGTCAAGCATTCCAAAGCCACACAAGCCATAATTACTTTGCGGTTGAATGGATCGATCCATCTCTCGATTGAAGATAACGGTTGCGGATTTGAACCCGATAAAGTCCCCCCTGACCATCTGGGCTTGAAGATCATGTGTGAGCGGGCTAAAGCCCTAGGCGCAAAAATCTCTATATATAGTGAACCGGGCGAGGGACCCAGATTTCGGTTACCTGGAAAGATATCCAGGAAAAGGAGTTGGAACTATGACAGATAATAAACGGATCCGTGTCATGATTGTGGATGACCATGCAGTGGTCCGCAGCGGCCTGGGTGCATTCCTCTCGGTTATCCCGGACCTTGAATTGGTCGGTGAGGCGGAAGGTGGCGATGAGGCAGTTGTACGATGTGGCTTGCTGAAACCTGACGTAGTGTTAATGGACCTGATCATGCCGGGTACAAATGGCGTGGCCGCCACCCGACTCATCCGGGAGAAATATGAGTCGGTAAAAGTTATAGCGCTCACCAGTTTTCACGAAGATACTTTGGTTCAAGACGCCTTGCAGGCTGGCGCGATCGGATATCTTATGAAGAACCTATCGGCCCGCGAACTGGCGTCTGCCATTCGCTCTGCTTTTGCAGGTAAAATGACCCTCTCGCCAGAGGCTGCCGAGTCTCTCGTGCATGCTGGCGAGCAATCAAGCGAGATTGGTAAATTGACCGAGCGCGAGCGGGAAGTTCTCCAATTCATGGTGGAGGGCTTGAACAATACCGAAATTGCTGAAAGACTGGTCGTGAGTCTTTCCACGGTTAAATATCATATCAGTAACATCCTTGCAAAATTTTGCGTGGATAACCGCGTGGCCGCGGTGACAAAGGCGATCCAGAAAAAATTGGTATAGGGCGTTCGCACGGTCGAAATGGTCCCATACCCGCAAAATTAACCTATCCACATGACCAGGGGGAAACCTCGCCTGTGGGAGAGGGTCATTTTCCTGCTTAGAACCTATACTCCTGGCAGGAAAATGAGATGAAACAAATACTATTGGCAGACAATAATTCCGATTTGCGGTCCGCACTCCATTTATTATTAGAGACGCGTTTTGGGTTTAACCTGATTGTCGAGGCGCGTGACATGGAACATGTCCTGGCGCAGGTGGAGGATACGCACCCCGACTGCCTCATCTTCGAATGGGAATTGCCCGGTCGTCCCATTCGTGAACGCATCACCGTCCTTCGAACCCTGATGCCGGGCCTCAGGATAATAGTGACGAGCATCCATCCCGAATCGAAGGAACAAGCGATATCTGAGGGGGCTGATGAATTCATCTCCAAGAGCGATTCCCCAGCCAAAATTCTGGAGGCAATTCAGAAGTGCTGTCAAGAAAAGGAATAAGATATGAAAGTCATTCTCCTAGCCTTAAGTAGTCTCGTGTTTCTGGTTGTGTTAATAACCCATGTGACAGCCGCCATCAACCACAATACATTCATCATGGGCGGTGAATATATCGTGCATGAAGGTGAAATTGTCCATGGGAATTTGGAATTGGTCTTTGCCCAGGTTACCCTGGAAGAGGGGTCCCATATAGAGGGTGAAATCCTTTCCATTAGCAGCGCCGTTGATGTATGTGGTACGGTTTCGGGGAAAATCTCCTCATTGGAAAGCGATGTTCGATTGGAGAAGTCTGCCAGGGTAAAAGCTATGCCTCGTGATAAGGGTATTTTTCCCTTCGTCATTCTATTACCCGAAATGGTCCGTTGGAATCCGTCTTTTAGCGGCTAGGTTGGATGGTTATCTGGCGTATTACAAGAGATTTAACTTTGAAGTTAACAACTTTAACCTGGTAAGAGCGTATATCCACGAGAGAAGGTCAATATATCGTCATTCTAACCCCAATTAGAACTATCGCGAAGATCAGGCAGGCATGTAGCTGCCGGGCTTGTACATAGGATTGACCGTGGAGTGAGGAAAATCAGATCATGAAAAACATTAAGAAATTAACAATCGTTACTCTTGTAACCCTTTTTGCATCAAGTTTGTTTCTAACCGCCTGCGGGGCAACTGTAGCGCCAGTTGCTTCCACTCCGACGATAGAACCTGTTAATTCATGGAACGTCATTACCTCTGAAGGACGAGTGGAACCCGTCCATTATGCCGAAATTGCATTGAATGCCGGCGGGCTGGTCAGTGAAGTATTGAGTAAGGAAGGTGATCAGGTTGGGGCCGGTCAGGTGGTCGCGCGCCTTCAAAACGACCAGGCACAAACTTTGGAATCCGCACAGGCGAATGCTCTTCAACAATTGACGACCGCACATCAGGCTGCGCGTGACGCACAATACAACCTCGATAAATTCGATGTCCCAGGGGATTTTGCAGGTATGACTCCCTTGCAGGCTGCCAATCTGATGTTGGGCCAGTTGAATACTGCGCGCGACGCTTTTGAACCCTATAAAAATGCCAGTGATCTGAAGATGCAGCATGGCAATATAGTGATCGATACGGGTGTTTACAGGAACACAGCCAAAATGTACAAAACGCGGTTGGATGCCGCCTGGGAAAAATATCGTAAGGCTGTCGAATGGCTGGATTTGAATTCCGCGGTAGAAACAGCAAAGGCCCAGCTCGTACAGGCGCAGAAAGATTACGATAACTTGCAAGATCCTTCATTAGCGGAAAATACGGCCGGGGCGCGCTCGGCCCTGGCAAATGCCGAAGTGCGGGCACCGTTTGAAGGTACCTTGACCAATCTGGATCTCAAAGTAGGTGAGATAGCCCCGGCAGGTCAGACCGTGCTAACTATTGCAGACCTTACAGGTTGGGTGGTTAAGACAACGGACTTGACGGAAATTGATGTGGTCAAAATCAAGGAAGGTCAGCCGGTGGATGTCACGTTTGATGCCATCCCGAATGTAAATTTTAAAGGGAACGTCCTTACGATCAGCCAGAACTATATCGAGAAACAAGGCGACATCGATTACATAGTGACCGTACTGCTGACCGATAATGACCCTGCCATTCGTTGGGGTATGACCGCCAAAGTGAATTTCATACAATGAATTTTCTTTTAGCCACCTGACACCTTGAGAACGGGGCGCGGAAATTCTGCACTCATCCGCATCTCTTTGATTGAAGCCAGGGAAAACCAAAGGATGTACTATGTTCAATCTCCCATTCTTGAAAAATAATAAACCCCGGGAAGAACCTCACGGCAGTTCACTGATGATCGATCTGCGCGATGTCAATAAATATTACAAGACTGCTGCAGGTGATTATCAAGCGCTCAAAGGCATTGAATTGCAGATTAACCAGGGTGAATTCGTAAGCATCATTGGGAAATCGGGCAGCGGTAAAAGCACATTGCTGAATATGATCAGTGGTATTGATCATCCCACCACCGGCGAAGTATGGGTCCATGGCACACCCATCCACGCCTTGAGCGAGGACCAGATGGCAAGCTGGCGTGGAGAGAATATGGGGATCCTATTCCAGTTCTTCCAGTTATTGCCGGCGCTTAGCCTTTTACAGAATGTGATCCTCCCCATGGACCTGGCGGGCAAATATAAGCCTCGTGAGCGTCGCATCCGTGCAGAGCACTTGTTGGAGATCGTAGGGTTGGCTGACCACCGGCACAAACTGCCGAGCATGGTATCCGGGGGTCAGCAGCAGCGTGCAGCCATTGCCCGCGCTCTGGCCAACGATCCGCCGTTGATCGTGGCAGACGAACCGACAGGCAACCTGGATTCAAAAACGGCTGAATCAGTTTTTTCCCTTTTCAATGATCTGGTGGCGGAAGGCAAGACAGTTATTATCGTAACGCATGACAGCAGCCTTGCCAAACGTGCCCATCGCACTGCGCTGATCGCTGACGGAGAGATTGTTAATGAGTACGTGGCAAAAGCGTTGCCCACTTTCACAAGCGATCAGCTCCTCCTGGCTACGCGTACGGTTAAACCGCATAAATATGAGCCGGGCGCTATGATCCTGGTTGAAGGCAGGGATAATAACGCATTTTATATTGTATCCAAGGGTGTTGTGGAAGTTGTGTTGCCTCGTCCAAATCAATCGGACGTAGTTGCTTTGCAGCTTGGCCCCGGTAAATATTTTGGTGAGATGGCGTTTTTCCACGAACGCAGGAATTGGGCGTCCGTACGTGCTGCCGAAAGCGGCCCTGTCGAAGTTTTGGCCATTTCCTATGATCAGTTGAACGAATTGCTTTGTCAGTCGGAAATTACCCGGGATGTGCTGCATCAAGCCGCTGAACGGCATGAACAGGAAAATGTCGAGAAGCGCGGAGCGAGAGTCTAAGATGGGTGTCATTTGGTATAAGATTTGGTTCGATTTGTGGCACAACAAGACCCGCACTTTATTGGCGGTCTTGAGTATTGCTGCCGGTGTATTCGCGGTCGGCGCGATATTCGGCATGAGCGATCTTCTCACTACGAATATGGACCGATCCCATCAATCGGTTGTGCCGCCGCATATCGAGGTTTACCTGGCCGAATCCGTCGATCGGGATACGCTCCTCAATCTCAAGGAATTGCCGGGAGTGGAAGGTATCGAGCCTTATAACAGCGTCACGATCCAATACAAGCTTCATCCTCAGGATACCGAATGGCGCCAGGGCGTGATCCAAATGCGAGATGACTGGGACCATCAAAAATTTGAATTGGTCCAATTGCGCCAGGGTCACTGGCCAGATCAAAAGGATGAAATCGGTGTGGAGCGGATGGCAGCCCAATTTCTCGGTGTGGGGATTGGGGATACGATCACATTTAAGGTCGGTAACGAGCAAAAAACGCTGCCCATAACAAGTTTGATCCGTCACCCTTTTGTTCCTCCTCCGCAGTTTGAAGACCTGGCGTTTTTCTTTATGAATGGCGACGGCCTCGAGCGCTTTGATATCCCCAATGGGAAATTCGATTGTTTTTATGTGCGTGTAACGCCATATAGCTCTGATTATGCCAAGGAAGTTGCTACAGCGATAAAGGATAAATTGGCAAAACAGGATATACGCGTCGCAGCTTTCACCTATCAAGACCCCAATAAGCATTGGGGTCGCACGTTCATGGATGGCTTCACACTGGTCCAGAAAATGCTGGCGTTGATTTGCGTCGTCATGAGCGCCATCCTGGTTTATAACACTCTATCCAATCTCATAACCCAGCAGACGAATCAGATCGGGGTTATTAAAGCGATTGGTGGGAGGACTCCCACGATTATCGGAATTTATCTGGTGAGTGCTTTTATATATGGTCTTCTGGCCTTGATTATCGCGGTGCCTTTGGGTGCCTTGGTGGCTTTTAGTGTAACGAAGATTCTTCCTGAATTTGTTCAATATTGACTATACCCAATTCCAGGTCTCGACTCAAGCCGTAGCTTTTCAAGTCTGTTCTGCATTGGTGGCTCCTCTGCTGGCCGGGTTACCGCCTGTGCTGCAGGGAGCGAAGATCACCGTGCAGCAGGCTATCGCTAGTTACGGGTTGGGAGGAAGTTTGGTTCAAGCTGGCTGGATCGTTTCGTCGAAAGGGTGGGGCTGCGTTGGCTGCCAACCCATTATGCTACGGCCCTGGGCAACATGTTCCGGCGCAAGGGACGCATGTTGCTTACGCAGTTGGTTCTGGTTACGGCGGGTGTGGCCTTCCTCATGGTGATGAGCCTTAACTCTTCCTTGTCGTACACTCTTGACAATATCTTTGGCCGTGATCGGTACGATACGATGATTGAGTTCAGAGACAACCAGCGTTCTGGGCGGGTTATGGCTATGGCCGGTTCTGTGGACGGCGTGCAAAAGTCAGAGCTTCGGCTTGTTCAATCAGCGAGTATGTTTGTCTCAGGTCAATTGATCAAAGAGGCCGGGATTGGTACGAACATCGAAGGGATTCCAGCCGACAGCGATTTTTACAAACCGCTGATCGTGGCAGGCCGCTGGATTATGCCAGGGGATGGACGTGCGGTCGTACTCACGCGCGATACGGCTCAGAAAAATAATATAAAAGTTGGTGATACTGTAACGCTTGATTTGGGAGAACTTCGTAAAGATCAATGGCAGGTGATAGGTCTTTACGAGCCGGTATTTGTTGGCGCTTTCAACTCGGATACGATTTACGCACCTTTGGAGGCGTTATATCAGACAACCAAGAAATATGGCCAGGGTACGTATCTATATGTTCGCACAGAATCCCATACGCCTGAATTTACAACGGCAATAACTACACAGCTCAAAGACCTCTACGAAAATCACGGTTTCAAGGTTATCCAAAGCCAAACTCAACCCGACGCTCGTAAAACAGCTGACTTTCAATTCGAAATTGTCATCTGGATGATGCTGTCCTTGTCGGTTATTGTCGCCATTGTCGGAGGTATTGCCCTGATGGGCGCGCTCTCCATCGGTGTAATTGAACGGACAAAAGAGATTGGCGTGCTGCGCGCTGTCGGCGCACGCTCCCGTACCATTCTTGGCATATTCATCATGGAGGGTTTATTGCAGGGGTTAGTGAGCTGGCTGATAGCCATTCCTATTTCCTTGCTTGTGAGCCCGCTGGCCGCCGATGCGCTGGGGAAGACCATGTTTGGCGCAGACTTGAACTATCAATACAATTGGCTCGCGTTGGGTATCTGGTTGGTTGTTATCCTGGTTGTTTCGGCGGTGGCCTCCGTTCTCCCGGCGCGTAGTGCTACTCGTATCAGTGTACGCGACAGTCTGGCATATGCGTAATATGCCGCCATTAGCCATTTATAGATAAAGTCATCGTCGACTGTGAGCAGGGATGGCCTTCCTTAAATCAATATACGGGAGGATAATATCGGTATCGTTCGCTTGCCTGGGACGAAATTATCATGGAAATCAAAACTCACGTGGTTCAATTTTTCAGGGAGAAATTTGGATATTCTCCTGCTTATGTAGCGCGCGCACCGGGACGGGTGAATTTACTCGGCGAACACGTGGACTATAACGACGGATTTGTTCTGCCAGCCGCAATTGACCGGTCGACATATATTGCTTTCTCGCCGGCTGACTCAGATCAAACCTCTGTGTGGGCTGCGGATTTTGGGCAGCAGGCCGCGTTCTCTCGACAGACAATGGGATACAAAACTCAACCGGATGGTTCGCCTTTGTTCGATTGGGCTGAATACCCTGCTGGTGTGGCTTGGGCGCTGTCGGAGAAAGACCTGGCGGTCAAAGGGCTGTGTGCCGTATTTTCATCGGATGTGCCGCGTGGCGCGGGGTTGAGTTCCTCCGCCTCGGTCGAGCTTGCCTTTGCCACGGCATGGAAGACACTCGGCGGCTGGCAAACTTCACCCATGGAATTGGCTTTGTTATCCCAACGGGCAGAGAATAAATACGTTGGGGTGAATTGCGGCATCATGGATCAATTTGCTTCCGCATGTGGCGAGAAAGACCGCCTTTTGCTGCTTGACTGCCGGTCACTGAAATATCAGACCCTCCCATTGCCTGATAGCGTTGTGATAATCATTGCAGATACCGGTGTCCGGCACTCTCACGCGACAGATGCTTACAATGACCGGCGTGCTTCCTGTGAAGAAGCGGTGCACATCTTAAAACTGGATTTATCAGATATCGAATCCCTGCGGGATGTTAGCATTGCTGATCTGGATAAGTTATCCTCAAAATTGCCGGTAGAGGTTGGAAAGCGTGCCCGTCACGTAGTAGAGGAAATAGACCGCACCCGGCTTGCCGTCAGATTATTGGAAAGAAGTGATATGGAAGGATTTGGCCAGTTGATGAACGAGTGCCATGCGAACCTGCGGGATTTATATGAGGTGTCCTGTCCGGAACTGGATGTGATGGCACACATAGCACAGTCACTTGATGGATGTTACGGGGCGCGAATGACTGGGGGAGGTTTTGGTGGATGTACGGTCAACCTTGTGACAAAGGAAATGGCTGACCGATTTACAAAAATGCTCGCGGCTAAATACGAGTCAGAGACGGGGCTTCATCCCGAAATCTATACTTGCCGCGCCTCTTCCGGGGCGGGTTTGATTTAATATTCATCTTCGCAAATCGTCCCGCAGGTTTCATTCCACAGCTACCTTGGAATTAAGAAACCTGCGGGACGCTGCGTAATATCAGTTAACACTCTTATAATCAGCTCCATTGTTCTTGAAATAAAAACTAGAAATTCAGGTACGTTTCCCTTCCTGATTAGGAGATCATGGATCAGAGAATTAAATCATTTGGGGCGGGAGCTCGCGCAGTATTCCCGCTCTTGATCGGAGTTTTTCCATTTGGGTTGATTTATGGCACACTGGCGATAAACTCCGGACTCTCCCCGGCAGCGGCACAGATGATGTCCTCCATTGTTTTTGCTGGGTCGTCCCAGTTTATTGCTGCCCAGCTTATTCACGATGCCGCGCCGGGCATCATCATCGTGTTGACGATAGCCATCGTTAATTTACGGCATATGTTATACAGTGCCTCGCTGGCGCCTTATCTTAAAGATCTTTCCCGCGCTGGAAGGGCTGGCTTGCCTATCTTCTTACTGACGAAGCCTATGCTACAACCGTCATTCATTTTGAGCGGGAGGGATTGACTCCGACCAGTCATTGGTTTTTTCTGGGTGCAGGCTTGTCGTTATGGTCCACTTGGCAAATCAGCAGTGGCTTGGGAATATTACTAGGCACAGCCATACCAGCTGACTGGCCGTTGGATTTTGCGCTGCCGTTGACCTTTATTGCGATGGTTGTGCCGGTTCTGACGGATCGGCCGGTCATTGCATCTGCGCTTTCGGCCGGGCTGGTTGCCTTACTTGCCTATAATCTGCCGTTTAAACTAGGACTTATCCTGGCGGCAATGGTCGGAATTTTTATTGGGGTGCTGTTGGAAAAGTGAATATGAACATTTGGGTTGTAATGCTTCTCGCCGGTCTCCTGACGTTTGGGATGAGGCTGTCATTCATCTATTTATTTGGCCGTTTCGAGATTCCGGAGACAATTCGTCGGGCGTTGCGCTTTGTACCGCCGGCCGTATTGTCGGCGATTATCCTTCCTCAGTTGTTCATGCCTTCCGGCTATTTGGATTTTAGCATGTCCAATCGTCGCTGGCTGGCGGGTTGTGTCGCGGTAATGGTTGCTTGGCGGACGAAGAACACCTTATTAACGATCCTGGCGGGAATGGCTGCCCTGCTGATTCTCCAATTTGCTTTTTAAACCGAAAGCCTCCGGGTTATGGAGGCTTTCGGTTTAGTGACTATGTTCGGTATCGTGTACGTGGCCGTGTGAGACTTCTTCCTCGGTTGCCGGTCGCAGCCCGGCAATCTTGACATCAAAATGCAGTTCCTTACCGGCCAGCGGATGGTTCATGTTCAACCGGATATTTTCATCACTGATCGTATCGATGCGGGCAAGCATCGTGTGCCCCGATTGTTCGCGCAGTTCCAGTTCGGTCCCTGTTTCGAGAGGCACATTGGCCGGGAATGAATTGCGCGGGACGTCCATAAAGGCCTCTGCATCGATTTCACCATACCCGTCTTTCGGAAGCACCACGACTATTTTATTTTCGCCGATCTTCATATCGTATAGTTCGTGTTCCAGGCCCGGTATGATATGCCCCATGCCTTGGATGAATTGCAGCGGTTTGCCGGCTTCCGATGAATCTATGACTTTGCCGTCAACATGCAAAACATAGTCCATGGAAACGACTTGGCCGTCGTCTACTTTTAATGGATCCGTCATCGGTTCTCCTGTTCTCAGGCATGGAGTGTGGTTCTTCCCGAGAACTGGGCGATTGTATCACCATCGATTATTGACCTGCAATCTAAACGTAAAAGACGTTGACTTGATTCCCGCCGCTTTCCTTTGCCCGTGCTTGGGCCTGCCTTGCCTGTTGGATCAAAATGTCGACTTCCGTTGACGCACTGATGCGCTGGACGGATGCAATCCCTGCGCTCACGCCGATATTCAGGATTTTATCTTTACTGGTGACCTGGGTGGACCGGATACCTTTAATGATACGTTCCGCGATCTTCTCAGCATCCCCACCGATAACGTTCGGCAGAGCGATGATAAATTCATCGCCCATCCATCGGCCTATGCAGTCATAAGGTCGGCTCTTCTCACGGACGGTTTGTGAGACAACTTTCAGGACCTCATCGCCTGTTTCGGTTCCGTATGCTTCGTTCAGGGATTTGAAATTGTCGAGGTCCAATACGATCACGCTCAATGGCGACGGCCGCGCGGCGGGCACGCTCAAGTTCTCCAGCAGCTGTCCTGTAAAATGCGTTCTGGTTCATTAAACCCGTCAGGCTGTCGTACATCGCCATGTTATCGATCTGGTCGCGGGCTTGTGATAGGTTGTCGCCAAGCGATAGAAATCTTTGTCCGATCATGATACGGGCTTTGAGTTCGGAGACTGTGAACGGTTTGTGCAAAGTGTCGTCGAAATCTGCTGTCTCTTTGTCTAGAGAAGTCAGCGACAGGAAATACATGGATGATTTATTAGGGGTATCTGCCCGTTGAAGCAGATCCTGTTTTTTGAAACCTAGTGTATCTTCGTCCATGATGACAAATCGGATTTGACCCGATTCCATGGAGTTCAAGGCCTGTTCCATCTTGTCAGCGGAGATCATCTCATGTCCGCTTTTTTCCAGTGCAGTCTGGATCAATGAGCGTTCTTTACTGTCGGTTACCAGGACAAGTACTTTCATATGGTTTCCGTGGGCATAATTATACCTTGTGTTGACAAACGCCTCTTACCATAGTAATATTTGCGGCGCTCTGAAATCGCCGAGGTAGCTCAGTGGAAGAGCAGGGGACTCATAAGCCCTTGGTCGGGAGTTCAAATCTCCCCCTCGGCACTAGCCCGCCCGCAGAGGCGGGTTTTCTTTAGGAGGACATCACCGTTCACTTATATCTTTATGGGGATGATCAGTAGCATCGTACAAAGCATATAGATCGAGGCGTATTTATAGAGCCTTAAATTTGTTTGGTCCGACGGGCGGATTACAACCGTGGCAGCCAGGAAAAGAAGGACTGTGCTTAAAATAATGATCAGCGCCAGGATGCCCTCTGCCACGCCGATCCAAATGGATGCAATGCTCATTGCCAGGGCAGCAATGATGCTTGAGACGGCAATTGCCAGGCGCGTGGATCCGATCCCGTACGTTGACGGAAATGTTGGCACGCCGGCGGCTTTGTAATCTTCGAAGAATTTCAGGCTGAAGGTTAATGTATGTGTGGGGATCCAGAACAAGATGGCCGCGGCCAGCAATATGCCGATCGCATCGATCCCGCCAACCGCCAGGACTCGCCCGGAGAGCACCGGCATCGCACCGGCGATCCCGCCCCACACGATGGACCAGCAAGTTCGTCGCTTAAGCATAATGCTGTAAACGAACACGTCGAAGAATAACCCGGCGAAGACTACAAGTCCATAACTAAGGTTTAACAGCACTGCCCAGCTGATCCCGACGGTCGAGACCAGGATGCCGAGGATCAGTACTTCCTTCGCTGTGACATTCCCACTTGGGGTGGGGCGCATGTGAGTGCGCTTCATTTTCGAATCTATATCGCGATCCCACCACATATTCAGGATGGTTGATCCGCTGATAGCCAGGAATAAGCTGGGGATGATTTGCAAAAAAACGGTCCAATTAATGACAGCATGAGCGCTCAAATAGCCTGCGAGACCTGTCATTAGTAAAAGACCGGTTTGTAAGGATTTGATGAGCGACCAATACAGGCGTATTTTCGATTTAAGGTCAATCATAGGTTGTTGAGGAACAGCAGTCGACATACATACTCCTAGAGTTTATTGCGTAATGGTTTAACCAATATTTGATTTTTCATCGGGCAATTGACAGGATAGGGAAAACAAATCAATGCAATAAACAGTAAATAGTTTCGGAAGTGGCCGGTAAAAACAGGATTGTAGCCCCGTTATCTAAATGATGGATAAGTCCCTTAAGGATAAGTCGTTCTTCGTTTCTCTTCGGACGATGAGGGAAGTTTTGCTTTCCTCCAGCCAGACCACAGCCGGCCGGCAGGCTCCGTTGTAATTGCTCGACATGCTCAGTTGATAGGCTCCGCTGACGGGGATGGCGAGCAATTCTCCCTCCTCCACTTTTGGCATCGGCAGGTCCTCGATAAGCACATCGCCCGATTCGCAATAGGGTCCCGCGATGTAGACCCGTTCGTTTATTTCTCGGTTCAACCCGGTTACCGGCAAACAAGAGTATCTTGCGCCGTACAACGCGTGCCGCGGGTTATCGGCCATCCCTCCATCGGTCAGCAGCCACGTCCGTTCACTGCCTCGCTTTACGGTGCCGACGCGATAAACGGCCACTCCCGCTCGCGCTACAAGACTGCGCCCCGGCTCGAGGTGCAAAATTGGCAAAGACAGTCCATTTATTCTGCATTTCTCGATTAACGTCTCTGCGATCACGCCAACATAGTCCTCGATTTCTGGCGCTGGAAGTTCTTCTTCGTGATAAGCTGCGCCCCAGCCGCCTCCGGGGCAAAAATGCCATGTCTCGTCGAATCTGATTTTAGCGGCGAGATCGAGCGCCATCTCAATGGCAGTGATGACGGGAGCGTGGTTGCGAAAATTTGAGCCTTGATGGAAATGCAGACCTGCCAGCGGCAGCTTTGCCGATTTACAAATTTTGGCTGCTTCAGTAATTTCAGTGGCTGTCATCCCAAACTTGCTGTTATGCTGTCCCGTTTGTGTATGAGTGTGATGAGTCTCCACAGCCAATCCGGGTTGCAGGCGAAGCCAGATGTTCGGGAATGGTCTCTGGCTATCATGCGGGGATTCGTTCAGGTTGAATTCTGATGATAAACTGGCGATCCGATCCAACTCCGTCAGGTTATCGACCACAATTGTGCCGGCATGTTGTATGGCGGACGATAGGTCCGACATCGACTTGTTGACGCCATGCACCAGGATCCTCTCACGCGCTACGCCTGCTGCCTCTGCAATCCCGATTTCGCCTGAGCCTGTGCAGTCGAGCCATAATTTTTGTTGCTGGGTCCATTCCGCGATGGCCTTGCATAGAAAAGCTTTTCCGGCGTAGGTAATTTCAGCTAAATGTGGATAATGTGCGCGCAAGCCACCTCTGTAAGCGGCAGAAGATGCGTCCATTGTGGCGCGGTCATATAAATACAGGGGAGTCCCGTACTTATCCGCCAGGGAGGGTAGAGTATGCCCTGCAATTGTCAGGGTGTCGTTTCGGATGCGAGTCGAGTCTGGGAAGAGCGCGAGCCGGTCTGCCGTCAGGAACGGAGCGGTCTTATTGGTCGCCAAAGAATAAATTCCACCAGACCTGCCAGTTAGCCATTGGCGTTGGAATGGTTGTGGGTTCTACAGATTGGATGGGCGTCGTGCCTGGTTGTCCGATGGGAACGACAGGTTGGTCCCCGGGTTGGATGTAATGTCCCTCGCTGCGTGCCCATTCCTGGACAACCTGGTCCGAACCCGCATAAGCCACCTGGGTTTGTAATGCCATTTGCGTTTGTACAGCCTGGGTGGCCTCTACGCTCACAACCCCGGCTTGCTTTTGCAGGCGTTTGAGATCTTCGAGGCGCGCGTTGAAATCCATAACCATCAGGACGAGCACAAAGATGCCGACAAAAACAGTGACACGTCGGGGATTAATTGGCCAGCGGTCCATGTCCCAATCTTACTCTGTGTCTGGATGGTTGGCAAGAAGTGTACACTCTGGTAGAATAGCCTTTCTCGGAGCGTAGTACCCTTCGCTCCTGAAGGCACGTGGTTTGTGTCTGGAATGCCGCAATTTTCGCGGCCAAAAACTTTTAACCGGAAGGGCTTGAAGAGAAAATGAAAGTATTGCTGATCAAGGACGTTTATAAATTGGGGCGCGCCGGCGATGTAAAAAAAGTCGCAGACGGTTATGGTCGTAATTTCCTCCTGACGCAGAGGCTGGCCGTTCTGGCTACGCCAGGCGCCATGAAAACCGCTGAGAAGATCCGTTCACAAGGGGAAGTTAAACGGGCTGCCCTCAATAGCGAACTCAAGGACTTGGCTGATCATGTCAATGGCGTCTCACTGACATTCACTGCTAAAGCGGGCGAGACCGGTAAGCTTTACGGCTCGATCACTACGCAGGACGTAGCCACGGCCATACAAGAACAGACCAAGTATGAAGTCAAGCGCCAGCAGATCGATATGCAGCCTATCCGCGAAGTGGGCGAGTACAAAGCGTATGTCCGGCTGACAATAGACCTGATACCTGAGGTCAAGATCACCGTCCACCGCGAGGGTGAGGTGGAGGTTGCAGCTGAATCCAAAACCGAAGAGAAACCAAAGAGGGGTCGCAGCAGGAAGAAGGCTGATGAAGCACCTGCAGAAGAAGCAGCAGTGGCGGGTGAAAGCCAGGCCAAACCCGAGTAATCCAGTCCATCACCGGTTCGAAAGGGCCGGTGATGTTATGTTAGAATAAAATCATGGCTGAATCAATTGGCGCCAGGCTCAAGCAGGCTCGTGAGTTGCGCCGCCTTACCTTACAGCAAGTTTCTGAAATAACCAAAGTCCGGCCGCATTATCTGCAAGCGTTGGAAAATGATGACCTTTCTGCCATTCCATCGGTGGCCCAGGCTCGTGGTTTTCTTCGTATTTATGCAGAATTTCTCGAGCTGACCCCGGCTGACCTTGTGCCGCCTACAAAATCAGCCGATACTGCGCCTGCAACCCAACCATCAC
Source organism: uncultured Chloroflexia bacterium (assembly GCA_963754835.1). Classification (GTDB taxonomy): domain Bacteria; phylum Chloroflexota; class Anaerolineae; order Anaerolineales; family Villigracilaceae; genus Fen-1038. The sequence goes on along the minus strand of CAVWHR010000007.1, from coordinate 5,755 downwards.
CACATTCCCCTGTTAATTCAAGAACAACTTCTCAAGAAGCTGTCTCTGCGGATAAGCCTGCGCGTCCGGGCTTTTTGACGAATTTGCTTAATCGTTTCAAACGGCCGGTGGATGATGATGAAGGCGTCACTACGCAAACAAGCGAGGCTGGATCCTTTGTTGTAGGTCAAAAGGCTTCTGAAGAGAAACCTTTTGTTCCGGCACACGTATCGGAAGAATTGCCCGAAATCGTTGTTCCAGAGGTTGTAACACAGCCGCCGGAGATAAAAGTCGAAACCGATCAAAATCCGATCAAAGAAGCGGCAGCTAAGGCCACCTCTCCCAAAAAAACGCCTTCCAGGCCTCGAAAATCTTCTGCTCAGGCCGGTGAGAAGGTTGAGGTAAAAAAAAAGGCAGGCGGGTAGCTTCAACGGAGGAACGGCTGCTTGCAGCAGAAGCAGAGTTCCTTTCGACAACACTGCCAATCCATGGGCAGGAAAACGCAGGACTTTCACAAACACCTGATATAAGCGGCGAACAAGGGGCTGAACAAGCGCTGATACCTGAACCTATCCCGGACGAAATAAAAACTGAACCCGACCCCGTTCAACTTGCCGGTAGTTCCCGGAAGCCTGGCCTTGGGTGGCTCAACTTTCTAAAAAGTTCATTCGCCAGTATTAAGCGCTCGATAATCAGACAGCCACTCTCGCCTTCGCAGAATAATGAAGGTCCTGGCCCCCAAGTGAATGCGGAACCCATTCCGCAGGTGATGTCTGACACCCAGGATTTCAATCCCCCTCCACCCGTACAAGATGATGCAGCTAAATCATCTGACGAGATCCTTAAGGAGATCGGCCAGCAGCTCCGTAAGCGTCGTGAAATGCTTAGTCTCACATACGAGGAGGTCGAGCGTCACACGCGTGTTCGGGCGCTGTTTTTGAAAGCTTTGGAGGATGGCGCATTGGAGGATATGCCATCGCCTGTGCAGACCCGCGGGATTCTTGCCAATTACGCGGCATTTCTCGACCTGGATGCAGATACGATCCTCTTGCAGTTCGCAGATGGGCTGCAAGCCCGCTATCGCGAGAGGAAGCCGGAAAAACCTGCTCGTAGCAGGGCACGCATGACTGTGAATACCAGCTTGCCTCCGTTGCGAAGCTTTATAGCCAGTGATCTGGTTTTTGGCGGAGGTATGGCCATCATGCTTTTGCTTTTTGCGATCTGGGGAATCGGACGTGTAATGACCGTCCGTTCCACGTTAAGCCCGCAGGCCACTTCGCCTTCCATTTCCGATGTGCTGGCCGGGACGGCGCTTGCAACAATTCCTCCGCAGGATGTGACGCTTATCCCTGCCCAGGACACATCTCAGGCTTCAACTCCGGAGGTCACACAGACGGTTGTTTTGGAAACCCTGGGGCCGGATGTAAATGTAGAAGTAAACGTCACGTCGATTGAGCAAACTTTTATGCGCATAATCGTGGACGGAAAAGAGCAATTTGATGGACGTACAATTCCTGGGACGGATTATCCCTATCAGGCTAAAAACCAGGTTGAAATATTGGTTGGGAATGCGGCTGGTCTTAGAGTCATTTATAATGGGCGGGATCTTGGCCTGATGGGAGGCTTTGGTGAAGTCATCGATCGTGTATATACCTCAAAAGGCGTTGTCACGCCTACCTCTACCCAGCCGCCGACCTCGACAGCCACACCCAGAACCAGCGCTACACCGACACAATCCTCCACTCCAACGCCGTCGGTTACTCCCTCACCGAAATCCGGAGAATAAACTTGTCTGCTAATACTTTTCACCTCGTTTCCCTCGGCTGCGCAAAAAATACGGTTGATTCTGATTCAATGGCGCAATTATTATCCCGTGACGGTTATCACTCCGTCGAAGACCCTGCCAAGGCAAAGGTTCTGATTGTCAATACCTGTGGTTTTATCGGTCCAGCCAAACAAGAGTCGCTCGATGTTTTACGGGAATTAGCCGCTGGCAAACGCAGCGGCCAGGTGCTGATCGCGGCTGGTTGTCTCACCCAGCGTTATGGTGTCGAAATTGCAAAACAGGTCCCGGGCATAGATGGGATGCTCGGCACGCGTCGTTGGATGGACATCCTGCAGGTTGTCCATGAACTTCGTAAGGGACCGCATCCCGAGGTGCTTTATCATCTGCCCACCGAGGCCGCTACCGTCGGTACCGATGAAGAGGGGACAATCCGGGCCAGCGTGGCTGGCGGTTCGGCTTATCTTAAAATTGCAGATGGCTGCCGCCGTCCCTGCGCGTTCTGTGCCATCCCATTGATCAAAGGGACGGCTGTCAGCCGCCCGATTGAAACGATCATCGCGGAAGCACAACGGCTGCGCGATTCCGGGGTGCGCGAGCTGATTCTGATCGCACAGGATACCACCGATTATGGTCATGACTTGGGCATCAAAGATGGCTTGGCGGTTTTGCTTGAACAGTTGACGGAGTCCGTCCCTGATATGGATTGGATCCGCATCATGTATGCATTTCCGGGTTATGTCACCGATCGCCTGATCGAGGTGATGGCGACGCGCAAACAGGTCTTGCCCTACCTCGATATGCCGCTTCAACATGCGCATCCAAAGACGCTCTATCGCATGAGACGCCCATCGAATATTGAATGGGTGCATAAGACGCTTGGAAAAATGCGCTCCGCGATTGCCGACCTTGCCATCCGCACCACTTTTATCGTTGGATATCCCGGTGAGACGGAAGAAGAGTTCCAGGCCTTGATGGATTTTGTGAAAGAGATCCGCTTCGACCGTGTTGGGGCATTCCAATTCTCTTTCGAGCCTGGAACGACATCTGAACCCCTGGGTGACGATGTCCCTTCTGAAGTCAAGCAGGAACGTTATGAGCGCCTGATGGAGCTTCAGCAGAACATTTCGCTTCAGATCAATCAATCTTATGTAGGTAAAACGCTGGATGTTTTGATCGAAGGCTGCGATAACGGGCTTGCGATCGGTCGTTCCTATCGCGACGCACCGGAGATCGACGGTCTGGTCGTTATTGAAGCCGATGCCACTGTAGGCGAGATCGTACCTGTCAGGATTTCAGGTGCGATGGCTTATGATTTGACGGGGGTTCCAATTCAATTCGATAAAACGCCAGGTCTTACTAAATTGGCAAATCTTTCGATAAAGTAAAGTATCAAAAAAAATAGACAAGTGCGGGGCGTATGCCCCGCACTTGTCTATTTTCCGCAGGTGCAGGTGTTCCTCCTGCTCGGTCTTGCCTATTTTTATGCTGTTCTTGCAATGGCCGTAGCCAGCAAAATGAGGGCCACCAGGACCAAGCTGGCGCGCAGCAAGGTTCTCTCGCGGTGCTGCAGGGTTGCTAATTCTTCCTGGTTGATTTTATCTTTTCTCATCAGCGCCCGTCGGATGGCGGGCAGGACTTCCCAGGTATGTATGGCGCTCACGACGATCAGGATGACGACCAATAATTGTTTTGTCAGGATCGCCAGCGACCATTGATTGCTGGTGGAAAGAAATCCGTTGTAATGGACGTTCACGCTCATCTGAAATAAACCGGTTACGATTATCAAACTGATGCTGAACCAGGCGATTGGTTCGAGCCGTTTGTGGATGGCTTCTATGAAGACCAACTGGTCGACCGGTTTGAGTGTGCGCGTGGCAGATGGCAGGATCAGCAGCGAAATGGATACAAGGCTGCCGATCCATATTACGACGGCCAGCATGTGGAGCCAGAAAGTCAATGCAATTGCCCAGGAGGGGACAGTAGGCATTCTCTACGATGATTTTGTTGGTTCTGGTGTATCGGACGGTACTTCAGTTGGTGCAGGTGCTTTTGTAGCTTCTGTTGTTGGAGCCTCGCTTGTCGAAGCCGCACCTGTAGCAGTGCTGACCGGTGCCTCTGTCGCAGGGTAACACTGCTGGTAAGCCTGGTTTGCGCCTTTGGCGGCCGCGGCGTCCAGATTACCGATAGCCTGCGCAGCCTGGTACTGCTTATAGGCATCGCAATATTGGTTCTGCCCCAACAATTGGTCGCCATAGCGCATCAGGGCAACCTGATATCGTTGGCCCGCGTTCATCGTTCCATCACATAGAGACGGATATCCGGGTGCCACCTGGGAAAGGGAAGCCACCGATTGCTGCCAATTAACCCCGAAGAAACTGGCGGCATTGATGTATTCTCGTGCGGCCTCGCGCAGGCCGCTGGCATCCCTATCGAGAGGTGCGAAGCGCTCCGCCAGGGTCAATTCATAGATGCCGCCTTCAAGGTTGCATTGCTGCTGGATCAGGTTCACGCCGTAGTTTCGGAGTGTATAGTAATACATCCCGTCTACTTGCGAGGTATTGTAATTCGCGGTCTTGTTTGCGAAGTTGATCCAGCTCGGTCAGTGCGTTCGCCCAATCGCCGGCTGCGATCAATTGTTGGGCAGTCGCAAAAAGACTTTGTTCTCCGCGCAGATCGGGAGTCGAAGTGGGGACCGGCGTAGGTGTCGCAGTCGGTATCGACATCTGGACCAGTACTTTGGCCAATTCGTTTTGCACGCCGGGATACGACGGATCGTTCTGGATTATATAATCCAGGCGTTCTTTGGCTGCCTCATAGCGGCCGAACTGTTCATCCACCAGTGTGTACTGAAATTGCTGGGAGAGCTGCTGGCTCGTAAGCTGGGATTGGGTGTCGATCCGGTTTTTGACACCGCTCTCGTAACCGCCCAACCCGCCAAGGAAGAGCAAAACGATCACTCCCAGGATGCTGAAAAGGATGGGCTGCCAGCGCCTGCCCTTCTTCACAGGTTTGATGGGTTGGGTATCATCTTCTTTAATAGGTTGTATCGGTTGTGTGTTGCCGGTGTGTTCAGACATGGGTGCAATTATACTGCTTCATTACATGTTAAAAAGCATGCGGACTTCGCGCCAGATAAAGGGTAGGGAGACTAGGCCGCCTGCCAAAAGCCCGGTGAATGTTTTTACAAGGATGGGTAAGGGCAGGGTTTTAAAGATAATCACAGTGACGAGGCCTGCTGCCACCGCGGATGCCAGGGCCCGTAATGCTGTATTCCTTACGTTCAATATCCCCGGATAACGGCGGTTCATGATGGCAAGCAGCACAATCGCCTGGGTTGTAAATGTCAACGCAGCAGATAATGGAATGCCTGCCAGGCCGATGATCGGGGAAAGTATTAAAGATAATGAAACAAACGCAACGGTTTGAATAAAAGCGGCCACCAGCGGCGTCCGGGTATTTTGGTTTGCGTAAAATGAGCGCACCGCCACTTCCAGCCAGGTATCGCCGGCCAGCCCTATCAGGAATGCCCAGGTGCAGGCAGTCAACAGGTCCAACCGGGATGTGTCATAGCCAAAAAAGCTCTGCGCTAAAGGTCGGACGCACAATGCCAGCAGCACCGCCGCCGGTAGGCAGAGAGCCAGCATTACTTGCAAGGCCCGGTTGATCGTTTTTGTAAAGTCGTCTTTTTGGCCGTGGTTGATGAACTCTGCCAGCGTAGGCAGCAGGGCCACGGCTAGGGCGGTGCCGATAATGGTTTCAGGCACCTGTTCGATCGTCCAACCCAAATTCATGGCGCCCACACCCACCGTGTTGAAGTGGGAAGCCAGGTTGTCACGGGCTACAAAATAGGCTTGTATGCAAGCCATGGTAAGGACGCGTGGCCCGAGAAGGATCAATACCCGCTGGACGCCGATGCTTTTCCATTCGATGACCGGCACCCAATGGAACTGATAACGGATCAAGCCCGGCACCTGGATCAACAAATGTAAA
>CAVWHR010000006.1:0-17727 GCA_963754835.1 uncultured Chloroflexia bacterium | reverse complement strand
TGATTTTTGAACATGGCCAGAATTACCCACTAGATAGATTTCCGTTTTTGAACCAAAGTATCAAAAAAATCTTCTGTGGGATAGGCGTAGTTTTGAAATTGGGACCATTACAATTAGCGCAGGTGGTAATGAAGTGTTAAATATTATTGAGGTAGTTAGTGATGGTTTCAACTTATCCTCCAAAATAGAGAAAAATATAATCAAAAAGTTGTAACCCCCAATGAACTTTCTTGTGATTACGTTGCTTTGTTTAGTTTGCACGGTAAATTAAATGGGAAACCGTTGAAAACGTTTTTATGAAACATACAAAATACACATAGACATGTTGGCAACAATTCAACAGCCAAAAGGAAAAGAATTATCAATTCAAGAAATTGCATCAAATTTATCTAATCCTCGCCAACCTCAACTCGTAATTAGAAAGATAGAAATTGATGGAATCCAAAAAATCAAGAAAAGGATGAAAAAAAAGATAACCCCTTAATCAATTTAGGCACTTGACAAACAGCCCGAAAATAGCTTTATGTGTCAAGTGATGTAATCACTGTGATATACAGAGTACTGCGTAATTCCAACGCACTGCAAAGTGGCAAGTTCTTGCATTACCAGGAAGCAGTAAAAGTAATTACGATTCCCCGCTTACTTTCATCCAGGCTTTTTTCATATTCAGCGCGTCCTCTTCCATGATCGGACTTTCGCACAGGATGCGCCCGCGCAGCCAAATTCGTTCAGTGCGCGGAAGAGGGCTTTTAGATCCAGGTCGGCCTCGGCCAGTTTTAAGTGATTCTTTTCGCCTTTCGGACCGTATTCAATTCCCGAAAGATGGATATGCAAATGCTTGAGCGCGGCTTTGCCAACAGCTTTTTGATAAGCGTTCAATAACGCGCTCCATTCTTCATACGTATTCATCGATCCATCGCCGGGACGGGCGTGCAGATGGGCAAAGTCGAGGCACGGCTCAACGCCCTGGATGGACTTCGCCATTTCAAGCGTATCTTCCGCCGAGCCCAGCATGGCGGATTTGCCCATCGTCTCAGGCCGAATGGTGACCGGGTTACCCGCCTTGCGTAATTCATCCACACAGCCCTTCAGGCGCGGGATGGCAACCTTCAGCACTTCTTCAGGGGGACGTTCGAAGTACGAGCCGGGATGAAAAATAATATCCGTGGCGCCCGCCAGGTTGCCGTAATGGGCAGCGTCCATGAGACGTTTGCGCGACTTGGGCCATTCGTCGTCATTTGGCATTCAGGTTGATGAAATACGGCGCATGCACACTGATCCCCACCCCCTGTTCACCCGCGGTTTGTTTGATCAGCGCGCAGGTCTCCTCCGAGACGCGCACCGACTGCACCCAGCCCAATTCAAAGGCCGTCAGCCCGATGGACTTGCTGAACTGGATGGCGCCGACCGATCCGCCCGGTTTCTTGGGCGTGCCGGTCGGTGAACCTACGGTGCCAAAGCGAAATGATAAAGTCATGCAGGACCTCCGATTGAAGTGAGCAAGGTTTAATGCGAGCAGTGAAACAGTGGGACGAGGCGCGCCCAAAGCGGCGGACCGAGGATCAGCAGGCCGACCAGGACCGCGGCCAGCGCAGCGATCAACACGGCCGCAGCGCCCACATCCTTGCCCACTTTGGCGAGCGGATGTTTCTGCGGGCTGGCAAGATCCACCACCGCTTCAATGGCCGTGTTGAGAAATTCAGCGGTGAAGACCATGGCAGTCGTCAGAATGATGATGGCCCATTCGCGGGCATCCAAACGCAGCCAGAACGAAAGGATGAATACGAGGGTTGCAATGACGGCATGGATCCAGGCATTCCGCTGGGTGCGCAGAACATACCAAAAGCCGCGGAAAGGCATAGCCAAACGAGCGAAGCGCGAGACTGAATGAAGTTCCACATAAGGGGATCGGGTGTCAGGATTCCAGAATCTCGAGACCGGCCAGTCCTAATTTATCCAGCACCTGGGCCTGCGCAGCCCACATCCGCGCCTTGTCTTCAGGCTCGGCATGGTCGTGTCCAAGCAAATGCAGAACGCCATGCACAACCAGCAGTTGCACCTCGGCCTCCAGCGGATGGCCCGCGCTTTGCGCCTGCGCCTCGGCGCGCGGGATGGAGATAAGCACGTCGCCCAAATAGGACGCACCGGTTTCGGGGTCGGTCTCGGAGGCGGGAAAAGACAGCACATCGGTGGGCGCATCGACTCCCAGATAGTCGCGATTGAGCTGGTGGAGCTGGGCATCGTCGGTCAGGACAATGGAAAGGTCGCCATCCGCAGATTCATGCGCAAGCGCGGCCAAGGCGGCCTGTTCGATCAGATCGGCCTTGACCGGCTGCAGGGCAGAGCGAAGATTCGATATGGATCATTTTTCGGGTTTGTCTTTGGCGGGGCTTGTTGGAGTGGGCGTCGGAAGCGGGTACTTCGCCGGCCGGGTATTGAATGCGCGGATGATAGGTGCCGCGCAGCGTGGTGACGAACGACTCGGTGGCCAGGTTGAGGTCGCGCAGTGTAAGCTGGGTGTTATCGAGCTGGCCTTCTTTCTGGCAGCGATCGATCACCGAACGGATAATGGCGCGCAGGTCGTCATCCCCTTCCGGGTTTTCAGCACGTGCCCGCGCTTCCACCCCGTCGGCCAGCATGAGCAGCCCGGTCTCGCGCGAGCGCGGACGCGGGCCGGGATACCGGAATTTTTCGAAGTCCACTTTCGTGGCATCGCCGCCCGCCTTTTCCAGAGCCTGGTTATATTGATAGCGCGTGAGCATGGTCCCGTGATGCTCGAGAATGAAGTCGTCGATACGGCGAGGCAGGCGATACTTATGCGCCAGGTTTACCCCGTCGTGCACGTGGCGGATGATGGCAGCCGCAGACTTTTCAGGTGTGATGTCGGTATGCGTATTTATACTGCCAGGCGCCTGGTTCTCGATGAAGAAGGAAGGATCGGCCGCCGCCTTGCCGATATCGTGGAAGGTCGCGCCGACGCGCGTCAGAAGCGGGTCGGCGCCGATCTTTTCCGCCGCCCGCTCGGCCAGGTTGGCAACCTGCAGGCTGTGTTGATAGGTGCCGGGCGCCGTGCGCAGGAACATTTGCAGGAGCGGAAAATCGGGGCGCGAGATCTCGAGCAGCTGCAGGGCGGTGGGCAGGCTGAGGAACTGCGCCAGCATGTATTGCAATAAAAGGGCCAGGCTGGCGGAGGCGAGTCCGCTGAACAGTGCCGCGCCGGCCAGCGTAGCCATACCGATCAGGTCGATGAAGCCGGTCGACAAACGATAGGCCAGCATCATGGCAATCCCCGCACCGGCTATGGCGATACCGGCCCGAAAGAAAGCCCAGAAACGGCGCGCCGAACCAACCATGACTGCGCCGCACAGGGTAGCCAGCAAATAATAGGGCATCAGGTCGAGGGTATTTGCCAGGCCATAGGGCGCCAGTATGCAAATTACCAGCGAGGTGATCACGCCGGTTTCCATGCCGAACAGGGATGTGACCAGCAGCCCGATGGCAGGCAGGGGATAGGCATAGGGGATGATCGTGCGATTGGGGACCACCAGGCGGGCCGTGACCAGGAATATCAGAAAGATAAAAGCAAACACGATCAGACTGCGAGGGTCCGATAAGAGCTCTATCTGCGGGCGGCGGTGGAAATAGAGACCCACAAAGGCAGCCAATGAAATCGATCAGCGCGGCCACACCCAGATAAGTCTCGACCGGCTGCTCCACCTGGATCAGCCCAAATTCCTGCAGGGCTTCCATCTCGGCCGGTGTGATGATATCGCCGTCGGCCACAATGGTCTCGCCGGCCTTATACGACTGCACCACGGGCTGCACCGCATCGCGCGCAGCCTGCTGTGCGGCAGTCGTCAGGTCCTGGCTGTACTGGCTGTTGGGAACCACAAAGCCTTCGACCAGTTGTGTGACAAGCGCAGCGTCCTGCTCGTTCAACGTCAAACTGACGATGCGAGGAAACGTCTTTTTTTACAAAATCCAGATTGTCGGCGCGTACCGGGGTGCGCATCACCTGTTCGAGCACACGCACCGATTCCTGCTGCACAGCGCTCCAGCGGCTATCGGACATCTCGAGGATCTGTTGAATGGCGTCGGCGCTGAGGGTGATGCCGTTCAGCGCAGCCAGGACGGATTCCTTCTGGTCGGTGGTTGTGGTGGTATCCAACCGGATCAATGAAATAGTCTGGAGGGTGGAGTTAAGCTGGTCGATCTGCTTGCGCGCGATCGCCGGGTCGGGAGGAGTGTAGACGGGCAGGACCGCTTTTTCGGCGGCATCCTGCGCATCCTGTGTGCGCACCTGGCTGACGTATTGCAAACTGCGCGGGGCCTGCATAATCTGTGGCGAAACGTCCCCCACCTGGAGCGGCAGCGCAGGAGGCCGCAGGCTTAAGGGCAGCGCCAGCGCGGCATACGTCACCACACTGACCGAGACTAAAAGAAATGCCCGCAGTGTGCGCAAACTAAAAGAAGCAGTCGGCCTTTTTACCATAACTTACTTCAAGAACAAATTTTTTTTCATGAAGGGCAAAATGGAAAAGCCAAAAAATAAATTTATAGGAGTCCTATCATCGATTTACAAATGTGCCCTGGCGTCTGATAGACGTGGAAGTTCGCCAGGAAACTTACTTCGTAAGGAGTTCTTTCACCATGGCGCTCACCTGGTCGCCGGCGGCGCGACCTGCCACTTTGGGCATGAGGACTTTCATCACCTTGCCCATATCGGTCTGCGCGGCCGCTCCGGTCTCGGCGATGGAGCTTTGCACCAGCAGTCGTAACTCGTCCGCACTCATGGCTTTCGGCAGGAACACTTCCAGCACCTTGATCTCGGCCTCGTTGTCGGCGATCAGATCGGTGCGGTTTGCTTTTTTGCTTCCTCAACGGCCTCGCGCCGGTTCTTGATCTCTTTTTGCAGCAGGGGGATCACGGCTGCGTCGTCGAGTGTGATCCGTTTATCAATTTCCACTTGCTTGATCGCGGCCAGCGCCATGCGGACCGTCCGCAGGCGGATCTCGTCATGGGCCCTCATGGCATCTTTCATTGAGTCGTTCAGTTGAGTCTTTATATCCATGCGATGATTATACTAGAGGGGAATAAGAGAGGGAATTACCAAATGGGTGATTTGGGAAATCAGGGTTTAGGGCTGATGTGCCCAAACAACGACTGAAAATACAGTAAACGCCGCAGGAGGGATACCCGCAGCGTTTACATTGGTGGAAGGACTTAATTTACAAAATGGAAGGATGGCTGCCTACGCCGCCTTGGTAAGCAGGCGCTGGAGTTCCAGCTCAGCCTGCGCCGGGGTGAGCGACAGGGCAAAACCCCATTCACCCAGCAGCGCGGTCTGCACCCGCCGCAGGACCGCCTGGTCGTTGTCGTTCAGCGACTTGGCCTTCCGGTAGGTGGACAGGTCACGGATAACGCGGCAGAGCGATTCGGCGCGGCCATCTTTCAGCAAGTCAAGGATGCGGAGTTTCCGCTCCTGGCGGTCATCGGGAAGGGGCTCGCCGGGGCTGGATAGAATGGAAAGCAGGCGCTTGAACCTGGCGCTGGTAGTCGGGGGGCGGAGGCGGCTTTCGAGCTTATCGTCTGCCGGTACCCAGACAGTCATGTCGCGTACCTGGACGGCATAATAAAGGGCTTTTTGGCCGGAAACCGCGCGTTCTTCGAGCTGGATGACCTGACCGAAACCATACGTCCAGTGCATAACCGGATCACCAATATGGAAGTCCATAATTACCTCCTTATGATTAATAATGTGCCAAAATATAGATAAACGCCAGCCCGCAAGGGGGACTGGCGCCGAAACCCGTCAATCAAGGGTGGGTAACGTGATTATACCACTGATTTACCCGTAGGGCCGGTTCCCGTAGGGGCGACCCACTGGGTCGTCCCTTATTGGCGGACAAAAAAGCGCAGATTTACGGCAACGCACGAGCAATTCGACTCTAACTCGACCCCTACCGGGCGTTCGGGAATCGGGGTTTGGGAATCGGAAAAAGAGCAGGATTTGTGGAAATAACCGGTTCGAGACAGGCGGGTAGGATTCATCGTTTTGTTCCAGCTTGATCTGTCTGATTATACAGAACAAATGTTCTTTTGTCAAATGGTATTTACTCACACCTTTGTCCCACGCCTTCAGCCTGGGGCAAAGAATTCCGAAAAAAAGGATATGCACAGGGCCTAGGCCCTATGCATATCCTTTTTTTCGGGTATTTCTTACAAGGGACGTCAAACATCATCACTGGCCGGACGGTTTGGCAGACGATTCCCAATCATCGCATGGTAAAATCCCAAATTGCCAGCAGGATGAGACGCAACCATCCCGCTTAAAAACCGCGACTCGGCGATAAAAGGCGCTATCTGAGCGGTTTTATTTTCCAGGCGGGGCAGGTTCAGATCCTTTGGAGGCGACCATGATCAAACTCAGTTACAGTACATTTGGCTTGACCAACCTTGACTTCTTACACTCCATTGAAGTTGTCGATAAGGCAGGATATCCCGGGATCGAACTTTCCTTTCATCGCGACCAGTTCAATCCATTCGACCTTACCGATGAATATCTCATGGCAGTCAAAAAGCGGCTTGAGGGTCTTCAGGTAAAAGCCGCCTGTGTGGCCACCGCTTCGCATTTTTTCACCCCATCCAGACCCCACGAACCCTCTTTGATGAGTCCCGATTTGGCGGGGAGAAAACGCCGCATCGACCTCGTCAGGCGTGGGATCGATGTCGCTCGAAAGCTGGGTGTGTCACTGGTCACGTTTGGAAGCGGATTCATTCGTGATGAGCACGTGACGAACCCGTCGGTCGATCCGCGCGAACTGCTGGTGGACAGCATCCATCAGTGTTTGCGATCGGTGCGGAACGACGAAGACATTACCCTGTTGATCGAGCCGGAGCCGGGCATGTTCATTGAAACAGTGGAACAGGCGCTGAGCCTCATCGATGAGGTCAACTCGCCGAAGTTCAAATTGCATTTGGATATATGCCACATGTATTGCTCGGAAAAGGATTACGTCGCCGCGCTGGCGAAAGCCGCTCCCTATACGCGCTATTTGCACGTTTCGGATGCGCGTGAAGGGTACAATTTGAAAATTGTGAAGATGGCAGAGAATCTGAAACTCGACCTGGATTTTGCCAGTACCCTGATTTATTTTCCCGAATACGCAGATTATCTGCTGGTAGATGGGAAACATCCGATTTATTTTTACGATGAAAAGCCCGCCAAAGATCAGGAAAAATGCGTTGAAAAAATCCTGAGCTCCGTGAACATTTTACAGCCGCCGTCTTACGTGGACTATAACGCCTTGTTTGCAGGCGCCACACCTTTCGACGACGAGATTTTCACTTACTTGATTTCCGTCCCGGGCCTGAGTTATGATGTGCTGGAAAGGGCCAGGCCAATCCTTATTTATTTGCGGAATACAAAAGATGCAGGCGGTAAATTACTTGTAGATAAGATGGTGGCGAATACTTTGACGGGCATCGTTCACTTCCATGAGATTCCGGGCGAAGGGACGCTAGATTTTGCCGCTCATTTCAAAGCCCTGACGGACAACGGATTTTCCGGGTACGCATCTGTGGAGTTGTATCATCATGTTCAATCATGGGAAAAAGCGTTGAACGACAGTTACAGGCATTTGTCGCAATTTGTTTAAAGCGGAGGACAGTCATTTAAGAAATGACTGCACCTCGAGAAATCGTTTACAAAGTACTGCATAATTATCTAAACTAATTTTTTGTTTTTATCCTATAAATGATGAAAAAAAGTTTACAACGTACTGCGGAGCGGTATGCGGAGCAGTAGAGATTTATGCAAGAAGCAGTAGATACAGGAGAGTTATGATGGATGTTGCTCAACTCGGTTGGGAGGCTGATACAGTGGGGGAATTGGATCATCGCAAACTAAAAGCCCCGCATGTTAAACTGCGCTCGTTCACGCAGGGACCGGCGGGCGATGTGGTCTACGCGGTGGATTTGCGGATCAACCGGCCCAATTCAGTCTTTTTATCCTCCACGGAAATGCACTCCTTCGAGCATTTCCTGTTATGGGGCTTTCAAAAATACATGCCGCAGAATTTCATCTCCATCGGCCTGATGGGCTGCCAGACCGGCTTTTACCTCACCCTTTTCAACGAGGGACGCGCGGAAGCCATCCTGGATGTGTACGAAAAAATCCTGAAAGATGTTCTGATCGCCGGCGAAGTGCCCTATGCCAACATCGCGCAGTGCGGCAATTATAAAAATCACAGCCTGGAAATGGCGCAGGCGCTTGCCAGGAGGGTGTTGGAGGCTAAATCCAATTGGCGGCAGGTGGTGTGAGAGAGAATGAGTACAAGACGCGTCGTTTATCAACACACCATCGAATACGAGGTGATCAACACCTCAAACTTGTTTCACCCGCAGAATTGGGCGCTGTTGTCTGTGGGGAGGATCGAAGACTCCCGTCGCTTTGTGGTGGTGGACGGCAGCGTGGAAAAGCGTTTTTCCGTCGAAATACGGAATTACTTTTTGCATCACCACATCGAAGCAAAGATCATCACCTTTCCGGGCGGCGAAGCGAACAAAACCATGGAGGTTTACTTATCAATTCTGCGGGAATTGGATTCATTCCCCATTCACCGCCGGGACGAACCGATCATCGCCATCGGCGGCGGTGTCCTGACGGATGTGGTCGGCTTTGTGGCCGGCAGTTATCGCCGCGGCGTGCCCTATATCAAAGTCCCGACCACATTGATGGGATATGTTGACGCCTCGATCGGCATCAAAACCGGGATCAACTTCAACGGCAGCAAGAACCGCCTTGGAGCCTTTCATCCTCCGCAAAAAGTTTTGCTGGATAAAGCCTTCCTGAAAACCCTGCCCAGGCGTCACATCTTGAACGGCGTATGTGAAATTATCAAACTTGCCGTCATCAAAGACGCGGGACTGTTCAACCTGCTCGAAATGCACGGAGCGCAATGCGTGGACGCCCTTTTTCAAGACGAGGAAAGCGGCGCAATCCTCAGCCGCGCCATCAGCGGAATGCTGGAGGAGTTGGAGCCTGATTTATTCGAAGAGGATCTGGCGCGCAAAGTGGATTTTGGGCATACCTTCAGTTATGGATTGGAGACCCGGCATGAGACGCATCTCTTGCACGGGGAGGCTGTGCTGCTCGATATCCTTGTCTCGGCGCTGATTGCGCGCGGACGGAATCTTCTGTCTGACGAAGAGGCAGCACGCATCTTTCACCTGACTGGCGCGCTTGGGTTTGACCTGGACACTTCGATCCTTGACCCGCGCCTGCTCTGGGCTTCGCTGGAAGAGCGCACCTATCACCGCAACGGACTCCAACGCGTCCCCCTGCCGCGCGGCATTGGAGGCTGTGTTTTTATTAATGACATAAAAGCGGACGAGATCGAATCCGCCATTAAAAATCTGGAAGATTGGATGGCTGTAAAATATGACCATGTTTGAAAACGCCGACACCCAGGAAATAGACAAGTTCGACAGGGTATCCCAAATCTGGTGGGACCCCAAAGGCGAGATGGGAACTCTCCATACCATCAATCCTCTGCGTACAAACTTCATCATGGAAAAAGTCGCCGTGCCCGATCCCAAAATCCTGGATGTGGGATGCGGAGGCGGTATCCTCTCCGAGGCGCTGGCGAAAGCCGGGGCGCAGGTGACAGGCCTGGATTTGTCCGAGGCGTCGCTTCAAGCCGCCCGGCAGCACGCCCAGAAACAGGGACTCAACATAGACTATCGCTATGAAAGCGCAGAAGAGTTCGCCCGCCAACATGCAGGTACTTTCGATGTGGTGACCTGCATGGAAATGCTGGAACACGTGCCGGAGCCGGGCAAGGTGGTCGCGGCTTGTGCACAGGCGTTGAAGCCTGGCGGATACGCCTTCTTCTCGACCATCAACCGCACGCCGAAAGCCCTCCTGTTTGCCATCATCGGCGGCGAATATATTTTGCGCCTCCTGCCGCGCGGCACGCATACATACTCAAAATTGATCCGTCCCAACGAATTGAAGAATTGGAACCGCGCCGCGGGGCTGGACTTTATCCGCCTCGACAGCCTGATATACAATCCATTCACGCGCAAGTTTAAAGTCGCCCACAACGTGGAGGACGTAAACTATATGGCGCATTTCGTCAGAAAATAGTTTTCATTAGTAACTGCACGGCCCTGCATGAAATGTCCAGTTTCGAGGATATGGGGTGAGTGGTTCACCCCATATCCTACTGTCGTTTGAAAAAAGTCATTTTCAGGTGTCATTGTCGAAGATGCCAAGCGTTCTTCTTGGTGCGAGCCGTACTTTGGCGATCGCGAAGCATCCCGGAGCGAAGCGGAGTGGAAGCAATCTCAAGCTTTAATCAGACGGAAAGTTGCATAAACACAGGGGATTGCTTCGCCCATTTCATGGGTTCGCAATGATGGGACAAAGGGGGATGGGATTAAGTAACGTGAGTCCGCGATAAGTCCAACTTTGTATACGGATAAGCACGGATTTTTCTTGAATTTTCCCGCAAGAATCCGTGAAATCCATTTATTCCCTGTACTAAATTCCTTCCCCTAATTCAGGTTGCTCTCGGTTTACGAGGAGTACCTGCCTGAAAGCTTGACATAGTTATCTAATGGTATTATACTAATGGTATAATACCATTAGAAGGACATTTATGGAACAAACCAACCTTGAAAGCCTGCTCGCTCAATGGGAAGAAACCTACAAGAAGGGACTGTTCAGCTTTTGGCTGCTGCTGCTGCTCGCCCAGCGCAAGGCCTATCCGTACGAGATCAAGGCCGCCATCAAGGAAATGAGCCGCGACACGATCAATGCCGACGAGAACAGCATCTACCGGTCGCTCAACCGCCTGGCCGATTCCGGGATCGTGGACAGCGAAGTAGTCCCCTCCGAGACGGGACCCAGCCGCAGGTATTTCTTCCTCACCGACCTGGGCCGCGAGCTGCTCATCCGCTTCATCAGCCGCAACATCCTGGTCTTCGAGCAGCCCGACGTGGCCGAACTGATACAAAAAACGCTCTCTTCCAATGGAAATCAGAAAGGATAACCCGATGTCCACCAACCCCATTTCACCCAAAGAAAAGAAACTCCGCAACCTGCGCAACATCCTATGGATCGTCTTCGCCGCCATCGCGATCACCATCCTGCTGGTGGGAAGCCTGTCCCTGCCGGCCGCCATGCTGATCAACAAGACCACCAGTTTTTCGTCCCTTTTCGGCAGCGAGACCGGGATGATCCTGCTGTCGCTTGGCGGCCATCGCGCTCGTCAAGATCGTCGTCAGCGGGATCATCTGCGTGGTGATCTACAGCATCTTCAAATACCGCCTGGAAAAGGATGATGATCTGTTCTTGTAGATCACAAAAGCCAGCCGTCTACTTATATTTGAAAAACAAAAATTATTTTCAGGTGTCATTGCGAGGAAGGTGCACTTCCTGACGAAGCAATCCCGACTCACTGTCAACAACTTGTTTGATGGTTACACTAGATTGCTTCGCCAAAGTACGGCTCGCAATGACATGAATTCTTGGGACATTTTTTATGCTTTTCGAGGGCCAAGCCCTCGAACGAGCAAGATACCTTGCAAAGAGACTGTGAGTAACAATGAACTTGAGCATTGAAACCGAAAATCTCAGCAAGCGCTACGGGGATGTGACCGCAGTAGAGGGTCTATCCCTGCGGGTGGCCGAAGGCGAGATCTATGCCTTCCTGGGCCTGAACGGGGCCGGAAAGACGACCACCATCCGCATGCTGCTGGGGATGATCAAACCCACGACCGGCAGCGCCACCGTGCTGGAGAAGCGCGTCGGCTGGGCAGCCGCGAACCCTGGGCCCAGGTGGGCTACCTGGTGGAGTCGCCGCGCTGCTACCCGGAACTGACCGTCCATGAAAACCTGGAAGTGGCCCGGCGGCTGCATCCCGGCACATCGCCCCAGGCCGTGAGCCAGATCATCGAACGCCTGGGGCTGGCCGTCTACGCCGACCGGCGGGCCGGGAATCTTTCCCAGGGCAATGCCCAGCGCCTGGGGCTGGCCAAGGCCCTGCTGCATAACCCAAAGCTGATCCTGTTGGACGAGCCGGCCAACGGCCTGGACCCGGCCGGGATCGTCGAGATCCGCGAGCTGCTGCTCGAGCTGACCCGCGAACAGGGCGTGACGGTCTTCATGTCGAGCCACATCCTGGCCGAGGTCTCGCGGCTGGCCCAACGCATCGGCATCATCCACAAGGGACGCCTGCTTCAGGAGCTGGACATCGACGAGCTGGAACGCAACCGTCGCAGGCGGCTCCTGCTGCGGGCGCGTGACGTCGAGGCGGCGCGCCTGGCGTTGATCCAGGCCGGGCACACCGTCGAAATCATCCAGGATGGTACGCTTGAACTCAAGGACGCGTCATCCATCGAACGGCCCGACGACATCGCCAGCCTGCTGGTGAAGGCGGGGACCCCGCCCACGCATTTGACGGTGGAGGAAGAAGAGCTGGAGCATTATTTCCTCCGGCTGGTTGGAATGGATGGAGGGCCGCAGCATGAATAACCTTACAGATATGATCTGGGTCGAGACGCGAAAGTCCTCCGCTCGCGGATGCCGCTCTTCACCGCCCTGGGCGCTTTTATCATGCCGCTGGGCATCGGCTTTCTGATCTTTCTCGCCAGGAACCCGGAGCTTTCCCAAAAGCTTGGCCTGGTCAGCGCCAAGGCCAACCTGATGGCTTACTTTGCAACAACCTGGCCGACCTATCTGGGATTTTCTGGCCAGATTGTGGCGGCGGGCGGATTCTTCCTGTTTACTTTTGCCATCAGCTGGGTGTTTGGCCGTGAATTTTCCGACGGCACGCTGAAAGACATGCTGGCCGTGCCGGTCTCGCGTTTCACCATCCTGCTGGCGAAATTCATCGTGGTCGCTGTCTGGTCTGCCGCGCTGACCATCGTTATATTGATCCTCAGCCTGATCATGGGCGCCATGATCGGCCTGCCGCAGGGTTCATTCAGTGTCATCCTTCAGGGCAGCGCCCTTGACCTGATTACAGCCTGCATGGTCATCGCGATCGTGTTCCCCTTCGCGCTCTTCGCCAGCGTGGGACGCGGCTACCTGCTGCCCGTGGGTGTGGCGATCCTGGCGCTGATCCTGGCGAACCTGGTGGTCGTGATCGGATGGGGCGAATACTTCCCGTGGGCCGTGCCGGCGTTATATGCGCAGGGAAAAATCTCCCTGACACCGGCCAGCTATTTGATCGTCCTGCTCACCGGCCTGGCGGGTATAGCCGGGACGTATCTGTGGTGGAATTTTGCGGATCAAAGTAAGTAAGGTTTCGCATCTCGCCAATCTAGTTAAATAAAACAATCCCACGTGGGATTGTTTTATTTCTGACCATCAATAAATTCGTAGGGGTGGGGCTTGTCCCCGCCGTCTTCAGTGAAGATCATGGCGTCATATCCGGGTTTTCGTCGTCGCTGATCCAATGGATGGGATTGGATTCGATATAAAGGTGAATGCGTTTGTGTTCGTCGTCATTCCGAATGATATGTTCATAATAATTGCGCTACCATACGTCAGGCACACCGCCGTATTGTCTGAATGATTTTGCGCGTTACCGACATTATATACGCGACGGATGATCGAACCCGATGATGCCCGTTCGCCGGACACATCATGGGCGTATCCTGTAGGGGCGACCCATGGGTCGCCCTTATGGTCGGCGATAGCGAAGCGTATCCTGTGGATAGCGTAGCGTATATCGCCGACCGATTTTCCGATCCTGTCCCCGCCGTTTTCGGTTAAGTCCCGGCATTGATTTTGGCGAACATAGCTGAATACGCTTGATCGCTGGCGGGTACCCCGAGCATCATATCTTTTCTTCTTTGCAAATCCGGGCCAGATGAACCAAGTAGCCAGCACAAGGTTCTCCAAGAGCCATAGAGAAAAATGAAGATTGACAGGCATGCTATACTTAATTTGGTGAAATGTAGAATTCATTCCCTTTTGATAGCACTAACAATCATAATGACCGCGGGCATCTCTTGTACCGTTAGCCAGGCGTCAAAACCATCTACAACGCCCTGGAAAACGCCAATTCCAACCATATATACCTTAATGCCCTATACATTAACTGTGTCAGGACCAGACCTAACGCCGACGAGCCTGTCATGGCCGACTCCAACACCCTATCCAACGTCGATCCCCTATCCAACAACCCAGACAGTAAACAATAATGCTGTTGCATTCGTTGCCGATGATTGGCAGAATAACGGTCCAAGTTCTTTATGGGTAGCCAATGTAGATGGTAGCGGGGAAAAACAATTGGTTGCCGATCTTGAGGATTCCCCGTACGGTTCGGATTACTATACCCATCCTTCAATACAATGGTCGCCCAACGGAAAATGGCTGAGCTACATATCCAAACATGAATTGTGGTTAAAAGTGCTTATGACGGCTCAACGATCAATAAGGTACTAAGTCTTTCGGATTTATTTGAATATGAATGGTCCCCGGATAGTTCGCAAATCGCATATGTGCAAGGCAACCCGCAATCAACACAACCATGGACATTGGGATTACTGAACATAAAATCAGACAGGGTTACCAGTTCATTTAACTTGGAATCCTTTGACTTACACCTTCCAATGTCATGGGTGTTAAACGGACAATATCTGCTTCTTGGCACAAACACAAACAACCAGGGCTTGGTTCTGGTTGACCCAAAATCAGGCAGGATCGCCAGGGGCTCCTCCACTCGCGCTTGTGGTTATGATGGTCTTGTCACTTCGGCGAATGGTCAATGGATTGCAACCTATTCGTATGGAACTGGAACTGCAGGTACCATCTTCTGTATAACAAAAATCGGAGGTCCAGATCACGCATTAGACGGATCCGATGCCACCGCCGCTCCCATCTGGGACTCAACAGGAAACTTTCTTTATTATGTGAGCCATAGCTATCAGAAGATCGGCACTATTTACTATGAGAGTGGACAATTACTCAAATATGATGTCAGAAAACAACAAGCCGAGCAGTTAATTCCGCTGGGACTCGCACTTGATTGGTGGTTTGCCTCCCTCTCACCCGATGGTATTACATTGGAAGCACACTCAACGATATCAGCAGGTGTTGCCTCATACATTATCCTGGATTCAAATTCTCCATCCACTGTCAAACATACCTGGAACATTCAATTACCTGGAATCAACGAGCGTATACGTAAAACCGCATGGTCATCGGATAGTGAGCATATCGTCTTATTTTCGCCATCGGCAATCGATGTGTACCATATGCCAGGAACTTTTTACACATTGGACGTTCATACCGGCCAGACAACGGTGATATCTGGGAAGCACTTGGTTCGAGAATGGGCGGTATCTCCGGCTGTGACCAGTCCGTAGTTACGTGAGACGGGACAGTAGATCTTGCCGGTAGCCCCATAATGTCTATCAAGTTCATCATTTCTCATTGGCGAAACCCAAAACTGTAGCCGAACTGGATTTCAGCCCCGAAGGTACCGGGCGTTTTCCCGGCATGAATACAATTGTTTGGAAGTCAGGCGAATAGATTATGCAAAAAAATCTACTTACTATCCCTCAGAAAAAAATAGACGCTTTCTGTAGACGTTGGAATATTTCAGAGCTTGCCATCTTCGGTTCATCATTGCGTCCGGATTTTTCGGCCCGACAGCGATGTGGATGTGCTGGTCACCTTTGCACCCGATGCCAAAAATCTCCCTGTTCGACATGGTTAATATGCAGGATGAACTAAGAGACATTTTTGGGCGTGATGTTGATTTGATCAGCAAGAACGGTGTGGAGAACAGCCGCAACTATCTCAGACCAAAATCCATCCTTGAATTGGCGCAGGTGATCGATGCCGCGAATGATGCCTATTTGCTGGATATTCTTGAATTGGCAAAGATCGCATTGGATTATGTCTTTGACAAAACTGTATCAATTTTACACAGATATTCAATGTCAGGAGCGGCCGTCGTCCGCCGGATAAAAATGATTGGGCAGGTGTGCCAGTGGGTTTCGGATGAAGACACGCGCTCACAGTATCCGGAAATCGAATGGCGTGAAATGACTGGCAGGAAATTTACTCATCCATGAATACGACATCGTGGATATTAAACAGGTTTGGGATACGGCGCAAAATAAACTCCCGCCGCTGATTGGAAAACTTACTCAGATCGTCCCACCGCAATAATCTGAGATCAGAAGATTCCTGAAAAAAAACCACAACACCATCCCAGACCACCGCGGGAAAAGAAAGAAGAAAAATTCTACAAAGAAGCAGGATGATTACGAACTTCAAAAAGAATATGACCTCTCGAAAATGACCGTTCTTCCAAAGGGACGGTTTGACCCCAAACGCAGAATTGGGAACAATGTCGTGCTCCTCGAACCGGATATCGCAAAAGCATTTCCCAGCGATGAAGCAGTGAATGAAGCCCTGCGTCTGCTCCTAAAGGCGAGTAAACTTTCACAACATACCTCTGCTTGAATATCTCCATGCCGAACGAGCCGTTGTTTTCACAATGACAATACCTTCCCAATAACAAAATAATAAGCAGGCCAATTTTCGGGCCCTCTTTTTTTATTATCTTCTATCTATTTATCTAAGTAGTCCGTAGGAAGTCTTTATATAAACGGAGTGGGAGTGATATACTCCCGAGGATGCCAAAGCCGAGAGATTACCATCTCAAGAAACGTGAACTGGAAGCCATTGGAACTGCCATTCGACATGATCCGTTCCGGAAGTACGTCAAAGATGTACAACCATTCATCTATTGCATCTAGCGCATAAGCCCGAAGAAATCGCCGAAATGCAGAGCGTCAGTGTTCCCAGTATTTACAACTGGATCAAGCGTTGGCGCAAGGGCGGGATCGAAGGTTTAGCGACCCAGCCGAGAAGCGGTCGTCCGCCCTTAGCGGACGAGAGCTACGCTCTCGCCGTAGAAGAGACGCTGGCGAAGGAACCCGGCGAATTGGGGTATGGGTTTCGGGTCCTGGACTCGTGGATCGCCTGCGAGCCCATTTAGAGAAGCAGACCGGGATTGGTCTGAGCGAGAGCAGCTTCCGGGAATTATTGAAGCGGAAAGACTATCGATATAAACGTCCCAAGCATGATCTGCCATTTGCAGGATCCAGAAGCCAAGGACCTGGCTGGCGAACTGCTGGAAGAGCTAAAAAAGGGGGGCTCCGAGACCATTTCCGGCTCCTCTTTGTGGACGAAACGACTCTGAGCCTGGATCCGGTGCTGAGAGCCTGCTGGATGAAAGTCGGTGAGCAAAAACGCATCCCGCTGCCGGCCAATCAGGAGAAGCAGCATTGCCATGTCTTTGGCGCTTATCAGTGGTCCTGCGACCAGGTGAGTTGGACGTTGGCTGAACGCAAGAACAGCGAAACCTTCATCACGTTTCTGGAGCATCTCCTGGTACATGAATTTCCTACCGGTCGCATTGTTCTGGTTTTAGATCGAGCTTCTTATCATAAAAGTGCTGCGGCTCTGGCTGCGTTGAGCCTGTTTGAGCATCGGGTGATGGTGGTTTGGCTGCCAGCCTACTGCACAGAGTTGAACCCGATCGAACGCTTCTGGCGGCATCTCAAGGACTTGGCCTGCGCCAACAAACTTCAAGATAGTATTCAAAGATGATGGTTCAAGCAACCGACCATATTTTGAATGAACAGACAACGCAAAATCGACTTTGTGCTTCCATGTCTAAAAACTTATGACGG
>CAVWHR010000005.1:0-272349 GCA_963754835.1 uncultured Chloroflexia bacterium | reverse complement strand
TTTATTTATCGCGATCAAACCAACTGGTTGCAATCTTTTTCTAAACAAATCGACATCACCTTTGAAGCAAATTATCCGTTGCTCATACCGCTTAATGTCGCTTCAGGCTGGGATGTCATCGGTCATGAAACCAATTATATTCCGCTCCTTTTCAGCGGACTTTTCATGGTCGCGTGTGCAGGATTGTTTGTCAGTGCGATCGCCATGACGAAAAGCATCTGGCAGGCAGGCGTGGGGTTGATCATTTTGTTGAACACGACTATTTTCATAATGAACGGCGCATCCCAAACAGCAGATGTACCCCTTTCTTTTTTTATTTTATCAACGGTGGCGTTGATTTATTTGTATGTATATAAGCAGGAACCCCGCTTATTGATCCTTGCCGGTTTAACTTCCGGGCTGGCTGGATGGACCAAGAACGAGGGCGAGCTTTTCATAATCGCCACTTTTGCTGCATTGTTTATTTCTTTTCTTAAACGATATCCCTGGCGTACGCTGGGCTTTTACCTGACAGGATTAATAATACCGCTTGCTTTTATTCTCTACTTCAAGCTTTTTCTTGCTCCGCCTACCGACCTCTTAAGTAATGGGTTTTCACGATCCATTCAACAAATTCTTGAATGGCCCCGTCATATTACAATACTTAATTCCTTCAAATGGCATATCCTTGAATTTGGCGAATCGGAGTTTGGGATAGTACCCGTACTCTTGATTTACGCGTTCATATTTAATATTGCCTGGAACAAAAAGCTTCAACCTGCTTATATAACCATTTTATTGATATTAGTGTTCCAAATGGCCGGCTATTACATAATTTATTTAATTACGCCCTATCCTTTGGAATTTCATCTGACCTTTTCGTTAGAGCGGCTTTTGCTCCAAATATATCTTTCATTTCTTTTTTTGTTCTTTGCCCTTGGTACAGATATACAAGTCGCATTGAATTTTAAAGACAAAATAAATCAAACAGAGAATACCGCATGATAATCACAGAGTACTGCGGTTTATCTAAATCAAGGTTTTATTTTTCACCCTGCCAATGATGAAAACGAGTTTGGATATTTACGCAAGAGGCAGCAAGTGGCTGCAGCGGGCCGTAATTGTTTTGATCGTTCTCGCAAGCCTTTACGCAAGCGTCCAGAATTTGATCTCGACAAAATATTTGGGGAGCTTAACCGACGATCCCGTTGCAGACTGGGAAAAACGCTTCGCACCCCTTAAGGAGCAGCTTCCTTTCAAACGCGGCGTGGTCGGATATATATCCGATTCCAATATTCCCGGTGTTACCTACAACGCCCCGAATGACGAGGGCGAATATGTGCTCGCACAATACGTTCTTGCACCCATCATCATTGTCAGGGGCACGGACCAGGAGTGGAACATCGGCAACCTCGACAAACAGGCCTATGAGATTTGGAGTAAATCCAATCAGGGTCAATTCATCGTGACACCCTTCAAGGATAAATTGTATCTATTTCACAGGGTGGAGAAATGACCCGCGTATGATCGTGCTGTTTCTTTTACCCATCCTGACCGGCGTAATGTTGGTACATGCTATTTGGCCGGACCGTGGCCCCCGGATTTTGGTTTTCAAGGCATTCCTGGGGATCGGGATCGGACTGGGGATCTGGTCCCTGCTCTATTTTCTTTATTTATTATGGTTCGCCGGCCAGCACTGGTACAGTGTCGTCCAATTAATTATCTTCATCCTCCTGTTGGCGATCACGGTATGGGAGGAAAGAAAACGAGGCTGGAGCTTTCTCCCGCACTGGAATTTCAGGAGTCTTACGCGTACACAGGGCATCCTGGTCGCGTTCAGTTGTGTCGTATTACTGGTTTCCCTATCCAGCACAGTCAGTTATCTCTTGCGCAGAAAGCAGGGCGATTGGGACGCCTGGATGATGTTCAACCGGGCGGCCCGCTTTGTATACCGGGACCAGGCCAATTGGCTAGAATCGTTTTCGCCCAGGATGGACCCCATCTTCCATGCCGATTATCCTCTGCTTCTCGCCATGAATATCGCCTCCGGCTGGGATACGCTTGGATATGAAACAGCCGCATGTGCCCATGGCCCAGAGTGCGCTCTTTGCTATAGCGTGCGCTGGTCTGGTGGTCGGCGCACTTGCCTCCGTCAAGTCGGTGGGACAGGCCGCCATTGGGCTGATCATTTTGTGGGGAACACCCGTTGTGGTCAACGAAGGCTCCCGGGAAATGGCCGACATACCGCTGGCTTTCTTCATCCTGGCAACCGGGACCCTGATCTATCTGTATGTCCTTCATAAGAAGCCGGGGCTGCTGGCACTGGCCGGGCTGACGGCCGGTCTAGCCGCCTGGACGAAAAATGAAGGCAGTGTAATCGTGATCGCCGCGGGATTGGGTTTGGTCATTGCATTCTTTCGTGAAAAACCGCTGCGCACCCTCGGCGCATATGCCCTCGGACTTGTCTTGCCGCTGGCGGTTGTGCTTTACTTCAAATTCTTCATCGCCCCGCCCAGCGATGTATTAAGTAATGGCGTGGCCCGTTCGATTGCCCAGGTCCTGGATCCGTCCCGCCATGCGGAGATCTTAAGATTTCTACTGGGGAGAATTCATCGGTTTCGGCAAGTGGGGGATTCCGGGGCTATCCATCGGGATCATCCCGGTTCTATTGATTTATTTTCTTCTTTTCAATTCTGGAGCCGTCAAAAAATATCCTGCCGCATATATCGCCGGGATTACAATGCTGGTTGTCCAGGCCCTTGGCTATTATGCCATTTACCTCATCACACCCTATGATCTGACCTGGCACTTGAGCTATTCCATCGAACGCATCGCTCTGCAAATATTCCCGCTGGTGGCTTTCCTGGTTCTCTCGGCCAGCCGGTCGCCTGAATCTGTGTTTGACTCGAATGCCGTGGACTGAAACGGAGCAAAACATGCTGCTCGTCATCGATATCGGCAATACGAACTTGACACTTGGTCTGTATGAAGGCGAAAAACTCTCCCCGCATTGGCGGCTTGCAACGGACGATGCGCGCATGCCCGACGAGTATGGCTTGCAGCTGCTTGGGCTTCTTGAGCATGCCGGGTGCCCGGTCAAGGACCTCACCGGTATCTGCCTGGCATCGGTGGTTCCGCAGCTAACCGGGCGCGTCGCGCTGGCTTGCCGTGAATATCTCAAACAGCAACCGCTGGTCGTGGATACGGGCATCAGGACGGGCATCCGTATCCGTTATGAAGATCCGAAAGCTGTCGGTGCGGACCGCGTGGCGGATGCAGTCGCCACTTTACACCTCTATGGCGGCCCGGCTTGCATCATAGATTTTGGCACAGCCACCACGTTCAATGCCCTCACCCAAGATGGCGATTATCTCGGTGGGGCAATCACCGCCGGCATCAACCTGGCTGCGGACGCGCTCTTCACTCATACGGCCAAATTGCAGCGTATTGACTTGCAGCGCCCGCCCTCGGTGATTGGGCGGAATACTGTCCACGCCATGCAGTCGGGTCTATTGTACGGATATGTAAGCATGGTCGAGGGTATGGTATCCCGGTTCAGGTCCGAGTTGGGAAGCGACATGAAAGTCATCGCCACCGGTGGACTCGCAGAAATCGTCGCAAACGAGACCAAAGTCATTGACATCATTGCCCCCTGGCTCACACTGGATGGCTTGCGGATGATCTGGGAGCTCAACCGTTAATTAATGTTCCGTGAGTGTATGAAGCACAAACGCGGATCGGGGTAAAATGCACCCTCCGCGTTTTTTTTCTTTGAAAGCAGGATTATGAGCCTTCGGCATTTTGTAATTAATTTAGTTGGCATTTTATTATTGTCCGGTTGCAGCAGCATGGCTTTCCCCTTGGGCCGCGTCTGCCGCGACGGATACTGTTATGTCTCTGTCTCCAAGTGGGACGCCCACCGTGCCACTCACTGCAACTCCAACGATCACCTCTACATCTTTCCTCCCCACCACCGCGACTCCGACCTGGGTGGCACAGGGGCCGGGTCATATACAGGTACCAATCCTGCTGTACCATTGGATCGAAGTCTCATCGATCGACAGCCGCTACTACGTCTCCCCCGATAAGTTCGAAACGGAAATTAAACTGCTTCGTGATTGGGGATACACCTCTATTTCGACCACCATGTTGGTGCAGGCAATCACGGCCGGTGCATCCTTGCCGTCGCGACCAATCATCATCACATTCGATGACGCACATGAAGATAATTACACCAATGCATTCCCAATCATGAAGAAATATGGATTTACCGGCGTGCTTTATCTTCCTTATGACTACATCGGGACGAAAGGTTATTTAACCGTTGGCGAAGTGAAGGAAATGGCGGCTGCAGGGTGGGAAGTAGGCAGCCATACCCTAAGTCATCCGATTAATTTCCCGACTTTGGACGCGCCGTCTCTACGTGCCGAGGTCGTAGACTCTCGGAAGAAGTTGGAAGTTCTTCTCGGTTTGCCTATCTTGACATTCGCTTATCCGTTCGGCGATGGGACGAATGCCGCCGTCGATTATGTACATTTTGCGGGATATATAGCGGGGATGGGCGCCACCGGTTTTACAGCCGACCAGGGCCCCGGGAACCTTTTCGTATTACAGCGCTGTGAGATCGAAGGCTGGGAGGACGCCAAGACGATCATCCGTTTCCTGCCCTGGCACGGCGATCCGTCCTTCCTTCCACCAAACACGCCGACAGTCACACCCAGGCCCACCCGGACGCCTATCCCGACCTATACCCAGTATCCGACAAAGACACCCTGATGACAACGCGTTTTAACATTCTCCTCACCCCTTCCATGAAAAAATGCGTGGGTTACGGCTGCAGGGTTTTATAGAACTGTGGAGGGAGGTTATCCGCACGATAAATTCGTATGTACTCAACCCCATTGAGCCGGATGACCTGCTCCGGAGTTATTCCTTCCAGGGCACGTAACACATTCGCCGGGACATCCCTGTCCTTTTCCAATTGATAATACAGGACTATATATTTTGATTCGTGAAGTATTTGGACCAGTTGTGGGACGTTTTCAGCATCGGCATAAACAGGTTTTAACTGTTCCGTCTTTCCGGGATAAAAAAAGGAGAATGGTCCGCGCCCATAAAACGCAATGACAGGTGCATCCGCTGCTCCGGGTTTCTGCGCCAGATATCGGGCAGCTAATTCAAGTACTTCACCATAGCCAAAATTGGGATTTTCACCTCCAGGCTGCCACGCTTTCATGATCGGGTTGTAATAAGTGTAATAGTAGGGAAAGAAGGGTAGCCCACTGCCAGCCTGGGCGAGGATGATAATTCCTATTACCAGGCTTGGAACCATGCGTTTGACATTCCCCTGCACATGGTTCGACAGCCATTCCACCCCCACCACCCACCCGATAGCTGCGAGAATATCCAATGAAACATAGGTAGTAAGTACATAATGGGCAGAATTTCGGCCGCTGGCGATCCCAAATAAAAGGATGAATAACAATCCGATCAGGAAAATGGACAAGAAGATGAAACGCTGCTCCCATTTCTTCTTTAACAGGGATACGAGACTCAACAGCGCACCGATCCAGACTATCGGGGTTGTCCTCCACAAAATGGATCTTATAAAAGAATAAATGTCGCTGAGATGAGGTTGAAAATCTTCTGTTTGAATACCACCGGTTACGGAAAGCCGCGCGCCCCCGAAGGCGTAACTGAGCGCGTTTCCGAATACCTGGTAAAGCATCTCACCCGGTGCCACCCACATGCCCGGCCAAAAAACAAAATAGACAATACCCAGCATGGCGAACCAGGCTATTAACTCACCCAGGGCCTTCAGGATGCGTCTGCGCCAGCGTGCCTCCCGGTGAAAGAATATTTCAACCAGGAACAGCAGCCCGATCAAAGGCACGAGCACAATGGATGATGATTTTGTAAGCTGTGCGAAACCGGCAGCCGCACCGGAAATAAGCAAATAAGCCGGTTTTCTGTCGAAGAAAAGATGCGTCAACATTGCCAATAGCGAGATCATGACAAAAAGGGACATCATCCCTTCGTGGTTGAGCAGGCGTGAATGTCCCAGGAAGAAGGGATCAAAGGAGATCAGGAGCGTCCCGGCTATGGCGATTTTGTTCCCAAGGATGCGTCGCAGGAACCAGAACACGACCAGCAATAAAAAGACGATCACCACCGTTTGGATGATGCGGCTGACAGTCAACAATCCAAGCGGCGTATGACCATGGGACAAAAGAAAACGCTCCAGGGTATCCTTGTAGACGTCGAAATACCCCTGGCCGAAACCCCGGTACTGCGGGAAGTAGATCAACATGCCCAGGGCAATGATCCACATGGTGGTCACAGCCGGGTGATAGTCATAGACGGTGTTGGCAAAAGCGCGTTGCCCGAGGGCATAATAGAAATCAGACCCGGCGGTAAGCCAGTAGGGTTCATCGATCGTGGCGAACTGGTTAATCGCGATGAGGCGGGGGATGATCAACATCGCACCCAATAGAACAAAAAGGATGATTTGTGCAAGTCGTGATTTCACAAAACCGATTATACCTGCGCCAACCGAGGTTTCCTGCTTATCCCTCTCATGTGATTGATTCCGTTTGCCCTTGAGTTCCTCCGCTCTCATTCCACAAAAATTGGATTTTCTTTCGTGAAGTACTGATTATAATTAAAGGCCTACCTGTAAATTTCAGAAGGGACCGCAGGGGAGGCCCCAAAGGCTTTTGGAAGAAGTCCAATAAATCTTCCTTAACGTGATGGATGTACCCGGAGGTTTATCATGGTTTTCAAGAAATTAATCGGAGCAGGCATCGCGCTTTTGCTCGCGGCTGCCCTCGCATCTTGTACGATTGGCTCTACACCCGAACCCACCACCGACGTCAGTGCAATCTTTACCTTTGCCGCCCAGACGATGGACGCCCAGCTTAGCGATCAAGGGACTCAGACAGCCCAGGCGGCCTCTCCCACTCCGCTGGTTACTTTTACGCCGCTGGCTACTTTTCCAGTAATACCCTTGGGGACGTCATTTTCCACTAGCGCGCCTGGCGGGGCGGCCCTGCCGACCGCTTCAACCGGTGGCAGCACTGTGGGTTCCACAGCCGTAGGCTGCGACAATGCAACCTATCTATCGGAAACTGCGCCGGATGATGGGACACAAATTACCGCAGGAGATGCCTTTACCAAGGGCTGGTCGCTGCAGAACTCAGGGACGTGCGCCTGGAATGCAGGCTATTCGTTTGCCTTTGTAATGGGAGATCAAATGGGCGGCAAGGATATCGTGCTAAGCAAGGACGCAGACTTTACCGACCCGGGGCATTCCCAGACTTTCATCGTTAAACTTCAAGCACCCGCCATCGCCGGTACGTATAAGGGATACTGGCAGATGAAAAACGCCACTGGTGTGGAGTTTGGCAGCCGGGTATGGGTTGACATCGTGGTCCAATAATAAATCGCGGGGAAGCACCGGTTGATCCTGCCTTAAAATAAGGTGGATTATAATGAATGTGAAAATCCTTACGGTTTTTACCCCCGGGCGCAGTAAAGTTAAAGGTTTATCGTTAATTTATGAAGAGGTCCCCGGGAGCCTGTTTATACCGTTAGGATCGCGCAGCCTTCCCCAGGACTTTCGGAGGCCGTTTACAAGCATATCACGCGACCTTTACGGAACAAAAAGAGGTCTAACCATGCGATTTATGAAACTGATCTGGGTCGTCGGCATGTTGCTGCTCACGGCAGCTCTCACATCCTGTAGCGGCACACCACCTGAGCCTACACAGGATGTCAACGCGGTCTATACGTCGGTAGCCGGGACGATGGTTGCCCAATTCAACGATCAACAGTTGCAGACGGCGCAGGCGGTTCCTCCCTCGCCCTCTTCCATCCCCACGGAAGTAGACACTGCAATCCCGGCGCCAACCATCGCGGTAGCGCCTACGGAGACACCTTTTTCGATTAACACCCCGAGCATCGCAGTCTTGCCCGCGACTTCAACCGGGGGTCTTACTTGGGGTGAGACGGGTGTAGGCTGCGATAACGCCACCTATCTATCGGAGACTGAACCTGCCAGGGGAACGCTATTTAAACCGGGAATAAACTTCACCAAGGCCTGGACGTTCCAGAATTCAGGGACCTGCACCTGGATCAACGCCTACACCTTTGCCTTTATAAGCGGCGATCAAATGGGCGGCAGGGACATACGACTCTACAAGACTGTGGATTTTACTTCTCCAGGATTGAACCATACCTTCGCTGTTAATTTTCAAGCACCTCGCGGCGCCGGCCACTACCAGGGGTTCTGGCAGATGAAAAATGCCACAGGCACTGAGTTTGGCGCCAGGGTGGTGATTGATATCGTGGTCAAATAATCATAAAAGGCGGCCCGACTGATTTATAAGTCCCGCTTTTGCGGCCTGTTCGATGTTTCGTAACAACTCTCAAAGCCGGTAAAATAGCGTATTTTTTTCCATTCAAACTGCAACCTCGCCCGGCGTGCCCTTAAAATAAGGTGAGTTGTAACTGCTCAGGCCTATGAGGAGAAAACCGAAAAAATGGTGTGCGTGGGGACGTACGTCCCCACGCACACCATTTTTTCGGGATTTTCTTCTGCGAAGGCTGCTGAGCCTGAGCAGTTATGGTGAGTTATAATCATAAAGTGAGAAAACTTTGCGGTTCTCACAAACGGGTACACGAAAAGCCTGTCGGTGATTGGCGCCCATGACTTTGGGAGTTGGCATTAAGAGGAAATCCCGGAGGTTTCTTTAGATGCTTCCAAAGCACAATTGTCCGGCTTTATGTGAACCTTCTACCCTGTTCTATGTACCGAATGGAGGTCCGATCATGCAACTTAAGAAACTAATCTGGGCCGCGGCGGTGATCCTGCTGACCGCTGCGCTTACATCCTGTAATATCGGCAAATCGCCCGAACCCACTGTTGATGTCAATGCGGTATTTACGTCGGCGGCCGGGACGATGGTTGCCCAACTCAACGATCAACAGACTCAGACGGCTGTGGCAGTCACCCCAACACCTTTATCCAGCCCTACGTCCTTGGATACGTTTACACCCCTGCCGACCTTCTCGCAGGCTTCAACGCCATTCGGCAGCACCCCGTTTATATTCGATACGCCAGGCATCGGTGTGACGCCGCTAGCGCCCACCCTTCCTTCCAGCGGCAGCGTTGTCAGCGGGATGGCTGTAGGCTGTAACAATGCGACTTTCGTAGCTGAAACCATCCCGGATGGGACGGTGATAGTGCCGGCGAAGAAGTTCTCGAAAGCCTGGGAACTGCTAAATTCGGGGACCTGTACGTGGGACGAGGGTTATAGCTTTGACTTCAAATCGGGTGAGCAAATGCAGGGTGACAATGTGACTATGACCAAACAGAGCAACAGCGGTGATTTCACAGCCCCCGGGCATACCCAGACATTCGTAATTCATATGTGGACCCCCGGCACCGCCGGAGAGTATAAGGGTTACTGGCAGATGAAGGGCGACGACGGTAACTGGTTCGGCTCACTGGTCTCTGTGGATGTCGTCGTACATAGATAAGTAAGCCTGCAGCGGAGTTAATCAAGAGGTTCTATGAAAATAAAATTTCTTATTACCATTTTGATCGGCCTGTTCCTGTTGTCGGCTTGCGCACCGGGTATACCGCCCAGCCCGACGCCTGATATCAAATTCGTCGAAACCAGCGCGGCGCAGACCGTCATCGCCAACTTCACCCTCACGGCCACGGCCTGGACTTCCACTCCTCTCCCGGCGTTGACCGATACGCCGGTGCCTGCCGATACCCCCACATCGGAATCCGTCATTGGCACTGCCGCACCAACGCTGCCCGGCGGGACTCCCGGTACCAGCACTGCCTTATGTGATTACTTTACCTGGGATAATACGACCGTGGACGTCAATATCCCCGATGACACCTCGATGACGCCAGGACAGCAGTTCATCAAGACCTGGAAGATCAAGAACTCCGGCATCTGCACTTGGGGCGCGGGTTACAAAATCGTCTATGCCGGGTACGCGAATCAAATGGCGGGCGTGCCGCAGCCGATCTCCGGTGTGATTGGGCCCGGCCAGGAGGTGGAGATCTCCGTCCAATTCACGGCGCCGTCCAAAGTCGGTGAATATGTCAGCGCCTGGACTCTGGCCAATGCGACCGGAAGGCCCTTCTTCGGATTAGGCGCCAAGCCGCTCTATGTAAAGATCATCGTTAAAGTTTAATCGTGTGAGTCCAACGCTCAAACAGGTCATACAGGACGAAGCGCGCCGGCTGGGGTTTGTCCTGGCTGGCGTAACCACCCCAGACCCGCCCCCGCATTTGCCCGTCTTTGAAGACTGGCTGACGCAGGGGCGGAATGCTTCCATGGGCTATATGGCAGATGACCGTTCACGCGCCCGCCGCGCCGACCCGCGTATCATCCTGCCGGAATGCAAGTCCATCCTGGTGCTGGCGGTCCCCTATTCGAACCCGTCTTTCAACCCGGATGCACACTCGGAAGGAGATGGGGCGAAAGGAAAGGTTGCTGCGTATGCCTTGGGAGATGATTATCATCGTGTTCTCCCTGAGCGGCTGCAAGCCCTGGTGGAATTTATCGAAGAAAAAGTGGGCCGGCCCGTGGCGAACCGCTGGTATACCGATACCGGTCCTGTTCTCGAACGCGAGTTGGCCCAACGCGCCGGCCTGGGTTGGATCGGAAAAAACACCTGCCTGATCAGCCCGAAACACGGCTCCTATTTTCTGCTTGCCGAAATCTTTCTCGACCTTGACCTTGAACCCGATCTGCCGTTTGCTACGGACCAATGCGGGACGTGCACTCGCTGCATCGAAGCCTGCCCCACCGGATGCATCCTGCCTGACCGGACCATCGACGCGGGCCGCTGCATCTCCTACCTGACCATTGAATTAAAGGATGATATTTCACCTGCCCTGCGCCCGTTGGTGGGCAGCTGGGTCTTCGGCTGCGATGTTTGTCAAATAGCATGCCCCTGGAACCGTTTCGCGGCGCCGGAGGGCGACTCGGCTTTCGCACCGCGCGAAGATGGTCCACGGCCGGACCTCACCCGAGATCTGGAACTATCCCCGAAGGATTTTAATCGAAAGTTCAAAAACAGCCCCATCCAACGCGCCAGGCGTCGCGGATATTTAAGGAATGTCGCCGTGGCTCTTGGTAATGAAGGCCAACCCGGATTTATTCCCGTATTGGAAGTGGCGCTGAAAGATTCAGAACCGATGGTGCGAAGTCACGCCGCATGGGCAATCGAAAGAATCCAAAAATACGATACATAGACCTTATTTGAAACAATCCGCTGATTGCGCAGATTTAAATAAAAAAATCAGCAAACTCTGCCTGATCTGTGGATGAATTTTTTTGTTTTCGTTATTATGGATGATGTCTAATAAAATGAATCGCTTACTGATCGCCACCAACAACCGCGGCAAAGTGGAAGAATTGCGCGCTCTGCTGCATGAACTGCCTGTGCAGCTTGTCACGCCGTTGGAGATCAACCTGGAACTCGATGTGCTGGAAGACGGCAGTACCTATGCGGAGAACGCCGGGAAAAAAGCGCTGGCCTTTGCAAAGGCCAGCGGGCTGGTCTCCCTGGCGGACGACTCAGGCCTGGAAGTCGAGGCGCTGGGCGGTGCGCCGGGCCTCTATTCGGCGCGCTATTTGTCCAAACCCGGCGCCACGGATGCAGATCGCCGCGCTTATCTTTTAAAAAATCTGGGGGATAAACCGAGGCCGTGGCGGGCGCGTTTTCGAGCGACCGTCGCGATCGCAGTCCCAGGGCAAAGAGTCCAATTGGCAGAAGGAGAATGCCGGGGCGAGATCATCCCTGAAGAACGCGGCACGGGCGGCTTCGGATATGATCCAATTTTCTTTATTCCTGAGTTAGGCCGCACAATGGCAGAGCTGGATATGGATGAAAAAAACAATGTCAGCCATAGAGCCAGAGCGGTAATGAACGCCCGCCCATTTTTGGAAAAGTTAGACTTACGGTAATTACTCACCGCCTTCGCAAAGCACCCGAAAAAAATGGATGTGTGTGGGGCGTGCACCCCGCACACATCCATTTTTTTCGATTTCTTTTGTCCCAGGCTGAAAGTCGCAGATCCCGCGCAGCGGGGCGTGGTCCGAAATGGCGAGTGCATTTCTCGCCAAGAAAGTGTAAGTAAATCCGACCTGGGAGGTTTACTCGAATTATTTGTGATGTCGATGATTTCTATTAGAAAATTTGTGCTATAATTTTCCTATGTCTCCCCTCATCCGCGCCTCTGAGATTGGCTCCTATCTCTATTGCCGTCGCGCCTGGTGGTATCGCAAACAGGGTATGGAATCGGAGAACCAATCCGAAATGGCTACGGGCACCGAGCTTCATCGCCAACATGGACGCAAAGTCATAGCGGCGGGTCTGTTCCGCACATTGGGCCTGATCCTCTTGCTTGCAGCTTTTGTCCTGCTGGTCGCAGTCATCACCTCTTCACTTTTGAAATAAGGGTTGGTATATCCCCCGAGAATTAAATTGACTATTTTCAAAATCGTCGCCAGGAAAATTTATCAAACAAACCGCCAATACCTAACTTTCCACCTTCAACCTTAAACCTTGAACTTTCAACCTTCAACTCCCCAATCATGCTTTACATCGTCTTTATCCTTTTATTTCTAGCGGTAATCTTTCTCTGGCAGTCCAATCGCCAGCGGAGCCAGGCCGGTTTGCCCGGCGGCCGCGTGATCTATACCGACACGCGCGCCTGGGGCAAACTCGAGCAGCCCCTTGTGGATCGCGTGTTCGGAACTCACCGGCAAACCCGATTATCTGGTCGAACGGGACGGGGTAATCATACCCGTTGAGGTCAAGACAGGGCGTACGCCTGCCGCGCCTTTTGATTCGCACATTTTTCAAGTCGCTGCCTACTGCCTGCTGGTTGAAAGGACCTATGGCAAACGCCCGCCTTATGGGATCATCCATTATCCGAACCGCGACTTCGCTGTGGATTACACCGCCCAGCTTGAGTCTACCCTCCTTGACCAATTGGCCGATATTAAGCGCGATGAGATCCGCAGTAACGTCCCGCGTTCGCACGAGGACCCGGTGCGCTGCCGCAAGTGTGGCTTTAGAAAGCTGTGCGACCAAAGCCTGGCCTGACCAGGAGAAAATTTAGCAGTCAAGTATATAACCCACCGTCCATCTTATTATCTTTACCTCTATTCACTACTCTCTATTCTCTCCCTTTTCACGTATAATATTTCGATATGCCCAACGCCTTCGTGCCTGAACGCCCAGTGGTTGTCGCCTATCAGAAGATGCCGGAGGCCTTTGCCGAAGTTGACTTGATTGGTAAGTTCCTTAAAGAGAAAGGTTACGACGCGCCACAGGGCTCGATCAATGATGAAAGCCTTCGGAAGCGTGTAAAGAACGGCGATTTCGATATGCTGATCGCGGTCGGAGGCGATGGGACGATGCTGCGAGCCGGCCATTTATGCGCTCCGTTCGGAGTCCCTATTTTAGGCATCAAGTTGGGACGTCTGGGTTTTCTCATCCAGGTCGAGAGCAATGAATGGCGCGAAAGCCTGGCTCGCCT
Organism: uncultured Chloroflexia bacterium; assembly: GCA_963754835.1. Classification (GTDB taxonomy): domain Bacteria; phylum Chloroflexota; class Anaerolineae; order Anaerolineales; family Villigracilaceae; genus Fen-1038. The sequence goes on along the minus strand of CAVWHR010000005.1, from coordinate 258,794 downwards.
CTTCAATGGCGAAGCGTGGATCGAAAACCGTACGATGTTGTCTGCCGAGCACGTCCGTGCCGATGAGACTCTGGCTCGCTGGCAGGCCTTGAATGAAGTTGTTGTCGCCCGCGGCATGACTTTGCGGCCCGTTCGGCTGGAAGCCCATGTGGATGGCCGCCTGCTGACAACCTTTGTCTGCGACGGCCTGATCGCCGCCACTGCCACCGGTTCGACGGCTTATGCTCTGGCGGCCGGCGGGCCGATCCTGCCGCCCGACCTACGCAACATCCTGCTCGTCCCGATCGCAGCGCATTTGTCGATGGACCGCGCCTTGGTACTGGCGGAAGGCTCGTCAGTCAGCTTTATTGTGAAGAGCGATAACACGGTCATCAGCGTGGACGGCCAACCCTCCTCCCCGCTCGAGGAAGATGACCACGTGGATGTGCGCGTTGCCAATTTTGCCGTAAAATTTGTGCGCTTCGGTGACCCCGGTTATTTCTATCGAAACCTGAACGCTCACATGAACCAACCCCATTTGTAGGATGGATACCCAAGTGACCCAACCCGACACCCTGTATTGTTACGTCCACCCCAACCGTCCCACCACGCTGCGCTGCAATCGCTGCGAGCGTCCCATTTGCGCGCAGTGCGCCATTCTAACCCCCACCGGGTATCGCTGCAAGGAGTGCGTGCGCTCGCAGCAAAAAATATTCGATACCGCCGTGTGGTCCGACTATGTGATCGCCTTCGTTGTCGCTGCCATTGGCTCGGGGATTGCCAGTGTACTTGTCTTGCTTCTTAGTAATATTTTCTTTGGTTTGCTCATCCTTTTCCTGGCGCCGGGCGCAGGGGCAGTCATCGGCAACCTGGTCCTGCGCTTTATTGCGCATCGCAGGTCGCGCACTCTCTTTCTAACCGCCGCGATCGCAATGGTCGTGGGAGCGCTGCCGGCCTTGCTTCTATACAGTCTTCCCGCCTTGCTTGGCCTTCTTTCCGGAGGATTTCAGGGTCTGGTGGGTCTTCTGCCCGCCATTTGGGAAGTCGTTTACCTCTTCATGGCTGTCCCGACCGCCTATACCCAAATCTCTGGCATCCGTATTGGCGGATAAATGCTGACCGAATTACACATCCAGAACTTCGCGATCATCGACAAGCTCGACCTCAAGCTGGGGCCCGGCCTCATCATTCTGACCGGCGAGACGGGTGCAGGCAAATCGATTATTCTCGATGCGGTCGAGATGCTCGTGGGCGGCCGTGCCGATGCGACCGTGGTCAGGGCGGAATCGGATGCGGCGGTGGTCGAAGGGGTGTTCAAACTCGAAGGCCACGAAAAAGAAGCGGTGAACGACATCCTGAAGCGCGAAGAACTTTTGGACGATCCCAACTACGTGACCCTGGCGCGTGAGGTCCGCCGTGAAGGACGCAATATCGCCCGCGTCAATGGCCGCACGGTGGGCGTTTCGCTGCTCAAGGAAATCGGCGCCTCGCTGGTGGACATTCACGGCCAATCGGAGCATCTGTCCCTGCTTGACCCGCGTGCCCATCTCGGTTTGCTTGACCGGTACGCCGAAGTTTCGAAGCCGCTCGCCGAATACCGCCAGACCTGGCAAAAGCTGTCGGATGTGCGCCGCGAACTGAACGAGATCCGCCAGGCGCAGGCCGATGCTGACCGCCGCGTGGAGATTCTGACCTTTCAGGCCGACGAGATCGAGGCTGCCAAGCTCAAGCCCGGCGAAGACGAAGACCTTCGTAAAGAACGCGACCGTCTGGCGAACGCCGAATCGCTCGCACAATACGCCCAGCAGGCCCTTACTGTTTTGGACGAAGGCTCACCCGAATCGCCTGCCGCCAGCGACCTGGTCGGACAGGCTGCACGCGCCCTTGTCGGACTTGCTAAAATCGATGGCGCCCAGGCCGAGCTTGCAGACGAGGCCGCCACGCTGGAGGATACGCTCGCAGATGTGGTTCACAGCCTGCGCGATTATCTCGAAGCGATTGAATACAATCCCCGGCGGCTGGATGAAGCCGAAGAACGTTTGAATTTGATCCACAACCTTACTCGCAAGTACGGCGGAAGCATCCCGGCGGTGATCGCCTTTGGCGCAGAATCGCGCAAGCAGTTGGAAAATATTTCCAATGCCGGCGAACGGATCGCGGCTCTCGAAGCCGAAGAGACCAATTTGCTCCAGATCTTATCGAAACAAGGTCAGGCTTTGTCCGACAGGCGCAAGACGGCCGCAGAGAAACTGGGCAAAGGCATCGAGACCGAGCTCGACGATCTTAAGATGGCCGCTGCCCGTTTCGGCGTGGAATTCCAGATCAAACCCGACCCGAACGGTGTCCCGCTTGCGGACGGCACGCGTGTGGCTTTCGATCAATCCGGATTCGATCGCGTGGAATTCCTGGTCGCGCCCAACCCCGGCGAAGGTCTCAAACCGCTGGCCCGCATCGCCTCGGGCGGTGAAACCTCGCGGTTGATGCTGGCTTTGAAGAACATCCTCGCCCGTGCCGATGAGATCCCCTCGCTGATCTTCGATGAAATCGACCAGGGCATCGGCGGGCGTGTCGGTCTCGTGGTCGGGTTCAAGCTCTGGCATCTCGGCCGCAATCATCAGGTCTTCTGTGTGACCCATCTTCCACAGCTGGCTGCCTTTGGCGACGAGCATTATCAGGTGCAGAAACTCATCCAGGGCAACCGCACCCTCACCCGCATCGAGCGGCTGGATGGTGAGCCGCAGTTATTGGAGCTTTCACAGATGCTGGGCGAGGTCGGTGAAGGTACGCTGCGTTCGGCCCACGAACTGATGCAGGTTGCCAGGCAGATGATCAAGACCGCTCAGTAGGCCCTTCGTAAAGCACCCGAAAAAAATGGACGTGTTCGGGGCGCACACCCCGAACACGTCCATTTTTTTCGGAATTCTTCGTACCAGGCTGAAAGCGTGGTCGCAGATGGCGAGCGCTTTCCTCGCCAGGAAGATATAAGTAAATATATTTCAACGACCTCGATGGCTCATGAATCCCGCTCGAAGACTCACTGACGATAAATGGCTTTCCCTCCATGAGGCTGCCGGCTTATTGGGCGTACATCCCAGCACCGTTCGCATTTGGTCCGATAAAGGCCTGCTGCCCGTCTATCGCACGCAGGGCGGTCATCGCCGCTATAAACAGAGCGAAGTGCTCCTTTGGGCAAATACCTCGCGCGGTCCGCAAACCATAGATCCTGTCAACGTAATACAGGCCGCGCTCCGTAATATCCGTCTCCAGATCAGCGAGGGCCGCCTCGAAGCCGAGTCGTGGTATCAAAAATTGGATGAGACCGCGCGTGCCCAATACCGGCAGTCCGCCCATGCCTTATTCCAGGGTCTGGTAAGTTATCTTGCCGCCGACGGGGACAGCGCCGCATCGGAAGCTCGCTCGATCGGATACGAATACGCCTCGCGCGCCCGCCGTTATGGTCTTAACACCGTGGATGCTGCGCGCGCTTTTTTATTTTTTCGCGATGCGCTGCTTCAATCTGTCATCCAGGTTTATCAGGAAGCCAACGTCCCCTCCGGCCAAGCCTGGGGAGAAATTCTACACAAGGTCAATGCCTTCACCGACCTGATTTTGCTGCATCTGCTGGAAACATATCGCGCCCTCGAAGAGAATGGCTGAAAGGGTTCCTGTTGCAATAATGAAAAGCCAGTCAGTGACGAAGGTATAATCGTTTTATGGCAAATCCAATTTTAGACCTTCCATTTGTCCTTGAAACCAGGCGCAACCACGCCCTGGAACATGCCACGCTTCACGTGCTCGCCGAAAAACATCCAGGGGCTCCGATGGCCGGCCATTCCAACCCGACCGGTTTTTTCATCCTTGGAAATTTACCCACCGATGAGGTCCAGTCCGCCGTAGCACAGGCCCTCACCAGGCTGCGCGCGGGCGAAAAGGAACTTGCCATACACGCCGGCTGCGGAACAAACCTCGCCACATCCGCGCTCATGGCTGGCACCTTCGCCTGGTTTGCGATGCGCGGCGCCAGGTCCACCTTTGGACGGATCGTGCGCCTGCCCTTCGCCGTCGCCTTTGCGCTGGTCGGGTGGGTTTTGAGTCAACCTTTGGGCCCTGTCATTCAGTCCAGGATCACAACCGACGCTGATATGGGCGGCATGCAGGTCGTGGAAATCCGCCCAACCCTGCGCGGCCGTGTAACGGCACATCGCGTAATTACTCAAAATTAATAAGCCGAGTGTAAAGGTTTTCCCTACATCTCCTAGCTTCTTTTAGATGAAAGAGACCACTGTCACTTTCCTGTACGGCAACGATGAATTTGCCATCGCGCGGCGGTTGGCTGAATCCGGTTCCATCTTTACCGATCCCACCAGTGCCGACATGAACACGGCCCGCCTCGAAGCCCGTACAATGACAGAAGACGACCTGAACAATGCGGTCAATGCCATGCCGTTCCTGGCAAAGCAGCGCCTGGTCCTGCTGGCAAATCCGTCGGCGCGCTATTCCAGCCCACAGGCGAGGAAAAAGTTCTTTGATTTCATCGAGAAGACTCCCCCAACCGCGCAACTGATGATCTACGAGAACGTTGACGTAAAGACCTATCGCGATAAATCGCGCCAGGATAAGGAAGACGAAAAACACTGGCTCGTCAAATGGATGAAAAAGTCCGGTCTCAACCTGGAACGCTTTGCCCTGCCCGCGCAGTGGGAAATGACGGGCTGGATCGTCAATAACGCCAAAGAACAGGGCGGGGTGATTGAACAGTCCGCTGCCGCGAAACTGGCCGAGATGGTGGGCGCGGATACGCGCCAGGCTGCGCAGGAAGTGACCAAGTTATTGACCTATGCCAATTGGGCCTGCCCGGTCAAGGTCCAGGATGTGGAAGCGGTCAGCATCTCCACCGCCGAACCGGATATTTTTGCAATGGTCGATGCGCTCGCAGCCGGCAATGGCAAAGCCGCGCAGCATATGCTTCACAGTCTACTGGAAAATCAAGATGCTTTTAGTTTATGGGGCATGGTGATAAGGCAGTTCCGCTTATTGCTCCTGGCACGCGAGGTGATCGAAGCGCGCGGTGGCCAGCGCGAAGTGGAACAGGCCCTCGGCGTGCATGCCTTTGTGGCCGAAAAAGTATTCGGCCAGGCAAAACGGTTCACGCTTCCCGCACTGGAAAATATCTATCGCAGGCTGCTCGAGATTGATGAGGCCGCAAAGACAAGCCAGGTCACGCTCGACCTGGCCCTGGATATGCTGGTTGTAGAATTGGCAGCCTAGTTAATTGCGTCTGGCTCCCGCTTCATATTTTAGAACAACGCCTCCTGCCGCGGCCGGTCTGCATCATCCAGTCCTCCCCAGCCAACCTTCTTCAAATCCACTTTATCTTTTACGAATTCGACGCCCTCTTCTTCCAGCAATAGGCGCTGCTTCTCTGCACCGGGACGCTCGCTGATCTTGCCCTGTGAGTTGATGACGCGCTGCCACGGCACGTCGTCCGGACATGCCGCCATTGCCCCGCCCACCCAGCGCGGGGCGAAAGCCCGGTAACTTTCAAGATCCACGCCCGCGGTGGGTGGCAACATCAGCGCGATCTGTCCGTAGGTCGCCACCTTGCCACGCGGTACCTGCCTGACGAGCTGCCAGACTCGTTCATTGAATTCCTGGGGGTTGGGTGGAGATGTAAATCGCATGATGTACCATCCTGCAGGGCTGCTCCGATTATCTTGCCCCGCCATCCATTGCTGTTATTCCACGAACTGCCCGCCGGTTATATGTTTCTCCAACAGCCTGCGCGGCCCGTCGAATTTCAATTCGACCTCGATCTGCTGGAAGCACAGGCCGTTGCCCATCAACACCTTGCGGACAAAATACACGTCCCTGCCGCCTTCATATTCCACGCTCAAGTCGTTATTCAAATTGATCTGGCCTTCGATCACTTCACCGCAGCGATCGCACTTGACGGCGAATGAATAGCAAGTTGGAGCCTGAGCCTGGGCGGAGCAGAGAATATCTTTTTGAAGAAAATTCATGATGCTGACCCTGGCGATCGACACGATGATCATGGTTTTAAGATCAGTTTCGATCTTCCTTAATTCATCATCACTGAACTTCGGGTTGTTCAATGCAGCCAGGTTATCTTCCAATTGCTTGACGCTGCTCGCCCCGATCAGTGCCGACGTGACCGCCGGTTGTCTCAACACCCACACCAGCGCCATCTGCGCCAGCGATTGACCGCGTTTCTGCGCCAGCTCGTTGAGCTTTTCCACCTTCGGCAGGTTTTGCTTCACATCGTCGGGCGTCAGCCAGACGCGCTCGGTCTTGGTGGCACGCGCTCCCGATGGGATGCCCTTCAGGTACCGGTCGGTCAGCTGGCCCTGCGCGAGCGGCGAGAAGACGATGCAGCCGATGCCTTCCTCGGTCAACACATCCAGCAGGCCGTCTTCGACCCAGCGGTCGAACATGCTGTAGCTCGGCTGGTGGATCAGGCAGGGCGTGCCCAAGTCGCGCAGGATCTTGCGCTGCACGGCGTGTCGTTTCCGGGTCGTAGTTTGAGATTCCAACGTAAAGAGCCTTCCCCTGCCTGACGGCGGAATCAAGCGCGCCCATGGTTTCTTCCAGTGGGGTATCGGGGTCGGGACGATGGCTGTAAAAGATATCCACGTACTCAAGTCCCATGCGTTTGAGCGACTGGTCGAGGCTGGCCAGCAGGTTTTTGCGTGAGCCCCATTCGCCGTATGGACCGGGCCACATATCATAACCGGCCTTGGTGGAGATGATGAGTTCATCGCGATACGGATGAAAATCCTGAGCGTAGAGTCTGCCAAAGTTTTCTTCAGCCGAGCCGGGCGGAGGGCCGTAGTTGTTGGCCAGGTCGAAGTGCGTGACGCCCATGTCGAAGGCGCGTCGGGCGATGGCGCGTCCGTTCTCGAACACGTCCAGGCCGCCGAAGTTGTACCACCAGCCGAGCGAGATGGCCGGCAGCTTCAGCCCGCTGCGGCCGACGCGGTTATAGATCATCTTGTCATAACGGTTTTCAAAAGCCTGATAACTCATGAGTTCTCCATTTCCGAGATTCGCCGCTATTATAAGATACAAACAGCCGGGAATGTCTTCTGACATTCCCGGCATTTGAGGCAATTTATATGCGATATTAGCTTTCGATGTTTTTACGCAAGCGTTCGGACATTACCCGCATCACTTCAACAGCGAAGAACGGCGTCCCGATAAGCAGTTTCAAAAATCGGTCCTGGTTCACCCGCACCACTTTGCAATCGGTTTGTGCGATGGCCGAGGCGCTGCGCGGACTGTTATCCAGGATGGCCATTTCACCGAAGATATCACCTTCGCCGAGCAGGGCCAGCACTCTTTCGCCCTTCTTGATCTCCACTTTGCCGTCCACAATGGCATATAGAAAATCGCCCGGCTGGCCTTCGAGAAAAATTGTTTCACCGGATGGGATGAGAACCGGTTCGGATTCGTTTTTGAAAATGTCTATTTTCGGCATTGCATTCTCTCCATCAATAAATAGGTCATACCACGCGATGGGCAATTCTAATTAAAAAGTAACTTTCGTATGTTAATGGTTGGTTAAGGATTTATCCAATTCCACTTCTTCAATATATCCATCGCTTTGTAATTGGTCAGGTCCAGCTGCAGGGGCGTGATCGACACATATCCTTCGGACAGCGCGCCGAAGTCGGTGCCTTCTTCCACAACGCCGGTGGGAGCTTCACCTCCGATCCAGTAATACGGACGCCCACGCGGGTCCATGCGTCGATCGAGCGCGTCGCGGTAGACCCGCAGCCCCTGGCGCGTGATCATAATGCCTTTAAGTTCGGTTTCTTTTAAATACGGTACATTCACGTTCAACACCACGCCCTCAGGCAGATCATCTGCAACGGCCTGCTCCGCCACGCGCCGAGCCATCAGCGCGGCTGTGCTGTAATCGAGGATACCCTGGAAGCCAACGGGAGAATCAAGGGAGACGGCAATCCCCCGCACACTGCTGATGACCGCTTCCATGGCGGCCGTAACGGTACCTGAATAGGTCACGTCATGGCTGATGTTGGCATTAGGATTGATACCTGCCACCACCAGGTCCATCGGGTCGGTCAGGCCCAGCAGGGGCAGCGCCACGCAGTCTGAAGGCGTGCCATCGGACAGTGAAGGCCGCCGAGCCATCTGCCAGGGTGGTCTCGCGTACGCGCAACGGCCGGTCGAGCGTCTTGACGTGGCCCGAGGCCGACCAGTTGCGGTCCGGTGCAAAGACCGTCACGCGGCCGAGCTTGCGCATCTCCAGGACGAGGGCCAGCAGGCCCGGTGCTTGAACGCCGTCATCATTGGTGACCAGTATGTGCATAAGACTTCTTGACTCCAGGCGGGGCGAAACCCCATTTATAAGAATTTTTCTGGTCAAAAATGACCAGAAATTAATGACCAGGTATCGCTGCAAATTCTTCGGTCATTATAATCGCTCCCCCACTATAATCATTTTTGTGCACCGTATACTTTTTGCAGTTCACGGATTATTGCTCGCTTCCCTCTTCGCCTGTTCACCCCCGCCGCAAGCGCTATCCGAGGCTGCATTCTATGTATTTCGTCTCGACCCTCCCGCCCTCGTCCAACTCTCTGCAGATGACCAGCCCCTGCGCGAAATCCCTGTGGCCGACCCAGCCGGATGCGGCCTCGATAATCTTTTTCCACCGCCTCGCGGTGCCAGCATGGCAATGGAATGGAATTGTTCATTTGGCCAGACGGTTGTCCTGTTGGATACGGATACCGGCAAATTCAAACAGGCCGTTACAGATTCCGACAGCCATTTTCTGGCCTGGGCACCCGATGGCCAGTCGCTCTATCTAAAAGTGAACACGATCTCTCATCCGCAGGTCCTGCGCTTGCATTTGAATGGTAATCGGGATATTCTCCCAATCACCGAACTGACCTACGATCTCGCGCCGGATTCGAATGGGGCCGGGTTCATTTACTCCTTCTCGCGCGGGATGGGCTTCGGCAGTGAAATGGATATGGCAGGCTCCGATGGCCGTAACGTTAAACAGATAAAGAATGACCCGCAGTTCTATTTGTCTTTTGCCCGCTGGTCTCCTGACGGAAAACAGGTTGCCTATATAAAAACGCCCGATTCGCAAACGCCTTTCGCGGTTGGCGAGCTGTGGGTGATGTCCGCGGACGGCTCCAACGCTCGTAAGCTCGCGGATGCGGATACGGGTCATGGTTTCGCGCCAGCCTGGTCGCCGGATGATGCGCAGCTCGCCTTCGTTGCACGTGATAATCCCCACGATGCTGCCGCGGATCAATCTGCTTCTGCATTAGTGAGCAACATCCATTTGGTAAATGTACAAAGCGGGATGGAAACTCCGTTGACAACGTTCAAGTTAACGAACGTCGGGATGCCCGTCTGGTCGCCGGATGGAAACCAGCTCGCCATCACGCTTGTCATGAATGATAAAATGAACGTGGTTCTTGTAAACGCAGCCTCAGGTGCAACACGGCAGGTCCTGGCAGAATCAGCCTGCTGTGCGGCTTGGATACGGAAATAAAGACATGATGCGCATGCGAATCATTCGAACCTGCTTGATAGTCTCCTTCTTATTTATGGCCGGATGCGCGTCCCTGCCATTTTTACAAACCGCCATTTCACCGGCGACACCCCGGCCGCAGTCGTTGTCGCCCGCTCTATTGTCCACGGCGACTGCCGGGACCTTTGAACCCACATCCACGCCTGTGCCTGCAGGGAGTGAGACGCCCACGTTCACTCCCACCTCCGGTCCGTTCACGATCGATCTCACGCCGCTCCCCACCGAAACAGCCTTACCCACCCTTGAGCTTCCAACGGAAGTGAAATACCCCCCCGCCCTGCAAATTTGGGATGGCCTGCCCACTTATCTTGCGGAATCAAAACCGGGCTATTATTTCCGCTTGCACTTCGACCCGGCTGTTTGGGCGTTGACCTTCGATCAGTTCGGCTTTCCCGCCCTGGGTCATCGCCAGGTGCCTGGCTGCATGATTGCGCCTACGTCGGGCCGCGGCATGGCGCTTAACGCCACCGTTGACCATGACGTCCGGCACATCGGCGCGATCAGTTACCAGGTCGATACGGCGTATGTGAACGGCGTCAGGCAGTTCGTCAACTATTCGGGCGGCGAAGGCAATATCTATACCGCTTTTGGAGTTACCTTCCAGGATCAAGCCGATCAATGCCTGGCAGATGCCGAAACGGTTCTGGCCGGACTGAGGTCTGTCGCTGTTTCACAAGCCACCCCCATCGCCACACCCTGACTTCCTTGACGAACATGCGTTTACGCCCTCTGTACGGATTTGTCATCGCCCTTATTCTGCTCGGCGGTTTTACATTAACTCCCGGCGGACTATCCGGGCGAGCGCGCCCTGGCCGCGCCGGCGGAAGCGGTGTCGCCGTTCTTATATCCGCCTTTCCCCGGCTCTGCTTCTTTGGAATCGGTCTTCGATCACTCCAGCCCCAATTACAGTCTGTCTGATAACCGCATTGTTTCATACGGCGGGCACGAAGCCGACAAGAACTGCCCTTCGCCTGCGCCATCGGGCACGCCTCCCTCGCAAGCCGGCGTGTGCGACGCGGGGTATGGTATTTACTGGTCCTATGACCTCGGCGGCTGGATGGCTTACAACGGCCACGACGGGATCGATTATGGCATCAGCTACCGTCCGGTCTTTGCGGCTGCGGATGCCGACCGCATCATGTATGCCGGTTGGTGGGATCCGCAAAACCATACCACGGCGCTCGGCATTTACGTCAAGCTTCATCATTCGAATGGATACATCACGTCATATGGCCACATGAGCGCCATCGCCGAACAGGCCTGCGCCACGGATGGCTGCGCCAACGTCCCGCATGGCGAAATGCTCGGCATCAGCGGCACCACCGGCAACTCCACCGGTCCGCATTTGCATTTTCAACTCACTGCACCCAACGGCCAGTCGGTTGATCCCTATGGCTGGGGCGGGAGTGGCACCGATCCGTGGCCCTACAATCAGCCAGAGTCGTTGTGGGTGATGTACCCGTCGATGGTCTATTATGGTATTCGCGTACTGCCCTCTGGCAGTGTGGAGCTTCCTTATCCGGCTGCCGCTCCAACGGGGATCGTGGTGGATGATTCCAGTTCGGGCTTCGTCCAAAGTCCCGACCAATGCTGGAACGATATCAACGTATCGGCCGGCCAGGCGCAGAATAACAACATGAGTTATTCCAAGCCGCGTCTCACCGGGCCGACCTGCACCGGGCAATGGCAGTTCCCGCTGAACTCAACCCCCGGCCTGTATGCAGTTTACATCCGTATCCCTGCCGTGCATGCCACCACCGAAGGTGCCATCTACACGGTTCAACATGGCGGTGCGACGGATCAGGTCGTCATCAACCAGGCGGTTTTCCCCAATGGCTTTTATGTTACGGATGGCTGGGTCTACATTGGCAAATACAATTTCGATGGCGTCGGCACCGAATATGTCCAACTGACAAATCAGACACAGGACGAATCGGCGGTGGTGAGCACGCTCCAGGTCGGTGCAGACGCGGTGCGTTTCGTCTACCTGGGAGTTGCCACTCCCACTCCGCCGCCTGTCACCCTGACTCCGACCTTCACACCGACGATCACGCGCACGCCGACGGTTACTAGGACGCCGCCGCCTTCGCTGACCCCCTCGGTCACGAATACGCTGGCGCCTTCTCTGACTCCCACAGCGACGAAGACCTCTACGCCCTCGCTAACTCCTACTGCCTCGAAGACCCCCACACCCTCGAAAACCGCAACCATCACTCGCACACCCACCGCGACCCGCACATCCACGCCTTCGCGTACCCCCACACGCACACCCACCGCCTCACGCACTCCGACCAATACGGCTACACGCCTGCCGACTGCCATCCCGCCTTATACCAAGCTGAACGTTTATTTTGTGAACAGGGTTGCGTTGAGCGCCGGTACACCGCCCTATGAAGTGGCGGGGTATCGCTGGGAGAAATCCTCTGATAATTTTGTCCAGGACGTCTTGAACGAATATTTCAAGGGGCCGGGCGATACCGAGAAATATGTCTATCGCTGGGATAGCCATCTACAGTGGGTTCACCGGTTATTCGCGCCTTGACGTTGCGGACGGCATCGCCCGCCTTTATTTGAAAGGCACCTGCAACGCGCCGGATTCTACCTATACCATCGCTCAACCGCTCTTTGTCAACCTGAAACAATTCAGCTCAATCCAGTTTGTGAAGCTCTACGACCAGGACGGCACAACCGAGAAACCCGATGGCGCCAGTCAATTCGATCCCTGCCTGCCTTGACCCGGCTTTGGCCGCGACTCGCACACCGACCCCCACACCGAGCTCCTCACCAACTCCCACGTCAACGCGTACCGTTACCCCCACTCCCACCAAACGTCCCACAGCTACGCCTCAATATACGCTGGCCAATGTCTTCTTCGTGGACAAAAATCGCTTTAACGATGGGGTACCGCCCTACGAAGTAGCCGGTGTCCGCTGGGTCCTGAGCAATAATGTGCCGGCCAATGTGCTGACCGAGTTTTTCAATGGCCCCGGCGCTGACCGAGAAATATACCTATGGCTGGATCGCGATTTACAGCGGGACAACCGGCTACAGCAAGCTCGAGGTAACCGATGGCATCGCCCGCGTTTATCTCAAGGGCAGTGCAACAGCCAGGGTGCCACGTATACGATTGCGAACCTGCTGAGGGTGAACTTGAAACAGTTCAGCTTACATTCAGTTCGTGAAAATCTATGACCAGAACGGGAATACCGAAGTGCCGGATGGCAACCAGGATTCAATCCCCGCTTGTCTGGAACCATAAATACCGTAATATCACAACTCATAATGCATACAAAAAAGAATATGCGCAGGCAAACAACCTGCGCATATTCTTTTTTGGGATTTCTTCTTTTCTGGCCCTTATTCCTTCTTCATCGCTTCCTTGAAATGCACCAGGGCCTGGATGGGAGTGGGGTCAACGCCATATGCCATTGCCAGGTAATAGGCCATATAATCTCCGAACAGGATCGTCGTCCACATATGGGCCAGGGGGGAGTTGCCGCGCGCATCCAGAAAGTCCGTGTTCAAACCTTCGAGCATGAAGGCTTCTTTCGTAAGGTCGATCCGTTTGCGGTTGCGCGGATGGTCCGATGGCGCCCGCAGGAACAGGCTGAAGGTATGCGGCATCAACACTTCTTCTGGGTTCTGGGTACCGGCCAGCGTGTTGTGGTCCGCTTCAGGCAGGTATTCGAAATTGGCTGCGGCCTTGGCGACCTCATTCATCTGTCCTTTAAATCGACGCGCCACCGGCGCAAGCAGGCCCGCTCCGAACACTGTGATCCAGCGCCCCATCAGTTGACCGGCGTAACGCTTGGCGGGATTCTTCACCGCCGGAATATCAGGACGCAGCCGCGCCTGTGACTTTTTCATCGCTTCAACCGTTTCGGCTACATCCTGGCCGGGTTGGGGATTAGCTCCAACCTTGCAAACAAAGCCAGCAGCAGCCCAAAGGAGAATCCGACCGCCGAGCGCGGCTGACCGGTGTGGTTGAATATCCAGACCGGGATATTGTTTTTCTTTGCGCGCTTCGCCAGTTCGCCGCCTGTACAGATGACCAGCCAGGGAGCAGCCTGTTTTTCAGCGCGGTTTCAAAGGCTTCGAGGGTCTCTTCGGTATTACCGGAGTGAGAGGAAGCGATCACCAGAGTCTCTTTACCGCGCGCAAATGCCGGCAGGCCATAGTCGCGGTGAACGCTCACGGGTACTGAACAAGTGGAGGAAACATACGCCGTCAAAAGGTCCGCACCGATGGCTGAGCCGCCCATCCCGGCGATCACGATTTGCCGGATCGAGCCTTTCAAGGATTCCAAACCTTCGAAGGGTTGGGTTTGCCCCAGCTCCCAGGCGGACTGCAATTGATCGGGCAGGCCGTCGATTTCGGCCAGCATGTTCAGCGTATCGAGTTGTTTGAAACGATCGAGGTCATCAAGGTTCATGGATTAGCCTTTTTTTGTTTGGGCCACGGGATGATTTTATACTGGTTTTTGCAAAGTTCCCAGCAGACGTACGGAGAATCTTTTCGCAGAAAGACGGTCTTCGTACCAAGCGCGCCGTGATATTCCACCCGCACATAATTTAATACCACCCACGGTTTGACGGTTTGGTTTCCCCACGAAAAAGCCTGGATATAGGTGGGCTGCAGCTGCACGATGGAATAATTCAGGTCGTACTTGTTGTGGCCCGGCACGCTGCGCTCCCCGGCCCAGCTCACCGCGCCGGAGAGGTCGGGTTTAAGCCGGGCAATGATCGGGTCCGATTTACCCAGGAAATCGACCCCGGTACGGTCGGTATAGTATGGCAGCGTACCTGCCCATATCACACCGACGCTCGCTTCCGGGCTGGTGAGTTTGTTGATCGCCAGCGCGGTATTGGTATTGACGTGGTTCGCGATCGCGGCCGAGGTTGGGCCGCGTACGGACATATCGGACAGGAAAGGCAGGTCGGTCAACGCCAGCGGTACCAGGGTAAATAGCAGCACAAACGCGGCGGCTAAATATTTTTGAGAAGCCAGCTGCGGCCAGCGCATGATGATCTCAGTGCCGGCTGTGATTACCAGGATGAATAGCGCAGGCATGGCGGGTGCAAGCATCCGCCACAGTGGCCACGGATCGCCGCCCACATATATCTGATAGAGAACTGCGACAACTATAAACGAAAACAAGAGGACATTTACTCGCCGCAGGTCAAGCAATACTCCAATAACGCAAATACAAGCAGCAATGCGCTTTGTTGGAAAAATGGCTGGAGGAAATGATACCCTCCAACCAGGCGGATGGAAAGCGGTATGCCGCTCAGTTTGAGTGTATACGTGTTGGGTAATAACTCGCCGTAATAAAAATATCGGAAAAGGGTCTGCGCCATGATAAAGAGGACAACCAGGCAACCGGCATAAAAGATTTTCAGGAAGGTTTGCTTATCTCCCTTGTTTATATAGGTTTCCAGGCCGATATACGCGAACACTAATGCAGACAGCAGGATCGAGTCGTTGCGTGTCAGGAAAGCCAGTCCAGCCATGATCGCAGCAAAGACCAGATTTGAAGTCTTGTTTGTCTTGAGCCAGCGCAGGGCAAACAGGATGCAGGCCATGAGCAGTAAAGTGAGCAGGCCGGTTTCCATGCCCATCAGCGTCCAATAGCTCAACGGGTAGTAAAGAAGCACACACGCAAACGCCAGCAGACCGATCAGTTCCCGGTATTGTTTGCCTTCATTGATCTCATCTGCAGCTTGTTTTGTAAGATAAGCCGTGACCAAAACGGTGAGCAGGCCAAAGACCTGCATCGCCAGCACCGCAAACTTCTTTTCGAGGAATAACGAGGCCAGCGACATCACCAGGGTCATCAATAGATTCGAGTAGCCTTCCACGCGTTGGCCTGCATTCCACACCAACCCCAGCCCGTGTGCAAAGTTCCACGCATAGCGCATGGAGATCATGGCGTCGTCGAAGAGGCCGAAATAGCGCTGTCCGTCGAGTGCGATGTAGGAGCTTCGGTAAATGAAGAGACTCCCCCACACGACATACAAGCCTGCAAGCAGGATGGTCGTGATTCTCTTTAAAAAATGGCGTTCTCTCAATAAAAGTTCTCCTTATCTATTTCTGGTCCGGGTACATGATTATCGTTGGGCGGAAGGGAAATCCTGTTATGGGCCAAAAAACGTCGGGGTTATTGAAAACCGGTTCATCGCTTATATAATAAAACTTCTCGGGATGTCCCCATATCCAATTGACATCTTTATCCGAAATAATCATGGAAAATTCTTGTGTTGCCATCGCATGGGTAAATTCTGATTTTACCCGGTTCGTCTCCCGTAAATCGCCTCCCCCTAGACCGCCTTCTATTTGATATGTGGTACTCCATTCTGCAAAGGTGGGCTTCCCAGCCATCAATGATATCTCTGGATGAAACGGAATGTAAACATCTCCCGGCTGTTTTTGAACTTCAGCCACAAGCCTCTGACCTGCCAAAAGATCTGCCTGGGTGGGGATGAGGTGTTGGACGGGAAAATAAAGCATTACAAACTGTATCGCACAAACAAAGAGCAGACCACTTCTATAGAGCGAATTTACTTTCTGCTCGGAAAAGAATTTTTGAATTGTCAGCCCAAAAAGGATGGCAATCGCTGTGTAACCGGGTATAAGAACATTCTTGTATCCCCCGGGATGGATTAAAGCGCCCCAGGATGCCCCGATCATCCCTGCGGTAAAAAAGATATGGAAAATATACGTTTTGTCAATTTCTTTATTGGATCGTATTAATTTAATTAGAAAATAGCCGGCAATAAAAACTAATGTTATGGGTATGGGAAAAAGCAAAGAGCGAAGCCAGAAATCGCCGACAGAGTTTAGAACCATGGAAGGCGTGATGGGCAATTCGCTACCGGAGCCAATATTTACTTTAAAAACAAAAAAACTATACCATCCTGAATAAATTTGATCCAGCCGCCATGAAACGATAAGAAAGCATGCAATGGAAGAGACCACAAAACCAAGGGATTTGTTTCTTTCAAACAGGATGAAATAAAGACAAAGAAACGCCAGTACAAATAGGTTGGTTTGTTTTGTCAAGCATGACAGGCCAAAAATAATCCCTGCAATTATGTAAGCGGCCAGGGATTTTATGCGGGTCAGATAAACAGCAAGCAAGATGAGGAAAAGAGCAAGCATATCGACTCTGGCGATATCGAACCAGGCGCCGCCAAGTTTATAAGTACTTGTAAAAAAACCGCTTGCGATTAACGCAGGCAGGCTCCCTGTACCTTCCCGCCTGCAGATAAGATAGATAAGTGACATGCACCCCAAGGAAGATACGAAAGACACCAGGCGTAAGGAGAAGAAACCGAACCCGATCAGCCGGGCGAATAATGCTGAAGTATAGAAATAAAGGGGTGGGTAATTCGTGGCGATATACTGAAACGATGGCTGTGCGTACAATACTTTCCCTTGCAGGATGCGATATACCTGAATGAGCGCGTCGCCTTCCACGAATTCCAGTGAAAACGGATAGTGTATGCGGCAAAGTGTTATGTAGATGACCACTACAAGATAATATAGTACGCAAGCCAGGGCGCTGGCCGCCGCCGCCCGGTATATCCACTCATCGATCCTTATACGAGAACCTGAAGACATCGTATTACTCTGTACCGCCTTTACCATATAGGGGGCTGATAAATATCCGAGCTTCACACAATCTGAAATTATATCGTTTAATTAAACCATCCAAATTAATCCCTGGATGGGTGGGCTTGGAGGGGGATTTTCATGCGGCGGGTTAATGAAACCGCGGCCAATCACGTCGGTCGGTTTTGGTTGGAATGTGGTTGGCAAATTTCAAGCATTCGCCAGGAACAATTTAATATGGCAGCCGGATTTTAGACTCGATTTGGCTTACAGAGTACTGCATAATTATCTAAACCAGAAGGGCGTTTTCTACCCTATAAATCCTGAAAACAAGTTTATATCATACTGTGTATTTCAGTATATGTATTTTCAGAACAACCTACTGCGAAGCGGCATGCGTAGCAACAGAAATTTATGCAAGAAGCAGTAAGATCATCTTTATAGTGGCAAACCCATCGATTCCTTACTTTAAAAAAGTAAGCAGGTGGCTGATTTCAAAACGCGCATTGTTTACAGATAATGCCACCAGGGTGCTGATTATGATCGATGCGCCGGCCAGCATGACACCTGAAAAGGTGTATAGCTTCTTGGCAATGGGTTTTTGTGAAACAGCTTGAAAACCCTGCCAGAACCCCACTATGCTGAGCATGATCAGCGACGGCATCGCATCTTCAAAATATCGCATTGCTATGCAATAGAATGATAATAGGAATCCAAAGACTGCCAGACAGGCCCCGCTCAAAGTCAGGGTCACCCAATTCAATGTGCGGCGCTCATCATCATTGGGCGATTTCTCAGCGGCCTTTCTTTTATTACGGTTATTTAAATACAGTAGAGACGGAATGAGGGCAAACACGGAAAAAGGAACCGTATAAACTAATCCTGTAATTTTTTGTGATAAGTAAAACGACGGTAATGGATACGAAGAGAGAATGGGTTTTAAGTTTCCGATTTCAGCGTAAAAATACGGAAATTGTGGTTGAATACTAAAAGGATATAGAAAGTAATTGTAAAAATTCTGAGGAATGAATATGGGGCTGATTAGCTCGCTGTAATATTTCTGATAATCCACATTGGTAGGCAATATATAATAAAAACCGTTTTCTGTAATCGATCCAAAACGAGCCCAATTGTACCAACCCAAACATATGAAACCAAGGGCGAGGGGTATGCCTAAAGGAATCAGGCGGGTGATTTTTTGGAATGACCAACCGTCCTTGCTTAGTATCCACCAGCCTGTCATGAGAGTCATAAATCCAACCGGCAATGCCAGGATCAGTCTTGACCCAAATGCCAGGGCCCATAAAGTCCCGGCTAATGCAAGTCTCCAACCGGACTTGGAATGGTTCAGGGCCGTTAATGCTGCAAAGAATCCGCCAACGAGGAAGAACTGGCCTCCCACAATGGCAGCCTCATAAATTCTTGCACTTTTATAGCTATCAAGCATAAATGTTAAAGGACAGGCCAGCCCCACCAGCAAAATCGACAACCAAAGAATGAATTTTGGCATATTGCTGAAAAAGCGGTCCCAGATTACAACTGCCAATAGACATTGAAGTATATATAACCCCATCATGAAATCGAACACAAGTTGAAGATCTCCCACCCTCCAGGAGATTATCGGATGGATTAAAAACAATATTAATGCCGGTACCGGTTCCCAGTTCAAATAATATTTTCCCTGGAAATAGGAAACATCTGTAGGGCCTAGAGATTTTCCGCCTGGTATGGGTTTCCAAGGATCGGGGGATGTCAAAAGGCTTGGATTCACTTTGATTGGAAGATAAAGGTGACCTTGAAGGAAACCTCTGGCCAGGTCTGCATAGTAGTGGGTTGGTGATACCCAGTTTATCCAGGTACCCGAACTGATAAACCAGACATAGATCAGGGTGACTGACATCAGGATTGGAAACGCAAACCAATATTTCTTCAATAACCCTGAAAGATGAATTAAGCTGGAATTTCCAGTAGCTCCTGAGACGATGGGAAAATTATTAATGAAGGCTCGGAGTCTACGCGCCGCATGGTTTATCTCGTTGGTATAGCGCAAATAGAGGATGGCGCATATCGCCATGCCGACTCCGAATATTAAAAGTGCGATCCGCCTTATCCCCCACCCCATGGATGGGTCCAATCCAAGCTTATCAGCAAAAACAGCCGATGCTGCTATTGTTGATCCAATGATTAATAATATAAGTGGGGCGGCTGTTCTTCTTCCCATCATTCAAATTATCGTATCCTGATTAAATTACATTTCTGGCAGCGGGACATGAAGGCGTCACGACGAAGATTCTGGGCCAGGCAAGACAGCGGGAATACCTGTTATTCTTCAAGCAAAAAATCCTTATTCTCCAGCTGCCTGGCCACCCCTCAACACGTCGAAGACTTCCGGGTTCACTACGTGGATGGGGTTGCCCGCCGCGTAAGCCGTGATTTGATCGAAGACATCGGAAAACTGGGTTTCGTACTCATCCCGGGTTACATATCCAATATGGGGCGTGCAAATAACGTTGTTCATTTTGAGCAGGGGATTGTCCGGGTCGCGCAAGGGTTCCTCTTCGTACACATCGATGGCAGCCATGCCCGGCCGTCCCGCGCGCAAGGCCTCGACGAGTGCGCCGGGTTCGATCAGGGCCGACCGGCTCGTATTTACCAGCAAGGTGGTGAGTTTCATGCACGCCAGATCGGCTTTAGTGACGATGCCGCGCGTTCCATCAACCAGCCTCATATGCAGAGAGACTACGTCGCACGACTCAAAAAACACGCGCTTACTCTGTGCTGTAGCATAACCGTCATTGCGCGCGCGTTGTAGGGATGCCTCACGCGCCCACACCAGGATATTCATTCCAAAAGCTTTCCCATAGCCCGCCACCGTCGCGCCGATCCTTCCGTATCCGTAAATTCCAAGCGTCTTGCCGCGCAAACTGTTACCCACCCCGACCTGCCAGATACCCGCTCGAAGCGCAGACATCTGCTGCGGGATTTGCCGCATCGCCGCGATGATCAAACCCCATGTCAGTTCAGCAGTGGCGTAGGATGGGCTGTCGACATGCTGATCGGACGACACGATGACCCCGCGCCGCGTACATGCGTCGATGTCGATATGAGGATAAACACTGCGCTGACTGATGAGGCGTAGTGCCTCAAGCCGTTCGAGCAGCGGTTCGCGGATTTGCGTGCGCTCCCGGATCAAGACGAGCACCTCCGTATCCTTGAGGCGCTCAGCGAGCGTGGCGGTATCCAGCACGTGATCGGTCCACACCGTAACCTCGTGTCCGTCCAGCTTATGAAAGCATGCAAGGGTACGAAGCGTGTCGAAATAGTCGTCGAGGATGGAAATTTTCATGGCTGAGTTTCTTCACTCTCCCAGAAGAAAATCCCCGCCCTCTAGGACCCCATCCAGGATCGCTTTTAGCGCTTTTGATTTTTCAGGCGACAACATCTCCACTTCAAATCCTCTCAAGCGTGTCTGCGTGGTGCGGACCGATGGCTCAAGAAAATCGCCAAACGGCAGGGACGAACGGAATAACTGGTAATACAAAAAGCGCCGGGCATTGCGTTTGAACTCCGCAGGCACTTGAATGGACTCCGCCTTGAGGAATTCTTCCATCTTGCTTCTCTGCCCTGCAACGGTCTGCGGGAAAAATACGGTTGGATACTGGGTGAAGCGCGCCTTGCCGGCGCACAGCACCGGCGCGCCCATGATCGCAGCCTCCAGCCCGATGGTTGAATTGTAGACCAGCACGAACTTCGATTTCAGGATCAACTCATACGAACTGAGCGTTTCCTTCGGCCCCACAAAGATCACGTTGGGTTCTTTGTCCGCGCCCGTGGCTTCCACCCAGGCCGCCACCGTCTCACGGCTGGCTTTGCGCACGCGCAGTTCATCGGGGTGGGCGCGGATCACGAACAGCGTTTCAGGATGTGATCGGATCACATCCAACACCATGTCCAGCCAGGCAAACATATCCTCGAAGACCGTGTTGGCATGCGGCTGGCTCGTATCGAAAATGACGTTGGTAAACACAGGCACGATCTGCTTGAAGCGCGCGGCTTTTTGCAAAAACGGTTCGTCCAGCCCTTTCATTTCGGGCCAGAACTTGATGCCCGCCATCGAAAACTCGCCCTTGAAAGCGTTTTTCAAGATAGGCATCGAGCTGTGCGTTCTGTTGTTCATCCATCTCGAACGCATCGGGGATGCTGATCGGATAAGCCGTTGCTTCGCCATCGGTGAAATACGCGCTGGCGGGCTGCAGTCCCACCTCATGCGTGATCACACGGATGCCTCGTTTTTGTGCCACGTACCGGGCCGTCGCTTCGGGGAAGAACTGTCCGTTGAAGACCACCACCGCCCGCGGCTGGGTCTCATCGAGCAGGGCCGCAAACTTCTGTGCGACATTCCACGCCGACAAAATATACTCCCGCAGTAGATACCGCGTGCTTTCGTCATCTTGCAGGTGATGGATTCGCAGGATCCAACGCAGTCCCGGCAGGCACAATGCACCGAGCGGGATACCTTCCCATGCAAAACTCATCATTTCCTGGACCGATAAGCCTGCCACTGCTTTCGATAATTTTTCATCTCGTTGGAAGTTAAACCAGTGGACTCGGGAAATGGGCGTCTCGAGACGGGCATCAGGAGGCGTCGAGCGTGGCACACCCGTATAAAGCGTACGAGATTGATAGACACACGATTTGCACGGAGGTTTTTTCTGCACATGATCGCGATTTGTCCCCAGCACACAATGACTCATCCCTGAGTTGCAGGTGAAATACACGACAGGCACACCCTGCAGCCGCAGCGTCCAAGACGCCAGCAGGTGGAACCCACTGTTCCATGAGAGATCGTCGATCCCCGTGGACGCTTTGAAGAAGACGATAGGCGCGCCAGCAGGCACAGGTGCGCGCATTGCAACCTGCCTCGCCATGTTGGCAATTTTCAGGTTATTCAACCGCCGGACGAATCCGCGTTTAATGCGTTGCGTGAAAAAATCTTCCAACCTTCGGGCGAGATGGCTACGAGCCGTCATCGCCCACTTCGGCGATATGAATCGCCGAAGGCTACTCTCTATTTTCATCCTCACCAATCATTACTCTTCTCGTACCCCAATCTCACCAGCAAATCCCCGGCCACATCCTGGAACAACTTCTTATGTTCCTCGGTGAAATGCTCACGCCAGTCGCCGGTCTTCCCCGAACGGAAAGTGTGCGATTTCCTCGGCTGGATCGCCTCCGCCAGGACCGTCAAGCGCCTGAGCCCGCGGTGTTGGGATCTGATAGCCTGTCTTCTCCACCTCATCCAACATGGCCTTCAATGTCGACATCGCGGTTGGTGATCAGGTCCTCAAAACGGATGCACATCACGTGCTTTTGTTCCAGCCACTGGAAGACGCCCTCATATCTCTGCTTCACACTGACCATATGCAGCCCGTCCCGGTCGATGCCTGTGATGGCAACGTTAAGCCGTGCCCCAAAATCGGGCAGCGACTTGTAATAATCATGCATGCCGTGTTCTTCGTACATGTCCGTGGCAAAGAAGACCTGTGAGACCAGCATATCGCGTGGGTCGCGGTAGATAAAATAATTCACTCGATCGGGCTGGCAAAGGAACGCTGCGTTATTCTTGCGAGGCCTCCACATATCCCCAACCGATCACTCCTCTTGGCGTTCGCTGCAGGTCGGCCAGGATTTCTTCTTTCGTCCTTCGTCCTCCCTCTTTCGTGATCGTGCGCACCGGCTCCGCCTCCACATAGGCATAAGGCATGATCCGGGTAAAACCGTTCAGGATCTGCAGCAGCAAATGCGATCCGCTCTTCGGCTTGGAATTGCCGAAGACGGGCGGCGCATCGTTGAACGAAAATCGTCTCCAACGCAAAACGGCCTGCACGGTTTTCCCTGCAGGACGTATTGTGCGGCGGAATTGCTGAATAAAAGTCATAAATTTTTAAACCGCACAGGCCCGAAAAAACAAAATAGAAAAGCTTCTCTTCGCGTTTTCCGCGCTCATCCGCGTCCCTTTTGTTAAAATTATTCATCACCGTTTACACGGCGCAGTTTCTTCATCGAAGCCTTTTCCGACTCATACACCTTTTTCACGCCGTCGCCCAGCGAAGCTTCGGAGACGCGGATGTATTTGACCAGCCGCTCGAACCCACCGGGCTCCACCGAGGCGGCCTGGTCGCTGCCCCACATGGCGCGGTCGAGCGTGAGGTGGCGCTCCACCATGCACGCGCCCAGCGCCACGGCCACCGCCGAAGGCACGAGCCCCACCTCGTGCCCCGAATAGCCGATCGGCAGCTTCGGGAATTCCCGGCGCAGCGTTTCGATCATTTTCAGGTTCAACTCTTCGGGTTCGCACGGATAGGTGCTGGTGCAGTGCATGATCACCAGGTCTTTTTCGCCCGCAATGCCCACACCCTTTTTGATCTGCTCCATGGTGGACATGCCCGTGGAGAGGATCAACGGCTTGCCCGTCGTGCGGGCATGCTTGAGCAGGTTGTGGTCCGTGAGCGAAGCGGATGGGATCTTGTAGGCAGGTGTGTCGAACTTCTCCATGAAGTCCACCGACGGTTCGTCCCACACCGAGACCATCCAGGCAATCCCCTTCTCCCTGCAATGCCGGTCGATCTCGCGGTATTGCGCTTCGTTGAATTCCACCTTATGGCGATATTCGAGATAGGTGATGTAACCCCAGGGCGTCTCGCGCATCTGCTTTTGCTGTTCGGGCGGGGTGGCCACCTCCGGTGTGCGCTTCTGGAACTTGACCGCATCCACGCCTGCATGCACCGCCGCATCGATCATCTGCTTGGCGATTTCGAGATCGCCGTTGTGGTTGATGCCGATCTCGGCGATGATGTAGGCAGGATGCCCATCCCCGACCATTCGCTTTCCCAGTTTGATTTCTCGAGTCATTCAAATCTCCTTTATTTCCCGGATAAATTTTGCAGGACAAGATCGCACAACTCACGCAGCGCACCGTGCCCCCCGGGCCGTTGCAGGACGAAGTCGGCTGCCCGCCTCACTTCAGGATACGCATCGGCCACCGCCACCGCCCAGCCCGCCGATCTCGAAACAAGGCAGGTCGTTGAAATCGTTCCCGATATAGATCACCTGCGAGGCATCTATCTTTTTTTCGGCCAGCAGTTTCTTCAGTGCCTCGCCTTTGCCTCGAATGTCGATACCGTGTACTGCTTCCACGCCCATCTTTTCGGCCCTGCCGAGCACGACGGGGTTGGGTTCCGATGAAAGGATCATCACGTCGATGCCCAGTTCGCGCAGCTCCCGGACATGCATGCTGTCGCTTCGAGAGGCGGCCACCGTTTCCCTGCCGTCCTGGTCGGTCCAGACGCGGTTATCCGTGATGACACCGTCGAAGTCCGAGACGATCAGCTTGATCGTTTCGGGCATGGGGCGGCGCGCCCTGCCCGGAGAGACCAGCTTCAAACCGCCCGAATAGACCATTGTTTCATATTTAGCCCAATCGGCAAGGTTGTCGATATCCACCGTGTAACGCGCATCGATGATGAGCGGATAGATTTTATTGCCCGTCATCGAACCCTTCTTTAAGATGGTGTCCACCCGAATTGCGTCGATGTGACCCGTCTGCCAGTAGATCTGCGGCAGGATTTGGCGCGGCGCATTGTACGGTTCTGCGATTCCATCCACCTCCAGCAGGGGTGTCATCGCGCCGTTCTCCTGTCGGGATGCGCCACATTTTATGCGGGTTCTGTCCTGCCGGGACCACGCCGCGCACGCAGTCTGCATCCTCGTGTTCCAGCAGGATCTTCACCGCGTTATCCACCAGGCCCGGCGGGCGGAGCGGCGACGTCGGGCGCAGTTGGATCACGACCTCCGGTTGGTAGCCCTCATGCTCGGCCAGCCATTTCAGCGCATGCTCGAAGACGGGCAGGTCGGTGGAGTTATCCTGTGCGAACTCGCCTGGCCGCAGGAAAGGAGCCTCGGCGCCGTATTGGCGCGCGACTGCCGCGATCTCCTCGTCATCCGTCGAGACGATGACGCGCGTCACCGTGCTGGCTTGCCGCGCTGCGGCGATGCTCCAGGCGATCAGCGGATAGCCTGCGAAATTGCGGATATTCTTGCGCGGGATGCCCTTCGAGCCGCCGCGCGCCGGGATGATGGCAAGTATTTCAGTCATGTGCATTCGACATTTGCGAGTTCGTCCACGATTTACCGTTTATCGATTCCACGATTTCCATCAATTACCATGCCGTCCAACCGCCGTCCACGACCACGTTATTGCCGGTCATGTACGAAGACGCATCCGAAGCCAGGAACAACAACGCGCCGTTCATCTCGTCGCCGTGCGCCATGCGTCCGAGGATGGTCTTGGCGGAATAATTCTTGACGAAATAATCCTCATGGTTGTTGAACACGCCGCCGGGTGTCAGCGCATTCACGCGGATCTCGGTTCCGGCATAATACGCGGCCAGGTATTTGGTAAAGCCCATCACGCCGGCTTTGGTCACCGTGTAATAGACCGGCTTGAACGCCACGCGCTTGCCGTCTTTGACATAGATGCGCTGGTCGGGTCCGTTCAGTCCATAGGTCGAACAGATGTTGATGATGCTGCCCTTCTTGCCGTTCGCGAGCATCGGTTTCACGCAGGCCTGCGTGACCAGGAACATGCCGGTCAGGTTCACGTTCAAGGCCGCGTTCCACTGGTCGAGCGGATAATCCTCGAAGCTGCCGGGTGTGATCCCCTTTTCCATCGCATCGGGATCGAACTTGGGGTCGAGCGCCGCGGAGTTCACGAGAATGTCGAGCCGCCCAAACTCCGAGAGCACCGAAGCGACCAGTGCCTCCACGGAGCCTGGTTTGGTAATATCGGTCGCAAAGCCTTTGGCCTGGTAACCGCTTTTGGTTAACGTGTCGGCAACTTTTTGGCTGCCGGCGGCGTTCAAATCAACGACCGCCACGGCAGGCGCCGGCTTCGGCCAGCGTTTTGCAAAATTCAACACCGAGCAAACCCGCCCCGCCTGTTACCACCGCCGTGCGGCCTTTCAGATCGAACTTATCCTGGATCTTCATGGTTCCTTTCAAGGTGCGGCGGTGTAGACTTCATCACCGGCCGATTTTTGGGCAAGATATAAACCGCTGCTCATAAGCGCGGCATCCGAGGCCGAAGGACCGCCGCCGCTGAACAAGGCCAGCACTGCCTGGCCTGCTTTGATCTGCGCCTGCATTTGCGTCACACCCTTATCGAAACCGGGTCTCGGTTCGGTCGTAACGGGGTCGAAACGGTCCGGCAGCACATAGGTGCCGCGTCCTGTATACAAATAGACTGCCGTAGGCTGGTTCGTATATATCATTACGCCGGGCGGCAAAGTCTCTTAAGAATGCCATCGTTTTCGAATCGTACCACTGGAACGATGCATATCCCTGTCCGCCCTTCGCCAGTTCTCTCACCGCTGCATACTGTCCGACGATGGATATGCCGAAGATCAACAGCGCCAGCAGTATCGCCACTTCACGACGCTTGTTCCATAACCACATTCCAAAGACAACCAGCAGGATCAGGAGCGAGACATAGATCGGCGAAGGATGCGAGGCTTGAATTTTGTCGAGGCGTCGAAGAAAGACATCGACGCAAAGATCGATGCCAGGTAGCCAAAAATATACACGCCGCTCGTAAATGCAACGATCTTCTGCGCCTTCCGTCCCGTGAGGCTTCGTAAGGGCATCCTTCGCCTTGATCAGGATCCAGACCAGCACCGCGCCCAGGATAATTACGACCGCGGCCACAAAAACAGCCGGGGATTTGAAGAGTTCCCGCCGCCAGGCTTCCACCGGCATGAGAAATGTTGAAATATTGTAAAGCGCCGTATCAAAGTTTCCGGCGGTGATGGGATGCCAGATAAAGGTGCGGTTGGTGGCGTTGCCGCCGACGATCTCATTGCGGATCCCCCAACCGATCATCCATGGCAGCACGCTGGCAACCAGGATCCCCGTGCTGACCAAACGTTTGCGCCATGTATCATGCAGGATCATCAATGCCACTACAAAGGTTGGCAGCAGCGCAAGTCCGGCATAGCGCGTGAGGTAAGCCAGCCCCACAAAAATGCCGCACGATACCAGCCACAGCCAGTGTGCATCACGCTCGAAATAAAGATCGAACATCCAGAATGAGAGCAGGCTCAGGAAGATGAACAACGGCTCGCTCAACGCCATGGCGTGTACGCGCAGCAGAGAGTCATTGACCAGGAACAACGCCGCCAGGATCAAGTCCTGCCGGCAGCGACTTCATCATTCGCCAGCCGAGGATGCCCAGCAGGACGGTGTTCAAGTCCAAACAAGGATGCATTGAGGAAGCGCACCCCGCGCAGCGGATCGAGACCGAACAGACCGATCAAGGCCAAGGCGGAGGAGAAAGGCGGCGGGAAGTGGGTCACCGGTCCGTTGCTGGCCAGCCAGGCTTCGCGATAACCGTGTCCCGCCAGGATGCTGCGCGCGCCGGCAATATACCCGATTGAATCATCCGAAAGTCCGAGCCCTTCAGGAGTTGCCCGCAGGACAAGAAAGATCCCGATCACGGCGAGCAGGCCGAGGAGTATGAAGGAAATGAAGCGGGAGCCGATACGTTTGTTCATGCGTATGGTAAGCGGCATAATTCTACTAACAAACCGGTTTTACTGTCGAGTAGAAGCCCTTAACCTGGCGAAACAGTCTCCGGTTTAACAGTTGTTCCGGAGGCCCATGATTATCTTGATTACAGCAGTAGACCCTGCTCTTCCAGATACTTGATGATCGTACGCGCATTCTCTTCAGGAGTCGCGCCATAGCCCTTGAGCGTGATCTCAGGGTCGATCGGCGGTTCATACGGATCGTCCACGCCGGTGAAGCCCATCGGATTGCCATCGACCATGGCCTGGCGGGCCTTGGCATACAGGCCCTTCACATCGCGCTGTTCGCAGACTTCAACCGGGGTATCCATGTAAGCCTTGATGAAGTTCTCACCGACCATCTTGCGGGCTTCCTGGCGCGTGGCGCGGTAGGGGCTGATGGCCGCGCAGATCACCGCGCCGCCTGCCCGGACAATTTCGCCGGCCACAAAGCCGATGCGCAGGATGTTGGTGTCGCGGTCTTCCTTGCTAAAGCCGAGTCCCTTGGAAAGATGCGTGCGGACCACATCGCCATCCAGGATGGTGATCTCACGTCCACGCTCGAGCAGCAGCGAGGTCAGCACCTGCGTGGTGGCGATCTTGCCCGAACCGCTCAAGCCGGTGAACCAGATGCAGAAACCCTGCTTGTGGCGCGGCGGATACATCTCGCGCAGGATTTCGGCCGTCTCGGGGCGGGTGAACCAATCGGGCAGCAGTTTGCCCTTGGCAAGATAATCATCGCGCACCTGCGTGCCGGAGATGTTGAGCGTCTTTGCGCCGGCAGGAACATCCTTCCCTTCCACATAGCGATCTTCATCGGGCAGATAGACCAGCTCTTCGAACGGGATCATCTTGACGCCCAGTTCAGGCTCGTATTTGCTCATGATCTCCTGCGCATCATACGGACCGTAGAACGGTTTGCCGGTGGAGTCTTTGCCCGGCCCGGCATGGTCGCGCCCGACGATGAAATGATTCGCGCCGTGGTTGCGGCGAATGATGGCATGCAGCAGAGCTTCCTTCGGGCCAGCCATGCGCATGGCCAGCGGGAGCAGGCTGAGCAGGGTGCTTTTCTTGTCGTAATAATTATCGACCAGCGCCTTGTAAATGCGGACGCGGGTGTAGTGATCCACATCGCCGGGTTTGGTCATGCCGACCACGGGATGGATGAGCAGGCTTCCTCCCACCTGGGCGGCGGCGCGTTTGGTCAGTTCCTCGTGGATGCGGTGCAGCGGGTTGCGGGTCTGGAAGGCGACGACGTTATCGTTCCCCATCCCTTCCAGGATGGCGCGCACCTGGGCCGGCGTGCGGCGCAGGTCCACAAAATCATAATACTTGGGCAGGTTGACGACCTTCAACGGGCCGCTGATGCAGACCTTGCCCCAGCGCGCCATCTCGGAAACCATCGGGTGCTTGGCATCGGTTGAGCCGTAGGCCAGCGCGGCTTCGGTCTCTGCATCCCAGTGATAGACCTCGTCGAGGGTCATGATGGCGATCACATCGTTGTTGGCGTTGCGCAGTACAAGTTCTTCGCCCGACGGTCGGCAGTTCCTTGGGGTCGGCGGTCAGCGTGATCGGAAGCGGGAAGAGCACCCCGTTGCTAAGCCGCATATCGTGCAGCACCCGCTCATAATCGGCTTTGCCCATGAAGCGGTCCAGCGGAGAAAACCCGCCGGTGGCGAGCAGTTCAAGGTCGCACAGGTTGCGCATGGTGATCTTGATGGAAGGCAGTTGAGGGGCGCGCCCGAGAAGTTCATCCCGTTCTTTGCCGGTCACCACCAGGTTGACCAGTTTATTACCGCCATACGGGGGGATCAATTTAGCTTTCGACATTATTACTCCATAAAGAGATTGGATTACCAGGGATTTGGCAAATGCAAGCGGGTATTATACTTCAAAATTCAGTCGGTGAATTTTAGAATTAAGCCCGCCATTATCTTTTTATCGAGCAGCGTCGTAGAAAATCAAAAGGATGGATAAATTGCCTTTTGTGTACTCTTATAGTCCTGGCACGAAATATCCTCCTGTGTTGAACGAAGACAGGCCTAAATTTGTTCTTACCAACTGTAGCAAAGTGCTTTTGAAACGGAAAGTTTAAAAAAATCTATGTTCACATCGTACCCGTAGGCTATCCCAGGTGAATTTACATTTGTCAGGGTGCCGGCTACGTTATAATCGTCACAAAGGTGCCCATGAACTCAAAACTCTTACGCAACCTGCTCTTCAGCCTGATCGTAGCCTGCTTTCTCTATTATGCCTACCGTTACATCCTTGCCAGCAGTTTCGTGATCGACGGCCAAAGGTTCTATGTGCTGTTCGATGATGCCATGATCTCCATGCGCTACGCGTATAACCTGGTGCATGGCTACGGCCTGGTCTGGAACGCAGGCGAACGGGTGGAAGGCTTTACGAATCCGCTGTGGGTAATATTCATGGCGCTCTTTCATCTGCTGCCCATCCCCCTCTCACAGATGAGCCTGCCCATCCAAGTCAGCGGTGCGGTTTTGCTTGCGGCTAACCTTTATTTTGTGCGCCGTATCGTCGAGCATTTTACGGATAACCTGCCTACCATGCTGGCCGCGGTCGCATTTACCGCTTTCTACGCGCCGCTTATCTCCTGGGGCCTGCTCGGAATGGAAGTCAGCCTGCTGGCTCTCATCCTTACCGCCACCGTCTGGCTCATTCTTAAGAACGGCCTCGATCGCTTCACGCCCTGGACCTATATCCTGCTGGCCGTTGCGACGCTTGTCCGGTTTGATATGGCAGTCCCCTATCTCGTCATCCTAGCAGTGTTGTTCATCGTCCAGAACCGGTATCGAAAACAGAACCTGCTGTGGGGCATTGGCCTGTTGATCCTTTTCCTGGGCGGTCAGACGATCGCACGTTACCTTTATTACGGGCAGCTCCTGCCGAATACGTATTATCTTAAGGTCGACGGCTGGCCGTTCTCCCTGCGTATCCTGCGCGGACTGTATGCACTGGTCTGGTTCATGTATTACACCAATTGGGTGCTTTTCCTGCTGCCGCTCACCATCTTTTTCTTCCGACGCGATTGGAAGGTCACACTGGTCATCTTCCTGATCATCGGGCAGTTGGCGTACAGCGTCTACGTCGGCGGGGACGCCTGGGAAGACCATGGCGGCGCGAATCGTTATATCTCCATCGCCATGCCCCTGTTCTTCGCGGCTTTTGCACTTTCAGTGGATCTGCTGCGTCAGAAAGCCATTGCCGTTTTCAAGTCCACGAACGCGGCGGTGTCCATCTCACGGGCCGCCTGGATCGTTCTATTCATCACCGCCATGTTAAATTTCAACCTCCTCATCGGAGATTGGAAGTCTATCGACCGCTGGGACCTGGTCCGTAAGCCGGATTATGTGGCGGGGAATGAGAACAATCTGCAAATTGCGCTGGCTCTGCAAAAGACGACGAAACCCGGTGCATCCATAGCTGTGGTAGGCGCCGGTACCATTCCCTATCTTTTGCCTGACGACTACGCCATCGATATTCTTGGAAAAGCCGATGCGGTGATCGCGCATGAGAAAGTCCGCACCCCCATGAGCATCGAGGACGTACCAACCATGCGTCCCGGTCACATGAAGTGGGACTACGCCCACACCTTCGGCGAGCTTAAACCCGACGTGATCGTATCCATTTGGGAGGGTACCAGCCAGGAAGCCGCGCCTTATTTAATCGATTACGTTTCGGCCAGCCTGGCTCCTGGTGTGAAGGTCTATCTGCGCAAGAATTCATCCAACGTTTTATGGGACAAGGTGATCATTCACGACTAAAGCTTCACGATCTGCTCTGTCCGCATCGACTGGTGCGTCGCGAGCGCCAGTTGCAAGGCCCGTCTGCCGTCTTCAAGAGTGCAGGCGGGCATTTCTTTTTTCTGCACCACGAAAATGAAGTGTTTCATCTCGTCGAGGAACATGGCGTTCCTTTCAAAACCCGCCGGAGGCTGGTATGTTTCCCAGTCTTTTCTCTCGGCTGAAAATACTTCCAGCGTACCCGTTGCGTTATCCCATCTTATCGTCCCCTTCGCGCAGACGATTTCCCAGCGGTGGCTCGCCGGCTGTTGGTTGAAATCAAGATGAACCGAGCCGATCGAGCCGTTCGCCATTCTCAATCCGATCTCGGCCGTGTCTTCGACTCCCAGCCCAAGGTTGAGCGCACTTTCGAAGGCCCATAACGAATCCGCCTCTCCCAGCAGCATGCGCACGTAATCCAACGGGTGGGTCAATGTCAAAACCACTCCGCCGCCCAGGTCCGATCGAGCCGCATATCCCTGCCTGAAGTCCTCCCAAGGGTGCCAGTTCGGTAAGTATTCTCCCCATTGGGCATGGAACGAAAGCGGCTTGCCGATCGCCTCGTCTTTAAGCATTTGCATTGCCAATTGAAGTGTGGGGTGAAAGCGGAATTGGAACCCGACGAGTACCCGTCCGCCGCCCTTCTCCAGTGCCGCCTCGAGCTCATCGAAACGTTCGAGGTTCTGAGAAACGGGCTTTTCCATCAAAATGGAACAACCGGCTTGCGCGGCTGGGATGGCGATATCAAGGTGCAGCGCGGTTGGGTTGGCGACGATCACCGCCTCGGGCTTGTATTTTTTCAAGGTCTCATCCAGGTCGGTCTCAACCGGATACCCCGCCAGTTCGTCATCGGGCAGGGTGGCTTTGCGTGTACGGAGCAGGATAATATCTTCCTCTCCCAATGAAATCAGGTTACGGAAATGTCTCCTCCCAATGGAGCCTAGCCCTGCAATGAGGAATTTCATAAACATCCTTTCTAAAAACAAAAAGGTGCTAATTATTAAAGTTGGATTTCCCCTTTGTGTACTAGTATATTAGAAGGGACACGGCAGGCCGATTGTGTCCTGGTCCGAAGAGACCGTCACAAAGCGTGGCCGCCGTGTCCGTCGTGTCCGTCGTGAAAAGCGCCCGAACAGTTGTGTGGTCAGAAAGACCGAATTCTGCTAGAACGGGCATTTTCATTAGACCTCTTGCATAAGTGTGCCATAATAGGCACATGAGCTACGAAACCATCAAATACCTAAAAGATGCGGACTTCAAACGGCTGACCGGTGTCCAGCGAGAGACCTTTGAAAAGATGCTGAAGGTGATCGAGAAAGGATTGCGAGACTTTGGCAGACCGCCAAAATTGAGTCGTGCCGATCAACTGTTGATGACCTTGATGTACTGGCGTGAATATCGAACGGAATTTCATATTGCGCAATCCTATGGTGATCAGTGAAGCGACCGTCTGTCGCACCATCCAAAAGGTAGAAGATGCGTTGGTCCATTCCGAGAAGTTTCGCTTGCCAGGCAAAAAGGCGCTCCAGCCAGTGAGACCGTCTTTGAGGTTGTGCTGGTGGATGCCAGCGAACAGCCGATTGAGCGTCCAAAAAAAGCCAAAATCGGCATTACAGCGGCAAAAAGAAGCGTCACACCCAAAAAGCGCAGTTGATCGCTGACCCCAAAACTGCTCAAATTATCGCCACGGCCTTTAGCTATGGAAGCAAACATGACTTCCAGCTTTTTCAAGGATAACGGGAGCGAAATCGCAGAGCATATTCGCATTCTGGCAGATGCTGGTTATCAAGGAATGGCGCAGTTCATGAAAATTGCCAGACACCCTTCAAGAAATCCAAATACCATCCTCTGACGATCAAGGAAAAGCTGAGCAATCGCAGCTTGGCTCGTAAACGGATTTTGATTGAACATATTTTTCGCAAGTTGAAAGTGTTTCGTATCTTGAGTGAGAGGTATCGTAATCGCAGAAAGAGATTTGCCTTGCGTTTCAATTTGATCGCCGCGATCTACAACCTTGAACTCAACCTAAAATGACTTTTGCAAGAGGTCTATTGTATCGTGTCTGGTGTTTAAACCTTCACCAATCCAAACCCTTCTCATACTCCCATTTCACTAACATCTCACCCGCCACTTCTTTGAACAATGCTTTATCGTGTGGCGTGAAGAGACGCTGCCAATTGCCTGCATGACCCTTCGGCAGGAAGGAGGCGATATCTCCGTTGCGTTTTTCCTGCCATTCTTCATCGGGGTTGGAAGCCATCTCGGCCTGGATACCTTTCTTGAGGGTTTTATTGATTTTCTTCACGCACAGAAAATCCCACAGCCGGGTCATTTCTCCAAACGGGTCCGATAACAGATCCTCATAACGCAGGGCGATATAATTTTTTCTGAACAACCTTTCCCCTTCGCCTTCGATTTCGGAAAGGTTCGAAACCCAGCCCTTCGCCACGCGGCGTATAAAAGGTCCTGTAAAGATCGAGCGCGAGCCGTTCGTGAACGGGGTTGGGTCTTTCGTCCAACTCTGCCACAATGCGGCGGTCCTCAGTTGTCAAATACCTGGAGTCTTCGACGAAATTACGAAAGCGTTCCGAGATCATCACGTCCCGCCCATCGCGCACCAGGTAGACCAGCTTTGCATCGGGGTAGACGGCATACAGGTCACGCACGGCCTGGCCGTGTATCGTGGACGACGGGCTTTTATCACCCACGATCATCTTTCCTTCCCGTACCGCTTCCCGCTCCATGATGAAATCCCCGGCGGCGCGTAAAACGAGCGGAGACAGGTCTCCTCCCTGGTTCCACCGGTTGGACCTGCGCTTCAGCCATTCTTCCGCTTCGGGTGTATCCACCAGCGACTTGAGCAGCGGCCTGCGCGTGAAGAAATGTGCCTGATAATTGCAGTGGACTTCGGGATGCAGGCGCGCTAGCCGCACCAGCAGTGTCGTCCCGGAGCGGGCATGACCGAAGATAAAGAACTTGTCGCGCGGGAAGAACTGTTTGATCTCCGCCACTTCTTCCGCAGTGATGGCCGGGATGTCGCCGCGCCTGCGGTTTTGGGGGCTGCCCTTAAGCAGGATGCGGATGGAATCTTTAACGTGGTCCGGAAATTCCATTACGTATATTCTCCGATGATCTCAATCAGGCCAATGATGTTGTCGTTTAATGCTTCGAGATCATGATCCGGAATCCACCATTCTGTGTGATTTGCGCCACCGACCTTTTGTATTTTATACTTATCAATAAAACTTTTTCTAACTTGGAATTTTGTGACATATCCGATTCGGCTATCCTTGACATTCCATCTCATGGCAATCTCTTTGGCGTATTCTTCGTTCGTAACGGGGTAAAAGATCGGCTGCTCAGGCAGGCGAGGCGGCCATCTTTTATATCCGCTGGCAGCGACGAGTTCGATTTCTCCGGGTCCGGCGGGACGGAACATGATTACTGTTTCTTCTTCCACGGCACGATTGATTCTACGAAGATGAATATTATCTCTTCCAATTCAGCATAACCAGCCCGCCCAGGCAAACCAGGATGCCGATGATATTGACCAGTGAAAGCCTCTGCTTGAATACAAACAAAGCGACCGGCACCAGGATAAGAGACGCCGCTACATTGACCAAAACCGCCGCAATGCCCAGGTTCCATCCTGAACGGTACACGAGCAGGAAGCCGACCTCCAGTCCCACGATCGAAAACGCCAGCAGGTAGGTTGCCCAGTTGAGCTGACGGACTTCGGCCAGGAAACCTATCTTCGTGGGTATGAAGAAGGACACGATCAGGATCAGGCAGAAGGAGACTGCGTAGGTAACCATGATGGCCACCGCCGGGTTGACGTTCGTGGGCGTGGCCTTCTGGCTGAAGTGATAGAGCGCGCTCGAGGCAATAGCCAGCGTGATGGAGAAATAGAAGAGGAACATATTGCGTTTTCCGATCATGATATTACGCGGGCGCAGTCAGCGAAACCGGGAGCAAACCATGCCGGGAATTGGCTCTACAAAATTTACGGTTCCAAATATTGTTTACTATCAATTGTAGCCGATCGAATCTCTCCCGACCGTAAGCCCTCGCATCTCGTCGTCAGTGGTAAAACATATATAGTTAGTGCGTGGCGTTGACGGTTTTGAACCATTTTGATATCCACTTATCCAATAACAACCCACCAGGATCTTTATTTGTACCGTTTGTTTGTCCCTTAAGCTAAAGGCAAAAGTATAGCATTCGCCCTGGCTCATCTGGTTGGTACATTCCCATCGATAGATTTACGGGACCGCCTGCTCTGTTCACCAAATTTAGTTGTAACGTTGTTCCTAATAGCTTGGCAGGGTTGGGTGTATAACAATCGGGTGTGGCCGTCGCGTTGGGGTTGGAAATCGGCGCAACGATCTGAGGTTGTAGGGCAAAGGTGGGCACGGGTGCAAGCGTTGCCAATTCTGTTGTTGGAGTCGGGGGAATGGGAGTAGCCGTGGGCATCGCGGCTTTCGTCTGGGCATACTGGGTCATTACAAGTGGGAATGCCGTATTTTGTATATCCGTGACGCTCAGGGTTGGCTGGGCCGCAGCCCCGCATGCCGTCAGCATCGTGATAAGGAGTATGGAAATAACAGGTAGACTTTTTCTTTTCATATTTTCTCCATGGCAGGTTATTTTCTACCACAAGTCTTGCATGGAACAAAATTTTACTTCCAAATGCAGAAAAGAACGCATCTTTTTTACAGGTTCAAAACGCTCAGGATAAATTCAGCAGTCCTTTTTCCGGCGCTCGCATCGGTATACATGATTTCTTGTTTAACAAACGCCCGACGTTCCGCCGAATCGAGCGCGGATCCCTTAAATACGCATTTAAGGCCTCGCATAATTCTTTTTCGTCGTTTGCAACCCGTCCTGCCCTGGCTGCGCGGAAACGCTGATGCGTGGGCCAGTTCCCTATTTTTTTCAGAGAGAGCGAATATTTCTTCGGCTTATTCCAGCCGCCGGGCGTATCGAGCACGGCCGCGACGATGGGCGTATCGTGGATCGCCGTCTCGACCACCATGGTGGAGAAGACCGTCACCAGCACGTCCGAATGTGCCATCATGGACGATTTCTCGTCCATGTCTTCTCCGCTGTAATAACCCAGCGAGCCGCCCAGGGCCACCGGTCGCACCACGTGCACCTGCGGATACTTCTTCTCCAGATCATGGATGCGCTCCCGCTCCTCCGCAAACATCTTCGGCTTGTCCTGAAAATGGCTCGGATGCAGACGGATCAGCAGTTGCGAAGGCTCAGCCAGCGAATCCGAGGAGACCAGCTTCGCAAGGGCCTCGACATTCGGATAATTGGGTGCGAAATGCACGAACGAACAGGCATACGAAATTAATTTGCGGTCCGGGTCGAGTCCGTGCAGTTTGAAATATTCGTCCTTCGGCAGCAGCCATTCTTTGCGGAAGTATCCGTCATACGACGGGATGCCGCCTACATTAACGCGCTCAGGACGCCAATCGGAGCCAAGCACCAGTTCTTCTTTTTGCAATGCCGACCAGCAAGTGGCCCAATCCATCGGTGCGCCGGAAATGGAATAACTGGAAGGGTTGTCCCAACCGACAATGGCGACCATGGTCGGGATGCCGCGTCCGTGCGCTTCACGCAGCAGGTAACGGTCAAGCCGCCACCCGGCCGTCGAAGCGATAACAAGATCGGGCTTGTATTTCTCAAATAGGTCGGTATACAGCTTCGGTTCGGGGATGAAGCGGTTTTGCATTCGCACCAGTGATTTCCGCGCAAATGAAAATGTCCGCAGCAGCAGGATCGCCAGCGCAGCGGGATCCAAATACCCAGTCGGAATTTCCACGAGTTCTCGACCCACACCTCCCAGATGTGGCTGTCCATGGCTTCGGTGTTGATGCGCCATGAGCCGCCGACTCGCCGCAGATAGCGCGAGCAGCCATTGCAAACGAGGGCTTGTATCCTTCCGGCATATCCATTGGCTTGTTTGAGGCGCAAACCTTCGAAGACTGAGTCCGGGTCGGCCAAAACGCCTGGCGATCTGGTCTTTGGTCTCATCGTCGGTCAGCAGCACGATTTCAATCCCTGCCGCTAGCAGTGTCGTGACAACATCGCTTTGCAGGAAGTAGATGATTGCCATGCCGTGGTCGGCGGAGATAAAGATGCGTTTGGTCATGTGTCCTTTTTCGATAAAGCACGCGCTTTATGCGGTTCTTGATAATGGAAGCAAACTCGCACTATCAGCCCGCAGGGTTTCCATGAACTGAGCAGGGGCTTCAGCCCCACTCCCGCCTTTTGGCGGTGGTTGAATAGCGCTCTTTACGTATCGAAACAACATTGTATCTACGAATAATACCAATTGAAAATCTTGTTATACACCGCCAGCAGCATCTTCTTGATCGGCCCAAATTCCAACACGCGCTTTGCCAACCTTGGTTTGCGGACTGCATTTTGCTTTCCCAACTCCCCGCGCAGATAGCCGAGCGTGTTGCTCATATTCATCGCCAGCGGATCGGAGACCATCAGCCGCAATAGGCCTGCGTCGTTCATGCGCTTGTCCAACTGGCGCACCTGTCCCATGGGCTTGTCCATGTCAAAAGGCAGGAACTGTTGAAGCGTGGACTTATAGGCGGTGAACTGCCAGTGCGAAGCGCCCGCCATGGCGCTCACGCCTTTGTAAGTTATTTTCCAGTCCCTGGTCTCAGCATACACCTTGCGATTCTCTTCTTCGGTTTGTCCGAGTGAGAAATTGAACTCAAGGAAAGTCTCCCACGGTATGAAAGACCCTTGCTCCAGTTTTGCGCCGCGGTTTTCTTCGCCCACGCAATCGTTTTGCTGATGAACTCAGGCGGCGTGCGGAACGGACGCGCGGTCACCATGCCGACATTCGGGAAGGTTTCAAGCATCTCCACCGAACGCGACAGCCAGTTTGGCGAGAACAACACGTCGCTGTCGGTGTAAGCGATGATCTCACCCGGCGCGCCCGCGAAGATGACATTCCACGCCCCGCCCTTGCCCATATTTTTTTCGGAGAGGATCAAATATTGGATCCGGCCTGCGTCTTTTTCACCGATAAGAAAGTCGCGCACTTCGGCGCACGAGCCGTTATCGAAGACCATCAGGTCGAACGGCAGTCCTGCCTCCTTGCGCATGGACTCGAGGCAGACTTTGAGCACATCGAGGGTCTCGGCATAGAATCCGCTCAGGAAGGGAATGTAGTTGAGCAGCGCAACGGTGATCCGCTCCGGTCGCGGGACGCTTTTTACGAATTTAGCGGGGTTTTGGCCTTTACGCATCAGTTAAAGTTCCATGTTGAAGATTTAATGTTCCAGATTCTGGGTTCAACCATCATTAGCGATCCCAAATTCCCGAATCCCATTCTCTTTTCTCTATTCTTCTACTCTCGCTTCCCCAATATCTTCTGTATCTTCTTCTTCCATCTCTTGGGGCGGGCTACATTTTCGAGCATGTCTGGCGGCAGGAAGAAAAATACGGCCCGCAGAAAAAGTTCCACGCCGCGCATGAACCGCAGGTAAGACAAGCCCGGGCGCACAAGTTTACCATCCCGCAGGCAGTACATTGAATCCAGGATCGTATAACGAATGGCTGTTTCTCCACCGGCCAGCCGGATGTTCTCATTGGTCTCCGGCAGGTCGTAATGCGGTTTTGAATCCGGCAGGTGGCCGTAGTCATGGTTTTGATGGATGAGCGTAATGGAGGCTGTACCGTCGATCACCGGCCATTTTTCCTTGTGCGCTTTGTAGATCATCCAGTTATCCCAGCCCGCTCTTCCTATCGCAAAATCCGGGACATCGGTATAGCAGGAGGGAGGAAAAAGAAAAAAATCGCTGCCCGCCGGACGGTGCAAAGTTCCGCCGCCGCGGACGGAAGACCGGAGACGTTCCTGCCAGCCCTGTGTGAATTCGATGGATTCGGTAATATCCATGTCCCAGCGCTGGCTGAGCAGGACAAATTTATCCTTTAGTTTAGCCATCTGCTGCGCGGCCTGTACGAAATCGGGCAGCAGGATCATATCCGTATTAATGATGCACAGGTTCTTGCTTTTGCTGTTCTTGCGCGCCAGTTGGAACATGGACGATATTAACGGTGTGCCGGACGGGTTGCATTGGACGTCAGGGATATGTCGGATGCCAAGTTCGCGCGCAGCCTCTCCCAGGCCTTCTTCTTCACCCAGCACGATGACCTCGACCTCCGGCAGCAAGCTCCAGGAACGGAGCGCGTTACGTTGAATGGTCGCAATATGCGGATCGGTAAAAGCTTTCGGCGCGGTGAAGAGAGTGATCAATGACATATTCAATGTTTGCAGCTTTCGGGCGAGGCGGCCTCCCCGTTCATGCCGCCGTCTCCTACTTCCAACCTTAAACTTCCTAACTTTCGACCTTCAGGCGAGACGGCCACACTGTTCGTGCCGTTGCCCACTTACAACCTTGAACCTTCAGGCGAGCGCGGAGCCAATCGCCGAAGTCAACTTTCAACCTTTCAACCCTCGTGGATCGATATCCTCGAGCGTTTTATGTTTGACGCCTGCGTTGATCTGCATCAACTCCGGTTCATTGTGCACGAGGTCAAGGATTTCCCTCCATGAGAAATCATCGCGGCCATCGAACCGGGAAAAGACCTGGCGGATGAATTCCAGGTCTTCAGGTGTATCAACCGTCCAGCGATATTCGCCGAAATCGGTGGTATGGTGCAGCAGTGCAATTTTGAATCCACGCGGGGAGACTCCCGTTTCCAGTTGACGGCCGGCCCTCGTCAGCCTGGTGCCTTCATAGAAAAAGGGCATCACATGTTCGCGCTCCTGTGGCTCCTTTGCTTCCCGCCAGGCGCGTTCCAGGTTCTGGAACGACACGACCTCGGTATCCATGCCGATCGGGTATGTCCGTCCCCACGGAGGCGGCAGGCGATTACAGGCAAAGTCGAACTGTTCATCGGTCACTGCCTTCACCACATCATCGATCAAAACGGGATCGATCACCGGGCAGTCGGCAGTGATGCGCACCACAACGTCTGCCTTTGCCTGCAGGGCCGCCTGGATAATAACGGTCGAGCACATCGAACTGGCTGCCGCGCGTGAAAGGGATTCCGCTGAAGTCGCAGTATTCGGCAATCGGGTCGTCGGCGGCTTCGGTCGTCGTTGCGACCAGGGTCTCGTCAACGGTCGCAGAGCGTGAACTGCGGATGTAAACGCGCGCCAGCATGGGCTGGCCTGCAATATCCATCATCACTTTTCCGGGCAGGCGCGAAGAACCCATGCGCGCCTGGATGATGGTAACGACTCTTGGCTTCATTCTCCTCCATCCGGGCCGGAGGATTGCCTGTCATCCATGATTTCCGCCACGGAAGCATTTTGGAGTTCCTGCAATTTGCGCTTGTGCCGCATCAATGCCCAGCTGCGGCTGATGACCGAGGGCAGCATCAAAAGGACGCCCAACAGGACACCCAGTCCCGAGGGCAACGACCATCAGCAGGCCAACCGTGCCTTGTACTGGATAGCCGAAGAAATTGACGGCCACCACGGTCTGGTTGTAACTGGCAAAGAAGACGGCCAGGATGGTGACTGCCACAGCGATGATCAATGAGATTATCATTCGGACCTCCTTTGGTCATTTGGGTTCGAACAGTGCGTTCATAAGCCTTCAACAAGATGCCAAAATTCTTCTTCCAATCGGCTTGTTCTTCCGCCAGCTTTCGGGCGGCCCGGCCGATTTGGGCAAATTTTCTCTTCTGCGCGACCGCCGCCAGGATCTTTTCCGCCAGCGCCTCCGCATTCCCGTCGGGGAAAAGCCAGCCATTGACTCCTTCGCTCACCCATTCTTTGTTCGCGGGGATGTCAGAGACAAGCGCAGGCAAACCGCAGGCCAGCGCTTCCATTAATGAAACGGAGGAACCGTCCACGTGCGACGGAGAAATGTAAAGTATCGGCCATGTGGATCCAGCGCGGCAGATCCGTTTGGGAGATCTGTCCGCCGAACTGCACCCGCTCGAGTACGCCGCCGCTCATCAGGATCTGGCGGATGGCTCTGCGCCTGCGAGCCGCCGCCCAGCAAAAGCAGGCTCACATCCTCCCGCTGCTGTGCGACCTTGACGAAGGCCCTGGCGAGCACGTCCACGCCGTAGCGCGGTTCCCAGGAACGGTTGCAGAAAAGGACGATGGAGCCGGTGCTGTTGACCGCTGGCGGCTTTGGACTAAATCGCTTGAGGTCGATGCCCCATGGAAAGACAACGGTCCGGTCGGGCTCCATCCCGTACGCAATGGCTTTCGCGCACGTCACCTGCGCATCGCTGGTGAAGAAAGTAGCTGCGCCTCAGAGTATAACGCGTCACCCAGCGCCACCAGCCATTACGCTCCGCATCTTGCATCAAGTCAAAACCCCACGACATGGTCAGGATCGGGCGAAAACCGGATAGGACGGCCAGGAATGCGCAGGTCTGGATCGGCCCCGCATGGATCAGGTCGGGTTTGATCTCCCTGATGTACGCGCTTCAAGTCGAGAGTCAAGCGCGGCACATCGCCGCCAGCGAAAGGGCTTTTTTCCGCCCGTCCCACTGGATTTGTTCCACCTCCGCAGGCACCGGGCGATCCTCCGTCTGCCTCTGGTTTTCTTCCAGCCTTAAATAAAAAATCGTATGCCCGCTCGCTGCCAGCGAAGCGAGAAAACGGTGGTCGTGTGGAGAGTAATCTTTTGAGAAATATAAAATGCGCATGATAATAATTAAAGTGCCGGAATGTTATTAATTTTTCCTTAGCATGACATTTTTGAAACCGCTGATCAAGAGCCTTGGTTTTATTTGCCTGATCGTAAGTAGACTTGAATTCATCGGGTGAAACATACCCAATATCTGATGCAGCATATAACAGGGATTGGACTTCAAAGGCGGAGCGACGAGCAATGCCGAGGAAACGGCCAAATTCAACATTTGAATCGCAATCGAAACCTTCTGCAATATTTGCCATGACTGAAACAGATGCGCGCTGAAGCCGGTCGCGCAATCCACAATCCTTCGATAAGGCGCCATCCCGGGTCAATTTATAGACTTGATTGACCAACACGCGGGCCTCTTGCCAGGCCTGGATATCTTCAAACTTTCGAATTGCCATCTATCTCCTCACCTTCCAGGTTCCAATTCTATTACGCACTGCGCACTTCGCCTCGCACTTCGCACCCCGCACTTATTCCCCCACATCTGTCCATCTCAATTCCTTGCCGGAGGGAATATTTTGTAACGCCCGTGTGCCGATTACATGGGGAAGTTCATAGGGTTTGATCGCTCCCGGTGTGGCCGGCCGCAGTACATCGATCATCTCACGTGTAAGGACCTCACCTGCTTGTATGTCGCGTGCCGTTCGCAGGCACCGGCGCTGTACAACTTTCGTCTCCTGCTCGTTGCCGGCGATGAACTTATCGGGTGAGCCGAGGGCCCTTTCGAGCAGGCGTGTCTCCTCGACCATGTGTCGCCCAGTCCTTGGGGTTGAGCGCAAACTTATGGTCGGGGCCTGTGCGGTTATTATCGTCGGTAAAGTGGCGCTCGATCACGCGTGCCCCCAGCGTCACCGCGCCCAGCACGGTGGCAACCCCATGCGTATGGTCCGACAGACCCAGGACGACGTCCGGGAACATCGTGGCATAGGTCTTCAGCACATTGAGGTGGATGTGGTCATAATTTTCGGGGCTGGCGGTGTAGTTCGTATTGCACTGCATCAAAACCAGCTGCTTGTTGATCTTCAGGATGGCGTGCACCGCGCGCTGCACGTCCGCAATATCCGCCGCCCCGCTGGCGAGGATGATCGGCTTGCCCTTGCTGGCCATATGTTCGAGTGCCTCGATCCAGTCGATTTCGCCCGAACCGATCTTGAAAGCCGGTACGAATGGTTCAACATATTCGATCGATTCATAATCATAAGGCGATGTGAAATAATCGATCCCGACTTTATCGCATTCCTGTTTCAGGATCGGCGTCCAGTCTACTGGGATGGACGCATCCTGATAGACCTCGAACACCGATCTTCTTCCAGGTAGCCTGGTGCGAGACCTGTGAATTCATATGCTTGAAGCCGTAGTCTGAGACGATCTTCGGGGCCTGGAAATTCTGGAACTTGGCCGCGTCTGCTCCGGCTTCCTTGGCGAGGCGGATGAGCTTCCTGGCGCGCTCCAGGTCTCCATCATGGTTGGCAGCCACATCGGCGATGAAATAGGTCGGATGGTTCAGTCCGATCGTGCGGCCTGCAATTTTAATTTCCATGGTTCGACTCCTTTATCAATTACGGTGTTGCCCATCGTCCCACAGGTTCCTTTTTCTAGGCTAACCGCGGGTTAACCTGCAGGAGGTTAGTTTTGCGCTAGATCGATTTTATTTTTAAACCTTTGTGTCCCTAGTGTCCTTGCGAAGCACCCTGTATGGGTCGTGGTTAAAAATGGATAAAGTCTAGCTAGGCAGATGGATTTGGTCTTGCACAACTGGTCCAGGTCTTGCGGAGATACATCATAGATCAGATAGACGTAGGCCACTGTATCGATGGGCTCGAAGTTTTCCCTGAGCCAGGCGAACTTCTGGGGATCGTCTGTTACCCCCACCAGGTCGTCTGGTGAAACGATGATCAAGACCGCTCTCGATTTTATCCGGTTCATAGACCGCATCCGGATGTTTTGATTGATATTCCTGCAGGGAATATTTTCCCTGCCCCCAATTAAGGTTCGAATCAGACAGGTACTTATAGGCCGTCTTCCGGTCCCAGACCAGCTCATTGAAATACGCCAGGTATTGCGGA
The DNA here is from genome assembly GCA_963754835.1 of uncultured Chloroflexia bacterium. GTDB lineage: Bacteria > Chloroflexota > Anaerolineae > Anaerolineales > Villigracilaceae > Fen-1038. The sequence goes on along the minus strand of CAVWHR010000005.1, from coordinate 214,423 downwards.
TAATAAGATAACACGGATGCGACCAGGTATAACGCCAATATTAAAAAGACGGACTTTGTAGCCGTAGAAAATTTATTCCAGGACTGGAATAACCCGCCGGAAAAAACATACAGCAGCGGAAAATTTATCAGGTAAAAACGAATCCCTATCTGCGCATTGTAAAAGAAGTTAAAGTAGATCGAAAAGAACAGAACCGGAACGAGAAGAAATTGTTCATTGACTGAAGAAAGACTGCCTTCGCCGCCTTTGTATGAAATAGACGACCAATGAGCCGATTACCACAAGTTGCGAAGCAATCGGGACTTTAAGGAGCGAGGCCACCAGGAAATATCCTTTAAATCCTTCGCCCTTTCCTGAGTTGTCCCAGAAGATAGATCCTGCCGAAACCGAATCCCGTGCGCTCACGGAAAGAGATCCTGTCCAGTCCTTGCAGGAAGGGATACGGCACGGGCACCGGGACATTCCCGAATATCCCGGCCTCGCTTTGTAAAGATTTGAGGGCCTGTGACTGGAACCGGTAATCTTTGAATTCTATAAAGCTGTGGTTGAATAAAAATCCCACATTAATGATCACAATGCAGGCCGCAGCCGCGATCACCCCGTTTAAGAACAGGTTGCACACGACCTTCCGGGCCACCAGGCCAATCTCCTTCGGATGTTCCTGGCTTAATACGAACCAATCGTGGGCAAAAAGAATGATAAGGAATAAAGGCACTAAAGCAAGCGCCGTATATTTTGCAAGCTGGCTGAGGCCCAAAACAAGCGCACAGATTAGCCCATCGCGAATGCGGCGCGAATTTGCATATTTCCACAACCAGTAACACGAAAAAGCGGTCATCCCCATGACGTATATGTCTGTGGTCACCAATTGAGAGTGCGCAATGATGTTTGGGTCGAATACATATAAGATCAGTGCCGCCAGCCCGCCTGCAAACCCATAGAGGGAACGCGACCAATGAAAAACGAGCAGCGCCACAAGCGCCGAAAAAATGATCGTGACCGACCGGGCGATTATGAACTGGCTCAGGAAATCTCGGAGGGCCCCACTTGGCAGCTTGGAAGCCAATTTCGCGGGCAGGGCATTCAAGGCTGTGACCGGCATTTTACTGTCGTCGAAGCGAGTGGAGTTCAGCGACAGGATCCTCATCCCATACTTATAATGGTCGGCCTCGTCCGCGGTTATAGACATTCCCTGAACGCTGAGCACGTTGAATACGATAAAGAACAGGACGATTGCGGATGCAGCAAGATACTGGAATCGGGCTGAAGCAGAGTGACCGGGTTTAGCTTCTTCTGGTTTCGAGGACACGACCTGGGATCCTTCGAGTCAGGCTGGGTTCGTCATTTTTAATTACTCGCCGCCTTTGTAAAGCACCCGAAAAAAATGGAGGTGTGCGGGACAAAAGTGTGAGTAAATAGCATCATTTCTGTTGATAACTGCGTATTTTCTGTGGATAACCCTGCTGGGACTGTGTATAAAACATCTCGAGTCCTGTGGAAAAATCGGGGAGAGTTAGCTGCAAATCTGTGGACAGTTTGTGGGTAGAAAGCCTTAAATTGTGGGAACGCCGGGCGGTCAGGCTCGATTTGTCCACGGATTGCGGCGAGATCAGGCTCTCTCGCAGCCCGAATTTGCGCGCGATCTCCACGCCGAATTGGTATTTGCTCATCGCCTGGGGCCCGACCGCGTGATACAGCCCGTGCAGGCCGCGTTCCAGCATGGTTACCAGGATTTCGTCCAGGTGGTTGACGAGCATCGGACAAAAGGTCACATCGGTAAAGCCGTTGACGTTTTTTCCGTTGCTCAAATTATTGACAAAAAACTCGGCCAGGCTTCTCTTACCGCTTAAAGACCAGCCGTAGAAATTCACGCGGGCCACGATGGCCAACGGGTTGATCTGTAAAACCGCCTTCTCCCCTTCGTATTTCGTTGCCGCATAAACCCCGCTCGGATTGGGCCGGTCGGTTTCGGTGTAATACCCAACTTTTTGTCCATCAAAGACAGCATCGGTGGATATGTGTAAAAGGCGTATTTTGCGGCGCGCACAGGCATCCGCCAGCCGGGCCGGCAGCTCGCTATTGACCTGCCGGGCAAGCTCGGGATTCGCCTCGCACGCATCCACGTCGGCGAGAGCCGCACAATTGATGACGGCTTCAGGCCTGGATTCCTTCAAAACATCGATGATTGCATCGGGGTCGAGCAGGTCCGCCTTGATCACCTGGAACGGCGCAGACGCGAGTGTGCTTCGGTCCACGCCGATCACTTCGTGGGCATGTCTCGCATCCAACGCCAGGTTGAGTCCGAGTAGTCCACTCGCGCCGGTGATCAGGATTCGTGTCATGGATCAGATCCCTCTTCTCAAGTATATGACTTCAGGCAGTATCATACCTGATGCCTGACCTTCTTTATCCTTCCAGCTTTCCCACTGCATACAACTTCTCGAATGGTTCGATGAACTTCTGGATGCCTTCCACGTCCAGCCATTTGGCATTGTTATCGCTGGAATAACGGAAGCTGTCTGAAAGCAATTTACCGCGCTTTTGCCAGGAATAACCGAACCAGAATGCCTCCGCCGGTTGGACGACGAACATGTTTTCCAACTCGACGGTATTGCGGGCCTCGTCTTCGGAGATCAGCACCTCGTGCAGTTTTTCGCCGGGGCGGATGCCGATGATGTCGACTTTCACCTGTGGGGCAATGGCCCGCGCCAGGTCGATCACCTTCATGGTGGGGATCTTCGGCACAAAGACCTCGCCGCCTTCCATCTGTTCGATGCAGGTGATCACAAAACGGACGCCCTGTTCGAGCGAGAGCCAGAAGCGTGTCATGCGGTCATCGGTGATGGTGACCTTGCCGTTCTCGCGCTGTTTGAGAAAGACCGGCACCACCGAGCCGCGGCTGCCGACGACATTGCCGTATCGGACGCACGAATAGCGGGTCGCCGTCCCCGCGCATAGGCGTTGCTTTGGACCGTCAGCTTCTCGGCGGCCAGCTTGGTCGCGCCGTACAGATTGGCCGGGTTGACGGCTTTATCGGTGCTGAGCGCCATCACTTTCTTCACGCCCGCATCCAGGGCGGCTTCGACCACATTGCTGGTGCCCATGATGTTGGTCTTGATGGCCTCCATCGGGTTGTACTCGCAGGCCGGCACCTGTTTGAGCGCCGCGGCGTGGACGACGATATCCACGCCGTGCATGGCGCGCACCAGGCGTTCGCGGTCGCGCACGTCGCCGATGAAATAACGCAGGCTGGGCTGGTTGAATCCCGCCTCGCGCATTTCGTGCTGCTTCAGTTCGTCGCGGCTGAAGATGATGATCTTCTTTGGGTTGAAATCCTTGAGCATGATCTCGACGAACTTCTTGCCAAAAGAACCCGTCCCGCCGGTGATGAGTACAACTTGATTTTTCCAATCCATAATGACCTCTTATTTTATTACCGCAAACGTCCCTGAATATTTTGTAATAATAACTGATCTTACACACAATCCCGCATGTTTCTTATTTCCATGCCAGCTGCAGGCTTAACCCTGACATAATCCGTCATCTTTTCACTGCTCACTATTCTCTGTTCTCTCGGGCGATACGACCGAAGGTGCGGGTCTTCTTCCCGCTCGCCGAAGCTAACTTTCTACTCTCTGCTCTCTATTCTCTTCTTCCTAACAACGATCAACGGATACTGTCCATTTTCGCCGAAGAAACGCGGGAACCGTTCCTCCAGCCAGAATACAAAACGCAGGAACAGCCTGCCCCCCAACTGTGGACGGACGAACCAGCGCATGAAGCGCGGGCTGAGACTGCGCCATGGATAGATCTTGAAATTCACCGCACCCTTGAGTTCATCTTTCAACCAGCGCGGCGTCATCTTTCCGACAAACGTACCGGCCTGGTCATCTTCCGTAGCCCAGTCCTTCTTTCGTTTGGCTGCCCGGCCGGTCAGGGAACGTCCGAGCCGGATGAATGGCTCGGCCATCCGCATCAACCACGGGTTATGCCAGCCGTTGATGACCACCGCTTGGCGTTCAAGCTTCAGTACGCGGTTCAATTCCACGTAAGCGCGTTTATGTTCACTCAAAGGCAAATGATGGATGGCGTGCATCGAGACCGCGCCATCGAAGGCATCCGGCTTGAAGGGCAGGTTGGCAATATCGGCTAAAACATACAGACCGTGCTTCCCAAGCCGGGTTCGCGCCTCTCTCAGCGCGGTGATCGAGACGTCGGCGCAAACGCGAAAAAGATAACCTTCGGAATAGGTGAGATATTCGGGCCATTGTACCGGTCCGGAACCGGCATCCAGCAACAGAGTCCCCGTGCGGAGCCAGGTAACGATTGACCCGCAGATGGCACTTGTGGATATACTCGCGCGAAACCGGGCGCAGGTCCTCGTAGCGGGCATTTTGATACAGCCCGCCGCTGACTTGCGACCAGCCGATCTGGTCATAGAATTCGCGCACTTGTTGTTTGGTGTTTTCCATAATTCCTTGTGGAACACAGAGAATCAGATGGCCTTTATGGCTTCTCTCTATCCTGTGCAATTACCATTTTATTTTTTCACCGGCCAAGGTATCGAAAGGTTTGCCCGAATTCTCTCTGGCCTTCATCGGATAGCACGCGCTGGAGCGGCCAGACTTCCATATCGTCCCAGAAATGCATCAGCCGCCATGGAAAATTCAGTGGGAATTCGAAGAAAAAACGATAAGCATAATTCCAGGCTGTTTCTACCTGTTCCGAGTCCAGGCGATGTCCCGGTAGGTCGGATAGGATCTTCTCCAGCAGGGCGTAATATTCCTCCCAGCTTGAAGGCTCGTATGTAAATCCCCGCCCGCGGTAATGCGTATTCCCGGCCACGATCACCGGCACGCCGCGCATCGCCATCTCCAGGCCCACGGTGGTCGTGTAAGCCAAGCCCGAGACTCGCGATCTCCATGATGTCGTAGGTGTTGATCTTTTCCATCGGCCCGATCACATGGATGTGTTCCGGCGCGTTCCGGCAAAGCCCGCTCGATCACGCCTTGCATCGATGGCCCTTTCATCAGCCGTTCGCCGGGATGAATACGCACCACCAGTTGCACGTCCTTGCAGCTTGCGAAATATTGCACGGTTTTATCGATCCATTCGGCCATGCTGGCAGTAAAAATGTTGCGTCCCAAAGTCAGGGTATCGCCCAGTACATTGGTCGGCAGCAGGACGACCGGGCGCTTATCGAGTCCGAGCGTCTTGCGCAATTGCTCGCCGCCGATGGACGCCGCATCCTGCCAGAAGCGCGTCCCTTTGCCGTATTTCCTGGCGCTGGTACGCGCATCTTCCAAAGCAGCGATCTTCTCACGTTCGGGTTCGCTCAGGGGTTGCCTGCCGCGCGCCTGCCACAGCTCATCGATGTGCTGTCGCATGACAATTTCATTCTGCGACAGCCACACCTGTTCGCGCTGGTCATTGAACTCGTACGTAACCGTCATCAAGTCCAAATGGCGCGCTACCTGATAGAAAATTCCCAATTCCGTGACGAGGCCGTTGGGGATCAGGACTGCATTCGGGACTTCGCTTTGCAACAAGCTCAATGCCTGCAGGGCGGCGTCTCGGTTGCGTTCGGTCCTCAGCTTGTATAAATGGGATTGCCGGTCGAATTCTTCCACCTGAAGCGTATACATCGTATCGAAGGCCGAGGCCGTTTCGACGGCCTTTTCCAGGCCGGTAGGCAATCGCTCCGCCGGATGGACGTCGAACAGGGAAACATAATTGATGAGTCCGTTGAGCGGTGATAATACCCGGCGGGTATATAAGTCCTGGCGGCGCAGGTCGAAGGCATTGATCTCTTTGTCGTAATTGCCGTAAGGCAGGTAGGCGATGGTGACATCATGTCCCAGGCCGCGCAAGGCCAGTCCCAGCGATCGCGGCCTGTTCGATCCAGTAATGCAGTGTGCCGAACAGCAGCAGCTTCTTTCCGGGTTTTGCCTTCTCGGCAAAAGGACGCGTCTGTTCGACCGCTGCAGGACAGGTGCGCTGCCAATTGTTCGAGGTTATAACGCGTCTGTGGGCGGCCGCGTCGTACGGCGTCGTACAGGTCTGCCGCCATAGGGACGTTGCCGAGGATTTCTTTAAAGGCCAGTGCCATTAACGATTTATTCGACTTTCTCGATCTGCCAATCGAGACGCGGGCGGACGGGTCCCTGCCGCTGTTCGGGCCACTGTGTGCCGGGTGCCCCCAGGATGTCCACGTTGAATGACAATGCAGTCTCGTCCATAAAATAGCGTCGCACACCAAATGAGCTGGCATTTACGCCCAGCGAATAACGTCCTTCATTCAAAAAGTCGGCTGGCAGGCAGCAGCGGCTGATGTAATGTCCCGCTTTGCGTGCGCCGAATTGTTCGAATCGCGTCTCATCGTCCGTATCGAAGGCGGTGAACACATATTCCCCGCGCATGGTGCTGAGATACATGCCCACCCGCAGGCCCGTGATCGGGGCGTCGAGTTGATATTCCAGTTCGAGTGTCACCGGCTCGGTCGAACGGACCGTGTCCACCACCTTATTGCTTTTATCTTTAAGTCGCAGTGCGATCGGCTTGAAGGGTGCCGCAGATGGCGGGATGTCTTCCGCCTCCCAGATCCGCTCACCCACCTCTGCCTGGCCGGAGGACAGATAAAAATCCACGGCTTCCTGCGTCGGCGCTCGCTTGATCAGCCGGCCTTTTTTCAACACGATCGCTTCGTGCGTGAGGCGCAGGATGGCCGACATGTTATGGCTTACGAACAGGACGGTCCGTCCGTGCTGGGCCACGTCGTTCATCTTGCCCAGGCACTTCTTCTGGAATTCGGCATCCCCAACTGCCAGAACTTCGTCCACCACCAGGATCTCGGGCTCGAGATGCGCCGCGACCGCGAAAGCCAGCCGCAGGTACATACCCGATGAATAACGTTTGACCGGTGTTTCGATGAACTGCTCCACCTCGGAAAATGCCACGATCTCATCGAACTTGCGGTCGATCTCGGAGCGTTTCATACCCAGCACCGCCCCGTTCATATAGATATTCTCGCGTCCGGTCAGCTCGGGATGAAAACCAGTCCCCACTTCGAGCAGGGAACCGACGCGTCCGCGCACGGTCACGGTGCCTTTGGTGGGTTCGGTAACTCGCGATAATATTTTTAGAAGCGTGCTCTTGCCGGCCCCGTTGCGTCCCACGATGCCGAGCACGCTGCCTTCCTGCACGTCGAAGGAAACGTCCTCGAGCGCCCAGATATAGGACGTCGTATTGCTTCCGCGCATGCCCTTGCCTGCCATGGCTTTGACCAGTCTCACGGGTGTCATGGCAACGTCCACCAGCACCTCGCGCAGCATGCCGTAACGGAATTTGCTCTGCAGCGCACCGATGCGGTAACGTTTACCCAGGTGGTCGACTCGAATTGCTGTTGTCATAATGGTTGTTTTTAAATTTCCTGTATTGATTTTTAATGATCAGAGATTTTCTTTGTCAATGGATCGCCTAGATCGCAGCTCGAGCTGAACTTGGACTACTTTCACACTTTCTGCACTCCGCACTTACCAATCCTGACGCTACGATCTTTATATCGTATCCGCAAAAGTGCGTTCCATCGAACGGAAGTAGAACAGCCCGCTGACCAGGAAGATCAGCGAAATGCCGATCGATATTGCCATGTTCATGCTCGGCCCGGTATTTGTGCCCAGCAGCGCCCAGCGGAAGCCGTTGACCACTCCGGCCATCGGGTTGAGCGAATAAACGAACTGCCACTTGGCCGAGATGACGTTGGCGGAATAGGCCACCGGTGTGAGGAACAGCCAGAATTGCGTCAGGAAAGGCAGCACGTAGTTCACATCGCGGTACTGCACATTGATGGCCGAGAGCCAGAGCGCCACTCCCAGCGCGGTAACCACTGTCAGCAGCAGGAATAAAGGCAGTGTCCAGATCGCCGGTGTCGGCGTGACTTTGTAGTAGATCATCAGCACGATCAAGATCAGGAATGCGATGGCAAAGTCCACCAACCCGCCGAGCACGGAAGCCAGCGGCAGGACCAGCCGCGGGAAGTAGATCTTCGATACCATGTTCTGGTTGGTGGTCAGTGAGCGGCTGGCGTTGTTCAATGCCGCCGAGAAGAGTCCCCAGGGCAGTAACGCGGTGTATGAAAAGATCGGGTAGGGTATCCCTTCGGTGGTCACCTTGGCCACTGTGCCAAAGATAAAGTTGAAGATCAGCATGGTCAGCACGGGTTGGATCACGGCCCAGGCCGCGCCCAGCAGCGTCTGCTTGTACCGGACTTTGATATCACGCCAGATCATGAAAAAGACCAGTTCGCGATATATCCACAGGTCCCGCAAGTTGAGCGCCGCCAGACCTGTGGATGGCTTGATATAGACAGTTGTTGGTTCGTTCTTTACAAGTTCAGTCATAGAATGATTATTGGGATGCGAGCAGGCCAAAGCCTTTTTTCCTTATCCTGCTCCCTATTCTCTTTTCTTTTCTCTAATTTCTATTCTCTTCTCTATTTCTATTTTCTATTTTCTACTCTCTACTCTCTACTTCCTATTCCTTTTAAACCATTCGATCGTTCGGCGCATCCCTTCCTCGAACGGTACCTGTGCCTGCCAGCCAAAATATTCTTTCGCCCGCGTCACATCCAAACCCCGGCGAGGCTGGCCGTTGGGTTTGTCGGTCTGCCAGACAAGCTTCCCCTTGAAGCCGGTCAGGCGGACGATCATCTCGGCCAGGTCCTTGATGGAGATTTCATAACCCGAACCCAGGTTGACCGGCTCCGGGCCGTTGTATTTCTCCGCGGCAGTGACGATGCCGTTGGCCGCATCTTCCACATACAGGAATTCGCGCGTTGGCGAGCCGTCGCCCCAGACGGCCAGTTCCTTGTCGCCGCGTTCCGTTGCTTCGATGGCCTTGCGGATCAGCGCCGGGATCACATGCGAAGATTGCAAATTGAAGTTATCGCGCGGCCCATACAGGTTCACCGGCAAAAGGAAAATGGCATTGAAACCATATTGCTGGCGATAGGCCTGTGCCTGCACCAGCATCATCTTTTTCGCAAGGCCGTACGGGGCATTGGTCTCTTCGGGATAACCCATCCACAGGTCGTCCTCTTTGAACGGTACCGGTGTGAACTTTGGATAGGCGCATACCGTTCCGATCGCCGTGAATTTGCCCACCCTATTCTTATAGGCCTGGTGCATCAGCTCCACGCCCATCATCAGGTTGTCGTAAAAGAAATCGGCGGGATGTTCACGGTTCGCGCCGATGCCGCCCACATTGGCCGCCAGGTGGATGATCACCACATTCTTCGGGTCCACGTCTTTGAGCGTATCGGCATAAAGGCGGCGGATGTCGTTGGGGTCCACCAGGTTATAGTCCTCGATGTGCGGAATGAAAATATCCGTCGCACCGCCTTGCTTGAGTTTCTCGGTGACGAACGAGCCGAGAAAACCGGCCCCGCCGGTTAGAATGACGCGTTTATCCTGCCAAAAACCTGTCGGGGTGGATTGATGAGAGGTTGAATGTTTAAGGTTGGACAATTGAGCCTCACTGAACGATAAATTGGGCATTCCGATAGCGTTCATCCAGCGGGTTGCGGATCAAACCGCTCTTGAGGGCAAATAACAATTCGCGCACGCCGTCATCGATATCCAGGGTCGCTTCAAAGCCGAGTTCGCGTCTGATCTTTGCGAATGATACGGTGATATCGCGCATATCCCCGCCGAAAGTCAGGTCCTTATATTCGACCAGCGTTTCAGGGATGCGCTTGAGCACAAACGCCACGATTTGGTCCTTGGTGTAATTGCCTTTTTCAGTGCCGAGGTTGTAAACCTGCCTGCGGACCTTGTCCAGCGGCGCATCCAGTCCCAGCTGGATGCCGCGCACCACGTCGCGCACGTGCACGAAGGAACGTGAATAGCCCCGCTGATAGATCAACAATTGACGCTTGGTGAAGGCGTCCAACACGAACTGGTTGACGATCAAGTCGAAGCGTGTGCGGGGCGAGATCCCGTACAGCGTTGCAAACCGGAACAACAGCGGCGCCGCGGCCTCATCCTTTTGCCCCAGCAAATATTCCTCCGCCGCAACCTTCGTCTCGGCGTAGAAGGATTGTGGGTTCAACGGGGACTCTTCGCTTACCGGTTTTCCATCGGACATCAGGCCATAATTGCTGTACGTGGATGAAAAAATAAACCGTTCGACGTCCAGGTCGTGAGCCTGCTCGTAGACTTGTTTGACGGCCTCCACGTTGTACCGCCATGCCACCTGTTTACCCACGGCCTGGCAGGCAGGGAACCCGACGATGGCTGCCAGGTGGACGATTGCATCCGGCTTCGGCCATTCCCCGCGCAAGGCATCTTTGATGGCGCGCGGCTCCGTCACGTCGGCTTTGACAAAATGGAAATTGGGATGGTGTCAGGAACGGCACCAGTGACTCGCCGCCGAACAGCAGGCTGTCGATCACGGTCACATGGAAATTGGCTCGAAGTAACTCCGAGGTCAGGAGTGATCCAATATAGCCAGCGCCGCCCGTAACCAGGACATGGCGTTCCGTTGTCATGTTCGATCTCCCATGTTGAGGATCACTTTCCAACCCCTCAGTTCAAGTGCGGGCGCGTCGGCATCCTGGACAACGGTGAAACCCTGTTCGAGACAGGAGAGCTTGCAAATATCGGCCACATCACCCTCTCCGATCACCCGTACGCGGTTGAAACCTGCCGCTCTGACGGCATCCAGATGCTCTTTGATACGCCCCCGCGTTTTTCGATACAGGTCGAAGGATCGTTCGATATAATCGACGGTCAAGCGGGCACGTAAGGCAATGCCCTCCGGCGTGATGATATAACGCAGCTTCTTGCGCTCGGCCCGCTGGACTTTTACATAACCTTTGGCCACCAGCCGTTTGAGATGCCAGTTGACCGTCCCGACCGCCACGCCGAGCTGGGTGGCGAGTGTGGATTGGTTTACATCCGGGTCGTGCTCCACTTGTTCGAGAAGCGTAAGCTCACGGGAATTATCGTTTTGAGGTTCCATATCTCCAAAATTCAGTCGTTGAATTATAACACAGACCTTTGCAAAGGCAAATTCAACGCTTACAATCATGTCATTATGCTAAAAGACATTATGCGGGACGATCACGTCTTCGACTCAGCGGGACAGGTTTACCGGCAAACCCGCATCGCCCATTGGGATGCTGTCGCTTGCAAACGTGATAAATGGAATGGCTGGGGCGGAACGTACCAACGCCGGCTTAAGGAAGTCTATCGCTTCCTGGTCAGCCCGGGTCAGCGCGTGCTTGAGGTCGGCTGTGGCGTTGGCGACCTGCTGGCCGCTCTCCAACCTGCACGCGGGGTCGGCCTCGATTTTTCGGCGGAGATGATCCAACGTGCCCGTGCGAAACATCCCGGCCTCGAATTTATACAGGCGGATGTTCACGATCTCGGCTCTCTGGATGGGCCGTTCGATATCATCGTTTTTTCGGATACCGTCAATGACCTGTGGGATGTCCAGCGCGCCTTTGAAGAGATCAAACGGCTCTGCCTTCCTTCCACTCGCATTCTCATCAACTTTTACAGCGGCTTATGGCAGCTTCCGCTTGCGATAGCTCAATGGTTGAACCTGGCCGGGCCTGTGCTTACGCAAAATTGGCTCACACCGGAAGACCTTCGCAATATGTTGAGTCTGGCCGGGTTTGAAGCCGTGCGCGGCTGGCAGGAAATCCTCTGGCCGTTTCCTTTGGGCGGCCTGGCCAATAAATTCCTAGTTAGGCTTTGGCCATTCAATGAGTTCGCAATGGCTAACTTCATCATCGCCCGTCCTCAGCCTGAACCCCTCTCCGTGGAGCCGACCGTCTCGGTGATCGTTCCTGCCCGCAACGAATCAGGAAATATTCAGGCCATCTTCGAGCGGACTCCGAAAATGGGTTCGCAAACCGAATTGGTCTTCGTCGAGGGACATTCGCGCGACGATACCTATACTGCCATCGAACGCGAAATAGCGGCTCATCCCGGCATCCCAAGCCGTCTTTTCCGTCAATCCGGCATTGGCAAAGCGGACGCCGTTCGCCTCGGGTTCGCGGAAGCCACCGGTGATGTGCTGATGATCCTGGACGCCGACCTCACTGTCCCCCCCGAAGACCTGCCGCGTTTTTACGAAGCCTTGCGTACGGGTAAAGGCGAGTTTATCAACGGTGTGCGCCTCGTCTATCCGATGGAAAAAGAAGCCATGCAGGGTTTGAACTTCCTCGGGAACAAGTTCTTCAGCCTGGCCTTCTCGTGGATACTGGGCCAGCCCATCAAGGATACTTTATGCGGCACCAAGGTGCTCTGGCGTAAAGACTATGAGCTGATCGTAGCCAACCGTTCCTACTTTGGTAACTTCGACCCCTTCGGCGATTACGATCTTATCTTCGGCGCGGCCAAGCTCAATCGCAAGATCATCGACCTGCCCATCCGTTATCGCGAACGGACCTACGGCTCCACCAACATCTCGCGCTGGAAGCACGGCCTGCTCCTGTTTAGGATGGTCGCCTTCGCCGCCCGCCGCATGAAATTCATATAAGGTGAAGTACCTGAAAAAATGATATGCGCAGGGCATAATCCTGCGCATATCATTTTTTCGGAATTCTCCGTTCATCTCTGTTTATCCCCGGTGAATTTCCAGCCTATTTACAATTACGGATACTGATCAACCTTCGGAAGTCCTTGGTGTAATCCTTCTCGCTGTGGATGCCGTCCACCTGCGCAATCTGCTTCACACAGGAATTGCTAAAGAGCATTTGCTCAGGGGGCGTCAGGCTGTTCCAGTAATCGCTGTCGAAATACATATAATCGAAGCCCTCGGCATGCAACTTGAAAGGGTCAGGTGCATCGGCCAGCGCCTGCCATGTGGGTGATTTCGTATACCAGGACGGCGATGAATCCGTAAAGCGGGCAAAGATCGTCGGCGCGCGGAAGACAACCGGGTCGAATATCAACGCCTTCGGTTCCAGATTATTCCAATATTCTTGTGCCATCTTGGCGTCCATCGGCGTAATGAAAGTTGCATACACCGGTTTTTGTATCGCAATCAGCTGGACCCCAAACAATACCAGACCTGAAAGCGTCGTAACAGCCCCAACGGTTACTGCACCGATTTGCAGGCCTTCACGTCGTTTACGCGCCCAGATCCACAGCCAGCGGGACAGAATACAAAATACATACGAAGAACCAGTCACCCATCAACCGCGGCGTTGCGGTAAATAACGGTCCCTTGAAGTTTACAAATAGAGCGATCAAGCTTCCGAACGACGCCAGGCACAACGCCGCTTCGTACCATTTACCCAGCCGGAATGACTTCCGCGCCCAGACGAACACCAGCGGCGTAACCAGGATCACCGGGCCGATCTCACACAGGGCCGCGAACAATTGGGATGGATTAAAAATGGACAACGCGCCGAGATGCGCGGAAACGATCACCGGCGGCCAGACGAAGCTTGGCGACGTATCGAAATAGCTGGCTCCTTCGGGCCCTGAGAAGAAACGTGTCCGCACAATTTCAGTCAACATGCCCCCCTGCACGACCGCAGCCAATACCGCCCCGATCATGATGCCCATCCATGCTAAAAGTCCGCGTGGCAATTTATAGTCCCGGTTGCCAATCATCCACGCCACGGCCACGAGTACAAAGCCAAACCCGATAAGCAGGAACGCGATTTCGTTGGTGAGTGCCAGCGAAGCAATCAGCACTGCCGTTAAGATGCCTGCGCTCCAATGCCGCCAGCGGTTTGCCGTGAGCAGCAGAAGCAGCATCACCAGGATGGCCGAACCGGATATGCCGGTATACCCCATGACATAAGGCTGGTTGATTCCGGTATAGAACGCAAATGGAAAGGATACCGGCCCCCCGCCGTCGATCTTCCAGTTTGTAAGCAGCGCCTGTGAAAGGTTGGAGGCCGTATCGGCTCCTGAGCCGATTAACGTGATATTGCTTGAGATGTGATTGAGCCAGGATTGTGGCAGCAAAAGCAAGAGCCAGCGCGCGCCGCCCGCAAAGGCCAGCATGAAGGCGGTCAGAGCACCTGCCAGGCGCTGGCGAGTGAAACGATAAGCCCACAACCCGGCCAGCATCAGGGGCAGCGCCAGCATCAGCCCCCGCCCCAGGTCCAGCGCGCTCCACGGGAACATGTTTCCGAGCCGCATGAATTGCGCCGCAAAAAGCAGCAGGAAATAGTGATATCCGAAATTCAAGGAAGGGTTGAGTGCAAAATGCGGCGGGACGTCTCCGGCCGCCATAAGCGACAGGGTCGGCAGATTTTGATAATCATCGAAGATGCCCAGGCCGCGCCCGATTGCATTAAAAAGCAGGGTGAGAGCTGCGAGCCAAAGCCACTGGGAAAGGGAGAGTTCAAACCGCAGGTTTCTGCGAAAGGCAAAAGCCGAAAGCCCTCCGGCCAGCAGCACCAGGGCAGCCGAAAGCCAGGCCGCAATCAAGAACTGCATACCATGTGCTAAGAGATTGGCAAGCCAGGTTTGCAGCACGAGTCCGATCCCTAAACCAACCATGGCCGTTTCGCTGCGGCGCAAACGAAAGAGCGAGGCAGCCAGCATCCAGCCGCCCGCAGTCCATAACGCAGCCCAGCCCAGGAGAGGCACGATATCCAAAATAAATTTCATTCCAGCGTTTCACTGTGTACAGGATGTTATCTTGCGCTACTAAGCATTATTTCGAGGCTCGGCTGCAATGATAAGCACCAATGTGACGCTGTCATCCTGCAGGTTGCCGCTGACGAATTCCGGTCGCAGTCGCGGACGAGCTTTCTCGAACGCGGCCTCATCCCTTTTCAGTGTTTGGATCTCCACCTTCCCAAAATATTTCTCGAACACACGGCGGTAATCCCAAAGGCGGAAGCGGTTGTGGTTGCTGGTCGGGTTGAGCCAGCCGCGCCAGGTGCTTTCGGAGTAGGCTAACATCTCGAAGGGATATTTGAAGAAGTGGTCTCGCAGGTCTACATAGTGGATTTGCAATCCGTCTGGTTGGGTCAGCGCGGCTAGGGCACGCGTAATGCCGTCCACATCCTCGAGATGTTCATAGACGGAACTGCTAATCACCAGGTCAACGGGCTGCATTTCAGCAGAAGGATGGACATCGCGGATATCCGCCTGGAGCAGGGTCATGTGTTCGGGCTGTGGCCGCGGTCGTCCATCTTCCAGAAAAAAGATAGGCATCATACTTCGGGAGCAGTTCCGCATTATGGACATCGTCCGGCGGCGCAAATTTTTCACACAGCACCACATGGCCCGCACCGGCTTCGAGCAGGCCGATCCCCACGTCGAACCGTCCGCCGTATCCGAATACAAGCACGCGTTTGCCTTTAATGGCCCCACCGCGCGCCTGCAGCACTTCCAGATAACGGCTGACCGCCTTCGCCGGATCGGTCGTCTCCAGGCCCGGACGGATGATCACCGAACGGAGCAACAGGAAGCGCGTAAGGCGTTCCGGCAGGAAATGGCGTACAACGCGCGGCAGAAGATAAGGCAGGTTCATATCTGGCTTCTATGGCAATATATTGGAACAATCGATGGGAACTTGGCGAGGGGTTAACAATTCCACATGTACATCCAACAGGGTATCTTTCTCGTCGTAATAGCACAATACTGGTTTGGCCACCCACTTGACCCAGGCGTTGTTCTCCTCTCCAAATCCATAATCGCTGTCCTTGATGGGTGTCCGCAGGGGGTCGCTGATGATCAGGGAAAAACGGTGCGAGGCCAGGTCGGCATAGAAGCGGCTTAAAATAATTGGCATTACTGCTCAAGGCCTGATCCATCATCTGTTTCTTTTCATACTCCGGTACCAGCGTTACATTCTCTATATAGCCAAAGGTTAATAACTGTCGTTGATCCAGGAATAAAACATCTCCCTGGCCTTCGGCTGTTTTAACTGCACCCCGCAGCTCGAGCAGGTTGGATTGGATTGCCTGATCGGAGGGCAGGGAACCAAGGTCCTTCGGTTTCTTGGCATCCGCCAGAACCGCCAGCCAATTGGCATCCTGTGCAAAGGAAAGTGGACGTAACGCCATTAAAGGTTGGTATGCTGGTATTACGATTAACAACAGGAGCGCTGCCTGCATCCAGATCGTCTCCTTTTGAATGCTCGCAACCCATTGGGCGCCTTTGGCCCTCCATGCTATGGCAGCCGAAAATATCAAACCGATCAGGAACATATCCATATTATGCAGGTCGCCTCCGCCGCCGATCTTCGTGCTGACAATAAGACCTACCACGAGAAAAGCGGCTAAAGGCAGGATGATGGAAAGTTTTTGCAACAGGTTCAACTTCCAATCATGGGCTGCCTGAAAGAACAGGATAATGAGAAGCGGCCCCACGGCGACCAGCAATCCAAATAAGATCCCATATCCATAAGTTGCATTCGGAAAAAGCCGGTACCACAGAAGTGGTTGATTTGTGGCCGTCGCGGTTACAGTTGTCGCGGCCACCCCGGCGGCGGCCTTTACTCCGGCAGCGACGGTTCCACCCCGGGCGGCAATCAAGATAGTGCTTTGAAATGCAGTTATCATTTGAGTACCGAAACCGCCAAGCAGGCCGGCCAGTCCGAGACTAATGGACCTGCCCCAAACACTAGGGCCGACCCGACCTTTATCCAGGATCGCGCCTCCGAACTCCAACATGACTACCCACATCGCGGGGGCAAATACATATGTTGTACGGCTGACCAGGGCAAAATATCCGGCAATGGCTACCAGCGGAATAGCCGCCCATAGAGGTTTGCGCCATGCAAACACAACCAGGATCGCACACACCAGCAAAGGGGCGTGGATTGGACCCTGATTGAGAAACATAAAGCTCCAGACTCCCGCCAGGATCCATGAGAGATTACCGGTCTTTTCTGCCGGTCTGAAAGCCAGCCACCCAAGCAGTAGATAAGGCAGGATTTCCATCAAGGCGATCCAAAAACGCTCGACACCCACAGATAGATGTGGGATCAGAAAAGGTAGTCCGCCTACCAATTGGCGGCCTAAATCCAAATAAGCAGATGGAGGATCCTTGGGAGGAAAAACATACAATTGCTTTCCGAAAAGCAGAGAGTAGTCCCACAGACGGTTACCCTCGGACCAGCCCAGGGAAAAGGGATAACTTGTTACTGTTCCCAAGGGGTTAGTCAAAACAAATCCTGCTCCACACAAAACAGCGCCGATAAGGATCCCTGGCCAGGTACAAGCATTATCGGAGTCCTGGCTGAGAAAGAAAGCCAGCAACAAAATGGTTAGGCACCAGATCAATAACCGTGTATACGGTTTACTAAAAACCACCCCCCAGGGCGAATATTGGAAAAACCAGATCGGGAGGATCAATACCACGATTGCGGCCAGCCAGCGAAAGCGGCCCATCCGCTCGCGCAAGGTTACCAGTCGCCTCAATAAGGGTTCAGTTTTATGTTTATCCCACAGCACAAACCCTGCCGCCACTAAACAGAGGATGCAAAAGCCCACGAATAAGAGGAAGGCCATTCCCCACTTCAGGGAAAACTCACCCAACAGGGTTCCGGTTCCCCAGGAAACATTATAGAATTCGACAGAGGCTCCCGCAAGCATGCCTGTGATCAAAAGGAATAGTATGGATTTCGGGACCAATGTTTTTATATTGGGCAAGGTCACTCGCGTCCCTTTATCTCGCCGGTAAGGAGAGCTTCAAATTGGTTGCACATATTCTCAAGAGTATACTCTTTCTGGATTGTATCCTGCGCAGCCTTGCCCAGGCCTTCCCGCTCTTCCGGGTTATTCAGTAACCGCAGGATGGTGTCAGAAACGCTCTCAGGATCGTCCAATGGAACAATAATGCCGTTCACGCCATCGTGGATCACCTCGTCTACGCCTTGCACGGGCGTTGCGATCACCGCCAGGCCATAACCCATGGCCTCCAGCAACGCGTTGGGCATCCCCTCAAACCGGGATGGGAAAAGGAACAATTTTGCGAGCGACATCAAAACGGGGATGTCGTTGCGAACACCAAGAAACTTTACTCGTTCCGATATATTCAACTTGCCAGCCTCGGCGAGCAATTCCTGTCGTAACATCCCTTCCCCTGCGATCAGTAGTAGGGTATTGGGAAATTTTTCCAGCACAGGGGGTAAAGCCCGCAGCAAAATATCATGACCTTTTTGATATCTTAATCGCCCGACGCTTAATAGGAAAATGTCATTTTCACTTGTACTTAATTCTTTGCGAACTCGGAGGATGTCATCCGGGTCAACTTTTGATATGGCCACGCCGTTCTCTATTTTGATGATGCGTTCAGCATGAACTCCTTCTTCCAGAGCATCCTCCCGCACGCGCTCTGAAACCACCACCAGCCGTGTCGCGATGGGCGAGTTGATCATGATGGCGTGCAGTCGCTCCAAAAAGGGAGGAAAGCCTTCGATCTTTCCGCGGTGAGATCCAATCCGATTCGGGAATCCCGGCCGCCCAGGCGAGCGGCAGGCCGATCAGGTTGGCATGATGTGTAAAAGTTTCGATTGCAGCATAACGCCTGCTGCGGAGAAGGCGGAATAGGCGAAATACGCCTCTCAGGAAAAAAGCCGCTTGAATAAATACATGGGTATGGGGTGGGGCAAAACCCAGGTCATGGATCGGGAATGGATAAGTGGAAATCCAGCTTGGAAGTAAATTCTCCTTGTCATACAGAAAAGCCACGGTTACAAAATAACCGTGTTGAGTAAACCAGGAGGCTTGCCGTAGTAGGTTATTTTGTGATCCGCCAGTGGCGACCTGCGAGCCCAGGAAAAAAACACTTGTGTCTTTAGCAGAGCCATGAAGATCAGGCATGTGATTTATTCGGGGCCGTTACATTTTAATGACATTTTTACATTCGTGGCCTTGGGTTTTCTGTGTTGGTGCGTGTCCAATTTCTTCAAATATATTCCGGAGATTCAATGGCTCAAGGGCGCGGACTGCTGATTAACCTCTAACCAGGCCTGGAACATGAGTACATCCCAAAGATAATATTGCCAGTTGTATTTATTGGAAATATGCTCGGCCCACCTTTCTCGTATGGGCGCCGGGTTGAAGTAGCCCTCCTGCTTCAAGCGGCGTTCATCCAGGAGAGATTCCGCCCAATCCTTTAGGGGACCTCGCAGCCACGAAACAACCGGAACGCCAAACCCCATCTTGGGACGCTCGATCAATTTCTTGGGTACATAACGATACAACACCTGTCGTAAGATCCATTTTCCTGTCCTGCCCCGTATCTTAAGGTTCAACGGCAGTCGCCAGGCAAATTCCGCCACGCGGTGATCATCGATATAAGGCACCCGGCTTTCCAGACTGACACCCATGCTGGCGCGATCCAGCTTCACCAGGATGTCGTCTGGCAAATAGGTTATCAGGTCCAGGTACATCGTGCGCTGGATAAATTCGGGTATGTCCGGCCAGGCTTTGGGTGTTCTCAGCAGCGTGAGAGGTTCATGACCACCTATCACTAATTCATCAGGTTGCGCCCAATGCGACATGGCTCTCAGGTAAACATCTTCGGCTTTGTTGCTTTTGAGCATTTCAGCCAGATAATAAAAATTATCGTTCAATGCAAAAGGTTGGTCTTTCGCCAGCCTGATTCGGGATATGAACCCTTCGGCCGCGTTGCGGACGGCAGGCGGCATCCATCCGATCAGGTTCCAAACGCTGTTGGACCGGGAATAGCGGGTATATCCGCCAAATAACTCGTCGCGCGCCGTCTCCCGACAGGCTCACCGTAACATGCTGGCGGGCAAGTTGCGAAACCAAAAAAGTGGGGATCTCGGACGGATCAGAAAAGGGTTCATCGTATAAGGTTGGCAGGCGCGGGATAACAGCTCAAGCTGCCTCCGGTGTGATGTAAAGTTCCGTGTGTTCGGTGCCCAGATAGTTCGCAACGGCTTTGGCATAAACGGCCTCGTTATAACCTCCCTCATGGAAGCCTATGGTAAATGTTCTGACCGGGAGTCGGCTTTGCATCTGCATCAAAGCCACGATCGTCGAAGAATCGATTCCTCCTGATAGAAAGGCCCCAAGTGGAACATCGGCGATCATGCGCAGTCTCACCGACTCCCTCAACAGCGTATCGAGTTCGCTGACTGCCTCCTCATCGGTGCCCTGGAACGGATTCTGCTCGCCTTGCTCAACGGCCTCCCGCGCCGACCAATAAGTTTTAATAGCCGCATCCTGTCGCTTTCCATGGAACGGCAGGGACAATATGGTACCGGGTGGTAATTTATTGATATCTTGATAGATCGAGTTAGGGGTGGGAATATAATTATGGCGTAAATACAGCGACAGTGAATCACGATTGATCACGGCATCGAATGCAGGGTGGGCGCGCAAAGCTTTGAGTTCCGATCCGAATAAGAACACATCTTTACACCACCCGTAATAAAGCGGCTTAACTCCAAGACGATCTCGCACAAGGTGCAGCACCTTCTCTTGGCGGTCCCAGACCGCGATCGCAAACATTCCATTAAAGCGTCGAACGGCAGCTTCCAGGCCCCATTCAACGATCGCTGCCAGCATCACTTCGGTGTCCGACGTTCCGCGAAATCTGTGACCGAGCGAATCTAAATTTTCTCGTAGCTCCGCAAAGTTATAGACTTCACCGTTATAGATCATTACATATCGCTCATTGGCCGAAAGCATCGGTTGATGCCCGTTGGGTGACAAGTCCAGGATGGATAAACGACGAAAACCAAGGGCCAGGCCGGCCTCTGCATCCGCCCAACTCCCCTGATCGTCTGGGCCGCGGTGGCTGATAGCCCCAGCCATGCGGGTCACGGTGGGGATCAACTCTAAACTGCTCATTCTGCGACTTGATAGATCTAGAAAGCCGGTGATACCACACATAAAATTCTATTTCCTTAAAAAAACGTATTCATTGCATCCACTGTGCCCGCCTACCGTTCTTAACCGCTTTAACTCGAATGCATTCGAGACATAGAAGTCAAAAATCTGATCGGGCCTGGCCACTTCGAACGGGTACCCACCTGCCCAATCGACAATATCATACCATGCAGACATTCCACGTGTTGTGCTGTAAGTGCGCCATGTATGGAAGGGCTTGCCGTGTAAAAAATCGCTCAGTGTTATCCGGCTCCATTGCAAGATCAGAACCGGGTAAAGTATCACGAACCTTAAGCTGGAAGGCAGGATATTATATGCACGCTTGATTTTTGTCCACCATTGGCTTAGCTTTCCCTGATCATTATAGATGGAGATAAACAGGATGCCTCCCCTTTTTTTCACCGGGATGGCGGCGTTATCCAGGGCATGCCACATATCACCGGTATGGTGTAAAACGCCCCACGAATAAACCACATCGAAGCAGCCGAGGGAGGCGAGATAATTCTTATCCAGAACGCTTCCCTGCTCGATGATCCAATTTGTACTGGCAGGGAAGTATCGTTCCTTCAGTTCGCGGGTACACGCTACGCTCTGTGGATCATAATCAAAGGAATACACCCGTTTCGCTTTTAAGCGGATGGCAGCCAAAGAAAACAAACCGCTCCCGCTGCCGATATCGAGAAAAGTTTTACCTGATAATGATTTTATTTTCAGCGATTCCTTGAGAGACCGTTCGGCTTCTCCAATTTGCACCTCGCCTACGTTCTTGAGAAACTCCGTCCAGTTATTGCCAAACTTGAAACGCATTTCCTTTGTCGTCTGATGGGAATGAACTTCTGCCATGGTTTTCCTTCAGCTACAGAGTACTGCATAATTATCTAAACCAGATGTGTGTTTTCTACCTATAAATCCTGAAAACAAGTTTAGAAATTTATGCAAGAAGCAGCAAATAAGAATAAAATGATTGCTTGATTTGGATATCATGCCAGCCCCATAGCCGCAAGATAATTCTGGACAACAGGCTCTACATTAAATTGTTCCAACCATTCACTGGGTGGCAGGCGATGATCATCCTTCAATGCCGCCTCTATGGCCTCGGCCAGCGCCGGTATATCATTAACAGGTACGAGATGTCCGTATTTTCCATCATCGAGGATTCTCAGACGGGCCGCTTTGACAATTTGTGCTGACGACCGGAACCCCGACAGATAAAGCTTGTATAAGTGCATTGGGGAGGCCTTCCCAAAGTGACGACATGACAAATACCGCCGATTTGCTCATATATGCATACGGGTTGGCTACAAATCCCGGGAGTGAGACATCAGCGGTCAATCCCAATTCGCTTATAAGAGTTTCAAGCTTGGGTCGTTCTTCTCCTTCCCCAAGAATGAGCAGTTTGGATGGATGGTTCTTTTTTACCTTGGAATACGCTTGTATCAAATTGGAAAAACCCTTGGCCCTGGCCAGTCGGCCGACACCCAATATGACGGGTAAAGCACCCTGCTCAAACCACGGATCGTTAACGGGTTGCGAGGCCATCATGGCTATTTCATGAGAGATCGCTGGGTTATAGATCACACGGATATGGGAACGAGACAAACCAGTAAAACCCATCAGGTCATTAGCTACACCCTTGGACACACAGATTACCTGGTCAGCCCAGGGATAGAGCAAGGTGAGCAGGATCCGTTCCATCATTTTTTTTATGGGTGGGCGGTATTGGATTGAATCTGTATTGGCAACTCGTACGTATACCTTTGTAGACGCTCTTGTCATACGACGGGCTATAAGGCTCGTCAGATTATTCAAATTTAATGTGGATAACACAACCCGCGGTTCTTGTGTATGCAAATACTTCAATAGTTTTGGGAAGGCAGTATAGGTGTTTGTAGCGGCAAAATCGACCAATCGGATGGATGGTAGTAACCGTTCCAAATTCGGCCCGCGTGACTGATCCAATACCAGATCCACCAGCAAGCCCTTCGTGGCAAACCCATTAGCCAGTTCCACCATGACATATTCAGCTCCCCCTCCCTTCAGGTCAGGTAAATACAAGGCGATATCTGCTCTCATTTATGGAATATCCGAATTCGAATGATCAGAAAACCTGTCACCACAAATTGCCTCGCATAACACAAAATCTAAGTGGCATTGCCCAAAAAGTCAAGGATAATTGAAAGCGAAAAGTACCCACGTTAATCGCGGCCGTCAATGATTAACGCTTTTATTTTTGATGGGAATAGGCCTATTTTTATACCGAACCAGGCATTGACCAGCCAGGTCCAGGTCTCGACCGGCTGAAAAGGATAAACAGACAGCCCTTTGGCAACATAGCGGACAATCTTTCCCGCATTATGTTCTTGCGCATAATACCTCGCCACTTCCATCCAGCGCCTGCTGATTACTACATTGCGGTACCCTCCATACTGTCTCAGCTCCTCCGAATATTTAGATACAAAACCGTTGGCGGAAGTCTCGATTCCCCTGGAAGAACGCTCCGGTGTAAAGTAGATGCGGGTCAGCGCTCGTTCGACAGGCAGCAGCCGATATTCTGCACAGTATCTCAACAGCCAGTCCCAATCTTCATATCGGATAAATGAAGTATCCAGATAGCCGATCTTGTCCAGCACAGATCGCTCGAACAGCAAAGTGCTGCCGGGGCCCTGGTCGCATTTCAAAAAGAGTTTTTTTCGATCCGTGCGTTTTGGAACGTAGATTTGGCTGCCAAAGCGCTGATCGATGAGTTCATAGGCCGTATAGCTTCCTTTTTGATCCGGCTCAGCCTCTCCTAAGGCCGCCAGCTGGATCTCTAACTTATCTCGCAGCCACTCATCATCCGAATCCAGCCAGGCTATATATTTCCCCTCCGCCGCTTTCATCCCTGTATTGCGGGTTTCCGCCGCCCCTCGGTTCCTGGTATGCCTGATGATTCGGATGCGCCCATCTCCCGATCTGTTCCACCACCTCGCAGGTCCGGTCGCTTGACCCGTCATCCACCACGATCACTTCAAAATCCCCGAATGTTTGCCCAAGAACACTACGGATGGCCCGCCCAATCGTATCCGCTCTGTTGTAGACCGGAATGATCACGCTAACGGTCGGCGACATTTATTTTCCTAAAATACTCTCTGGTAGACATTGCACTAAAATTTTCTTTCTCGCTGCCATTTGGGACAACATCGACTGCATTCCTTTTTCCCCGGCGTGAAAGGGAAAGCGATCTGGTCTCCGTATCTCAACCGGAAACACATAAAACTTTATTCTATTCTCGGAACCTTGGGCAGCCGGGAATTGGGTCCCTTTGAGATTGAATAATTATGCCGGCACGATCGCACTCCGCGATCATCACCCTAAAGATTGGCGATATATTTTTTTCTAATATAACTCCTTACTCGCCCTGGACTTTGCATGATCACAACAAACGGCCATTTTGGGTTCTGTCTGCTGGCGGACCAGACTGCTTGGAGCGCCGGGTTCAATTGTCTTTGCCGTACCAGCGTAATTACCAATTCGATCGCGTTCGAATCATACCATTCGGCGCAAATTCTTTTCATAACAAGATCCGACGATTTGAAATGCATGTATTTTTGGGCAAGCTGCAATATTTCGGTTCGATGGGATGGAGAGAGATCTCGTTGGGAATGAATGGTTAAAGATCCTGCATGTTGAAAATAATGATAAACCACGGAATGGAGTGGCATCACCTTGATCTTGCTCAAATAACAACGGATCAGAAAATCACGGTCGGCTATAAGGGGATATTCCAGGGAATAGGAGCCAACCCGCTCGAGGAACCTTTTTCGGAAAAACCAGGCGTTAAAAACGGGTATACCGAAGGTCGCCCGGTAGGGGAGCTCATTCATGGCCATACTGTCATATTCCTTGATCGTCTGCTCCCCTGTGGCATGGCGTTCAAAAACACGCGCTCCTCCCGAAACTGCATCCACCTCCGGGTTTTGTGCGAACACCTCGGCAATCGATGAAAAGATACCCGGCTCATATCTATCGTCGCTATTCAAGTGCCCGATGATCTCTCCCCGCGCAAGCGCTATCCCCTTATTCAGGGCGTCGTATAAGCCGTGATCCGGCTCACTCACCACCCGCAGGTGCGGGTAGGTTGCCAGTCGTTCAAGCGTACCGTCCTTCGAACCGCCATCCATGACAATGTGCTCGTAGGGTTCATAGTGCTGTCCCAGGACACTTTCGATCGCCGTCCCGATCAAGTTTGCTCGATTCAAAGATGGAGTGATCACGGAAATAAAAGGAGCGCGATTCATCTCCGGGCCACCTGCTCCATTAAGGCTAGAAACGAAGCTCCAAACTCTTTGGAGCGCGCGATGCATGGAATCACGTGCCTGCCTCCCTGTTTGCGGATCAACACCTGGCTTGGAGTCCCGCTGAACGGTTATCAAAATTTTAGAAAGTTCGACAGGGTCGCGTGGATTGAAATAGATGGCGCCGGGAGTGTTTTGTTCGCGATGCACATCGAGAGCCGATACGATGATTTGCTTGCCCAGGGATTTTGCCTCTTCTACCGACGTACTCCAGCCTTCGAATAAGGAGGGCTGGAGTACAGCCAGCGATTGGCGCATCAGCGCGTAAACATGCTTGCGCGGAATCAGGCCCAGCAAAACAAAGTTTTCACGCAAGCCGCGCCGCGTGATCTCGGATACAAACTCGGATGGATAGGTTGGGTTGCGATAATCGCTCAAACTACCGGACGCTGCCACTGTAATGTTCGGGTCCGATCTTAACGAAATTTCAAGCGCGTCCAGGACGATCTGATGATTTTTGTGTTTCCAGAACTGGTTGGGTAGATAAAAGAACTTTTCAGGTAGACGATATTCGTCCCGGATTTGACCCGCATTTTGGACGTAGACATCTTCATCGATCCATGCCGCAAACGGGACGACTCTTACTTTGTCCTTACTATCCGGCAGGAGGGCATCAAAATCTTTTTGCGCAGCATGGCTGCTTAACAGAACGCATCCTGCGTATCGCGCCATATTCCGCACGGCTCGATTATAACTTTCCGCCTCAACCGGCCCGAACATTTCCGGCAGGTGCAGGTATTGAAAATCCGGGAACCAGCACACATTGGGAACTCGAAAATTTGCATACGGGTCCTGCTTAAGAAATACTACCTCTGCTTTGACACGGCGGCTGGCTCGTGAGAGGCTCGATTCTGGTGCGAACCGTGCGAGGCCTTGTTGGGTATTCAGCCACGTCGCCGCGCGATTAAAGATTTTTCGGATCAGACTGCCGTCGGCAGACAGATGGCTTATCTCATCGAAATGATGCAGCAAGCCGTCAAACTCTTTGCTTCCGTTGGGGATGAGCGCCAGCAATGTGTGTTTTTTGGGATCATCTGCCAGGTGAATGGCGGTTAGCAAATTATCATAATAGGATAAGCCTCCCATCCATGCACCTGCGCCCGCATTCCCTAATGCAAAAGCAATTCGTGTCATAATTTTCTGCTAAAACCCTTCTGATGAATGTGTACGTTACTTGCCATACGCTTCTGCTGCCTATGGTAGGGCGTGTTTTAGTGACTGGAGATTACCGGCTTTATTTATAAACGCAAACGGGGGAGTATCTTATTATTCCTCCTCCAATACCTCAACCATACGGTTCAGCATTACTTCAGAACTGAATTCCTTTACGATCCGATCGCGGCAGCGCTGGGATAATGTATTCTTCTCCTCTTCGATCTTCGCCAGCATTTTGATCATGCCGTCCTTGAGCGCCACTGGATTCCTGGCAGGTACAACCTCACCGGTATCATCGACGATCAGGGCCGAGTCGCCTGCATCGGTCACGACACACGGCACACCGCAAGCCATCGCTTCCCCTACAACATTGGGGAACCCCTCGCTGGATGAAGATAAGGCCAGGATATCCAGTCCATTATAAACAGTTTGCATATCCTGCCGGTCCCCTGTCCAGGTCAGGACGTTGTCCAGGTTTAAATTTCTTGCCTGTTCTCGGAGCACCTTTTCATAAGACGTTGAGCCGCCGCCTACGCATATAAAACGCACATCCTTTCTCTCTTGCACAAGGAGCGCGATGGCATGAAGAAAGGTCTTGTGGTCTTTTACTGGACTCAACCGTGCGATCAAACCGATCAATTTTTCCCTTTCCTTGATCTTCCACTCTTGCCTGAATTGTTCCCTGTATTTACGGATATGGCGAAATTGTTCCACATCGATTCCATTTGGAATAACGCTTAACTTACTCCTTGGAAAGCCGCGCCTGACAGCCGCATCCAGTCCGGCAAACGAATTACAGATGATCCGATCTGCAAATCGCGCCAATCGGGTTTCCAGCAGATATGTTAACCGACCTTGCCAATCGTCATTGCGCAAGTTCGATTTCGACCCACGGATGCCCCAAATGATTCGGGTGGAAGGAGCCCATGGCTTCACCAGGATGGACCAATCATTGGCCAGGGACATATAAGAATACAAAACCTTGGGATGTTCCCGCCAAAGCAAACTTATCAGTTTAAAATAATGAATTGGGACATTCCAGCGGTTCTTCTTGCCAAGATTAACAATGGGAACTTTTACCTTTTTAAGATCAGCTTCCAATTCCCAGCCTCCGTAAAACACGGCTACCTTCACTGGGTAACCCAGACGCTTCAAGCCGCCAGCCAGGGTCACAAGTTGCCGCTGCGCCCCTCCGGTTATAAGTCGAGGGATTAAAAACAAAATGCTGGTCTTCATTCTCTCCGTATTCATTTGAATTAATGAGTCCACCATGCTTTAATTCTTGATTTGAGTGACCCTATCCTTATGCCGAACCAGGCATTAACCAGCCATTTCCAGGTCTCGACCGGCTGAAAAGGATAAACAGACAACCCTTTGACAACATAGCGGACAATCTTTCCCGCATTATGTTCTTGCGCATAATACCTCGCCACTTCCATCCAGCGCCTGCTGATTACTACGTTGCGGTACCCTCCATACTGTCTCAGCTCCTCCGAATATTTAGATACAAAACCGTTGGCGGAAGTCTCGATTCCCTTTGAAGAACGCTCAGATGCATAGTAGACGCGGGTCAGCGCTCGTTCGACAGGCAGCAGCCGATATTCTGCACAGTATCTCAACAGCCAGTCCCAATCTTCATATCGGATAAATGAAGTATCCAGATAGCCGATCTTGTCCAGCACAGATCGCTCGAACAGCAAAGTGCTGCCGGGACCCAAGTCACATGACAAAAAGAGTTTTTTTCGATCCGTGCGTTTTGGAACGTAGATTTGGCTGCCAAAGCGCTGATCGATGAGTTCATAGGCCGTATAGCTTCCTTTTTGATCCGGCTCAGCCTCTCCTAAGGCCGCCAGCTGGATCTCTAACTTATCTCGCAGCCACTCATCATCCGAATCCAGCCAGGCTATATATTTCCCCTCCGCCGCTTTCATCCCTGTATTGCGGGTTTCCGCCGCCCCTCGGTTCCTGGTATGCCGGATGATTCGGATGCGCCCATCCCCGATCTGTTCCACCACCTCGCAGGTCCGGTCGCTTGACCCGTCATCCACCACGATCACTTCAAAATCCCCGAACGTTTGCCCAAGAACACTACGGATGGCCCGCCCAATCGTATCCGCTCTGTTGTACGCCGGAATGATCACGCTAACGGTCGGCGACATTTATTTTCCTGATGGTATTTCGTAGGCGCATCGGACTTTCCGCGATCATGACGAACAACCATTTTGGATGTTCCTTGCTGGCGGAGCAGATGGTCGTAATGGCAGGGTACCATCGCCTTTGTCGCACGAATGCAGTCAATAATTTAGTCGCGGTCGAATCGTACCATTCGGTGCAAATTTTTTTCACAACATCATCCGATGATTTGGAATGCATGTATTTTTGGGCAAGTCGCATCTTTTCAGTCAGGTAAGATGCCTGGCGATTCCCTTGGGGATTGACGGTTAAAGATCCTGCATGTTGAAAATAATGATAAACCACGGAATGGAGCGGCATCACCTTGATCTTGCTCAAATAACAACGGATCAGAAAGTCGGAATCAGCGATTACTGGATATTCCAGGGAATAAGGGCCAACACGCTCGAGGAACCTTTTTCGGAAAAACCAGGCATTGAATATGCCCACTCCAAGGGTGGCCCGATAGGGAATTTCTTCTTCGCGAACGCCATCATATTCTTTTATCGTCTGCTCCCCTGTGGCATAGCGTTCAAAAATGCGCGCTCCTCCGAAACTGCATCCACCTCCGGGTTTTGTGTGAACACCTCGGCAATCGATGAGAATATACCCGGCTCGAACGCGTCATCCGAACTCAATTGGGCGATGATCTCTCCTCGCGCAAGTGCTATCCCCTTATTCAAGGCGTCGTATAAGCCGTGATCCGGCTCACTCACCACCCGCAGGTGCGGGTAGGCTGCCAGTTGTTCAAGCGTAGTGTCCGTCGAACCGCCATCCATGACAATGTGTTCGAAGGGCTCATACTGCTGTGCCAGGACACTCTCGATCGCCGTCCCGATCAAGTTTGCTCAATTCAAAGATGGAGTGATCACGGAAATAAAAGGAGCGTGATTCATCTCCGGGCCGCCTGCTCTATTAAGGCTGGAAAAGAAGTCCCAAACTCCTTGGTGTGCGCGCACATGGAATCACGTGCCTGCCTCCCCGTTTGCAGATCGACACCCGGCCTGCAGTTCCGCTGAACGGTTATCAAAATTTTCTCCTACAACCTTATTACTTCGCGTTTACACCACTCGACAAAGAAGGGCACACCTGCTTGAAGTGCGATTTCCGGCGCAAAACCCAGCAGCGATATTTTGCTTATGTCGGCGCGCCAGTTCATGGGTGTGCCTAAAGGAAGTTGGCCGGAAAAATCGAGGGCAACGGGATGATCGATGTTCTTAATGATAAGACGCGCCAGGTCCACGATCCTCGTTTCCTCACCGCTGGCGACATTAATGGCCTCTCCGCGCATCGGAGCCTTGTCAAGGATGCATTCCAGTGCATGAGCGATATCAAGGACGTTCAAAAAGTCACGGCTCTCGCTTCCATCACCCTGCAGGGTGACTGTCTTTTGCGTTAATGCTTTATAAGTGAGATCCCACATGACCTGACGGCGCAAACCCGGACCATAGGCCGAGAATAGGCGGGCACGGCAGGTCCGCAAGCCGAACAGGTTTGCAAACTCCTGGCATAGGATTTCGCTTTGTAATTTGTGATAGCCGTATGCGGAAATTGGATGAGTGGCTTGGTCTTCATTCACTGGCAGCATGGGTGGATTGCCATACACGGCGGCGCTCGATAGAAGAATGAACGCACAGTCTGGAGTGCAGCGGCGCAAGGCGTCCAGTACGTTGAAGGTTAGCGCAGGACCATCGTTGAAATCGGAAGCCGGGTCGGCCATGGATTCCGGCACCGAGGCCCGTCCCGCCGCATGGATGCAGGCCTCGGGTTTCCATGCGTTGAGCAACTCCTCCAGGCGCGGGTCAGGCAGTCGCAATGCAGCATAATCTTTAAAGATCCATCAGGGTGGTATTTTCAGGCGCCACGCGGTCGAGGCCATAGATTTCCCAACCCTTCCGGGAAAAATAATGGGTAAAACTGCGGCCCAGGAAATCCTGCTGCGCCCGTGATCAGTAATCGTTTCATTCAGGTTTATAGGCAACAAATGTGTAGAGGCGGCCTGGTGTCTTACTGCGCTGTGACTGTCGCCGTGCCAATAGTCTTTGGAAGATGTTGGCCCACGGGGTGTGCGGGTTTCCTAACAAATTCGTGATCCGTTTACCGAAGCGCTTGTACAATGGCGAAAGGATGACTGTAAGCCGCTGTTCCTCTGTACCCGGGAAATAATTAATGATTGTTTCATATGGACCATATGATTTGTGGATTTTCAGGCCGCTCTTCTGAATTGCGCCTGTATATTCCTCCAACAAATATGCGTTCTCACCGCCATACAAGTGGTGGAGCGGATGGTTATTACGAAAAATCTCCACATCTTCCCGGCGGCTGATAACATGCTCACGGCATGCCAGGAATGTTCCGCCGGGCTTTAGCGCACGTGCTGCCTGTCGGCACATCTCATTCAGGTTACGCGCATGGTGCAGGACTTCGCGCGTATACACCAGGTCGAACACACCGTCACCAAAATCCATCTCCTCCGCATATCTTTGTACGACTTTAATGGGCAGGCTCGCATCGCTTGCCAGCGCTCGGATCGCTCCCGCCCCAACCAGGTTGCTTGGGTCTGGTTCCAATGCGGTGACTTGCCATCCCGCGGCAGCCAACGCATAGCTGCTGATCCCGCGTCCCGCGCCAAAATCGAGAGCAGTTCCGGCTTTTTGGGGCAGCAAATTCAAAGTGGCCGTCCATTCGGTGCTCGCTGCAAATCGCTTTGCGGCATCGAATAATGGGTCGTCGTAATAACAGGCCCGTACCAGTTCTTCATGGTCAGGCTGCGCCCGCAGCCAGAGAACGGCTTCTTCCCAGGAAAATAATGATTTATTCATGGGATTTCTTGGGGAAAATATTTTTTATTGGTAAGGTTTGATTAGAATCAACATCAAGCAAATACATGTCTTTGATCATCTCTAATTTACTTTTACCGGAGACAAACGATAAGTTTCCGTTCTCGTCTCGTGAGTCTCTGAATTTGCTCTCGTTGAAGTTTTCATGAAAATCGCATTCCTTGATGTTGCCTGCCGAATCTTTACGAACAAAGAATGCATTGGATCCCGCAGAATTTGAACCGGCGTAGATATAACCTTTTTGCGATGCCAGACTACAAAACGCCGGCAAAGACGCCCCCCAATAGAGGTGAGAAAAATGCGCCTTCTCCCGGCGAAAACCAGGTTGATACGGGATGGTCAATGCGTGTTTATTTCCGAATGAACTGTTATATTCGACGATTACGATTTGAGGAGAAATCGCTGAAATTGCCTTCCAGATCCAATAGTCGTTTCCATCAATATCAATGCTTAATATTCCTATGGAGCCGGTTATTCCAGCACCCGCGATCAACTCGTTGATATTATCTACAGTGACAAAATCACAAATGGCTGTCAGGTCATATTCCCAGTAGTATGGTTGTGCACGTATATATTCAACGAATCGCGAACTCGAGTCGATCACGAGGCCCGTCCAATTGTCATTTACCATTAAAAACCGTGTGTTTGATTCGCTGTAATTCTGAACGCCAAACTCTACAAATTCCTTGTTTTCTATTGCAATTCTTGATAGCAGATATTGGATGATTTCGTCTTCACCCCATTGTGAAAATACTTTAAACTCTGCATTGCTCAGATCTTCAAGTAAGTCACTTTTTTTTAGGTTTTGAATAAGCGGTTGTGCGGCCAGAATGCGGTTTTGTTCGATCTCTCTTAATAATCGAATTTCCATTTGAGATATTGGGCCTGAAATGGGTTCCGTAATCTTTTTAATCAAAGACTTAAACATCGTATTTGGGAAACCTCTTTGTAATGCGGGACGGAAGGAATAAAATACTTTTCCAACAACTCGTGTATCCCACGTGTCATGGTTTTCTGTGTAGAATCGCGGCGTGATTGACTGTCACCAACTCATCTTGCTACTACGATTCCACAGGCTATCCCGGAATTGGCTGGCACGAACGCTTTTATTCTCCATCATTTTTCTCTCCTTGGAGAGGGACAATGATTGGCCGTGTTTCACATTTATAAAACGAGAACGGAGGTATATTTTTAGTCACGAGTGAATCTGCAGCAATAACGCTGCCTCTGCCGATTCGCACGCCTTTCAAGATGGTGACGCCAAAACTTATCCATACATTATCTTCAATAATTATTGGGCTCGCGGTTACGCCCGGCAGATCCTCCCAGCGGGTCGGATGGCCCTTCTCGATAATTTGTTTGTAGTGAGTATGCCGTTCGAGAGAGTCTTGTGAATGTGCGCTGCCGTCATGAATATTGACGTCATGCGCGATCAAAACATTGTTTCCAATTGTAATTGAATCCATGGACCAGATTTCAGAGCGCACGCCAATATAACACCAATCACCGATCTTGATATGTCCTCCTTGTCCATAGGTGAGTAATCTCCCGCGCACAAAGGAATGTTCACCGATCTGGATACGTTCCTTTTTACCTGCGATATTCTCAATGATGCATTCCGGCCCCAGGTCGGAAGTAGGGTCGATGGTGATCGAATTTTTATAACGGGCAGCCTTGGCCTGTGCGATTTGTGTATCGAGCCAGAGCAGCCATTTCAACCACATTTTGGGTTTTCCAGCCATGCCCACGGATTAAGCCTCTTTTCCCAGAAAGGTTCGGACCTTCCTCTTCAAACGGGTACGAAATGAAAGATCTTCCTTGTGTGCGTAAGTATTTCTTAATTCTCTCGAGCGCGGCCTGATTGACCTTAATATCGGATGGGAAATTGTATGTTTTCCTCCACTGAAATGCAAGAGTATCCTTCGCAGATATGGACATCATACGCTTATTAATGCCGCTGTGCGTGCCGGTGCCGTCGAAACCGCCCACCCACACCAAACTATGCCGCGGATGCAGAACAAGTTTTTTAGCCTTGAAAACGGACCACCACCAGCGGATTCCCCATGAATCGTTTCGTCCGGCAGCACAATCGTCCATCATTTTACTGTAGGGATAAGCTCCTTCGAGATCGAACGCATAACGAACCGCAGGGTCCTGGAGATCGGTTACCGCGGCGCGGATATCCCATTGAAAGAGTTTCCAGGCCCGTTCCCAGGTTGCCCAACCCCAGGTTGTAGTCAGCGGCATAAAAAAAGCATCCGGCTGTGAAGGATGACGCACAGGGAACATGTAACCTGAAATCTGGCACAACTCTTCCTCATCTTGATAACGATCAAGAGCGGTAATCATATAATCCAAAAAACGGCGGCTCATGAGCATGTCATCTTCCAATACAATGGCACGTCCAAACTCGTCACACAGCTTCGTTACGCCATTGACGATTGAGCGTGCCAACCCCAGGTTGACAGGTTGCTCGATGATCTTTCCATTAAATTTCTCGGCCCATTCATGGATGACCTCACGTGTTTCTAGAACAGCGTCCTCGTTATCAGGCATTTTCGGCCCATCGCTAAAAATGTACACCTGACATTCATCCAATCTCAGGCAATCTTTAAGCGATTCGAGCATTCGCCTTGTATGGTCGGGCCTGTTATACGTGAAAACTGCAATGGGCGTACGAACTGCATCAGTCATAATTGAAATCTTTCAACACTTGGAAAAAAGTATCATATTCAAACCGCCTGATCGTTCCTTGACCCGCTTTGTCCTGGCAGATATGGGTGAACATCTTCCTGGATACTTCCGAGGTCAAGGTCTGCTGACATGTAGGCGGTGGATTACTCAGTTTTCCATTTTCTGGAAAGTTACGAATTTTGAGAACATGGCAAAACTCCTTATTGATCTTCTTATGTGGCACCGATGTGCCTGCTACCGGAACAGTATCGCCAATTGATTATGCAGGGAGCACAAGCCAAATAAAATTTGTTGAATTGAATTATCTTTTTCGGGCATCCAGAATAATGGATGTGTAATTCAGGCGTCCTGTTTGGTTCCTTTGATCGAATCTCTTGGAACGCATAATTTTCCCTTGAGCCGGGTCCCAGTCAGTGTAATGAAAATTTTGGTGCTCGTCAAAATATTCAAGTAACTCTGTATCAAAACCCGCTTTTTGAAATAGATCACTGAAAGTAATATATGTATACATTACTTTATGATCATCCGCTCCGGGGCCGCTTCCTCCGACCCGCACCCTTTCTATGTAGTCTTTATCTGAATGGAATCCATCCGGCACAGCGACGCGGCAGGTAACCCCCATTCTTTAGATACTTGTAACACGTCCGGGCAGCGATGAGTCCCTCTTCCTGGGTAAGATGCTCCCAAACATGTTCTGCAAGCATTGCATCCAGCGAATTTGGAACAAAAAGCCTGCTCCAGTCGCCGGGCTTAAGCAGATTGACGAAGGTAATCTCGGTCGGAAGCCACCCTGGCTCGAACAGCCCGGATGCTCCAATTACGATCCGTTTTTGTTTTTGATTCGCGAGTTGGCGTCTTGTAGTGGAAATATCTTTGGATCTCTTGATTTCCAGGAGGATTTTCCGCTTATAGCCGCGCGCCCAATCTCGAACATGTTTGATCATTCCACTACCTCTGACAGGATATGATTGTAATTTAATCAAGGCACCAATTTACAACCACAATAAATGGGCATTATGTTCACCCGGGCGATTCAAGCATTTGCCCTGCAGGGTCAGGTTTGTTGTAGCTAAAAGCTGCAATCGGCGTACGAACTGCATCAGGCATAATTGAAATCTTTCAACACCTGGAAGAAGATATTGTTCAGCCGCTTGATCGTATCCAGGCGCAGTTTGTTTTGGTGATCACCCGGTTTGCCTTGCCGTATATTGGCATGGATGTTTTCCTGGGCTGGCCTGATTTTCGCCGCCTCTTCATACAAAGTCTGCTGGAGTTTCTCGCTGATGTTAAATTCACAGAAGGCCAACAGCCCTGTGAACCAGGCATTAAAATCGAGGGTCATGTCTTCATAACGGGTGAGATAAATCCCGGCCTGTTTGCTTACGAGCAGGTCGGTATAGCGCTGATAGATCCGGCGTTCCGGCTCGGCGTTGTCTAACACGAACTCATCGATGCCGATTTCGCGGGTATGTTTGCGTTTTGCCGCAAAGGCAGTGTACTTGTTCCCGCTCGCATCTGGCAGCTTGTGGCTGTAGGCCATGCTGTAATACATCGAGGTTAATACATCGCGCGGATCGCGCACCATCAGCACCGTTCGATATTCCTCCATGTCGGGAATACCCTCGATGGCGCCGCCAAAGTCGCTGTAAACATATCCGCGTGGGTGGAATATATATCTGTATTTTTGGAACTCTTCCGCGCTCAGATGATCAAAAAAGGGAAGATCCGAATCGAAGGCATAGCCATGCAGGTGAGCAGGTGTAAGTCCGTTCTCGATCCCCACCCGGCCTAGCAGACTTTTTACATATTGTGTGGCCGATTTATTTAACGAGAAGTGCAAAATGCTGGGATGCTGGTTGTCATTCCGGTGCTGGTTGTGGATCAATGCCCATTCAACCGGATGCTGCCTGCGTAAACGCGTTTGAATGAACCAAGGTCCAAGGAAGGGTATGTGCACGAATGCGTCGCTCAGCGTCCGTTTGAGAGAACCGATTATTTTCATCGCAGGTTATTTTTCTCCTGGTATTAATAATTTACGCGTTTTGCCTGACAAAAAGGACGTTTCCAGCGTCTGCCCAGGGTGGTTATTCCCGTTCGACGCGAAAACCTTTTACTGCCAGCCATGCAGATTACGTATGCTCAATCGCTTCCAAGAAATTTCTGGCGATTCTTTGAAAACTCATTGATAGCCTGTTCGTAGTCGTCGGGACGACCGATGTCAAGCCAATAACCATCGAAATTGTAAACGTTTACTTTGGAGCCCGCTCTCATCAATTGCAGCACAAGGTCGGGCAGGTCGAGATACTTATTTTTGGGTATATATTGCAGCACGGCAGGCTCGAAAAGATAAATGCCCATGCTGACTTTATAATGGTAGGTGGGTTTCTCGATGTAATTTGTCACCCAGCTGTCGGAGTTCTACCTCAAGCACACCCAGGTCGATCTTTACATCTCGCTGATAACACGCCACCGTGGCAAGCGCGCCTCGCTCACGGTGATATTGGAGCATTGAGCTGTAATCGAGCGTGGTCAGCAGGTCGCCATTCATCACCAAAAAAGATTCCTTTAGTTCAGGGATCAGTGCGATCGGCCCGGCCGTTCCAAGCGGTTGTTCTTCTTGGGAATAATTTAAACGCACATCAAACTTGCTGCCATCCCCGCAGTAAGCCATAAGGAGTTGTGAAAGATAACCCACGGCGAGTGTCAGATCACGAAAACCATGGCGCGCCAATTGTCGAATGACGATCTCCAGGATCGGCATATCATCCACTGGCATTAATGGCTTGGGAAGAATGGTGGTGTATGGAGCCAGGCGGGTTCCCCGGCCTCCGGCAAGGATCACAGCGCGCATAATTTTTCCTAAACCATGTATTGATCGGGGTTGTACAACTCGAGGTGGGCGGCGATCCAATCAATGGTTACACGTAGACCCTCATCCAGCGATATACGTGGCCGCCATCCAAGTAGCTCCATCGCTTTTTCGTTCGAAGCCCATAACTTCATCACTTCGCTTTTCTCCGGTCGAACGCGCTGAGGGTCTGTTACAACCTTTGTTTTCTTACCGATTAAGGTGAGTATCTTATCCACAAGATCCCCAATGCGAATGGTTTCGTTATTACCGAGGTTGATTTCTTGTCCAAGTATATTTTCTGTCGAGCCGGCACGCAGGAATCCGTCAACAGTATCTGCTACAAACGTAAAATCGCGTGACGGTTCGAGACTGCCAAGGTTGATTTTGTCGCGTGTTAGCGCTTGAACAATAATGGTTGGAATGATCGCGCGTGCAGATTGACGCGGACCATAGGTGTTGAAGGGGCGCAAAGTAACCACCGGCAATGCAAAGGAGCGGTAAAAACTTTCGGCTATCTTATCCGCACCGATCTTGCTGGCGGAATAAGGAGACTGCCCGTGTAAAGGATGTTTTTCATCGATTGGCACATAGCGCGCTGTGCCGTACACTTCGCTGGTTGATGTGTGGACAATTCGTTCTACAGGCACATCCCTCGCAGCCATAAGGATATTCAAGGTCCCGATCACATTCGTCTCAACTACTTCGCGTGGATGCAAATAGGAGTATGGAATGGCGATTAAGGCTCCCAGATGAAAGACTGTATCCACACCTTTCATGGCCATCCGGACCGCATCCTCATCGCGAAGGTCGCCGCTGAATAATTCTATTTGACCGCGGACCTCTGGTGGAGCATACTTAAGAAAGCCCTCATCATTCCTGGAGTTGTAACGCACAAAAGCGCGGACTCGCTGCTCCTTCTTTGACTAGCCGTTCCACAAGATGGCTGGCTATAAAACCGCCTGCCCCGGTCACTAATACTTGTTTTCCATCCCAATTCATTCGATTACTCCGCTTCCGATTTTACCTTCTCACGCCAATAATCTAATAAATCCCTGAGTGACTGCTCGATCGAAATTAATGGTTCCCAACCCGTAAGCTTCCTTAAGCGTGCAGCGCTGCCTTCCTGGATTGAAACATCACTATTTTGAATCCGGTCGGTATCAAGGATCACTTTGAGAGGCACCGCAGCCATGCTCAATAACAGGTCAAGACAGGCTTGGATTGAAACTGCCCGGCCGGAACAAACATTGTAGACCTCTCCCGGTTCGCCTTTGGAAGCGATCATCTCATAAGCACGTACCGTATCGCGCACATCGACGAAATCGCGAGAAGCACTCAGGTCGCCTGTATGTAGTTTATTTCCTCGATGGGTTTCAGCCAAAGCAATTTGACGGGCGAACGCCGAGCAGGCCAATTCAGGCGATTGTCCGGGTCCAAGCAGGTTGAACATGCGCAGGATGATCACAGGAATGTGGCAGGCTTCGTAATACCTTAAAGCCGCCAACTCCTGTGTAAGTTTGC
The DNA here is from genome assembly GCA_963754835.1 of uncultured Chloroflexia bacterium. Classification (GTDB taxonomy): domain Bacteria; phylum Chloroflexota; class Anaerolineae; order Anaerolineales; family Villigracilaceae; genus Fen-1038. The sequence goes on along the minus strand of CAVWHR010000005.1, from coordinate 176,008 downwards.
TGATCCCATAATGTGTGACTGGCCGCAGTGGATCTCCTTCCTTGATCGGCAGCTTACTCTGCCCTTCTCCATATACTGCACTGGAACTGGCGATCACAACCCGGGGCAAATGATCAACCTGACGGATCGCCTCAAATAATGCTACTGTTCCCAGCACGTGAGCCTGGTAAAACAGATCGTTTCGTTCAGCCTTCAAAACACCTGCGAGATGGAATATTACATCGGGATGTTTCTCCCGCAGGGCCCGGGCCAGGGCTTCTTGATCACGAAGATCGCCTTGAATATATGTGCTGTCTTTATTATCAGATGGCTTAACGTCGAAGCCGACCACATCCCATCCACTTTTATTGAGGGTCTTTGACAAATGCCGACCGACAAACCCCTCCGACCCCAGGATCAAACCACATTGGCGTTTGGCTTCCAAATCATCCTCTTCCCGAGATTAAGCTGCCGGTGATTACCATGATAATTTACGCGGTGTTAGCATTTGTATCGCTCGCCGTTCGGGGGAATCTTCGGACTCGCCTGGATAGTGCCTGCTCACAACCGGTTTATAACCTTTCTTTAACATCGATTTAAAAAGTGAATGTAAGTCGTCATAATTTTCAGGGCCTGTCATCAATGTTGTTTTCCCGTGCTGCCGGTAATTCTCAAGCATTCCGTGGGAGGGCAGGAAAAAACATTCGCTGTTGTGCTCTATCTTGGAGATCAGCGAAAAACCCATATCGTAGGCATTGGGATATTCATGGGCCATCACAACATCCATGACCTTCGGTGTCAACACATCTTTATTGAACATGCAGATTCCCGGCCCGGCCACATCGCATTGGGTCAGCTCTTCGATGCCTGGAGTATTAAAATTGAGCGAGATAAGGCTGAAATCGTCGGCGTCCCACTCCACCAATAAACGGTTCCAGCACGACAATATGTCCAGGGGTCCAAGCTGTTTATAGGTATTAAACATATACTTAATAAAATCATGCCTGCGAACGATAATATCGTCATCTAGAAAAAGCACCGTGTTATATTTCGCCAGGGTCGCGAGTGCATAACGGATATTCGTGTGCCAGCTGTAACTGCAATTGATTATTTTGATGTCGGTGAATCTTCGCAGGCACCTGCCCACAGCCGAAAAGCGAGATTTTTTCAAATATTCGCGCGGTGAATTATTGCACACAATTAATTCGGTAGGGATGCCGCCTAGGTCCTGGGCAAGCAGACTGTCCAGCACCACCTTTAATGACTTCATCCGTTCAAACGACAGAACAAGGATGGTGATGCCGTCATAATTATTTTTTTCCATTGTTTTATCGATTTCCTGGATTTTTGATCTTTCTAAACAGAAAAAATAATACTTTTATGATTTTCTGTGCACCACTTGTATTTTTGTAGCGCAGTGAAGATTGCAGGATATTCAAAGCTGCTCGATGTGGAGGAATGCGAGTAGCACGGCAAGCCCTCGTCCAGTGTATACCCAACTCCGCATCTAATTCTTCAGGAATTATCCAACCGAGGCGTCGGTTAGACGTACCAAGAAGCTCCAACCATTGGCGAGCTTGGATCAGGAAATTTGCATCCTGTTCGAATTGATTCAAGCTGATTTTTTCATGAAGCAGCAAGTCCGGTTCTGATGGTTCAATCTCGAAGCGGGAAAGTAAGCGGTGATAAATCATCTTAAGGGTCAGTCGTCGAAGATCACCATATACTTTGCCCGTATTCGTGGCATGCAGGCGGTAATGCAGCAAAACTTCAGGGATGTTGGCAAAACGGACAAAGGGAAGCGCCCTGCTCCATAGATCGTAATCTTCCGCATGTGGAGCGTCCGCACAATACCGTAAGTTATGGGTCCGTAACGTCTCACTTTTCATCATAACCGTGGGGTGAGCCAGGCCGGATGTGAACAGCATGCGAGCGTAAATGGCGTCGTGACTTTCAGGATATAGCCACAATGCCCCCGAAGAATCGCCGATGATCTCCATCCATCCACCGCAAATGTCAACATCAGGGTGTTTGTCCATATATTCAATTTGTTTTTGAAATCGATTGGGCAGGCTGATGTCGTCTTGATCCATCCGGGCGATATATTTACCCTGCGCATACTCCAGACCGTCATTGAGGGCAGTTGCAAGACCTAGGTTCTGCGTGTGAGGACGCAATATTATACGCCGATCTTTTTTCGCATATTCCTCTGTAATTTGGGTCGAACCATCGGTTGATCCATCATCGACGATGATCAATTCCAGATCGTGAACAGTTTGATTCAGAATGCTTTCTATCGCTATTGGAAGATACTTCTTTACGATTGAAAACGGGCAAAATAACATTAACTAAAGGTTTGGAATTTGTACCCATTGTGATTCCTGTATTCTTATCCTTGTTTAAGAGGCATATGGTTCAGCTGATATGCATCCCAAACGCGTCGGACCCCTTCAATAAAATCCACTTTGGGATACCAGCCTGATAATTCAATAAATTTATGGCTATCGAGAATATTCACAGGCACGTCAAATCTACGTTCCGGCATGAAGTTGACATCGACCTTGTATCCGGATTGCTCGGATAAGGGTTGAATAATTTCCAGCACATCCAAATTATTACGGCCAATTCCAGATCCAATGTTATAAATTTCTCCAGGCAGACCAGCATTAAGTGCTGCCATTACAGCCTGGGCGATATCAGAGACATGTAAATAATCTCTAACCGTCCCTTGTGCACCGAAAACATCTACTTTTCGATTTAACAGTATCGATTGGATCGCCGTAGCTATAAATCCCTGACCGGTAAAAGCTTGTTGAGTTTCGCCATAAGCATTGCCAGGTCTCAGAATGACCACTGGTAATCCCGCAGAATGTGCGAACATGCCCGCATATTTCTCTATTGTTAGTTTTGTTATACCGTAGGGAGAAATGGGACGTGTCGGATGAACTTCATCGATGGGGAGATAATAAGCAGTGCCATAAACAGTCCCACCGGAAGACATATAGATCATTTTTTGCAACCGGCTTTCAGAAGCAACTTGCAGCAGGCTGACGCTGAATGGCAGGTTGGATAGAATATCGTAGGCTGGGTTCTCATAACTGGTTTTTGGAACAGTGGAATGCGCCAGGTCAATTAATTCATTGGCATCTGCCAGGATACGATGAAATTCCGTCCAATCTTTATAATCAGCTTGGAGGTACGCCGTCCTCCTAGGCAACTCCTTGGCGAAGCTGGGACCACGACCTACAATAAGAACATCCCGTCCCGATTCCGCTAACAGACGGCTGACGTTCATCCCGATAAATCCCGCTCCACCAATCACTACGCTTTTCAAGCGAATCCCTTAAACTTTTGCAAACTTCCAGGATTTAAATTCATTAGATGATCATCCAGGCGGGTGGTATAAGGTCGCGGGTATCCATTGAAGTTTCCATGAACCATCTCTTCGGAGCTATCACGATTTTATGCGAATAATCATTAAGCCATGCAGCCCACCAGCTAAAGGAACTGTTGGCGATGATATGATGTTTGCAAGCACTCATAAGGCTAAAGTCGAAATGTTCGTGTCCGGTATCGTTATGGTCAACAATGGTAATTTTTTTCAAAGTACCTAAATTCTGACGTGCCCAGTGAATATCATCTGAAAACACATAATAATGAGGAAAATCCACGTTATCTTCGAGTATCTGCATGCCTCGCACGTAGTAATCAATCGGTAACACACCATGGATTTGGTTGGTGCGCGAATCGTTTATATAATCGCCATGCCTGATATGGACACCGATAGAATTGGTTCCGCGGATTTCATCTAATATTCGTTGATTCTCATAATCCAATGGCTCTTTGATTCGCAGCTCGTTGAGCAAAATGGAACGAATATTAAGGAAATACTTTTCGCTTTGCCAATAGCCCTTCAAATAAGCTCGTTTGGGAACATCAAGCACTTGCGAGCAATAACCCAAACTTTGATATGTCACAATTTGCCCCAGCCATTCCGGATATTTCGTTTGCAGCCTTTTAAATATTTTCCGTAAAACAGACGGCCAGTGGCTTTTCGTAAAAAAATGGATTTCTACCGGGGTCGCGATTTCAGCAGAAATTTGGAACTGATTGAGACAGTAGCGTCGTTTCGTCTGTTGTGCGAACCAGGAGAGGTCAAGTTTCAATGGCACGTCGCGCTCTATTGCCAGACGCCTTCCCAGGGCATATTGAAACATTTGGTTGCCGAGACCACCAAAAAGTTGTGAAATGATCATTTTTTTTGTGCGACGACATGTAGACCAAAGCAAAGTATTTCTTTTGAGCCCGTATCATTTTTTGAAAATCGTTCAAGCACCATGCAACAATTCCTTTGATTCTAAAACGTTGATTAAATTCTCGCCACAAAGCTACTTTTTTGATTTAAAACCGAGTCAACCTTTTCGTGAGCGAAATATATGCTCTGCTAGGTTTAGATTATTGCGCATCCTAAATTATGGTGAATTTATTTTATATATAACGGTTCAATGGGATGAACGTCCATGGATCAAATCGATTCAGCGTTCAACCACCTTCCCGTCCAATTTAAGTTCATCACGATCAAGCACATACTGGATCAAATTCTTTGTTTTCTCATCGATGGCTAGGTACAACCTGCTTGACTTTGGTTTAGGTCCATCGAACGCATAGCCGAAGATGTTCAATTCCCTTCCCCAGGTTTTGTAAACAAGGTCCGTTAGCTCATCCGTATAATATGTGCGGTAGTCTGTCTCGTGCCCAACACGCTGCCTTTGACTTTTTACATACGGCAGGTTGTATTTCCGTGTAAGTGTTTCGAGATTTTCGTCCAAACTTTCATTTCGGTTGATCCAGTCGACAATTAACTCACCGTTATTGCAGAAAAATTGGCAGTGGATGAATTTCCTGTTTGGCCAGGTATCTTCGCGGTTTGCAATGGTCTTTATAAGATAATCGAAGCCTTTATTTGCGATGGCATAATCATAATGATCTGGATCATTGTATTTTGGATTCCAACCAGCGGCGTGCCATGCATAGCTCACTAGCCAGCTGTAAATATTGCGTACGGTCGAGATCACGAAATATCGCTGAACTTCCCTGAGTGGAAGTGTCCGATCATAATATTGCGGCGAGTGTCGGTAGTATAAGGGATTAATGACACCCTTTCGATCGACCACATAATAATGGCCAAGATATCGGATCGGAAAAAGGGGTTGCCCATTTGTCTCCCGTTGTGTCACATAGGTTCCACCTGTTTTAGGTACGTGCAGAAACGCAAACTTGTGTTCGGGCTCGTGAGAGCGAAAATGGATCTTTTTTAATCTCTTTATCAACATAACAAAAACTTCCTTGATCATCTAGGCGCGTTCGAACTTTCTATTCAATTGCATCTTCACTGACCGTGAATTTAACATATACATCACCAAAAATGGTGTTACTGTCTTTATACGAATTTAATTGGTCCATGAGCTCATCAACCGCGACCCAGTGATCGAGGGCCATTTCCATGCTTTCACCGATTGAATAATTCAATTGGATCTGGCCAATTGATCTCAAATGCTCCAACGAGGCCAGCGTCGCATCCAAATATTCAGGAGTAAACTCGAACGACATGGATCTTACCGGGTAAGTCAGCCCTTTGATAACTTCATACTCATACCCCTCAACATCGATTTTGATAAAATCCGGATTGCCATATTGACGGATCAACGAATCCAGGGTGGTTAATGGGACAACCTGCTTTTGCTCCCACAAGTAATCTCTAAACCTGCCACTCTTTTTTACAGAATTGATCCATTCCGGTGAAAGCGACGATATGGTATCGGCATTACTAATTTGTAATTCTGCTGTGCCATCGTCTGCTCCAAGTGCTTTCCTTATTAATGTAAATTTCCTATTATCACCAAATTTTCGAGTCAAAATATCTGCACACTTAATTTGCGGTTCAACTGCTACTACGCTCGCGCCAAGTTTCAGAAATATCTTGGTGCAATTCCCAATGTTTGCCCCAACGTCAAAACATAATGAATTTCGGGTAACAAATTGGGAATAAAAGCGGAGGAATATTTTCTCGGCACTCGTATCGATCCTTTTACGCTCAACTGCTCGCACAAAACGCTTTCGGGCGTTTTGAAAAGCATTCATCTTTTGCTTTAACTTATATTTTATTTTCTGCAATATTGTTCTATCCATTTTAGATATGCACGAATAATCTGTGTTTGTTGCCAGTTGAACAACGAGAGGCGTTTGTAATTCTAGCAAATCGTGATTGAGATTCATTCTGTATTGCAAAAAGTTCTCGACTAATTCGGCGTAAGGGGTATTGGCGCTGAAAGCCCGCATGGTATTGAAGTATAAGTCTTGCTCTTTTCTAGGCCATACCCTCAAATAAGGTAGACCGGTCGGTATCGGATTCGGTCTCCCTATCTGGTCTGTTTTCCGTTCGAATCGTTTTTTAAACAATACTCTCTCATCAATCACAAGTCGGGTACGACAAAGAACACCAAGAACAAAACACTTATCGGATCCTGGATTTTCCGAAAGACCGGATGAAATGAATTCAAGTAAATAGTCCTTCAGTAACGATAATCGATAAATACTATAAAATAAATTCACCTTCGCTAGGAATTCAGGGGCAAGGACGTAATTTCCTATATTTATTTGCCTGTCCTTGGTAGCAAACAAACCAAAAGATGGAATTTCGCGTATTATCTGTCCAAACGAGTCGATATTGACAATGTTGGAAAACGCTGCGCCGGCATCCAAATTACTTTCAAGGTTTCTGATATTGGCGTCTAGGAATTCGGGTTCCCATAGATCATCAGCGGCGGCCCACATGAAATATTTTTCATGTGCACTTTCAAGTAAAAATCTGTAATTCTTTGCTGTTCCCTGATTTTTGGGCTGCTTAATATATCGAATACGCGCATCCCTTTCGCAATACGATTTACAAATCTTGGCCGTTCCGTCAGTCGAATCGTTATCTGAGATCAAAAGCATCCAATCTCTGTAAGTTTGCGAAATCAGGGAGTCCAACGCTTGCCCGATAAATCGCCCACCATTGAAAACCGGCATTCCTATGAATAGAGGAGGGTTCATGCTGAAGGCCTCCGCTTGTATCCCAAAGATAATTGAATCAGATGTTTCCAAATTATTTGTTGGGCGAGCAATTTTAATCGGGCGCGATGATATCGGCTGATTTCTAATGTATTAATAGCTTGGAGTATATTTTTAATGGCACATTCATGGTAAGTCAGACGGGAAGCAAATTGGCGAATTCTTCTTATCAAGCCCTTTTCGGTCGCCACTACATCCAGGGAACCGCCCTCCATTTCCCAGCGCGCTCGGGTATAACTTGACAATCTTATCTTTTTATAAAAGCCTGTTTCTGGGAGCACTTTCCAGTTTCCTTGCCGTATTATTTGCAGGAGAAAAGGGATTTCATTTTGTGCGAAGATAAGCCCGTCCTTTGTCAGAGCATTGCGCCTGTAAAGGCTGTAAATAATGTTGCCATAGTTAAATTTCAACATGTGCTGCAAGCGTTCGAAAGGTGAGGTGGCCTGATAATTGTAGAATGGAGCCCCTTCCGGAAAGAATTCAAACTGCTTACCATTTTCGTCCATATATTGGGCTTCAAAATTGACTGCGACGAATTCGTTTTTGGATGACATTTCGAGAAAATTTGCAAGTTTTTCTATGTAGAAATTTTCCCACACATCATCATCTGCGGCCCACATGAAAAATTCGCCCCGCGCATTTTCCTTGACAAACAGAAAATTAAAGCCCGCTCCGTTATTTTCATTCTGCCGGAAATACTGGATGCGCGTATCACGTTCTTGAAATTCTCTTGCTACGCGCTCCACTTCCGGGTCAGGGGAAGCATTGTCGGAGATGATGATTTCCAGATTCCGGTACGTTTGAGTTGTAATGCAATCAAGCGTCCGTCTTAAACCGGCTGGGCGGTTATATGTGGGGATACCTACACTGACAAGTGGTTCATCAGCCATTGATTATTTTCTCTTTAACCACGCGCCTGGCCAATGTGTAATATTTTCTGTCAAATCACTTTCATTAAATGGCCAGGTGGGCTGCACGATTTCAAATTCCGGGTGGTGGCTGGCAAATTCCAGGGCGGCGGCACTTGGCTGGTCCGACACCCAATCCGGCTTCCCGCGCGGCGTGTCATGCAAATCTTGCATAATTCCATCGCTGGCAACAATGTACGAACCGGGCATTACAAGGGAATAATAAGCCTCCAATTCGGCCAAAACATGGGCCTTGCTGTGGTTTGAATCCAGAAGGATCAACGCTTTCTCGCCCGGTTTGACCAATTCCTTTACCTGCTTAATAATATGGGTCGCAACAGAACTGCCCTCCACCATTGTGATGAGCGGATGGAGTTCGTGGGCTTCAATTGCCTTGCGGTTATCCGGGCGGATTTCAATGTCAATGCCGATTACACGGCCCTTGCCCATTGCTTTGCACAGGCTGGCTGAATAAATCAACGAACCGCCATGAGCAATGCCTGTTTCGATGATTACGTCTGGTTTAATGCGGTATACCACTTCCTGAAAACGGATCATATCTTCAGGGAGTTGGATAATTGGCCGTCCGAACCACGAAAATGTATATTCATACTTCTGATTCCAGCCGACTTTGACCCAAATTCTGGAAAGGATTTCAAAGGCCTTTTTTGTATAAAGGGGATAGTGATTAATTTCACCACCTTCCTGAACATCAAGGGTTTTGCTGACGGTGTCAATTGTTATTTTCATGATCTGTCGTGGTTGAAAACTCCAACAGCGTGGCATGCTCAATTTTTGCTTCGCGCATTTGAGATTCAACTTCCTTTCGGTAATTCGGATTAATGAGGATCAATGTTCGGGCGTTATATTTTGGTAAATCAAAGGGGCTGATGATCGGGTGCCCGGTTCCCGGTAGGAATTTTCCCTGCTTGTTGGGGTTAACATCCACGACACAGCTGATGTACTCCAGGTTGCGGTCAAATAAATTGGCGAATGTGACGCCCTTTCCACCTGCGCCCCATAATGCGACAGGTCCCTGCTTTTGAAGTTTCTGCAATTCTTCCGCCCATTGATCATTCAGTTTTTTATTTGACTGTCCAAATTTTTCAGCCAGTTCGAGTATTCGGCCTCCATCGAACTTCGAGGATCGAGGCGTAGAGGCAGGTCTTGCTTCCAGCCACAAATACTGGTTGCCGAAAACGGTTGTAACCTTGTCAACTGAAAACCCGGCTTTTTCAAATGCCGTTCGGATGGATTCCCGGCTGAAATAGGAACAATGCTCGTAAAAAAAATCCCAAACGACATTATTTTTTAAGATCCATTCGATGTCAGGCGTCTCGAAAAACACCATGGCGTGCGGTGATTTCTCCATGGCACGGCGGATGGACGTCAGCATGGAAATTGGTTCAGGAATGTGCTCGATAACATGCCGGCACACAACGAAATCGGTAACCAGGTTGGCAAACTTGTCATTATAAAATTCCTTGATGTAACGCAGTCTGCCTGAAAAGTATTCGAGAGGGCCGAGATAGCTTGGGTCGAATCCCGTTCCAGTATTATTACCGGCTTCTACCAATTTGCGTATAAAAGTTCCTTTTCCACACCCTACTTCAATGACGCGGCTGTTCTTCAATCCCTTTCGCTCGACTAAATTCTCAACCAGTTTCTCCACATACTGCTCGAACAGGGGGGAATAATTTTGTGTATTTTCATAGCGTTGGTCGTAAGACATGCTGCTTGGATCGAAGCTTGCGTTGAAAACAAACCCGCACGACAGACAGATCGCAATCGACAGGTCGCCTCGATGGATTTGTTGTGCTTGGGTTTGTTCCTCGAACAGCATGTTTTGATGCACGGGAACGTTTTTCCGCTTAAGAAAAACCTGGGTGGATGCTGATTGGCAAATTGGACATGTATTTTGCATTATTGATTCTCTTGGGTGTGTTTCAACCAACTGATTGTTTTTTGTAATCCGGTTTGAAGGCTGATTTGCGGAGACCAGCCTGTGGATCTCAACCGGTCGTTCTTTCCGCAAATGAACATCGGTTCCCAGTCCCGGTAGGGCAGTGCCCCGTACAAAAGTAGTTCCGGTCTGCCTGTAAGATTGCCGATGGTGTCCAGGAGACTCTTAATGGATACCGGCTGGGCCGAGCAGACATTAAAAATTCCTTCCGCTTTTTTTTCCATCAGGGCCAGAAAGGCATTCGCCACATCCGCAACATGCAAATAATCACGGATTTGCTCACCGGGTGATGCGGAAAAAACCTCGCCTTTTTGAAGTTTAAGTATTGCCGCCGGCACAAGCCGCCTGGGGTCCTCCTGGAGGCCATATAAGTAAAATATACGTCCCCACGTGAACCGCATCCCGGCTCGATTGGAAAGTTGTTCTCCAATCATTTGGAAGGATGATTTGGATGCTGCGTAAAGGGTCTCGGGCTTTGTCTTGTCGGTTTCCATTAGCATTTCGGCCTTCATCTCATATTCGGCACAGGTTCCGGCGCCGATAAAATGCTCGCAGCCGTTTTCAGATAAGGCCTGTAAGAGACTCAAACTCCCTTGTAAAGAAACAAGGTTCTCTAATGCAATCAAATATTTTCCAAGCTCCGCATACCACGCAAGGTGAATGCATGCATTCGGCTTCCAGGCGCGTAATTTATTCTGGATATCCGGCATGTCCTGAAGCGTCCCGCGCAGTACCTCGACACGCGGGAGTACATCTTGTAACCGCCGTAGTTCATCGCCGGGCACAACCAGCGCCAGAACCTCATGCCCGGCACCGATTAATGCTCTTGTCACATGCGAGCCGATAAAACCCGATGCGCCTGTGACCAGTACCCTCATGCCATGCTCCATGATGGATAGCTCATATCTTTTTCAGAAATAACCGGCGTTTTAATGGGCCATGGCACGCCAAAAGCCGGGTCGTCCCATCGCAGGCCCATCGCACATTCCGGATGAAAGAATTCGGACATCTGATAGAACACTTCGGCGTTGTCCGTCAGCGTTTGAAATCCATGTGCAAATTCTTCGGGAATATATACCGCCAGCCGATTCTCCGCGCTCAACTCCACGGCGAACCATTGTTTGAATGTTGGGGAAGCGGTTCGCAGATCGATAATGACGTCGTAGATGGCTCCCATCGTGCAGCGTGCCAGCTTGGCTTCCCGGAAAGGAGCCGCTTGATAATGCATTCCGCGCAGCGTGCCGCGCTTTTTATTGAATGAGATGTTGCACTGCACCAGACGGGAATTCAAACCGTGCTTCTCAAACTCATCTGCACACCACGACCGCGCAAAAAATCCGCGTTCATCTTCGCGTGGTTCAAGCTCGATCACATACGCACCTTTAAGCGGGGTCTCGGTGAATATCATCTACACCACTCGCAAAGCCGGGACCGGGATGATGAACTTCCCGCCGCGCGCACGGTATTCAGCTTGTTGGGATAGGATTTCATCGGCAAAGTTCCAGGTCAAAAGCAGCGCATAATCGGGCTGCTTCTCAAGCAGGGTCTCAGGAGCCCGGATGGGCAGGTGTGAGCCGGGTGTGTAATATCCCTGCTTCACCGTGCTGCGGTCCACCACATAATCGAGCGTTTCCGCGCCGATTCCGAAATAACTTAATAGCGTTGTACTTTTGGCAGATGCCCCATAAACCGCAATGCTTTTGCCTTCCGATTTAATGTTGTGCAGCAGCGTCAACAAGTGGCTCCGCAGGAGCTCCACTTTTTCACCGAAGTTCTGGTAAAAGCCAAAATCTGCCACTCCCCATCGTGCTTCTTCGTCCAGTAGGGCATTGACCCGTGGAAGGCCGTCCTTTCCCAGCGAACAAGGCCCATCCGCGCGCTGGAAGTATGCCCGCAGCGAACCGCCATGCACAGCCAGGCGTTCCACATCTACCAGGGTCAATCCATGCTGGGCAAACAGGTTTCGGAATGAAGTAACCGAGTAATAACACAGATGCTCGTGATATATGGAATCGAACTCCACGTGGTCGATGAGGTCCTTGACATAGTGATTCTCGATCACGGCCACGCCATCCGGTTTCAGCAGGGCCGCCATACCGCCTACCACGCCGTGCAGGTCGGCTACGTGCGCCGCAACGTTATTGGCATGGATCACATTTGCCTGCTGCTCGTTTGCACACATTTCGGCAGCCAGTTTTTCATCAAAAAATTCGCAGATGGTCGGAATGCCTCGCTCCTCCGCCACCCGGGCAATGTTTCGTGCCGGTTCAACGCCTAATACCGGGATTCCTCGCTGGCGATAGTTCTGCAAAAGATAACCGTCGTTGCTGGCTACTTCCACGACCAGGCTCGAACTATTCAATTCGCAGCGCTCGATCAGGCGTTCGGCAATCTCATGCGCGTTTTGCAGCACCGTCTCGGAGAACGACGAGAAATAAAAATACTCGCGGAATAGTTTTTCAGGTGCAACGGTCTCGGTGATCTGGACCAGGGTGCACCGCGGACAAAAAACCAGCTCGAGAGGAAAGGACTCCTCGGGTTGAGTCAACTGTTCAGAGGTAAGCAGGGCATTGGCCAGCGGAGTGTTACCTATGGACAAAATAGACAGGACGGAGGTTTCTCCGCAGGAACGGCAGGCAAACATCAGTTCGTCTCCAAAAATTTCTGGTACCAGGCAATCGTATGTTCCAACCCCTCTTCCAGTGTGAACAGCGGATGCCAGCCCAGTTTTTCGCGCGCCTTTTCTGCGCTCAAATATTGATGGAGAATCTCATTTCTTACCTCGTTGCGGATTTCCGGTTCGAGGTTGGAATTCATTAGTCTGAGAATTTTTTCCACGATCTGATTTACGGTCACCTGTATCTCGTTGGAGAAGTTGAATGCCTCGCCTTGGAGCACGGGTTGCGTCGCCAGTCTTTCCGCCAAAAGCATATAGGCCGCCGCCCCGTCTTCCACGTAAAAATAATCGCGCACATATTCACCGTCCGAACGGATGACGGGGCGCTGCCCGCGCAGGATGGAGCGGATGGTGCCGGGGATGACACGGTTCCAGTTCAGGTCTCCGCCGCCGTAAAAATTTCCGCAGCGGGTGATGACCACCGGCAGCCCGTAAGTTTCCGCGTAGGTATGCGCGATCAAATCCGCACAGGATTTGCTTACATCATAAGGATGTTGGCCTTGCAGCGGGGTGTTTTCGTCATAAGGCAGGTTTTTCTGGTCGCCATAGGCCTTATCGGAGGAGGCCACCACCACCTGCTTCACAGCTGGACTGCGGCGGCAGGCTTCCATCAGGTTCCAGGTCCCGGCAATGTTGGTCTCAAACGTCGAAATCGGGTTGCGGTTGGCAATGGTCACAATGGTCTGCGCCGCCAGGTGGATCACCGTGTCGATTTCATATTCGCCCAAAGTGCGTTCCAGTGTGGCCTGATCGCGTACATCTCCGCGCACCACTTTTACACGACCGATCAACACCGGTTTGAACCAACTCGCTTTGCGGAACCCAGTCACGCACCAGGCAAACCACATCTGCCTTTGCATCAACCAGGCGCTGCACAAGCCATGATCCAAGCAGTCCTGTTCCCCCGGTGACGAAAGTGGGGCGGTCCCTCCAAAAGCCGCTCATTCCCATACCTTCCACGGGGCCTTGTCTTGTTGCCATAGGCTTTCGAGTTGACGTTTATCGCGCAAAGTATCCATGCATTGCCAGAAACCCTCATGCCGGTATGCATTAAGTTGGTGATGGGTCGCCAAATAATCGAGGGTATCGGACTTCTAAACTGCTATCGTCGCCTTCAAGGTTCTTGAAAATATCGGGGCTGAACACCATAAATCCGCCGTTGATCCAGCCCTCTCCAATTTGAGGCTTCTCGGTAAACTCCGCAATATAATCTCCATCGAACACCAATCCGCCAAAACGCGCCGGTGGGCGGACGGCTGTAAGCGTTGCTGTACAACCATGGAGTCGATGGACATTAAGAAGTTCGGTCAGGTTAATATTACTAACGCCGTCGCCATAAGTTAACATGAAGGGTTCGTTATTAAGATAGGTTTCCAGGCGTTTTACGCGGCCGCCGGTATTGGTATGGAGGCCGGTGTCGATGAAATGTACCACCCAATCCTCATATTCCCTCTTATGGGCTTCCATTTTCCCATTTGAAAAATCAATGGTCATGCTGCCACTAAGGTTGTAATAATCCAGAAAATAACGCTTGATCTCTTCCCCCTTATATCCAACGGCGATGTAGAACTCCTTAAATCCATAATGGGCATAATGCTTCATGATGTGCCACAGAATCGGACGTCCCCCAATTTCAACCATGGGCTTGGGTCTTACTTCGGTTTCTTCGGCCAGGCGTGTACCGAGACCGCCCGCCAGGATGACAACTTTCATGTTTATTCTTTCACTTTCCGGTAATCAGTTGTCCATTCCAGCGCGGGCCGGATAACGCCGGGGAGTGCCTTCCCATAATCACCTCGCATGGAATCGCCGTCTAATGAGTCTACTACCTGGAACGCCACCACTTCTGCAAGAGCGAAATGCACCACCACAGGGTTCAATTCGCTTAAAGCAACCAGGACGGTGAGAGTACCCTCCGCAAGAAAATTACCGGGGATATGAACTGTCGAGACATAATGCCCTGCGGGACGAGGCTTATTTTTCCACGTCTTGTCCTGGTCTACTGTAATAAATACACACACATTCTCACCGTTATAAAAGTGAAAATTAGGTGCCAATACGCGCCCGCCTTCGAACACTTCATATTCCATCTCCACTTGGAACGGCTTGCGAATATCCAGTGCAGCGCTTGGATGCCCGGCATTATCGCGCACACGCACCAACCTCAACTTTGCGATATGCGTACCCGGAGCCTCGTTCAGGTCGGGCCATTCTCTCATGGCAACTGAACCGATATTTGAAGCGAGATAGTGGGAAATCACATCGGTGGAAACACCATCTAAAACAACTTCACCTTTCTCTATCAATGCCACACGCCGGCATAATCGGGTGATGGCTGTCATATTATGGCTGACAAATAGCACAGTGCGGCCGGTCTCGGTAACGTCATTCATCTTTCCAAGGCATTTCTTTTGAAAATCCGTATCGCCAACCGCCAGAACTTCGTCCACGATCAAAATCTCAGGCTCCAGGTGCGCAGCTACGGCAAATGCCAGGCGCACGTACATGCCGCTCGAATAACGTTTCACGGGGGTATCTATATACTGCTCCACACCCGAAAAATCGACGATCTCATCGAACTTATGTGCGATCTCGGCTCGGTTCATCCCCATGATCGCACCGTTCAAGTAAATATTCTCGCGCCCGGTCAGTTCCGCGTGAAAACCGGTTCCTATTTCCAACAGGCTGGCGATGCGTCCTTTTACTTTTACTACGCCACTGGTTGGCGCGGTCACACGCGAAAGGATTTTGAGCAGGGTGCTTTTCCCTGCGCCGTTACGTCCGATGATGCCCAGGGCCTCGCCCTGCTGCACCTGCAAATTGATATCCTTCAACGCCCAAATGGTTTCGCCCTGGCGATTGCCGTGGTCCGTTCTCACCTATTTTGAGATTAGGATCAGGCAGGCCGCGTAATTTCGACAACCAGCTCTGCACGTCGCCCTTGAACGTTCCCGTACCGATCACACCTAATTGGTAGGTCTTGGAAAGATTTTCGACAGAAATGACGGGTTTCGACATATTAGACAGTATCCATAAAAGTGTTTTCAACGTGAGTTGAATATAAGCACACCGAGCAATAACACGACCAGAGTGAAACCTGCGCTATAGACCAGCCAAACAGGCTCAATCGAGCTCGTTCCCAGAAATGCCAGGCGAAAGATCTCTACCACGGGTGTCAGCGGGTTGGCCAGCAGCAGCCAGCGCCAGATGCCCTGAACGGTCGATAGCGGATAGATCACCGGCGTTGCATACATAAGCAATTGGACGCCAAAACCCACTAATTGCTGCATATCCCGGTATTTGGTGGTAAGAGAGGAAATAATAAGGCCAAAGCCCAACCCCAGCCCTGCCATAATCAGTAATAATACTGGCAGCATTAATATCCACAGATTGGGTTTAACCGCTGAACCGGTCAGCATGAAATAGATCAGGAAAACTATAAACACACCAAAACGGATACCTAAGGAAATGAGGTTGGAAATGACATTCGAAACAGGCACACTCAAACGCGGGAAGTACACCTTTCCAAAGATGGCGGCGTTATTGGAAAATGTATTCGAGGTGCTGGTCAGGCATCCGGCAAAATAGCTCCAAACCGTATTGCCCGCCATATAAAACAGGAAGGGCGGCAATCCATCCGTGGAAAGTTTGGCAATCTTTCCAAAAATGACTGTGAAGACGGTCGTAGTCAGGATGGGTTGGATCAGGTACCACAACGGGCCTAGGACAGTTTGCTTGTATTGGGAAACAAAATCGCGCCAGACAAACAGCCAGACCAGGTCCCAGTAACGCAATAACTCGTCCAGCCGCAAATCCCACCAGCCGCGTTTGGGGCGGATAACGAGATCCCATTCGTCTTTAGTAATTAATGTATTGTTTGTCGTCATATTTCTTGGTTACCTTGAATATTATGAGCGGTTATCATTAACAAAAGCCGGTTAATGGGTCTTTTTGCTCGGAGCAATTTCGAAATCATTACCGGAAGCCCTCAGTGTCACCTCAACAGGCAGGTCGCTGACTGCGATCCCGGCTTCGATGCAGGTCAGGCGCAAAATGTCAATCATGGCATCGTTGCCTTCCAGGTACACTCGTTTGGTCCCTTGCTCTCTTAACTCGTCCACCAGCTTCTTGGCCCTGCCGCGAATGTCGCTGTACACCTTCAGGGAATCTCTGGCATAGAACAGGGCTCGTTGGGTGAACACCGCCATGCCATCCGAGGTCAGGTCGTATTTCAGCCGGGTGCGGTCCAGGTGTGATACCTTTACCCAGCCGCGTTGCACCAGCCTTTTGATATACCAGTTAACGCTGCCCACCGCGATCCCCAGCCGGTCCGAAAGGCCGGCCTGCGTGACCATCGAATCCTGCGCGATCTCGTTTAAAAGGGTGTATTCGTGCGGCTTTACATCAGGCATGGTTGAGCATTCATTTTCTGAATTCTCACACACATATCCCCCCCTGTCAAGTGCTAACCTTAATACATAAGTTGCATTCGTTTTTATTCGAATTCGCAGCAATTTTTTAGCCTAATCCATTCCCCCATAATGCCAGCATACTCAACGCATACAGTCGCTTGCCGTGATCCGCGCGCTCCTGGTTATGTTCATCGATCAGTGCCTCCACTGCCGGGCGGTTGAACCACCGGTTCAGCGGACTGCCTGTATCGAGCAATAACTCGCGTGACCAATCGGCCAGCGGCCCCCGGAACCATGCCGCCAGCGGGATGCCAAATCCCTGCTTCCGGTGCTTTCTGACCGCCTCGGGCAAATAGCCGGCAAAGGCTTTTTTCAACAAATACTTTCCGCTTCTACCTCGCACTTTAAGCGAGTCGGGTAAACGCGCACTCCACTCTACCAATTCATGGTCAAGGAACGGCGAGCGGCCCTCCAGTGAAGCAGCCATCGTCATCCGGTCAGCCTTCACCAGCAGGTCGCCAGGCAAATAGGTATGTAAATCGGTATAGAGTGTCCGGTCAAGGAACGAGCCGTCGGTTTTATTGAACTGTTCTGCCAGGAATGACTCAGCATTATCGGCGCAGAAGGATTTCCAATGCTCCCCTTTCCACAAGGCTTGTCGCTGCCAGGGGGCAAAATAGGAACCCCAGCGCAGAATGCTCGCGCGCTCATCGATCCGAGGAAGCTGCTCGAGGCGCTTAAGTCCGTTGACCAGACTCTGTCCCACCGGCCGGCTTGATCCGTCTGGCAAATGCCGCACTATCGAAGGGACCAGGCTGCGGTTCAGCAGCCTGGGCGACTTCAGGTATAAGTTGGCCAGCGGGTCGAGCCAGTACCGTTGATAGCCGGCAAAGTCCTCATCGCCGCCGTCCCCGTTCAGGGCCACCGTCACATATTGCCGTGTCAGCAGCGAGAGGTGATAAAGCGGGATGGCCGATGCATCGGCAAAGGGTTCGCCGAAGTGATCGCCTATCTTTTCGAGCGTTGCAGGGATATCGCCATAGGTCAGTGTAAATTCCTGGTGATCGGTGGCATACTTTTGCGCCACGGCTCTTGCATACGGCAGTTCGGAAAATTGCTCTTCCTCGAAACCGACCGAAAAGTTTTTACCGGTGCGCTGCTCAATTCGGCCATCAACGCCACCACGATGCTCGAATCGATGCCTCCGCTCAAGTGTGCGCCCAGCGGCACCTCACTGATCAGTCGCATTTTCACGGATTCGCGCAGCCGTTCGCGCAGCTCTTCCGCCAGGTCTGATTCGTCTCCG
Source organism: uncultured Chloroflexia bacterium (assembly GCA_963754835.1). GTDB lineage: Bacteria > Chloroflexota > Anaerolineae > Anaerolineales > Villigracilaceae > Fen-1038. The sequence continues at coordinate 157,650 of CAVWHR010000005.1, read as the reverse complement.
GTCAGCTTCGTCTGGTATGAATAATCCCAGTAGCGATTGACTTTCGCCTGCCCGTTTTCCCAAATGAGCGTAGACGCAGCCGGTAGTTTATAAATGCCTTTATACACGGTGCGCGGCTCGGGGACATATTGCAGACTCAGGTACAGGTCGATCGCTTCCAGGTCGATCTCAGGTCGGGACGGTAAAGCCTTGAGCAATCCGTTCAGTTCAGAGCAGAAATAGATCTCACCGTTCTGAACCGTATAATAGATGGGCTTCTTTCCCAGTCGGTCGCGCGCCAGCAACAGGCGGCGCTTGTGCGTGTCCCATAAAGCTATGGCAAACATGCCGCGAAAGCGTTGGACGCAGGCCTCGCCTTCATCCTCGTAATAATGCAGGATGCATTCGGTATCGGTCTGGGTCTTGAAATGATGCCCGCGTTTCTCCAGCTCGATTCGCATTTGGGGATAGTTGTAAATTTCTCCGTTTTGCACCACCCACAGCGAATCGTCCTCGTTGGAGATCGGCTGGTCGCCGCCTTTCACATCGATAATGGCCAGGCGCCGTACGGCGAGACCCACCCCCTCGGCGGCATAAAAGCCGTCGCTGTCCGGCCCGCGGTGACGGATGGCTGCGTTCATCTCCTGCAGGATCTCACGGTCACCGGTTCGCCTGTTCGAGTACGACAGTCCACAAATACCGCACATTATTTCATCGCCTTCTCTAAAATTAACTGATACTCTTCAGCCACACGGGTCCAGGGAAAGAGCCGCTCGACTCTTGGACGCGCAGCGCTTCCCATTTTCTCTCGCATCTTTGCCTCGCTAAGGAACGGCCTCAGCGCTCCTCGAAGCGCGTCGGCGTCCTCCACCGGGACAAGCGCACCGGTTTCGCCATCCACCACCAATTCTTCATTGCCTGCAATGCTGGTCGCCACCACAGCCAGCCCGCTCGCCATGGCTTCCAGCACGGCATTGGGCATCCCTTCATGCCGGGAGGGGAAGAGGAACAGGTTGGCTTCCGCATACTGTTTTTTGAGCTGCTCCGTTGTCTGCCATCCCAGGAAATGCACACGCTCCTGCAGGTCATGCTTTTCGATCAAAGTATGTAGGGAGGCCAATTGTGGTCCGTCACCTGCGATGCGCCATTCCCATTCGAGGTCCTTGAGTCCCGCCAGGGCCAGCAGCGCAAGGTCATATCCCTTCTGGTAAACCACGCGTCCTACGGATAATATGCGCGGCGGAGACCAATCGTGATGGATCATGGAATACCTTTCCACGTCCACGCCGTTCGGCACGATCGGAATGTCGATTGTCGAGTCGAATGCTGTGGCAAGGTCGTGCAGGCCTTTGCTGTTCGCTACAACTGTGGAAGCGTTGCGCCAGATCACGTGCAGGAAGGGCACGGCTAACTTGTGATAGAGCCAGAAATCATACGGCCTGAATCCCGGTACATCGCCGCCGCGCAGGGAGACAACGTATGGAACACCCAATACTATTTTCAACAACCATGCCACTGCGCCTGACGGTAAACCGAAAAATGCGAGTGTCACATCCGGTTTGAAGTGACGGAGCAGGCTGAAGGCCCGAATGGAAGCCCCAACGATAAAAGAAGATTGCTCCATGGCAGTGGAACGATCGCTGAATTGGCGAAAGGCCGGGCCGCGCAGGATCCTGACCCCGCCGCATAATTCCTCATGGGGCAGGTTCCCAAATCGTGATGTCAGTACGAACACCTCATTCCCCATTTTGACCAGCAGCCGCGCAATATTCTCGCTGGCATTCCCTGCGCCGCCGCCGATGGGAGGGTATTCGCTATTGATTAATAGAATTTTCATGCGGAATTAAAGGCCCTTCGGAGTCGGCACATGAGTGTCGTAAATTTTTCTTGGAGGGTCATCACGGCTGTCCCACCGAGGGCGGAAAATCCGGGCAGGGTTTGGCGCGCGGTATAAAGACCTGGATATTGGAAAATGTCAGTGTCACTGCCGGTTTATATTGACAAAGTAACGGCTGGGCCACCAGTCTTGTCCAAACATTGCTTTCTTCTATAAAATCGCCGGTTTCCACGCCCAGATTTTGCCTGCTTGCCACAATGGCGGCAAAGCGATGGCTCGCCAGGTCCGCATAGAACTTGTCGAGATATGGCTTGTTTCCTGAGATCGCCATTTCCATCAATGACACCACTTCATCTTCAGGGACGATCTGGACGTTCGGGATCATTCCGAATGTCAACAATTGGCGCTGGTAAATAAAGAGCACCTCCCCTGATTTACTGTACGATTGAACGGTTTCCCGTAAAACGGACAGGTCCTCGGCCGCGTCTGCTTTGTTATAAGTGAAGGGCCGGGTGATCGCGCGAGAGTGAAAAACTGACCGGAACGATCAGCAGCAGGGCGATGATCGGCCAGCATGACCGTCTCAAATCGGGAAGGCGCTGGCGCTTCCGGTTCGACCCGCTGGCACAAGAAATAAACCCCGATCAGGGCCAGCATGACCATATAAGCATCCATGTTATGCAGGTCGCCGCCACCGCCGATCTTCGTGCTGACCACCAGTCCACCAACCAGCAAAATTAACAGCATGATAACAAGCCCCGCCTGGCGGAGTGGATGCATATCATTCAGATGCTTGCGAACGGACAGGTAAATGAGAATAAAGAGCGGCAGGGAAACGATCAGTGTGCCGGGCATGATCCCGATCGGATTTGTCGGGCTGGGGAACCAGCGGTACCACAACAAGGCAGATGTCAGGCTCGACCCGAATGCTTTCAAGTCCGTGTTGCCTGAAATGGCTATATAGAAAGCCTTCTCCGAGCAGGGCTGTGACGAGTCCCACGGCACCCCACAACGCGGGTTTGAAAATATAGCGCCAAAACTGCCCAACCCGCGAATAAGGCTCTTCAAGCAGGTAGAGAGTGATGGCCAGGATAGCCGGTACTGGGAACCAGTTCAGACGGCTCATGCCCGCCCAGAACGATGACACGATGACAGCCGCCAGTGAACGCCATGGATGCTGGGATGAAACGCCGAGCAAAATGATGATGACACACACCTGCAAATGGTAATAAACGGCGCCTTGAAATAAATATAGAAATAACCAGCCGCCTATGATCAGGGCGGTAGTCCATTCCGGGGGCTTCAAGCGGCGGACGAACAGCCAGCTTGTCAGGCCGGTTATCCCGAGCCACAAGAGCACCTGCCACAGTCGGTCGGCCCAAATGGGCAGTCCGTGGATGAGAAAAGGGATCGCAAGGAGGAAATATCGTGTCCCGTGCCAGACCGAGAGCGGCAGATTAACCCCATAAAGGGATTTGCTGAAAAGGAGCGATCCATAGTAAAACCGGCTGGCTTCCGACCAGCCCACCGAAAAGGGATAGTTAGTCACCGGGAGAAAGGTGACGTAAATTTGAGTGATAACTCCGTCGATCAATAATGCAAATGCAAAGGATACCGTCCACGACAAGCGGGTGGTTAACTTGAATCCAACCGCCTGTCCCAAAACCAGCCACCAGAATAACCACATCAATCGGAAGAAAGCATCCCCGCCGTGGCCAAAGAAATCAGAATTTGCATACCAAAGGATCGGGAACGGAATGACCAGCAAAATCCAGCCAAATAATCTCCCCAAAAAGGAGGGCAGCCTCTTGAAGTCGAGCCGCTCCCAGAAACTGTCCGCGTTATCCCGCCGCAATACGAGATAGAGCCCGGTTGCCGCGTTGAATGCAAAAAAGATCATGAGCAGGGCCCATTTATAACGCGTCCTGATTTTGAGAAAGGCCTGTGTCTGCTGTTCGGTTTGATAGATGGCCAGCAGGCTGATCCCGATCCCGATAGCAAAATATGTCTTAAAGAAAGTCTTGATATTGGCTGTCATTGTGTTTTTTTCACAAGTTGCAAATTTTATTTAATGGGGAAAGGTCAATTCTCGTTGGTATCGATTTTCCGGCTGGCGGCCATCGCAGACATGATACCCGGCAGGTAAAATGCGCCGATCAGGCTGGCGACAACGTAGAAAGCGCGGATCAACACGGCAATCGTCAGGCTGACCGGCGTGCTCAAGCCCGGCGACGGTTGAGAACAAGAAGGTCAGTGAAAGTTCTTGAACGCCTAGGCCGTTGATCGAGATCGGGATGAGTGTCACAAAATAAGCGACAGGCTCCACAGGCCGGTGATCAGCCAGAAACCAACATGTCCTCCAAGGCCTGTGACCAATATATACAAACACACACAGGTGCAGAACACGTGGCCCCAGGTGCAGCCGAGTGCCGCGAGTAAAGCATAGGGGCGGCCAAGCCATATCGAAAAAGTCTGGATCGTCCGTTTTATAAAATCGGATAATCGCGAGAAAAGGGGTGAAAAGACGAAGGAATGGGTCGCTCCCTGGCCGAGGATATGCAGGGCAGGGATCAAACCGAAAGGCATGGTAAAGAGCATGCCGAACGCCCCGATCAACCGGTCGGCGGCGATCGAAGCCAGGCAGACGGCCCTGTCATACCCCAGTTGCATCGCGCCTGCCAGGCGCAGCACGTCCCCGCCGATGGTCGTCGGCAGAAAATTATTGGCAAAAAGCCCTGTAAAGGTAAGCGCGGTTGAATCGGAATAGGATATCTTTACGTTGCCTGAGCGCATCAGGATGTACCAGCGCGTGGCTACGAATATCCTGGAAACGAGGATCAGCGCCATGCCCAGGATGATCCTCGTGAGCGAGACCTGCTTGAAGGCATTCAGGACTTCGTCCCACCCGCCTTCCTTCACCAAAACAAAGATCAATCCGATCGCTATGAATGTACCCAGCAGCCGGAGCAGGAATCTGGCGATTGTTCAAGAACCATTTAGTCATCTGAGGGCTTCTTTTGAATGACTTCCCGTACCGTATAAGTGAGCTTTTTCTGTGACTCATGATACGTGCGCGCCAGCAGTTCTGCCATCAACCCCATGAGAATGGACTGGAAGCCCAGGATTGAGATCATGATCGCCAGTTGGAAGAGGGGCGAGTCGAACACGGAAATATTCTGAAATGTACGGCGGATGAACAGGAAGACCATCAGCAGGAAGCTGCTGAACATCAGCCCCAGGCCCGCCCCGCCGAACAAGCGCATCGGTTTGATGGAATAACTTAACAGGAACTTGACCGTGACGAGGTCGAGTACCACCTTGAGAGTCCGCTCCAATCCGTAGTTGGCTCTTCCAAAACGGCGCGGGTGATGGTGCACAGGGATTTCAGTAATTTTCGCTCCAATGGAATGTGCGAAAACCGGGATGAACCGGTGCATTTCTCCGTACAATCGAAAACCTTCCAGGGCATCCCGCCGGTAAGCCTTGAGTGTACAACCATAGTCATGCAGGTGCACACCGGTCACCCAGGAGATGAGGCTGTTGGCAATGACAGACGGTATGGTGCGCGTAAGTGTATTATCTTTGCGGAGTTTTCGCCATCCGCTCACCATATCGTATCCTTCGTCCAGCTTTTCCAACAGGCTGGGGATGTCTGCCGGGTCATTCTGAAGATCGGCGTCCATCAGGATGATGATCTCGCCTCTGGAATAATCGATCCCCGCTGTGATGGCGGCCGTCTGACCAAAGTTGCGCCGGAATACAACCACCCGCACATGCAGCGGGTCTTTCTCCTCGATCTGCCTTAAGACCTCCAGGCTTTTGTCTCTGCTGCCATCGTCTACAAAGATGACTTCCCACACATGAGGCAGGGGCGCCATGGCCTGGGTGATCTCGTCGAATAGAATGGCTAGACTGGATTCTTCGTTAAAAACAGAAATAACGATCGAAAGATTCATTGTTCCTTTTCCCAACGCCCCTGGGATGGTTGTGCTGGCTGGCGAGTGCTGCCAATGCCATACATATTCGTCGCCAAATAAGCCGATGTATTCGATTTGGTCTTTACCCGAATAATCTTTGACGGTCATGGAGGCCTGATCGAGCCGGATCTGATCGATCACGATCCATCCGGACGGGTTCTGGTCGACCATGGCAAACACGTCCTGTCTGGGAGTTTGACTGGTGATCCGGTAGATCGTACGGAATCTGGGTTCTCCCTCCCAGGTTGCATAGAGTCCATAGACGGTGGATATTAGCACATCACCATCCTCCGTATGAGGAAGCATGTAATCCTTGGACGAGTGACATATCATGGTAATAATCCTCTGATATCGGCATATCGGGGTTATTCGACAGCACCGGCAGAAGAGTCTGTTGAGGGTTGATTACGGATACTCCCAGGAATACTGCCAATAATATTTTGAACGGCACTGCCCTTCATGGAGAGCAGTGCGTAGAGCAGGCTCCAAACGGCATAAAGCCCGATCGGCAATCAGCAGGATGTACCAAAGCTCAGTTGTGCTGAGGTGCCGTGTATGAAAAAAGGTCTTCGAAAAAAAGATGAAAGAATCCCAAAAAACAGGCGTACAGGGTCAAAAGGAAGAGCGGGACAAAATTTACACGCCGCACCATGATAGCATAATACCGCGCCGCACAGCAGGCCAATTACAAGAACCGACACAAACCGATCGAAATACCATTGTTGTTGCGGGTTGGGAAAGAAGTATTGGATTGGAAATGGGTTGAACTTCGGGATCAGGGAGAGCAGTCCAAGTTGCCGTTTTACTTCCTTATATGCAACTGATAAGTATACCGCCGCTGATCAAGATCAAAACGATTAGATTTCCCCCGTTCCTCAGGTTGAACTTCCTCAATATAAATAGCCCGAAAACGAAATACGCCAGCAAAACGATTCTGAAAGTGGAAAGATGATCGATGGCAAACCCGTAGATCGGTGGAAGGATCAGGGCCAGACCCAGGACTCCCATCCTGGTCTTGAAAAAGATTTTCCAATCCCGCTGGATGACAAAGCCCTCCGGCATTCCTTCGATGAACAGCACCATCACAAGGATGATCCAGTAGAAGTAAAAGGGGTAATAGGCGTACTCACGTACCACTCTCGCAAACGTGATGATCCATGGGCTTGTGGCATATAACAGGGACGACAGCACCGCAAGTGCACGGTTTATTTTTCGCATGAGGAAGTACAACGGGACGATTGCCAGCACATTGAACAACACCCCCACCGAACGGGCAACCCCAAGCTCATTGCCGAATATTCGCATGGCAACCGTGACAGGCAGCGTGACCACCCACAAACTCCTCTGGTATACAGAGCCGAGCGCCGCCCCCTGCAGGATCTGTTTGGCGGCAATCAGTTGATAATATTCGTCCACCGCAGGGTATAGATTACCCAGGTTGAAAACACGCAGCAGGAATGCCAGTATGATTACACCCAGCAGGAGCATTACCTCCGGGGCATCCCAGCGAATCGTTGTTCTGGCAAATGATTGACGGATGGCTTGTACCAGCAATTCTCTCTTCTCCCAGACAAAAAGAGAGAATGCCAGCGACAGGATGACGAAGTTTAATATCCCCAATAACAATACGAACGTGCGTCCTGCATAAAAAGGGATGGGGAACGAATGGGTATAAGTGGTCCTTTCTGAAGACAGGTTTATTGTCTCTTCCTGTCCATCCCACGAAAGGGTCGCTTTCCCGCCCGGCGCAGAGTTGCGAAAAATCAGTTGGATCATCTCCCCCGGTTTTCCCGTCCAGGATAGCGCATTATTGGAAGGATCCTGAAGGACTAATTGATAGTCTTCTCTTTTCCATCCCTTGATATTAAGGGAATCATACGATACGTCGCCCAACGATGTATTGAACCATGTTAAGTCCGTTTCCCCGGAGGGTTGCGCCGGCATCAGCGAAACCTGTAGCCTGTGAGTCGGCAGGAGCAGCGTCACATATCTGGGATTGGTGGTCCACTGGTTTGTTCCTGCAAAAAACAGGATTACGCCAACAAGAACGCTTGACCCAATCAGGCTCAATCTCTGGCCCATTGGAAATGCGCGGGAATGGTCTCTCATCCATCTTAACAACAGGTAATATCCTGCCATGCCGAGCAGGCTGGCCAGGATGGTAACGAACAACAACTGCCTGCTTCCGGCGGGAAATTTATCTATTAACCAATATCCATTGAGGAATAATCCAAATCCCACCCCTAGGATCATTCCCGGCCCAATAAGCCCGATATTCCTCTCAATATCCTTGAAATACAAAAGAGTTTGCTTCATAGGTATTTTCTACAATGCCTGGCTTGAATTTAAAAAATTTGTATTGCTTATGAATAAGGTGACCCGCACCGCAGGGTCTTGTGCAGATGAACCTGACCGGATATTTCTCGATGTCCAGGACGCTATGGCGCCAAATTTGATTTATTCCACTTCCAGACATATTCGTCGGCAAAATTACCAATATAATCGATGCTCTTATTGCTGACCGTCAACGAATCGAGCGGTAAAGGTTCCGAGTGCGACACGGCGAAGCGCGACGAATCCAGGACGACCCAGCCGGAATCATATTGGTTAATTATCGAGAGCATATATTCACGGGGGTTATCCACGAGGTAATCATAGTTATAAATTTTCTCGAAAACAGGCTCACCTTTAAAGGCCACATAACGGCCATATACGGTTGAGATTAATATATCATCCTGCTTTACCTTGCCCTGCAGGTAAGTATTGACGGTTCCAACGTCGTAATGAAATTCCCCTGAAATTGGCATATAACCTTGTTTGGAGTACAGGGTGGGCAGGAGGGTTTGGCGAAAATTTACAGCCGGAATTAATAAGGTTAGCGCAATCAAGAGTTTGGGAATGCGTTTCCAGGGCAAAATTATCCGTAATACGATCCATATACCGTATAAACCGATTGCCATGAGAATTACATACCAGATCTCCATGCAGAAAACGTAACGGATCGCCATAAAACGTTTGAAGAAGAATACAAAGATGGCCATAAGCAAAAGGAAAGTCATGGCAAGGAAGGACGGGATAAAGTTAAAACGATGGGACACCAGCCATAAAGTAATCGCGCTGACGATGACGAGGATCAGGAAAATTCTCGGTCTGTCGAAATACCATTGTTGTTCGGGATTATTAAAGAAGTAATTCAGGTAAGTACCGTTGAATTGTGGAAGCAACGAAACGTCCCTTTGCCCTGCTACGAAAACAAGATATCCGCCTGCAATGATCCCCACACCTGAAACAACTAACAACTTTATGTTGGATTTATCTCTTAAGTCAAACTTCTTCAAGACAAACAAACCAAACAAACTGTAGGCTACCAGGATTACTTTGAAGGTTGAGCTCGGCTGAATAAATAACACATCGATCATGGTGTAAAGTACGGGCAAAATCAAAGCCACCCACAGAAAACGAAGCTTGGGTTGGAACGCTGTCCTCCATTCTTTGATAAGGATGAAACGGTCCGGGAATCTTTCAATAAAGAGCACCATTCCGTAAACTATCCAATAAAAATAAAAGGGAAAATACGCATATTCCCTCACATACCGGGCCTCGGAAATGATCCATGGACTCGTTGCGTATAATATACAGGATAAAACCGCAACTGGTTTGTTGATCTTTTTTGTTAAAAGATATAAAGGAATAATGGCTCCGGCATTAAACAATACACCTGCCAATCGAGCCAACCATAATTGTATTCCAAACAACCGGAAAAAAAGGGCCACCGGCAGAGTCACGATGATCAAACTCCGTGGATATACGGTATTTAAAGAAGCACCGGCCACGATCGCTTTTGCCGCCAACAAGTGGTTATATTCGTCTATGTAAGGATAGAGATTCTCCAAATTAAAAGCTCGGAGCAATAGCGCCATAACCACGATGCCAAGGATAATCGCCCATTCCCAGCCTGTGGTTTTTTGGGGGACCCCATTTACAGCATCGTTCTCGACAATCTCGTTACGCCTCGAGACGGGCGATATTAAAATTGATTGTTTAAGGCCGGTTAGGATGTCTTTTCTTTTTTCCAAAATTAAAAGATTGATTGCCAGACAAATTAATAGGAAATTCACCAGGGCCAGCGCGTTGGCCATATTACTGGAGGCATAAAACGGGACTTCGAAATTCTGGGTATATGTATATTTTTCTCCTCCCGCCGAAGCCAGGTTTACAGATCGGCTCATTCCATTCCAGGAGACATTGATCGTTCCACCTTGAGGGATCTGAGAAATAAGATCACCGCTTCGTCGCCTGTTCGTCCCGTCCACTCTAGCTTGTTTTTAGAAATATCCTTTAGTACAAGCTGGTTACTATCTCTTTTCCACCCCGGATAGTCGATTTCGTTATAGGAAATATCGCCCAAAGAGGTTGTAAACCTTTGAATAATGATTTCCGGTTCAGGGTTTGTTTGTTGAGCAGGTACCGAGATTTCAAGCGTTTCACGTGGTAATAAGAAGGTCAAATATTTGGTTGATGACCTCCATGTAGTCGTGCCGCCGAAAAATAGAAAGACCCCTATTAAAACGCTTGAAACGATCACCATCCAGCGTGACAATCCGGTCATTACAGATAACCTGGCTAATATCAATAGCTTTAGGAGTAAAAAATAACCCACTGCTCCACTCAGGCTGAATAACAATGTATAAAGTATTATTTGCTTGCTGGTCGGGGGGAGAAAATCTATTAACCAATAACTGTAAACAAAAAGCCCAAATCCGATCCCTAAAAGCAGGGATAAATAAGGCAGAAAATTCTTAAAATTGGGGATAGGCAGCGAGGTATAAGAACGCATTTTCCGAATTCCTCAGATAATTCAAATGGTATGAAATTCGGGATTCAATCCTGCCAATATCACATCAATAAGAAGACTAAATCCGAAGTATGAATTAGCTATTCTTCAAACGTTGCATGTCAGAATCCACCATCATGGTCACCAGTTCTTTAAAACCAACGGTCGGCTCCCAGCCAAGTTGTGTCTTCGCTTTGATCGGATTGGAAACCAACAAGTCTACTTCTGCTGGGCGATAGTAACTCTCGTCCTTTACGACAAAATCGTTGTAGTCCAGGTCCACGTGGCCGAAAGCAATCTCGCAAAATTCGCGCACCGTATGGGTCTCGCCGGTGCCGATCACGAAATTATCGGGCTTTGGCTGCTGTAACATGCACCACATCGCCTTGACGTAATCCCCGGCGAAGCCCCAATCTCTTCGAGACTCCAGGTTGCCCAGGCGCAGTTCCTTTGCCAGCCCAAGCTTGATGCGCGCCACGCCGTTCGAGATCTTGCGTGTGACGAATTCCAGGCCTCGCCGCGGACTTTCATGGTTGAACAGGATGCCCGACACGGCAAACAGGCCAAACGACTCACGATAGTTGACCGTGATCCAATGACCGTAGACTTTTGCAACTCCGTAGGGGCTGCGCGGATAAAAAGGCGTTGTTTCGGTCTGCGGTACCTCCACGACCTTGCCGAACATTTCGCTGGACGAGGCTTGATAGAATTTGATCTTTGAGTTTACAAATCGGATCGCTTCCAGCATCCGCGTCACCCCCAGTGCCGTGACGTCGCCGGTGAACGCAGGCTGGTTCCATGAGGTTGGCACAAACGATTGCGCGGCCAGGTTGTAGACCTCTGACGGTTTATATTCTTCGAACATCGACAACAGAGAACCCTGGTCCGTCAGGTCGCCTTGAATGACGATGATATCGTCCAGCAGGTGTTGGATACGTTCATATGTGACCGTACTGGCGCGCCGCGCCATTCCCACCACACGATACCCTTTTGATAACAACAGTTCAGCCAGGTACGATCCGTCCTGGCCGGTGATCCCAGTGATAAGTGCAGTGGGCATTATTTTCTCCTCGTTCCAAAATTCAATAACTGAATTATAAACTCTCTAGTAGGCAAGTCAAGCGCCGACTTTTTCCGCCCGCCAACGATCCCAAAGCCAGCCTCCGGGGAGGATAACTACCAGGAATATCAGGCTCAATCCAAGCACAACCAGGATCGGAAGATGAATGCCTATTAAATAATAACGCGCCACGTACCATTCCCCGAACAGCAGCACACAGATGATTTCCAGGGCGAATATGCGCGGCAGCCACGCGTCACGGTGCTCACGCCACCACAGCCAGCCATATCCGGCAGCCAGTGCTTCGAACCCGAAGAAGATCAGGCGATAGCGCGGGTTGTCCCACTGATCTCCACCGGCGCGGATCGCGCAGGTCAATATCCACAGCCAGGAAAAAGCCGAGAGCCAGAGCCAGAGTCGGCGCTCGCGGCCGGGCGCGCTCCGCCACGCTGCCACTGGCGCATAGATCAGGAGCGGCAGGATGATGTACCACCCCATTGCGCGGAACACGGCAATGATGTGCCACGTCAATGTAGTCGGCGCAAAAAAGGCGGGCGGCAATACCGGCTGGGCGATCCCATACCCGACTACGAACAGGAATTGCATGAGCGGGTTCATCTTCGAGAACACATTCTGGATCTGCCCCGAGCCGCGTTCCAACAGATAGATCACCCATTTAACCGAGGCGCGGAACCAATTTAATATGATCCCGATCGGCCCCGCTCCGCTGAAATCATGCTGCCGGCTCAGGCTCCATGCCAGAAACAACAAACCGATTAAGAATACGCTTCCAACGATTGCTAAAATTGGCCACGGTATGCGTTTCCGCTCTCCCCTCAGCCATAGCCAGCCGCCGAATAAAACCAACAGGACTAGCGCCATGGCAGGGGAAACCAGCAGCATCCCAGCTATGCCGATGCCCACCCACCACCAGCCGCGCGACCGGCCCTGGTTTAGCCACTCCGCAAATCCCCAAAAAGCCATGGCAATAAAGGTTAATAGGAAAGGCTCACGCATTTGCGCGCCGCCCGTGAGGATCGACTCGGGATACAGGCAGAAAAGCCATGCCGAGACCGAAGCCAGCCTTTCATCCCACAGCAGGCGCGTTGCTTTATAAAGGAAGGGTACGCCAAGTGCGGCGGTCAGGGCGGCCAGCAGGACGATCAGCAGTGGACGATGGGTGTCCGGGGATAATGTGCGGTAAGTCATTGCGCTGAGCGCCAGCAGGCCGCCGTATTGATCGGTGTAATAGCTTTTATCGAACGCGCCCCACAAAGGCTTTTCTGAGCTTGCCAGTTCCCAGGCCTGGTCGTCGCGGCGATGTGCATCGGTAAAAACATAACCGGCTTTATCGTCCGCCGCATTATTACCGTTGATGGGCAGGGCTATATAAACGGCAATTCCCGCCGCGAGACGCAGCAGCAGCGCGAGCATTGTCATCCAGGCCAGGGCTTTACCGCCGCCGGCCCAGCGCCAGCTCGCAAGCAGCGCGCTTAACCCCAATAGGAACAACGCCGAAAAGCCCAGCCAGCCTATCCAGGGTACGCCGGGTTGGAGCGCGGCCAGTCCCGCGCCCGAGAGAAGGGCCGCGGGTATTATGAAAAGGAAGTCTTTAAGAAAAATAATTTTCGGTTTCATTCCATTCCACGCAGGGCATGTTGTGCGCGCGCCAGCCATGTGTACTTTTCACATTCGCGCCTTGCATTGGAAGCCAGTGCTTCGCGCCGCTTTTCATCGGTCAGTAAACTTTCTATCGCAGACTTCCAGGCCGCCGCATCGCCCGGTGGACAAAATATGGCCCGCGTTTCATCCAGCACTTCACGGATGACAGGCAGGTCCGCCGTGATGATCGCCCGCCCGGCTGCCATATACTCGAACATCTTCATGGGGTTAATCACCTCGGCGATGTCCTGACCGCTGCTGGCGGAGACAGAACTGCTGTACGGCATCAGTAAAATATCGGCCGCGGCCTGGAACAGCGGCAAACGGCTGTTCTCTATAAAGCCCGGTAGTATCACGTTCGAGGCGCGTACCGAGTTTAATTTCAGTCGCCATTCTGCCACAGCCTCGGGTGTCCCGCCCGCCCAGATAAAATTCACATGCGGCAGTTCCCGTGCCAGCTCGAAGAGCAGGTCCATTCCGCGGCCCGCGTAGAAGTGACCGGTGAATCCGGCGGTCATTCCATTGTTGATATTCAGTTGTCGGCGTGCCTCAGCCGGGTCGGGAAGCTTTTCATACCGCTCGAGGTCAACACCGTTCGGCGCGACCTGCACCGCTTCGTCCGGGAAGGACAGGCCGGTCGAGCGCTCCAAGGCCTTACGCAGCGCCTGCGTTGTGACCAGCAGCCGTTTGTGCCCTTTGAATTTCCAAAACTGTCGCAGCCACCAGGCGCCAAGATGGCCTGCCGTATTGGCGTGCATCTCCAGGACAACAGGAATGTGACCTCTTAGGCCCAATACGGCGGATTGCGGCAGCCATGTATAGATCAGGTCGGCTTTGAATTTCTGCGCGGCAGATTGAGCATACCATACAAAATCGAAGCGTTTGAACAGACGGTACGACGGCAGCCATTTGATTTCAAAAGGGTTCTTCAATCCATAATGCCTGGCTAGGTCGTCCCATGGCACCGGTTGTGTTTCGGCGGGCGCAAAGACCTGCAGTTCGTTGCCAAGCTGCGTCAGGGCGTCGCACATTTTCATGGCCTGCATCGAGTTCGCCGTCAGGGAAGGGATGCGTGAATTCGTAATAATGGCGATCTTCATGTTGCCGCCGCCTGCTTGCGCAGTTCGAGCCTTCCGCGCCAAACGATCAATCCCACCGAAAGGATGTAGTAGAACGAGAGCAGCCCGGCTTCCATCACATAACCGTAACGCGGCACGAGCAGGAAAGACAGTCCCACTTTGAACAGGCCCGCAATGACCGTCGCCCACAGCGGAAAGGTTGGCAGTCCAAAGGATAATAGCAGCGGTCGGTTCCAGAACAACGTGTAATTGAAGGCCAGGCCGGCCAGCAGCGCCATCAATGCAGGATAGGCCGCCACGTACTGCTCTCCGTACATCCACAGGATCCAGCGGCCGAAGAAGATAAGACCCAGGGCCAGGGCAAAGTTATAAGCGAATGCGATTGTTGTGACTTTACGCAGGAAATCGCGCAGGCGCGGCCACGCCTTTTGGACGATCAGCCGGTTGAGTTCGGGGTAGACCGTCAGAATGAGCGGGTCGGCTGGCACAGCTAGGAAACCGATGATGGTGTATGCGATCTTGTAGAGACCAACGGCTTCCGTATTCAGGAAAAAGCCGACCCACAACGGTTCACTTTCCCGGAAGACCAGGATGGCTGTTGCGCTCAGGTTGGAACTGATCGCAAACTTGAATAACTGGCCAAAGTCAGGCAGCGCGGAAAATGGGGCCTTCAACCATCCCTTTCCGAGGGCGCGCCGCACCTGGATTTGAGCGGCGATAAAAAGACCGAGTCCATACATGGCTTTGCCGATTAAATAGGCCGCCAATACGGTGGTCAGGTTTCCTTTTAAAAGGAAAGCTGCAACGACAATCGCCGCCGAAACGATGCTTTGGATCAGGTTTATTGTGCCGACCAGTTTGACTTTATCGGTGACTTGCAGGATTCCGGTGGATGTCTCGGTATTAAAGTTGGCAAGCAGGCCAACGCTGTAAAGGATGAACATCCATTCCACGCCGGGCGTCTTCGCAATAAAGCGGGTCGCGAGGCCGGCCGTAAGCGCGACAAAAACAAAGGCCAGCACAGACACCGTGGCTTCGCCTGTCCCGGCTGCCTTGATAAGCGCTGCGGCCCTTAGTTTCTCGCCTTTCTCGAGATACTCGCCTCCATAGCGGACAACCAGTTCGCTCATGCGGAACGAGAACAGGCCGTTGACCGTGGAGGCATATCCCATGATAACGGCCACAAGACCGAATCCGGCAGCCCCCAATAAACGGGCCGCCAGTATTCCCTGCACGAAACTGAGGACCAGGCTGATGGAATTGCTGCTGAATAAATGTGCGCTGTTGCGGATGACTTTGCTCAGCAGGTCATCCTGGCGTATTTTTTCGATAAGACTCATGGAGTCAATATGCCGCTCACCCACGACCGTTCGGCGGCATACCAATCGACGATTTTTTTCACGCCCTCACGCAGGCCTACTTGCGGCTCCCAGCCCAGCATCTGGCCGGCTTTCGAAACGTCCGCCCAATTGGACAACATGTCCGCCAGGTTGGGCGGGCCGTACTGTACGTCTGCTTTTTTACCGATCAGTTCTTCGAGCAGTTTGATCAAACCGTTGATGGTGATGACTTCATGCCCGCCCAGGTTGATGATCTCATAGCCGAGCGGTTTCAGTGCCAGGATCGTACCGCGCGCAATATCGTCCACGTAGGTAAAGCCGCGCGACTGTTCGCCGTCGCCGTTGACGCGCACCGGCCGGCCTTCGCTGATCCACTGGCAAAAACGGAACATCGCCAGGTCGGGCCGTCCGGCCGGGCCGTAGACGGTGAAATATCGTACGACGCTGACGTCCAGGCCGTGCAGAGAATGATAGGCATGCGCCAGCACTTCCGCCGCTTTCTTGCTGGCGGCATACGGTTGGAGCGGTTCGCTGCTCGAAGCGGACTCGGGCGTTGGGTAGGGTGGGTTTGCGCCGTAAATGCTCGAGGTGGAAGCCAGCAGGAATTTCGGGATCCCCGTGCTGTCGGCTCAACTCCAGCAGGTTCAACGTACCCGTGACATTCGTTTCATAGAACAGCCACGGGTTTTCCACGCTGGCACGTACTCCCGCCCGCGCCGCCAGGTTGATGATGGCGTCGAACTTCTCATTGTTTAATGCCTCGACCTCTTTCTTGAGGGATATATCTATTTTGTGAAAGGTGAAGCCTGGCATTTTTTGAAGTCGCAGCAGGCGGTACTCTTTCATCCGCGACGTCGTAGGCATCGTTCATATTGTCGATGCCGATGACGGTATGTCCGTCTTGAAGGAGCATTTCGGCTCGTATGTGCGCCGATGAAACCGGCCGCGCCGGTGACTAAATAATGTCGCCATTATAGTTTTACAACCTTGGGGTCGTCCACCGCGATCTTGCCCAGCGCGTTGCGGCTGTCGAAGATGAATTTCGCCTCTGCCAGGATGGCCTTGTAATCGTAGGACGTGTGGTTGGTGACGATCACCACCGCATCCGCTTCCTTGACAGACTTCATCACATCCTTCACGCGTCTCCATCTTCCAGCCTTCCTGTCTCGTGATGGATCTGCGGGATGTGCGGGTCGTGATATCGAACCATCGCGCCCTTCTTCTTCAGCAAGCGCGATCACATCCAGGCCGGTGATTCGCGCACATCGTCAATATCGGGTTTATAAGCCACGCCCAGCACCAGCACTTTCGAGCCTTTCAACACCTTGCCGCGGTCGTTCATGGCATCCAGCACGCGGCTCACCACGTAACGCGGCATGTTGGTGTTGATCTCCGAAGCCAGCTCGATGAAGCGCGGCATTGTAATTCAACTCCTTCATCTTCCACGACAGATACAGCGGGTCGATCGGGATGCAGTGCCCGCCCAGTCCCGGCCCGGGTGTGAATTTCATGAAGCCGAACGGCTTGGTGGCCGCCGCGTCGATCACTTCCCACACGTCCACGCCCAGGCGCTCGCACATGATCGCCAGTTCGTTGACCAGGCCGATGTTGATCATGCGGAAGGTGTTCTCCAGCAGTTTCGCCATCTCCGCCGCTTCTGCCGAAGAGACCATGCACAACCGTTTTGATCGCGCCGCCGTACCAGGCGGTTGCCACTTCGGCGCAGGCCTGGGTGATGCCGCCCATCACTTTGGGCGTGTTATAGGTGGTCCAATCTTCGCGCCCCGGGTCCACGCGCTCCGGCGAGAAACAGATGAAGATGTCCTCGCCCACTTTCAAGCCCGATTTCTCGGTCAGCATCGGCAGCATCAGTTCGCGCGTCGTGCCGCGGATACGTGGTCGATTCCAGCACCACCACCATGCCCGCATGGACGTATTTCGCCAGTTGCTCGGTCGCCGAAATGATGAACGACATATCCGGGTCGCCGGTCTGGCGCAGCGGGGTCGGCACACAGATGCTGACCGCATCCATATCCTTCAGCGCCGCAAAATCGGCGGTCATGTTCAGCTTGCCGGCTTTTTGCAGACGGGCCACGGTTTCGCTGGGTACATCCTGAATGTAGGAAATGCCTTTGTTGAACGTGTCCACCTTGCGCGGGTCCGGGTCGATGCCCAGCACATTGAAGCCGGCTTCGGCAAAGACCACCGCCAGCGGCATCCCCACATAGCCCATCCCCAGAATACCGATCTTCGCAGTCTTGTCCTGCAGTTTCTTGATGAGTGTTTCTTTGATGTTCATTCTTTCGTTTTCCCTTACCGCTTATTGAATTTCGACGATCCACGATCGCTTATCGAATATCGATTTTTTACAATCGAATTTCGATTCCCCTTTAGAACAAATTTAATTGCTTCGGTTCTTCCCTGGGCGTGTCCTGCTCCCCGCCCAATTCAGGTGCATTGCGCCCTAATCCTTTGCGCGCCTCTTCCAGCAGTTGGGCAGCTTGGCAAAATCCGCCAGGATGGCCGGCTTCAACGAAGACTGGTGCAGCGCCGCCGCCGGGTGGAACATGGCGATCACATAGCGGTCGCCCACCTTGCGCATCTGCCCGTGCACCGCGCTGATCTTCGCGCCGGGCATGAACTTCGCCATGGAAAAACGTCCCAGCGTGATGATGATGCTTGGGTTGATGGCGTTGATCTGTCGTTCCAGATACTCATCGCAGGCGGCCAGCTCTTCGGGCATGGGGTCGCGGTTGCCGGGCGGGCGGCACTTGACCACGTTGCCGATCCATACATCCGTGCGTTTCAACCCGGCTTGTGCCAACAGTTGGTCCAGAAACTTGCCCGCCGCGCCGACGAACGGGCGTCCCTGTTCGTTCTCGTAAAAACCGGGGCCTTCGCCGATGAACATGATCTCCGAAGTAGCCGGTCCCTCGCCCGGCACGGCCATCTTGCGCGAATGATACAGTTCGCATTTCTCGCATACTGCAACTTCTTTGGCGACTTGTGCTAAGGTTTCTTCGGCGCTCATTTTTTCTCCAAGTCCCGGTCCTGCCTCCTGGGAGAGTATCCAGGCTTTCCAGGGTCATTAAGATCGCATCCTCGCCGTTGTCCTTATAATACCTCACGCGTCTCCCCGTGGCTTCAAATCCGAATTTGCGATACATGGCTTGCGCTGCCTCGTTGCTTGCGCGTACTTCCAGGAAGGCCCGCTTCACGCCCGCCTCCGCCCCCTCCTCGAGCGCCGCGCCCAGGATCCGTGCTCCGATCCCCTGCCGCCGGAACTCGGGGTGTGTTGCGATTGTGGCGATGTGCAGTTCATCGATAATGATCCACGAAACGATCATGGCCGCCAGGCGCTTATCCTCGGTTTCGGCCACAAAACAGCGCGCCACGCGGTTGTCCGAAACTTCATAATGAAATGCATGCTCGGGCCATGGCAGGGTAAAGGACATCCGGTCGATCCTGGCCACCTCCGGCACGTCCTCCACCGTCATTCTCCGGATGTTGAACTTTCATGCCGGGATGGGTTCAGCCAGGTGCAGGTAGATCGGTGCGAGCGAGGCCGCTTCATCTACGTTGCCGTCCTGCCAGCGCGCCCACGCCAGTTCCGCCAGCACCGATGGGCGCCGCACGCACAAACTTGGGGGCGCCAGCATTACATTGACCTTTTTGCGCGCCAGACGCTGGCGGTCTTCTGCGCTTAATTCTCCGGCTACCAGCGTTGGCTTCTCGATCGAGTTCGCCAGTTCATCGATGGTCATGATTTTCTCGCTGGCGCGATTGCCCGACGACTTCCACCCGGTCTTCGTAGGCTTATACATGCCTACCGCGAAGCGCCCGCGTCCGGCTTGTAATACCGCCGCCAATGGCAGGCGTGCCAGGGGTAATCCATTCGCCAGCACGTCCAACGTTGGGATGCCGATGATCGGTATGTGTCGCGCCAGCGCCAGGCCTTTGACAAAAGACAGACCTACCCGTAATGCTGTGAATGAACCCGGTCCGAGCGCCACGCCCAGCGCTTGGATATCTTCCATGGATACGCCCGTGCGTCTCAGCAGCTCTGCCAGCGCCGGAGCCAGTTCCACGGTATGGTGTTGGTGGCTTTGCCACAGCGACTCGGCTGTAACCTGCGCGTCGTTGTATAGGGCTAGTCCGATCTGCGCGGTGGATGTATCGACGGCCAGTAGCATCAGGGCACTCCGAACAATGCCTGCTGCAGTTCAGACAGGATTTGGTCGTGGTGCAGGCCTTTTGCTTTGAAACGCATCTGGCGCTGCTCTTCGGCAATGAAGTCCATGTTGATCCGTAACTCTTCGAGAGGTAAAACGGGCGTGATTCGTTCCGGCCACTCCACGATCAACGCGCCTTCCGCCATCATCGAATCGATGTCGAGCTCCGCCGCTTCAGCCCCCGACTCGAGCCGGTAGGCATCCATGTGAAAAAGCTGACCGCCGTCCGGACGACGGTATTCATTGACAAGAATGAACGTCGGGCTCGAGACTGCATCGAGCGACCCCCAACCGTTGGCCACCCCCTGGACAAACGTTGTTTTACCCGCGCCGAGATCGCCTTGCAAACAGATCAGGTCGCCTGGTTGCAGCAATCCCCCCAGCCGCATTCCGATGCGGCGGGTTTGTTCTGGACTGCGGCTGAAGAATTCGAAAGTATGTTCATCCAGAATAGGCACGCAAGGATTATACGTCAGCGAATACCGAACGGCAAGCGCAGGTAGGTGGATATCCTATCTTATAGGTCATAATAGCCTATACTATTCCTTAGCCCTGAACCGAATTATCAAAGTTAACCCACCAGGAAGGAGGGTACATTGATATTTCGTGATGTTCTGTCGTTTCTAATTTGGGTATTTATTTTTCAGCTTATTTAGAAACCTGCTTTTGTTGAAGCATAGTTATGCAGATTATCGCTGCTAGTACCATAAGACCCGCACCAGCCACAAATGCCGCATGGATACCCTGAAGGGTAGCACCTACTGTTAATGTTGATTCCAGCCGCGCTGGCTGTATAAGTAGTAGCTACGGTTGAGAGTACCGCCAAGACCAGTGGGCCGCCTATTTGTTGGGCCGTATTTAATACACCCGATACTGCACCTGACTCTTGTTCCTGAATACCACTAGTAGCAGCTAACGTTAGGCCGATAGACGCAGATAGGCCGAATGCCATGATAAGCAGTGATGGCAGTTCATTACTGGCATAGTGCCCATTGACTGGTAATCGTGCCAGAGTCAGCAATCCGATCAAAAGAATTAGTAGTTGGCCAAAAATAACAGGTTTATAGCCAAATTTATCAAGCAGCCTGCGAACTAACAAGAGAACCACAACGCCTAGAACAATCAATGGCAGTGCAGCCAGACCGGCTTCGAGCGGTGAATAACCAAGTACCTGCTGGTTGTAGATTGAGATGAAGAACAACATAGCGCCATTTGTGCCCACAACGAACATAGAGAGGAGGCTGGCAATTCCTACATTCCGGTTGGCGAACAGACGCAGTTGAAGCAGCGGGTCACTCACCCATAGTTCATTAATAATGAAGGCTACTAGCAGTATTAGAGAGGCCACCAAGAACGCAATTACTCGGTGGTCCTGCAAGCCATAGGTCGGTGCGTTAGTCAAGCCATACACTAGGGAGATGAGCCCGCTTGTTAGGAGTAAAGTTCCGAATAAATCGAACTTCTTTACTGATAGCAAACCATGCCCTTCGAGTTTTGGTATGAACACAGGTGTAGCCAACAGCACCAATGCGCATATAGGTGCATTGACAAAGAAAATCCACCGCCAGTTGATGTACTGAGTGAGTAGGCCCCCTAAAATAAGACCCAGGACTGCGCCGCCAGCGATCACAGTGCCCCAAATTACCATGGCCCGATTACGGGCTGGCCCCTCCTCAAAAACAGATATGAGCAAGGACAAAGCTGCTGATGCTATAAAGGCTGATCCCAGGCCTTGTGACCCTCTACAAATAATCAGAAATACACTCGTTGAAGATAGACCAGCAGAGATGGATGCGACACCAAAAAATAACACACCTATCATAAATACCCTGCGGCGACCAAAAAGATCAGCGAGGCGACCTGCGAAGAACAAAAATCCGGCATAGGTTAAGCCGTATATGGATATTAACCATTGTAGGTTATTTACACCTGTTATATTAAGCGCCTTGGATATGGTAGGTATGGCTACATTTACAATGGTCGTGTCAAGCACGTCCATTAACTGAGCAAAAGCCAAAATAGCCAGGGCTACATTCTTATGGTATATGGGTTTCATATTATTCCTATAAATCTTTCTCTTCGGCAAGTACAGTCGTGAAGGTGTAAATTAATGTGTTAAGGTGGACTTCATCCAGCTTACGCCACCATTCATGGAAGCGTTTCTGTCCCATAAACCACAGGCGATAATTGCGATGCCTGAGCGCGGCGATGGTTTTGCTGAGATAGGTCGCGGCTGGTTTTGTAGTATTAGTTTTCATAGAGCGGAACATCATTTATCTCCAATTACAGGGTACTGCATAATTACAAGGTACTGTGTTCTGTCGGTATCTAAACTAATTTTTTGTTTTTTTCCTATAAATGACGAAAAAAAATTAGAGATTTATGCAAGAAGCAGTAGCACCACAGTCGAACGGTACAAAATATGCGTTAGCGTTTTATAATGATTAGTTATATATAGTGCTGTTTCTGGAGTTTATCTGGACCTTAGCGAGTAATCAAGAATCAACTGCTTTAAAATGTTGCATTTGCGACAAAGAGACTAGAATGACGCACAAACAAACCGACCCACGCATCGAACGAACAGATAAGTTGCTAAAAAATGCGCTCATCGAATTGACTGCGGAGCGCGGGTTTGACGCCATCACGGTAGGTGATATAGCCGAACGCGCGAAGGTCAATCGCGCTACCTTTTATCGTCATTATCAGGATAAGTATGATTTAGTGGAAAGGATTTTCCAGGAAGCTATTGAGATACTTCGCAGTGATCTTGGCCCGCCAGGCGAGGATGCCCTTAACACCGATCCACAAAACCCTCCAGTGCGATGGGTGAAATTGTTCGGGCACTTTGTAGAGCATGAGTGGCTCTACCGGGCGCTGCTTGGTACGCATGGTAGTTCTTGGTTTGTGGCTCGAATGCGTGATCAATTTATCATTCTAGTCGAAGAGCGTGAACAACTACGCGACCGAATTCCTTCGCTACAAAAGAATCCGCGCCAAACTAAGATACCTGTGAAGGTTGCTATCACATTAATGTCCACCTTGATGGTTAGCACAATCGCATGGTGGTTGGAAAGTGGAAGAGAGTATTCTCCCAAACAAATCGCAGGTTGGTTTCTTGAGATTGTTATCAATGGATATGTTGATGCGCTCGGCTTATAAGCGAAAAAATGATATTGCTATTACTAACTGTGTCCCCCAGCCGTTTCCTGCGCTCGCAGAATAAATATTGGCAGCGATCCCGCTCAACACCATTTTAGCGAATACCGGATGGCAAGCGCGGTCAGCGTAGGGCAAGATGTTATCTTGCCTTCTGCCTCATATACAGCACATTTATAACGAAATGGGCACGTCTCGTCGTTTTTTTTAAATCCGTGCCAATCCACGAAATCCGTGTTCTATCTTTTTACGCGATCTCCGGCAGCTCCGCTTTTTCAGTCTCCAGCCCCAGCCGGTCACCCAGCGCCTTTGCGATCCGCCGCGCCGAATCGGGCCGCGCCGCACGCCGCGTGTTTTCGATCACTTGCTTGCGTTCATCAGGTCTGCTGATCCAGCGCGTTAACGCCCGCACCACCAGTTGCGGCTTCGGCGCCCACACCCCGGTGCCGGTCTCCAGCACATAAGTAACGTTGCCGTCTTCCTGGCCCGGAAGCTTTGAATACAGGATGATCGGCAGGTTGGCGTTCAGCGCCTCGGCGATCGTCCCCGGTCCCGCTTTCGTGACGATGATATCCGCCGCGCGCATGAATTCAGGCATATCGCGCCGGAAGCCATAGACGAAAGTCGGGTTCTCCCAGGTTTGGGCCTCCAGGTTCGCCTTCAGCTTTTCATTCCGTCCGCAAACAATGGCCATCCCCACGTCCAGGCCCGATTCATCGATGGCATGTGCGGTGCGCGCCAGTGGGCCCATCCCATCCCCGCCGCCCACCAGCAGCACGATCGGCTTGTTCAACGGCCAACCGAGTTTTTTGCGGGGACCGCGTTTATTTTTCCCAATCGGCTTGCAGTAACGGTCTGCCACCGGCAGGCCCACCACCTCGATTTTATCCGCAGGCATATGGACTTCCAGCCCGCGCTCGCGCGCCGCTTCGGTCGGGACAAAGATATGGTCGGAGCGCGTATCGAACCACAGTGCATGTGTCGTTACCAGGTCCGTCGCTACCGTATAAAAAGGCGGGCGATCTCTTCCGAGCGCCCTCAAGGCAAAGGCGTTCGCGATGGGGTGGACGCTGACGATCAAGTCGGCCGGGTGGTTCCTTACCAGTTTGCGGGCCTCCAAACGCGCGATCGGCCAGATGGTTCCCATGATCATTCGCACCTGCGGCCTTCCATCGGTGGCATAGAAGGATGCACTCCACAGGCCGCGCGCTTTCACCATTTCCGGATAGAGTTCGGGCACTCTGCGAAAGAGGCCCGACGCGTAGTCTTTGAACACGTCCACCATCTCGACCGTTAACGAATCGCCGTATTCGATCTCCAGGGCCTCGATGATGGCCTCCGCCGCAGACCGATGGCCTCCGCCGGTATCCGAGAAATAGAAGACGATATGTGGCTTCTTAGGAGGGTTACTGTTCATTATTTTTTGTGAGGTTAGCCTTTACCCGCTTTGCCAGCTCGCGCCGCGTGAGCAGCACGCGATGACCGCAGCCCTTGCATTCCAGGCCGATGTCCGCACCCAGCCGGACGACCGTCCATTCATACGAGCCGCACGGGTGCGGCTTTCGCAAGCGGAGCAGGTCATTAAGCTTAAGGTCGGGAAGCATATGTGGGTATTCAAGGGGTCAAGGTCTTTAGGAATTATACCGCGCCCGTAGGGGCGCAATATATTGCGCCCTTTTTACATCATATTGCGCCCTTTTTATACCCTATTGCGTCCTTTTTGCACCCTATTGCGTCCTATGTGCCCATGCAGAATTGCGGCCGATTTATGATAAACTTTCTTTGCAGTTGAATTTTTGTTGAAGGGAAGTTCCCATGTCAGGGCGCGAAACATATTCCATCGAAATTGCCGGATTAAAACGAGACCTGCGGTTGTTCGAGATCAAACCCGGGTTGCGTATCGCTATTCTTAACATCCTCGGTGATACCGAGTTGGTCCAGGCCTGTGCACGTGAGCTTGCCAGGCAGCTCAAAGACATCAAGTTCGACGTGCTTGTGACCGCCGAAGCCAAATCCATTCCGTTGGCGTATGCCTTGTCGGCCGAAATGAAGAAGCCCTATGTGATCCTGCGTAAAACATACAAGCCTTACATGGGCGATGCCTTGCGGGCCGAAACCCTCTCCATTACCACGGGCCAGCCGCAAACTTTGATCCTGGATGAGAAAGACCGCGAGTTGATGAAGGGCAGGAACGTCCTCATCGTGGACGATGTGATCAGCACCGGCTCCACGCTGCAAGGTATGCGCATGGTGATCGAAAAAGCCGGCGCGTCCATCGTTAAAGAAGCCGCCATCCTCACCGAAGGCGAACGCTCCAAATGGGAAATGATCGTCTCCCTCGGCCATCTTCCACTGTTTACCGATTAAAAACCATACGAATAATCGTGTAGGGGCAACCCTTGTGGTTGCCCTTCTCTTTTTTATTACCCCAATTGATTTTTAATTAATTTTTGCTTTTTATCACGCTTCATTGCCTTGATGACGCGTTCCCGCTTCATGGCGCTTGATCGATCCGGCTGAGGCTCATGGTAGACCAATCTCACCGGTCGCCGCGTGCTCGTGTATTTCGCCCCCCGCCCGGCATTGTGTGTCTTAACTCTTCGTTCGACGTCCGTCGTCCAGCCGGTATAGTACGTCCCGTCCGAACACTCAACGATATAGGTATAACATGCCAAGTCTTCTCTCTATCTGATAAACATTATGTAAGTGGTAAGCGACACGAACCGCAAGGGCGTACCTGAAGGGCATGGGCAAGTTTTGGTTTTCTTTAAAAAATCCGTGTACATACGTACAATTCGTGGAATCCGTCTACTATTCCTATTTATCTTCTGAGCATTTCTCGCTTACTTCTTCTTTTTATTTCGATCTATGATCCTGCTGCCGAAAAGGGTTTGCAGGATTTGTTCGCCCAGCTCGGGCAGTTCCAGTGCGTTGCCGCCTTCCTTCAGCCATTCAGCCGCGCCGCGTTCGTCCAGCCAGCGCTCGCGCGCATCGAAGGCCTGACCTAACCGGTCCTGCAGGGCATCCTCGTCCCCTTTCTCTATTTCGTCGCGCATACCTTTAAGGGAGGCTATCATCACATCCAGCGCATGGACAACGGCTGGCCGGTTGGCAAGCGCCGCCTCCTTTAAAGAAGCGGGATCGTCATAATAGGCCAGGCCTCCGGTCACACCCACGAACGGACGTCCCGCCAGCTTGCGGGCTTCCGCCCATCCCGGTTGGTCGATCGTGGCAGCCAGCAGCGCCGCAGAAGTTAATTGCGGCAGCAGGTGAACGGTGGTCATCAGGCCGTCGGACTCGGCAAAGTCGGCCAGCATCGGTTTGGCATCCAGCATTCGGACTAAATTCATTGCCAACTGTTCCACTTCATACGGCGTGCCGGGAGGCGCATCGACGACCATCACGGTGTTTTTGAACAGGTCGGGGCGCGCCGCTTTGAGTCCCATTTCGGGCGCAGACATGGCCTCCGTGTTCACAGCCGGTACCAGTCCGATATAATGGCGTCCGCCAGGCACATAAGACTTTGTCCATTCGACCATCGAGCTTTTCAGCGGTGCGGTATCCATTACGACGGCGTTTGCTTTTAATTGCATGCCGATCTTCTGCAGCATTGCGCGCATCTCGCCCAGCGGAAGACACAGCAGCACAATATCTGCCTCTCGCACCGCTTCAGGCAGGTTTTTAATTTTATCCACTACTTCCAGTGTTTCAGCGGCCCTGGCAACCCCCTGATCCTTATCGAAGCCCAGGCGCCGCAGTGAGCCTTTTTTATCTTTCAGCGCCATCCCGATGGAGGCGCCTATCTGTCCGAGCCCGATAATTGTGATCTGAGTCGTCATATGAATTCCTTCAAATGTAAGTGTTGGGATTATACTATCCCGTCTCGTCGGTTCGAAATTGGATTCATTCATAGAGTTTACACATAGTACTTACAGCCTTTCGTAAATTATCCACAAGGTTTATCCACAGGTCCTGTGGATAAAAAAATAAACCCGCTCTTGAAAATCGGTCTGTTATTTGTTATGATAGAACGGAAATTCTATTATTGATAGGCGCATTTGCGTATCTGTTTATAAAGGTTTATCCGTGAAAACCCATAGAATCCGTATACAAAAAGAAAACGCTCTCTCGCATTAAATTGCGAGAGCCGCGGACGCCGACCGCGGCTCTCTCTTGAAAGGAGGAGAAGAGAAATCACCTTACAAGCCCAATCCTATCATCTATACCAAATTGGTACTTGACGGGAAACCTACGTTTCCCATACGATTGTCCGACATCTTACAATCCTGTAATCGATTTTAGGCTTTTTTTCGGGAGTTTGTATGGTCAGAGACCAAACTACATTGTCAAACCTGGCGGTTGAAGTGGAGAACCTTGGCCGGGTTTACAAGATCCGCATGAACAAAAAGGAAAAGAACCTCCGCAAGGAGCTCGTAGCCCTGCAGGGTGTCAACTTGCAGGTCCGGCAGGGCGAGTTATTCGGCTTGTTGGGGCCGAACGGCGCCGGCAAGACCACCCTGATGAAAATATTGACCACCCTTCTCGCCCCCACTTCTGGAACGGCGTGTGTTGCCGGTCATGATGTGGTCAAAGAGCCGGTCGTGGTTCGGCGTTTGATCAACATGGTCTCTGGCGGAGAGTCCTCCGGGTACGGCCTGCTGACCGTCCGCGAGAACCTGTGGATGTTCTCGCAGTTCTATGGCCTGCCCTCCAAACAGGCCAACCAGCGCATCGAAGCCCTTCTGAAAATGGTCGGCCTCGAAGACCGTATGCACACCAAGTCGTCCGACCTTTCGACCGGCCTGCGCCAGAAGATGAATATCGTGCGCGGCTTCCTCACCGACCCGCAGGTGCTGTTCCTCGACGAGCCGACCCTCGGCCTCGACGTGGGCGCCTCGCGCGATGCCCGCAATCTGATCCGCAGTTGGCTGGAAGAAGACCGGACGCGCACCCTGCTCCTGACCACTCACTACATGGTGGAGGCCGATGAACTTTGCGACCGCGTGGCGATCATCAACCAGGGACGCGTGCTGGCCTGCGATACACCCTCGGCGTTGAAGCAGCAGTTACAGCGCGATGCTTTGTTCGAGATCACCGTCGGCGCGTTGAATGGTCTAACGGTTTCCAGATTGGAAGGCATCCCCGGCGTCCGAAAAGTCACTCACCGGGAGTCTGGAGAATTCGAATGTTCTGAACTTCATCCTGGACGAAGAAGCCGCCCTGGCCGGCGTCATCAACAAGCTCACCGAATCCGGCGTCAGGATCGTGCGCCTCGATAAGCACGAACCGACTCTGGAAGATGTCTTCGTCAATCTCGTTGGCCGCAGCATGGACGAGGTCGAGAAGGAAGGCGCAAATGACGCAATATGATCCGCTTGCCGCCCTCGATGTGGAGAAGGCTACCGGCTGGAGGTTGTTCATCAAGACCGTGATCGCCCGCGCCTATCCGCGTATTATCGGGCAGCAGCGCGAAAAATCGTGGATATTCTTCGATATCTTTCTGCCGATGCTGGCCGTCTCGTCGTATGTATTCGTCTACCGCGCCATCCACGCGCCCGAAGAATATGTGGGCTTTGTGGTCATCGGCGGCGCGATGACGGCTTTCTGGATGAACGTCATGTGGAGCATGTCCAGCCAGCTTTACTGGGAAAAGGAACAGGGTAACCTGGCCCTATACATCATGGCTCCCAATTCGATGATGGCTGTACTGCTCGGCATGGCGTTGGGCGGCATGTTTGCCACCCTGATGCGCGCCGTGGTGATTATCCTGCTGGGCAGCCTGTTCTTCCATGTGCAGTACGCCATCGGTAATTTGGTCCAATTGATGGCCGTATTTTTTGTCGCGATGACGGCCCTGTATGGCATGGGCATGATGAGCGCCTCGTTGTTCCTGCTGTTGAGCCGCGAGGCCGATCATCTGGCGCAGTTGGCCACCGAACCGGTCTTTCTGGTTTCGGGCTTTTACTTTCCGATCAAGTCTTTCAATTTCTGGATCGCGGCCGCCGCTTCGATTATCCCGCTGACATTGGGTCTGGATGCCATGCGGCAGTTGGTCTTCGCTTCCGGCCCTGCCCTCGGCTTCCTCGACGTCCGCGTTGAATTGACGGTCTTGTGCGGCCTGTGCGTGGTTTTTCTGTTCGGTGCCAGAGCCTTGCTCGGTTACATGGAACGTCTCGCGATCCGCGAAGGTCGCCTGACGGAGAGCGGAGATCGACAGGTAATCGCATGCAGCTTTCTGAAACTCTACGGTCTTTCAAGATCGCCACCTGGCTCGGCTGGCAGATCGAATCGAACTGGACCGATCCGTTCCTGTTCGCGGTCTATTCGATCGTCAAGCCGCTGGCGAGCGCCGGCATTCTGGTCGTGATGTACAGCATCATTACCAACGGCAACTTCAATACGCCGATCTTTCCCTATATCTATTTTGGCAACGCCTTCTATATCTATGTCGGAGCCGTGATGACCGGCATCTCCTGGGCAGTGATCGACGACCGCGAACACTACAAGACCCTCAAATATATGTATATCGCGCCGATCCGCATCCCGGCCTACTGGCTGGGGCGCGGCGTCGCGCGCTTCCTGAGCGGCTCGCTGGCGGTGGTGATCACCATCGCCTTCGGCGTGCTCTTCCTGCATGTGCCGCTTGACCTTGCCAGGGTGGATTGGCCCCTGTTCTTTGTCTCGCTCATTCTGGGCATTGCCATGCTCGCCACGATGGGCCTGATCCTGGCCAGCATCACCCTGCTTGTGGCCCATCACTTCTTTTTGATCGGCGAAGCGGTTGCCAGTGCCCTGTATCTGTTCAGCGGCGCCATCTTCCCGTTGGACGTCCTGCCCGCCTGGTTGAGACCGATCGGGTTTGCCATACCCATCACATACTGGCTCGAACTGATGCGTCGCTCATTGGCCGGTAATGTCGCCCAGGCCTTTCCAACCTTGGCGCGTTTCAGCAATCTGCAGTTGCTTGGCATTCTGCTTGGCTTGAGTTTGGTCTTCGGCCTGGTCTCGGTCTTCGTCTTCCGCTACTGCGATTACCGCGCCCGCGAACGCGGCCTGATCGACTTTGTCTCGAATTATTAAAATGGATCGTTCACCTATCCTGATCGGCAGTGTGCATACGGCCCGCCTCGGAGAAATATGGGCAGCTTTCTCTTCACGCGGATTGATCACCGTGGAGTTCGGCGTAACGCACGCCGCCTTCGAAGCAAACGTCCGTAAGCAGGTGCTCGGCGACGTCGAATACGCGCCCCGGCGCGTAGCAAAAGCCACGCGTCAGCTCAAGCAGTATGTCGAAGGCCAGCGCCGCTCTTTTGATATGAAGATCGACTGGTCCGTCCTCTCCTCCGACTTCCAACGCGCCGCGCTGCAAGTTGTCCTCGCCATCCCCTACGGTCAGACCCGCACCTACGCGCAAGTCGCGGCGCAGATCGGCCATCCCGACGCGCCGCGCGCCGTTGGCCGCGCCAATGCCACCAATCCCATGCCGCTCGTCATCCCCTGTCACCGCGTCATCGGCACCGACGGCAAGCTTCATGGCTACGGCGGCGCCGGCGGTCTCAAGACCAAGCAGTGGCTGCTGGATCTTGAACATGCAAAGTAATATTCGAATTTTTCTTCCTCCCCTTTAAGCATGTGGCGTTCTCAGAAAGTGTTTCTAAAAAATCTTTATTTATCATCTCCGTTCATCTCTGTTCACATTGTACCCGTAGGGTATCTCCGGTTGTCTCTTCTTTTGTCGGACAAGTTAATTTTACAAAGTACTGCGCATCAGTAGAAAGATATAGAAGGAGCATCGATTGAAACCCAAACATTGGTTCGCCTTTATTCTTCTCGGTGTCATTTGGAGTTCCTCTTTTTTATGGATCAAGATCGCCGTGCAGGAGGTCAGTCCGATTACGTTGGTTGCCTTCCGTGCATCGTTCGGACTCCTTTTCACGATAATCGTCGTCTTTATTCAACGCATTCCTCTGCCTCGCACGTTCAAGGAATGGTTCCCGATCCTGTTACTCGGCGTCACTAATATCGCCATCCCCTTCGTCCTGATCTCCTGGGGTGAGCAGTCCATCGACTCGGCGGTGGCCGCCATCCTCGACGCCACTGTGCCTCTGTTCACCATTATCATCGCGCACCTCGCCCTGCACGACGACAAAATGACCGTTCCCAAAGTGCTCGGCCTGCTGATCGGCTTTGCCGGTGTGATCGTCCTGATGAGCAAGGACATTGGGGCTTCCATTGGCCCGGTCCTCGGGCAGGCTGCGGTTGTGCTGGCTTGCGTTTTTTACGCGATCAGCCTGGTCTTCGCTCGCAGGTTTACGGAAAACACCTCGGGCGTCCTGCGCAGCGCTGGTCCCTTACTCTCATCTACCGTGATAATGTGGCTCACGGCTTTCATTGTCGAGAGACCGGTCATAATCCCGCAGTTACCCATCACCTGGATCGCCCTCATCTGGCTTGGCGTTCTCGGTTCGGGCCTTGCCTTCGTTTTGAATTTTTATCTGATCCATGAGATCGGCCCCACTCGTACGAGCATGGTCACATACATCTTCCCCCTGGGCGGCGTGGTCCTGGGTGTTACCTTCCTCGGCGAGCAGCTTAGCTGGCAGTTGCTCGTGGGTGGCGCCCTCGTCATCGCCAGCCTGGCCGTCGCGAACTGGCAGCCAAAGGAAACCACCTCGCAATCCTCGGAGATTACAGGCTAAATTCTGGTTCTCTTCATAATATTATATAAGTAGGGGCGCACAATGATGCGCTGGACGAGATGAACCTGATTCGACGGGATTGACATATGCGCGTGGCTGCTTTATTAGCGTGGCGCATCCCATCAGTCTGTGCACTCTGTGTTTGCTTGCGTCTTTTGGATGTTGTTGTTTATATTAACAAGCCTTCCTTTTTTAAATGCGCAAACAACTCCTTTGAAATGCTAATCCTTAAGTACTTTTGCCAATCTGAAAGTTCATAATTTGTTGCATAGGCAATGAAGTCATCCGTAGTGCGCAGGACTCCATTCCAATTTGTTTGAGTGAGCATTTTAGCAACTTCGGAAAGCATTTTTGATGCATCATCCCATTTGCCGTGACGCCCACATTCTTGATTTAGTAGCTCGCAAATTTGTATTAATTCATTGTCGTTAAAAACTGTTTGGTCAATAATTTGGAAAGAGAACTCGGCAGGATTCCACATATACCATCTTGCATCTTCTTTACCATATTCGGCAATCAATTTTTCTCTGTCTCTGTTGAAACCTATTCCAAGGTGAGGTGGGAGGCTTTGGTATTATCCTGGCGACCATGTGATTGCGATGCAGTAGACATCTTCGGTCAATTCTAACTTCTCAATTTTTCTTACAATGCTGTCATATATTTTTTGTTTCGCGAGACCTAGTAAATTTTTCAAATTTTGTGATTTTTCAAGCCTACGATAGGCTATATCTGTTAATTCCTTTGGTTGTTCAGGACGTTTTAGCCAATGTATAACAACCTCGTCCAGTAATCCGCGGCTTGTATAATATACTTCCACTTTTTGCCAAGGTGTAGGTTCGACAAAATCGGAATTACTGGTGCGTGAATATTCTACGTCTATGGCTACCACGTGATTTTTATTCCAGTAATAGCGTTCTCGCATGCTCCCGTGTTTTGCGTAACTTTCCCAAAGAGTTATGTGATTTCCTTGATAGACACTTCGAGAAAGAAAAATGGGCTTTTTGTTTGGACTGTAATCAAAGTGTGCTGTCTCAATTATGTCTTGTCTGTGAACGTAAAAAAGTCTCGTAGTACCAATGCCTATTGGGTTCTGAAGAGACATGATTTCTTGCCACAAGCAATTTGCCCTTGAAGTCATATCCATATTCATAATACCCATTGGGGCGCGTAGGTGGAAACTTGAGAATAGTTCCTGATTTCCAGTGATTACGTTCATACCACAATGGGCGAGGGTCATCCAAGTCGTTTTTAGCCCATTTCCATGAAATTACATTCCCTTCGCATTGTTCTTTGAGGAAATTATATTTCTTATTTAGGGACTGAAATCGTCTGAATAGTTCTTGCACAAGTATTTACCTTTTTGACCTGCCCGCGGCCGTAGCGGACTGTGGTGGATGCTCTTGTTCTGTCACGGTCTCCCGCTTTCGTAATGACCAAACCCTGTAGCTATGGTGATTCTACACCCGTCGGCACAACATACTATACCCACTTTGTACCCATTGAGCGGCTATTGAATTTTCGACAATCCGCCTACAACTCCCTCCGACTTCGGTGTATACTCGTCGCAGTCTATCCTCAGGAGGATCGTATTATGAAACGCGCAGTCAGCATCAGTATTGGTTCATCGAAGCGCAACAAAGCCGTAGAAGTGACACTTGCTGGGCGAGAAAGTCAGCATCGAACGCATCGGCACCGACGGCGACATGGAAGCCGCCGCGCTGAAATACAAGGAACTGGACGGAAAAGTGGATGCCTTCGGGGTGGGCGGCGCAGACTTGGGGCTTATGGTGGACAACAAATGGTATCCGCTTTATTCGGTCCGGCCGATGGTCCGCTATATCAAGCAAACCCCGGTCGTGGATGGCGTCGGCCTCAAGAACACGCTGGAGAATAAGTCGGCCGCTTTCCTGGCGGCAAAGTTGGGCGACTACATCAACAAGCTGGGCAAGAAGGTCTTCGTGGTGAGCGGCGCAGACCGCTGGGGGATGTCGAAAAGTTTTCTGGATGCAGGTTATGAATGCACGTTTGGCGATATCATGTTCGGGCTGGGCATGCCGATCCCGCTGCATACGGCCGGCCAGCTTAAGACCCTGGCGGGCATCCTCATGCCGATTGTTGGACGGGTGCCGTTTGAGTGGGTCTATCCGACCGGCGAAAAGCAGGAGAAGCGCATCCCGAAATATCAGAAGTATTACCACGCGGCTACGGTCATAGCCGGCGATTGCCATTATATCAAGCGCCACCTGCCCGACGACATGCAGGGCAAGGTCATCGTGACCAACACCACCACGCCTGAAGATGTGGCCTTGTTCAAGCAGTGCGGCATAAAGTACCTGGTGACCACCACGCCCGTGCTGGACGGGCGCTCGTTCGGGACGAACATGATGGAAGCCGCCCTGGTTGCCATCTCCGGCAAAGGCCGCCCCCTGACCCACGATGAATATGATGAGTTGCTGACCAAGCTCAAGCTTGAGCCGCAGTTGCAGCAATTAAATTGAATCATACATTATTCAGCGAATGCTGACGAAGCACGATGACAGGAGGATTATCTATGGATGCAGTTGTTACCGCAGGTGGAATTCCCCAGCCCGACGAACCGTTATATTCATATTCGCAGGGCGAAGCAAAAGCCTTGATCGATATCGCCGGCAAGCCCATGATCCAGTGGGTGCTGGATGCCTTGGGCGAAGCCCACACGATTGAGCGTGTGGTGCTCATCGGCCTCACGGATAAGTCGGACCTCACCTGCAAGAAGCCGCTGACCTACTTGTCCAATCAGGGCAAGATGCTCGATAATCTGAAAGCCGGTACGGCCAAGGTATTGGAGCTGAATCCAAAGGCAAAATACGTGTTGTTTGTTTCCTCCGACATCCCCGGCATTAAAGGCGAAATGGTGGACTGGGTCGTCAACACCTGCCTCGAGACCAGGATGACCTGTATTACAACGTCATCCGCCGCGAGGACATGGAGGAACGCTTCCCCAAATCCAAGCGGACATATACGCCTCTCAAGGATATGGAAGTCTGCGGTGGCGATATGAACATGGCGCGTGCCGCCATCGTCAATCAGAACTCCGAGTTCTGGAGCAAACTGATCGAGGCCCGCAAGAATCCCGCCGCGCAGGCCGCCATGATCGGTCCGGATATTATCTTCAAGTTCATCTTCCGCCAGTTGACCATAGATGACGTCATCCAGCGCGTCGCTGACAAGTTGGGACTCAAAGGCCGCGCCATCGTCTGTCCTTATCCCGAAATCGGCATGGATGTGGATAAACCCCACCAGCTTGAGATCATGCGCGCCGACCTTGCCAAACGTCCTCGGCGCTCCGCCTCGACCAGGCAGTCCGCGCCGAAGAGGAAGACAGTCCGCAAGCCCGCCGCTAAAGCGAAGCCGCGAAGCCTGCCGCCAAAGTCAAAGTAAAACCTGCCAAGAAGGTCGCGGCCAAGTCAAAGCAGAAATCAAAGAAGAAATAAGAGACCTCGCCGTCGGGACGGACCCATAGTCCGTCCCGACTTTATTTCATAAGACATCATCAAAATCCATCCACAGGTTAGGCGGGTTGCCCCGGTTTCTTTTATTTACATCTGTGTAATCTGTGCAATCAGCGGATATTTCTTTATACCTGTGTAATCTGCGCAATCAGCGGATATCTCTTTATACTTGCGCAGTCAGCGGATTATTTCGAATAAGGTCCTTCATGAATTTAAAATCCATCCTCCAGTTCGATGCCCGCCTCTCCGATCAGCTGCGCGTGGCCGAAAAGCCCGGCGCGCTCCGCAGCCTGGCCGTGTTCTTCGCGCATTCCGGTGACTCCTGGTTCTGGGGCGCGGGCCTTGTGATCCTCTGGTGGTTCGGTAACTCATTTTGGAAACAATGGGCCATCGTGGAATTGGTTGGCATATCCGTCCTGGCTGTCATCGTCATGAGCCTCAAATTCATCATCCGCCGCCGCCGCCCCGAGGGAGAATGGGGCGGCATCTATCGCAACACCGACCCGCACTCCTTCCCTTCCGGTCATGCCGCGCGCGCCTTCCTGATCGCCGTGCTGGCGACCGGCCTCGGCTCCGGCTGGCTTGCGCTTGTCCTGTGGATCTGGGCTCCGCTCGTATCCCTGGCCCGTGTCGCGATGGGCGTCCACTATGTTTCCGACGTCGTGGCCGGATTTTTAGTCGGCATCCTGTTGGGAACCATATTCCTTGGCCTCTATCAGCCGTTTCTGTTCTGGCTCGCAGCCCTCATCAAAATCCCCTTGTGGTGATTATAAACACGTAACAACTTCTCTTCCCTCTGCGATGGGGTGCATGATAAAAGCTTACGTAGATCAAAAAAACAATCCGTGCAAATCTTTGACTGCACTGACCTAACACGTAGTCGTCAAACAAAGTCTCGAAATCTTATCGATGAGTAAAGCCGCAAACCGATGCTTTCCTTGAAATTTTTTGCATGAAATTAAAAATTTTCACGTCTCCGCGACTTGGCGTTGAATCTTTTCTCTTTTCGTTAAACCCTTCCATTCACCGTCCCCAAATGTTCCTCGATATGCCCCAGTCCTCGCTCCACCCACACCTGTAAAGTGATCTCGCCACCCAGCGTCGCATGACGTGAGAGTCGCGCCCACACCTCATCGGGCGCCGTGCGCATTTCCTCCACCAGCGACTCGACGTTCTTTACAAATCCTTCCAATACCTCGCGCAGCGGTTCTTGCGGATCATAATGTTCGGCCATGTACGCCTCGCCGTCGAAGTTCGAGAACTCCGGGTTATCTTCCGCCAGTGTCCGCCGTACCCGCATCCCGTAGACCAGTTTGTCCACATCCCGCGTATGCACCGCCACCTGATGGACACTCCAGCCGCCCTCTTCGATGGGAACGTGCGGGTCCTTGACCGCCAGACACGCAGCCTGGAACTCTTTCGCTGCTTCACTCAATCGATCCAATAACTTCTTTCGATAACCGGTTAGTTCTATCATTTATCCTCCACATTCACAATTTGTCCATTCAACGATGAGCCGCACAGAAAACATACCGCCTCGATCAATTCCGTCGGGACGGTCTTATCCGCCTGCTGGAACTCTTCCAGGCCGTTTCCCACCGCGTGCACGTGGATGCCATACGGCGCCAGCTCGTCCGACGCCGAGCGTGTCAACCCCAGCACTCCATACATACTCGCAAGATACGCCGCTTTATTCCCGCCTCGAGATTCACCTGCCGTGATGATGTTGATGATCACGCCGGAGCCTTGCGCTCTCATCATGCGCCCGGCTGATTGCATCGCCAGGAACGCGCCGGTGAGATTGACGTCCAGCACGCGGTGCCAGTCCCATTCGTCCATATCCAGCAAAGGACTGGCAGGCTCTACTGCCGCGTGGTTGATCAAAATATCGATCCGTCCAAAATCGTCTTCGACCTGTTTGATGATCGTTTGAACGCCGACCTTCTTTGCGACGTCTTCCGTGTAAGCTTTTATCTTTCCGCCGCTTTGATTGACCAGGTCATCGAGATTGATCGGTGAAATGTCGTTCGCCGCAATGATCGCCCCGCGTTTGGATAATGCCTCCGCCAGCGCGCGGCCCTTCCCTTTCCCCGCACCGGTGATCAGGACTATTTTTCCTTCAAGTCCGTAGGTCATTGGGCTTCCGCCTCGCACACCGGTACCTTATCCGGGTTTTGTTTTGCATTCAGCGCCAGGCCGAAATAAGGCGAAGGGTCGTACGTGTTGTTGATGTCCAGTTCGTTCATGAATTTTCCGCCCTGGTCCTTGACGATGGAAATATGCAGGTGCACGCCCACCGGGTTGTTCGGGTCGCCGGAGTAATCTCCCTGATGCCCGAGCAATGTGCCAGCCTCGATCTGCTTCTCATAAGTGCCGGGCGGAAAATCAGCCGCGATAAAGGAATTGCCGTTCGGGTCGGCCATGTGAGTGTAGTAGACCCAGATCTGCCGCCCACGCTGGAGCGGGTCGCTTGGGACGCGCACGATGACCGATGACTTCCAATCCGGCAGGCGCGTCAGGTAACCGGGATAGGCGGCAATGACCGGCGTCATATTGATGTCCGTCCCGGCGAAGATGTCGATCCCCTGGTGGCGATGGCCGAGTTGGAAAGAGTCGTCCCACAGATAACCGACCATGCCGGTGGTGGGGAAGATGAATGGAGCGGTCCCACAACGCGTCCCGGCCTTGATCGTATATTGCGCGTGGGCCGCCGGGTCGGTGAGAAAAGCCCGCACGAATTGGCCGCGCGTCATCGAAGAAACATAGAATTGGTAGAGGTAAATTCCAACCCCGATGCATATCCCGACGATGACTACCACGAACAACGTTTTTCTGATTGACATTTGTGGGATTATATCCTTTTGACAAAGTATCTGTCATTTGAGAAACCGGTGGTTGAGTAGGCCGAAGGCCGTATCGAAACCCAGCATAGTGGAAGCAACCCCTTCCTCTTACAAAAAGCATATGTTTCGCTATCTCCTTTCTTACAGTTTCGGAATAACATATCATCAATCAAGCGAAACAATAAAGGAGAAACCAAAATGACATTCTACACATACCCATTCCCGCAGCGTGTGGCCCGTCGTTGGATGGCGGCTGTCGAAAAAAGACAAAATGAGCGCTATCTGGCCGTCAACGTTCGCGACGAACAGGACGCTTTTGTACTGACCGCCCTCGTCCCCGGCCTGAAAGCCGAAGACCTCAACATCCAGGTACTCGACGACGTCGTTAGCATCGAAGGCAGCTTCCCGGAAGGCGAGAACGAATTCCTTCTGCAGGAACTTCCCAATGGCTCCTTCCGTCGTGAACTGCGCCTGCCCTCCCCACTCGAGGCGGACAAGGTCGAAGCTCGCATCGCCGATGGCATCCTGAGCCTGCGCCTGCCCAAAGCCGAATCAGCCCGGCCCAAAACCATAAAAGTCGCAGTCAAGTAACTCGACACGAATCTCATATTTCTTTTCAAACGAGAAGATGGGATGGCGGTTTCCGTCATTCCATCTTCTCGTTTTTTTTCTCCTCGTCACCCCATAGGTCAAGGGGTGAATAGGGTAGGTAGCCCGCTTCAGCGGACTTTCACGATCTAAGCCGGTGGATTAATCCACCGGCAGCAGGGTACGCAAAGCCTGTATCGCGCTAAGCGTCCAATGACTAAAAAAATCTCTGTTCATTTCCTTTTATCTCCGTTCATCTCTGTTTATCTCCGGTTGTCTCCGTTCACATCGTACCCGTAGGGTATCTCCGTTTATCTCCGGTTGTCTCCGGTGAATTTCTATAATAAAGGGGCAGTATAATTCCCACATTCTCATCAACGGAGCAAATTCGTGCGTGTAAAACTTGCCCTGCTCGTCATCCTGCTCGCTTCCATCCTCAGCGCCTGCGGGTTCGGGAATACCCCGCCCACCGCAGAATCAACTCAAACACCGATTCCCCTGCCTACCCTGACGGCTACGCCCGTCACGCCGCTGGCGATCCTCGTCATGCCCGCCGACATGGACAAGACCGCCTCCGACGCCTATCAAAAAGTCGTCTACGACCTCGCAGAGCAAAGTAATATGCGCTTCCAGGTGCGGAACACGTTTACCGCCGCCGATATCGAGCCAGGGCTGCAGATCGTGGTTGCCCTGCCGCCCGATCCGGGTATCGCCGCGCTGGCCGCCGCCGCACCCAATGTCCAGTTTCTGGCGATCGATATCCCGGGTATTACTGCCGGCGGCAACGTCAGCACCCTGGCTACCACCAGCCAGGTGGATATCCCCGCCTTCGTCGCGGGCTACACCGCCGCCATGATCAGCGACGATTTCCACACCGGTATGATCTATCCGCAGGATAACCAGGATGCGCTAAGGGCGTTGGTCGCTTTCACGAACGGGACGTCCTACTATTGCGGCGTATGCCAACCCCTGTATTATCTTCCCTATACGTTCCCTGTATCCATTCCAATTCCTTCGTCCGAAGATAAAGCCAACTATGGCGGTTATGCCACCTATCTGATCCAGAAAAAG
Source organism: uncultured Chloroflexia bacterium (assembly GCA_963754835.1). Lineage (GTDB taxonomy): Bacteria > Chloroflexota > Anaerolineae > Anaerolineales > Villigracilaceae > Fen-1038. The sequence continues at coordinate 117,802 of CAVWHR010000005.1, read as the reverse complement.
GTATACACGATTTACCTGTATCCCGATATCGCGATCAAGGAACTGACCGACTACCTCAGTTCCATCGGCACGCCCATCATCGGCACCGTCCTCCCGAACCCCAGGCCGTCCGGCTGGGTCATGACCATCCGCCCCGATGAGACCAAGGCGATTCAAAAGGCCTGGCCCGATCTGGTTGCCGGTAAAGGCGGTGAAAGCGTCCCGTCCCCGCTTGGCTTGGAAGACGTGGATCCGAATCTTCCTCAGCCCCGGCAAGGAGCGGCTCGTGCAGCAGGTGCTCGACGACCTGCAATCTGGTCGCATCACCACCGGCGCCGGTAAGTAGGGCAAATTAAAGACCTCGAGGGTCTGCCGCCATCCCTCTGGAAAGTGCGGAGTCCAAAATTGAAATCTTTTATCCTCATTGCCGGGCTGCTCGCTTCACTGCTGAGTGCTTGTAGCTCTCCGGCATCAGCAACGGACCCGGCCCTGGCGCGGACTTCCATAGCAGCTTCAGCCGCGGCCGCCATCACCCCGTCTGCCATCCCCACCGAAACGCCTGCGCCGCTACCGACACAAACGCCGCTCCCCAGTCCCACGGTCACGGCCCAGAGCACCAAGGATAACTGCCGTCATGGGCTCGATACGGGTGCGGCCGGTCAAACGCATTCCACCATCGTAAAAAATGAGACCACAGGAACCATCAGTGTGTCGCTTACGTTATATAAGCCTAATGCGTTCGGCCAATGCGGATATATTGTGGTCTCCAATATGAGCGGTAATTCCTCCGACACGGCCGATCTCCCGGCCGGAAGCTGGTCCGCCTACGCCTGGGCGAAAGGGAAAGGCTCTCCCGCCGTTGGCTCAGGCTCGTTCGTTGTTCAGCCGGCGCTCTCCAGAAAGATGGAAGTGTGCGTGCGCTCCGGTAGGATCGTTTACCAATCGCAGTGTTGAAATCCAAATCCATCTGGAAAGAACGGAGTTCAGAAATGAAATATTTTATGTTCGTTGCGGGCCTGCTCGCCCTGCTGCTGAGTGCCTGCGGCTCTCCGGCGGCTAAATATGATCCTACCCAGGTGCAGGCTTCAGTGGTGGCTGCCGTTAGTACCACGCTCGCCATGACCCAGGCTGCGATGCCTGCCACTCAAACGCCTGTACTACCAACAGAAACGCCCCTTCCCAGCCCGACAGTTGCGTTATTGGCCACATTGCCCCCCTTTACCGGCTTATCGACTGCGGTAAATCCGACGCCCTCGCCACAAGGTGGCGGTGGGAGTTGCCTTCATCCGCTCGACACAGGCCAGGCCGGACCGGGGCATGCCACCCTTATAAAAAATGAGACCGCCGGACCCATCAGTATTTCGCTGAACCTATACACACCGAATGCGTTCGCTCAGTGCGGGTCCATTTCGTATGGCACCATAAGCAAGAATGGCTCCGTCACGGCTTCGCTTCCCGCGGGATATTGGTACGCATACGCCTGGGCCAGGTCCAAGGATAATTCCTTTACAACCTCCCTCTCGTTCTATGTTCAACCGGCGCAATTCATGAAGCTCGAGTTATGCGTTCGCGACGGCAGGATGGTATACAAGCAAACCTGCTGATCGGCCGTAGGGGCGACCGACCCACAGGATACGCTATTTAATTTTTAAGGTTCAATTTACCCGCAGGGTACGCATCGTATGCTTCGATGACTCACGTCGTATGCTTCGACGACTCAAGTCGTCGAAGTTGGCGATGCTCGCTTGTAGCTCGCTCGCCTAAAAGTGGGCAACGGCGTCTTGATGACGCCTTGCCCGAAAGACGGCGATGTGATTCTGACCCGTCGATTGCTGGAGGTACGCGACGCGGTATATGGGAGATTGCCTGCTTCGACGAGCAGGAAGAACACCTGCACCTCCGGTCAAGTCGTCGAAGTTGGCGATGGTCGCTGGCTCCTGCGATTCGGATCGCAGGAGTGGGTGATGGCGGCGTGAAGCCGCCTCACCGCAAGGCTCGCTCGCCTTAAGCGCGGATTTACGGCAGCGCACAACCGGAACGAATCAAGTTCGAATGGTCCCAGACCCCCACCGCCTTCGGCACCTCCCCCAAATCCTATAAAAATATTTTGGTGGTCAATTTTTTTATTGGTTGTCGGATTTAGGGGAGGAAGCTCCTGAGATTGGAACAGTATTTTTGCCTGATTTACGGTAATGCGCGAACAATTCGACTCAAACTCGACCCCTACCGGCTGAGATAAAAACCCATTCAAATCAGGTTCAAATCCTCCCATCGGTTGACAACTCAAGTACGGAAGAGAGTTCTGGGGCTTATAAATATTCGTTCCGCGGGACGAAGAGGAACGAATGGTCTTACGATGTGACCGGATAGGGAGTTGGCCAGAGTAATTTAGTGATGCGGGGTGCGGATTGATAACAAGTTTGTCAGACATAATATATCCTTCGACGATTTACATCGTATGCTTCGACGACTCACGTCGTCGAAGTTGGCGATGCTCGCTTGTAGCTCGCTCGCCTGATTATATAGAACAAATGTTCTTTCGTCAAGATGTGGGATTAGGTAATCACGAATCAGGTGATTGGAGAATTAGGGATCGGGGGGTGAGACATTCCAATCCTTTTCCTCGCCCATACGAAATTGACAGCAATTTTCACCATGTATCACTGCTATAATTATTGCGAGAGGGGCTACACAATGCCCACACCCGAGGAACTTGCCCGCGCAAAAATAGATGAACTACTCGCCGCCTGCGGCTGGACCGTGCAGCACCGCAACGAGTTAAATCTGTCGGCAGGACGCGGGGTGGCGGTGCGTGAGTTCCCGATGGGGACGGAAGGATTTGCCGATTATCTCCTGTTTGTAGACCGCAAACCTGTCGGAGTCATTGAAGCCAAAGCGATTGGCACAACACTGCTTGGTGTATCAGAGCAATCGGGCAGGTATCTGGTTGGGACAGCAAATCTGCCAAATATAGAGGGGCCATTGCGTTTCGCTTATGAAAGCACCGGCATCGAAACAAATTTCCGCGACGAAGCCGACCCGCAGCCTCGCTCACGGCGCGTGTTTGCATTCCATCGCCCGGAGACACTGGCGGAATGGCTGGCTGAACCGCAAACCCTGCGCGCCAGGCTGCAAGACATGCCGCCGCTGATCACCAAAGACCTATGGGCGGCACAGATCGAAGCCATTACCAATTTAGAGGCATCGCTTGCACAGGATAAGCCGCGCGCCCTGATCCAAATGGCGACGGGCAGCGGAAAGACATTCACGGCGGTCAACGCCGTATATCGTGTGATCAAGCACGCTAAAGCGCGGCGCGTGTTATTCCTAGTAGACCGTAACAACCTGGGCCGGCAGGCCCTGCGCGAGTTCCAGTCGTTTGTGACGCCCGACGACGGGCGCAAGTTCGGCGAGCTGTACAACGTCCAGCGGCTAACTACCAACGCGATGGACCCGGTCAACAAGGTGGTCATCACCACCATCCAGCGGCTGTATTCGATGCTAACCGGCGAACCGGAATTCAATGAAGAGAACGAGGAACGCTCCGTATGGGAAATTGCCGAGGCGCTCAAAAATCAACCCCAGCGGACGGTGGAATACAACCCGTCCATCCCGATAGAATTTTTCGATTTCATCATCACCGACGAATGCCATCGTTCCATCTATAACCTGTGGCGGCAGGTGCTGGATTATTTCGACGCCCACCTGATCGGACTGACGGCAACACCCTCCCAGCAAACTTTCGGCTTTTTCAACCAGAACCTGGTGATGGAATACTCACGCCAGCGCGCGGTAGCCGATGGCGTCAACGTGCAGGGCGAGGTCTATCGCATCCGCACGGAGATCGGTGAGCACGGCAGTAAAGTAGAGTCCGGCTTCTGGGTGGATAAACGCGACCGCAAGACACGCGCCCTGCGTTGGGAACAATTGGACGACGACCTGACCTACACACCGCAGATGCTCGACCGCGAGGTCGTTTCGGAGTCGCAGATACGCACGGTGGTGCGCGCCTTCCGCGACAAACTATTTACCGAGATTTTCCCGGGCCGCACGGAAGTGCCGAAGACGCTGGTCTTCGCCAAAGACGACAGCCACGCCGAGGACATCGTGCGGATCATGCGGGAGGAGTTCGGCAAGGGCAACGAGTTCTGCCAGAAGATCACCTACCGCACCGGCGGCAACACCGAGACGTTGATCAGCGAGTTCCGCAACAGTTACCACCCGCGCATCGCCGTGACGGTGGACATGATCGCCACCGGCACGGACGTCAAGCCCATCGAGTGCCTGCTGTTCATGCGGCTGGTGCGCTCGGCCAATTACTTCGAGCAGATGCTGGGACGCGGCACGCGCATCATCACGCCGACCGACCTGCAGGCGGTCACGCCCGATGCGCAATTGAAGGACCGCTTCGTGCTGGTGGACGCGGTCGGCGTGGTGGAACTGGATAAGGTGGACACCCAGACGCTGGAGCGCAAGCGCAGCGTGTCGTTCGAGAAATTATTGGAATCGGTCGCGATCGGGGCACGCGATGAAGATACGCTGACGTCGCTGGCAGGACGCCTGGCCGCGCTGGACCGCAAATTGACCGAGGCGGATAAGAGAAGATTGTCCGAGGTGGTTGGTCCTGTAGGGGCAGGTCTGAGACCTGCCCCTACGGCCGCCCCAACAAAATCCGTCCCCGCCCAGATGGGATTGCGCGAGGTGACGCATGCCTTGCTGGATGCCTTCGATGCCGATAAGGTGCTCGAAACGGCGAGACAGGTTACGGGGTCGAATGACCCGACGGAGAAAGATTTACAGGCGGCCTCGGCCCGTTTGGCTGAATCCGCCGTGCGCGTATTCAACTCTCCGGCCGTACGAAATACATTGGTTGAAATCCAGAAACGCAATGAGCAGGTGATCGACAAGGTGAGCGTTGACCGGGTAATAACGGCGGGTTTCAGCGCCGAGGACAGCCAGAAGGCGCGGGCGATGGTGGAGTCGTTCCGTGAATATATCGAGACGCACCGCGACAAGATCGCCGCCTTGCAGATCATTTATAACCAGCCGTATGGCCGCCAGCATTTGACCTTCCAGCAGGTGCGTGAGCTGGCAGACGTGCTGGAACAACCGCCGCACAGTTGGAAGACGGAGGCGCTATGGCGGGCGTATGCACAGTTGGAACGCGACCGCGTGCGCGGCGTGAATTCGACACGCGTGCTATCCGACCTGGTCTCGCTGGTGCGGCATGCGGTGCAGTTGGAAGATGAACTGGTGCCGTTCCCCGAGCGGGCGGAGTCGCGTTATGAAGATTGGTTGAAGGCACAGGAAGCCGGAGGACATATATTCACGACCGAACAACGCTGGTGGCTGGACGAGATCGCCCGCCAGATCGGTGTGAACTTGAGCCTGAAGCCGGATGACCTGAACGTGGGCGAGTTCTTCAACCGCGGCGGGCAGGTGGCAGCGGTGCGGCTGTTCGGTGCGGGCCTACCTTCGCTGCTGGACGAGTTGAACGCGAGAGTTGGTGGGATAAGTGATGGAGAATAATACTTTGCCCGATGGTTGGGAATCGGAAGACATTGGGTGAAATATCTGACCTAATGGGTGGTGGAACATCTTCAAAGAACATTCCGAATATTTTGGTGGTGATATTGTTTGGCTTACTCCCACAGAAATACCAAAAACGAAAATCAGTGTTATTTCCAATTCACGAGAACGAATAACCAACGACGGTTTAAGAAAAAGTTCTGCACGAATTATACCGCCAGGTGCAGTTTTGATGACATCACGTGCCAGTATTGGATATGTTGCTATCGCTGGCACCGAAGTAACAACCAATCAAGGATTTGCATCATTTATTCCTAAAGAAGGCATCAACAATTTCTATTTGGCCTATTGGCTTTGGGCAAATGCCGATTTCTTTATCGGGTAGGCCACTGGTACAACCTTCAAAGAAATTACAAAATCAAAACTCCGCAATTTTTCTTTGCCCGTTCCTCCTCTCCCCGAGCAAGAACGGATCGTGGGCCGTATCGAGGAATTGTTCAGCGACTTGGAAGCAGGCATGGCGGCACTGGAGCGCGTCCGCGAGGGGTTGAAACGCTACAAGGCGTCTGTGCTCAAGGCGGCGGTGGAAGGAAAGTTATTAGAGAATAGAGGCATAGAGAAAAGTGAAGAGTTGCCAGAGGGATGGCGATGGGTAGTCGTAAGAGAAATTGGCGAAGCTGTAACAGGAACAACTCCTAGCAAAGCAAATCCTGATTACTATAACGATGATTTTCCTTTTTACAAACCTACAGACTTAGACTCTGGTTTCTACACAAAAGAATCGCTGATGGTTTATCAATACTGGGAATTGAAAAAGCTAGATTATTGCCCGCCATGTCTGTATTGGTGACTTGCATAGGTGCAACGATTGGCAAAACTGGGCTTATTCGTGTTGCCGGTGCGTCAAATCAACAAATCAATGCAATAATACCAAATGAAAAGATTATTTCAGAATACCTTTATTATGTATGCATTTCTCCCCAATTTCAAAAGTCTATCAAAGATAATGCTTCTGCGACTACTCTTCCAATTTTGAATAAAAGCAAATTTGAAGAATTGCCTATTCCCCTTCCACCGCTAGGCGAACAGCAGCGGATCGTGACTGAGGTCGAGCGGCGGTTGTCGGTGGTGGGCGAGGTCGAGTTCGCGGTGGAGGTGGGGCTGGCCCGTGCGGCGAGGCTGAGACAGTCCGTGCTGAAGTCGGCGTTTGAGGGAGGTTGTGATGATTTTTGATTCGCAGGCATTTAACGAAGTGCGAGAAAAATACAAAAATGTTGCTGATTACGAGGTGCCGAAGATTGTATGGCTCGATCGATATGCTGGCTTGGTCAATGAAAAGGCATTACTTGAAGAGTTGGCAGGCGCAACACCAGAAAGGAAGAGAATAAGTTGGATCAGCCAACTTGTCAAATTAGATGACGAACAATTTATTAGTGTTTGGTTTGAAATGCTGTTATATGATTGGCTAAGAAACAACTTTAATGTGAAGGTCGAACCAAAAATAGAAGGAAACGACCCCGATTTTTCTGTCGATTTCGATGGTACTGAGGTCGTTATCGAAGCAAAAGCAATTTTGAAAAGCGCTGATGAACGTTCTTATGAAAGATTACTAAACAAATTCTTATCTTTGATTGCCAATATTCCCTTGCCATACCTAATTATCATCAATAAGCTAATCATCAACGAGCGCCTTAATTTCACGGATACTATGCATCATATTGAATCATGGCTTCGTTCATTTCCCGAAACTCCATTTGAGTATAAAGATGCCAATGGAAATCAAATTCTCCTTTCATCACAAAACCGACCTAAATCACTAAAAGTTACCACTGTTGGCCCATCGAGCTCCTTATGGGTAAACCCAGAATTATTAAAACCAGGACTAAGTAAAAAAGCAAACCAACATAAAGAATTACGTAATGCAGGCCATCCGTATGTTATCGCAATTTATTTGGAGCCACATTATTTAACCGCTGAAGAAGTAGTGGCTGCTTGGTTTGGTCAAACAACTGTAGTTGTCGATACGAGGAAGGATCGAGTTATAGAGGAAACTACTGATATGAAAGGAATTCATTATTTCAAAGGTGATATTTACCATACGAGTGTAAGTGGCACGTTGGTCTTTAGTAATTATCTCAAAAGGTATTTTGGGCAAGTCTGCGATACCAAAGCATAGTGCAAGCGAATTGAAAGAGTGCCAGATAGTTTTTCGCTTTCTTCTCGTAACGGATCAACAGACCACGACATTTCGATAACCATGCTAACGTTCTTTCCACGACCCATCGCCGAGCAGGATACTTTTTTTACCCTTGCTCAATTTCTCTTCCCCAATCCGGCGGATGTGCCCGGTGTAATGGTATTTCTCCACTGCGGCCTTACCCGTTGGATTATCGTAGCCTTTGTCCAGGCAAAGATTCTGGGGCTTCTTCTTCGTCGGTGTGGGTCGCTGGACAATAATGGCTTCGAGGGTCTTCTCCAGCAATTTCATGTCTGGCACATTGGCCCCGGCCATGATGATCGAAAGCGGACCCCCATGGCGATCGGTCAGGATGCTCTTTTTTGTGCCTTTTTTGGCTCGATCCGTCGGATTCGGTCCCACTTCATCGCCGCCCAAGCGCGCCTTGCCCATCATGCCATCAGCAGCCTGCCACTCCCAATCCACCAAACCCAAGTTGTCACATTCTTCCACCAGCAGCGCCCAGATTTTCGGAAACAATCCTACTTCAACCCAATGTTGAAAGGTACGATGCAGAGTGGCATCGTCCCCATACACCCGCGGAATATGATTCCATTGACAACTGGTACGGATCCGGAAGATGATCGCATCCACCACATTGCGCGGGTGGATGCGCGGTCTGCCGGTTTCTTTGGGTGGATCCATTTCAAGAATGAGAGGTTCCATGCGCTTCCATAACTCATCAGGTACTTCCCAAATGGTTGGCAAAGCCTTCTTTTTCTTCATCGGTTTGTCCTTTGTCGAGACCCAAATTATAGGCTTTCAAAGGGTTTTGAGATAGTTACTTAGGGATTCTTACGATTCTGCTTGCGCAGAAATACATTAAAGGCATGGTATGTGCAAAACCCTTATGCCATCGTGCCGATATGATCCATATCGTTTCCCTGTTGAGTTCGCGTTTCGCCGTGGTCGAACAAAATGAGCAAAACTTCCAAATGAAGTGGATGAAATAGTTTTTGTGAATTATCTAATGAATGTTGTTACTAAGCGTTACCAGATATTTAATTATTTCTTGAAGCTAAAAGTGATATCGAAAGATTGTGCGGTGGTGGAGACAAATATTTAGTGCTCGCCAAATTTGTTTTAGTCTGAGTTTAGGTTGGGATTTAAGTGGATATTCTGATGGGAAAGAAAAGGAATTATTATGGCTAATAAGAGTTCAATGTTTTCTTCTGATAACCCATTAATCGATCCAAAACAAGATGAATTGGACTATAGTCACTTTGCCGAAATTTTGGCAAAAGCAATTGTCAACATGAGTCCTCCTGATGGCTTAGTTATGTCGCTGAATGGTTCATGGGGTGCCGGTAAAACCACAGTTCTCAATTTTGTTGTTCATTACTTAAAACAATATGATTTAAATTCACAACCAATTGTTATCTACTTCAATCCCTGGTGGTTTTCTAACAGAGAGGATTTTAATAAGATTATTAATTGGTCAATTTAGCCTTTCCTTGGAAAAAAAGACTTCTCTGATTTAAGAGAAAGACTCGCAGACTTTTCTGAATTGTTGTCAAATATTCCAATGATACCTGGCGCAGGTGTTGGCAGTTTATTCGCAAAAAAACTTCGTGACAAACCCGATATTTCGTCTCTAAAGGCAACGATTGGAAATTTATTAAAGAAAAAAAGAAGAAACTACTTATTATTATGGATGACCTCGACAGACTTCCGCCAGATGAAATCCATGAATTGTTTAGAATGGTAAAAGCGGTTGCAAATTTTCCAAATACTATTTATCTTTTAGCTTTTGATATTCAAGTTGTAATTGGTGCTTTAGAACAAGGGTTTGTAAAATCTGGAAAAGACTATATCGAGAAGATAGTTCAAGTTCCCTTCGCTTTGCCAAATCCCGATAAAACTTCACTGCGCAGATTGCTATTTAGTAAACTTGATAGCATATTAACCAATACCCCATCGGAACTTTTCGATAAAGCTTATTGGACAAACACTTATTTTGAAGGTATAGATAATTACATACTAACCCCGCGCGATATAACTAGATTATGCAACGCCTTAATGACAACTTATCCAGCGCTGGCCGGAGAAGTAAATCCAGTAGATTACATTGCGATCGAAGCTATTAGGGTTTTTTCTCCAGAGCTTTATGACATTATTCGAGTAAAAGGTGAGCAATTGACAGGTGCCTATTCATCATGGGGGATGAATGCTCAAGAAGTAACGCGAGAAAAAGCAATGCATGATCAATTATTTGAGGCAGTTCCTGAAAAAGACCGTGATGGGTTGAATAAATTGATGAACCGACTTTTTCCAAGATTTGCTGGGGCATATGGCGGGACGTATTATGCACCAAACTATTTACAAATATGGCAAAAACAGTTACGTGTTTGTAGCCCTGACCATTTCGCAATCTATTTTAGGTTCTCAATTTCTCCGGATTCTGTTTCTAACGCAGAAATGAATGTACTTCTAAAAAGCACATCTAGTTTAGATGAGTTTTCTGCAGCGCTTATCGAGTATTCCAATCAACATCGGCGTGATGGAAGCACACGACTTAGAACTATTCTTGATAGACTTGAGTCGTATACCCAAGACATATCTATTGATAATATTCCGATAATGGTTAACTCTTTTTTTAATATTGGGGATAAATTGTTGAAGAAGGAAGACGAACCAAAAGGATTTTCTGATTTTGATACTGAAATGCATATTGGGCGGATAATTTATCAACTGCTTTCGCGAAGTCCCAAGAGCAGAGATTCTCAATTCTCAAAAGCGCAATAGAAAATGGAAATGCAATTAGCATTGTAGAAAGAGAGATTATGGTCTTTGGTCAAGAGCATGGAAAGTATAGTGGTGAAATTCGACGCCCAGAAGAAGGTCGGATTGTAAATTCCACTCAATTAAAGGAATTAGAAACAATAGGATTAAATAAAATCCGAGATGCTGCTAAAGAAAATAGACTATTCAATACGCCCAATCTTAAACACATTCTTGCTTTCTGGATAGAATTGTCTGGTAATGAAGGCGAAGTAAGGAAATGGGTGACTGAATTAATAGCGACGGATGATAATCTAGCTAGATTTATTTATTACTTCGGAAATTACGAAAGGTCCCAAACAATTGGTGATATTGCGGTTAAGGAGCGATTTCGTTTAGATCCTGAATGGATTAAACCTTATGTGGATCCAGAAATGATATATCCTCGAATTCAAAACATCCTTAAACAAAATAACATAGAAGAAGAATATAAAAAGGCATTAGTACAATTTTGTCAGGAATATGAAATGAGGAAAAGAGGAGAAAACCCAAATAATAGAATTTAATTATCAGGGCTTCGAGCGAAAACATATTATGTCGAATTCCGCATTTCAGGGTGAACTACTTTGAATAATCAATCCTCGACCATTGTCCAGCGTGTCTGGAATTACTGCAACGTCCTGCGGGACGACGGTGTCTCGTACGGTGATTACATAGAGGGCGCGATCCGTAGGGGCACGATATATCGTGCCCCTACGGATCGCGCCGCTACGGATCGTGCCATTACAGATCGTGCCATTACAGATCGTGCCATTACAGATCGATGCCATTACAGATCGTGCCATTACTGACCTGGCATCTGGTGCGTGATGGATATTGAATCCAGACACCATCGTCGTTCGGTGCGATTACCGGGATATGATTATGCCGCGCCGGGCGCGTATTTCATCACCTGTGTCACCCAGGACCGGGCGTGCCTGTTCGGTTGTATGGTCGAGGATCGAATGCAATTGTCCGCCCAGGGGACGGTTGCCGATGAATGTTGGCGCCGGATCCCCGAACATTTTTCACATGCCGAATTGGGGCCATTTGTGGTCATGCCCAACCACATCCACGGTATCATTATTTTGCATGAACGGGCGGATGATACGAATTGTAGGGGCACGATATATCGTGCCCCGACTGGTACGTGCCCGATGGATCGTGCCCCTACGGATGGTGCCATTGAACGATTCCAGAAACCGGTGGCAGGTTCCATCCCGACCATTATCCGCACGTATAAGGCGGCGGTCACGCGCCTCATCGTCCGACAATTCGGCGGCGCGGCGCGCATCTGGCAGCGGAATTATTACGAACATATCATCCGCGATGATCGCGATCTGGATCGTATCAGCAAATATATCGAGGCGAATCCAATGAATTGGAAATTTGATGAGGAAAAAGCATGAATTCCACGGCCTCCTCTACCATCGTGCAGCGCGTCTGGAATTACTGCAATGTCCTACGTGATGACGGCGTATCGTACGGTGATTACGTCGAGCAGCTAACCTATTTATTGTTCCTGAAAATGGATCATGAGTCCGCCACCATGTTGGGCAAACCCAGCGCGGTTGCGACCGATTTCAATTGGGCCAGCCTGCTATCGCGCGACGGTGACGAGCTTGAAGCTGCACTATATACATATCCTGGCAGAACTTGGCAAGGGTGCCGGCCTGATCCCGACCATCTTCCGCAAGGCGCAAAATAAAATCCAGGACCCGGCAAAACTCAAACGTCTGCTCAAATTGATCGACGGCGAGACATGGATCGGCTGGGTATCGATGTCAAAGGCGAGATCTATGAAGGACTGCTAGAGAAGAACGCGCAGGATACCAAATCCGGCGCGGGCCAATACTTCACGCCACGGCCGCTGATCCACGCTATGGTAGAAGTTATGCGCCCCGCTCTTGGCGATACCATCTGCGATCCGGCTGCGGGGACAGGCGGTTTCCTGCTGGCTGTCTATGATTACATCAACGAGAAGAACAATCCGCTCGACCCTGAACAATCCGAACACCTGCGGCACAAGGCCTTGCACGGCTGGGAGATCGTGGATAACACCGCGCGCCTGTGTGTGATGAATTTGTATTTGCACGGCGTAGGCGTAAACGGCGGGACATCCCCGATCCGTGTAGATGACAGTCTCGCGGCCGACCCCGGTGACCGCTTTAATATGGTGCTTACCAATCCGCCCTTCGGCAAGAAGAGCAGCGTCACCTACGTCACCGAGCAGGGCGATGTAAAGCATGAGTCCACGACCGTGGTGCGCGACGATTTCTGGGTATCCACAAGCAACAAGCAGTTGAACTTTGTACAACACGTCAAGACACTGCTGGAGATCAACGGCCGCGCGGCGGTCGTCGTGCCTGATAACGTCCTTTTCGAAGGCGGGGCCGGTGAAACCGTACGGCGTAAACTGCTGCATGAGTGCGACGTTCATACGCTGCTGCGCCTGCCGACGGGAATCTTTTATGCACAGGGCGTCAAAGCCAATGTGTTATTTTTCGACCGCAAGCCTGCCAGCGAAACTCCCTGGACAAAAGAATTGTGGATTTACGACCTGCGCACCAATATAGAATTCAGCCTCAAGACGAATCCGCTCACGCGGGCCGACCTGGACGACTTCGTCAACTGCTTCCATGCAGATAATCGCTTTGAACGCAAGCCAACATGGACGCCAGCGGATGAGTCCGGCCGCTGGCGAAACTATACCTATGATGAGCTGGCCGCGCGCGACAAGGTCAATTTGGATATATTCTGGCTGAGGGACGAGTCTTGGAAGACTCCGCTAATCTGCCCGACCCGGATGTGCTGGCGAAGGAGATCACCGAAGATTTGAGGTCCGCGCTGGCGCAGTTTGAGAGTCTGGAAGAAGAGTTGGGGGAAGAAGAAGAGTAAACCATTTCAGACCTCGGGGGTCTCTGGTTTAGGGGCTCTCGGAAAAATAATTATCAATTTTATTTCAAGAAAGGAAAGATAATGTTTGATGCTCTTATAAAGTTATTGTTAGGTTTTACAGAGGTATCGATATTGGCATTTTGCTTAGGGGCAAGTGTGACGTTGCTACCCCTTCTCTATTTGTTAGGCACAGTTTTCCATAAGGACTTCCTTAAAACGGTCGCTATTATTTTGGGCGGGTTGTTGTTTCTTGTCGTTGGAGGTGTCGCTGTTTTCAAGCTTCTAACCACCAAATTATCAGACATCGGTATAAACGATCCCGCTTTGATCGCAATTTACTGGGGATGTGGCATTCTTGTCATATTGGTATATATCTCTGGGTTAATCTTTATAGGCCATCGAATTCTTGAACTATTTTCAAATTTCATCCGGACTCGCAAATGATAGGTCTCAATCTCTTAGGTTCAGGAGTTGGACGGGGAGGGCATTTGAGTTTACATTCGGAGAGCTTGGATTGAAACGGCGAATAGGGCGATCAAATAGCTGACTCGTGACCGTAGGGTATCCCCGGTGAATTCTTCCCTAAAAAACACTTTCTTAGGGAACCCCGTGGGTTGCGTCTTTATGTTAAATCTCTTTTTTCGTTCAATTTAGATGGATACCTGCTTACCGGTTCCATCTTCGGTGTTGATTTCAGAAAGCACAAGCGATAAACAATATTTTGTTCATATTTTTCCGCAGCACGCTGTAAAATAAGACAAAATCGGCTATACTTAATGCACCAACACAAGGAGGCTTAAATGAATCTGCGTTGTTTCTACTGTCAAACTCCTTTCACCCTGAGCACCGAAGAGAAGATCACAGCCCTGCGCAAAATGCACGCCGAAGACCTGCATCACTACGACGCCCACTGCCCGCGCTGTGGACGGGCCAACCCGGTTTCACGTGAGCGCCTTGAAATGTTCACGCCCGGCTGGGAATCGGCCATCAAGGAGCCCGCTGCCGGCGCACCCGTAGCGGCCGCCGCTGCGATGCCCGCCACCACCCCGGCCCCGTCTTCCTCCTTCTCTTCGACCCCCTCTCCGATGATGGGAAACGTCGAGCCGAAGACCACCCCCGCCCCGGCCATGAAAAAGGAACCTGCCAAGGCTCCGGCCAGGCGCAAGCACGCCACGGCAGCCAAGAAAGCGACTAAAAAGACCGCCGCGGCTCCTAAGCGCAAACCGGCAGCAGCCAAGAAGAAGACCGTTGCCAAGAAGAAACCCGCTGCCAAGGCCAAACCCAAGAAGACTTCTGTCAAATCCAGGAAGCCTGCCGCCAAGTCAAAGGCTAAAGCAAAGAAGAAGAGATAGGCCCGCTCGTCCTTCATGTCCATTCGAGCAGTCTTCTTTGACCTGGGGGGTGTCATCGTCCGTACAGAATATCAGGCGCCCCGTGAACGGCTTGCGGAGCGCCTGAATACCACCTACGAAGACCTCTACAAGATCGTCTTCGAAAGCGACACCGGTCGCAAGGCTTCGCTCGGTGCGATAACTGCCAGCGAGCATTGGGCCGCCGTCGCACGCAGGCTCGGCCGCCCCGCTTCCGAAAGCGACGCCATCCGCACCGAGTTCTTCGCCGGCGACGTGATCGACCGCACCCTGCTCGACTTTATCCGTTCCCTGCGCCCGCAGCGCAAAACCGGCGTCATCTCCAACGCCTGGGCCGACATGCGTGACTACCTCGTCGAAAATAAATTCGACGACGCGTTCGATGCCCTCGTCCTTTCGGCGGAGGTCGGCACCATGAAACCCGACCCGCAGATCTACCATCTCGCCCTGGACAAATTCAAAGTCAAACCCGATGAAGCGGTCTTCGTGGACGACATGCCTGCCAACGTCGAGGCCGCCCGTACGCTGGGTATGCAGGGCATCCTTTTCCAAAGTCCGGAACAAACGCTCGGTAAATTGAAAGAACTGCTGCGATGAGCGGAACGCAAAAACCCATCATCGAAATTCCCGGCGCAGGATTTATCCTGCGCCGTTCTTCTTCCGACGAGCGAGCCCTGATTTGCTTAAGCAAATCACGAGCATCGCGTTTCCCAGCACCCTGCGGGTCGTCGACTTCGACAACATGAGTTGTCGAAGCATGCGACCCGACCGAAGGCCGAAGGTACAGGTGCTTTTCCGAAGCATGCGAAGGTGTTCTGTTCTCTCTTCTTCTCTCCTTCATTCTCTGATCTCTAATCTCTAATCATCATGCTGCAAAGCCTGAACCGGCACTATATCGCACCCATCCGCAGCTTCAACCGCGCCGCGCGCCTCTTCCTGGTCATGATGCTCGTCAACGGCCTGGTCCTGAGCGGCTGGTATTTGTTCTTCAATTTCTATATGCTCGAGAGCGGCTTCAAGCTCGATTTCCTGGGCCTGGTCAACTCGATACCGTCCGCTTCGGGCCTGATCTTTGGCATCGTGGTGGGCCGCGTCTCCGACCGCATCGGACGCAAGCTTTCGCTCATCCTCGGGATCGGGTTTACCAGCCTGTTCATGCTGGCGCAGGTCACGTTCCGCCAGCCGCTGATCATCGTCGTCTCGGCCTTCTTGAGCGGCGTCTTCAACATGCTCTTCATCGTCAGCCAGGCGCCGCTGATGGTGAAATTGTCCGGCACGGAAAACCGCACCATGCTCTTCAGCCTCAATTTTGGCCTGCAAACCCTGTCCGGCGCCGCCGGCAGTCTGTTGGCCGGACAGATGCCCGCCCTCTTCGGTACCCTGCTAAACATCCAGGCCCACAGCGCCACAGCCTATCAGGCCGTGCTGATCGTGACCATCCTGCTCGGGACGGCCTCCCTGATCCCGGTCTGGATCATGAAAGAGCCGCCTGCCGCGCAGCCACCGGCTCTTCCACATAATGATAATGAACCCGTTCAAGCTGCCGCACCAGAAGATCCACGGCGCAACAAGCTTTCACCTGCTCTCGTGACTCTCATCGTTAAAATGAGCATCCCGCAGGTGCTGGTCGGCTTCGGTGCAGCCATCCTGCTTCCATATTTAAATGTATTCTACAAGGTCCGTTTTAACATCGGCGATTCGCTTTTGGGTTTGCTCTTCGGCCTCGGCTCTCTAGCCATCGGCATAGCGAGCGTCATGGGCCCATGGCTATCCACGCGCCTGGGCGGTAAGATCCGTGCTGTGGTCGCTTCGCAATCCGGCAGCCTGGTCTTCCTGCTCATGATCGGCTTCGCGCCGTTCCTGTGGCTCTCATCCATCGGTTATCTCCTGCGCTCCGGTCTGATGAACATGTCTGCGCCTTTATATTCGGCCTTTTGCATGGAGCACACCCCCGAACAGCACCAGGGATTTGTTAACAGCATCTTGAACATCACCTGGAACATCGGCTGGGCGGTCGGGCCGTTTATTTCCGGCCTCGTACAGGAACGCTACGGCTTCACGCCGCTGTTCATCACCACGGCGGTTTTGTATTTCATGTCAATTGCATTGGTATGGGTCTTCTTTAAAAATACGGATACCACACTGGCAGTCCCACAAACCGTCCTGCAAAGCCCTGAATATTTAAAGTAAAGGTAATTACCTACATATATCCCCCTTTTTCGCATCCTTCCTCCTCGCAGATGCGTTCTTTCTGCAGATGCACTTATAGGTTTATCTCTGTTTATCTCTGTTTATCTCCGTTCATCTCCGGTAAATCTCTAACAAACACTCCCTAATAAGCAGCAAAGCTGTTGTAAAATAACAGTGTGGATTCAAACAAGGATGAGGCTGGCTTGATCCAGCGTGTGGCCAGGGGCGATCAGCAGGCTTTCCTGGCAATCTATGACCGCTACTCCGCGCGCATCTATACCCTTGTGCTCTACATCCTCAGCGACACCATGCTGGCCGAAGAGGTTACACAGGATACCTTCATCAAGTTTTGGAGCCGCGCCCGGCTGTACGCTTCCGAGCGCGGATCGTTTTTGGTCTGGCTGACCACCATCGCGCGCCGCACTGCGCTCGACAGGCTGCGGCTGGAAGGGCGCCGTCCTTTGCTGTCCGATTCACGTGACCCGGAGACCGTCTGGCCCTCACTGCGCGATGACAGCCACGACCCCGACGAAGCCCGCTGGAAGAGCCTTTATTTTGCCGTGCGGTCCCTGCCCGAGGAGCAGCGGCAGGTCATAGACCTGGCTTACTATCAGGGGATGAGCCAGAGCGAAATTGCCGCCGAGCTGGGCTGGCCGCTGGGCACGGTCAAGACCCGTATGCGTGCCGCCATGGAAGCCCTCCGCCACGAATGGGCCAAAGGCGACTCAGATTAATCCAATATGAGTCCGGTGAGCGTACTTAATAATAGAGAAAGAATGAATGGCTGAAAATCACGATGTATTTAAAGATAACCTGGCTGCTTATGCTCTCGGGGCGTTGGACTCGGAAGAGGCCTCTGCCCTGGAAGCTCATCTGCGTACCTGCGACGAGTGCCGCTCCGAGCTGGCAGACTACCAGCGCCTCAGTTCCGGGCTTCTAACGGCCCTGCCTCCGCAGAACCCTCCTCAGAGACTTAAACGCTCACTGCAAAAGCGTTTACAAGGTGAGAGGACTTCGGTCCGTCCGACTTTTAGCTGGTCCTTGAATCGCACCCTGATCGCCGGCGCATTGCTGCTTTTGATCGCCTTGAATGTTGTTTCGGTCTTCGAAGTGTATTCCCTTAAAAAGCAGCAGGCAGAATTGATCGGCCAGTATGGTTCCAACCAGACCGCCATCGCCATGCTCGCTTATCCCAGCACGCAGTCCATCGGGTTCGAGCAAAACGGTATTTCCGGCAGCCTGCTGGTCGACAAGAATCGAAACCTGTTGTCAGTCTTCGCCTGGCATCTGCCGCCCACGCCCGCCGGCAAGACCTATCAAATGTGGTTGATCGATCCGCAGGGCGACCGCACCAGCGGAGGCTTCCTTATACCGGATAACGATCAGCCTTTCGTGATGGCTGTCATTTGGTCCCCGCAGCCTCTGACAACGTTCGTTGGCCTGGGGGTCACCCTCGAGCCCTCGGGCGGCAGCCCCAAACCCACCGGCCCGAAGATCCTGCGCGTTGACTTCTGATAAAAAAAGAGACCCTCACAATTCAAGCGAGAGTTCTCTTTTCCAATTACCTGGTAGCTGCAAACTAAACCCGTGACAAAAGTTTTTCCAAATCCCTTTCCACGTCTTTACGCGCCCGGATGGCGATGGGTGCCCTGAGAAAACGCCGTAGTGTTTCTTCATCCTTATCGGTCCGGTAATAATCGCGGAACAACTCGATCACCATAACGGTTTCGCCTGCAAAAGGCTCGAGGCTCACGGCCTCGCCGGTTCGAACAATTCCTTCCCGGATCACTCGGCAGTACAACCCCGGGCGTTCGGCCTTCCGGTACTTTTTCACAAACCGCGGGTCGCCCATGCGCGCTGCGAACGTGGCGCAGGGAATACGCGGCGCAGTGACTTCGAGGATCACCGCGCCGATATTCAAAGCGGTCGCCTATTTTATACTGGGCGCTCTCCAAATCGCTGATGGTCAGGTTGTCGCCAAACGTGCCCGGGCCAGGTTCCTTCCCCAATTCCTTTGACCACCATGCATAATCCGCTGCGCCATAGACATATACAGCCTGGTCCGGCCCGCCATGGTGTTTCTCGCTGGCAATGAAATCATCCTTAATTCCAAGTGTGCCGATTTGGACGGGTTCCGGGGTTGGAAGTTTATAGATTCCCGTCGTTTCCAACTCGTTCCCTTTTTGCTGGGTCCGCTTCTGCCCGATATTTATACTGAGTAATTGCATACCGTTATCCACCTTTTTTCAAACCGACTTATTTACCTGTAATATACCTGTGATATATATGAGGGACGAAAAACATTATAGCACTTGCCCACGTCATATTTACATTAACCTACCCCTTCGTCCGGTTGTCAGGCCGTCCAAACGGGGGCAAAATTATCGAACACCGGATAGGGAACAGGCTTTAGAGACCACTCCTCCACTCATCTATTCATCTTTTCTCTATTCTCTAATTTCTACTCTCTAGGAGATTTATTTATGTGGCACGGTGGTGGTTGGTTTAGTTATATGCGTTCGGGCGACCAGAAGCCCAAGGTGACGCGTGAATTGCTCTTGCGCGTGCTGGCGTATGCGCGTCCTTACTGGAGTCAGATCGGCGGGATGCTGGTCATGATCCTGCTCAGCACGGGCGTCAGCCTGGTCTCGCCGCTCATCTTCCGCAACGATGATCGACCAGGTGCTGCCGCAGAAAGACCTGAACACGGCTGGTCATGCTGGCGATTGCCCTGCTGCTCCTGCCCATCCTCAACGGCGTGCATCGGTGTCATCCAGCGGCGGTTGAATGCGGCCGTCGGCGAAGGCGTGATCTACGACCTGCGCGTGGCGCTGTTCGCCCGCCTGCAGCGCATGAGCCTGCGTTTCTTCACCAACACCAAGGTCGGCGAGTTGATGAGCCGCCTCAACAACGACGTGGTCGGCGCGCAGAATGCCATCAGCAACACCATCGTCGACATCATCACCAACATCATCGAGGCGGTCGCCATCCTGGCCGTCATGCTCACGCTCGAATGGCGGTTGACCATCGTCAGCGTGCTGATCCTGCCGCTGTTCATCATCGCCGCGCAGAAGTTGGGGACACGCTGCGCGACATCGCCCGCGAAGCCATGGAACTGAACGCCAAGATGAACGCCCACATGAACGAGACGCTCAACATCGGCGGCGCGCTGCTGGTCAAATTGTTCGGGCGCGCGAACGAAGAAACAGATCGCTTCCGCGAGCGCGCGGCGGACGTGCGCGACATCGGCATCCGCCGCGCGGTGATCGGCTCGTCCTTTTTTGTGATCCTCGGCCTGGTCAGCGCGGTGGGCACGGCGCTGGTCTATGGGCTGGGCGGCTATTTCGTCATTCCGGGTCGTTCACCATCGGCACCATCGTGGCCTTCGGCTCGTATCTCGGTCAGCTCTACGGCGCGCTGCAGGGACTGGCCAGCGCGCCGGTGGATTTCTCGCACCTCGATGGTCAGCTTCGAGCGCGTCTTCGAGGTGCTCGACCTGCCGCACGACATCGTCGAAAAGAAGGATGCGCTGCCTCTGCCGGACGTCAAAGGCGAACTGGTCTTTGATAATGTCACGTTCAATTACAAGGTGGACGAGAGCAAGCTGCTGAAGGATGTCAAACGCTATGGGCGCATGGAAGATGTCGGCGCAGTGTTCTCTTCGGGGGAAAAGCGGAAAGGACGAGAAGGGGAATGGGAGCGAGCCTGAAGCGGAGACCGAGAAGCTACACCTCGCAGGCCCGTGAAGTCGCGCTGGAAGCGATCTCGTTCCGGGCCGCGCCCGGTCAGCTTGTCGCCCTGGTCGGCCCTTCGGGCGCGGGCAAGACCACGCTGACCTATCTCATCCCGCGGCTGTACGACCCCACCGGCGGGCGCATCCGGATCGATGGACATGACCTGCGCGATGTGACGCTCGACTCGCTCGCCGACGCGATCGGCATGGTGACGCAGGAGACCTATCTGTTCCACGACACCATCCGCACCAACCTGATCTATGCCCGGCCCGATGCCACGGCAGGATGAAGTGGAGGCCGCAGCGCGCGCCGCGAACATCCACGAGTTCATCATGGATCTGCCCGAGCGCTACGACACGATCGTGGGCGAACGCGGCTATCGCCTGAGCGGCGGCGAGAAACAACGCATCGCCCTGGCGCGCGTCATCCTGAAAGACCCGCGCATCCTGGTGCTCGACGAAGCCACCAGCTCCCTGGACAGCGAATCCGAATCGCTGATCCAGGATGCGTTGAAGCGCGTCATGGCCGGGCGCACGAGCATCGTCATCGCCCATCGCCTGAGCACCATCCTGGCCGCGGATCTGATCCTGGTGATGGACCGGGGACAGATCGTCGAACGCGGCACACACGACGAATTGCTCGCACAGGGCGGGTTGTACAGCCAGTTGTATGAGACGCAGTTTAACCGGGAGAGGGTCTGCATCTTGACCCTTTCCTGATTTGCAGTGAGGTCCCCATCGATGTGGACATTTATTTATCTTCTTATCTCGTCACAGCAAATTTTAATAATTCAAGTGTAGGATTGCCGCCGTTGCATGGAGGCAATATGAAACGTCTGACTTTTATATCTCTTCTCGTTGTATCCGCATTAATGCTTTCGGCCTGTGGTCTGCATACCGGGCTGGGCAGCTTGCTAAACCCGGGAAAATCCACACCGAATGCCAATGGCACGCCTGCCAAACACGTCAAAGCGACGCATACACCGCCCGCCCCGGATAGCATAAGCATCACCGCAAAAGGGTTCAATCCTGATACCCTGACGGTCAAGGTCGGTTCCACCGTGACATGGTCGAATGCCACTAAGGATGCGCAAAGCTTCACTTCGGATACTGCCAACTTGTTCGATAGCGGCTCGGTCGCTGCCGGCGCTACGTACACATTCACCTTCACACAGGCCGGTACCTTTACCTATCACTCCACCATTACGCCCACGTTGACTGGCAAGGTCGTTGTAACACCCTGATATTTTTTTCAGAAATCTGAAGCCCTCTCATTGTTGGGAGGGCTTGTTCATTTAATTACCGGCCCATCGCGCGGCTGCGGTTTTATTTTCGTATTTGTTCACAATCCTCCATTTTTCTAACCCCTGCTTAATCTTCCCACAATCCAAGTGTTGCCAGAGGCACGTACTCCTCCTTGAAGGTCAAACAACCACCAAATCAAAGGAGAGAAAAATATGAAATCCAAATATCTGATTTTCACTTTGCTGGTCGCATTGGCTGTCCTGGTTAGCGCCTGTGGCACACAAGCCACTCCTACACAGGCACCGGCTCCAACAGCAGCACCTGTTACTCAAGCACCAGCTCCAACGGCAGCGCCGGCGACTCAAGCGTCCTCTGCTAATCAAATGCCGGTCCCCGCTACCCCCTCCGGGCCGGCTATGGTAAATGTCGGCACGAATGCCACACACGGCTCGATCCTGGTCGATGATAAGGGCATGTCATTGTACTTATTTACAAAAGACACGCCCAACACCAGCACCTGTTATGACAAGTGTGCCACCGCCTGGCCGGCTTTGCTCACGAATGGCAATGCAGTCGGCGGCAGCGGTGTGGATGCAAGCAAGTTCGGCACCACCACCCGCACCGATGGGACCATACAGGTTACCTATAACGGTTGGCCTCTTTATTATTACGCCAAGGACAAACAACCCGGCGACGTAATGGGCCAAGGCGTCGGCTCCGTTTGGTATTTGGTTTCTACGACGGGCGATGCAGTAAAATAATAGAAGTATCCTTCGATGTTCTTTCCGGCTCCTCCTCGCTGACGAGGAGGAGCTTTTAAGTTAATAACTCACCTTACACAAAACGTCCTTTGGGTTTCTTATTTCCAAGATGGTTACGCGGTTAAATCTGCGGGACGGTGCATAATACCAGTTAATAATGAATTACGATGGAATTTATGGCAATTGTCGTCTTCAAATATTCTTGCCCGGTAACCCCGATTTAGTTATACTTGGCGAATGCCTCCCACAAAAATTGGACGTTACGAGATCAAGTCAGAATTGGGTCGCGGCGGTATGGCAACCGTCTATCGCGCCTACGATCCAAGTTTCGAACGTGAAGTTGCCATCAAGGTGCTCCCGCGCGAACTGCTGCATGACCCTCAATTCCACGAGCGCTTCAAACGTGAGATCAAAACCATTGCGGCGCTGGAGCATCCGGCCATTGTCCCCGTTTACGACGTGGGCGAGGAAGACGGCGTCCCTTATTTTGTCATGCGCTATATGCCGGGCGGGTCGCTTTCGAACTGGATAGAAAAGGGGAAGTTCTCCCTGCAGGATGCCGCCCGCATCATTGAAAGACTGGCTTCCGCCCTGGCGTATGCGCACAAGAACGGCATCGTCCACCGTGACCTCAAGCCCGACAATATTCTCTTTGACAACAACGGTGATCCGTTCATCTCCGACTTCGGCGTTGCCAAGCTCACCGATTCCACTACGAACATGACCGGCAGCGGTATTATCGGTACTCCAGCCTATATGAGTCCGGAACAGGCCCAGGGCGAACCCGTTGACAATCGCAGCGACATCTACGGTCTTGGCGTGATCATATTCCAGATGTTGAGCGGCAAACAGCCTTACAACGCCACCACGCCCATGGGCGTCGCAGTCAAACACATCACGGAACCCGTCCCGGAGATTTTGAAGGTTAATCCCACCCTTCCCCCGGCAGCCGATACCATTATCAAAACGGCGATGGCAAAGAATCGGGATAACCGCTACCCCACTGCAACTGCCCTGTCGCAAGCCATGAACAAGGCCGCCTTTGATAATCAAGGAAAATCTTCATCCCGGTCTGGGACGGACACATCAGCCTCGCGCGGTGGCAAACTCGGTTTTATTATAGGTGGCGTTGTTCTCCTTATAGTCGTCCTGGCAGCCGGTTTTCTATTTAGAAATAAATTATTCGGTCCCCCGGCTGCCCCCGTACTCGTCCAGGCCTCCGCAACTTCAACACTGACCCAGGTTCCCCAAGCCTCTTCTACTTCCACACTGATCCCCGCGACCTCAACGGCCGCCTCTACAATAGCGCCTGCTTCCACAATAGGTTCGGCGTTGCTCGCCCCTGTATGTGAGCCGGGAGTTGCCTCGCAATTCCCCACACCGGTGATCCAATTGTTCAATAGGGGCTGCACTAAAAAACTGCCTTATTCGATCCTCACCCTTCCCAAAGGTTCGACTTTCGAATCGCTCAGCCCCGATCTAACATGCACGAGCACCGGTTTGAGCAGTGGCGATAAGATGCAGATTTCCTGCCAGGGAACAAACGCCTATTCCTATAACATTAAAGTTTGCAGCCCGCCTCCCACATCCGTTGCAAGCGTGAACACAGCGAAGTGTCAACAGGGAACAAATTACGATTCCGCCAACCAGTGTTGTGCAGCACCTCAGCCGGATGCAGGTTGTACGACCTACAGGGTTGATTTACGGGTCTGCTCGTCGTCATAACCAGGCTGCCTGTAATAATAAAAACAAATCGGGCATCTCCGGAGATGCCCGATTTGTTTTTTAACTTGATCCGGAAATCCCTCCAAAGCGGGAATGATACAATAACCTCATGGGTACTCTTTATCTTGTCGCAACGCCGATCGGGAACCTGGAAGACATGAGCCTGCGCGCCATACGGATTCTGCGCGAGGCCCACTTGATCGCCGCGGAGGATACCCGCCAGACTCAAAAACTGCTCACCCACTTTGACATTCACACTCCCCTCACCAGTTATTTCGAGCACAACAAACTGAGCAAACTCGAGGTGGTCCTGGGTAAATTACAGGAGGGCGACGTGGCTCTTGTTTCCGATGCAGGCACGCCGGCCCTTAACGATCCCGGTTATGAGCTTGTGCGTGCTGCGGTTTTGGCGGGATACCGCGTCAGCCCTGTGCCCGGACCCGCTTCTCCTATTGCGGCGCTCACTGTCTCCGGGCTTCCCACCGACGCCTTCCTCTACCTCGGGTATCTGCCGAGGAGATCGGCAGAAAGAAAAAATGTTATTAAGCAGGTGGCCAATTTACCCTATACATTGGTCTTCCTCGAAACGCCTCACCGTCTGCTCGATTCATTGGAAGATTTGGAGACCATCCTCGGCGACCGTCAAATCGCCCTCGCCCGCGAACTGACCAAGCTTCACGAAGAGATCTGGCGCGGAACGCCGGGTGATGCGCGCCGGTATTTCAAAACGCCGCGCGGCGAATTTGTGCTGGTGGTGTCGGGAAAGGTGAAAGAGGCGGACGAAAAGTGGTCAGAAAAAAAATTGATGACCGCCATTCGCAGGGAGATAAAAGCCGGCGGATCGCCTTCAGCCGTGGCTGCAAAACTTGCCGCAGAATCGGGCTGGGCGAGGCGGGACATCTATAGATTGACGGTGCAGCGCGACTGACGACTAATTCGAAGATGCCTGCGGGCACAGGCGCTGGGAACAAAGTTAGCAAGGCACACAATAGCCAGGCGGGCAAATAAGGACAATTGCTAGTAATCCCGGTAACTTTTTTAAGGAAATTGTATATTGACACTTGAGTTCGTTTGTGAAATAATGTAACTGGTTACTGTAACCGGTTACACGAAAATTACATAAACACATCATTTATGACGCGTCGATCCTCCTCCATCACAATCCGTGAAGTTGCCAAGCAAGCAGGTGTTTCAGTGGCAACGGTCAGCCGCTATATTAACCGGAACACTCCGGTCTCCGATGAAGTTTCCGGGCGGCTCGAGCAGGTGATGACCGATTTGAAATATGCCCCGCACGCCGCGGCCCGGCATTTAGCCTCCCGCAAAACGCATGTCATCGGTCTTATGTTGACCAACATCCATAACGACTTCTATGTCCCGCTCTTAAATGGAGTCGAGTCTGTCATCCGTGAAAAGGATTACAACCTGCTGGTGGCAACGTACCAATCCGATGATCATGGTAATAAACTTCCTCCTATTGGTCCACACAACACAGACGGCTTGATCATTTATGCAGATAGTTTGGGCGATGACGAGATGGCCTCTTTACATGCCAGCGGCTTCCCCATGGTATTAATTCATCGTACCCCGCCTGCTTCCCTGCCCATCCCCAGTGTCACCATTGAAAACAAGGCTGCCACCTACAAATTGGTCGAGCACCTGATCGTCCATCACCAAAAACGGCGCATATTATTGATGCGCGGCCGCGCTCATCAGGAAGATTCTTATTGGCGCGAAACCGGTTATAAGTCCGCACTCGAAGCGAACGGCATCCCCTTCGACCCCAAACTGGTGCTGGCCGGGGAGTTCGAACGCGAAGTCGCTTACCAGTCCCTGACTCAGTTTTTGGCGAACGGAAAGCACGTCACATTCGACGCCGTCTTCGCAGGTAACGATGATGCCGCCATCGGCGTCATTAAAGCCCTCCAGGATAACGGGTATCGTATCCCCGAAGATATTTCTGTTGTGGGGTTCGATGATTTGCGTCTTTCAGGCTTTCTCACTCCTCCTCTGACCACCGTCCGCGCCCCCACGGAAGAAGTTGGCCGTATTGCGGCAGAGCAATTGTTCGGCCTGATCGATGAACAGCATTTATCCGGCATGACAGTTCTTCCCACCGAATTGATTATCCGCAGGTCATGTGGCTGTCGTGATTAACGTGACCTTTATTAACCAAAGGAGGTGAAGTCCCCCCACTAAAACCCTTGTACCATCGTTCCTGTCGTATTAAAAATTCGAATTCTAGCACGAGGAGAAAATTCACCATGAATAAGAAACTTTTCATCTTGACCGCGTTGATCATCTCTGCTTCGATGATCCTCTCGGCATGTGGTGCACCGGCTACTGCCACTCAGGCTCCCGCCGCCCCTGCAGCCACATCAGCCCCGGCTGCCACTGCAGCGCCTGCGGCCACTGCAGCCCCGGCTGCCACTGAGGCGCCGACCGCAAACCCGACCGCTGACCGCGTTCCCTGTCGCTGCATGCGCAAGCGGTAAGACTTGTGTGCGCTGGTATATCGGCCTCGGCACCGGCACCGATTCAGTCCAGATCCCAGTCGAGCAGGAAGTTGTGATCGATTACAACGCCTCGCAGGACAAGATCCAGCTGATCCTTGAAATCGTCCCCAATGCTTCCGCAGTCGACGTGCTCAATACTGAGATCGCCTCCGGCAACGGCCCCGATATCATTGGGCCTGTGGGTTTCGCTGGTTCGAACGCCTTCCACGGACAGTGGCTTGACCTCAAGGATTACATCGCCAAGGTTGACACCAGTCTATGTACGATCCGACCTTGTTGCAGTTGTTCGAGACCTCCGAAGGCAGGTCGGCCTGCCGTTCGCCGTCTATCCCTCGGCCATTTTCTTTAACAAGGCCATCTTCGACAGCGCCGGCTACAACTATCCGCCTGCCAAATACGGCGATAAGTACAAGATGCCCGATGGCACGATGGTTGACTGGAGTTGGGACACGGTAGCGAAAGTCGCCGAGGCTCTCACCACTGATAAAGCCGGTAACAACTCCACGGAAGCCAGCTTCGACAAGAACAATATCGTGAACTATGGTTTCACCTGGGGCTTCGAGAACCACGTGAACTATGTTGGGTCCTTCTTCGGAGGCGGCTCTTTGGTGGCTGCTGACGGCAAGACTGCCCAGCTCCCTGATACATGGAAAGCTGCCTGGCAGTGGACCTGGAACGGTCTCTGGGGTCCCAATCCCTACATCCCCAACAATAACTACGAGCAGAGCCTCAACAACGGCGCCAATCCCTTCGATGGCAACCATGTGGCCATGATCGATAGCCCAATCTGGTATACCTGTTGCATGTCCCATGTTTCAACGGATGGCTCCGATAAATCTCCGGCCGACTGGGAAATCGGCGCCATGCCGACCTATAACGGTAAGGTCGGTGGCCGTATCGATGCCGATACTTTCCGCATCTGGAAAGGCACCAAGAATCCGCAGGCAGCCTTCGATACCATGTACTATCTCGAGACCACCGGCGTCGATAAGCTGATCATCGGCTCTGCAGCCGAACCGGCTCCTTACGGCGCGATCCCTGCCGCCAACGACAGACTTCGCAGCCTGGCTGGCCGCCAAGAAAGTTACATTCCCGGCTGTTCAGAACTGGCAGCTGCTCTCCGACGGTCTGAGCTATCCTGATATCCCCAGTGCAGAGACCTTTACCCCCAATTTCTCCGAGGGTTGGGCTCGCGGCAAGACTTTCTACAGCCTGTTGCTCTCTCAGCCAATTGACCTGACAAAAGAGGAAGCAACATTCCTGTCCGACATGCAGGCCATCTTCGATAAACAACAGTAAAGTATTTCCAGCGTAAATTAGGCGGGCCAGCCGTAGGCTGGCCCGCCTATATATGTAAGCCTCCCCGAAGGTTTTGTCATTCTGAGTGCAGCAAAGAGTATAATTTTATGGTGAAGCGGAGATTCTTCGCTTCGTTCAACATGACACAACCGTTTTATGAATATCGATCAAGGAGTGTACGGTTATGGAGAATCTGACCAAACTTCCAAAATTAGGCTCTACCGAATTGATCCGCGACATGGGCCCGCTTGCCAGGCGCGAGTTTCGCAACGGATTGCTGTTCATGTCACCGTGGATCATCGGTTTCCTGGCCTTTACGCTGATACCCGTGATCGCGACTCTTGTATTCTCTTTTATGAACCTCAGGCTTACCGACAACCCATTTGACGCATCGAAGTTTATTGGCTTCAAAAATTACATCACAATGTTCAAAGACTCACAGATCTGGAATACGCGGCCCGATTCGACGCCGGGCGCTTTGTGGGTAACGATCCGTTATGGGCTGATCGCGCTTCCGGTGGGGTTGCTGGTGCCGATGGGAATTGCCCTTCTGGTGAATAATGCCGATCTTAAAGGACATTCCTTCTTCCGCTCCATGTTCTACATGCCCTATATCGTCCCCTTTATTGCCGCTATCTTCCTGTGGGCCGGTGTGCTCAACCCTGAATTCGGTTGGGTGAACGGTATTCTGTCGGCTTTGGGAGTGCCGAGAGCCAGCCTTCCGGGTTGGGCGAATGATATCAACTGGGTCTATCCAGCCTATGTCCTCTTCGGCATATGGGGGGTCGGCAATGCCATGTTGACCATGGTGGCAGGGATGCAGGCCGTGCCAACCGATCTTTACGACGCCGCCAAAGTGGACGGCGCCGGTGCCATTGCCAGGTTTACCTATGTCACCTTCCCGATGATCTCACCGGTGGTGTTCTATAACCTGGTATTGATCGTGGTAGGCCTGTTCCAGTATTTTCTGGTGCCGCTGGCGTTGAACCAGGGTACCGGTTTCCCCGGAGGGTCAACGATCTTCTATAATCTTTATTTGTATAAAACATTCTTCGTGTTTGGGAACATGTCCTACGGTTCGACTCTTGCCTGGACGTTGTTTATCATCATCCTGATCGTTACGGTCGCCCTGTTCGCTACAGCCCGTTACTGGGTTTATTATGCGGGCGAGAAGCAATAAAGGAGGCCGGAATGAGCTACTAACGCATGCCTTACAAAAGAAATCGAATATAAATATCAGTCCCCGCCTGAGTTGGTCGAAATTCCTGAAAAAGGGCAAACCCGGTGTTTGTCACGGTGTTCACGATTGCTTTACTGGCTCTTTTCCTGATGCCGTTCCTGTATATGATCTTCACATCCTTGAAGAATCAAACCCAGGTCGCTACAACAGGCGCGCCGATCTGGCCGGCGAAGTATCCCACCTATGTTTATACCGGTGAGAATAAGAGCACCTATACACTTAAGGTTAATAAGTCAGGTTGTCGCCGGTCGATCAAGTCATCAATATGAGTGATTATGCCGGCAAGGAATTGGAAGTGTACAAGGTTCCACTGCCGAATGGGACCACGAAGGAAATGGCCCTGGTCAAGGGTTATCACGAAGAGCAGCATCTTCATCGACCCGGCCAATCCTGCCAGCGACCCGATCGTCTGGAATGGTTACTACCTGTCCCTGGGTCGCTCGTGGGTTTTCGCTCCTCAATGGAGCAACTATGTGGAAATGTGGAACGATGTCAACTACCCGCGCGTGCTGTGGAACACCTTCTTCTACGCATTTATGACCACGATCGGCGTATTGGTCTCCTGCATCCCCGTAGCCTATGGTTTCTCGCGCTTTCGTTTCCCCGGGCGCGATTTCCTGTTCGTGGTTTTGCTCGCGGTCATTTTCCTGCCCACCACAGTAACGATCATCCCGACCTTTACATTCTTCACCAAGATCGGCTGGGTGGGCACCTGGCTGCCGTTGATCGTTCCTTCCTTCTTTTCCAACGCCTACGACACCTTCCTGCTCAGGCAGTATTTCATGACGCTGCCGCGCGAGTTGGACGAGGCGGCCATGATCGATGGCGCCAGCCCATTGCGGGTTTTATGGTCGGTGATCATCCCGCAGTCCTATCCCGTCATTGTTGCCGTCACGGTCTTCCATCTCGTCTGGGCCTGGAATGATTACTTCGGCCCCCTTGTTTATCTTTCCAGCCGGATGGATTTGCAGCCGATCTCCGTTGCCCTGCAGCGCTTCAATACCTTGTTCGGCGCACGCCCCGAATTGATCCAGGCGGGTTCCCTGCTAACGCTGCTCTTCCCGCTGATCCTGTTCTTTATCGCCCAGCGCTTCTTTGTCCAGGGCATTGTCATCACCGGCGTGGATAAGTAACGACCTACGATACCGTAAAAGCTTGCTTCGCCAGGAAGGCCCCTGGGGACTGTGGATTGAGAAAATTAATAATTCCAATGAATGTAGAGCGAGATAGCATCTCGCTCTACTACTCAAAAAGGATATAACCTCTAGCTGCTATTATGATATCCACCTCTGACTAACATTCCCTGGCAGGAACGACCCGCTGGGTCATCCGACGTCGTCTGGCGCTATTCAGCCAATCCGATCATTCCTCGCGACCTGATCCCCTCCTCGAACAGTATCTTCAACAGCGCCGTTGTCCCTTTCCAGGGTAAATTTGCGGGCGTCTTCCGCTGCGACAACAAGAAACGCGAGATGGATCTGCATCGCGGTTTCAGCCAGGACGGCTTCCAATGGAAGCTGGACGATGACACGATTGAATGGGAATGTGATGACCCCGAAATTGGCCGTTACCAGTATCGCTACGATCCGCGCGTGGTCTGGCTCGAGGACCGCTATTATGTGACCTGGTGCAACGGATATCACGGTCCGACGATCGGCATCGGCTGCACTTTTGATTTTAAGAAATTCACCTTCCTTGAAAACGCCCTGCTGCCGTTCAACCGTAACGGTGTGTTATTTCCCAGAAAGATCAACGGACGGTATGTCATGCTCAGCCGGCCAAGCGATAACGGCCATACCCCCTTTGGCGATATATATTTGAGCCAGAGTCCCGATTTGATCCACTGGGGGCGGCACCGCTTCGTGATGGGAGTCAAAGGAGGCTGGCAAAGCACCAAGATCGGAGCCGGACCGATTCCCATTGAAACTCCCGAAGGTTGGTTATTGTTCTATCACGGTGTCCTGACTTCCTGCAACGGATTTGTTTACAGCTTCGGGGCCGCGCTGCTCGACCTGGACCAGCCCTGGAAAGTGATCCACCGCGGGGGGCCCTATCTGCTCTCCCCTCAGACCTATTATGAGTGCGTCGGCGACGTGCCGAATGTAGCATTCCCCTGCGCAGCTTTATATGACCAACCCAGCGGACGGATCGCCATTTATTATGGCGGAGCCGATACGGTGACGGCCCTGGCCTTTGCCAAACTCGACGAGGTGCTCGACTTCGTAAAGACGACCTCGGAACTCTAACCTGGAATTATCTACACTTTGCGACGGCTGCCAGTAAGTTTACAAAACCTTTTCACGATAACCTTCACATTGCTTTTGTATCCGAACTTCAGCAAGCTCCGGCACGGCAGCCGCATGGTTTCACTATGATGACTCACGATCTCAGGCAATGCATCGAACAGGAATTGACCGGTAATATCCTCCCGTTTTGGGCCGACCACACGCCGGATCCGGTCCACGGTGGTTTTTACGGGGCGTTAAGTAACGATCTAAAAGTCGACAATCTCGCTCCTCGTTCAGCAGTACTCTATGGCCGCATCCTGTGGACGTTTGCGATTGCTTACCGGAAATACAAGCACCCAAAATATCTTTCAACGGCGCAGCGCGCATATGAGTACTTGCGCAAATACTTCTGGGATGAAAAACAGGAGGGCATGATCTGGACCGTCGATGCCTCTGGCCAGCCCGTTGACACCCGCAAACACACGTATGCCCAGGCGTTCTCGATTTACGGATTGGCTGAATATTATCTGGCGACAGGGGAGGCAGGTGCCCTGGACCTTGCGCGCCGGGTTTTTGAACTGCTCGAGACCCATGCTCATGATCCTTTATTCTGCGGCTATATGGAAAGCCGCGGCCGCGATTGGGTGTCTCCTGCCGACCAGCGTCTGAGCGTCCTCGAACCCGACTCCGAGAAATCAATGAATACGCTCCTGCATTTGCTTGAAGCCTACAGCGGCCTGCTGCGCGTCTGGGATAAACCAAGGCTGCGCGCCCGCCTTGATGAGCTCCTTGAAGTTTTTTTAGGCCGCATCCTTGACCCGCAAACACATCACTTCCGCCTGTTCTTTCACAATGATTGGACCTGGCCCCGGCAGGAGCATTTCTCGTATGGGCATGATATCGAGGGGAGTTGGCTGCTCGTGGAAGCAGCTCGGATATCGGGAAATGCAGGTTTGCTGGAACGCACCCGCTCCCTATCGGTGCAGATGGCCCAGGCTGTATATACCGAAGCCCTCCAAATGGATGGCCGCGTGCTTTCTGAATCACCGGGAAACCCACAGGGCAAAGACCTGGCCTGGTGGGTCCATGCAGAGGCCATGGTTGGGTTTTATAATGCTTATCAGGTTTCCGGGCAGGAGCATTTTGCAGCCGCCTCTGTCCGTGTCTGGGATTTCATCAGGCAAAATTTCATCGACCACGAGCATGGCGACTGGTTCAAAACACTCGACCCTCAGGCGAAACCCTATCCGAATTCACCAAAAGTCGGACCCTGGGAATGCCCCTACCATCATAGTCGGGCATGTTTTGAAATGATGGAAAGATTAACCTGAGGAGAATTCGTGGCAGAACCATTTACATTGGGCGTCAATGTTTGGCCGCGCCGCAGGTTTGGAAAGTCGGCGGTCTAGTCGAAATTTATTAAGGAGAATGACGTGGCTCGTATTGACGATCTTATAAAGAAAATGACCCTGGATGAAAAAATCTCCATGCTCGCCGGGGCAGACTTATGGCATACCGTTCCCATAAAAAGGCTGGGGATTCCATCCTTGGTGGTTACCGACGGCCCGAACGGAGCCCGCGGAGCGCAGGGAAACATGGGACCGACCTCCGCTCTTTTTCCGGTGGGCATGGCCCTGGGCGCCACCTGGAACGCTGCGCTGGTTGAAAGAGTAGGCGCCGCGCTGGCAAAAGAAGTGAAGGCTAAAGGCGCTCATATCCTGCTTGCTCCCACGGTCAACATTCATCGTACACCGGTTGCCGGTCGCAACTTTGAATGTTATGCCGAGGATCCATATCTGAGCGGCAAAATGGCGACTGCTTATATCCGGGGCATCCAGGACAACGGAGCCGGCGCATGCATCAAGCATTTCGTTTGTAACGACCAGGAATTTGAACGGATGTCCATCAGCTCGAAAGTCGAAGAACGTCCGCTGCGCGAGATTTACCTGGAGCCCTTCCGGCTTGCGGTTCGCGATGCAAGGCCCTGGGCAGTCATGTCCAGTTATAACAAGGTCAACGGCGTGTTTGCCAGCGAGAACGATCACACGCTCAAGACCATTCTTAAAAACGAATGGGGCTTCGATGGGCTGGTTATGTCCGATTGGTATGGGACCTATACCGACGATGTCCCCGCCGGTGGACTCGATCTGGAGATGCCGGGGCCGGCGCGTTGGATGGATTCTGCAAAAGTCCATAAAGCGCTGGAAACGGGCGACCTGACGATGGAACAATTGAATGACAAAGTACGTCGTATTTTACGGATCATCGAACGCGCAGGAGCCTTTGAAACCCCCGGACTGCAGGAAGAACGTGCCTTGGACAAACCTGAACAGCGCGCTTTGATACGCGAAGTCGCGCGCGAAACGATTGTCCTGCTGCGCAATAAAGACAACCTGCTTCCGATTGATCCTGTCAAAGTCAGGACCGTTGCCGTCATCGGTGAGCTTGCGCAAAGGGCAAGTGTGATGGGTGGCGGCAGTTCGCGCGTCACTCCGCATTATGTGGTTTCCCCTTTGGATGGGATCCGGGCGCGCCTGGAAAAGTCTGTCAACGTCGAATATGAAGTCGGGTGCTACGTTCATAAAAACCTGCCCACCCTGGACCGCAAGACAGTAATAAGCAAAGATGGCAATGCCGGCCTGAACCTCCAAATTTATGGCAATCCGGATTTCTCCGGCGCGCCCGTGTATGACCAGGTTACAGACCGGTTTAACTTCGATTGGTGGGGTAACTCCCTGCTGAACGTCAAACCCGAAAACTTCAGCGTCAGCCTGAGCGGGACTTTTGTGGCACCCTTGGGCGGGGTCCATACCTTCGGCCTGACCAGCCTTGGGCAAAGCCGGTTGTATCTTAATGGCAAAGTGCTGGTGGACAACTGGGACCAATATAAACCTGGCATTGAAAAAACTTTTCAAGTGCAGCTCACTCCCGGTCAAAAGATATCCATCAGAATAGTGTATCGCTCCCAGGGCACCGAAGGACGGCGTTCCCTGCGCATCAGCCATTTGCCGCCTGCCTCCGCCAATCTGATGGCAGATGCAGTTGCCCTCGCCAAACGCGCCGATGTTGCCATCGTGGTTGCCGGTTTGAACAGTGAGTGGGAGTCCGAGGGGTTTGACCGCCCGGACATGCAGCTGCCCGGAGCACAA
Organism: uncultured Chloroflexia bacterium; assembly: GCA_963754835.1. Taxonomy (GTDB): domain Bacteria; phylum Chloroflexota; class Anaerolineae; order Anaerolineales; family Villigracilaceae; genus Fen-1038. Next base: position 82,944 of record CAVWHR010000005.1, on the reverse strand, counting down.
AACGATCTGATCGAAAAGGTTGCATCCGCAAATCCAAACACAATTGTGGTCCTCAATGCCGGTTCGTCGGTGACGATGCCCTGGGTGGAGGAAGTCGCTGCTATCCTCGAGCAGTGGTACAACGGCCAGGAATGCGGCAACGCGCTGGCGGACATTCTTTTTGGCGATTTCAGCCCGTCTGGAAAATTGCCCACCACCTTCCCAACCCGTTATGAAGACAACCCAGCCTTCATCAATTACCCGGGCGAAAACGGGGAAGTGCTTTATGGCGAAGGCCTGTTCGTGGGTTATCGTTATTATGATGCCAAAAAAATCGAACCCTTATTTCCATTTGGCCACGGTCTTTCGTATACAACGTTTGAATATGGCAATATAAAACTCAGCAGCGACCGGTTTACCGAAACGGATGGTCTGGATGTCTCTTTTGATTTGCGTAACACGGGTGCAGTTAGTGCCAAAGAGATAGCCCAGGTTTATGTACACGACGTTAACTCACTGCTCGTCCGTCCTGAAAAAGAATTGAAATCGTTCATTAAGGTCGAGTTGGCTCCCGGCGAAAGCAAAACTGTCACCCTTCACTTGGACCGCGAAGCGTTCTGGTATTACAACCCGGCCAGCGGCGGATGGAACATGGAAGCCGGCGATTTTGATATCCTCATCGGCGCCTCAAGCCGCGACCTGCGTTTGCGCGCCAGGGCCACACTTCTTCCAGGTACCGCAGTCGGGTCCCGCCTGAATATCGGGCTGCCTCTGCGTGTGATCATGGGTGATGAGGCTGGCAAAGCAGTGTTGGCCGGGCAGGTCGGTGAGTTGATGGATTCGCCCGACTTTGAAATGGCCCTTGACCTGACTGTCGAACAAATCGCCAGGCTGCATCCCCAGCTCCTCACTTCTGAAAAACTCGAGGCCCTGGCGAATGATCTTGCCAGGGCCTGATCGATTTTGAGCTCGGCGGAAGTCTTCTTGATGACTTCCGATCAGTTAAAAAATATTGTTATTAAGGAATTGCTTCATGAAATACGGTTATTTCGACGACGCCAGCCGGGAATATGTCATTACTCGTCCGGATACCCCCCTGCCATGGATCAACTATCTTGGTTCCGAGGAATATTTTGCCTTGATTTCCAATACTGCCGGCGGTTACTCCTTTTATAAAGATGCACGGCTGCGCCGTATTACCCGGTACCGTTACAACAATGCGCCTCCTGATTTTGGCGGGCGATATATCTATCTACGCGATAACGAGGACGGTAAATATTGGTCCCCGTCCTGGCAGCCAACCCAGACCGAGTTGCAGGATTATTCGTGTCGTCACGGCATGGGCTATACCGTTATCGGTTCGACGTATAACGGCATTCGGGCCGAGACGCGTTACTTTGTCCCGTTGGGGGAAAACCTCGAGATCTGGCAGGTGACCCTGACCAATCAGCGCCTCACTTCCGTCGATCTTTCCCTTTTCTCCGCGATCGAGTTTTGTTTATGGGATGCAGCGGACGATTCGACCAACTTCCAGCGAAATTTCTCCACCGGACAGGTGGAGGTGGAAGACGGCGTGATCTATCACAAGACCGAATATCGTGAAAGACGCGATCACTTTGCGTATTTTGCCTGCTCCGAAAAACCATCGGGTTTCGATACTCAGCGCGAAGCCTTTTTGGGCCCTTACCGCAGTTGGGACCGCCCCATAGTGCTCGAGCGGGGTCGATCAACAAATTCGATTGCTTTTGGCTGGCAGCCGATCGGGTCCCACTGCATTCCACTCTCACTCAAGCCTGGCGAACAAAAGCAGGTCATCTTCCTCTTGGGCTATTTCGAGAATCTCCAGGGACCAAAAATTCGATCCGCCCGATTCGCAGACGGTCAATAAGCGCGGCGTGAAACCCGTCATCGCCAAATACCTCGATAAAACCTGTGTGGATTTGGCGTTCGACTCGTTGAAGGCCTATTGGGACCGATTGCTCGGGGTTCTGCAGGTGCATACCCCTGACGAACATGTCGACCGTATGGTGAACATCTGGAACGCCTACCAGTGCATGGTGACCTTCAATATGTCACGTTCGGCCTCCTTATACGAGTCCGGGATTGGCCGCGGGCTGGGATTCCGTGACTCAAACCAGGACTTGCTGGGCTTCGTGCAGATGGTCCCGGAGCGGGCGCGCCAGCGCATCCTTGACCTGGCTTCCACCCAACTGCCAAGCGGTGGTGCGTATCATCAATATCAACCAATGACCAGGCGCGGAAACAACGACATCGGTTCCAACTTCAACGATGATCCGCATTGGCTGGTGCTGGCAGTTGCGGCCTATCTGCGCGAGACGGGCGATTGGAGCATTCTCGATGAGCTTGTCCCGTATGATAACCAGTCGGAATAGCAGTATGCCTCTCTACGAACACTTGCAGCGTTCCATCCAATATGCTCTCGACCGGCTGGGCCCGCACGGACTGCCGCTGATCGGTCGCGCCGATTGGAACGACTGTCTCAACCTGAACTGCTTCTCCGACAGCGCCCGGGGAAAGTTTTCAAACCACCACCAACAGGGATGGCAATGTGGCGGAGAGTGTATTCATTGCCAGTCTTGTTCGTAATATCGACCCGTGAGATGGCCCAGATTGCGGAGCGTTATGGCAAGCCGGGACTCGAGGCGCGCTCCTCGGCCTTTTATTCGAAACTTGCCGACGATATGACCAACATCATCTATCAGCATGGATGGGACGGGGAATGGTTCCTGCGCGCCTACGATGCCTTGGGACAAAAAGTGGGCTCGGCAGACTGCGAAGAAGGAAAAATTTATATCGAGCCGCAGGGCTTCTGCGTATTGGCAGGAGTTGGCCTCGAAAACGGGTATGCAAAGAAGGCGCTTAACTCGGTAAACAAACGGCTCGCCACAAAACACGGCATCGTAATATTGCAGCCGGCCTATTCAAGATATTACCTGAACCTTGGAGAGATATCTTCCTATCCACCGGGCTATAAGGAAAATGCCAGCATCTTCTGTCATAATAATCCCTGGGTAATGATCGCCGAGACGAAGGTCGGGAATGCCGATCGGGCCCTGGATTATTATTTACGTATCAATCCTTCGGCTCGTGAAGGGCTGGCCGAATTACATCGCTGCGAGCCATATGTTTATGCCCAGACCATCGCAGGCCGTGATGCGCCTACACATGGGGAAGCGAAAAATTCCTGGTTGACGGGAACTGCAGCCTGGAATTACGTGACCATCACCCAATGGATCCTGGGCATTCGCCCGGCCTGGGATGGCCTGCAGATTGCACCGGTCATACCCGCCGACTGGCCGGGATTCACGGCCAGCGCGTGAGTTTCGCGGCGTGACCTATCAGATCACGGTGAAGCGCACCGGCCCCGGGAACAACTTGAAATTGATCGTGGATGGGAAGGCCGTGGACGGGAATATAATACCTGCACCCGGAGATGGAAGAAAGACAGTCGTTGTGGAAGCGTTCTTGAATTAACAACGTTCCGTAAAGTATCCCAAAAAAAATGGACGTGTGCGGGGCGCACGCCCCACACACGTCCATTTTTTTGGAGGTATTCTCGCTTCGTCCCAGGCTGAAAGCGTGGGACGGAAGGCGTACGTAATTATAACCAGCCTCGGCTTAGGGCCTTCAATACAGCAACAACCAGCGAACCCTTCTACGGAATAAGAAAGGTCGATGCCCATGTCAGCTAAAATTCTCTTAACCGATGAATTATGTTTCCGGGCACTGATGGATAATACGGTCGACAGTATTTACTTCAAGGATCTCAAATGCCGTTTACAGAAGGTCAGTCGAAAAATGGCTCTCGACCTGGGTTTCTCGAATCGGGAGGAAATCTATGGAAAGACCGATATCGAGTTGTTTGGCAAGCAGTTCGGTCAACGCACCATGCTTGATGACTTAAGGATCATGGAGACGGAGCAACCCATTATCGGGTTAATTGAAAGCCGTCGGATGAAGAACGGCCAGATTAACTGGACAACGACCAGCAAGCTGCCCATTTATGAAATGGACGGCACCCTTATCGGATTGATGGGCATTACACGGGAAATAAACGAACTCAAGGAAAACGAGATCAACCTGCAATACCTGGCCACGCACGATCCCCTCACGGATTTGCCGAACCGCTATTTGATGACCGATCGTCTGGAACAGATATTGACCCATTCGAAACGGTCCCAGTCCATTTTCGCCATCGTTTACTTGGACCTGAACGGTTTCAAGAAAATCAACGACTCTTATGGGCACGATGTGGGGGATCTGCTCTTGCAGGAGGTCGCGAATCGCCTGAAGAATTGCGTCCGTCCCACCGACACAGTATCCCGTCTTGGCGGAGACGAGTTTTTGATCATTTTTACCGGAATGACCAGGGCCGAAGATGTGACGGTGGTAGCCCAGAAGGTGGGTGATTGCTTCGGCATATCCTTCCCGATAGAAAACCACCGGCTTAAAGTAACAGCCAGTATCGGGATCAGCCTCTTTCCCGACCACGGCGAAGATCAAGAGACCCTCATCAAAGCGGCAGATTACGCAATGTATTTATCGAAGCGGCGCGCCAAAAATTTTGTGATCTGTCCCCCGGACAAATACGCATCGGATAAAGGAGATCGATCTGATTGACACTCTACGTGTCATCTGGCAGTTTGACATGATGTTTTCTTTTTAAAAAATAAATCTGTGAAATCCGACCGTACTGTGTTCTTTCGGTGTGAAATCCGTGTCCCAATTTTTAATCTTCGAACAATCCCAAGAAAATCCAAAGGATCATCACAATGGACAAGAGTTCCCTGAAAATCGGCATCAACCTTGGCGGTTGGATCTCACAATATCCGGCTTATGACCATCGATATTTCAAGACCTTTATCACGGCGGACGATATAAAACGTATTGCGGGTTGGGGGATGGATCACGTACGCCTGCCGGTCGATTATCCTCTGCTGGAGGACGACGCCCGTCCCGGCGTCTACAAAGAGAGCGGGTTCGATTACATCGAATCTTGTTTAACGTGGTGTCAGGAGCTGGGATTGCGCCTCATCCTGGACTTGCACAAAGCTCCGGGCTTTGCCTTCGACGCGCTCGACAAAAGCTCGCTGTTTGCAAGCCCTGATTTGCAGGCGCGCTTCCTGGGATTATGGGAAGCTATTACGAAGCGGTTCGTCGGTCGTTTGGATGATGCCCTGGCCCTGGAATTACTCAACGAGATCGTCCTGCCTGACAGCGGCCCGTGGAACAACCTTGTCAGGCAGGCCCAGGCGCGTATCCGCGCCGTCGATCCTCAGCGGTTGATCATTATCGGTGGCAATCACTACAACGCCGCGGACGAGTTGCAAAACCTCGATTTGACCTCCGACCCCAACATTTTATATACCTTCCATTTTTACCTGCCCTTAAGCGTCACTCACCAAAAGGCGCCCTGGGTTCGGCCCCTGGCTGAATACAACCAGCAGTTGGAATATCCCGGGCGTCAGGCGCCGGGTCTGGCATCCATTGTAGAGAAATATTCTCATGACACGCATGCATTGGATGGGGAAGTCGGGGCCTGGTTCGATAAAAGTTATCTCCATTCCATGCTTCAGCCGGCATTGGACTTTTCGCAGCGCATCGGCCAGCCGATCTACTGCGGCGAGTTCGGCGTCTACGAACGCGCCTCCATGTCCACGCGCTTGAATTGGACGCGTGATTTCATCGCGCTCCTTGATGAGTTTGATATCGGGCGCGCCTATTGGACTTATAAAGCCCTGGATTTTGGTTTGTTGGACAAAGACGGACAGGTCGTTGACCAGGAACTCGTCGAGCTTGCATCGAAACGGAGAATGTAACAATGCGTTTCGGTTATTTCGACAACGAGCATCGCGAGTATGTCATCACCGACCCGCGCACGCCGGTCAAATGGATCAACTATATCGGCACGCAGACAGTTCGGCGGCTTCGTGGACCACACAGGCGGTGCGCTGATTTGCAAAGACGACCCAACCTTCAACCGCATCACCAAATATATCCAGCAGCTGCCATCCTCCGACTTCAAGGGCGAGACCTTATATTTGCGGATCCATACCGGCGAAAGAGTTACCGTATTTTCTCGCCCTTCTTCGTCCCAACCCTCGACCATTATGATCGCTTCGAATGCCGTGTCGGTTTGGGTTATACGCGCATCGTCTCCGAATTTTATGGCCTGCTGACCGAAGCCATGATCTTTGTGCCGCTTCAGGGGACTTGCGAGCTGCGCGATATCAAGGTCACGAACATTTCAGCCACCCCTCTTGACGTGGATGCCATACCGGTTGTTGAATACACTCATCCCAATGCGCTCATGCAGTTCACCAATGCAGATTGGGTCCCTCAGACCATGGTCAGTAAATGTGTGCAGGATGGCGAGTTCAGGATCATGCTCCAATACCCCTTCATGTTCCGGGATACACGCATCAATTACCTGGCTTCCAACCTGCCGGCCTCGTCTTTCGAGACCGACCGGAAAAGCTTCCTCGGGGATAATGAATATGGTACGTTTCAATCTCCCCTCAGTCTGCGTGCAGCCTGAACTGAGAAACATCGACTCCCTGCGCGCAGATAACATCTCCGCGCTGCTGCATCATTTGGGGACTCTTCAACCCGGCGAGACCCGCCGCCTCATTACGCAGTTGGGCCAGGCGCAGAATCTCGAAGAGGCTCGTCCCGGCATCGAAAAATTCCGCCACGCCGCAGCGGTGGAAGAGGAACTGGCAAAGATGAAGGCGTTTTGGGACGAATATCTTTCCGCCTTCCAGGTGGAGACGCCCGACCCATCCATGAACGCCATGCTCAACATTCACAATCCGCACCAGTGTTATGTCACCAAGACCTGGTCGCGTTATCTTTCCTATTATCAGCTCGGGCTAGGCGCGCGCGGCATCGGCATCCGCGATTCCTCGCAGGATGTGATGGCCGTATTCGCCTCCGCTCCCGGGGAGGGAAAGGACTTCCTCCGTACGCTGTTGTCCTTTCAGAAGCGGGACGGCTCGGCCCTGCATCAATTTAATCCGCTGACCCTGGAAGGCAGCATCGGCGACTCGGCGGAAATGGAAGACCGCCCGCATTATTACAGCGACGATCATTTGTGGAGCATCCTGGCCGTTTCAGCCTATCATAAAAGAAACAGGTGATCTGGCTTTTCTCGAGGAGGATATACCTTTTTATGATAAGGATAAACAGGGCCACGTCCTGGAGAGCGGCAGTGTTCTTGAACATCTGAAGCGCGGCCTGGCTTTCACACGCCGGGATACGGGTCAACACGGCTTGCCCTTGCTCGGCTTTGCGGATTGGAACGATACGGTCAATTTGCCGAAAGGCGCCGAGTCGCTTTTCACGGCCAATTTATACGGCAAAGCCCTGCTCGAAATGATCGCCCTGCTGGAATATGTAGGTGATAAAAAAGCAGCGGATGACTATCGCACCGCTTATGATGAAATGAAATCACGGTTCGGAGCGGCTGCCTGGGATGGTGAATGGTTCGTCCGTTACTTCGATGCGGATGGGAAGCCGCTCGGTTCGCACAAAAATCCTTATGGGCAGATCTACCTGAACGGGCAATCATGGGCGGTGATCTCGGGTTTTGCTTCACCTGCACATGGAATCCAGGCCATGGATTCGGTTTACAAAAAGCTGAACACCAAATATGGCATCAAACTCAGCGCGCCCGGCTTTAATGGTTATGACCCGAAACTGGGCGGCGTTACCACCTATCCGCCTGGCGCCAAGGAGAACGGCGGGATCTTCCTGCATCCCAACCCGTGGGCCATGATCGCAGAAACGCTGCTCGGCAATGGCGACCGGGCTTATGAATATTATGCCCAGATCAACCCGGCCGTCCGCAATGACATGGCATCGAAATTTACGAGTGCGAGCCGTATGTATATGCCCAGAATATCCTCGGCGATGAACATCCGCAGTTTGGACTGGCGCGCAACTCCTGGCTGTCGGGGACGGCCTCCTGGTGCTATCAGGCCGCCACGCAGTGGATCCTTGGCATCCGTCCCGAATATGACGGCTTGCGCATCGACCCGTGCATCCCATCGTCATGGGTCGGCTTCTCCGCAGCGCGCAGGTTCCGTGGCAGGTTGTTTCACATCACGGTCCATAACCCGCAGGGTGTCTGCAAAGGCGTCGTCAAAATGACGGTGGATGGAAAGATCGTCCCCGGCAGTTTGATCCCCTTGGATTTGGAAGGTGCCGAGCATCAAATAGAAGCCTGGCTGGGTAAATAAAACCTGTGTAAATCCGTTCTATCCGCGTAATCCGTGTTCTAATCTTTATCATCTTTGGGTTATGAAAGGAAAAGTATTGCCATGATTTTCGATCTTCCCCTTGAACAACTGCAAAAATATCTTCCCGAGCGCGTTGAACCCGCCGATTTTGATGACTTCTGGTCAAAGACACTCGCAGATGCGCGCCGGTATCCGTTGGACGCGGTTTTCGAGCCGATCGAAATGGGATTGAAGCTCGTTGAAGCCTATGATGTAACTTTTCGCGGCTTTGGGGGGCAGCCGATCAAAGGCTGGTTCCTGCTTCCGCGTCAGCGTTCCGCTGCCCTGCCGTGTGTGGTTGAATTTATCGGTTACGGCGGCGGACGCGGCAATCCGTTGGAATGGCTGCTGTGGCCCAATATCGGGTATGCACTTTTCGTCATGGATGTACGCGGCCAGGGGAGCTCCTGGCGGACAGGGGATACTCCTGACCTCGAAGTGGAACCGGGCAACCCGCAGGTTCCCGGTTTCATGACGCGCGGCATCCTGCACCCCGAGACATACTATTATCGGCGCGTATTTACCGACGCCGTACGTGCGGTGGAGGCAGCCAGTACACATCCTGCAGTGGATGCTAAAAGGCTGGCGGTCACCGGCGGCTCCCAAGGCGGAGGGATCACACTGGCCGCGGCCGGTCTCGTCCCCGACCTCACTGCCGTCCTCCCCGACGTGCCTTTTCTTTGCCATTATCGCCGCGCCACCGAAATCGTGGATACCTATCCTTATCAGGAGATCAGCATTTATTGCCAGTTTCATCGCGACCAGATCGAGACCGTCTTCACCACCCTGTCCTACTTTGATGGTCTTGAATTTTGCCGCTCGTGCAAAATCGCCTGCGCTGTTTTCAGTCGGCCTGATGGATAAGACCTGTCCCGCCCTCGACGGTCTTTGCCGCCTACAATCACTACGCCGGGACCAAACAGATCAAGGTCTGGCCTTATAACTACCACGAAGGCGGTGAGACATTCCAGACCCTCGAGAAGATCAACTTTCTTGCCGCATTGTGGAGCTAGGACAATATCTATTCACCCCCCGGCGTGAAATACCCGAAAAAAAGAATATGTGCAAGGCACATGCCTTGCACATATTCTTTTTTTCGTCCGCGTAATCAATGTTCTATCTCAATTGATCTTATGGCAGTGGATGCCACATCAACGAAAGGGCCATCCCCAGCCCGGCCAGCAGCGCGCCGATTGCCGCAAAGATCACGCTGATCTCCGTGGTCTCATGCTTTGTGATCAAATACGTGGGCAGTTGTTGAAAAATCTTCTCGAGCTCGCCGGCACTTTCAGCCGGGTAATAATCTCCGCCGGTCAGATCGGCCACCTGTTTGAGGGTCTGTTCGTCGATCCCGCGGCGGAAACCCTCCTCCGCCTCCACCACCGTTGCTAAATCCTCCACCGTAAAATCCTCCTCCGCCGCCGCTAAAAAAGGGCTCCGTGCCTTGAAACTGTTGGCCGCAGGATGGGAATTCGCTTCCATTCGCGGTCCCAAAGCCGATGGTATAAACTTTAACGCCTCGGTCCACGGCTTGCTGCGCTGCATCCAGGGGCAGCGGGCCTGTGTTGCTGACCCCATCGGTAAGTAACACAATGATGTCCGGGGCATAGGCGCCTTTAACCCCGGGAGTTGGCTCGATCCCGGGCGAACCGTCCGTTATGCTCGGCTGCACATTCTTGTCCACTTCAGAGATCGCATCCAGCGATTTAAGAATGCCGCTGCCGATGGCTGTCCTTCCGCCCACCAGCAGGCTTTCGATGGCGGATTGTAATGCTTCTCCGTCAGTCGTGGGCGGCTGGACTATTTCCGCAAAACCGGAGAAAGCGACGATCCCGATCTGCGTATTGGATTTTTGATTCTTGACGAAAGACAGGGCTGCCGTCTCGGCCGCCTGGAGGCGGCTGGGTTGGACGTCCGTCGAGCACATGCTCCTCGATACGTCGATGGCAAGGACGATGGTAGTCTGGCCGCTGGGCACGCTCACGATGGATACCGGCCGTCCAAGCGCCACGATCAAACTGGTCAGCGCCAGCAGGAATAAGGCCAGGGGTAGGTAGCGGCGCAGCCACGATTGGCGAGGCTGCGCTTCGCGCACCAGTGCCAGGCTCGAATAACGCACGGCAAAGCGCCGCCGCCGTCGCTGGATCAAAATATAAAACAGGATGATCAGGGGGATCAAACCCGCCAGGAAAAGAAAGCCAGGCCAGATAAATGTCATAGTGGTACCTCTAATGTACCTCTAACAAGTCGCCCACGGTCATGGCAGCCGGTTGAACCATAGCAGTGAAAACAGGCCGCCAACCAGCAGCACCAGCACGCTTGCCCCTGCAAAAATGGAAGTGACTTCGGTCTTTTCCGGTTTGATGACAAGTTGCGGATTCAGGTTGTCGTAGATCTTAAGCAGGTCATCTTTGGATTGCGCATTGTAATACGTGCCGCCGGTGATCTGCGCGATTTGCTGCAGTGTCCGCTTCATCGAGCTGTGTATGGACGGTGAAACCATTGACGTGCAGGTTCGTCCCTGCGGCGCTGCCAATGCCCACCGTATAGATCCGCACGCCGGCCTTGGCTGCGGCCTGCGCTGCCGCCAGCGGGTCGGGGTTTTCATTGTTTTCACCGTCGGTCAGCAGCACAATGACCGCGGACGAATAGGTCCCTTGCGGCACGGCTGTGGGTGTTGGGCGTGGGCACCGGCGTGAGGGAACTGTAGTAGTTCGTGTCCGGCTGGCCGCTCGTGGCAATCGTATTGAGCGATACGAGGATGCCGTTCGCCAGCGAGGTCCCGCGCTGCGGCGTCAGCCGGTTGATGGAAGCCAGGATGGCATCCTGGTCGTTGGTCGGTGGCTGCACCGAAAAGCCGCTGTCGCTGAAAGCGACGATGCCGATCTGCACGCTGGGAGGCTGGTGTTGGACAAAGTCTCGCGCGGCGGCCTTGGCCGCATCCATGCGGGTCGGCTGCATATCGGTCGCCGCCATGCTGCCTGAAACGTCGAACGCCAGGATGACCGTGCCCTCGATGCGCGGCAGGCTGACTTCAGTCTGTGGGCGCGCCAGGGCCGACCATCAGGATCGCAAGCCCCATCAGGAACAAGATCGGGGGGATGTGGCGGCGTCCGCCGATCCCGCCTCCCGTGGAGCGCAAGCCCAAGGCTCGCCGTACTTCGCGGCAAATCGCCGTCTGCGTCGCTGCAAGATCAGGTAGAACGCGATCAGCAGCGGGATCAACACGATGGCGAATAGAAGCATCGTCGGCCAGATGAATGACATAAGTTTCACATCCGTCGCTGCCGTCGCAGCGCGGCAAAACGCACGATGGCACGCACCAGGTCCTCATCTGTCGAAAGCGAAAGCGCATCCACCCCGGCATGTTTGAAAGCCTCATTCAATATGGCTTCGCGGCGCTGTGCCGCCTCGGTAAATCGGGCCCGGATTTTTTTATCGTGGGTATCCACGTATAGCTGCTCGCCCGTCTCTGCATCTTCCATGATGACCGGTCCGATATCCGGCAGTTCTATTTCGCGCGGGTCCCACAACCGGATGGCCAGTACCTCATGACGCTGGTTGAGCAGGTTCAATGCCCCTTCCCAGCCCGGCATGCTGATGAAATCGGAGATGATGAAGACCAGTGACCGGCTCTTAATGGAGTTCAGGGCAGTTCTGAGCAGGGGCGTCAGGTCCGTGAACGGTGCTTTGGCCAAGCGCGGCTGTTTGAGCATGTCATTGATGAGACGCAGCACCTGGTTTCGTCCGCTGCGCGCCGGGATCGTCAGTTCGACCCGGCTGCCATAGAACATAGCGCCGACCCGATTCCCGTGCCGCGTCAGCAGGCGCGCCATGGTCGTCACGAAATCGATCAGCATCGTGCGCTTCAGGTTCATACCCTGCACCGTGCCAAAATCCATCGAAGGACTTAGGTCGAGCAGGAACCAGGCCGTGATCTCGCGGTCTTCCACGTACTTGCGGACGTAGGGTGAATTCATCCGCGCCGTGACGTTCCAATCGATATAACGGATATCGTCCTCGGGTTGATATTCGCGCAGGTCTGCAAAATCCACCCCATAGCCGTAGAACAGGCTGCGGTAATCGCCCTGCAGCAGGCCATCCAGACGGCGGATGACCTGCCAGTCCAGGCGCTGCAGGATCCGTTCAGGCGTTGACGCGGTTGTTGGCATGTTCATGCAGCGGCACCACGGGGATCGGGATGCGGTCGAGGATCTTCTTTAAGATGTCGTCGCCGCTCACATTGTCCGATAGCGCTTCATACGACAGCACCAGGCGGTGCCGCATCACGTCGAACGCCATGTCCAGCACATCCTGCGGCAGCACATAGTCGCGTCCGCGCACAAAAGCCAGCGCCCGCGCGGTGAGGATCAGGTTGATCGAGGCGCGTGGGCTTGCGCCGAACATGATGTAACGCTCCAGGTCAGGCAGGCCCACTTCCTTCGGTTTGCGCGTGGCGGTCACCATGCGTACCGCGTATTCGATCAGGGCCGGGTCGGCATAGATTTGGTCCACCTCTTTTTGCAGTTCGAGCAGTTGGTCGGTGGTGATCACCTTTTGCACGGCCTGCAGCATGCCGGTCATCCGTTCGACGATTACGAACTCTTCGGTTGTGCTGGGATAACCGACCAGCACCTTCAGCATGAACCGGTCCACCTGCGCTTCAGGCAGGGCATAGGTGCCTTCGGTCTCGATGGGGTTCTGCGTGGCAAGCACCAGGAAAGGGTTGGGCACTTTGAAGGTCTCGCGCCCGATCGTCACCTGATGCTCCTGCATCACTTCCAGCAGCGCGCTCTGCACCTTGGCCGGCGCGCGGTTGATTTCATCGGCCAGCAGCAGGTTGGTAAAGACCGGTCCGAGCGAAGTATTGAACTCGCCCGTCTTCTGGTTGTAGATCCGTGTGCCGATCAAATCCGCAGGGACGAGGTCGGGTGTGAACTGGATGCGCTTGAACTCTCCGCCGATCGCTTCGGCCAGGGTCTTGATCGCCATGGTCTTGGCCAGCCCCGGCACGCCTTCGACAAGGATGTGTCCGCGTGCCAGCAGTGCGACGACCATCCGTTCCAGCAAATGGTCCTGTCCGACGATGACTTTCTTCACTTCATAGAGGACTCGTTCCATCGGCTTCCGGTTTTCGGCATTCGGTTCCTGATCCATTGTGATCTCCTTTAACAATTTATATTCGACAGGCTTTTTTGAGTCGGTGGGTGAACCACGGGTATGATAAATAATGCGTTGATAATCGATCTCTAATAGGGCGGCGATCCGAGAGCGCCGCCTGCCGACAGTGATTGGCACGGCAAACCCGATGCCGACAAAGAAATTCTGGTCAGTCGGGTTTACGATGCCGGTGACAATGCCGATCACCTCGCCGTCGCGGTTGAGCAGCGGCCCGCCCGAATTGCCGGGGTTAACGGCCGCGTCGATTTGGATCAAACCTCGGATCACTTGTTTGCTGGTGGCGGGTTGGAAGGAACGGTTGAACCCGGAGATGACCCCGGCGCTCATGGAGCTGTAAAGGCCGAAGGGATTGCCGACCACATACGCCTCATCCCCCACTTGCATGGCATTCGGGTTCCCCAGCACGGCGGGTACGAGCTGCGCCGGCAGGCGGTCTGGGCTCAAGACGGCAATGTCGTTTTGCGCGCTCGTCGAGGTCACCTTCGCATCCGACTTGGTGCCGTCTGCGAATGTCACCTGGATGTCACTCGCATCTGCCACAACGTGCAGGCTTGTCAGGATGTCCCCGGCATCGTCGATAATTACGCCGCTCCCCAAACCGTTCTCCACGGCGCTGTGCGTTTCGATAAGGATCAGGGAGGGCTGTATCACCTGGTAAACACGCTCGGAGAAAGCCGGTGGAGGTGTGGCGGAGGCCAGCGCCGAAGCGACCTCATTATTCAACTCATTCTGGGTCAATACATGCTGTCCCGGAAAAATTATGCTGTAAAGTAAAATGGCGGCCAGTGCAGCCAGCACACCTGCAGCAAAAGGCGCCGCGCCCCTCACACCCGCCCGGAATTTCTGCCAGCCTCGCGGCTTCAGTTCTGTATGCGGATCAGAGGGATCGTTATTTATACCATTCATAAGCAAAACTTTGGAATATTTGTCTAAAGGTACTTTGACCTTATCCGTAAAGATAGGCCGGATAGGTTCTATAAAATGTCCCGCAGGTTTCTTATTTCCAGGCTGCCCGTGGGGGTAAACCTGCGAGACATTGCCTGATATCAGTTATAAAAATGTTGTTGCATATATGAGTTAACGACAACTATAAAACTTTTTTATAAGACTAAAATGAGACTATTCTGAGAGAATTACACACATAGACGGGTTACGGCTGGCCTGTTCTTACCTGCAGGGTATTCAGCGCACAACCATAACCTGATAGAACTATAATAATACTTATGGCTAAAGAAGCAGCAAACACAGGCGTAGGTCCAATAGCATTAATTGCCATCGAGCAGTATTTTCCGAAAAGTCAGCGTATTGTCGAAGATGATTTGGCATATTACATGCTTCCATCAGGATCGAGAATTTTTGCGCAATTGGCGAAGAAAAATTGGATACGGAATCTAATAATTCAGGGGTCTGATAGGAGTTATTCGGGTCTTTGGGGAGGTCTACTCTGTCGCAAACGATATATTGACGATAAGTTTAAGGAAGCAATCGGAAAAATTGAAGCAATTGTAAATCTGGGTGCAGGATTTGATACACGGGTGTATCGTTTGCCGGTCATTTCTGATATTCCGGTTTGGGAAGTCGATCAACCTGTAAATATTAATGCCAAACGGGCAAGACTTATTAATAGGCTCGGGAAAATTCCTTCGCATATTAATCTCGTTCCAATTGACTTCGACCACGATGAACTTGAAACGACCCTTGCATCAAATGGATATTCTTTAAGAAAAAAGACGCTTTTTATCATGGAGGCAGTCACACAGTATCTGACCGAAAAGGGCATCCAAGCGACATTTGATTTTTTATCCAAAGCAACCAGCGAAAGTCAGCTCATTTTTACCTATATTCGCAAAGATTTTCTGGATGGAAGGAATATTTTTGACAACAGAAGGTTTTACAATGATTTTGTTGCAAAAAAGATTTTTATTTATGGATTCGAGCCGGAAGAAATGCCAAGTTTCCTAAAGAAATATGGCTGGCAGTTGATTGAAGACCTCAGTTATGGAGAACTAGCTGAAAAATACATTAAACCAACCGGACGGAAATTTACTTCAACGCCGATAGAGCGAATGGTTTTTGCTAAAAAAGAATAAATTAGGTGATATTCTCTATGTCTACCATAACCAATTCTGCTAAGTAATGAAGTCAATAATTTACGGCCCGCCTATTGGGGAATTATATTTACAACGATCACTTCCAACCATTTATTACATCGTTGCTTGAGATAAAGACAATATTATTTCTATCCCGATTTTGATTTTATAAACAGCATATTACTCAATTAGCCCGGAGTAAACACCGGCGGACCCTAAAAGTCTTTTTTTACCGGACAAAATACCAAAATCTTTGCTCATCTCTGTTCATGTCTGATTATCTCCGTTCATCTCTGTTTATCTCCGGTTCATCTCCGGTGATTTTCCACGAGTGTGGTTTAATAACCCCATGACCCTGAAATCATCCGTCCGGCCCATTGTATACAACGGCGAAAAAGCCGTGCAAGCCGTCCGATTTGCATCTCTCCCCGAACCGCAATCCGGCTGGCCGGTACTGCTCGGCATGTCTTTCCCCAAGAGCGGCACGCATCTGCTCGACCAGATCCTGGTGGGTTTCTCGAAAGTTGCGCCGTTTGCGCTCCGTCTGCACTCCTTCTTTGCAGGCTATGACGGCGAAAGCGGAGTCAAACATTCCCTGGCCGAGACTCTCAGCTGGGTGGATTCTCTTCGCTCATTGGATGTCGCCTCCGCGCACTTGTTCGCCTTGCCGGAGGTCGTTGACCGGGTCATCCGGCCTGCCTTTGTGCCTTATTTTATCTACCGCGACCCGCGCGATGCAGCCGTCTCGCACGTTTTCTATGTTAACGACATGGAACCGAACCACGTCCATCATGATTATTATCAATCGCTTCCCGATTTCAACGCCCGGCTGCGCGCCAGCATCCTTGGCCGGTCCGATCCTTCCATCGCAGCCCAGGCTGTCGACGTGGAATTCCCCGATATGGCGGGACGCTTCGCTCCTTACCTCAACTGGCTCGATCAACCTTCCGTGCTAAAGATCCATTTCGAGGATTTAGTGAATGATCGTGCCCACACCCTGAACCTGATCCTTGATCACCTGCTGGCCCGCATCGGGTCGGACACGCTGCGGACGCCTCGTGAATCGATCATCGCCTCCCTCGAAGCCTCCATCAACCCCAGCCGCTCCCCACCTTCCGCTCAGGCAAGACCGGGGAATGGAAAAAATATTTCACCGCCGAGCATAAAAAGATTTTCAAGGATGTGGCAGGGGAATTGTTGGTGAAATTAGGGTACGAGAAGGACGATAATTGGTAAATTCCGGTAATTCCCCATCTGTGGAAGCAAAACCGGGTGCGAAACCCTATACCTATTGGGCGGACCTCATTCGGGTGGTGGCTATTTATCTGGTGGTGATGATCCATGTATCCGGGCAGTTGACCAATGTGTGGGGGAAAATACCCGCCGACCAGTGGATCATCGCCGATATTTACGGTGCGGTGGCACGTATCTCGGTGCCCTTGTTCTTTATGATCAGCGGTTATTTACTTCTTCCCAGGTCCGAAAGCCTGCGCGTTTTCTTTACGAAACGAATGGTGAAAATATTAATTCCATTCGTTGCCTGGTCGTTGATCTACTTGTTTTGGTTCTGCGGGAACCATGCGAATGCGTGTACGGCAAATCTTGTATCGCAATTATTACTGGTAAAAGGCACGTATTATCACCTGTGGTTCTTATATACACTGATCAGTATCTATCTCATACTCCCTGTCCTGCGCCTGATGTTCAGGCCGGATACCGACAAAAAGGTTCTCTGGTATTTGATCGGCCTTTGGCTGATTTTCCAGCCGGTCTTGACCATCGCCAAACAGGTCTGGAATTTCAATATCAACATCAGCCCGCCTTTGGCGACCGGATTCCTGTGTTTCTTTGTGTTGGGCTCCCTGCTGGGTGAGATGCCTTTGTCCCGCTCCATGATCTTTTCATCCGCAGCGCTGTGGGTCATCGGTGCGGTTGCCACCGTGGAAGGCACATATCTTCTGACCCTCCGCTCCGGCGCATACAATGGCGTTTTTTATGATTTTGTAAGCATGAATGTTATTATTGCGTCGGGTGCGGCCTTCATTTTACTCAGGCGGATCGCGGAGGCCGGCATCTTTACCACTCCCAGGTTCCGGGCAGTCACAAGGTCTCTGGCAGCGGCCAGTTTCGGGATTTACCTGGTCCACATCCTCGTGATTGAGATCCTTAATGGCTGGATTCCCATGCTCCATTTGAACTCATTTCATTGGTTATCCGCTCTGGAGCGTGCCGCTGGTCACCACCATCGTATTTCTGGTTTCATTCTTAATAGTGCGTGGGCTGCAAAAAATTCCCGTTATTAAATGGATCGTCCCTTGACGCAAACCCCGCCAGTCGCATCGGAGCCGTCCGGCATGAAATCCACTTCAATAGCCAGCTATTTACTGCCTCGCGTGAGGGACATCCTTTTCCTGATCGTCTTCGCGGCTGCCCTGGCCGCCGGCTGGCGCACCTTGAATAATGACGGCGACCTGCCGCGTCACCTTCTGATGGGACAGGTGATCGTAGAGACCCATTCCATACCCAGGCAGGAGATGTTCACGTATGTCTATGAAGGGCGCCCGTACGTGGCGCACGAGTGGCTGGCAGACGTAATTTTCTATCTTTCTTATAAGGCCCTCGGCTTGAAAGGTGTGGTGCTCCTTACGGCACTGTTGCTCGCGTCTGCATTTTTTATATTGTATTCCGTCCTGTCTGCAGAATTTGACGAGCGCCTCCTGACGCTGATTTTCATCCTTTGGGGCGTCGCCAACACCTATCCATATTGGGTGGCCCGCCCGCTGCTGTTCTCCATATTCTTCCTCGCCGTCTGGCTGGTTCTCACAGATCGGATCAGCCGGGGCAGGAAAGTGAACTTCTGGATTTTGCCCGGCTTAATGGTGCTGTGGGGAAACATCCATGCGGAATTCGTGGCCGGTTTTTTGGTATTGATCGCTTACATGGCCGGCTGGTTCTGGGACTATTTTTTCAATCGTGAAAACCTCGATCCAAAAGTGATCAAAAAATTAGCGGGTACTTTTGCGGTCTCGTTGATCGCCAGCCTGCTCAATCCGTTCGGCTGGCATACCTGGGAGACGATCATCAGCTACATGGGAAACAAGTATTTAATGTCAACCATTTTGGAGACCAGGCCGCCCGACTTTTCCAGCCCCTCGTTTCGGGTTGAGCTCCTGTTGATCATTGCGTCGATCTTCATAGTATCTTTAAAAAAGGAAAATATCCGCAGCGGGCAGGCGTTTTTGCTGGCAGGTTTCACGGCGCTGGCAATGACCTCTGCGCGCAACATGCACCTCTACGGCGTGGTTGCCCCATTCGTCCTGGTTGGCCCGGCTGTTGAAATTTCACGATCGGTTTTCCGAAAGAACACTGCCTCTGCCATGGCAAAGATCGAGAAACAACTTAAAGGCGTTGTCTGGCCGGTGGCAGCTGTGCTTCTATCCATTATTTTATTAATTTCCGGCAAACTCGGAGGGGATTACTTCATCGATCCAAAACTCTTCCCGGTAAATGCGGTTCAGTGGCTTCAGGAAAACCCGCAGTCGGGGCATATGTTCAATGACTTTATATGGGGCGGCTATATAGAATGGCGCTTGTGGCCGGGGCAAAAAGGGTTTATGGACAGCCAGTCTGATCTCACCGGCGAAGCGACAAAACTATATTTAAACGTGATCACCCTCGGCGATGGCTGGCAAACTGTTCTTCAACGCTACGACGTTCAATGGGCCATCATACCGGTCAACTCCGCTCTAAGCCGGGAGTTGATCAAAGATGGCTGGAGCATCTTATACCGGGATTCGACGGCCATCGTCCTGCGGCAGGAATGAAAGAGAAGCATGATATGGCGCAAGACACGCCAATATACGATATCCTGATCCTCGGCGGCGGACCGGCGGGAATCTCCACGGCTCTTCACCTCGTCCAACTTGCCCCCGAGCTCATACCGCACATCCTGATCCTTGAAAAGGCGCATTACCCGCGGCCCAAGTTGTGTGCGGGCGGTCTGCTCGTCGATGCGGAGGTCATCCTCGAGCGTCTTGGCCTCGATGTGAGCGAGGTCCCTCACGTGGATGTTTCTGCGGCGCATTTGGATTTCGCAGGCAAAGGGTTGACGATCTCGCTGCCGGACACACATATATTGCGCGTCATTCGTCGGGACGAGTTCGATAATTGGCTGGCAAAGAAGGCACACAGCAGGGGAGTGGAGATCCGGGAAGGAGTGACGGTCAGGAAAGTGCAGCCGCGTGACAACTGTGTGGTTATTGAAACCGACATGGGGACGTTCACGTCCCGGGTTGTCGTGGGCGCGGATGGGTCGAACGGTGTGACGCGGCGCTGCATATTACCGGATGAGCCTGTCCATACTGCGCGTGTTCTGGAGGTAATTAGCCCGTTCGAGGCAGGCCTGCCCTCCATCGCAGCAGCACACCCCTACGATCAGGCTTACTTTGATTTCTTTTGTGTGCCGGCCGGAATCGCAGGCTATACCTGGGACTTTCCCACCCAGGTCAAGGGTCAACCCATGCGGTGTTGGGGGATCTATGATACAAACATTCTGGCAGATGGGCAGCGGCCTGCTTTAAAACACCCGTTGGCCGAAGAGATGGCGCGGCATGGATTCGATCTGGAGAGTTTGGAATTAAATGGACATTCGATCCGGTGGTTCAGCCCCGGGAACCGGATGTCCGTGCCGCGTGTGGTTCTGGTGGGCGATGCGGTAGGGGCCGACCCGATCTTCGGCGAAGGCATCAGCATCGCGCTGGGATACGGCGCCTTCGCCGCACGCCAGGTCGTAGAGTCGTTCCAGTATGATGATTTTTCCTTCACACAATATAAGCCGCGCTTGCTGCGCAGCCCCCTCGGTCAGGCGCTTCTTGTTCGTTGGGCTACTACACAAATTCTGTATCGCCTGCGCTGGCCCTGGTTCCAAAAATTCTTCTGGCGCATCTTCAAACCGATTGTTGCATTTGTTGCACAGATCACCGTGATCAATTGGGCCAAAAGGACAAAATAGGGTTCAACAATGCTTCCTGCAATATCACGGATTCAAAACGGATTCGGAATTTGCCAATGATTACACGTTCGATGCCGGTTTCCATGACCCTTTTAAAGGTTCTTGTTCTTGGCTTATGGGGTACGAAAAATGTCGAGTGACAAAATTTGCAAAATTGGAGTGACCTAGTGAACAGATCGTGGTTAACTACGGCTGCCATCGTTTCAGGATTTATAATCGCGGGCCTCGCAGTTTTTGCCAGTCAGGTTGGATTGGATCATAATGCACATTGGGGCACAAGTCGGATTTTTATTTTAATAATTGGCATCTTGGTTGTCGTTTGCACCGTTTTCTTTTCCCAAGTTACATCCAAATTAAAACGGGTTTATTTCCTGGTTGGGTGGGTCGTTCTCCTGACCCTTGCAGTTTATGGTTGGTTCGTAAGCGTTGGCTACTGGACAAACTGGCCGAAAACCACCAACTACTACGACATGCTCGCGAGTTCCTTCCAACACAACCAACTTTCGCTCCGGATTAAGGTGGACCCGGTCCTTCTAGCCATGCCCAATCCTTATGACATTTATGCGCGCGAAGCGCTGCCCCAGGTTACATATCTTTTTGATGGATCATTTTACAAAGGATCGTACTATTTGTATTGGGGACCTGTCCCTGCCCTTCTCCTGGTTCCTTTCAAATTCGCATTCCCGGGTGAAATCGGTGACCAGGTCCTCGTCTTCGCGTTCATTTCCGGTTTATTTATATTTCAATCGCTTTTGATTCTTGGAATCTGGAAACGTTTCTTCGAAAACCTGCCAGCCTGGACGGTCCTGATGGGTATTTTGCTCGCCGGGCTGATTACCCCAATGACCTGGATGCTGAACCAGCCTCAAATTTACGAGGCTTCCATCGCAAGCGGTCAGTTCTTTTTAATCGGGGGAGTTTACTTTGCATTCACAGCTTTGGACGGACCGGTGCCTTCCAACTGGCGATTGGTCTTAACAGGGATTTTTTGGGCCTCAGCCGTTGGGTCTCGAAACGTCCTGGCTCTGCCGGTTATATTCATGACGTTGATGATCGTCCTATGGATCGTCCGAAGCCGGAGAAAACCGATGCCTACTCAGGCAGTTGTTCCTTTGACCGGGCTCCTATTGCCGTTGGCAATCGGCGCAGGCCTGCTGGGATGGTATAACTGGGCCCGTTTTGGTTCAGTTCTGGAGACCGGCCTCCGTTTTCAACTTAGCGGTATTAACTATCTGGAATACTACAACGATGTCTTCTCGACAAAGTATGTCCTCCTGAATCTGCGCTATTATTTATTTACCCCGTATAAATTCGTACATGGTTTCCCATTTATCAAACCGATTTCGACGTTTTTATGGCCTGCTCGCTCCATACCGGTTCCGGTATTTTATTACGCGCGCGAGAGAGTCACCGGGTTGCTCTACACCAGCCCATTTTTACTATTCGCTTTTCTTGCAATGACATTTTCTGTTTCAGGGATAAACCGGGATCGCCATAATAAGGTTGCAGCCAATAACAATGCAGGGCGTGAGTTGTTGCGATGGCTTGAGATCAGCTTATTGGGTATTACGGCAGTGTCTTTTATTACACTTCTGCTCTATTATTATTGTACTATGCGGTTTATTGAAGATTTTATTCCGGCCCTTACCCTGCTTGCCATATTGGGTTTTTGGCAGGGTTATTGCTTCTTATTACAAAGAAAGTATCCTCGATTCATATACGGATTTATCTCTTTGGGCCTTGCAGCGTTTACAATTACAACAGGCGCGCTCCTGGGGATTTCAAGTTATTCGGATCGTTTTCGCTACATGCACACAAGCCTGTTCAACAGTTTGTTCAAATTTTTTGCCCGTTAATATTGAGATACAAAGTTTTCTCAAAATCTGACGCGCTTGATGAAGCCAGGCGTGTTTAATTCCCGTTCGAGCAGATACGTAAAATATCCCTGCATCAGGTTCTCCGCCTCCGTCTGGACCTCGGGGCTGGGCCGCGCCCGTGACGCCTCTGCATAACTCGAGCGTTGGAAATGGCGCAGATACTTGAGCGCGTCGACGGAAATACGCGTAAGGTTGGGCAGGCCCCGTCCGCAGTTTGGACAGATGACACCCCCCGCAGAGAACGAATAGAATTGGTCCTCGGCCAGGATCTCGCGCCCGCAGTTGACACATTCGAAGAGCTGGGGGCGGAATCCCAGGTAATCAAGCAGGCGCATCTCGTAATAGCGGATGGCCAGCCAAGGGTCCGTTTTTGAAGCGAGGCGCGAAAGCGTGTCCGTCAACAAACGAAAGATGGCCGGGTTTTCCGTCTCATCGTCGTAGGTGAACCGGTCTATTAATTCGATCACATAGGAGGCATGCCCCATCAAGACCAGGTCTTCGCCCAGGGGTAAATAGGCTTCCACGGTATCGGCCTGGGTCACAAGCAGCAGGTCGCGGCCCCTCGCAAGCTCCAGTTTGACGTGCGTAAAAGGTTCCAAATGCCCCGCTTTGCGTGAAGTTACCTTGCGGGCGCCTTTTACAAGCGCCCGCGTCTTGCCAAGCTGCCGGGTATACAGGCTCAGGATACGGTCGGCTTCGCCATAATCGATATGGCGGAGCACCACCGCTTCAACTCGAAAAGAATGCGGCCTCTCCATTATTTGTATTTACTCACCGCTCGGTGTAAACAATTACCATTATTTTTTAACATCGTGTGGAAGGAATGCCTCAGGGAGCAAATTCCGTACCGTGGTTTCCATGGACAGTTTGCCATTCCCATCGGCAATAAGCACGACCGTATCGAGGCCAAACTCGGACAGCACCTGGCGGCAGGCCCCGCACGGTGAGCCGCCGTTATCTGTAACAACGGCGATCACTTCAAAATCGCGCTCGCCTTCCGAGACGGCTTTGAAGACTGCCACACGTTCAGCACAGATGCCCGTTGGATAAGCGGCATTTTCCACGTTGACGCCGGTGAAGACGCGGCCGGTCTTCGTCCGCAGCGCCGCGCCGACGGGGTAATTGGAATAGGGTGCGTACGCATGCCGCCGGGCCTCATTCGCAAGCCCGATCAGTTGTTTATTGTCCTCTTTGATTGGAGCCATAAAATAGGCCTTTCACCGGGGAATTGGACATGCAATCAATGTTTTTTCGTTTTGCGTTCGAGTTTCTTTATGGCGCGCGCCGGCACACCGACCGCCAGCGTATCGGCGGGAATATCCTTCGTTACGACCGCCCCCGCACCTGTCCTCGCGCCGTCGCCGATCTTTAATGGAGCCACCAGCATCGTGTCTGAGCCGATAAAGACGTCCGATCCGATCTCCGTTGGATTCTTATTCTCTCCATCGTAGTTACAGGTGATTGTCCCTGCACCAATATTCGTGTTCTCACCGATGGTTGCATTTCCAATATATGAAAAATGTCCCATCTTGACGCCTGGTGCCAGGTACGAATCTTTAACCTCGCCAAAGTTGCCCATGTGTACGCCCTTGGCCAGGTGTGCTCCTTTTCTCAGGCGGGCAAACGGCCCCATATCGATGTCGTCTTCCAGCTCCGCACCCTCCATGACGGAAGCCAGCACCTTGCACCGGTCGCCGATTTTCGAATCTCGGATGATCGTATTTGGCCCAATTACATTCCCTGAGCCGATTACGGTTTCTCCGTGAATATATGTGTTGGGCATGAGCAATGTATCTTTGCCGATCGTTACCCCGGCTTCGATATAAGTGGAGACTGGGTCCATCATGCTCACTCCGTTCAACATGTGTGTGCGGTTGATGCGCTGGCGCATGATGGCTTCCGCTTCCGCCAGGTGCACGCGCGTATTGATGCCTATCGTCTCGAACAAGTCGTCGTGTACCACGGCCTGCACGGTCAAATGCTCCTTTACAGCAAGCTCTACAACATCAGTCAAATAATACTCCCCTTTTTGCGGATTTTTTTGGATGCTGGGCAGCGCCTTCCACAGCCACTCGGACCGGAAGCAGTACACGCCTACATTGAGTTCATGGATGTTAAGTTGGTCGGGCGTGGCGACGGCTTCTTCGACAATGGCCTGCACCTTCCCATCAGGGCTGCGCACGATCCGCCCAAAGCCGCGCGGGTCATCTGCCATTACCGTCAGCAGGCTGAAAGGTCCGGGGTTAGCCTGCTGGGTTTCGATCAGGCGCTTGAAGGTCTCGCCCTCCAGCAGGGGCATGTCCGCATAGATGACGAGTACATAATCCGATTTTCCTTTGAGCAGTGACTCAGCCTGCAAGGCGGCATGTGCCGTTCCCAGCTGCGGTTCCTGCTTGACGCAGTCGGCGCTCTCACCGATAAAAGTTGTTACTTGTTCCGCACCGTGTCCTACGATCACGACCGGCTTCTCGGTCGTCACCGTCTTCACAGCTTGGAGCACGTGCCAGAGCATGGGTTTCCCGCATAAAGGATGCAGCACTTTGGGCAGGTCTGACTTCATGCGTGTGCCTTGCCCGGCGGCGAGCAGGATGGCGGCAATCTTCATAATATGCTCCTATAACAAAACAGGCTTGCTTGCGCAAGGCCTGTTGAGAGAAAAATTCCCGCCTGCGCGGGTCTCTGGCTCATAGCTGGGGCGCCTGGATTCGAACCAAGATCCACAGATTCAAAGTCTGGTGTGCTGCCCTTGCACCACGCCCCAAAATTGAGCGGGGCAAATTGTATCACACAGAAATAGCCCAGTGCAAGCAGCGCTTCGTGCGTATCGAACAAAAGAGTGTCTCTTGGATCAACATCATCCTCTGACTTTTCGCACAAATTTACAAAGACTTTGTACGTGCAGTTCCGTATGCAAAAAGCCTTGCTGCAAGGATGGGTTATTTCTTTTGGTCGGGGGTCAGGCCCATCTTGCGGGCTTCTTCATAGGATATGACTTCCGAATTGGTTGACTTATTTGCGTGTCTGCTCTGCAGCCTGGTCCCAGAAATGCATCCATCTCTTCTTGTTTAACCTTCTTTTTATCTGGCCTCGTTGAGCAGGGCTTCCATTTCCGGTGCCGCGGGTACGGCTTTTAGATCGCCGGTCTTTCCTTTTTTCTTTGGTGCCGGTGCAGGCGTGGTTGGCTGCTTAAGTTCCGCCGTAACGCCCATGGAACGCAGCGACTTGCCCACCTCATTTCTGACCGCCAGCATGGCCTCCAGCGTATCGAAAATGGTCTCACGGTTGGCGAATCCGTTGCCTGCCAGCAGCAGCGAATAAGAAGCATCCACCGGTATGAGGAGCAGGTCATGGTCCCCGCCGGAGAAAATAAAGTACTGGTTCAAAGTTTCCTGGCGGTTGAACTTTGCCACCTTAAGGCCTGCGCTGAATATGGCGGTCAGGGCGGAGACCAGCGAGACTTCCCTGCTGCTATCACGCAGGTCCCCGGCGCGCGCCACCACCAGCCCCCGGTCGCTGATCAGGAATACGGCGCTGGCCTTGGTATCCTGCCTGAAGTTGGCCAGCAGGTCTGAAACACGGGAACGCCTCGATTGCTGTTTTTGCATCTGACTCGCTGGGGAAAATGGTGCGGACCAGGCCCAGGCTGCGCTCGACCACGTCGAGGAAATCCGCCAGCGGAATGGGTTTGTCGAAAATGGCAACCGCACCGGCGTTGAGCATTTCATCGCGCGATTTGCTGTCGGTCATGCCGGTGATCCAGATCACCTTCACGTCCGGATGTCTGATGCGCACCTTATGCATCAGCTCCACGCCCGTCATGCCGGGCAAGAGGTAATCGGCAACCAGCAGGTCTACGCGGTGACGGCTGACTTCCAGCAGGGCCTCTTCACCCGAGGGAGCCTCGATGATCTCGAGCCCATCGTTCTTCAACGTGTCGAGCGTTGAATGCAGAAGCCGCAGGATATCACGCTGGTCATCGACAAGCAAGATCGTGGATGCCATACTCTATTTTATTCTCGCTCCGCACCGGTAAACAAGTGCGGAATTTGGCTTGTTCAGCTGTTTTTATCGTAAGCAGACCTTCCCGATCATAAAAATTGTTCGGAAAAATGGCAGGCTGCAAAATGGCCCGGTTTTAACTCACGGAATTCGGGTTCCTGTCTCGGAACAAATTTGCTGTGCGATCGGGCAGCGCGGATGGAACCGGCAGCCGCTGGGTGGTTTCAATGGGCTGGGTACATCGCCCTTCAAGATCATGCGTTTGCGCTTCAACTTCGGATCCGGCACGGGGATGGCCGACAGGAGCGCCTGTGTGTAGGGATGCAGCGGACTGCGGTACAACTCATCGCGGTCAGCCAGCTCCGCCATTTTTCCAAGATACATCACGGCCACCCGGTCGGAGATGTGCTCCACCACGCTCAGGTTATGGGCGATGAACAGATACGTCAGGCCGAATTCCTGTTGCAGGTCTTTCAGGATATTAAGCACCTGCGATTGAATGGACACATCCAGGGCCGAGACCGGCTCATCGCAAACGATGAATTTTGGGCGCAGGGCCAGGGCGCGCGCGATCCCGATGCGCTGGCGCTGGCCGCCGGAAAATTCATGCGGGAAACGGCGCGCATGATAAGTCTCAAGGCCCACCTTTTTAAGCGTCTCCAGCATGATTTCCACGCGCTCTTTTGGCGTGCCGATATGATGGATATGCAATCCTTCCATCACCGATTCGCCGATCGGCACACGTGGGTCCAGCGAGGCGTATGGGTCCTGAAAGATGATCTGCATGTCGCGGCGGATCGCCATCAACTCTTTGCTCTTTAGCTTGAAGATGTCCTTGCCGTTGTAGATGGCAGACCCCGCTGTCGGCTCGATCAAGCGCAGCATGGTGCGTCCGACCGTGGTCTTGCCGCATCCCGATTCGCCCACCAGGCCCAGCGTCTCTCCTCTTTTGATGGAGAAACTTACATCATCCACGGCCAGCACTTGCGCCACCACCCGCTGCATGACGCCGGCCCGGACGGGAAAATATTTTTTTAAATGTTCGACCTGTACCAGATCATCGTTTGAAATCATATTCTGAGCCATCTCGGACTCCCGGTATTGGATTAGCGTGCCTTGAGCGGTGCGCGGTGATCTTCGGCGTTCTGGTACAGCCAGCAGCGGACAAGATGCTCAGGTTTGATCTCGATCAGGTCAGGCTGGGTCTCGGTGCATATCTTCAGTCCATATTTGACGCGCGCCGGACAGCGCGACGCAAAACGACAGCCAGCGGGCGGGTCGATCAGGTTGGGAACCGAGCCGGGGATCACATCCAGCCGCTCCTTGATTTT
The DNA here is from genome assembly GCA_963754835.1 of uncultured Chloroflexia bacterium. GTDB lineage: Bacteria > Chloroflexota > Anaerolineae > Anaerolineales > Villigracilaceae > Fen-1038. The sequence continues at coordinate 55,176 of CAVWHR010000005.1, read as the reverse complement.
GCCCAAAACGGGGATGGAACCGATCAGGCCCTGTGTATATGGGTGCAGCGGATAATCGAACAGCTCGCTCGATTCGGCTTGCTCCACGATTTCCCCGGCATACATCACGGCCACACGCTCGGCCGTTTCGGCGATCACGCCCAGGTCGTGTGTGATCAGGATGACCGACGTGCCCATCTTCTCACGCATCTCCAGCACCAGGTCCAGGATTTGCGCCTGGATGGTCACATCCAGCGCCGTGGTGGGTTCATCGGCGATCAACAACTCCGGGACGCAGGCCAGCGCCATGGCGATCATCACACGCTGCGCCATGCCGCCCGAAAGTTCATGCGGAAACGCCTGCGCCCGCCGTTCCGCATCGGGGATGCCCACCATCTTCAGCAGGTCCACGGCGCGTTTCTGGCCGGCTTCCTTTCCAAAATCCTGATGGATGCTTAGCACCTCGGCAATTTGATCGCCCACCCGGAACACCGGGTTGAGCGCGGTCTGCGGCTGCTGAAAGATCATGGAGATGCGGTTGCCGCGCACTTTCATCATCTCTGTCTCGGATAATTTGAGCAGGTCTACGCCATCCAGCAGCATCTCGCCTTCCAGCACTTTGCCAGGCGTGCGAAACCAGACGCATGATCGAAAGGGATGTCACGCTTTTTCCGCATCCCGATTCCCCTACCAAGCCCAGGATCTCGCCCGGATAAACGACGAAATCCACGCCATCCACGGCATGAACCACGCCATCTTCCGTGAAGAAGTGTGTCTTTAGGTTTTTAACTTCCAGTAAAGGTTTCTTATCGGTCTTCGCCACAGCCAACTCCTCGGTTCTGGATTGTGCCTGATTATACTGCCTCTTATATTAATCAATACCTTGATTTATAGACGTTCGTCGGCCCCGAAAGGTCCTCATGCAAAACCAGACATTTCGGGGCCTAGAAAGTGTTTGAAAAACCAAATCAACGGGAACCATTAAATTGTCGCCGGGCGTTGAACAAAGGCTAGTGTCAATTGCCATGACCAACGGCGCAAAAGGGTTTTTTGAAACAGAAAGTCCAATAAAATCTCTGTTCATCTCCGTTTACATCGTGCCCGTAGGGTATCTCCGGTGAATTATCAATTAACTAACACTTTCCTATGGTTTCGCTGGATTAGCCAGGCCAGGCGCGCCATAGACCCCGCTCAATCCATCCGGCAACTGGTCGAATGGATATGTCACATTTCGATACGCGTCATAGGTCACACCGGAATACAACGGAATGAAAGGAAGTGCCTGTGCCAAAATCGATTGGATCTCGGAGACCTGCTGATGCGCAGTATCGAGATCGCTGGTCACATTCAGGTTATTACACAGGGACATTATTTGGTTTCCAACATAATGGAACTGATTCCCCGCTCCAAACCAATCACATAAGTAGCCGGGATAACTGCTCACGTGCCATCCAAGCAAGGCCATGTCGTAATTTTGGCTGTTAAACACCACATAATTCAATTCGACAGGCGAGACCGATCGGGCAGTCAGGGGAATCCCAAGCATTCGTGCCTGCTGCTGGATATAAGACGCCGCTGCCATGCGCACCTCATCATCCGTCGGCGCTAGCAGTGTTATGTTCGGAAAGATCTGGCCGTCCTGCAACGTAAGCCCCTGGCCTGCGGCGTTCGCCGAAGGTTCTTGTTTCCATGTATAACCCGCCGATTTTAGGATTTGTACGGCCTGCTCGATCCGGGAAGGATCATCCAGGCCTTTACAAGGGAGCGCTGCGTTTGTGTTGTTCCACGGCGTCTCGGCGGGTAAAACATAAGACTCAAGGGGTTCAACCTGTTCGTTCAAACGGCCCGCCAATTCTTCCTGGGCGATTATACAAGCCAATGCCTGGTGAACAGCGGGATCACTTAACGCAGTGAAAAGCGGGTTGAACACCAGGAAACGCAGGCTGTGGTTGGAGCTTTTCATCGCGGTCTGGAGCGCAGGACTTCCGGTCAGGTTTTGCGATGAAAGACCGCCCAGCATAAGGATGGCATCCACCTCGCCGCTCGAATATGCGTTTAGTGCCGCCGCTTCCGTCGGATAGAGGCGATAGATGGCACGGCTTATAACCGGCTGCTCTACGGGATATTTCGGATTGGCATCATTTTCAATTGTGCTGTTCCCCGACGCCTTATAGACCCACGCTCCTAAGCGGGGTTCATCCTGATCGCCCAGTGAGTAGAGCATTGTGCGTGCCGCTTTCATGGCAGTATCCAATGCAGCCTGCGCCTTGGACAGGTCGTTAATAGCCTTGTCGAGATCGCCTTGCTGGTGTACGAGGCTGGTTTGTGCTTGTCGGGCTTGCGTCCCCGGTTGCGGTCGCGAGCGTTGTCTGGAGCGCAATAACCTGGTTTTGAAGATCTGAGACTTTTGTTTTCAGGGACTCAATTTGCGAACGCTGGTCGGCTGACGGTAATAGCGCGGCTGAGTCGGCGATCCGGGGGGCCCAATAGGCTTTTTGCAATACCGGTCCCTGCAATGCCCCGTATTGCCAGACAGCCGCGTTGGGCATCTTCTTAAAATAATATTTGACGGTGTGAGCGTCAATTGCTTCTGCATGGTCGAGCCAATCGGGATTGTAGTAGTCCAGCCAGTCAAAGCCGAGTTGGAAAGACAGGACCGTGTTTACCGTGAAAGCAACGTCATCGGCGGTAAAGGGAGAGCCATCCGTCCACGTTAAATCAGAACGGAGCGGGACAGTGGCAAAATAGAGATTCCCTTCCAGTTGGACAGGAGAAGGCAGGGCGCCGGCCGCGGATGGCTCGAACTGCCTGCCCGGGATGGAGAGCCGGTAAAGCCGCGGCCAATATTCGGAGCGCACCGCGTAATTATTATAGGAATACCCGTTTGCATCGAATAAAGACCAGGCATTCGCTACGGTCACGTTGCCCACCAGACCAAAACTGATCTCCTGCGCATGCGGAATAGGTGTCGCCCGTGGCGTCGGAAGAGCAGTCGTCGGAATGGGCGCTGTTTTAGGCGCCGTGCAGGAAGCGGCCAGGATAAGTAAAAGCGCAGCTGCACCGCTGACATGCAGCCGCCCGGCTGGCAAACGTCGCAAAAAGTTCACTGCTTGCAGCCCTGTCCCTTATCGAAGGCCTCAACGTTCCAGAGCGGGTTTGCAGTTGGGTCGAGATCGAAATGGCAGACGTCTGCGCCCGATGCTGCAACTTTGAGCCGGTAATAGAGCGGTATCGCAGGCAGGTCCGTCGCGAAGATCGCCTGTGCCTGGTGGTATGCATCGCTGTAATTATTTTCACCGGGCAGGGCCAAACGCGCAGCGTGACAGGCCGCATCGTAATCCGCATTTTGGTAACCCGTCACATTCGTCCCCACCCAATGGTTGGTCGCGTTCGGGATCTCGCTGCTGGTGAACCAATCGCAGGGCGGCTCGAGACTATCGGTTGCCATGGCATATTCAATAAGGTCGAAGCGGCGTCCAAACAACAATCCAAGCGGCCCAGGTGCGTAGAGGTCGTTTTGATCGTAGTATTGTAAGGTGACTCCGATCCCACATTGCGCCAGGGACTGCGAAAGGATGTCCGCCGCCTGGCGGCGTTGCAGCGCGGGCGTGGAATAATAATAAAGCGTAAGAGGTGTACCTGCCGTTACGTTCTTCACCGAAACCGCCTGGCGCGGCGTGGCGGGGTTTCCATCGAGGTCCTGCCATCCAACCTGTTCGAGCAACTGAATGCCGCCGGCAGGATCGAACTTATAGGAGGGGACTTCGGCATTATATAACGGATGGTCGGCCGGGACGAACGAAAGCGGTACAGAGGATTGGCCGTACAGGACGGTGTCCACTACTTTCTGACGGTCGAGGCACAGGGCAATCGCCTGGCGTGTACGTGGGTCGGCCAGGATATCCTGCCGGTCACCTTTGGCGGTGTTGATGCCGTCGTCATACGTTGCGGGCCGAATGCCCAGACCCAGCCATTCGATCGTCATCCCCTGGGCAAAAGAAGCCTGGATTTGTCCGCTCTTCTGCATCTGTTGAAGCAGGGCAACCTGTGTATCGAGATGGACACTCGGATCAAGGATGTCGCAGCGTCCGGCTGCCAACTCGCTAATGGCCGCATTGGGGTCGGAGATGAAGCGAAAGACAAGCTGGTCGAATTTCGGATATCCCTGGGCGGCGCGGAAATAATAAGGATTTTTGGTCAGGGTCATATGGTCGCCCGCGATCCATTCCTTCATCATATAAGGACCCCAGCCCATGGGTGAACGCGCAGCGACATCAATCTGTGGAAGTTCAGCGGCCTTGAATTGACTCCAGACGTGCTTTGGAGCGGGCGTCCAAAAATTGGTCATGAAAGACGGGTCGAAATAACCGGGGATTCCCCACCACTGCACAGTGGCAGGGTCGCTGGATTCATAAGCCTGCGTATGTTGATCAGGAATTTGGAACCGGGTGTATCCTTATCTGCGGCGAGTTGATAAGCGTACACCGAATCGTCCGCAGTCAAGGGAGTACCATCCGACCAGGTTATATCGGAGCGCATATGGAAGGTCACGAGCATCTGGTCCATCTGCAGCGGGCTGACGCCGTCGTACTTGATCACGCAGTCGTCGCTGCGGCAGCTGGAAGGACGCACCGGCGTGCCGGTAGCGAGGGCTGTCAGGTTGCCGTTGGCGTCCACAACCATCATACCGGCCTTTACGCTGACGGGTACGATCTGCGCATCGCCGTCTGCCAGGCTCGGCATTTTTTCCAGGATCACAGGCTGGTAGTTCATAACTAAGAGTATCGAATGGGACCGTCGTCGATGGCGGCCAGCACACTGAGGGCCGCATCATTGGGGCTTGCAAAGGGATAGAGGGTATTCGGTTCCTCGCCCAGGCAAACAGTCAGCACGCGCGCGGGCGCGGCGGTCGGCGGTGCAGGCAGAGTGGGTGACGCCTCAGCAGTTGGCACGGTTTTTTCCCCAGCTGGTAATGCACACGAGGAAAGCACAAAAGTTAAAAACGTAAGAATAAGTGCAGTTCGATGAAGTCCGTTATTCTTGCCGGACATGCTGTCTCCTTATATCCTGGTTGGGTGGTTCCTGCCCCACCATTGTAATTCTAACAAGCAAACGATGTGACGGTTTGCAACTACTCACAAACCCTTCGTAAAGCGCCCGAAAAAATAGATGTGTGCGGGGCGTATGCCCCGCACACATCTATTTTTTCGGAATTCTTAGTCCCAGGCTGAAAGTCGAAGATGCCGGGCGCTTTCCTCGGCGTGCAGATACCGCGCAGCGGAGCGTGGTCGAAGATGCCGAGTGCTTTTCTCTGCGCACAGATGGCGAGTGTTTTCCTCGCCAAGTAGGGGTGATATGGCATTTTTACTTGCGGTGTTTTTGAACGTAGAAGGCAGCCCCGATAATGCCAAGTACCAATCCGCTAAAGGAGGATAGGTAAGAGAAGAAATTCAAAAAAAAGGTGGAAGGGATCGTGTGCACCACCATTAAAAATGGAAGCGCCACTCCCAGCACCGAAAGCAAAAATCCGATAAGGATGAGAACTCCAGGGTTGCATGCTTACTTATCGTACAGCCAGCACTTCACTACATGACCCGGCTCCGGCTCAAAGTCCGGCGGTTCCTTGACGTCGCAAATGCCCGGCATGAATTTCGGGCAGCGTGGATGGAAGCGACAGCCCGTCGGTGGGTTGACCAGGCTGGGCGGCTCTCCTGGTGGGATTTGCTTGAAGGTCTCGGCATTCCTGGCATCCGGCTCGGATGTGCCGGTAAGTAAAGCCATCGTATACGGATGGAGCGGATTATCGATCACCTGGCGCACGTTTGCTTTCTCGACCAGGTTTCCGGCATACATTACAAAAATGCGTTCCGAGAAATAACTGACCGTGGAGAGGTCGTGTGTAATGTAGATGACGGAGAGGTTGTGCTTTTCCTGCAAGCCGCGCAGCAGTTTCAGGATCTCCACGCGCACCGAGGCATCCAGCATCGATACCGGTTCGTCGGCTACCAGGAACGTAGGCTCCATGATCATGGCGCGCGCGATCACCACACGCTGCTGCTGGCCTCCGCTCAACATATGCGGATACTTGAGCAGGAAGTCTTCCACCGGGCTGAGCTTGACTTCTTCCATTGATTTGCGGATGCGTCTGCATCCGCTCTTCCTTGTCCTTGACGCCGCCCACGATCAGTGGCTCCTCGAGGATCTTTTGAACGTTCATAAACGGAGGCAGCGCTCCGTAGGGATCCTGTTGAACGTAACCGACATGTGAGTGGTACCAGTGCATGCCTTTGCTGTCGAGTTCGGAAAGGTCTTTGTCGTCGAAGACCACCTTGCCCCGCGTCGGTTTGTAAAGTCCCAGGATGGTCTTCATCAGGCTCGATTTACCGCAGCCGCTCTCGCCCACGACCGCGATGGTTTCCCCGCTGTGGACCACAAACGTAACGCCGTCCACTGCTTTTACATACCCGGCATGACCGAACCCAAAGCGCCTGAGTTCGAACCAGACGTGCAGGTCATCGATATCCAGTAAGATTTTGCGCTCGTCTGTTTTTTTCTCTACGATTTTTGTTTCAGCCACCATGACCATGCTCCAGACTCAAGCATACAACCAGCATTTGACCTTGCGCCCATCTTTTTCGATAACCGGCGGGTCTTCAACGCATTTCTCGAAGCGTGATGGACAGCGATCCGCAAACCGGCAGCCTTTCGGCAGGTCGATCAGGCTGGGCGGCTGGCCGGTAATGAATTCCGGTTCCTTGGTGCCGTGCAGTCTTGGCACACTGGCCATCAGTTTCTGTGAATAGGGATGCAGGGGCTTGTCGAAGAAACGATAAGCATCGCTCATTTCCACGATCTGCCCGGCATACATGACAGCCACATCGTCGGCCAGTTCGCTGGAGGTGGCAATGTCGTGCGTGATCAGGATGAAGCTGACTCCCAGTTCCTTCTTGAGGCGCTTCAGCACGTTGAAGATATTGGCCTGGGTCAACACATCCAGTGCGGAAGTCGGTTCATCGAGGATGATCAGGTTGGGTGAGGTGACGAGCGCCATGGCGATCGCCACGCGCTGGCGCATGCCGCCGCTCAGTTCGAACGGATAACGGCTCGATGAAATCCTCCGGCACGCCCACGTGCTGGAACATCTTTTTGACCAGTGAAAGGGCTTCGGTCTTGTCCACGCCCAGGTGGATCATGGCCGGTTCCGACACCTGTTCACCGACCCGGATCACCGGGTTCAAGGCATTCATGGCTGCCTGCGGCACCATGGACATCGACGCCCAGCGGATGTTCTGGCGGAATTCTTCATCGCTCAAGAGCATCACGTCTTTTCCGTCCAGATAAATCCGGCCGGAATATTGTCCGGCATTGCGCGGCAAAAGGCGCAAAATGGCTTTGGCCAGTGAGCTTTTTCCACAGCCAGATTCACCCAGGATCACGACCGCCCGGTTGGAATCCAGCTCGAAATTCACGCCATCCACCGCCTGGACCGGGCCCTGCGTCGTTTTGAAATACAGAACCAATTCTTCGATGCGGAGAAGTTTGTTGTTTTGCGCCATTTGTTTACATATCCCTCAACCGTGGATTGAAGATGCGGTCCAGTGCAAAACCCAGCATGGCAAAGCCAAACCCGGTGATCATCAACAAGGCAGCCGGTTCCAGGATCCAGTAATAATAACCTTTGTAGAGCGCGCCGTTCGTATCGGCATCGTTGATGATCTTGCCCCAGGTGGGCAGCACCGGGTCGCCCAGGCCCAGCACGGCCAGCGAAGCTTCCAGGAAAACGAAGGACGGCACCGACGAGACCAACCCGGGGATCAGCAGAGGGATCATGCGCGGGATCAGATACTGGAAGATGATCCGGAAATCGCTGGCGCCGTAGGCGCGTGCCGCCTCGATATACATCGACTCTTTCACCTGCAGGAAAATGGCGCGGTAACTCTTGATCGACCCGGTGAAAATGCTGAGCAGCACCGTGACACCCAGGATCACCCAGATGCTTCGTGAGTAAAACGTGCCGATCATGATCAGGATGGACAGGAAGGGCAGCACCAGGTTGATCTCGGTGATGCGCTGGATCAACTCATCCACCCAGCCGCCATACCAGGTGCCGATGGCCGCAATGATCATCGTCAGCACCAGAGTGCCCAGCGAAGCGATCAGGCCAAAGGCCAGGGCCACCGGCGTTCCCCACAACAGCGGCAGCATCAGGTCCCGGCGGGCATGGTCGGTGCCTGCCAGGCCGAACACCTGTCCCTGGAATACGAATTGCGCGTTGATATCAGAACCGGGTTCGAAGGTCGTGCCGATGATTTGCAGTTGGTACTTCCCTTTTACGATCGCATTGGTCTTAGGGTCCTCGAACAGCGCCTGCATCGGGTTTGCACCGTTCAATCTTTGCAGCAGCCTTTTATCCTGTGAGAAGGGGAAGGTCAGTTGCTGGCTGACGCCCAGGTCGTCTATCCGTATCTTTCGGCCATCCGGTGTCAGCCATAGTATGGAAACGAACGGCTGTTTTTGGATGTATTTTGTGGTGAAATACAAAAACATTTCCTGTGGATAGTCATCATACGTGAAAATCAAAGGCATAGGATATATCGACCGTCCCTGTGCCTTGTGCGCCCGGTGTGACCGTTTTCGTCATGGTGCCGTTGGCGGTGTCTACGGTGAAAGATACGGGCAGCTTCTTGCTTCGGAAAAAGTTGATCCAGGCCGGCGGTGCGAATTTGGGATTCTGGTACCAGACCTCCTCGCCGCCGCGCCACAGGTTGATCGCTGTGTTGTAAGGAATTTTGATCACGGTGTAGATGGCGACGACCACCAGCAGAAGGATGATGGACAGTCCCAGGACTGCGGAAGGATACCGGAGGATCTCCCGGAAAGAGTGCTTCAGGGTATTCATGGTTAGTTGCCGCCCACTTTGACGCGCGGGTCAACCAGGGCATAGACAAAATCGAGCAGGAATACGGTGATCGCCAGCAGATAGGCATAAATAATCGTCGAGCCAACGATCACCGGCGTATCGTAAAGGCCGATGGCCCGGTAGAGCGTGCGTCCCAGCCCGGGCCACAGGAAGACCGTTTCAGTGATGATGGCGCCGGTCCATACCGTGATCAGTAATAGCGCAAAATTCGTGATGATGGTGGGCAAAGTGGGTCGCAAAATATAGCGGCGTTCTATGTCACGCGCAGGCAGGCCCTTGGCTTTCGCCATTTCCACATAATCTTCGCTGGAATAGATCAGGAAGAAGGTGCGCCAGTTGTAAATGCTCAGGAAAAGTGAGCTGATGATCAACGACGAGCCCGGCAAGATCAAGTGTTTCAACACGTTGAGCCCGAAATCGATCGGGTTGCTTGGCGGAGGCGAGTCGACCATTCCTCCAAAGGGCAGGATCTTGAAAACGGCAGCAAAGATAAGAATGAAGAAAATACCATAGAACCAGGGCGGCGCGGCCGAGGTTGGCGAAAGCGTGATGACCATCTTATCCCACCAGCTGCCGTAATACCGGGATAGGGAAAGCGCCAGGAAAACACTGACGAAAAAAAGGGATAATTCCGAAGTCCCCAGCAGCAATAATGTAGCAGGTAGGCGCTCCAATATGATAAGGCGCACCTCTTTGGAACCGCTGTCGCTGGTCATGTTGATGGCGCGCCCCAGGTTCAGGGTCAATGCATTCAAGAGATATCGCAGGTTGCGGACGGCTACCGGCGTATTCAGGCCGACGCGGTTCTCCTCCAGCGCAATCGACTTTGCGATCAGCTTCTGGCGCGTGGCGGGGTCCATGTTTTGAGCGGCATGATTGGCGGCATATTGCTGGGTGATCCGGTCGCGAATATCGTTCCTCATGATCGTATCCACGTATCCGCCCAGGTTGGCGATCATGATCGTGAGGTAAACCCCAATCACAACGGTCACGAATAAAGTTAATAGCCTTACAGCGCTGTACCGGATGACGCGTATAAACGTGCTGTTGGAAGCAGGTTTCTTCATAACTTCGGGAGCTGGCTTGGGTTGGGTGGCTGCGACAGCCATGATTTCACCTCACGCACTAATAGAGATTGGAGAGTAGTTATTTGATAGTAAAACACGAACCGCCCGAAGGAATATAAGACAAAGATGGTTTTTCAATTTAAAGATTTTACCCGTGCAGCTCTGCGCAATCCGCCTGCACTGTGTTCTTTCGGTGTAAAATCCGTGGACAAGTCTTTAGAAATTACAAACAGGGGCAAGGGAAACCTTGCCCCTGCAATATTGCATGATCCGTCTGGTCTTACGGCACTACGACAAAATCCATCGAGGCGTAGGCCGGTATGGCGACCGGGATCGGGACCACGGCGACTTCGATCTTGTCGGAGCCGGTGACCAACTTCGAAGTCACGTCCGCGCCAAGCATCACCTGGTAATGACCGTCTGCCACGGCTGTGGCATCACCGGTGGAAATAACCGCTCCGGTGGGGTCATAGAGCAGATATTTTACTTCCTTGATATCGGTATTGGCATAGGGCGCGTTATTATAGGTCACATTGACGTCAAAGGTGGGCGTATCACCGACCTTGACCTGGGCTGGGCCATCAATCGCAGCGGTGGCCAGTTTGGGTGTGCTGAAGCTCGACCAGCGGTCCGCCAGATCGGGGAAGTCCGGGTTATTCTTCAAGACCAGCGTCTTCTCGGTCGTGAAGACCTTATCCAGGTAATACGGACCGGTGCCGATCCAGAAGTGGCCGTGGGCTGTATACCAGGCCTTGAGGTTGTCGTAACGGGTCTTGGCCTCAGCCGGGGTAATGTACTGGCTGAGCGTGGGAGCATAGGGGATGAGCGACTGGCTGTCGGCCTCGTCCAGGTGCTTGGACAGGATGGCGAGGCTTGGGCCACCCACCCAGCTCATCTGCTCGATCTTTTTTGCATCGGCCTGGTCTGCTGTATAAGCAAGTTCACCTGCTGCCACAGCCATATCGGAGATGGCTAATACGTCCCAGCTATTTTCGCCGTTAAGTCCTACGGGAGAAGTAGGCCAACCGGACACCACATCCAGCTCCGCATCGTTGTAATAAGAGTCGGAATAGGCTTCGATGGTAAGCGGGTTGGTGGATGTGATCCTGAAGCCCTTGTAATATGTTTGAACGGATTGGACATAAGGCGCCAAAGCCGGGTCGTAGATTTTGCTGTCGGTGCTGGCCTCATCGAAGAACTGGATGGTCGGCATGATGAAATCGGCCACCGATATCGGGCTGCCATCGTGCCATTTTACCGTGGTGAATAGGTCAGACGGATAGGTAACAACGCTCTTGACCTTGGCAGTGGTGTAATCAACTGTGCCAAGTGAATAGTAGCCGCTGCCGTCAAGGCCGCCGACAAACCCCACGGCAAAGGTTGCAATTTCCTGCTGCTTGTCAGAATCCGAGGACAGGCCTGCGATCTTGTCAACCTCCGATTCGAAACTTGCCTGTGTATCTGTAGAAGTGAGGGCAGTCGCAACATCCACGGTCTTGCCCGTAGTCTGGGTATAGAAAGTCCCAAGATCTGTCACCAGCTTGACCAGGACCTGGGCACCGGCAGAGAGAGGAGCCGCGGTCGGAGTGGCCGCCGGCGTGGGAGCCGAACTAGCGGCCGACGTTGGGGCAGGTACGACGGACTTCAGATTAAGTGCAGCAGCCAGGGTCTGTGCCTGGTCCTTTACCTTGCCGATTGCCGTTTTGGCATTCCCGGCATCTGCCGCCGTGATGAACTTCTGTGTCTTGGCATCCCAGCTTACCCACGTATCGGGCGGCACAGAGATGGTATCGGCGGTTTTCAAGGTCACCCAGTCCAGGGTCTTTGTGATTGGCAGGCCGGTTTGGGCCGTTACTTCGGCAGTCGCTATGCGCTGCGGCCAGGCCAGGCCGGTATAAGGATCGCCCATGATGCCGCCCGATGTGACAATATCGCTGCCCTGGGTTGTAAAGCGCATGAACACCGGTATCCCAGATCCAGTTATCGCCGCCAATCGTATTCCACGGTTCGGTGAACAGGTCGTTCGTGCCGATCTTCATCTGGCCGCCCACTTTATCCGTGAAACGCAGGTTATAAGGATACATCGCAGCGGCTTCGATACCGGAAGCCAGGTCATACGTGGCATTCACATCGGTCTTGTAGGGTGAGTAGACTTGCTCATCGACAACCCATACCTGAAGCGAATCCTGCATGGACTGCTCGAGGGCCTGCGCCATCAGGTCGTGGCGCTGTGAATTGCTTGTGAAGTTATGGTTCGCCAGGTCATCGGCTGCCTTCTGGAAAGCCGGATCGATCGTTGTATTGTCCAGGAATACCGATAGTCCCTGCTGGCTGTCCGGAGCGTACATTTGCTGGAAGGAATTGCCTTCATCACGGGTGAGGCCCGCGTTGAGCCAGCCGGCAGTGTACAGGTTCCATTGCCCATCCGCCGGATCGCTGCCGATCCAGATCGGCGACGCCTCGGAAGAGCTCTTGTAATCGCGTTCGACCGTGAAGCCGACGCTTTCGAGTTGGGTCGCGACGTAATCACCCATCGGCTTGCGGGTGAGGTCGCCATCGTTTCGGATGACGAAGATCAGGTCGACGGGTTTGCCCTTATATTGCCATTTGCCGTCTGCGCCGGCGGTTGCGCCCAGCGTGGTCATTTCACCGGAGATGACCTGCTTGGCCTTGTCCAGGTTGTAGGCATATTTGGTTTCCAACCCGCGGGCTACATCCACGACGCCCGTATAGTCCACCAGGTTGGTGGTGATGGCAAAGAACTTGGGCAGGGAACCGCCGCCATAGATTTCCTGGTTTATATAGTTGCGGTCGATCAGCCAATTCATGGCCTCGCGGATCTTCTTGTCCGAGAATGGGTTGAGGACACTGGTATCGTTGAATACAGCCGGGTTCAGCATGATCGAATAGTTGCCGCCATACGAAGCCGAATAGTTCAACCCCGAAGTTTTGAGTGCAGACAGTTCTGTCGAAGGCAGGTTAAATGAAAACAGGTCGATCGCACCTGCCTGCACTTGGGCAATCGCAGAATCAGTGCCGACGACCGAGTAATCGATTTCATCCAGCCAGCCGCCGCGGCGAGTCGAGGGCTGTGTTTGTGCAGGGGCGGCAGTAGGGGCAGCCGTGCTCGGTGCGCAGGCGCTCAAGACCATGCTGGCCGCCATAAGCAAGCCAATGACTAACATCAAGCGTTTTTGTAACATATTTAGTTTCTCCTCCAAAAAAATGGAATAGGTATGTGAAGAGGGGACGGCTTCAAGAGGCAATATCTGTGAGACACAACCTCCTTTCGATTTTTACTCTTAAACGCTCATCAAAAGCCCAATGTGAATATCAGGACAAAGAATGGCGAAAATTATACTCTAATTCACGAGACCGATAATTAATATGTAAACGTAGGTATTTCGTATACCGGTCGGATGGCAAACACCCTCGTAGGTCCTGCCAGGTAAGCGTAGAGCAAGATGGTATCTTGTAATATGGTGCGAAATACTGCCTTTATCACGTGCAGTGTCATCATCATGAATTTATGAAGATTTATTCGTGCAGCTCCGTGCAGTCCGCCTGCACTGTGTTCTTTCGGTGTCAAATCCATATACCGGTCTTTAGAGAGTGTCTTTCATGACATCGACGGATTAGCATTCAGATACATGCCTGTTCGTGCCTGTTTTTGTTGACACCGCCTCCCCCGGACGGTAGAATAACATTTCCATATTCCCAACCCGGAGGAGAGATAATGTTAAAAGAATTCAGGGACTTCGCCATGCGCGGTAACGTGATCGACCTGGCGGTCGGCGTAATTATCGGCGGGGCATTCGGCAAGATCATCACCTCGCTGGTGACAGATGTCATCATGCCCCCCATCGGCCTGCTGCTCCACGGTGTGGACTTCGCGAACCTGTTCATCTCGCTCAACGGCCAGGCCTACGCGACCCTGGCCGATGCACAAAAGGCCGGCGCACCGACGCTCAACTATGGCAATTTCATTAATAACGTGATCGATTTTCTGATCGTTGCCCTGGCCATCTTCCTGGCGATCCGCGCCATCAACCGGCTGCATAAACCGGCCCCGGCTGCCGCCCCAACCACCAAAGATTGCCCGTATTGTTTCACCGCCATCCCCATCAAAGCCACCCGCTGCCCGCAGTGCACCTCCCAACTCTAGAATTTAAACCTTACCAATTTTTGCGACGATCATAATAGGACGCGGACGAGCGCGGATAGACGCGGAGGTTTTCATAACCTCCAAAGGACCCGGTATATATCTTGGAGAACCGATGGAAGGTTAAGAGATGGAAGTTCAGACAAAACTAAAGCATCAGGAAATTACAGATAAAATCTTGCATGCTTTCTTCAAGGTAGTCTATCCGCAACTGGGGTATGGTTTTCTGGAAAAGGTGTATGAAAACGCAATGGTGATTGCTTTGCCTGCGTTGGGACTCGGAGTTCAGCAACAAGTGAAAATCCCCGTTTATTTTCAGGGACAATGTATAGGCGAATACTACGCGGATCTGATAGTGGATGATAAAGTAATCGTTGAACTCAAGGCGGCTTCTCAATTAACGAATGAGCACGAAGCCCAACTGCTGAATTACCTGCGGGCTACCCCTTACGAAGTGGGGCTTTTATTAAACTTCGGGCGGAAACCCGAATTTTTGCGGAAAGCTTACAATAACGAGCGAAAGGCTGTCACTTGGGAACAGAGTTAAATATCCGCGTTTTCCGCGTTAATCCGCGTCCCATTAACATATGGACTTTCTCGATCAGCTTAACCCTCAACAACGAAAAGCAGTAACGGCCGGGAACGGACCGATCCTGGTATTGGCCGGCCCGGGCTCCGGCAAGACCCGCGTGCTCACCCAGCGTGTCGCCTATCTCATCGCGCAGGAAGGCGTCCGGCCCGTATCGCATCCTGGCAGTCACATTTACAAACAAAGCCGCACGTGAAATGCAGACGCGCGTCGAGAAACTGCTTGGCAAAGATGCCACGCAGGGCATGATGCTCGGCACATTCCATTCGATCTGTGCGCGGCTTCTGCGGCGCGAGGCCGAATCCCTTCCCTTGGAATCCAATTTTGTCATCTTCGATGCCGACGACCAGGAGCGGATCGTCAAAGGCATTATCCGGGAGTTGAACCTGAACGAAAAGCTATACCGGCCGGCCAGTGTGCACGCCGCCATCTCGAATGCAAAGAACGAACTGATCGGCGCCGATGATTATCCCATCACGAATTATCGCGATGAAGTCGTCAAGCGCGTCTATGCCGAATATCAAAAACGACTGGTCGCCAGCAACGCCGTGGACTTCGACGACCTGCTGGTCTACACCGCCCGCCTGCTGGAAGACAACCCGGCCGTGCGCGAGAAATACGCTCGGCGGTTTGAGCATGTGCTGGTGGATGAGTTCCAGGATACCAATCTTGCCCAGTATACTCTGGTAAAGCACCTGTCTTCGGCGCATCGGAATATTTTTGTGGTCGGCGATCCCGATCAATCGATTTACGCTGGCGTGGCGCAGACTGGCGCAACGTGCAGCGCTTCGAACAGGACTTCCCCGACGCGCAGGTGATCCTGCTCGAACAAAATTATCGCTCGCGCCAGACCATCCTGGACGCGGCCATGGGCGTCATCGACCGCGCCCCGAACCGCAAGCGCAAGCAGCTCTTCAGTGAGCGCGGCGCCGGGGAGAAGATCTTATTATTATGAAGCGCCCGATGATTATGCCGAGGCTTCGTTTGTGGTAGATAGCATTGCCGGGCTGGTGGCCAGCCGCGACTTTGAACCGGGTGACTGCGCCGTCATGTACCGCACCAACGCGCAGTCCCGCCTGCTGGAAGAAGCCTTCCTGCAGGCGCGCCTGCCTTATCGGCTGGTCGGCGCGCAGCGGTTCTATGGACGCCGCGAAGTCAAAGACATCATCGCCTTCCTGCGGCTGGTCCACAACCCCGCCGATGAAGCCAGCCTCGACCGCGTCATCAACGTTCCGCCGCGCGGCATCGGTGACAAAACATTGACGACGCTTCATACCGTGGCCCGTCAGCATGACACCTCGGCCGGCACGGTATTGTTCGACCTGGCGCGCGGCTCCGATTCGCCTTTCTGGGCTCAATTCACCGGGCGGAGCGTCACTGTCGCTGGCAGACTTCGGCGCGGCGCTTGCCGGCTGGCACGCTGCCGCACCCGCGCTCACGGTCTCCGAGCTGTTTGACCGTATCGTCACCGATCTAAACTACAAAGCCTATATTGACGATGATTCAGAAGAAGGCGAGGATCGCTGGGAGAACGTGCAGGAGCTGCGCCGCCTGGCGCTCGAATTTTCCACGCGCACGCTCGATGAATTCCTCGAAAATGTGGCGCTGGTTGCCGACCAGGACACCATCAAGGAAAACATCAACGCGCCCACGCTGCTCACCCTGCACGCCGCCAAGGGACTGGAGTTCGGCGCGGTCTTTATCGTCGGCCTCGACGATGGCATCCTGCCGCACAGCCGTTCCTTCGACGAGCCTGAAGAAATGGAAGAGGAGCGCCGTCTGTTCTATGTCGGCATCACCCGCGCCAAGGACCGGCTTTACCTCGTCCGCGCCGTCCAGCGCGGCGGACGCGGTTATGCCGAAGAGACCTATCCATCCCGTTTCCTGGATGACATTCCCGCAGGATCTGCTCGTCGGGCAATCGCGGACCGGCCCGCGCAGCCGCGCGCGCCGCAAGCCTTATGGACCGCCTCTCCTCGCGCACGTCACGGCCTGCTTCCATCATGGAAAGCAAATTCCGCGCCGGGGTGCGCGTCCGTCATCCCGCTGTGGGGCGAAGGCATCGTGCTCGACAGCAAGATGCAGGATGATGATGAAATTGTGGATGTTGTGTTTGAATCGGTTGGCATCAAGCGGCTTGCCGCCAGCCTGGCAAATCTCTCGATCATCTGATGGTACAATATCCATGTCTGATCAACTGCCTTTAGAAGCGTCAGGGTGCCCTGATCTTTTGATAAAATTTATAACTGACATAATAAGGAGAGAACAATGGAATACGTAAATCTTGGTAAAACCGGTCTGAAAGTCTCCCGCCTGTGTCTGGGCATGATGACCTATGGCTCGAAGAAATGGCGCGAATGGGTGCTGGAGGAAGAGGAAGCGCGTCCGTTCGTCAAGCGCGCGCTGGAAGCCGGCATCAACTTCTTCGACACGGCGGATGTCTATTCGCTTGGGCGCCAGCGAAGAAGTGCTCGGCAAGACCCTGCGGCATTTGAAAGCGAAGCGCGAAAATGTGGTGATCGCCACCAAAGTTTTCAACCCGATGAGCGATGATCCCAACGACCGCGGGCTTTCGCGCAAGCACATCCTCGATTCGATCGATGCCTCGCTGCGCCGCCTGCAAATGGATTACGTTGACCTGTATCAGATCCATCGCTGGGATTACGACACGCCCATCGAAGAGACCATGGAAGCGCTGCACGATGTGGTCAAGGCGGGCAAGGCGCGCTATATCGGCGCATCGTCCATGTTCGCCTGGCAGTTCGCCAAGGCGCAGTACACTGCCGACCTGCACGGCTGGACGCGCTTCGTCTCGATGCAGAACCACTACAACCTGATCTACCGCGAAGAAGAACGCGAGATGATCCCCTGCTGCATCGACCAGGGCGTGGCGTTGATCCCCTGGAGCCCGATGGCGCGCGGCTTCTTCGCCGGCAATCACCGCAAAGGCGATTGGGGCGATACCGTCCGCGCCAGGACCGATACGTTATGGCCAGGAGTTGTATTACCGCGATGCCGACTTCACCGTGGCAGACCGCGTGCAGGAGATTGCAAAACAGCGCGGCGTTTCCGGTCCGCAGATCGCGCTGGCCTGGGTGCTGAACAAGCCGTATATCACGGCACCCATCATCGGCGCCAGCAAGCTGGAGCATCTGGAACAATCCATCGCCGCGCTGGAGATCAAGCTCACGGGAGACGAGATCAAAGGCCTGGAAGAGCCTTACCAGCTTCATCCCATACTCGGCCATTCGTAGAAAATGCTGCGTCTGGTCTATCTCGCCTACCAGGTCTATTGCTTTTTCTTCCGCCCGCTGACCCTGGGCGTGCGCGTCATGCTGATACAGGATGGGAAAGTGCTTCTCGTCCGTCATACCTACCTGGATGGATGGTTCATGCCCGGCGGTGGGGTAAAACGCGGGGAGACTCTCGATCAGGCGGCGCGGCGTGAAGCCCGCGAAGAAGTCGGTGCACAATTAAATGAAATCAGCCTGATGGGAGCCTATTCCCATTTCCTCGAATGGAAAAGCGATCACAATATCCTCTTTTTCTCGAGCGATTTCACCTCGGACGGCAGGCATGACCGCGAAATTGCCGAGCTGCGCTTCTTCCCCCTGGATAATCTTCCGGAGAACCTATTTCCCAGTCATCGCCTTCGTCTGGAGGAATACCGGGCAGGGGTGAAGCCTGAACAGTTTGGGGGATGGTGAATAGGGAGAATCCTGTCTATACTTCATGGCGGTCAACCTTTTAAGGTTGATTGTGTAGGTTGGATTTCAGTGGACTCACTCTTATCTTTTATGGTTAAAATAGCCCTATGTCGAAATCCTTAAAAATTGTTATTCCCATGGCCGGTTGGGGTACGCGCATGCGTCCGCATACGTGGAGTAAACCCAAACCCCTGGTCAGTGTCGCGGGTCAGACCGCGCTCGACTATCTCATGGACATGTTCAAGACCGTCCCTGTTTCACAAAATATTGAGTATGTCTTTATCCTCGGTCCGTATCTGGGTGAATCACAAATCCCGCCTTTCATGGAAGAACATTATCCGGATATTAAAGCGCACTACATTGTCCAGGCCGAAATGAAAGGACAATCGCACGCGCTTTCCCTGGCGCGCCAGTACCTGGCAGGACCGGTGATCGTATGCTTTTCCGACACCTTGATCGAAACGGACTTTTCATTCCTGGACCGTGAAAAGAGCGATGGTGTGGCCTGGGTCAAAGCGGTGCCGGACCCGCGGCGTTTTGGCGTTGCCGAAGTCAATAAAGACGGCTGGGTAACGCGTCTCATCGAAAAGCCGCAGACCCTGGTGAACAACCTAGCCCTGGTCGGCTGTTATTATTTCAAGAGCGGCGAGGAGTTGATGAGCGCCATCGAAGAACAGATGCAGCGCAACCTCCAGCTAAAAAATGAGTTCTACCTGGTGGATGCCATCGACATCATGCTCGAACGGCATGCATTAATATGCGCCGAGAAAACCGCCACCTGGCTCGATACCGGCACCATTGAGGCCACCCTGGAAACCAACCGGTATTTATTGGAACGCATGCAGGCCGGCAAGCTGGCAGGCTCTCATGCTTCCAACCATCAGACTCTTCAGATGCCGGACGTCAAGATCAATTTGCCGGTTTACATCCATGAGACCGCCCAGATAACGAATTCGGAAATTGGGCCATACGTTTCGGTCGGCGCAAACTGCAAGATCGCCGGCAGCCGCATCGAAAACAGTATTATCGAGGCCGATTGTGAGATCACGAATACGGCATTGAAAGGCTCCATGGTGGGCAGGCAAGCCACCGTGCGGGGGAAGAGCGGAAAGAAGGCTTTCAGCGTTAATATCGGTGACGATAGCTCCGTAATAATAGGGTAATGTGGGCATCTGCTATGTCACTACCCTATTTTGATCGAAACCGCTAGAATAAGCTAAGAGCTAATAAATGAATGGACCCAAAGGTCTGCTTTGTGTCAACGGCACTTTTCAGACAAAGTAGACCTTTGGGTCTTAACCAAAGTAAAAGTAGGTATTCATCTGACCCAACAGGGAATTTCCCTATGATTGGCAAGCTTAACCCACCGGTTGCTTTGGACATCGAGACGACGTTAAATGGTATCCAACAAATTGGAGGCTCAATGCACGAACTGGATGGTGTAGGACGACTTTCCAAGCGCGTAGCCGGACTCAAACCATCCGGCATTCGTAAGTTCTTCGACATTGCCGCGACCATGAAGGATGTCATCTCGCTGGGCATCGGCGAACCCGATTTCACCACGCCGAAGCCCATCCTCGAAGCGGGCCTGCGGTCGCTGCAAAACGGTGAAACGCATTACACCTCGAACCACGGCAAGCTCGAGCTTCGTACCGGGATTGTCAATAATTTGAAGCGTCTCTACGGAGTGGAGTATGACCCCGTGGAAGAGATGGTTGTAACGGTGGGTGTCTCCGAGGCCCTCTACCTGACGATGACGGCCATCCTCGATCCCGGCGACGAAGTGATCATTCCCACGCCGTGCTTTGTGGCCTATCAGGCCGAGGTGATCATGGCAGGCGGCGTGCCTGTGGAGATCCCGACGCGCATGGAGGATAACTTCCAGGTGGACCCGGCCCGCATCCGGGCAGCACTCACGCCGCATACCAAGGCCATCTTTGTCGGCTATCCCAGCAACCCAACCGGCGCGGTGGCAACCCGCGAAGTCCTGATGGAGATCGCACAGATCGCCGAAGACAATGACCTGATCCTGATCTCGGACGAGATTTACGACAGGCTGGTATATGGCTTCCAGCACGTGTGCGTCCCGGCGCTTGGCGAAAGCATCAAGCGGCGGACAGTCCTGCTGGGAGGCTTCTCGAAGGATTACGCCATGACCGGCTGGCGCATTGGCTACGCCGCCGGCCCGGCGGATATTATCAGGGGCATGATCCGCATCCATCAATACAGCATCATGTCCGCCCCGACCACCGCCCAGGACGCGGCCATCGAAGCGCTGGCGGGTGGCGAGAAATATGTCCAGGAGATGCAGGTGGAATATAACCGCCGCCGCAGGCTGCTGGTGGATGGTCTGAACAAACTCGGACTCAAGACCTTCGAGCCGCTCGGCGCGTTCTACGCCTTCCCGAACATTTCCGCCTCCGGCATGGACGACGAAACGTTCTGTCAAAAATTATTGGTGGAGGAACATGTGGCTGTTGTGCCGGGTAACTCGTTCGGCCCCGGCGGCGATGGTTTCGTGCGCGCCTGCTATGCGACCGCTTACGAGCAGATCGAAGAAGCCCTGCAGCGCATGGAAAAATTCATGAGCAGGTATGGATAAGGCGTGATGGAGAATGGGGATCGTTGAACGAACTGGGGCGGGCGAAAGTGTCCGCCCTTCTTGTTGGAAGCTGATTCAGGTTCACGATCATAACCGACATATGAAGCGGCATTTTGGGCAGACGCTCCTTGCTGTCCCTGCATGGATTTGATGCGCCGGAGTTGCCTTTCACAAAGACCATTTTTCAGTATTGAAGATTTTAGGGTCCATTTATGCCAACCAAATCAAAGGTCTCACCTGAAGAACAGCTCGGGCTGGAACGGATCGTCTTTTTCAGTGATGCAGTAATGGCCATCGCCATTACTTTGCTTGCGATCGACATACGTGTTCCAAATGTTGACCCGGCTGTCGCGGCCGCGGAATTACCCAAACAATTATCGACCATGGTCCCCACCCTGACGACCTTCTTTATCAGCTTCCTGGTCATCGGCAACTATTGGATTTCCCACCACCGTTATTTTGGTTATATCAAACGCTATGATTCCCGCCTGATCCTTCTGAACCTGATGTTTCTTTTTTTCATCATCTGCATGCCCTTCCTTGCCAACCTGCTTGGTCGGTACGGGGATGTTCCGATCGTTCTGATCGTTTATACACTGGCGATTTCCGCGCTTGGGTTTTCCATGGCCCTGATCTGGTGGTATGCCTCATATGGTCATCGTCTCGTTTCCGCCGACCTCGCTCCGGATACCATTCGGGCCATCAACGTCCGTCTATTCGCCTCACCGGCGATCTTTCTGGCGGCTGTACCATTTGCTTATGTGAGCAGCACTGCCGTAATACTCGTATGGTGGATTTCCCCCATTACTGTAATGATCGCGACCAGGTTTTCCAACAGAGCGCGGAAATCAAGATAAACTTCTTCACCTGCCGGGGAATGAACCGGCCTGTCTTGCCACCCACCAAAAAGCCTAAAAATAGTTAACGCCTTGTCATTCTCACTGACGCCTGAAGGGCTCGAGTCGCTCCATCAAGCCATGCTGACCCGGCGTGTATGACCATTCGAAGTGGATGTCACTCACATCGAGATTCATATTGTGTACGCGGGCCATTTGTGGTTAAATTCCTCAATTGACTTCGACCGCTCGTTTGCCTTTACTGCTTCCTGCACAAATCTTTGCTGCTCTGTAGCAGGTAATAAACTTGTTTTTATCATCCATAGTGTAAAAAAAAACAGAACCCTGGTATGGATAATTTCGCAGTACTCTATAATTGCTCAATTCTTCTATAGGAGACTCTTTATGCATATCCTCGGCATTGACGTTGGCGGTTCGGGCATCAAAGGCGCACCGGTCGATACGAAGACAGGCGAATTGATCGCGGAGCGTATCCGCATCAAGACGCCCGAGAAAGCCGAGCCTCAGCCGGTGGCGGAAGTCGTCGCACAGATCGCCAAATCCTTCGATTGGAAAGGGCAGATCGGCATCGGCTTTCCTGCGCCGATCAAAGGCGGTGTGGCCATGATGGCGGCCAATATCTCCGAGAAATGGGTGGGCACGAACGCAGACGAGCTTTTTTCAAAAATAACCGGCTGCGACTGCACAATGATCAATGATGCGGACGCCGCCGGGCTGGCCGAAATGTCCTTCGGCGCCGGGCGAGGCCAGGTCGGGACGGTGATCCTGATCACGCTCGGTACCGGCATCGGCTCGGCCATCTTCTATCGCGGCAGGCTGCTCCCGAATACGGAGTTCGGTCATATCGAGATGGAAGGGTATGAGGCCGAAGAGCGGGCCTCCGATGCGGCCCGCCAGCGCGATGATCTTTCATGGAAGAAGTACGCCAAACGATTGAACCGCTATCTTAAGATGATGGAAAAACTCTTCTGGCCCGACCTGTTCATCGTGGGCGGCGGCATCAGCAAAGAACATGAAAAATTCCTGCCCTTGCTCACCATCGATATTCCCGTTGTCCCTGCAGAGCTGTTAAATGAAGCCGGTATCATAGGTGCGGCCTTGGCCGCGCAAAGAGATAGGTAACTTTTTACATTCCTATATAAAGCGCCCCTCGAAGTTTCGAGGGGCGCTTTGCATTCTACGCTCTTTCCAAAGCGAACTTGTGCTTTCCGATGCGATAGTTCCCGTTTTGCAGCAGGATCTTATCGACAAACTGTTCGGGCACGTCTACCAACGTGAACTGATCCTCGATGCGGATCTTGCCGATGGTCGAGCCGGGGATATCGGCCTGATAGGCGATTGTCCCGACCACATCGTTCGGGCGCACGCCCTGCATCTTGCCCTTCCCCATCTTCAAGCGGATCATGC
This sequence comes from uncultured Chloroflexia bacterium, assembly GCA_963754835.1. Classification (GTDB taxonomy): domain Bacteria; phylum Chloroflexota; class Anaerolineae; order Anaerolineales; family Villigracilaceae; genus Fen-1038. Next base: position 31,886 of record CAVWHR010000005.1, on the reverse strand, counting down.
CCGCCTCGTGCGACGTGTGGGAATTGCCGTGTGCAAACGAATCGCGCCGGGCCGGAATGTTCTTTCTTCCCGCCGCGTGTGAACTCGCGCTCCGATCGGAACGAGTGCGTCGACTCCTGCACCTCGGCTACCGCCGCCACCGGTCGTTGTTTCTCACTCTGGCGCGCCAGCTTAAGCGCGGCCGCCGCCACTTCGATAAGCTCGTGCCCGTCGGTCACCAATTGTTCGACCATTTCGCGCTCGCGCTGATAACGTCCGCGGCCGAGCCAGATCTTCATCTGCTCCACCACCTGCGCCTCGCGGAAATGACGGATGTCTTCGGCGGTCGGCAGGTTGGCACGCGTGAGTGGTTGTTTGGTTAGATTTTCGATCTCGCGCAGGCGGCGCTTCTCGCGCGGCGTAAATAATGAAATGGCAATGCCGGTCTTGCCGGCGCGGCCCGTGCGGCCGATGCGATGGATGTAGACTTCGGGATCGTCGGGCAGTTGATAGTTGATGACGTGCGAGATGTCGTCGATGTCGAGGCCGCGCGCCGCCACGTCGGTCGCCACCAGCACCTTGACCTGGTTCTGGCGGAAGCGGTTGAGCGTGCGCTCGCGCGCGTTCTGGTCGAGGTCGCCGTGGATGGCTTCCGCCGGAAAGCCGCGCTGCGACAACTCGCTGGCCAGCCGCGCCGTCTCGGCCCGTGTGCGGGCAAAGATCAGCACGCTGGTCATGTTCTCGACTTCCAGCAGGTTCATGATCGCATTACAGTTTGTCGGATTCGTTGACGAGGTAGTAGCGCTGCTCGGTCGCCAGCACCGTGAGCGTGGAGCGTTTAATGGTCACGGCCTGCGGGTTGTGCATGAAGCGGTCGGCCAGGTGTGCGGATGCGCGGCGGCAGGGTCGCGCTGAAGAGCGCCGTCTGCCGTTCGGCAGGCGTCGCGGACAGGATCGCTTCGACGTCTTCGATGAAACCCATGTTGAGCATCTCATCCGCTTCGTCGAGCACCACCGTCTTCACGTCGCTCCAGGTGGAGCACTTTGCGCTCGAGCAGGTCGAGCAGGCGGCCGGGTGTGCCGACCACGATGTCGACGCCGCGCTTGAGCTGGTTGATCTGCGGGCTGTAAGGCTGTCCGCCATAGACGGCCAGCACGCGCACCTTGAGCTGGCTTGCCATATTGACCCAGCGCCTCGGCGACCTGCAGCGCCAGTTCGCGCGTGGGAGCCAGCACCAGGGCCTGCACGTGTCGTTGATTGGGTTGGAGATTTTGTAAAATGGGGAGGGCGAAGGCCGCCGTCTTGCCGGTGCCGGTCTGCGCCTGGCCGATCACATCGACGCCCGTCAGCATGACCGGGATCAGGGCCGCCTGGATGGGAGTCGGTTCGGTATAACCCAGCGCAGTAACAGTCTGCACCAGTTCGGGGCGCAGGTTTAAAGAAGTAAATTCGGTTGTCATCTTTATCTTTCCGTCACCCGTATACGGATGACACTATGAAATGTTCTGATGACTCCGTCTAACTTACTTCTTGCCAACCACGGTCCATCTTTTCAGACTGGACCAGCCCAACAAAAAAGCCCGACTGTTTCGCCGGGCCATCATTCGGAATGATCAAAACAATTTCCCAAAACGGTTGCTCTAAAGAGCGACGAGAGTATATCACATTTTGGTGAAAACGGTTTCCGGCTCGGATAATAAGAATTCACCGGGGATACCCTACGGGCACGATGTGAACAGAGATAAACAGAGATTTCCGAATTATTCGCCGCGCTTCGACAGTTGGTGATCGAGCATAAGCACGGCGGTGCCGCGCTCTTCGATCAACTGGAGCTGCCCAACGATCTCTGCCGCGTTCTTCTCTTCTTCCACCTGCTCGTTGATGTACCAGTGGAGCAGCACCTGGGCGGGATAGTCCTTTTCCTTCAACGCCAGCTCGTACAGCGCATTGATCGAGGCGGTCACTTCGGCCTCGTGTGCAGCCACTTCCTTGAAGGCATCCAGGTTGCCCTTCCATTGGGCTGCCGGCATTTCAATCGCCTTCAACACCACGCTCGCGCCGCGGTCGATCATGAAATCATAAAACTTCATGGCGTGCACCCGCTCCTCACCCTCCTGAACGCGCATCCACTTGGAAAAGCCGGGCAGGTTCTTATTTGCAAAATAAGTCGCCATCGAAAGGTAAAGGTAGGACGAAAAAAGTTCCTTGTTGATCTGTTCGTTTATCGCATCCTGCATGGCCTTGCTGATCATACGTGCCTCCTGGTATTACTGCTACGCAGTATTCTGTATTTCATTATACATTGGTTATGTGAAAAAGAGAGCAAAATCGATTACAGCGCCCATTGTTGCAAACTGCAGGGGAGGCAATGGGAATCCTTTTAAAGCCCGGGCTGTTGCTTATCTTCATCATGGTCCTGCTTCCACAGCTTATAAGTATACAGGTCGTGCTCAACCAGGACCAGGCAGGCTGCGACGACGGCCGCGTCGTCTATCTGGCCGATGATGGGCAGGAAATCGGGTATCAGGTCGAAAGGATTGAGGACATAGACCAGCGTAACGACAATGGCGGCAATGGAGCCAAAGGGGATCTTGCGGAATGCGCCTGAGCGGTAGTCCTTGACGACGGAGAGGAGCAGCTGGCCGTCTTCGATAAAACGGTGAAGCGGGCCACCGGATATGAACTTCTTCTTTATGTCTTCGGATTTGGAAACGACTTTCTCGAGGTCTTTATCGGTGACCTTTTCGGCGCCGGTTTCTATCATTTTCTGTTCTTTTGATTCGGTCATGGTGAGGCTCCTTTTGAGTAAAGATAATGGAGATTAGAACACGGATTCAAAAAAAAGAAAGAGAGGAATGAGAATGGAGAGGAGAGAGCAGAGAGTCGCAAGAGATAGATCAAGCCATTGTTTCAATCCACGCCTTCCGGGGGGAAGGCGACCCGGTGGTTTTTTCTTTCCAGTGGGGATAATAAAGTTTCAATCCACGCCTTCCGGGGGGAAGGCGACTTGCCCCGATGCGGTTGCCCCCACTCCCATTTGCTGTTTCAATCCACGCCTTCCGGGGGGAAGGCGACATGCGGGCTTGAAGCAGCTCACGCCATGGTGGTGTTTCAATCCACGCCTTCCGGGGGGAAGGCGACTTGGGATAAGGCATCCTTTCGAGCTTATGCCGATGTTTCAATCCACGCCTTCCGGGGGGAAGGCGACTTGGGTCTTTTGAGCGGGATCGCCCGGTGTCACGTTTCAATCCACGCCTTCCGGGGGGAAGGCGACGATATCGACGAGGTAGGCGAAATCCTACGCGAGACGTTTCAATCCACGCCTTCCGGGGGGAAGGCGACCATAGAGGTCGGGTGGTACGCCGCCATCCTGCCAGGTTTCAATCCACGCCTTCCGGGGGGAAGGCGACGGGATGGACGAAGCCGGGCCGTATGTTTATTGTGTGTTTCAATCCACGCCTTCCGGGGGGAAGGCGACGCTATTTATTATTCTCGTGACGATCGTGATAAAGAGTTTCAATCCACGCCTTCCGGGGGGAAGGCGACCCATCCTTCAACCGCCAGGAATGGTCACTAGATAGTTTCAATCCACGCCTTCCGGGGGGAAGGCGACGCGCATGGATACGCAGAGAAAGACAACCATGAGAGTTTCAATCCACGCCTTCCGGGGGGAAGGCGACATAACTAGTTATTCCTCCCAGGACTACAACATGATGTTTCAATCCACGCCTTCCGGGGGGAAGGCGACATGGTTTTCGCTTAGTTTGATCGATCGCTTTCAGTTTCAATCCACGCCTTCCGGGGGGAAGGCGACCGGTGGTTCCTCGCATGATCGCCGGCGGGAAGAGGTTTCAATCCACGCCTTCCGGGGGGAAGGCGACTCGAAAGTAAGATAGCTAGGTTTGTGGATGGATAAGTTTCAATCCACGCCTTCCGGGGGGAAGGCGACACGGATCTGCGGAGTACATAACAAAATACGCAACGTTTCAATCCACGCCTTCCGGGGGGAAGGCGACCATAGAATGAGAATAACGTCAATGAATAAAAAGAGTTTCAATCCACGCCTTCCGGGGGGAAGGCGACGTCTTGAAGAAGCATTCTCCCCTTATCAGATAGAGTTTCAATCCACGCCTTCCGGGGGGAAGGCGACATTATCGTAGAACAAAATTTTGGAGCGGCAATCAGTTTCAATCCACGCCTTCCGGGGGGAAGGCGACTATTGCAATCCGCATTAGATTCGGTTAACTGGTATGTTTCAATCCACGCCTTCCGGGGGGAAGGCGACTTCATTCCCTGGGGGGAGAGAGTCCGTTCGATCCGTTTCAATCCACGCCTTCCGGGGGGAAGGCGACTTGGTCCCTGTGGAGTCTCCACCCATGGCTCTATGGTGTTTCAATCCACGCCTTCCGGGGGGAAGGCGACCTCCGCGTTCCTTATACATGGCGTTACCTTTATAGTTTCAATCCACGCCTTCCGGGGGGAAGGCGACTATATGACCTCGCGCAAGAATGATACCCCAAGAAAGGTTTCAATCCACGCCTTCCGGGGGGAAGGCGACACAACCTGCCTGATGGTGTGACGGCAAATCAAACGTTTCAATCCACGCCTTCCGGGGGGAAGGCGACCACCTGACGCAGTGCGGGAAGTTGATAGCCGGAGACGGTTTCAATCCACGCCTTCCGGGGGGAAGGCGACCACTGGCTGCATTGGTCATGCGCTGGCTAGACAGTTTCAATCCACGCCTTCCGGGGGGAAGGCGACTCCGTACGACGGGATTGGACAATATTCGATACCTGTTTCAATCCACGCCTTCCGGGGGGAAGGCGACCTTGTGATCCAGAGCCTTACGCATCATAGCCTTAGTTTCAATCCACGCCTTCCGGGGGGAAGGCGACTCATACGTCCCATTTGTTCTACCGTTTGCCAAATAGTTTCAATCCACGCCTTCCGGGGGGAAGGCGACTATATCACGAAAAGCATGATCATGCAAAAGGATTAGTTTCAATCCACGCCTTCCGGGGGGAAGGCGACTTCAAGAAGCTGGTTATGTTGCTGGTCTTATTGCGGTTTCAATCCACGCCTTCCGGGGGGAAGGCGACTTGATGGCGTATCTAGCAATTGTCCCAATCCGCAGGTTTCAATCCACGCCTTCCGGGGGGAAGGCGACCTACTGTCAATGTCACGCCGTGAGCTTCATCGCATAGTTTCAATCCACGCCTTCCGGGGGGAAGGCGACTGGATTGTCCTGGTCTGGACTTACACCACTTAGATGTTTCAATCCACGCCTTCCGGGGGGAAGGCGACATGTACGGGTTGTGTGATACTATCAGGTCGGAAAAGTTTCAATCCACGCCTTCCGGGGGGAAGGCGACTGCTTATTTGCAAGTCCCAAGTCGCCGAAGCATTGTTTCAATCCACGCCTTCCGGGGGGAAGGCGACTCTGCATCCGGTAGTTCAGACCATGGTTCCGCCGATGTTTCAATCCACGCCTTCCGGGGGGAAGGCGACCCGATAATGGTTTGCTTGACAAGATTGCCAATTTCGGTTTCAATCCACGCCTTCCGGGGGGAAGGCGACCTCATCCTGGTCTGATCAACACATGGCCGAAGCTGTGTTTCAATCCACGCCTTCCGGGGGGAAGGCGACTAACAGACGACATAGAGTCAATTAGATAGACTCTGAGTTTCAATCCACGCCTTCCGGGGGGAAGGCGACGTCAGTCTCGATAAACAGTTCCACAGGATAAGAGTGTTTCAATCCACGCCTTCCGGGGGGAAGGCGACTACAAGCCATCTGCCAATATTTGGACAAGATTCAGCGTTTCAATCCACGCCTTCCGGGGGGAAGGCGACATAGACGTATGTTTATGCAGTATGGAATGCGGGATGTTTCAATCCACGCCTTCCGGGGGGAAGGCGACTCGACAGTCGGCAGTTCGACCGTCATATGCATCAGCGTTTCAATCCACGCCTTCCGGGGGGAAGGCGACACATCATTTGCTGGTGACGGGGTTCATTATGGCGGTTTCAATCCACGCCTTCCGGGGGGAAGGCGACCATCGCTAATCGGGACAGTGTACTCTTCGTTAGACGTTTCAATCCACGCCTTCCGGGGGGAAGGCGACTTGCATCCGGTAGTTAATAATGGTTCCCCCGAATCGTTTCAATCCACGCCTTCCGGGGGGAAGGCGACGACGTTAGCAGGGAGCGCAACCGGAAACAAACAGTTTCAATCCACGCCTTCCGGGGGGAAGGCGACCGATGTCCGTCTTATGCTTTAGTCCCGCCAATATGTTTCAATCCACGCCTTCCGGGGGGAAGGCGACATCCATGATGGAAAACTGTCATTTCTATACGTGTGGTTTCAATCCACGCCTTCCGGGGGGAAGGCGACACGACTGTATACCACCATTGCCGGCCACGCGGCGTTTCAATCCACGCCTTCCGGGGGGAAGGCGACGATATTCACCGCGGCTTTTGGCATCTGTGCTCAGTTTCAATCCACGCCTTCCGGGGGGAAGGCGACGTTATGGCAGACGAGAAAAACTTGCAAGTAAACGTGTTTCAATCCACGCCTTCCGGGGGGAAGGCGACTTGCGTTTGGAGGTCATCTTCGGCTCGTTGGATTTGTTTCAATCCACGCCTTCCGGGGGGAAGGCGACTATATAAATTTCAGAACGAGAGACCAATGTTCCATGTTTCAATCCACGCCTTCCGGGGGGAAGGCGACATCAGGGCTAAAAGTGCATCCACATGGACTGGGCGTTTCAATCCACGCCTTCCGGGGGGAAGGCGACGATGTAGGCAGGCTGATTCATCGTGATAGGAAAAGTTTCAATCCACGCCTTCCGGGGGGAAGGCGACGTCAGCCGGATATCCATTATAGGGATTTAAGTGACGTTTCAATCCACGCCTTCCGGGGGGAAGGCGACTATTTCCAGGTGCCAACCGATGCGCCGGTTAACTGGTTTCAATCCACGCCTTCCGGGGGGAAGGCGACCAGATCAATATGGCGGCGTGGTCTTGCTATGTTCGGTTTCAATCCACGCCTTCCGGGGGGAAGGCGACTTGCTCGGATTAATGCCGACAGGATAGCGGCGGAAGTTTCAATCCACGCCTTCCGGGGGGAAGGCGACTTAAGCGCTTTGGTCCATGTAATGGTATATGTGTTTCAATCCACGCCTTCCGGGGGGAAGGCGACACCGTGCCGTGCACCGTTTCGGCGGAAACGCCAAAGTTTCAATCCACGCCTTCCGGGGGGAAGGCGACGCTGACTCGCGGTTCCACCAATTACAGGATTACAAGGTTTCAATCCACGCCTTCCGGGGGGAAGGCGACTATGATTATAGCGTCAATATGTTCGATGCTAGATCACAGTAGTTGTTTCAATCCACGCCTTCCGGGGGGAAGGCGACCCGATCGCAGTATCGGATTCTAGGCTGTTTCAATCCACGCCTTCCGGGGGAAGGCGACTCCTGGATTGCTGTAAATACTGGGAAGGTTTCAATCCACGCCTTCCGGGGGGAAGGCGACTGCAAAATATGGGCATAATTAAATTTCAATACCTATATATTGACTATTTCACTATAGAAAATATCTTTTACAGGTTAAACAAATTACAAAAATTCAACTTTTTAGCCTTAAAGTCCTGCGAACCCGCCGTAAAAATCATGTGCGCTTGGGGTTCGCACCTCAAATCGTTTTGCCTTATGAACTCTGTCTACGCAATCAACGTGCCCTCCAGGTCTATGCCGGGCTTTGCACCTACATGTTCCACCCGGCTGCGCCATTCATCGCCCAGATAATAATAGCGCAGGCTGTCCACTTCAGGATCGATGATCTTCTCCAAAGCTGTCCTGCAATTGCCTCCAACCGTGCCGGTCGAGGATACATTCAAACACCGAATTCTGCACGCGTTGGCCGTAATCCTGGCACTTTTTTGGCCACCTTGCGCAGGCGGCCTTTACCGGCTTCGGTCTCGGTGCTTACGTCATACGTGATCAAAACCATCATAGGCAGACCTCCTAATTCCAGAAGAAAGGCGGATAGGCATCCAGGTCGCCGCGCAAATAACGCGCCAGCAGCATGGCCTGGACGTGCGGGATCAGCCCAAACGGGATGCGTTCCTTGAGATAGGGATGAATGATCTCTTCTTTCTTTCGCTCCTGCCAGGCGGTCAGAACCGCTTTGCGGGTGTCATCATCCATCAGGATCCCGCCGCTTTCTTTTTGGGTGAAGCCCTTTCCAGTGATCTGCTTGCGGTTGACCAGCGAAAGCGCCAGCCGGTCGGCAAACACCGGGCGCAGTTCCTCCATCAGATCCAGCGCCAGCGAAGGGCGGCCGGGCCGGTCCTGGTGCAGGAATCCCACGTAAGGGTCCAGCCCCACCGTTTCCAGCGCCGAGGCGACGTCGTTGGTCAGCAGGGTGTACAGGAACGAAAGCAGCGAATTCATATTATCCAGCGGCGGGCGGCGCGAGCGTTCCTTGAAGATGAAAGTCCTCCCGCTGCTGCAAGATCAACTGGTCGAACACGCCAAAATAGATCTTGGCCGCGCTGCCCTCGAAGCCCATCAGATCGTCAATGTTCTTGCATGCCTGGATGGCGTCAGAGTTTCTTTGAGCGAAGCCGGACGCCTGGTTCAAGGCCTCGACATCCACCAGCATGGCATGGTCGCGCAGCGCCCGCTCGATCACCTTGCGGCAGTTGGCGATTTTTCCAAGCAGGAAAGACGCGGCGATGGGCACGCTTTCGTCATCTTTCTCCGAGACCTCATACTGCTTTTTGCGCAGCAGCACATTGCCCTTCACCTTGCCGGTGACCCGCGCCAGGAAACGCCCGTTGGGGGTGAGGAAGCACAAGCCCACATTGCGCTCGGCGCACGCGCCCATCAGCGCCGGGCTGGCGCCCAGGTAGCTGAAGCAGACGATATTTTCCAGGTTGTGCAGCGGCAGGCGCATGGAGGTATTTTCGTCTTTTTTGATCACCACGTTCTCGCCGTCCAGGGAGAGATAGGCTTCGGGGGTGGTGACGTATAGCACGTTGGCAAGTTTTTTCATAGGCTAGTCACTCTTCGATCTGCTTCTGGATGTATTTCGAAGCCGCAATGACTTTCTCCTGCAAGTCCGGCAGGCAGATATCGGCCAGCGAACAGGAGCGGCAGGCTTTGGACGGTCTTGACCCGCGGGGTATAGCCCCGTTTGAAAGTAGGCGTGCATTTCCTCCGACATGTCGCGCACCAGGCTCGCGCAGTTCGGCGGTCAGTTCCACCGCCACCCGGTGGCGGGTCTCGCCATAATACAGATAGCCGGCGGGGATTGTCACCGACAGCATTTCTTCCAGGCAGATGGCCTGGGCGCACAACTGCGCTTCGTCGCTGTGGTCGTGTTTCTCCTTGCCGCGTTTGTATTCCACCGGTGCAGGCAGGATATAGGCCTTCCCTGCCCTGGCAATTTCACGCCATCCGGCGAGGACGTGAACTCCACCACGTCGCACACGCCCGACAAGCCCAGGCGATAAGAGGCAATCGGCACCGCACGGGCGGTGATGACCCCATTCCGCGTTTCGGTAAAAAAGGGGTCATCCGCCCGGTTGTGCAGCAGCTTGCCCTCGACAGTCAGCACGTTCTCCTGCCACTGGCGCTCGACGTGGATCAGCGCCCACTGCCGGCGGCAAAAGAGAAAGTGCTGGATGCCCGAGAGAGGCAGCAGTTCGTCGGGTGTATATTCGGATTTCATAACTTTTCGATGATTGTCACTCCACCGGAGCGCCAGTCTGTGTCAACACTTCACGGTAGTAGTCGGAAAAACTGCGCGGTGGGTTGGCTTCCATCGTTTTTGCTCACCTTCACCAGGTCGAACAGTTTGTGCGATGGGGCATTGCCCAGTTCGCTTTCGTGCTTGAAGATGACCAACTTGCGGACAGCCATTTTGCCGCGCGCTGCCGAGTGGTCATGCTCGAACATGTTGACCAGCGCCTCCCAGAACAGAGCCAGGTCTTCTTCGGAAAAGCCGGTGCCTTTGGTTTCGTCATTGGCCAGCTTGGCCGAGACGTAACCTTCGACACGATACAAGCCGTAGGGAACAATGTGCTTGCGTCCCATCGTCCGTTCTTTCTCAGCGTCTTCGATTTTTGTCACCGTCTGGCGGGTGATGGTCACTTCCTGCTGGACGATCGGGTCAATGCTGCGCGAGAAGTTGATCTGAACCGGTCCGCGCACCTGTCCGCAGTTATCGCCGGTGCTCATGACCGCGCCAAAGGTGCGCACATCGAAGAAGTTGTCGCACATCCACTGGCGAGCCTTCGTTGACTTCTGTCGACTGTTTGCCTTTTCGTCCGGTTTGAGACCAACGGCTACATAGGCTTCGTCATGATTTTGATTCAGCGGGGTGCCTTCCTTGACATAAATCCGGTAGCCGGTGCTGTCGCCTTTCACCAGTTCCACATAATTGCGGATCTTGCGCTTCAGGCAGACATCGGTCACGATGCCGTAGCCGGTTTCGGGGTCGATGCGCGGCATGTTGCCGGCGTCCGGGTCGCCGTTGGGGTTGCCGTTTTCCACATCATAGAGCAGGACAAATTCGTAGCGGTTTTTGATTGGGGTAGTCATGGTTTATTTCTCCTTTTTGAGATTATTTGGTTTCGGATGAGGTTGATTCGGCAGGATTTCTTGTCCGTCTTGGATATACAAAGCTGCGCGCTGGTGGTAATAGCCCAGCACAAAAACGCCCTGTTCATCCAGCGATAGATGGGAAGGGATTGGGTTCTTCTCAACATCCAGCAGATTCATGAATCTTCTCGATGCGGTGATCGCTGGCATAGCCATATTCTGCTTTGGAAATGTGGTGCTGCGAAAGCCGCAAGAGCATCGGGAAAACGCTGGCAGGCGAAGCGCAGGCGGAAGTGAAATAGCGGTCTTTGATGCTGGCATTCACATCGCCGATCGCTTCCTGCTGGACTTTTTCCAGCACGGCGAACAGGCGTCCCAGCACGTAGGCCGGGATGGTGGATTGCTCATTGAGCGACATAACAAGTACCTCCTGAATTGGATGTTGGGGTTGGTTCCGATATTTGCGGATGAGATAGGCCTTGATGATCGCCGCGCGCACGTAGTTGATCTTTTTGATGTACCTTTTCGGGTCGTCCATGATCGGCGCGGATGCGGTTGATGATGGCGTAATACAATGCCGCCGGGTAGGGCGTGTCTGTCAAGAATGGCGCGGAACACCGCGCCAGCCATCAGCGGCGAAGCTTCTGGGTCGGAGGCCTTTTTGGAAACGGTTTCATTCAAAATATGCCTGAATGGTGATGATAGGTTGGCTGGTCTTCAAATTCCTTGACGATCTCCAGGTCTTTGTAGTGCTGCATGATCTTCTCGACGATCTTGTCGAACGGGTCGCTGTGGAAGAAGCGCACCGAAACACGCGCCGCATTGGGAGCCAGGCCCAGAACGTAAAAGCGGGATTTTCGTCATCCAAGCCTTCAAGCAGCTTCTTGACATCCAACGCCTGAACGCGTCTGACCTTCTCCGCCACTTTCTTCAGACGTCTTCTCGGCTTTCTTGTCCTGTGCAGGCTTGCTTCTTCTTCGACTGGTACTTCAACCTCCACATTTCGGGCTCGAATAATCCCATGAAGGCTTTGGCGTATGCCTTTCTTCTCGCTCTCTGCCCAATAGACCACGGTGGTATCGCCAATGGTGAATTTCCTGTTTTCATTGGCCGAAGAGAGCAGGTAATTCAACGCCGTAGTGTAGGCAAATGTTGCCTTTTCGCTGACCGGGGAATTCAATCCCTGCCCTTCAGTCGGTTGATAGGATTCGTAGGCACGCTGCATTGAAACCAACCAGGGAAGCCCCGGTTGGATTGGCATCGCGAATTCCCTTCAAGCTGGGATGCAGGCGGGCAATTGGCGCAATTTCTCCGGTTACCAGGCATTGCCCAAGATCCGCATCACTGCTTGATTTGTGCGTTTCCCATGCCTTGCGGATGGCGGCGTCTTCATGGACAAAATCACCGTTGAACATGAACACCAGATTGCCGCCCTTCAAAATCGTTTCCAGATGAGTGGCAATCTCGGATGCTCTCTTCCTGTTCGCGGGATCATAATTTCAAGAAAGGCAATCACTGCTTTTGCGGCCTTGCAATCTGCTTTGGCAAGCAATTCTTTGTTAAATTGGCGAAAATGCTTCAAAACGTTTTTGCGAATATTCAGAGTCGCCTTTGTCCGAAATTCCCAAAATATAAGCACTGTTTTCGCACAAAAAATTTGAGCTATATTCCAGATGTCTTTTTTACCTGTTCTGGAACAATCATGCGCCGCGGCTTTTCTTCCATTTTCTTTCCGCGCTGTTCCTGCTCGAAACAGCGGGAAAATATCCAACAACTTCACCCTTTGTCGGAAATATTCAGGGCAAAACTGACGCCAGTGGAACTATACCCGGAGGCGCAATATCGCTGTTTGGGTCGCTGGACAAAATATCATAGTAACGTGTCAAGGCTTGTAAGATCATCGCTTCACCTCGCCAGAGTCAGATTCGTCAAATCCAACACGCCGTCACTCAGTGTGGCTTTGAAGAATTTGGGGCTTGATGTCTTCTGGGTCTGAAAAATCCAGGTCGTATAACATCCAGCCCAGATCACGATTTCCTTCAGCGGGCTTTGGGGAATTGCCCCATCTTCGATCAACTCCACTTTTGCGCCGAATTCGCGTGTTCCCAAACAAGGTGCGCTGAAATGCTGTCCCTTGCGTAAGCGGCGCAGGGCGATGTTGTAGTGCTTTTCCACCGTGTCCTCCGCCCCGGCTTTTTCGGTACAAGTTCAAAATGGGCTTCGATGATGTAATCCACATTTTTCAACACAAGCGCCGCGCGTTGCTGGCGAATTTCAGTAGCAGACAGATACATCGGTTCATTTGAAGAACCATTCATCCTCCGGCTGCGCCTCGCTTTCAGACGCTTTCTCGCTCACCTCATTGCGCCGGATATTGGTGAACTCGATTTCGTTCAGCACGTGGATTTTGTCTATCACCCAGCGGATGGCGGGCTTCCAGTAGACCGCCTCGATGATGCCGCGCGCCGCCGAAGGCGTGATGACATCGTAACTGACCCGTTCCACCTTCATTTCAGGGCGGGTGAACAGGGCATAATCGCCGCGTACTCGGATTGTAATTCCGTATCCCATAGATGAACCTCCTTTTGGTTTGATTAATCGAAGAATATCGCTTCGCCGCCCTTGTCTGCGGGAAGGACGAGACCTGTTTGCTTGTCGTAGTAATCCATGTTATTCAATACTTCGTAGGTTTCGTTGTATGTCTCGATTACCCCTTTGCTTTGCAGTGCTTCAAATTCCTTCTCGTAAATATTGACGGTGTACATTTGCAATTGTCTTGCGAACTTGAACGGGAAGGGATGCCAGCGAACTTTTTCAAGGATTTGACTTGCCTCCTCGTTATATGGAATGACAACGGCTACAGTGTTATTTTCGATCAATTTGAAATTTTCCGCCGCTGTTTTGAAATCAAAATCCAATTCAGCTAGGTCTTTATCGAAATAGCAAGAATTCTTTTCACATCAAATGCATGTTTGGAGTCCTGAAGATTGTAGAGCATTTTGAAATAAGCGTTGATTGCCTGAATGGATACAGGGTCATCGCTATAATCCCGCAAAATGCTCTCCGCCACGCTTGCGCCTTGGTTGATAAAGTCGGGTGTGTTCTTGATAAATGGTGTTTCCGGTTCAAAAACAAACATATCGCCATTTGCATTTTTTCCTTCCCGATTCACCCGTCCCGCCGCCTGAATGATCGAATCCAACCCGGCCAGGGCAGCGATAACCAACCGGAAAATCCACATCAATCCCCGCTTCCATCACCTGGGTTGAAATTACACGGCAGGGTTGGCCCGACTTGAGCAATTGCCGAATAGTGATTAACGTCTCTTTGCGATGCGTTGGACACATCAACGTGGAAAGATGGAAACGTCCTTCTCCCGCAAGCTCGTCAAATAAGCCTTTGGCATGTTTGCGCGTGTTGACAATGCACAATGCCTGCGGGTGAGCTGTTTAATCTTTCGATCAATTCTGCATCTGGAACTTTGCCGATGTTCTTTACCTGCACCCGTTTGTAAAAATCGAATAAAGCCTTGCGGGTCGGGGGCCAGTTCGGTAAATTCCACATCTGGCAGACAATCTGCCCAATGAAGGCTGAGTGGCCGTGCAAAAGACCGCGCTTGCGCCATAGTTTTGCACCAGTTCCTTTACTGCCAGCATACAGGGATCCAAATACTCGCGCGGCAGCATTTGCGCTTCGTCGAAAATAATCACGCTTTTGGCAATGTTGTGCAATTTGCGGCAGCGCGATGATTTGATTGGCAAACAACGATTCAAAGAATTGCACGTTGGTTGTGACCACAATCGGAATATCCCAATTCTCCGAAGCCAGTTTCAATTTATCGCAGGACATCTTTGGTTTCATCGTCAGATGTCGCCTCATCTCAGCGCCTGTTTCTTACTCCAGTCAAAATTGGAATGATGTTCCAGAACATTCTTCTCGCCCAGGCATTCTTTGAACACCGCCGCATTTTGCTCAATGATGCTGGTGAAGGGGATGACATAAATGATCCGTTTCAGTCCATGCGTGACGGCGTGATTTAATGCAAATGCCATCGAAGCCAGTGTCTTGCCGCCGCCGGTAGGAACAGTGAGCGTGAAAAAGCCCTGCTTTTCAGAACGATTTCTCTACACAGGCTTTCAGGGTTTCGGTCCGTTTTTTGTTGATATCGCTTTGGGGATTATCAAATTTCTGCAAAAATAAATTGAATTTTTCGGCACAAGTCCTCGATGCTTGCATATCCCCCGCGCGGCTTTACATCGTCTTTCATATAGGTTTCAGTTTCCTGAAAGTCTGCATCCACTAAAGCCGAATACAACATGCGTGTCAAAAAAGCAAGTGAAAATCCTGGATATTTACTGTTCTGGCGGATCTTCAAGCTTGAAGGCAAGTTCAATGTTTTTGGATCAATTTCAGTTTTATAAGCGCTGAAATCCTGCAACTCCTTCTTCTCTATACGTGCCAGTAATGTGCCGTCGGTCTCCACATCGCTGCTGTCGCCGTAATTTGGAAGACCGCTATGATGCCCTGCAATACAGTAAGCCAGCATGGTCGCAAGATATTTTTGATTCTGGCTTTGTTGAAATAATTCAATGGCTGTTCTTGCCCCGGCAGTAGCATGGTCTACCTTGCGTTTTGCCCCATCCAGCCTGTTTTGAAAAGCCTGGGAATATTTTCCGAGGTCATGCAGTAACGCAGCAGCACGAGCCAATTCAGAGATACCTGCATCCTGCCCGAACTTTTCTGCCAAATCAGCCGTATTTACAAGATGATCTTTCAAGAGCTGCCATTCAGTTTTATCCTTCCCTTTTTTGGAATGGGCGTAATAAAGCATTTGCTTCTCTTGTAAATCCATTACTTTATACAACTCCACCAACTCCCGTGCTTCTTGCTTGAGTGCATTTCTCAACCCCTCCGGCTCCAGCACCTCCACATCCGCACCCCAGCCGCGCACCCAGGGAAGCATCTCGCGCCACTCGGCCACCTCCGCGCTCCAGATACAGCCGCCGTCCTCCGTGTCCTCCACCTTTTCCAACGGATGCCAGATGCTTTCCTTTACGCGTTTCGTAACCGCACGGAGAAAAGCGCAACTTCACCAGTTACCGGTTCTTTATCCCCATACCAGATGCCCCAGGCGTGTTTGAGCAACTCCTGGTCGTCGAAAGTCATCGGGGATTTCAAAGCCTTCGCCCGAAAGCACCGCCGTTTCGATCCGGTCGATTTTGAAAGGCATCACCTTCTCGAACACGTCGCTGTAGCGCAATCACATAGACGCTGTCGCTCCAGATGGACGGCTCGATCAGGTACGGGCTGATGGTGTGATTGGTCAACCCCCAGGCTCTTCAATCCCTGATAACGGATGCGCACCTTTCGCTGCTCCACCCAGGCCTGTGTAAGCATCTCGATGATTTTGACTTCGCTCAGGGTCTTTTTCCTGCTTCAACACCCTGTCCGCCGCTTTGAGCAATTTCTCGGTCATCGGCTGGCGCAGGGTGGCAGCAAGTTTTTCCAATGCGCTGGCGGCGTGGGGCTGGTAGAAAGCGTGTTTGACTCGATGTCTTGCGTGCCGCGAGATATAAAGTCAATGCTTCATGCAAGTTGACCTTGATCTCGGAAATAAACGTGTACGATCAATTTTCCATCGCCCCGTGTCATCCTGATTGAAGGGATATTCGGTTTCCAATTCCATTCGGTCTCTAAAGACGGTTTTGCGATCGCGTGTTCAGGCGTTCAGCCATCTCAATGTCCGAGTAAGCACGCTGGATATACAACCGCTTCATTTCCGCCAGTCGTTCTGCCTTGGTCATCCCGCTCATGTTCGCTCCCTGTAACGTATCGCTGGAAAAGTTAATGCTCTTTGCAACAGGATAGCACAACACCCTGCCGATTTCTGCAACATTTTGTCAATTAGGTTTGGATTTACTAAACAGCCACAAGCCTCCCTTTTCGTCCTCGGAGAGATAGAGACCTCTCTGGTCGAGGGCGGGCAGCGAGCGGGTCACCTCACTGCGTTTGATCCCCAATAGGCGGGCAATGAACCCTGCTTTCCTGCCCGGATTTTTCCTGACTTCATTATAGATGGATTTCAGTTTTTCATCGTTGATTTTCCGTGACATTTAAACGCCTCCGTATTGCAGGTTTTCACCCACTTTACAAGAGGCATGTTGCAAGTACTGCAACAATCCGTAGGGGCACGACAATGTCGTGCCCTTCCTGATTTCCCAAATCCCTGGTTACTGATCACCTGATCCCCAATTACCTAATCCCTTTGCTTGACTCAAGAACATTTGTTCTGTATAATGACTCTGCATTTCAAAAGCACACTGTAATAAGGTATCCGCGTATGTCTGACAAACTTGTTATCAATCCGCACCCCGCATCATTAAATTGCTCCGGCCACCCCCCCATTTGGTCGCTGCGTATGGGTATTCATTCTCGTAGACCCTGCGTTCTTCAGGGTCGAAGATGCCGAGTGCTTTTCTCGGCGCCGGAGAGTATTCGTTCCTCTTCGTTCCGCGGAATGAATATTTATAAACCCAAAGACTCTCTTCGGTACTTGAGTTGTCAACCGATGGGAGGATTTGAACCTGATTTGAATGGTTTTCTTAACCAGAAACAATCGGCTTCTACCGTGGGGAGGGTTAAACCTCAATTGAATGGGTTTTTATATCAGCCGGTGGGGGTCGAGTTTGAGTTGAATTGCTCGCGGATTATCGTAAATCAGGAAAAAATACTGTTCCAATCTCAGGAGGTTCCTCCCCAAAATCCGGCAACCAAAATAAAAATCGACCTCCAAAAAATTCTTATAGGATTTGGGGGAGGTGCCCGGAGGGCGGAGGGGTGGTACCATTCGATCCTGATTCGTTCCGGTCGCGGACTGCCGTAAATCTGCGCTTTCCACAGGCTATTCACAGCCCCCGTTGCCTCAGGGAATGCATTAGCAATAATATCTAAATCAAGAAAGTCCACTGAAATGGACTCGTGCGGTAGCCCGAAGGGCTTCCATAAACTGATGCGAAGCAGTTTCACTTCCAGCAGGGGCTTTAGCCCCGCTCAAGCGTCAATTAAGATGCGATTGCCCTGTTTCAGCATCTCGGTTGGCACATGATAATGAAGTTATACTGTCCGCATAACATTGGTCAGAAAGTAGATGCCGGAAAAGGGTATTGGGATGAAAACGGATAATGCAAAAATACTTGTAATCGGGGCGGGAGTGAACGGCTCGGCTGTAATCGCATGCCTGTGCAATGCCGGGCTCGATGCGAAAGTTCTGGCACGCGGGAAGCGTTATGAGGAAATAAAAGACGAGGGGATCATTATCGAAGACCCGTTTACTCATAAACGAAGCGTTACGAAAGTCCCGGTCATTAACTCTCTGGAGCCGGAAGACATTTATGATTACATACTTGTCATCGTCCGCAAAAACCAGGTGGCGGATCTTTTGCCGGTGCCCTGGCGGAAAACAAATCCCCGAACATCGTGTTCATGGGCAACAACCTGTCCGGTCCGGCTGAATTCGCCAGAATCATAGACAAGCAGCGCATCAT
This sequence comes from uncultured Chloroflexia bacterium, assembly GCA_963754835.1. Lineage (GTDB taxonomy): Bacteria > Chloroflexota > Anaerolineae > Anaerolineales > Villigracilaceae > Fen-1038. The sequence goes on along the minus strand of CAVWHR010000005.1, from coordinate 13,756 downwards.
GCTGGGAACGGTCATTGCAGGCGGAAAGCGGGACGGCGACGTTATCCGCGCCATCGTATTCGCATCACTCGCCACCCCTCCGTTTGGAGAAATGGATGGGACGATCACTCCGAGGCTCAAGCGACTGGTCGCAATCCTGCGCGGCGCGGGCATTAATGCAAAAGCTTCAACAAAAATGATCGATTCCCAGATGACCCATGCCGTCGGAGTGGCGCTCATCGGAAAATTGACGATGAAATACAACTGCGACCTGCCTGCCCTGGCCCGATCCGAGGAAGACCTGAGACTCTTCGTCGATGCCCGGCGAGAGGCGCACCAGGTGCTGCGCGCGCTGGGACACAAGATCATCCCAGCCTCCGAGGCTGCCATCAGGATCACACCGAGGTCCCGGCAGGTATCGGAAATGCGCGCGCTGCTGAATTCCAAATTCGGGGAAGTTGTAATGGCTTACCACGTGTCGCAGGCGCCGGATGAAATGCGGCAGCTTGCCATGGAGCTGCGGGCATTGGTGGGCCAGGCCGGTCTGCCCGTCCCTGCCCTCAGACAATTACTTGGAACAGACGAAGGATATGCATTTGTCTCATAGCAGGCGAACCCAGCAGATATGGTGAACGTTAATTGTCTAGAACTATGATTTAATGACGGGTATGGAACTTTAAATTCCTGTTGGGCGGCAAACTACTCTCTACAGTTGTTGCCGGAAAAGGGTGTCGAGATGAAAACGGATAGTGTAAGGATACTCGTAATCGGAGCCGGAGTGAACGGCTCGGCTGTGATCACGTGCCTGTGCAATGCCGGACTCGATGCGAAAGTCATGGCGCGCGGGAAGCGTTATGAGGAAATAAAAGACGAGGGGATCATTATCGAAGACCCGTTTACTCATAAACGAAGCGTTACGAAAGTCCCGGTCATCAACGCTCTGGAGCCCGAAGACATCTATGATTACATACTCGTCATCGTCCGCAAAAACCAGGTGGCGGATCTTTTGCCGGTGCTGGCGGAAAACAAATCCCCAAACATCGTGTTCATGGGCAACAACCTGTCCGGTCCGGCTGAGTTCGCCAAAGTCGTAGACAAGCAGCGGATCATGCTGGGGACGGTCATTGCAGGCGGGAAGCGGGACGGCGACATCATCCGGGCATTCGCATCCACTTCGCTACCCTCTCCGTTCGGGGAAATGGACGGCACGGTCACTCCGAGACTCAAGCGGCTGGTCGAAACCCTGCGCAGCGCGGGCATTAAAGCAAAAATTTCAAAGGATATGATCGATTTCCAAATGACCCATGCCGTCGGAGTGGCGCTCATCGGAAAATTGACGATGAAATACAAGTGTGACCTGCACGCCCTGGCCCGATCGAAGGAAGACTTGAAACTCTGTATCGATGCCTGGCGGGAAGCGCACCAGGTGCTGCGCGCACTGGGACACAAGATCATCCCAGCCTCCCAGGATATCATCAGGTTCATACCGAGCTTCCTGCTGGTGATGGGGATGCGCGCGTTGCTGAATTCAAAAATAGGAGAAGTCGGACTGGCTTATCACGTGTCCCAGGCGCCGGATGAAATGCAACAGCTTGCCATGGAACTGTGCACACTGGTGGATCAGGCCGGTCTACCCGTTCCCGCCATCAGACAAGTACTCGGAGCAGACGAACGATATACATTTGTCTCATAGCTGGCGTTATCGGGGACGCAAATTGTGTAGAATTGTGATTTAATGATTTTATTATGGGCAAGGAGGATCAAATGAACGGTCTGCAGAAAACTGCCGGTATCGCTTCCATTGTTCAGGCCATTGGTCTTATCGTTGTACTGTTTTTTGTGTTCGTCCTGCTGCCGATTATCGGGATCAAGTCGGGCGACTTAAACATCCCCGACAAAGTGCTGCCCGTGGTCAGCGCCTCTGCTTTGAAGACGTATTATTCCCTGTTCCTGGTGTTTGGATTGTCGGTCATTGTTGCACTGGGAGTATATGATCGCCTGCAGGGCAATCCGCCGGCTTTGATGCAGATATCGGTTGCCGCAGCCCTCGCCAGCTCCATCTTTTGGATCAGTTATGGAATGTTCGGCACCGCCATGGTCTCTACGCTAAAAAGCCTGAATGCGCAAAACCCGTCGCTTTCTCTCGGGGCTTTCGTATCTGCCACGGTTGTGATCAATGGTTTGCTCAATTCCGCCCCGTTCGCGGGAAGTTGCAGCACCCTGCTGTGGGGCTGGGCGGCAGTTCAAACACGAAAGTTACCTGTATTCCTGGGAACTATCGTCATAGCTGGCAGTCTGATCCGATTAATTTCTTTCTTTGTATCATCCCGCCTGGAATCCACCCTGAACCTCATTCAAGTATTGTTGAGTATAGTATGGGGGTTATGGCTTGGTGCGGTCCTTTTACAGGGGGAACGATAAAAACGGCAGAGCATGATTTCGAAAATACTTTGAATCATGGACATTGGTAAGACGGCGGCTTTGCCCTCAGGAATATAAGAGAGATCCTGCGAAAACAAGCGCTTATTCCGTCTTTAGCCCCGCGGTCATGAATGCACCGGTCCCGGGTAAACCTTTGGATGGAACCCTGTGCAACTCCATGGAACGTTCAGGGTTGATATTAACATATTCCAGCCAGGAAAAGAAGAAAAAATGACAAAAACCGCCATTGTCACAGACAGCAGCGCCTACATTCCCGAAGAGCTATGCAAGAAACTAAACATCACCATCGTACCTTTGAGCGTAATATGGGGTGAAGAAACATATTCCGACGGGGTCACCATAAAGCCCACGGAGTTCTACACACGCCTGCAAAACTCCAAGGTCATGCCAACCACCTCCCAGGCTTCTCCCGAGGCGATGCAAAAGGCGTTCTCCGGTTTGCTGGAGCAGGGATACGACGTGATGGGGGTTTTCATATCAGAAAAACTTTCCGGCACCCTGGACTCTGCAAGACAGGCCCGCGAGGAACTCGCCTCGGCTAAGGATAAGATCGCCCTGTTCGACAGCGAAACAATCGCCATGGCATTGGGATACCAGGCCCTGGCGCTCGCGCGTGCCGCCGCCCAGGGGGCATCGCTGAAGGATTGCCAGAAGCTGGCGGAACAAGTCCGTCCCAATACGGGCGTGTTTTTTGCAGTGGAAACGCTCGAATTTCTGCACCGCGGCGGACGCATTGGAGGCGCGCAGAAACTGCTCGGCTCGGCGCTTAACCTGAAACCGATCCTGACCATTGTGGATGGTAAGGTGGATTCCGCCGGCAGCGTGCGGACCTCGGGCAAGGCTTACGAGAGAGTGATCGAACTGGTTGCGGAGAAATGCGCCGGAAAGTCAAACGTCCGCCTGGCGACCTTACAGGCCAATGCGGAAGAGAATGCAAAGGCAGTCCTCGACAAGGCAACCGAAAAATTGAATGCGGTCGAGTCGATCCTGGCTGCGGTCAGCCCGGCGATCGGGACGCATACCGGACCCGGCACGGTGGGACTGGCCTACTGCACCGGTGTCTGATCGTTTCAGGCGCGCATAAAAAAGCAGATGTTTTGGAGCCGGCATAATTCAAATGCCGGCTCCATTACCTTTCACGGGAAAAGTTTTCAGTAAACAATTCAATACCAAGTAGAATTGAAGGTAACCACTGAGAACCCGTGATGAAAAAAACACGTTTCAACTCATCCCTTGCATCCGCACGGGAGTTGGATTCACAAGATAAACTGGCAGACTACCGCGAGCGCTTTGTCATTTCCGACCCCGACCTGTTGTACTTCGACGGCAATTCGCTTGGGCGCCTGACGAAGGTCTCCCTCGAACGGGCAAGGCAGGTCGTCGAAGAGGAATGGGGAAAGGGATTGATCCGCGGCTGGAACCAGGGCTGGTGGGAGGCGACGTCGCGTGTGGGCGACAAGATCGGCCGGTTGGCGGGAGCCGCTGCCGGACAGGTGATCGTCAGCGATACCACATCCATAAACCTGTTCAAGCTGACATTGGCCGCGCTGACCCTGCTCCCCCATAAAAAGCGCATTGTTACGGATACGCTCAACTTCCCCTCTGACCTGTACATTTTGCAGGGCTGCATTCAATTACTGGGCCGCGGACATGAAATCGTGCGCATCGGCTCGCGGGACGGAGACATCACACCCGATCTCGACGCCCTCGAAAAGGCGATCAACAGCGACACAGCCCTGGTCACGCTCTCGCACGTCGTTTTTAAAAGCGGATACCTTTACGACATGGCTGCCATTACCGAAATGGCCCATCGCCGCGGTGCGCTGGTCTTATGGGATTTGAGTCATTCGGTCGGCGCGGTACCAGTCGAACTGGATAGATCGAACGTGGACCTTGCCATCGGATGTACTTACAAGTACCTGAACGGTGGGCCGGGTGCGCCGGCCTTCCTATATGTGAACAAATCGCTGCAGGATAGGATCACTTCACCCATCCACGGCTGGTGGGGACAAGATAACCCGTTTGCTTTCGAGCTGGACTACGCCCCTGCCCCGGGCGTCCAGCGTTTCCAGGCCGGGACGCAGCCGATGCTCTCCCTGCTTACAATGGAAGCCGCGCTCGACCCGCTGCTGGACAGCAGGCATGGATGCCATCCGCGCTAAGTCCATTCTGCTGACCGAGTACGCCTGCCACCTAACGGACGCGCTCGCTTACGCCGCTTGGCTTTACGCTCGGTTCGCCGCGCGAATCCGCCAGGCGAGGTTCGCATGTCAGCCTGCGGCATGCAGAAGGCTATCGCATCAACCGGGCGCTGATCGACGAGATGAACCTGATCCCCGATTTCCGCGAACCCGATAACATCCGCCTCGGCTTTGCGCCGCTCTACACGACTTTTGCCGAAGTATGGGAAGGGTTCGACCGCATCCGCCGGGTGGTGACGGAAAAAAGATACGAGCACTTTACGATCCAGAAGTTAAAGGTAACATAGCTTCGTCATTGAGGATCTCCGTTCCACCCCTCGGCATAGTTATAAATTTCAAATGTCCGAGATGTCAGAGTTGGCTTTGGTGATGTGGGTCAGGAGATAACTCTAGTAGTCGGGTGAGAAAATCATCTTGAATTGCGTATTGGGAGGAGGAAAAAACTTGAACCGTGATTACGCAGTACCCTGTGGAATGATTTTCTGATGGGCAATGACGAGTGGCTAACAAGCTTTAAAAAAATTAGATGGCAGGTCTAAAGGTAGTATTATTGTCCGAATAAAAGGAGAAAGGAGATTGGAGTGAAGTCACAAGTAAGCAAACCGGTAATATCTCTCATGCTGGCCGTCCCTAATGCGCCGGCAGCGGTCGAGTGGTATAAGCGGGCCCTCGGCGCCACGGAACTGTGGAGTTTGGGATCAGTCGCAGGTTTGGAGATCGAGGGTGCACCTTTTTTCCTGGCCGAGCCAAACAAGAACGTCTGGAACAGCCCCCAGGATTTAGGTACTACAACAGTCAGGGTTGAGTTGTTTTGCGATGACCCCGACACGGTGATCGCACGCGCCCTGAAAGAGGGCGCAACAGGCAGTCTTGACGATATCAAGGATCATCAAAGACCATGGGGAATCCACCGGCAGGGCGGGTTCACCGATCCGTTCGGGCACATCTGGTTCGTGGGCGACAAATCTCCTTTGAGTCCCTTTCCAACGTAAAGCCGCGACGATCAGGTGCACGGCATTGATTCCAAGAATAAAGTTATGAACAGGAGAGATGGTCCCAGGACTTCAAGCTGCGAAATTTATTGGACTGCTGCGTTTTATTTTTTGACATCCTTTTGGGTGATCGTCAGGTAAACTACAAACCCAACGATTAAAAGAGCCAGAACCACGCTGGTCTCACCCGTTCCAAACCCGACGCCACCCAGATCAGGGGCCCTGCCGAACCAGTCAGCAAATGAGGCACCCAGGGGTCGAGTTACAATATAAGCGATCCAAAAGGCAGCCACCTCATTTAAGTTAAACTTCCAACGAGCAATAAAAGGCACGATAAATAAGGCCGCGAACAGGAGCCCCGAAACAAAATAACCTAATTTGAATGTGACGGCCGTCAAATCGCCGGCTGCCGTACCGAGCGCAAAAGTGACAATTACCGTAACCCAATAGAAAACCTCACGCTGATGCGTGTTGATGCTGTGAATCGACAGGGTCTTTTCCGTTTTGGACCACACCGCAAAAATAACTGCAAGCACCAAGCCAAAAAATATGGTTGACGCAAAATACGGAACGCCCAAAACGATATGAACCACATCCGCTGCCATGGTCCCAAATATGGCAACCATGGTAACCGCCAACCAATATATCCAGGGCACATATTTTCGCGCCAGAAACTGCAGGGTTATTGCCACGGCAAAACCAATGCCCCCAAGGATCACTGCAACGACGGGGTCGATTTGACGGACAAGAAAGTCGGATGTCAATTCACCCATTGCAGTAGATAATAATTTAACGATCCAAAAATAGGCAGTGATCTCAGGAACTTTTCTTAGAGTTTTTGCTGAAAGATATTTTCGAAGAAACATGGCCACAATGATAACCCACTTAATAAATTTTCTTGAAATACCCTGTCAACATCCCGTTTTTAGCAGATAATCAAGGCATCTTGTGCTGTGAATCGATGGACAAAGGGCGGCAACCCGAGGCGAATCCAGGGCAGCGGATGCCAGGCGAACGAGAGGGCGATGGCCAGGGCTGCCAGCAATACGCCGCCCGTCACAAAAACCACGCTCACTTCGGAAGTCTTGTGTTTCGCGATCAGGTAAGGTCTTTAACCGGCGCGGCAGTATAATTAATATGGATACAGGTTACGAATGTCTTCCATGAAAAATACGGACGATGCACAGGATATTAACCTCGACGCCGCCCGGGCCGGGGACCAGGATGCCTTCGAGCAGCTGGTCGAGCCGTACCATCACGAGCTGATCGTGCACTGCTACCGCATCCTGGGTTCGTTCGAAGACGCCGAGGATATGCTGCAGGAAGCCCTGGTGCGCGCCTGGCAGCACCTCGATTCGTTCGAGGGGCGCTCTTCCCTGCGGGCCTGGTTGTACAAGATCGCGACCAACGCCTGTCTTGATGCGCTCGACACGCGCAAAAGCCGCGGCCTATCGAAAGAGTTATATCCGCGCGGCGACCCCACCGCTCCCCTGCCGCCGGCTTCCAACGAGATCGTCTGGGTGGAGCCTTTCCCCGACGAACTGATCGACAAGCAGCCGAATATTTATCCCGAAGCGCGCTACGAAGTCCGCGAGAGCATCATGCTGGCTTTCGTGGCGGCCCTGCAAAAACTTCCCGGCCGGCAGCGGGTGGTGCTGCTTTTATGCGACGTATTGGGATGGAATGCCAGCGAGGCGGCTGCCATGCTCGATATGACGACTGCGGCGGTCAACAGCGCCTTGCAGCGCGCCCGCGAAGTCGATGAAGCAATCGGACCGCACGACGGCTCCCACGCCCGCCCGATTAAACGAACAGCTGTCGTCCTTACTGACGCGTTACGTCGCAGCCTGGGAAGCGGCCAATTCCGCCGCGCTGGTGGCCGTGCTGCGCGAAGACGTGGCGCTGACCATGCCGCCCATCCCGGTCTGGTTCAGTGGTCGCGCCGATATCCGGACTTTCCTGGATGGCTATCTTTTCAAGATCTTCGACCCCTTCCGCGTCCGGCTCATTCCGCTGCGCGCCAACGGCTCTCCGGCCTTCGCGGTCTATCAAATGGATGCCTCCGGTGTCTACCGCGCGGCGGCCCTCCATGTCCTGACGATCGAAAACGGGGGCATCAGCGAGATCAACGACTTCCTGACTTCCGACGGCTCTCTTTTCTCCCAAGTTCGGTCTGCCGCTCGTACGGCCTGACCGATGAATTTGACAGGATTTTATCCGTCTTATAGAGTGAAAGACGACGGTAAGACCAACTCTGTCAAATTCAAAAGGAGAAAATTATGAGTAACGATCTATCTTTATTCCTGCTGGCCATCCGTGGGACACTGGCTTCCCCCACCCTCGAGGAGGCGCGCAAGCTGCACAACTCCACGGCCGGCCATCCTGCCAACGTTGCCGCGGCCAAGTCCCTGGGCGACGTGAGCCACATGGTGTATGTGCCGATGGAAAAGCCGAAGAAAGGCGCCGGCGAATTCCTGATCCTCGATATCTGGAACAGCATGGATGGCATCAACCAGTTCTTTGCCAACCCGACGGTGCAGGAGCAGGCCGGGCAAATCTTCACCGAGCGTGACCCGGTGGTATGGAGCTGCGGCCGACGGATTCGCCAGCTATCACATCCCGGCTCCCTTCGGCATGAACGACCGCTTCGTCACAACCGCCCGCGGCACGGTCAAGTCCGTGGATGAAGCGCGCAAGCTGCATAACTCTATCCATCGTCAAGACCATCGAGCAAGGCCCGCAAGGCCGGCAACCTGTCGCACGAGGCCTACTTCCGCATGGCCGCCCCGGGTTCGCCCGAAGCCATGGAGTTCTTCGCGGTGGATGTGTGGATGAGCGCCGACGACATGATGGGGTATTACGAAGACCCCGATTTCCTGGCGGGCTTCGACCACATGTTCACAGCCGAAGCCGATCACCGCGGTGTGGCATGCACCCTGCAGGTGATTGGGTGGAGTGGTAAGCTAACTCTGTTCACATTTAGACAAGAGCGGCCTCGAAGGCCGCTCTTTATTTTGTTTTAGCTACATGACAACTTCAATTAACGATTAAGGGGACGCGGACGAGCGCAGAAAACGTGGCAAAAAATTGGCGTTCATCAGCGTTTACACTTATACATAGCGCACACTTGCCCTGGGCACAAATGCCAGAGAGTTCAGGTATCCGCGTCCGATTCTCAAAGTGTCTGGTTGCTGGAAAAATCTGTGGTTTATAATTCCTCCGTGATGGATAGCAAAACCTTGCACGTGCTCGAATACGACAAGATCCTCACCCGCCTGGCGGGCTTTTGTGATTTCTCCGCCTCGGCCGACCTGGCGCGCGCACTTCAACCGACGGCGCACATTCGAAGAAGCCGAACGCCTGCTGGCGGAGACGACCGAAGCGCGCTTCCTGCTTTCCACCAACGACCTGTCCATCGGCGGCGCGCACGATATCCGCATGTCGGCGGAGCTGGCAATGCGCGGCGGCGTGCTCGACCCCCAGGCCCTGCTCGACGTCAAGTCCACGCTGATCGCCTGCCGCACCCTCAGGAAATCGCTCGAACATGCCGCGGAAAAGGCGCCGCGGCTGGCACAGCTTGCGGCCGGCCTGCCCGAAACCCTGGGCCTGGTGGATGCCATCACGCGCGTGCTCTCCGAGCGCGGCGAAGTGCTGGACTCGGCCTCGCCCAAGCTGGCATCCTTCAGGCGTTCGCTCAAAGTGGCGCACGACCGGCTGATGTCGCGCCTGCAAAGATACCTGACCGATTCTTCCTCCAAGCTGCAGGAACCGATCATCACGCAGCGCGACGGCCGCTATGTGATCCCGCTGCGCGCCGAGTTCAAAGGCCAGATCAAAGCCATCGTCCACGATCAATCATCCTCGGGCGCCACCCTGTTCGTCGAGCCGCTGCCGGTGGTGGAGCTTAATAATGAAGTGCGCGAACTGGAGCTGGCGGAGCGCGATGAAGAACGCCGCATCCTGGCGGAACTCTCCGCACTGGTCGGCGCGCATCATGAAGAACTGATCGTATGGCGTGGAAAACCTGGCCGTGCTCGACCTGGCCTTTGCCAAGGCCAAGTACGCGGAGGAGATCAGAGGCCAGCGAACCGATCCTGCACGAGATGAAAGTTGAAAGTTCAAAGTTCAAAGGTTCAAAGTCAAAAGACAAAGATGCACAGCCTGCGGCATTAAGTTTCCGCACCATAAACCTGCGCGATGCCCGCCATCCGCTGCTCGACCCTCAAACCGTCGTGCCAATCGATATCGATCCCGAAGCCCGGCACGCTGGCCCTGGTCATCACCGGCCCGAACACCGGCGGCAAAACGGTATCGCTCAAGACGGTCGGCCTGCTGGCGCTCATGGCGCAGAGCGGACTGCACATCCCGGCCCAGAGCGATTCGGAGCTGCCCTGCTTCCACGATGTCTTTGCCGATATCGGTGATGAACAATCCATCGAGCAATCGCTTTCCACTTTCTCCTCGCACATCACCAACATCATCCGCATCCTGAAGAAAGCCGATGGGCGTTCGCTCGTCATCCTCGACGAACTCGGCGCAGGCACCGATCCGCAGGAGGGCGCGGCCCTGGCGCGTGCCATCCTCAATGCACCTGCTCGAACGCGGCATCACGACCTTCGTCGCCACACATTATCCCGAACTCAAGACCTTCGCGCACAGAACCGAGGGCGTGGTGAATGCCTCGCTGGAATTTGACATCAAGACCCTGCGCCCCACCTATCGCTTGACGATCGGACTGCCGGGACGTTCGAACGCCCTGGTGATCGCCCAGCGCCTCGGCCTGGACCCGGAGCTGGTGGCCGCGGCAAAAAGCGAGATCAACCCCGACGACCTGCGCGCCGATAAACTGCTCGACGACATCCGCAAGGAACGCAACCGCACCTCGCGCGAACGTGAGAAGCTCGAGAAGGCACGCACCCGGCTCGAAACGCAGACGCATGAACTCGAAAAACGCCTGGAAAAGATCGAAGATGAACGCCGCGAGGTGCTGGCGAAAGCCCGCGCCGAAGGCGAACTGGAAGTCGCGGTCTTGAAACAAAACATCGAATCGTTGAAACAAAACCTCAAGAAGGCCAGGCAGCCTCTGGAAGCCTTGAAGGACATCGAGGAAAAAGCCGACAACCATCCAGGAAAAGATCGAAGCGCCGGTGCCGAGGCGGCAGACTGCCAACCGTGAACCGTCGCAAGGCGGCCTCTCCGCAGCCAATAGTCAAAAGCCTTTCGCGCTCGGCGAGAAGGTCTTCCTGGCGTCACTAAACTCCGAAGGCATCCTGACGGCCCTGGGCGATTCCGATGCGGAAGTCCAGATCGGCACCTTGCGCATCCGCGGCAAAGTTTGGCGATCTGCAAAGAAAAGGCAGGGAAGCAATCATTGAAAATCGCAAAACCGAGGAGCGAGGGGCGGGAAATGTCCAGCTCGCAAAGTTCAACCTCACCCTTGAAACAATCGCCGGGCATGGAGATCAGCCTGCGCGGCAAACTCGTGGAAGACGGGCTGGATGAATTGGATAAATACCTGGAAAAGGCTTATTCAGCGGGCCTGCCTTTTGTACGGATCGTCCACGGCAAGGGGACGGGCAGGATGCGCGAGGCCGTCCGTATCGCATTGAAAGACAGCCCCTACGTGAGCTCGTTCGAAGAGGCGCATGATAATGAAGGCGGCGCGGGCGTGACCGTTGCAAAACTTGCAAAGGAATAATTTTTTCAGACCTCCGAGGTCTTGAAGAGCTCGGAGGTCTGCAGATGGATGTCCTAGGCGAAGACACCGGGGGTCTGGCTTGCCATCCACTTGCGCTCGAACATCCTGATGCGCCTGTAAATATAAAATATATAAGGGTCTGCCACGAGCCGCTGCGCTTTGATCAAAGACATGGCGGATTCGGCAGATAAACCCTGTGCGATCAAGATCGCCGCACCCATGGCCACACTGCGATGGCGGCCGTGGTAGGTTTGGGTCCTCCTTTTGCGCTACGTCATTTCCGGCGAGTTGGCAGCGTGCCGTGGGAGGGGAGGGTGACGACCTGAATCCGCCCTGGGGAACGTGGTTGTCGCCGGAATCGGAGTCGGCGAATCGGCGGGTTGAAGTCGGAGGCTTGAAAGGCAGTCGGGGAATTGACGGGGATGAATTTATTGACATTGCTGACGGTGGGAGCGGAATTCTGATGGTCCACAAAGAGATTGGCGGGGGCATCGGCGAAGGACGTGCCGTCCGAGCCGTTCCAGCCCATGGGATCCGGCCGCCGGTAAAGTTGCGGTTGGGGGTGTAAATGATCGGGTTGGCCTCGGAACATTGATGGCCTGATCCGGCGGTGATGGCCGTGCCGTCGAGGGTAAGCGTACCGTCGGCGGGCAGGGACGAGATTTGATGGTAGTGAGCTTGCCGCCGGTGTGCTGGAGAAGGCGGCGGTGAAATCGGCCAAGGCGAAGGTGAAGGGGGTGTTGTGGTGGACGGTCTCACTGAAACGGGGCAGACTGTGACGGTAAGAGGACGCGTTCTTCGAGGAGTTCCAGATAAAGCTGGCGGCTCGGGAGGCGCGGTGGCCGCGAGGCGGCCTGGGGCACGAAATTGGAAGGGGTTTTGCATAAGGGACGAAATGAACAGGCGCGCCCGGCGGAGATTGAACATCATAGGAGTGTTTCCTCAATGGAACGTTTAGTTCGGCGGAATTCAGCGGCCGCGCGCACCGCGAAACGTTAATCCCATGAATTCGATATTGCCGGCAGTCTGAAAAATATCAGGAGTATTTTTCTCATAATCCGATGTAATAACATCAAGCGTTTTTTCGTTCTGAACAATTTCCTTCACCCATTCTTTCTTACTGAGTGCCGCAGCAATGAGGTCAACTCTTCCCTCCAATAGTCAGGCTGACACAATCACCCCGAAGACGGTTCTTCAGACCTGACGGAGTATCAAGTGCAATTATATTCCCATGATCAATTATCGCAATGCGGTCACATAAGTAATCGGCCTCTTCCATATAATGGGTGGTCAGAATGACAGATGTCCCATAATTTCGGTTGAGGTTTCTGATATGGTACCATATTGATCTCCTGGTCTGTGCATCAAGCCCGAGAGTGGGCTCATCCAGAAACAAAACCTTTGGATAATGAATAAGCCCCCTTGCAATTTCAAGCCGCCTCTTCATTCCACCCGAATAATTTTCAACAAGAATCTCAGCTTTATCAGCCAGGCCCACAACATCAAGCACTTCCTGCATTCTTTTTTCCGCTCATCTGAACGGATGTTGTACATCATGGCATGAAATTCAAGATTTTCCCTCCCTGTAAGCCCTATATCAAGCGAGGGGTCCTGAAATATTATTCCGATATTGTTCCTGATAAGACCAGGATTTTTTCGAAGGTCGTATCCTGCGATTTCAGCTTCTCCTGCCGTGGGAAGAAGAAGAGTAGTCAGCATATTGATTATAGTCGTCTTTCCCGCACCGTTAGGGCCTAACAGCCCGAAAAGCTCTCCGGGTTCAACCGAAAATGAGACACTGTCAACGGCAGTAAATTCTCCGAATTTTTGTCAACTCTTTAACTATTATTGCACTCATGTTAAACAAGACCTTCAAACCTAAACAAGACCTTCAAACCTAACAAACCTTCAAACCAGGATTTTTGAACAATTATCAGAAATTTACATATCAGAAGTTCACCTTTCACTAACAAGAAATAAACAGTGCAGATCTACTAATTGTAAAAAAATCATGATGCTTAATGAGTATGACAGCACAGTCCTATTCTTGAACCCACAAGCCTTTTTGTATACTCATCTGAAGGTGAGAGCATCACATCGTGGGAATTTCCCATCTCTACAATCTTTCCGGAGTTCATAACTGCTATTCTGTCAGCAATCTTCAGTGTCAGGGAGAGATCATGTGAAATATATATCATTGCAAACCCTCTCCTGTTCTGAAGGCCCTTTAAAAGACGCAATATATTTGCAGAGGTTGAAACATCCAGGGCCGAAGTTATCTCGTCGGCAATAAGAAGTTTTGGCTCCATAACCATTGCTCTGGCAAGTGCAACCCTCTGCCTCTGCCCGCCGCTGAGTTCGCCGCAATATTTCCTGAGGAAATTCTCATTACCGGGAAGGCGAACAAGTTCAAGGGCATTTTTAACCATTTGCAATCTATCTCC
>CAVWHR010000004.1:0-16825 GCA_963754835.1 uncultured Chloroflexia bacterium | reverse complement strand
GCCTGAAAGGATATGATTACACCACACCGGGTGGATATTTCATCACCCTCGTTACGCAGGGACGTGTATGTTTGTTTGGTGAGATCGTCGAGGGCGAAATGCAATATTCGGAGAAGGGTCAGATCGCATACGAATGTTGGCGCGCGATCCCGGATCATTTTCCAACCGTCGAATTGGGCGTGTTCATGGTCATGCCGAATCACGTACATGGGATCATTATTTTGCATGAGGACGCGGCGTCCGCATACGAAAATCGGTCGGCGATACCAACGCCGACCGTAGGGGCGCACCATTGGGTCGCCCCAACGAAAAACGCCCCGACGAACGGACCCCAACGTGGATCAATTGGCGCGATCATTGGCGCGTAATAAAATGACCGTGACGCGCAAAATCGTTCAACAATACGGCGGCGTGCCAGAGGTATGGCAGCGCAATTATTACGAACATATCATTCGGAATGACGACGAACACAAACGCATTCATCTTTATATCGAATCCAACCCCCTCCATTGGACCAGCGACGACGAAAACCCGGATATGATGGCATGATCCTCACCGCCCGTAGGGGCGACCCACTGGGTCGCCCCTACGGCCTTCCGGTTTATTGGACTTGGCGGCCCAATCGCTTTGCACGGCGCCGTTCTGACCGTTGATGAGCACCAGGTAACTCCTGCCTTCGATCCAGATTTCGGTCATCCAGACCGGCAGCAGGTCGAGCCTGAAAGATTCAATGGTCATGTTCGCCGATGAAACGGAAATTAAATGCATGGGAGAAAGCAGGTTGGGCAGGTCGCGTTTCATGCGGGCCAGGGCTGCGCCGCGCGCATCCAGCGACGCATCCGCCATCGGCACATCGTAAAGCTCGGCAGGCCAATCGGCCAGATAACCCGGGTCGTAAGATTTAACGGTTTTCAGGTCGAAGGTGGGGATGAGCCGTACGAAGGGAGCCGACAGTTTGCGGCTGGCCGGGATCGGGACGTCGATGGCCATGACCGGGTACTTGTCGCTGACCTGCACCATGCGAGGCGGCTGATGCCCGAAACGTATCTGGTCTTCCTCTACGACCTCGCCCGTGTAATCAACTTCGCCGCCCAGATTAAACGTCCAGAGCGGTTGGTAGAGGCCGCGTGGCAGCTCCACTTGTTTTTCCGGATGGATCTGGCTGCCTTCCACCCAATCCACCAGGAGTTTGATCGCCTGCTTTTGGTCAAAGGCGAACGGGATAATGCCATCCGGTGCGAGCAGGTCTTTCGACTTCTCCAGGCTGACCACGGACGGTGAACCGCAATAGGCGCAGGTGATGGAGAGTTGAGCGGGAGGCAGGATGAACTCTGCGCCGCATCCCTGGCAATGAAAGACTTGTTCGGCCAACGGTTTGCCGTGACCGCGTTGGGTTGCCATGGCGACGAGAAAATCTTTTTCGTCCGTTCCGCCGGGTTGGGTGTGCAGCTTATTGCTGCCCGCACAATACTCGCAAACCAAAGACTGGCCGTCCGGCGCGAAGATCATACGGCCCCCGCATTTTGGGCACATGAACCGCTGAGAGTCCGCCTGGCGCAAGCCGCTCGGCGCGGGCGGCAGGTGGTCGGCGTCGACGATCTCATCCGGCTTGAGCTTGCCATCCAGTATCGCCAGGGCGCGCCGGGCGCGTGAATGCTCCAGGTCATTGGATAGACAGTTCTCCAGCGCCTTCCGTTTCTCGACCGGATCGTCCTCGATCTGGCTGATCTGGAACCATGTCTCGGCCAGTGCGTCATGGTCGCTGCTCATGTACAAGCGCGCGGTCGAGGTAGCGGCGGGCCGAATCCTTATTGCCGGCCTTGGCTTCGATGATGCCGGTCCGCAGCAGTTCCTGGCTGTAGTCGTCGATCATGAAGGTCCCTTTGGAGGGCTTGCCGGCTGGGGCTTGTCTTTTCGCACCAGGGCATCGGTCATTTTTGCGATGCGGCTCATAAATTCCACGTCGTGTACGCGCACAATATCCGCGCCGCGGACGATTCCCACTGCCACCGCCGCGGCGGTGCCTTCGAGACGCTGATCGGCGGGCAGGTCGAGGGTGTAGCCGATGAACGATTTACGAGACGGGCCGAGCAAAACCGGGAATCCCAGGGCGCGGATCTCGCCGAGGCGGTCGATCAGTTCGAGGTTGTGTTCGACCTTTTTCCCGAAACCGACACCGGGGTCGAGGATGATGTGCGCATCAGAGATGCCGGCCTTACGCGCCAGACGTGACGCTTTCTAAAAGTTCGCGCTTTACATCCTCGAGCAGGTCGGTATATTCCGCGCCCACGTAGGCGCTGCCCAATTGGGCGCGCACTTCCACGCTGGCCGGACTGCTGCGGTTGTGCATCAGGATCACAGGGCACCCGGCTTTTGCGACCACTTCCCGCAGTTTCGGATCGGCGCGCAGCGACCACACGTCGTTTACCATTTGCGCACCTGCCTGCAGCGCTTCTTCGGCGATCACCGCTTTATAGGTATCGATGGAGATCACGGTTTCGGGAAATTCATTTGCAAGGGCCTTGATGACGGGGATCACACGATGGCGCTCTTCTGCCACGCCAACCGGCTCGGAGCCGGGACGGGTCGATTCGCCGCCCACATCTAAGATCGCTGCGCCGGCCGCGACGAATCGCCTGGCCTGTTCGAGTGATCTTTCGAGCGTTTCCCCTTTGGACATGAGGCCGTCACCCGAGAAGCTGTCGGGCGTTATATTGAGGATGCCCATTACATAGGTGCGGGTTCCCCAGTCAAAGGTGTGGTTGCCGATTTTTAAAGGTTTCATTGGTTATGGGGTCGGAAATAATCCGCAGATTGCGCAGCCCTTACACGCTTCGCGGTGCTTCGCGAATTACACAGATTTAAAAAAATGTCACAAATGCCTGCTCAAAAACACGGGATTGCTTCCACTCCGCTTCGCTCCGCACTCTACGAGTGTGCTTCGCAATCGCCAAAGAACGGCTCGCAATGACAAATAAAATAGAAGGATCTATGGGATCTGGTCGAGAGGGCGGGCGAGCCAGGTCTCAGCTTCGTTAATGTCTGTAAAGATCTTCGTGGCGGCGGCAGTTTCAGGCGAAGCCAGCGCCGCAATTTCGCGGATGGCCTTTGCCACTTTTTCATCTGCAACCACGACTGCCACGCGTATATTGCGCGCAGATGGGTCGCTGTTGACCTCCACGGCGGTGCGGACAACCTTCTCGTTGATGCCTTTCACGGCCCGCAGGTCATACAGGTTGCGCGTCAAACGGTCCGCACCGAGCAAATGTTCGAGTGCAAACTCACGCCATTCTTTCATGGTCTGTTCCGAGAGATCGGTGAATGTGAGGTGCATGCCCCCGTCTGCGCGGCGTGCAACGGTCATACCGACGCCGGGTTTGGGAGTCCAATTGAGTGGTTTGGGGTCGGACACAAGCGCCTCCTTGGTTGTAGGTTAGGTCTTTGGCCTACGCCCCGTGCATATCCCTTTTTTGGGGTACTTCATACAGGGGCTGTGAATAGTAACGTTGCGCGAATTATATCAGGCGGGAATGCGGCTTAACCCGCGATCGGGAGGATATCGCTTTTATCCACCCCTTCCAGAAGCTGGCGGATGGTTTTGCCAAGCCTGGGATGTATAAAGTCGGGGGCAATATCGGCCAGAGGCACAAGCACAAAGGCGCGTTCATGCAAACGCGGATGAGGGATCACCAAGCGGGGTGTATCCAGGATGAGATCATCGTAAAAGAGCAGGTCGATATCGATCAGGCGCGGACCCCAATGAAAGGACGGTTCGCGCCCTAACCGGGTTTCAAGCTGTTTGAGATGCTTCAGGAGGGGTTCCGGCTCAAGGTCGGTCTCGCCTTTGATCGCCATATTCAGGAAGGCCGGTTGATCTTCAAATCCCCAGGCCGGTGTTTCATATATTTTTGATTCATCCAGCATGACCACTTCGGGAGGCAGCGCATCGAGCGCGGTTCGCAGGTTGGCCAGACGGTCGCCGAGATTCGTTCCGAGGGCAAGGTAGGGTCTGATGCTGCAATTTCAAATCCGCTCCACCAGCAGGGCAGAATTACCTGCGGAAACCATGCCCCACTGCACCTGGCGCTGCTCCAACTCTTCCAGCAGCTCCTTGATGGACAAGACACCGCTTTCGCCCGGTTTGATAATGGCTATATCGCCGGAGACAAGCCCGGCAGTGCGAAGGGCGGAATCCGTTCCCGAGAGTGAGCGTGCTGCCAGGCGGGCGCGCGGCAGCAGGTTATAGCGGCCGACTGCATCCGGCGACACCAGCAGAAATGCTGTGGAAGTATTTTCGCCAAGACCGATGACGACCGCGATATCCAGGTCATCGCTCAAAATGGACTGCCCGGCAAAAAAGACGGCCCGCAAACCGGAGGAGACTACGACGGCCGGGCACGCCAGGCCGGCCGCCTCCACAATATGTTGGACATTCGGAATGGAGGTTGAATTTTCCAAGCCAAAGACAGCGTCTTGCACGCGGGATGGTTGGAGGTCGATATTTTCGAATGCCTGGCGGATTGCATCCGCAGGCTCGGCGGCGGTTGCGGCGGAGAGGATGAAAACGTCACGATCCATAGTTATGCGTCATGATTGCAATTATAACGAGGTCTTTCTTACTTGCACGATAATTCTTTCTGACCAGCCCGGGGTTATTAGATTTAGCCCAATAAGGTACGTTCTAATCCGTAAGATTTTCACTTGAGGCCTGCTCTATCGTTCATATGAACGATAGCTTTACTTCCCCAATGGAAAAACCTTCTGGCTTCAAGCTGACCATTTTCTCCGACTATATCTGACCATGGTGCTACGTCGGCCAGGGTGTGGTCGAGAAACTAAAAGCCGAGTATCCGATCGACCTCGAGTGGCGTCCCTTCTATCTATATCAGGATGTTCCTCCCGAGGGACTGGATATCCCCGATTATGTCAAACGGGCGCGTGAGGCAGGTTCGGAAGATCGGTTGAGCCAGATCGCGAAGGCAAATGGAATGCCGTTTGTTTCGACCGAACGCATTTACAACACACGCCTTGCCCATGAGGCCACCGAGTACGCGCGTGAACATGGCAGGGCTAATGAATTCCATGGTGTGGTCTTCCGCAAAGTCTACGCGGAAGGACTCGATATCAGTCAATGGGATATATTGCGGGCCGCCGCGCTGGAAGTGGGCCTGGACGCGGATGAAATGCAAAGCGATGTGGAAAGCGGTAAATACACGGCGGAGGTGGAGGGACAGGTCGAGCAGGCCTATGCGCTCGGTGTGACAGGCGTGCCAACCTACGTAATCAATAACCGCTATGCCATTGTCGGAGCGCAGCCTTATGAAGCTTTCAAAAACGCCTTGGTTCGTATCTTGAAGAAAGAAGCCTGAGCGGCTTGTAGAATCCCCACAATCTCTTCACACCTAATTTATTTCAGGAACGCTTCCTCCATCAGGGAGCACACTTCCAGCGGAATGCCTTTCGCTTCGTCGAGCACGAGAGATAAGGCACCCTGCTCACATTTGCTGGTGCATACCCCGCACCCCATGCATTTCTCGTAGTTGACCGTATTGACCCCGTCCACAACTTCCAGCGCGCTCGAACTGGCAGTAGGAGGCTGCAATCACTGCACCCGATGCACAGGTCTTCATCCACCTGGGAGACGTAACCGGAAGAAGCCAGCATCGGTACGCCGTTGCGCTGCGCCTGCATGGCCCCGCAGCAGCATTCACAGCAATTGCAGATGGCGTAAAAGCGATCGAGCATGGCATCTTTGAAGAAGGCGTGATGGACATGGCCGCGCTCGTCCTCGGCCTGCAGGATGGCGACCGCCTCCTCGCTTGTGATCCAGCGCGAACGTTGAGGCTGATGTTCGCGGATGAAACTGGCGAACGGGTCGCCCACGATCAGGCAGACATCCATCGGCAGGCATGGATGTTCACGCGAGGCCCGGCAGGGACATTCCAAAGCCACGATGTGGTCCGGGTTCTTCATGATGATGGAGCGGGCGCGCTTATACGGTATTACCTGTTCGAGGTCGTGGACGTGGATCTCCTCGTGGATCGTGACCAGTTGTTTGGCAGTCTCGAGCGGAATGGCTTTGCCGTGATAGGTATCCGCAAACCCGATTTGGACATCTGCCGCTTCGCTCTTTTTATTATCTGTTACAAGCCGGTTGAACCAGCCGGCAAACGGGGCGAACCATTTGGCAACTGGATGTTCCCCTATGGCGATCCCGATATAAAGATACGGCCAGCGGGCATAGACGTAGCCGTGTACCAGGTCAAAGAACGAATAGCCGGGGGTCTTGCGCGCCTCTTCCAAGAACGTTTGCGTGGATGGTTTGATGAACAGATCTTTGAGTCGCATGGCTGCCTGCCTGTACGAATTATAGTTTATTCATCGTACAGGGAACGAGGGCTTTTTTTTGGTCATTTGTATTGATTCACGGAAAACGGAGGACAGTTACCTGCCCTCCGTTTTCAATTCTCGAATATCGTTATGATTCTTTCTCTAAAGTTTTGCGAACCTGCTTACCACCTTCGCGGCTGTGGCAGGCCGATCGAGCTTGTCGCCTTGCGCCAGTAGGGCTGCTCCACCCTGGTGGATGAAGATCGGCGTGCCTTCGGCAGTATGGGCAAATTCCAGATAGGCCTGACCCGTCAGGAAGCGCTCGGCGTCCACGGCGCAGGATGTCACCCAGCCGATGCGCTTGCCATCCTTGTCATCCACGGGGTCGCCGTTGTGCGCCATGCGCACGCGCTGGTCGTCGAAGCGGAAGCGGACCACCACGCCCTTGCGTTCCTTCTCGCGGGCGACATAGGCCTCGCGCCCGATGAACCACGGCTTGTACGGCTTGACGTAGGAACCAAAGCCGCCTTCGGCCACGCCCAGGTCGCGCTGGCCGAACTTGCCGGAGCCGAGGCCCATCTCGTGACCATACAACGGCAGCCCGGCTTCGGTGCGGAGTGAATCGCGCGCGCCCAAACCGATCGGCTTGACGCCAAACGGCTCGCCGGCCTTAAGCACGGTATTCCAGAACTCCACCGCGCGCTCGGGGTGGACGAACAATTCAAAGGCCATCTTCTCGCCGGTGTAGCCCGTGCGCGAAACGATCAGGTCGAACCCGCCAACCACGGCATCGCACAACTCGGTGCGCTTCAACTTCATAATGCGCGCCCGGGTCTTATCGTCCACGCCCATCGCCAGCAGAATGTCGCGGCTCTTCGGACCCTGCAGGGCGATGTCCACCCGCATGTCGTAACCGGACTTCGGGTCGCGCAGGTTGCGGATGTGTGGCCTCGTAGCCATAGGTGCGCGCCCACGGTCGTTCGTTGTCGATCTTCACCTTGCCGTCGCGCACACTCTCCAGCCAGGTGCGATCCTTGTCATCGTTGGAGGCGTTCACCACCACGAGATAGTTGTCCGAGCCGCGGCGATAGACGAGCGTGTCGTCGATCACATCCGCATCGGGCGTGAGGAAATGCGTGTACAGCGACTCGCCGGGCAGCAGCCCGCCGCAGTCGTTGCCGCAGACCGTATCGAGGAACGAGGCCGCGTCCGCGCCGCGCACATCGTACACGCCCATGTGACTGACATCGAACAGCCCTGCCGCCTGGCGCGTGGCGAGATGTTCCTCCACGACCGAGGTGTACCAGACGGGCATGTCCCAGCCTGCGAACGGCACCATCTTGGCGCCCAGCGCCTTGTGCGTTTCGTGCAGGCTCGTGAATTTTGGATTGCCTTCGGCAGGTTCGATCCATGCAAAGGGTGGTTTTGGTGCGGCTTCTTTCTTAACTTCAATCTGCTGGCCGATGAACCAGGGTTTTTCCATGCCGGCGACCCTGCTCCGCACCGGTAGAACATTCGCCTTCACATTTTTCTTCTTGACATCCTTGACTACAAATGGCCCGGGCATGCGCGTCGCGGAGAAATCCTTCTCGCCATTCAGGTTGAAGGATGTATAACCGTCGGAGAGATCGCGCAGCCAGGTGCCAACCAGTCCCGCTTTGGCTGGGGACATTTCAAATTGATAGGTGTTCGCATCGATGCAAGTAAGCACGCCGCTGACCGTGCCTTTCGGTGTTGCGATCGTTGTGGCTTGCGATTTGCCCTTCTTCAACGCGGATAAATTGCTTGAGACAGCGTAATCCAACATCTGCCTGGCTCGCTGGCCGCTTATCTCGAATACACCGCTCTTGGTCTTGTCATCAATATAATAGAAGTGCGGATAATTGCTCTGCTCGTACTTGAAATCGATGCCCGCTTTCTTTGCCAGTTTTCTGATCTTCAGCCTGGCGTCATTCAACACATTGAAGTCCAATTTTGCGCGGCGCTGGCGTCCCTTATGCGGCGTATCCACGGAGTGCGGTGCGCAGGCCAGCAGCACGTCGGCCATGATGTCGGCCAGTTCGCGGGCTGTCTGTTCTTTGAATCCGCGCTGTGTGATCCACGGTGTGCCGAGACGGATGCCGCTGGGATCGACCGAGTTCTTATCGCCGGGGATGGTATTGCGATTGACCACCACGCCGACGATATCCAGAATGCGCGCGGCCTGGTCGCCGCTGAGGCTTGTGCCATCCGGGCCTTTGATGGTGGTCACATCCACGTTGAGCATGTGGGTATTCGTTCCGCCGAAAGGTACGCGCAAGCCGCGCTTCTTGAACTGGTCCGCCATGGCCTGTGCGTTCTTGATGGTCTGTGCCTGCAGCTTCTTGAACTGTTTGGTCTGTGTCAGTTTGAAGGTCAGCGCCAGGGCTGCGAACACATTGACGTGCGGTCCGCCCTGTTCACCGGGGAAGACGGCCTTATCGATCTTCTTCGCAATGGCTGCATCCGTCGTCAGAAGCACGGCGCCGCGCGGGCCATCGAGACTCTTGTGCGTGGTAGACATCACCACATGAGCATGTCCGATCGGCGAAGGCACTACGCCCGCCGCGACCAACCCGCCGATGTGCGAAATATCGGCCAGCAAGTAAGCGCCGACCTCGTCCGCAATCTCACGGAACTTCTTCCAATCGGGAACCCATGAATAGGATGAGTAGCCCGCGATGATCATCTTGGGTTTGCTTCTCTAGCGCCAGGGCGCGGATCTTGTCGTAATCCAATCTTTCGTTCGCGTCGATGTTGTAATGCACGATCTTGTACTATTTGCCCGAGCGATTGACGGAAGAGCCGTGCGAGAGATGTCCGCCATGCAGCAGGTTCATGCCCATCACCACGCTGCCCGGTTCGACCAGCGCGTGATAGACAGCGTTGTTGGCCGGTGCGCCTGAAAGCGCCTGCACGTTCACATAGATCTGGTCGGCGGTGTAGCCGTTGGCGGCAAAGGTTTCGGCAGCGCGGCGGCGGGCCAGCGCCTCGACCGCGTCCGCATATTCCACGCCCTTGTAATAGCGCGGGTCGCCGCTTCGGCGGTAATGAGCGAGCCGCGCCGGATAATCGAGAATCTCTTCTTCGGTCATCCAGCGCGACTCTTCGTCGGGATAGCCTTCGGCATAAATATTCTGGAAGGCGGAAGCCAGCGCTTCGCGCACCGCCAGCGGCGCAGGAGCTTTCGGATGGGATCAGGATCAACTTGCGGGCCTGCCGTTCGGCTTCGAGCTGCGTCAGTTCGAAGACATCGGGGTCGAGTTTGGCGAGTTTGCCGCGGAAGAGGAAATCAGCCATGTTTATCTCCGTTGTTTTGGAATTATTTTGAGGGTTGAGGCAGCAACTAGGATCATGAGTGCTTCTCATGGATTGATTCATGGTTTTGGAATGCCTGCGTTTGAATTGTAGGACGGGTGGGAAAGCGGGTCAAGTAAGGAATGTCAGGTTAATACAAAACCACTGATGTTTTTAAATCATCAGTGGTCTGGACATGGTGGGCGCAAAGGGACTCGAACCCCTGACCTTCTCTGTGTAAGAGAGACGCTCTAACCAACTGAGCTATGCGCCCGCAGACCTCATTATAAGTTGAAGGATACCGCTTGGCAAGTTGGAGCGGGTTGCAGGTTGGGGGGTTGGGGGTTAAACTTTCTCCATTCATACTGGAACCTGCTGATGGAGAGACCATGCGTATAGTCCGTTATCAATCCGGTGAAGAGGCCCCGCGCTACGGCTGGCTTCACGAGAACAAGATCGGCGAGATCGAAGGCGACCTGTTCGGCAAATATCAACGCAACGGAGGCCAATATCGCTCCTTACTGACGTGAAACTGCTGGCTCCTGCCGTGCCGAGCAAGATCGTCTGCGTGGGACGCAATTATGTCGAACATGCCAAGGAACTGGGCAATGATGTTCCCAAGATCCCGCTCATTTTCCTGAAGCCTCCTTCTTCGATCATCAATCCCGGGGACACGATCATCCTGCCGCCGCAGTCGAAGCAGGTGGAGCACGAGGCGGAATTGGTGGTCGTGATCGGCAAGCGCGCCCGCAACGTCACGGCGGAAGATGCCAAGAATTATATTTTGGGTTATACCGTCGGCAACGACGTGACCGCCCGCGATCTGCAAAAATCCGATGAGCAATGGACGCGCGCCAAGGGCTTCGATACGTTCTGTCCGTTCGGCCCCTGGATCGACACCGACTTCGACATTGCCGATGCGCTCATCACCTGCAAAGTCAACGGACAGCCGCGCCAGATGGCCTCCACGCGCGACATGGTCTTTAGTGTGGGGACCTTGATCGCCTTACATCTCGTCGGTGATGACGCTGGAACCGGGCGACTTGATCTTCACGGGTACGCCTGCCGGAGTGGGCGCATTGGAACCCGGCAGTGAAGTGGTCGTGGAAATCGAAGGGCTGGGGGTCTTGAGGAATACGGTAAAAGCAGAGAGTAGATAAGTAGAGATCAGAAAATATAGAATTGGTAAAGCAGGTTGCGCACCCGTCCAATTGAGATGGTAAAGACGATTATCAAAGCGCCCGCCATTTGGGAGAGATTATGCAAGCCTTCGAACTCACTCAATTAATCGACGAACATTCGAAAAACGGAAAGTTGTACCTCGAATTCCTGCACGTGCCTGACTTGAGCATGGGACTCTACCAACTTCCCACTGGCAGGACGGATCCTCAGTCACCGCACACGGAAGACGAGGTTTATTACGTTGTCAGTGGGATGGCAAAGATCGAAGTGGCAGGTGAAGACCGCGACGTGCAGGCAGGATCTATTGTGTATGTGGCGAAGAACGCGAAACATCGCTTCCATTTGATTATAGAAGATTTGACGGTGCTGGTATTCTGCGCGCCGGCGGAGTATTCAAAGATAAGCAATGCTTGAACTAAAACGAACTCCCTTCCATGAACGGACATCTAAACTCTGCCTGCCACAGAACTGGCGGCGCTGGTCGGGGTACCTCGTCGCGGGTTCGTATGACCTGACACTCGATCGCGAGTATTGGGCCATTCGAAACGCGGCGGCCTTGATCGATGTGACGCCGTTAATGAAGTACATCGTCAAGGGACCCGATGCCGGCCGCTTGTTGAACCGGGTTGTGACGCGCGACATGGACAAGCTGAAGGTCGGCCAAGTGTATTACACGCCGTGGTGCGACGACGAAGGCAAAATGATCGACGACGGCACCATTTCGCGCCTGGATGAGACCACGTATCGCATGACGTCCGCAGACCCCTCCCTGCGCTGGCTTTCCATGAACGCGGTCGGCTTGCAGGTGGATGTCACAGAAGTTACAGATGAAGTGGCCGCGCTCAGTTTTCAGGGGC
Source organism: uncultured Chloroflexia bacterium (assembly GCA_963754835.1). Taxonomy (GTDB): domain Bacteria; phylum Chloroflexota; class Anaerolineae; order Anaerolineales; family Villigracilaceae; genus Fen-1038. Next base: position 5,141 of record CAVWHR010000004.1, on the reverse strand, counting down.
CCGCCACGCGCGCTGTTTTGAACCGTTGTTGCGAGTCGTCGGTGGATGGTCTCAAATATTTTCGTCTAATGCAAAACAAGCTGGGTGACATCCCGGTCACCATTTCACGCACCGGCTATACGGGCGACCTCGGTTACGAGGTCTGGATGGACGCCGAATATGCGCTCCGCGTCTGGGACATTTTGATGACCGTCGGTCATGATTACGGTATCGCCCCCGTGGGCATTCTGGCTATGGATATGGCGCGTGTGGAGGCAGGGTTGTTCATGATCGAAGTGGATTACACCTCTGCGAGCCATGCCTGGATCGAACCGCAGAAATCGTCGCCGTTCGAGTTGGGACTGGACTGGGCGGTCAACCTCGGCAAGCAGGGTTATTTTGTGGGGCGCCACGCTTTGGAACGCGAGAAGAAGGAAGGCTCGCTTTGGAAGTTAATGGGCCTTGAAGTGGAATGGAACGGTATGGAGCGTCTCTTTGCCGAGGTAGGCCTGCCGCCGCAGATCCCTGGCATGGCCATTCGCGCCAGCCTGCCTGTCTTCGTTGGTAATGTGCAGGTGGGTTATGCATCGACGGCGGCATGGTCGCCATTGCTTAAGAAATATATCGCTTTGGCTCATTTGCAAAAACCATACTATGCAGTTGGGACAAACGTGAGGCTGGAAGTGACAGTGGAGCATCATCGGCAACATGCACCCGCGAAGGTGGTGAAACTCCCGTTTTATGAGCCAGAGTGGAAGAAGAAGTGATCTCTGTCTGATCAAAGGAATAACCATGGATTTACTTGATCGCCTGTTGGCTCATGATGTCTGGTCCACAAATCAGCTCCTTATACAATCAAAGCCATTGACCGATTCCCAGCTGGATACGCCTTTCGATGTGGACAGCCGGACCCTGCGTGATTGTTTTGTGCATATCATCCAGGTCATGGAAACCTGGAACGACCTTTTATACGAGCGCCCGGTTCGATCCTCCGATGAGTTGAAAGCCAAACTTCGTAACCTGGATGGGTTGATGGGTCGTTTAAGTGAAGCGGGTGAAGAACTTGCTTTGATCTCAAGGAAAATTGCCCGGGAGAAACGTTGGGATGATGTATTTACAGATGTGCTGGACAACCCCCCGCAAAAAAAGACTTTCGGGGGGACCATCGCCCATATCATCACGCACAGCATGCATCACAGAGCCCAGGCCATGTATATGATGGAGCAGTTGGGTATAAAGGATCATATTGAAGGCGATGTGTTAAGCTGGGAAATGACCGTCCATGGTTAAAAGGAATAATTCATGACATCCAATCGATATGATGCGATCATCATTGGCGGGGGTCATAACGGACTGGTAGCCTCGGCCTATCTTGCCCGCGCGGGGAAAAGGGTAGTTGTGCTCGAACGCCGCCCGGTCATCGGAGGCGCGGCGGTAACGGAGGAGATTTTCCCCGGATACAAGTTCACCGAGTTCTCCTATGTGGTGAGCCTGCTGCGTCCCGAGATCATCCGCGACCTGGAATTGCCGAAGCACGGGTTGAAGATCCTGCCTTTGCCCAGCACATTCACCCCAATGGAAAACGGGGACTATCTGGCGGCCTGGGACGATCACGACCTGACACGCCGAGAGATCTATCGGCATTCACCCAGGGATGCCGAAGCCTATGATGAATATGCCCGCCTTATGGCGCGCACGGCCAAGGCCATCAAGCCGCTCATCAGTCTAGTCCCGCCTGACCCATCCTCGTTGAGTCCCAGAGATTTACTCGGTTTGCTCAAGCTCGGCAGGTTTGCGTCGGGATTAAAAGAAAAAGAACTTTATCAGATTGCCAAGCTGATGACTCAATCGTCCGCGGATCTGCTCGAAGAGTGGTTCGAGACCGACGCTCTCAAAGGCACGAAGGCCGCCAGTGGGATCATCGGCACGTTCCTCGGTCCGCGCTCGCCGGGTACGGCGTATGTGCTGCTCCATCATTATATGGGGGAGATCGACGGCGCCTTCCGTGCCTGGGGCTTCGCCAAAGGCGGCTCAGGTGGTGTAAGCGGTGCCATTGCCTGCGCAGCACAGGCGTTGGGGGCTGAGATCAGGGTCAATGCCAGCGTGAGCCAGGTGATCGTCAAAGGAGGGCGTGCGGTGGGAGTCGCTTTGGAGAACGGTGACGAACTCCATTCCAAAGTCGTGATGTCTGCCGCCGACCCCAAACGCACCTTCCTTGGATTCGTCGAGCCGAAATATTTTCCTGATGACTTCGTGACAGCCATCCGAAACTTCCGCGTGCGCGGCTCGTCGGGCAAAGTCAATATCGCCTTGAGAGAGCTGCCAGACTTTACCGCCTTACCCGGCGAAGGAGCCCTGTATCGCGGTGCGGTATCCATCAGCCCCAGCATTGATTACATCGAGCGCGCCTATGACGACGCCAAGTATGGCAAAGTTTCGAAGCGCCCGTATATTGACATGATCTTCCCATCGGCGATCGATCCCGATATGGCGCCCCCCGGCGGGCATGTGACTGTCGTGCTTCGTGCAGTATGCACCCTATGATATCGAAGGCGGCTGGGATGATGCCAAACGCGACGAGCTTGGCGAGGCGGTGATATCCACCATCGAGCAATATGCGCCGAACATCCGCAAAGCGATTGTCGGCATGCAGGTCATTTCGCCGAAGGACATCGAAAATATCGCAGGCATCACAGGTGGCAATATCTTCCACGGTGAGCTCCTGCTGCATCAGATCTTCTTCCTGCGGCCCACGCCGCAGTGGGCCGACTTCCGTACGCCGCTCAAGGGTTATTACTTCGGCGCCGCCGGTGCGCATCCGGGTGGCGGTGTGATGGGTGCGGCGGGTATGCTGGCTGCCCAGGAGATTTTGAAGGATTGGAGATGACCTGCTCGTAATCAGGTGAACCATGCAAAATTATGATGCAATCATTATAGGCGCCGGACACAACGGGCTTGTCGCGGCGGCTTATCTGGCCAAAGCGAAAAAGAAAGTCCTCGTCCTTGAACGGCGTTCCATTGTTGGCGGCTCAATGGTCACCGAAGAATTTGCAGACGGCTTCAAAGCGGATTCTGTATGGACGGGTGGGACGCTGCGCCCGGACATTGTCAAGCATTTAAATCTTGCTCTTCCAACGACTGCCTCCAAGCCGCCCTTTATCTCGATGTTATCAGGGAATGATCGCCTCATCCTCGACCCCGATCCCGTTAAAGCGGCTGAGTCGATCAAACGTTTTTCGGAAAAAGATGCGGCGCGCTGGCCTGAGTTCGTGGCCTTCATGAACAAAGCGGCGGCCTTCCTCGACTCGCTCTATTCCACCATCATGCCGCGCTTACCAAAGAACTTCAGCCTCGAAGAAGGCTATGGCCTCGCTGAAACGGCTTTGGATTTGCGCTTGATGGGTCGCAAAGATATGCTCAACATGATCCGCTTACTGCCGATGACCGCCGTCGAATTCCTCGAAGAGTGGTTTGAATCGGAGCAGCTCAAGGCCGCACTTGCCTCGGTGGCAATCCATGGCGTGACGCTCGGGGTCATGTCTGCCGGTACGGGTTATACGCTGCTCCACAACTGGCTGAATCGCGGCGGATTGTCACATGCGAATGTCGGCCAGGCCGGTGATATCACTAAGACGTTAGCCAATGCCGTGAATTTACTCGGCGGAGAGATACTTGATCAATGCCGAAGTAAAGCAGATCATCGTTAAAGACTCAACGCGCCACGGGTGTTGTATTGGTAAATGGACAGGAATTTACTGCCCCTGTTATCCTCTCCGCAGTCGACCCGAAGCGCACGTTCTTATCTTTGGTCGGGCCCATGGAATTGCCGCCCGAATTCGTATGGAAGACACAGTCCATCAAATTGCGCGGCTCGGTTGCGAAAGCTGCATTTATTGACAAATGGGAATCACGGTGTCCCTGAAGGGACTCTTGCGCTTGCGCCATCGATCAAATATCTCGAACGCGCCTATGATGCGGCCAAATATGGCGGGATTTCCGAAGAGCCTTATCTTGAAATAACCACTTCCGGCAATGTGGTTTCCGTGCATATGCAGTTTGCCCCGTATGCCTTGAAAGACTCGAACTGGGATGACCGGCGCGCAGCGCTCGAAAATTTGGTGATCGACACGCTTGGTGAATATTTCCCCGATCTGAAATCGTCGATTGTCGATCGTAAATCCATCACGCCTCTCGATTTGGAGATCACCTACGGCCTTACGGAAGGTGACCTGAATCACGGCCAGCTCATGCTCGATCAATTTCTCTTCATGCGCCCCATACCGGGATGGTCCAATCACAAAACGCCGATTGATGGGTTGTATCTGTGCGGCTCCGGCGTACATGGAGGGGGAGGGGTCAGCGGTGCGAGCGGCAGGAACGCTGCGAATGTGGTATTAAGAACGCGGGAGTACAGGTGCGTAATATAGACAATATACAGGGTAGGACCTGCGATCTAAGCTCTTATTGCGATCATCAACCAAGTACAAAGGTAGGTGTTGAAAATTATGACCAAGGACCAGGAGGACATCATTATTGAGTTGAGGAAGGAATGGTTGCCCATTTGGTGTGAGATTTGCGACCGGCAGGGATATATCTTCATAGATGATCGCAATAATTCATATTATGTAATCTGCAAAGGTTGTGGTTCGGAATACTCACAGGTTTGGTGCCCTGAATGCGGGATGGGAGGGGATTATGCAAGGGACATCGACCGACATCCCTCATCCTGGATTTGTTTGGTTTGTAAAAATGAGTATTCGCTCTCGCCTGAGTTTTATAAGAAACCGGTGAGTCTCTATCTAGAGGATATGCTCTCGGAAGAGATTCTTGATCGCATTAAAAATACAGGTAAGTTCAGGCCGGCGTTATCCCCGGGAAAAATAATTAAAACGATTGCCCTTTTAATTATTTTATTAGCACTGTTTATCGGACCATTATTTCTCCCACTTGTTTTAGTGCCAGCGATTTATAAATTATTAAATATGAGATCAGATACATCAGTGACAGCGGCGTGTACCATTGTTTGGCTCCCGATATGGATATTTCTATTTGACAAATTTCGAAACCCCCTCACCAAATCTCTTTTCGACTGGGCTTATAAAAATTCCGATTGATAACGCCCCAACACCGCTGCAGGCGACTTGGCCTTTGGCTTGCAAAGA
>CAVWHR010000003.1:0-29886 GCA_963754835.1 uncultured Chloroflexia bacterium | reverse complement strand
AACTATTCCGGCGGGCTGTCGATATATTCCAAGGGGCCGATAACGCTCAACAGTGTTTCCGCCACCGAATCCACAACCGCAGGTGCCACCGGCGCCATCTTGAACAACCTCGCCAGCGAACCGGAACTGCCGGGAGTGGGCGCTCCGCAGAATGTCACTATCACCGGAACGAATGATTTCGGATACAACGATGGTGACGGACTTGACATCCAGACCTACGGTGCAATCAGCCTCAGCAATGTGACCTCCAATTATTCGGTCCATGGCAGCGGAGCCAGCCTCGATAATTCCACCGGGACGACGCCCAAAACCGTGACGCTGACCGGCACCAACGAATTCTACGGCAACCATGTTAATGGTCTGTCTATTCTGTCCCTAGGGCTGATCACCGCCAGCAACCTGACTGCCTCGAGTAACGCCACCGGCCGCGGCGTTTCCTTCGATAACCACCTGGGAACCGGCGGTGTAACATTGACCGGGACCAACACTTTTAATGACAACCCGCAGGATATAGGACTATATATCCTGACACACGGCGCCATCACTCTCAGCAATGTGACGGCCAACGATAACGGGAATGCTTCCGGCGAGTATGGGGCTTCCCTGGATAACTCAGGCGGCTCCGCACAGCTGGTGACATTGACCGGTGCAAATAATTTCAACGACAACTACGACAGTGGGCTTTTCATCCAGTCCGCAGGCCTGGTGACACTTAACAATCTGGGGTCTGAGTACAATGGATTAGATGGTACCCATGGTTTTGGCCTGGAGATATCCAATGCCGCTGCCAATACGGGCGTTACCCTGGCCGGGTCCAATTATTTCTACAATGATTATTCCGGCGCGCTGTCCGTATATTCCAAGGGGCCGATCACGCTCAACAACATTCAGGCTAATCAATCCAGTACGGCGGGTGCCATCGGTGCCTTGCTGGACAACACCGCCAGCGGCTTTGGCAGTCCTCAGAATGTCACCATCGCGGGCACCAATAATTTCAGCTACAACAATGGTGACCTCCTCGACATCAAGACCTACGGCGCCATCAGCATCAACAATGTGTCCGCCAGTAACTCGACCACCGGCAACGGTGCGGTGTTGGATAATGGTTGTGTGGACCTCGGGTCTGGATGCACCGCAACCATTGCCAAAGCTGTTACGATAACCGGCACAAACTTTTTTAATAGCAACAACCTGGATGGTCTGGACATCACCACTCTGGGTGGGGTCACAGCCAGCAGCCTTACTACGGGTTACAACGGGCAGAACGGGGCTGATCTTTCCGCCGTTGGAAACGTCACATTTAGCGGTACAAACCAATTCTACGGTAACACCGTAGGTTTCGGGCTTTCCATCCATACCTCAGGTGCGATCAACCTTAATGATGTCGCCGTCAATAGCAACGGCTCTTATGGCGCGGACCTGAATAATTCGTTTGCCGGAACTGCCCAGCCGGTGACGCTGACCGGAACCAACGAGTTCTCCTCCAATCAGTATATGGGTCTTTATCTCCGCAGCAACGGCGCGGTCACACTTGCCAACCTGACGGTCCAATACAACGACGAGGCGAACATTGTCGGTTTTTATGGTGCAGACATCGATAATACCAATCTCTCCCTCATCCAGCCCGTGAGCCTCACCGGCACCAACCTGTTCTATGCGAACCATGATCGCGGGTTGGTGATCAATACCCTGGGTGCCATCGCTTTGAATAATATTTCGGCCACCAGCAATACCGTACAGGGCGCGTATTTGACCAATTCCACCACCGGCCAGGGCGTGAAATTCACGGGCACCAATACTTTCAATTCCAACAGCGGCCTGGGAGGTTTGTATATTAGTACGCTGGGCGCCATTACCCTGAACAACTTGACGGCCTCCAGCAATTCAACCATGGGCGTGCAGTTGGACAACTCCGGCGCGGGCACTGCCATGGCTGTAAACATCACCGGTATAAACACCTTCTCATCCAATGGTGGCACCGGATTATCTGTCGTATCCAAGGGAGCGATTACCCTCAACAATATCACCGCCAGCAATAATTCAGGCGTCGGCCTCTCCCTGAACAACTCATCCGGCAGCGCCGCTGTATCCCTGACCGGTATTAACACCTTCCTGTATAACAGCGGCACAGGTCTTTCCGTCACCAGCCAGGGTAACGTCAGTCTGACCAAAGTGAGGTCCGACGGCAATTCCAATTCCGGTGATGGAGTCAGCATCACCACTCCCGGCAGCGTGACGTTCACCTGCGGCAGTCTCACCAACAACTTGAGATATGGCCTCAATATAAGCGGCGCATCCAGCGTAACCCTGATCGGCGTGGTCGCCTCAGGCAACACCTCCGGTGACTTCCACTTCACTGGAATAGGCCCATTGACCCGGGTACGCACTTGTCCGTAGGCTCGGAGTACGGCCCTATCATCGAAAGGCAGAAAGGTCTTACTAATATCTTTGCCCCACACAAGAAGTGTAGGGCAAAGAATTCTAAAAAAATAAAGTCTCTCTGACCTGCGCAATTAAATATTCCCGGTTTAATATTTTTCTAAACCAACCCTTGACACAACTTGAAGTCCTATGATATAAACCGGCCAATTAACTGACAACTGAATACAGCACGATGCTCTTATCCAGAGAGGCAGAGGGACCGGCCCTGTGAAGCCTCGACAACCTGGCGCAAGCCAAGGTGCCAATTCCGGCAGTATGGTCTGGAAGATGAGAGGCTGTTTTTTTATTGAATTAATCCAGCCCCTTCATATCCAGAAGGGGCTTTTTATTTTTGCAGTTCCTGGATGGGATGCAGAAAGGTTCGTGAAATCCGCAAGATCCGTGTTCTATATTCAGGGTCCGGTTAAGCTTGATCGGTGCACTGACAATTAAATAAAAACGACACGTTCTTATCCAGAGAGGTGGAGGGTCCGGCCCTTTGAAGCCTCGACAACCTGGCGCAAGCCAAGGTGCCAATTCCGTCAGTATGATCTGGAAGATGAGAGGCCAGCTATAAGTTACGGGAGACCTCTACATCGTATGGAGGTCTCCTTGTTTTTTTATGGCGGGCTGGATGGAGCGGTCATCGTGAGGAGTATGGCCTATGTGTAAAAGACAATAAAGAGAATTCTCTTAGACGCTCGAGACGGCGATCCCGCAGTCTGGCAAATCACATTGCCTGCAGATCATTTTATATTTCATAATTTTACAAGGAGAAACGATCATGACCACTCAGGAAACAAAACGCAAATATGGCTTTGCCACCCGCCAGTTGCACTCCGGGTATTCCCCCGACCCCACCACCGGCAGCCGGGCAGTCCCGATCTACCAGACAACCAGTTACCAGTTCAAGAACACCGAACACGCTGCCAACCTGTTTGCCTTGAAAGAGCTGGGTAACATCTACACCCGCATCATGAACCCCACCACGGACGTGCTCGAACAGCGCCTGGCCGACCTGGAAGGCGGTGTCGGCGCACTGGCCGTTAGTTCAGGCCATGCTGCCCAGGCTTTGGCGATCCTGGCACTGTGCGGAGCGGGCGATCACATCGTCAGCAGCAGCCACTTGTATGGTGGCACTTACAACCAATTCCATTACACCTTCCCGCGCATCGGTATCGACGTTACCCTGGTGGATCCCACCGACCCGAAGAACTTCGAAAAGGCCATCCGTCCCAATACCAAGATCCTGTACGGAGAGACGCTCGGCAACCCCGATATCGCCGTATTCCCCTTTGAGGAAGTCGCCGCCGTTGCGACGAAGCACAAGATCCCTGTAATGATCGACAATACCTTTCGCCACCCCCTATCTGTTTCGGCCTTTCGAATGGGGTGCGGACATCATCACCCACTCCACCACCAAGTTCATTGGCGGGCACGGCACCTCGATAGGCGGCGCCATTGTGGATGGCGGCAAGTTCGATTGGCACAACGAGCGCTTCCCCAACTTCACCACCCCTGACCCGTCTTATCACGGCCTGGTCTACGCGGATCTGCCTGGCGCCGGTCTGCCATCCTTCATTATCAAAGCGCGTGTCCAGATTTTGCGCGACTACGGCGCTTGCCAGTCCCCATTCAATAGTTGGCAGACCCTTCAGGGCCTCGAAACCCTCAGTCTGCGCATCGAACGGCATGTTCAGAACGCTCAGGCCGTGGCCGAATTCCTCGAGAAGCACCCCAAAGTCAGTTGGGTCAAATATCCGGGCCTCAAGAGTCATCCCGATTACAAGCGCGCCCAGAAATACTTCCCCAAAGGCCCCGGTGCGATCCTGGGCTTCGGCATCAAAGGCGGCGCAGCGGCCGGTAAGAAATTCATTGAAAGCCTCCAGCTTTTCAGTCACCTTGCCAATGTGGGAGATGCCAAGAGTTTGGCGATCCATCCTGCCACCACCACCCACAGCCAGTTGTCGGAGGAGGAACAGGTATCCGCAGGCGTGACGCCCGACTTCGTCCGTCTGTCCATCGGCATCGAAGACATCGACGACATCCTGTGGGATCTGGATCAAGCACTTTCAAAATAGTTAATAAATAGTCAGGGCAACATGATGATGAGTTCATTCCCATCATCATGTTGCCTTCTGACTTCTGCAAGAGGAGAACTTATGCCAGTTCGTATCCCGGAAACACTTCCGGCGCGTGCCATTCTGGAAAGCGAAAATATCTTTGTGATGGGAGAAGGAGCGCGCCCGCCATCAGGACATACGCCCGCTGCGCGTCGCCATCCTGAACTTGATGCCCACCAAGATCGCCACCGAGACGCAGCTCCTGCGCCTGTTGGGGAATTCTCCCCTGCAGGTGGAAGTGACTCTCCTGCACACCGTATCGCACGAGGCGAAAAATACGCCCGAAGAGCACCTGATCAATCATTACAAATCTTTTGCCCAGATCCGCCGGCAGAAGTTCGATGGACTGGTCATCACCGGCGCACCGGTGGAACAAATGGAGTTCGAAGAGGTGGATTACTGGCAGGAGCTTAAGGATATTCTCGACTGGGCCGAAGCCAACGTGTTTGCTTCCATGAATATTTGCTGGGGTGCACAGGCCGCTTTATACCATCGCTATGGGATTCCAAAATATCCCCTGCCGGAGAAAATGTTCGGCATCTTTCCGCACCGCGTCCTGCAGCCTTACAACAGGCTGTTGCGCGGCTTTGACGACGTCTTTCCGGCGCCGCACTCGCGTCATACCGGAGATCCGCCGGTCGGACATCGAGCGCGTCGCCGACTTGGTCATCCTGGCCGAATCCGACCAGGCCGGCGTCTATATCGTCGCAACCAAAGACGGACGGCATACCTTTATTACCGGCCATTCGGAATACGATCCACTCACACTCAAGAGTGAATACGACCGCGATGTTGCCAAGGGTCTGCCCATTCATGTACCTGTCAATTATTACCCGGGGGATGACCCATCCCAGCCTCCTCTGGTGAGCTGGCGCGGTCACGCCACCATGCTGTTTGCCAACTGGTTGAACTACTACGTCTATCAGGTCACTCCGTATAATATCCGCCAGATCCCGGGTAATCCCACCGACAAGGATTTCTGAAATATTCACCGGCCGGTGTTAACAGCCGTGTCAAGGCTCGCTCGCAGGAAGATTCTTGACATGTCTATATTTTATGCTAGAATATCCAAGCTTGTATACAAAGGTGCCCATTTAGAAATGTCAACCAGATTGGTCATTCTCGGTCTCCTGCGCGATCAGCCTCTGTATGGCTATGAGATCAAACAGATCATCGAAGAGCATATGAGTGATTGGACCTCCATAGCGTTCGGTTCGATCTATTTTGCTCTTGAAAAACTATCCCGGGAAGAATTGATCAAGATGACCGCGAAGGAAAAAAAGGGGAATCGTCCTTCACGCAGTATCTATAAAATTACGGAAGCCGGCAGGTCGGAATTCCTACGCCTATTAAAAGAAGTATGGAATGAGCCAGAGCGGCAATATTTTGCAATAGACGTCGGGTTGGCGTTTATGAACGCATTGCCAGTGGATGAGATCGAAGGTTATTTGCTCAAAAGGGTGACACAGTTGGAATCCACTCTCCAATACTTGGATTCACATCAGCAGGAACAGATGTCGCAGCCGGATATCCCCGGTAGTGCAGTGGCGATCTTCGAGCATTCACGTGCTCATTTCTCAGCCGAGTTATCCTGGACGAAGGATGTATTAAAAAAAATCAAGCGGGGAGGTTTCGGGTAGTTTTCTTTTTTTTACCATAATATACAATCTTGTATATTCAAACTTATAAAAGGAGAAACACCATGACTAAACCAAGAGTAAAAGAAACAGACCAGGGGATACAGGGAGAGTTTACAGTTCAACTCTATGATAAGTTTCAGCGAGCAATGAGAGATAAAGGATGGATCGAAACGGATGCGATTATCAAAAGCGGCATCCGGTTTGGTCATGTGCTTGAGGTCGGCCCCGGGCCGGGTTATGTGGGTCTGGAGTGGCTTCGAAAGACGGAAGGAACCCACCTGACCGGCCTGGATATAAGTCCCGATATGGTCAGAATGGCGGAAGGCAACGCCCGTGAATATGGACTGGCCGCCCGCACGAAATATTTGCACAGTGATGGAGGGGAAATTCCGTTTGAAGACAGTGAATTCGACGCAGTCTTTACCACCGGTTCGCTGCATGAATGGGAAAAACCCCGAAGCACTTTCGACGAAATCTGGCGAGTCCTCAATCCAGGCGGTCGCATTTTCATATCAGACCTCAGACGGGATATGCCTATATTCATAAAGTGGTTCTTGTGGATGGGTGCAAAACCAAAAGAGATCCGCCCAGGGTTGATTACCTCGATCAATGCTGCTTATACCTGCGAAGAACTCATAGGGCTGATCAAAAGCACTGGAATGGCCGGATGCAAGGTCACTAGTGATCTCATCGGGCTGAGGTTAGCCGGGTCGAAATAAAACATCACTGCCCAGTTTTATTATCTTCTGGTTGTAGACTTTCCCATAGGGGTACGTTGTGCGGCTCACCTTAAGAACACATACCGCTTGGAAGCGGTATGTGTTTACTTATCCTTCGTTGGATCCTTGCTTCAATCGGCTGTCGAGGCAGTAAATTTCAATCCTTCTTTGCCTGGTTTCACTTTAATGGTCGCCCCCTCATTGAATTCTCCGGCCAGGATCTTAACGGCCAGCGGGTCCTGCAGTTCGCGCTGGATCGCCCGTTTGAGCGGACGGGCACCGTAATCGGCATCGTAGCCAACCTCGGCCAGGTAGGCGCGCGCCTCAGGGCTGATATCGAGATGATAGCCGCGACCGGCGAGCAGCGCGGAAACGTGCCGGAGTTGGATCTCAACGACCTGCGCCAGGTCCTCGCGGCTAAGCGGATGGAAAATGATGATCTCGTCGATGCGGTTCAGGAACTCGGGCCGGAAGTGTGCCTGCAAGACATGCGGTGATCGCATCGCGCGTTACCTTGCCGTGCTTCCCGCCCAGCCATAGTTCACTGCCCAGGTTGGAGGTCATGATCACCAGCGTGTTGCGAAAATCCACCGTGCGGCCCTGACCATCGGTCAGGCGGCCGTCATCGAGCAGTTGCAGCAGCACGTTGAACACATCGGGATGGGCTTTCTCGATCTCATCGAACAGCACCACGCTGTATGGGCGGCGGCGGACCGCTTCGGTCAACTGGCCGCCTTCCTCGTAACCCACGTATCCGGGCGGCGCGCCGATCAGGCGGCTGACGGTGTGCTTCTCCTGGTATTCGCTCATGTCGATGCGGATCATGGCGCGCTCATCGTCGAACATGAACTCGGCCAGGGCGCGCGCCAGTTCGGTCTTGCCCACACCGGTCGGACCCAGGAAGATGAAGGAGCCAAGCGGTCGATTGGGGTCCTGCAGGCCGGCACGGGCCCGGCGCACGGCATTCGAGACCGCCCGCAGGGCATCTTCCTGCCCGACCACCCGTTCGCGCAGGCGCTCTTCCATGTGCAGCAGTTTCTGCGTCTCGCCTTCCAGCAGTTTCGAGACCGGGATGTTCGTCCAGCGGGCGACGATCTCGGCGATCTCCTCGGCATCCACTTCTTCTTTAAGCAGTGCGCCTCCCTGGGCATGCAGCTCCTTCATCCGGCGCTCCCCATCGGCCAGCTTTTTCTCCAGTTCGCGCAAGGTTCCATAGCGCAGGCGGGCGACCTTCTCCAGGTCCGACTGCCGCTCGGCGCGCTCCATCTCCTGGCGTGTCTGCTCTATTTTTTCCTTGGTCGTGTGTATTTCAGTGATGGCTTTTTTCTCGGTCTGCCAGCGCGCCTGTAGTTCATGAGACTTTTCCTTCAGGTCCGCCAGTTCCTTTTCAATCTTCTCCAAGCCGTTCCTTCGAGGTCTTGTCGTTTTCCTTTTTAAGCGCCTGGCGCTCGATCTCGAGCTGCATGACCTGCCGGTCAACCTCGTCCAGGGCCTGCGGTTTGGAATCGATCTCGGTGCGCAGCCGGGCGGCCGCCTCATCGATCAGGTCGATGGCCTTGTCCGGCAGGAACCGATCGGTGATATAGCGCTGCGAAAGCGTGGCCGCGGCAATGACGGCAGCATCGGTGATGCGCACGCCATGATGGACCTCATAGCGCTCCTTGAGGCCGCGCAGGATGCTGATCGTATCCTCCACGGATGGTTCTTCCACCATCACCGGTTGGAAGCGGCGCTCCAGGGCGGGATCTTTCTCGATGTATTTGTGATACTCGTCCAGGGTGGTGGCGCCGATCAGGTGCAGCTCGCCGCGCGCCAGCATGGGTTTGAGCATGTTGCTGGCGTCCATGGCGCCTTCGGCCGCGCCGGCGCCGACCACGGTGTGCATTTCATCCACGAACAGGATGATTTCCCCATCGGATTCGGTGATCTCCTTCAGCACGGCTTTCAGGCGCTCCTCGAACTCGCCGCGGTATTTGGCCCCGGCGACCAGGGCGCCCATATCCAGCTGGACCAGGCGCTTGTGTTTGAGCCCTTCCGGCACATCGCCGTTGACGATGCGCTGCGCCAAGGCCTTCCACGATGGCGGTCTTGCCGACACCCGGTTCGCCGATCAGGGCCGGGTTGTTCTTGGTGCGGCGCGAGAGGATCTGGATCGTGCGGCGGATCTCCTCATCGCGCCCGATGACCGGGTCGAGCTTGCCCTGGCGGGCCATGGCGGTCAGGTCGCGGCCGTATTTTTCCAGCGACTGGTAAGTCCCTTCTGGATTCTGCGAGGTGACCCGCTGGGTGCCGCGCACCTCTTTCAAAGCGGTGAGGATGGCATCCTTGGTCAAGCCGAATTGCCCCAGGCGTTTGCCTTCGCTGCTATCCGTCAGACCCAGCAGGATATGTTCGGTGGAAACATATTCGTCCTGCATGCCTTTGGCGTAACGTTCAGCTGCGGAGAGCACATCCGTCGTGGGGCGTGACAGACCGACTTCCACGTTGCCCCCCTGGATTTTCGGCTGTTTGGTAAGTTCTTTTATCAATTCATCCTGGAGGGCCTGCGTCCCGCCTGAAACCTTGGTGACGATGGCCGGAACGATGCCATCCTCCTGTTGGACGAGCGCCAGCAAAAGATGGATGGGTTCAATGGTCTGGTGTTGATATTCCTGCGCCAATCCCTGCGCGGCGAGTATGGCCTCCTGGGACTTCTGGGTGTACTTATCAAGATTCATTTTTCCGCCTTCCACTTATCGCTTAAGCCAATTCACCTAAATTGTACTCTTCATATGGATACACCCAGTGACGAGCAGACTGGACCCAATGCATAATAAACTCTCCTCCTGGTTCCAACCAAGGACATGTTAATTCCAGAAATTCCAGCGCATCGCAAGCCAGATCTCCGGCAAGTTATGGGCAATGGAATTGGAAATACCGATGCCACCAGAAGGGAATCGCGTTTAGTAAAATAAAAGGATATGCATAGGGTATGAACTGTGCATATCCTTTTTTGGTATTTCATGTATAGGCTGCAACTACCCGGCCAAATCTAGCCCGTGATCTTACCCGATCGTGCATCGGCGCATTGTTGCAGCAGCCCCGGGTCCATCGGGTTAATGGTTGCGCCAAAACGATCAATCCGGTGTGGCGCAAGGTCGATGAACGGCGGCTTTCCCAAGGCCAGCTCCGCCACGGCGCGCCCGATTCCGCCAGACATGGCGATACCCGCTCCTGCACAGCCGGTCGCAGCCAGAAATCCTTCAACTCCCGGAAGCGCGCCCAAGACGAATCTTCCATCCGGCGTATAGTTCGACAGACCCCTGACGTAGCTCGAAATTTCGATCTCTTCCACCTGGGGAAAGAACTTCACGAACGTGGGCATCCCTTCGAGCAAAGACTCCCATCCATTCGGGTCTTTTTGGAACGTATATCCCGACATCTCTTCCGGCAGCTCGCGCGGATCGACGCTGACACCCTGCGGTTCCCGGAAACCGAAAAGCAAACGGTTGCCTTGAGGGCGGGCATACGCCCTTGCATCGGGCAAAATGACGAAAGGCTGGTCGGGTGAAAAATCATGATGACTGGCAGTGATCCAATAATGACTGCGCACCGGCGCCATCGGCAGGCCGATTCCAATTTTATAAGCCAGCAAGCCCGCCCACACTCCGGCTGCATCGATGACTATGGAAGCGGAAACGAGGCCGTTCGTTGTTTCCATGCCTGTGATCCGATCCCCTGTCCGCCGCATGGATAGGACAGCCGTCTGCTCGCGGATCTCTGCACCGAGCAGGCGCGCCGCTTTTATATACCCGCTCGCAAGTGTATATCCGTCGATATAACCGTCTTCCGGCATGAACGTCAGGGATGCGCCGCGCGGCAGCTTCAGCCAGGGGAGCATGGGCGCAGCATCCATTCCGTCGAGCCATTCCACATTCAAGCCAGCTTGCGACGATACGATAGCCAATTTGTGGATTTCATCCTGAAAGCCCGGTGAGACCGCTGCATACAAACATCCGGTCCGGCGCATGTTCAGCGAGTCCCCGGTTATTTCTTCGATTTCTTCAATGGCCTGATAGGTTTCTTTGACCATGGGGATCAGGTCAGGATAAAGACGCCCGCGTGTTAGCAGGCCCGCCGCCAGACTCGAATTTCCCTGAGCAACCATATGGCGTTCAAGCAGGAGCACATGCCGCCCTGCAGCCTGCTTCGATAAATAATAAGCAACGGCTCCCCCTAGAACACCGCCGCCAATGATCACGATATCTGCTAATTCCAAATTAGGGATGTTCTCCTTGCGCCAACCGGGCCTGGATATCGCTCAATGGTCCGGGCAGGTCCCATATGCCGTCGATCACATAATGCGCGCCTGCCTGATAAAGCTGGGAGGAGGCTCTCTCCCTCGCTGTGAATTTTTCTTCTGCAGAGAAAGCTGCGACTTCTTCTTTATTCAGGCCAAGCAGGTTGCCGGTCAACGACAACCCCACCGTCCACATGCCGGCGTTCAGGCCCTCTTCGATGTCGGGCAGCGTATCTCCTACTTTGATCATGGCATGCATCGGGAAGACCCCGAGCTGCATTGCGTTCTGATAACACATCCATGGATACGGCCTCCCGGCGGGCACCTCATCCGGGCAGACAATACAATCAGGTGAGTAGCCGAGCTTTTCCGCTTCGGGTGCCAGGATATCCATCATGGAGCGGATATATCCGGTGGTGGAGCCGATCTTCATACCTCGCCCGCGTAATTGTTTTATGATGGCAATCAAGCCCGGTATGGGTGTGGCATATTCCTTCAAAACTGAAATCTGCATGGGCACAAAATTATTGAATAATGTGTCGATGTCATTGTTGGAGGCGAGCGCGCCGTGAGCCGCTTTCCACGCTTCAGCAACACCCGGACGAGCCAGGATTGTTTTCAGGTGATCCTTCTTCATCAGCCCCATACCTGAGCGCGCATCATCGACGCTGATTTTGACGCCTTCCGCTTCGAACAGATGCAGGAAGACCGCGGTCGGCGCAAAGGAGCCGTAATCTACGGCTGTCCCGGCCCAATCTAGGATTATGGCCTTGATCTCTCCGCGATAAGAACGACGATAAATAAAATCCATTCCTACTCCCACACCATCGCTGTGATATGTACGTTCATTTCATCCAGCGTCTGGGCAATGGCAGTCATGAGCGACCGCACGTCTGCACTGTCGATCCTCCCGACGTGACCGATGCGGAAACAATCAGCATGGCTTAATTTACCCGGATAAATCACATGCCCCTTTTCACTCAAGCGTTCATAAAACTCCTTAAAGACGAAGTTTGGATGCTCAGGATAATAAAAAGAGGTAATGATATACCCCTGGTCTTTTGGCTTGAGGTAGGTCTTGAAACCCATCTTTTGCATGGCCGAAAGGGTGATTTCATAATTTTGTTTATATCGATTACCCCGTGCCGCAACACCTCCTTCCTGTTCCAGCTCGAGCAGCGCCTGTCGGAATGCCAGTATGGAGTGCGTGGGCGGTGTGAAGCGGAATTGGCCGTCCCCTTCCAACCCTTCCCACTGGGCAAACAGGTCGAGGCTCAGCGTTCGGGCAAAGCCACGCGTAGTATTCAGGGCAGCTTTGCGTGCCAGCACAAAAGAAAATCCCGGAACGCCTTCAATGCATTTATTGGAAGAAGAGACAAGGTAGTCTATCCCACAGGCGGATAGATCAACTGGATAAGCCCCGAAGCTGCTCATCGCATCAACGATGTAGACAAGCCCGTGTTGTTTGACGATTTCTCCGTACTCTTCGATGGGGTTGATGATGCCGGTCGTGGTTTCACAGTGGACAACGGCAAGATGGGTGATGGAAAGGTCCCCGCTCAAAGTTTTATCGAGAGCCTGCGCATCGGGCTGGGTATCTTCGGAAAAAGCCAATTCCATGACCGGGATTTTATGGATGTTGGCAATCTTGAGCATCCTTTTCCCGTACGCGCCGTTAACGAGCAGCAGCAATTTCCCATCGGCCGGCATCACGGACGAAAGAGTGGCTTCTATTCCAAACGTGCCGCTGCCTTGCATCAAAATGGCCGTATATTCGTCCGCATCTCCGCCCAGGGCTACCAGCCGCCGCCTAACGTCTTTGACGGTTTCGATAAATTCTGTGTTCGCGCGAACCCAGGTCGCGCAGCATGGCCTGTTTGACCGTCGCGCTCGTACTGAGCGGGCCGGGAGTAAAAAGAGCCTTGTCTTTCCAGGGAGGTAATGTGTTCATCATTTATCCTGATGGAGAAAATTGGGAATTAAATCCATATCCATATTCGGGTCTAGAGAAGATCGTATTGGATTCTATCCGTAAATTCCAGGGGAAATCGCTTTTTACGGATAGGATCTAAATACAATCATATCAACCAGCAGGCATCCGCATCGAAATTGACATCAAACGATTCACCCACTTTGGGGATTTGCAGTTTTCTTTCATTGAATATGTCGATCGAGACCGGACGGCCTTCCACGTCCACCCGTACGCGCACGATGGCTCCCAGATACGTGACGGTGGAGACTTTACCGCTCAGATTGTTCTTATCCGGTTCGTAACCCGGATTCAATTCCTCCGGACGGACCGCCAAGCGGATCGCATGCCCGTTCGTGCGTTCGAGTGATTGGTTAGTCCGAACGATCTGTCCGCCAATCTTTACCAGGCCGTCGGCCAGGTCGATGATCTCCACCGGCAGCAGGTTAAGCTGGCCCACGAAATTGGCAACAAATTCAGTCTTAGGAAAGTTATAGATTTCGGATGAAGCACCTATCTGCTCGATCTTTCCTTCGTTCATGACGACGATGCGGTCCGAGATCGAGAGGGCTTCCTCCTGGTCATGAGTCACATAAATGGTCGTGATGCCGAGTTGCTGCTGGATGCGCCTGATTTCCTGGCGCAGTTCCACACGGATCTTGGCGTCCAGGGCGGAAAGAGGCTCATCCAGGAGCAGGACGCGCGGCCGGATGGCGATGGCGCGCGCCAGGGCCACACGCTGCTGCTGGCCTCCCGACATCTGCGATGGATACCGTCCCGCAAACGCATCCATGTGGATCAACGCCAGCATCTCCTTGACCCGTTGGTTGATCTCGGATTTTGGTTTTCCGGCCATCTTAAGGCCGTAACCGATGTTATCCGCCACCGTCATGTTGGGGAACAGCGCATAGGATTGGAATACCATGCCCACGTTGCGTTTATTGGGCGGTACAAAGGTCAGGTCTTTGCCGTCCAGGGAGACCATACCGGAGGTGGGGAGTTCGAACCCGGCGATCATGCGCAGGGTGGTTGTTTTTCCGCAGCCACTGGGCCCCAGGAACGAAATGAATTCGCCTTGTTGTGCACTCAGGTTGAAATCATGAACTGCCGAAGTTCCTGTAAAAGATTTATGAATGTGTGAAAGTTCCAGATAGTCCATATATACCTCAAAGAACTGTTAGCGGCCAGTAAGCTGTTGGGCGCTGGCGCGGCCGCGGCTGAAATACTGGAGTAAGCCAAGGCATATCCAGGTTAATCCCCAGGCGAGCATTGCCATGGCTGCCGGTTGGTAGGCTTGATCCCTGCCTGACTCCACCATATACGGACCCAATGCCGGGCGCACCAGAAAATCACCCAGGATGAGCTCACCGATCACGGTTGCAAAACAGATCAGCGCGCCGCTCAGGATGGCGACGCGAAGGTTTGGAACAATGACATTGACCAATATCTGGACCCAGTTCGAACCCAGGCTTTGTGCCGCCTCCGTGAGGGTTCGGACGTCGATGGAGCGCATACCGATGTCGATGGCGCGATACATATACGGCATCGACACCATAATGTAACCCGCAGTGATAAGGATATCCGTTCTGAAAGGAGTTACAGTAAGCTGGAACGGCGGGCCGGAAAATGTTCGGATTAAACCGAAGACGTACACGATCACCGGGATGATGAACGGCAGGATCGTAATGATCTCCACGATCGGACGGGCCTGCGGCAGTCTTAGATACATCCAGTAGATCGTCGGAAGGAAAATCAGGACGCTGAAAATGACTGTAATGATTCCCATGGTGGCGGAATAACGGAAGCTGGCCAGGAAATTCGGATCTGACAATACCGCTTGATAGGCCAGGAAGCTGAGTCTGCCTTTCTCCATGCGCAGCGAAAAGTCAAAGGTTCCGTAAAGAGGTACAAAAAAATAGAGCAGTGCCAGAGTAGCCCAGAATATGGCCCACAGATTATATTTTTTCTCTTTCATGATTTCAACCACCTGACGGTTTGGCGCTGCAATATGCTATAACCCACAATGCAGACGGCCATGATCACAACCATACCTAGCGCAAGGGCGTATCCTTCATTCGGGTTATTTAACACATCGCCGCGTATCTGTTGCCCGATAAGGATCGTGACCAGGTAGATGCTTCCCCCCGTCAGCGCCTGGGCAGTGGCATAAGCGCCAAATGCACTCGCAAATAAAAGGATGGACGAACCCAGTATCGAAGGCCATAAGATTGGCAGGGCCACATGCCACCAGTATTGAGCCGAGCTACCCCCCAGGTTTTCCGAAGCTTCCTGCCATTCTCGCTTCAGACCTACCAGGGCAGGTGTGATCGTGAGGACCATGAGCGGGAATTGAAAATAAAGATAGGCCAGCGTGAGGCCGGTGACGCTGTACAAATTAAATCCCGCCTGATAAATATCGAATGGGCAGGTCTGACCTCCACCGGCAGCGGGAAAACAGATGTTTCTCAGGATCGCAGTCAGGAAACCGGTATGCCCCAGGGTGGCGATAAATGCAAAAGCCAGTGGCACACCGCCAAAATTGGCTGCCAGTCCCGAAAAACTCATCAGAGTGTTTCGCATCCAGGCCGGCGCCTTCCCAATCGTGATCGCATAGGCCACAAAAAAACCCATCACCCCACCCATTACGGACGTAATCACACTGATCTGAAGGCTGATGCTGTACGATTTCAGGACATAAGGATCGAGTATCACGCCTATATTGGCGAGCGTGAAATTCCCGTTTCGATCCTGAAACGCGCCGACGAAAAGATTGGTGGATGGCAGGATAAGGAACACAAAAATGAATACAAAAAATGGAAGGACGCCGACCCAATTCCAGAGTGGTGCAAGTGCCTCGGAACGGCTTAATGTTTTCGGTGAATCGATTTTCGCAGCTATTTCAGCCATAATTTATAGGGTTGGCGTGGCCCGGCTGAGCCGAGCCACGCCATGGTGAATAAACAGAATGGAAAAGGAAGCGCAGATATTACTGACCGGATTTGATATCCAGGCCGACTACCGAGTCCCATTGAGCCTTGACCGCTGCGCGGGCGTTGTTGAGTTGATCGGGGCTGGGGATCGTAGCAGATGCCAGCATATCCGCAGGCGGGAGGGCAGCTTTCGCATCGGCGGACACCACATTGCGAGAGAGCATGTCAGCCATGCGTGCCGGGGTGCAGAAGCCTTTGATCAGGGTATTTTGACCCTCGTCTGAATAAAGGTACTCTTCCCACAGGCGGGCAGCAGCCGGGTGCGGAGCGTAGGCGCTGATCGCCTGGTAGTAGTAACCGCCCCAGGCAGTGCCGGTGGGATAAACGACGGAGATATCAGGGTTGCCGGCGAAAGATTGCTTATCGGCCAGCGCAAGATAGTTCCAATGGATGGAGATCGGCGCCTCACCCTTGGCGATCACACCCGGGTCGGCGATCAGCGGCAGGAGGTTGCCATCGGTGTTCAGTTTCTTGAAGAAATCGAGACCGGGCTGGATGTTATCGAGCGTGCCGCCATTGTTAATCGCTGCGGCGTAGACTGTCTGGGCGGCTTCGTTCGAGGCGCGCGGGTCACCGGGCAGGGCAATCTGTCCCTTGTACTCGGGCTTCATAAGGTCTGACCAGGTTTGCGGTACATCCTTGACTACGGTGGAATTTACCTCGAAAGCCATCACACCTGAGTAATCAATGTAGTAGAGACCGGTATCGTCCTTGCTGCCCTTGATCGTATCCCAGGTGGCTACCTTGTAGGGCGCCAACAGGTTCGGGCCGGACGGATTCTGGCCGGATGCAAGCGGGCCGTAAGCGGGGCCAACATCAAGCACGTCAGGAGCCTGCGGACCCTTGTTCTGCTGGTTATCCTTGATGGCCTGGACCTCATCGGCGGAGCCGCCATCGGGGTTTACATCCTGGATCTTGATGCCGTATTTGGCCGTGAAATTGTCCATCATGTCGCCGTAGTCGCACCAATTGCGCGGCAGGGTGATGACGGTCAGGTTGCCCTCTGCCTGGGCGGCCTTGACCAGGGCGTCCATACCACCGCCGTCAGCCGCAGATGCAATCTTCGACCAGTCGGACGCAGCAGCTGGTGCAGCAGTATCGGCAGGCATCGCGGGGGCCGTAGTCGGCGCGGCAGCTGGTGCCTGCGTCGCGGTTGCAGGCGTTCCACACGCGGCCAAAACAAAACTCATCGCGACCGCAACGAACATTATCGAACGAACATACTTTGACATTTCTATTCTCTCCTTATAGGATTATGTACAACAGCATAATAACCAGCGGCTATTAATGCATTCCAAAGGAGAAGTTAACGTCCTGTTAAGTTTTGACTATTAAAGCTAATGAAAACATTTAAGGTCTTTAAAGCCTGTAAATTTTTTCGGGCACATTATTTCAGGAACTTCAAATAAGACCATACCAAAAAAAACAGATGAGTACGGGGTGTGCCCCGTACTCATCTGTTTTTTTTGTAAACCCTATGTTTTTATCCGTGATCCTCTTCGTTTTCGAGGATCATCACCCGGTAAGCCTCTGAATATTTCATACCTTTCTCTTTGCCCTCCCGCTCGGCCCATTCATACATCCACTTATCGACGTCATGCGTATCACCCTGACTGACATGTTTCTTCAACGCCTCGATCTTTGTATCGAGCGTCTCAGCGATATCCACCCAGGTATCGGGGTTTTCGTTGCCGTGAATATATAGCCGCTTTACGTTATGCGGGAGCAGTCCTTCATCTAAAAGGTCGGGGAATATCATGCGCGTCCCCGGCGGATGGGAACACGGCATACGTGGCTGCTTCTGCCGCCGCACGGTGATCGGGGTGATTGATATATTCATTCCCGTAGAACCAGCCGCTGGGGTCTCCGGTCAAGACGACCTCCGGCTTGAATTTGCGGATCAGCCGGGTCAGGTCCTTGCGGAGCTGGATGGTGGCAACCAGCTCACCGTCGGGATAATGGAGGAAGACTGTTTCTTTAATTCCCAGCACCTCGTTAGCCGCCTTTTGTTCGGCCTCGCGTAAGCGCGCAAGCTGGGGTTTATAATCTGCCCCTTTGGCAGGGTCGTTCGAGCCGGAGTCGCCGCTGGTAATAATAACGGAAACGATCTCACAGCCGGCTTTCGTCCATTTGGCGATTGTGCCTGCAACGGTAAAATCCTGGTCGTCGGGGTGAGCTTGTATGCTCATTGCTCGTTGGGGTAAGTATTCTTTGTCCATAGCGACTGATTTTACCTGCCTCAGCCCTGGAGTACAATAATAAAAAACCTGCGTAGGAGAATTTGCATGTCCATTGTCCTTGACGGATCATCCCTTACAATCGAAAAACTCGCTGCCATTGCACGCGATAACGAGAAAGTCCAATTAAGCCCCGAAGCCCTGGAACGGATCAAGGTCTGCCGGGCCATGCTGGAGGAAAAACTTGCCAATAAAGAGATCATGTATGGCACGAACACCGGCATAGGCGAGTTCTCGGAAAAAATTCTTACCGAAGAGCAGGTGAAAGAATTTCAAAAGTTCCTAATCTATAACCATGCCGCGGGCATTGGCGACCCCGCCCCCATCGAACACGTACGTGCCGCGATGGCCGGCAGGATCAACGTCCACGCGCACGGCAATTCGGGTTGCAGGCCCCAGATCACCCAGACACTGGTGGAAATGCTCAATAAGGGTGTCACACCGATTGTTTGTCAGAAGGGATCGGTGGGCGCGTCCGGCGACCTGGCGCCCATGGCGCAGATGGCGCTGCTGCTCCTGGGCGAAGGGGAAGCCTTTTATAAAGGCGAACGGCTGCCCGGCGCAGAAGCAATGAAACGGGCTGGGATCGAAGTACCGGGCTTGCAGGCGCGCGACGGTCTGGCCGCCATCAACGGCTCGAATATGCTGACCGCCATGTCCGCCCTTCACATCTACGATATGGAACGCTGGATCAAACAGGCTGAGATCGCGGCCGCCATGTCCATCGAGGCGCTGCTTGGCAACTTGAAACCGTACAATACAAAGCTGCACGAGCTGCGCGGGTTCAGCGGTGCGATCATATCTGCCGGGAATATCATGAAGTGTGTCGAAGGCTCCGACTTGATGACGGGCAGGATGAAGACCAAGGTACAGGATGCCTACTCGATGCGTTCCACGCCGCAGGTGATCGGCGCCGCCCGTGACGCCATTGCCTATGCGCGCTCACAGGTCGAGATCGAATTGAACGGCGTTGGAGACAACCCGATCTTCGTGCCAGAGTTGAAACTGACTCTGACCGGTGCGAACTTTCAGGGCACGCCGGTGTCGCTGCCCATGGACATGGCAGGCATCGCCATCACAATGGTATGTGTATTATCCGAACGGCGGCTCAACCGCATGACGAACCCCGCCCTCTCCCAGGGACTGCCCGATTTCCTGGCACATGAGCCCGGCTTCTACTCCGGCCTCATGCTCAGCCAATATACCGTCGACCATTTGATCGTGGAGCAAAGGATTCTGTCCGCGCCTGCCAGCATACAATCCATCCCCGCCGCCGCGGACCAGGAAGACTTCGTATCGATGGGTATGAATACCGCTCTCAAGAACGGGCAGATCCTGGATAATGCGTATGGCGTGCTGGGCATCGAGTTCATGGCCGCCGCGCAGGCGTTTCACTTCCGGCAGTTCACACCGGGTAAGGGGACGCAAAAAGCGCATGAAGTCATCCGCAAATACGTCAAACATCTTGAAGTGGATCGCCCCTTATATCCCGATCACAATGCGATGAAGGCATTGGTAAAATCCGGTGAAATACTCGATAAAGTGGAGGAAGTAGTAGGCCAATTAGCCTGAGCAGTTTACAAAGAACAAGGCTGCATCCTTTTCCGTTTATTCATACATGAAACGTTTCATTCCCACCCTCTTTTTATTTCTGCTGATTGTTTCATGTTCCACGCCGAATTGGACAACGCCTCTCACCAGCAACCGGGTAGTACAAACCTCCACACCCACACTTACGCCCACCGCTGCACCTACAGCCACACCCACATCGACGCCCGATCCCGGCATGGTAATGCAGAGGGGCATTAACCTGGCCAATATGCTGGAAGCGCCTCAAGAAGGCGATTTGGGACTGACGGTTCATGAAGAATACTTTGACCTGATCCATAAAGCCGGTTTCGATTTTGTGCGTGTGCCCATCCGTTGGGACACTCACGCAGAAATGACCACACCTTACACAGTCGATACCTCCTTCTTCAATCGTATCGATCAAGTAGTCAGCTGGGCATTGGAAAACAACTTGGTTGTGATCCTTGATTTTCATAATTATGGCGGGATCATGACCGACCCGCCGGACAATGAAAAGCGCTTCATCGGAATCTGGACGCAGATTGCCGAGCATTACAAGGATTATCCGCCTCAGGTTTTATTCGAGCTGCTCAATGAGCCCAACGATTGGCTAAACGCCTCCGTATGGAATCAATATCTTCGCGAAGCATTGACCGCCGTCCGGGCAACCAACCCTACGCGGGACGTAGTCATCGGGGACGCGCAGTCAAGCTCGTATGACTGGATCAGCACACTTGACTTGCCCGACGATCCGCATGTCATCGCCACCTTCCATTATTATGAGCCTCCTCAATTTACGCTTCAGGGTGCGAACTGGATTCCGGGCGATACTCGCAGCTGGCTTGGAACAACTTGGGAGGGATCGGATGCCCAAGAAGCAAAGGTCACAAGCAACTTCGACCTGGTGGCCGATTGGGCAGATCAACATCATGTCCGTGTGCTGCTTGGCGAGTTTGGCGCTTATTCCACAGCAGAAATGGCTTCCCGCATCCGCTGGACGAATTTTGTAAGACAATTAGCAGAGCAGCATGGCTTCGCCTGGGCATACTGGGAATTTGCTGCCGGTTTCGGTGTATACGACCCGGTAAAACTACAATGGCGCCAGGGGCTTCTGAATGCCTTGATCCCGTAGCATGATAAGGTACCGAAAAAAGGATGTGCGCAGGGCGTTTGCCCTGCGCACATCCTTTTTTCGAAAGTACAGACTTTCAGCCTGGGCCAAAGGACCTCACGCCACCCAATAATTAAATGCAAAGAGCATCGCAAGCAGCCCCATCAGCAAAAGGCTGATGATCGTCCAGGCGCGATCGAAAACAGGGTTCTTCCCCCACCGGGCCAGCATGATGAAGACTGCTGGGGCAGCCAGGATATACCGCTGAATGCCCTGCGCCGGGCCGCTTGCCCACGAGATGACAAATACGGCCACGCTGAACAAGGCTGGTTCGGGATCGTATTTCAGGCACGCCGCACAAGTTACAACGCCGATCAATAGGCTGCTGAATTCCGTGATGTAGTAGGCCGTTCGCTCGGGAATGCCGATGAACAAGGATTGATAAGCCTCGGACCATGCATGGAACGCGGAACCGAAGTTGAGCACTCCGCGTCCGTAAAAATTCGCTTCCACATAATCGAAGGCCGACCCCAGATAGGAGAACTTCCAGATGAGAAAAACGATAAGCGGCGAGCATACCAGCAGCGCCCTGCCGAGTGGACGCCATGGAATGCCGCGGGACAAGATCTGCCGCCATTCGACGTTCCTCCACTCGCTGCTACGGACCCAGGCCATTGCCATCGGGATAACGAGCGCCACACCCACGGCACGCGTAAGGGCCGCCGCCGCGCCCAACAACGCGGCCGGCATCCACTGTCGGCGTTTTAGCATCGCAAGACAGCCAAAAGCCAGTCCAACGAACAAGCCCTCGCTGTAGACTTGTACCAGGAAGAAACCGGTTGGGAAGATAAGCAGGTAGAAGACTGCGCGCCTGGCCCCGTCTTCATCGAGCAAATCACGCGTCAAGTCATACAGAGCCAGCATGGCGGCCAGCGTGCCAAGCGCAGAGACGATGACCCCGGCCAGCGTGGAGGTGGCGATGGGGTCCAACCCGAATATCGTGAGCGGCCAGTGGACCAGCCACATCGTCCATGGATAGAGAGGAAAAAACGCGTAACTCAGGGAATAACTTCCCTTCAAGTCTATACCCGGCTCGTTGGCAGGAATTTTATTCCCGGAGGTTGTCAGGGTCGGGATGCGGAGATCGTCGTAACCGCCTGTGGCGATGCCGAGATAGTATTCGGAGTCCCAGGCAACCTGGTCGTTCATGAACGGGTCGAGCAGGTATACATCGCCTTTCTGGTAATTACTGCCGGTGTACTGTTCGGTCCATTCCTGGGCGCGATCGGGCCACTGCGGTAAAAAGCGGGCCGTCGCCAGGGCTTGAAAACCGATCACGATCAGCATCCAGGCCAGCCAAAGAGGCAGGACATAACGGAGCAGGATCTTTTTCATTTTTAAAACCCGTGCCATAAACGGACCTCTTCGATCCGTTCACTTACATCCGGTTCGGGGTAGGGCGAGAGGTCATTCACGGCTGTTTCAGGCCCGAAGCCGGTCAACGCGGAAAAGACCACCGCCGCGCCGTTGGCAAGGTTGGCCGGATCGTAGCCGCCTTCGAGCACAAAGACTATTTTCCCGTTGCAATGCTCTTCCGCCAGATCGACCAGCTTCTTTGAAAGCATAAGGAAACCCGCGGTCGAAACCCCCAGCGAGGTAATCGGATCGCTCCAATGCGCATCGAAGCCTGCCGAGACAAATATCATTTCCGGCTTGAACGATTGAATGAAGGGTGGAAAAATTTCATCTGCAATGCGCCGGTGGGCTTCGTCTCCCGATCCGCCGGGTAACGGGACGTTAACGATCCTTTTCTTCGCATGGGGTTCTTCCTCGAACCAGCCCGTGCCGGGATAGATCCCCCACTGGTGAGTCGACAAATACGCCGCACGCTCGTCGTCACGGAAAACCGCCTGTGTGCCGTTGCCGTGATGGGCATCGTAATCCACGATCGCAATGCGTTTAAGCGGCGGCATATCTCCCGTCCCTGCCAGCGCATCACGCGCTGCGATGGCGACATTATTGAAAATACAGAATCCCATGGCGCGGTCCGGCTCAGCATGGTGACCGGGTGGGCGGATAAGCGCAAAAGCATTACGGGCCGCACCGGTTAACACCGCACGCGAGCAGGCCAGGGTTCCGCCCGCCGCGAGCAGGGCGTCGTCGAAGGATGTCTGCGTTACAAATGTCGGTGCGGGATCGATCACTGCCGGTCCCTGCTTGCAGATTTCCTCCAGCGAATCGATCAGCCTGGGGTGATGGACGTGGGCGATTTGATCTTTCGATGCAGGTATGACACTCAGCTTTTGTGCGCCAAATGAATTGAGCCGTGGCATCAAAAGATCGAACCGGTCGGGGCTTTCAGGATGATCGGGAAATACATGCTTCGGTGAGGGAACATATGTAAAAACAGTTTGCATTTATAAATTTTACCTTCTCTGTTTTTTAAAAGGAATTGAACTGCTCACGGGAGATAAGGTTCTTAGATCATGTTCTAATTACTCAAAACAAGGTATAAGACCCTGTCCGTAAAATGGGGCAAACCGCTTTTTTTGAGAAAAGACAAGATAAAAAAAGATTCTTTCCGCGTTTTCCGCGCTCGTCCGCGTCCCCTCATTATTGAAAGTCTGGTGCTGGGTAAAAATCGTATTAAACGATTGCCAGGCGTGTCAATGACACGCCTGGCAATCTTGAGGGGGGAGGGACACCACCGTCAGCCAACATGGGGGGGGCATGCGGACTGTAGTTCGGTGGTTGACACCCTTGATACCAATAAAGGGAGGGCAGGTGTCTTGCCGCTAATATACATCCAATTTGTCCAGTTCACATTAATTTGCGATTAGAGAAAGGAAGTACAAGCTTTTCCGTCTTTCTACATCTTATTATTTATCGAACAACCTTAACCATTCATCTACTTCTTCCGATGACAATTCCTTTTCCCCCGCTGCCTTGGGCATCGAATGCTGAAGCCTCTTGAGCTGGCCCGCAAACTCTTCGGAGGAGGCCACGCCCGCATGTGCCGCACTCGCCGCATTTTGTACTTCATGGTCCGAGCTGACGACGATCCAGTTATGCGCGGCCCGTGCCAGCTTTTTAAGTCTGGCTTGGATGGCAGAATCTGCGGTCGTCCCCAACCTGACAAAGTGTGCGGTTACCGCGCCGAATTTCTTTGTGCCGGCCTGGCCTGCCGGGGCACCGTCAAAATAGACCTCTGATTCACGGCGTGAGAGACGGGAATATTCCTGCAGGATCGAGACCAACTCCAGCTCGTCGTTGGGTGAATCCAAACGCAGCCCGAGCTTTGGGATCAGGTTATGGCCGTCGATCAGATAGGGCATCAGCTCATTTTACCTGTCTGCTTGGGGAAGCCGGGGAGTTGGGAGGGTTTTCTAATGCGCCTCTTATGTCGGTTATTTATGATCAGGAGTAAATACACAGCCCTGACATGAATTACCTGAAAAAAAGGATATGCACAGCGGGGCATGGGACAAAAGGTCAGTAGATAGTTCCATGGCTGAAAGTTAGCTCATGGTTGTTGTGATCTCGAACGTCGGTGGATGCTCTAGGTGTTTTTTGACCGCACACAATTGCGCCGAATGGATCACCGCCACGCGATATTTCTCGGGAAAGCCCGGCGGCAGTTTGATCTCGAGCTCGATTTTTTCCACCATGGTATCCGATTGATTTCGGACCACCCGTTCAACGATCTGTATGCCGTTCGAGGAAAGGCCACGCTGTTGGCAAAAACCCAGGACGTAAATACCGGCGCACGTCCCAATGGAAGATAGGAACACATCGAACGGCGACGGCGCCGAAGCCTCCGGCGGTTGATCGGTTTGAACCGTGAACGGTCCAAAATGCGCATCCACCCGTGACCCGCCCGGAAAATCAATGAGCAATTCCATTTCTGCCACTCCCAAAAGGATTTTTCGTACATATCCTTGATGCTGCCACCCTCAAAAAGGGGACGTGTATAATGTAATCATTCTACTATGATAGGAGTATGCTATGGCCGATAAAAAACGCCTGATGATCCCTCCGCAAGGTGGTATGGTGCGTGATTTCGTCCTGCGGGTTAAACTGATCCTGCGTCTGGTAGGCGACAAGCGCATCAACCCATGGCTTAAACTGATCCCGATCGCCGGGTTGGTCTATTTGGTCTCACCGATTGACCTCATCCCCGACATCGCATTCCCGATTATCGGCGAGTTGGACGATGCTGCCGTTCTGTGGATCACCAATTATCTTTTCGTCGAGCTTTGCCCGCCGGAAATTGTAAGCGAACACCTTAAAGCCTTGAACGTTGGAACGGGCGCAAAAGACGACGATGATATTGTGGATGCTGACTCTGTTGAATTCAAAGACGGAAAAAAATAAGATTGGAAATGCTTGTAATAAAGGATTTTGCCCCTGAAAACTTGCTGGAAAAGTCATAACCAATTCAAAAAATCTACGTTTATCTCTGTGTACATCGTGCCCGTAGGGTATCTCCGGTAAATTCTAAAAAAAACACTCTCTTAAAGACACAGCCAGGTCTGGTAATTAAATAGGGTGCAATATGAAAAGAATCTTGATTTTATTGGTTGTTTTTCTAACCGGTTGCGCCGGGTTTAATACGCCGCCCGCCTTGACGCAAACACCGGCTCCCCTGCCTCAGACGGTTGCAGCGCCTGTTACGGAGCTTCCGGCCTCCCCGACCGCCGAGGCGACAGCGACAGTCCCCCCCACCTCGCCCGCCCCTCCCGATGCGGCGACCTTTCCCGACCCCGCTGCCTACAAATGGACGAAAGTAGTTTCAGGTCTTGTCTCGCCGGTGGACATTCAATTCCCCGACGACGGCACAGGCCGCATGTTTGTCATCGAACAGGCTGGGCGCATCCTCCTCATTGAGAATGGACAAATAATGGCGCCTGCTTTCCTCGATATCAGGGACCGTGTCAGGAGCGCAGGCAATGAACAGGGGTTGCTCGGTCTGGCCTTCCATCCGGACTTTAAAGATAATCCATATTTCTACGTAAACTATATAGATCAGAATGGCAATACGGTCATTGCGCGCTTCCAGGCCAACGGCGATACTGCCGATGCAGCCAGCGAAAAAGACCTCCTGCATGTGAACCAGCCTTATCCAAACCATAACGGCGGCAGGGTTACTTTTGGCCCGGACGGTGATCTATATCTTGGCCTCGGCGACGGGGGTTCGGAGGACGACCCGCAGGGGAATGGCCAGAACACGAATGTTTTGCTCGGCAAGATCCTGCGCATCGATGTGGATCACGGGGATCCCTATAGCATCCCTTCGGATAATCCATTTGCAAGCGGCGGCGGCAAACCCGAGATCTGGGCCTACGGTTTGCGCAATCCCTGGCGTTTCTCGTTCGACAAAAAGACAGGCAGCCTTTATATAGCAGATGTTGGCCAGGATACCTGGGAAGAAGTGAATGTTGTGACCGGCAACCCGCCTGGCCTGAATTATGGCTGGAAATACTACGAAGGGATGCATCCCTACTCGGGCCAGCCGCCTGCAGGGATTAACTTTACTTTTCCGGTAGCTGAATACAACCATCAGGGAGGCCGCTGCTCGATCACAGGCGGATACGTGTATCGCGGCGCGATGCCAGAATGGCAGGGCATCTATCTGTACGCCGATTTCTGCTCTGGCACCGTTTGGGGACTCCTCCATTCACCCGACGCACAGTCCCAGGCGCCCTGGCTGTCTCAGGCTTTGTTCGAGACACACGCCAGCATTACAACTTTTGGTCAGGATCCCTCGGGCGAAATATACTTCGCCGACCGCGGTGGGACCATCTATCGCCTGGGAAAATAAGCCCGATTCTCTACATGGAAAAAACGATGTGGGCAAGGGCGTACGCTCTTGCCCACATCGTTTTTTCCGATTAATATTCACTTTCCAAGCGAAAGTTAGCACAATAAATCAGGCCTATTTTGTCCGAAAAAAGGTCGTTTGTCACAAGCATTTGTGACGCGTGTCACTGGCAGCCTTGTCTGACATCTCGTAAACTATGGGCGTAATCTGGAGGTTCGATGGCTTTCCGTACTTGGCAAGTCAGCAAGATCAAGTATTGCGAACATATCGGTCACGAGATCGCGCTGGAATCCGAAGTCGTTTATCCAGCCGAGCAACTGCCCGACCAGCCTCCGCGAGTGATCGCTCGCCGCTGTTCCAACGCCCTGGTTTGCAACCAGATCGATAAACCAGTCTGTGTTTGGTGCGGGACGAACCCCGATCACGACCCAACCTTGTAAACCCGGTAGTGTTCTATTAGAGCCTGCCTGGCTTAACTCTCTCTCCTCCCTCTGAGTTGGTCTTTGGCTACCCCGCGAGCGATCGCGGGGCAAGCCGTTAAAGGGGGGAACGCGGCAGTTTCCTTCAAAAAGGCAGCTACTTCTTCATCGGCAGGCTTCGATTTGATCTGGCTGGCACGGTCCGACCTGCCGCAGCCTGCCGCCGATCAGAACGGCCACCCGGTCGCCGAGCTGTGAGGCATCTTTCAAATTATGTGTGACGATGATCGCCGTGCGATGATCCACAGCCAGCAGTGCCGCAAGATCTTCCAGTAATTTGGAGTGCGCGGGTGGATCGAGTGCGGAAAAAGGTTCATCCAGCAGGATCAATTCCGGATCGAGCACGAACGCCCGGGCCAGACTCACCCTCTGTGCCTCGCCGCCGGACAATTCCCCGGCCCGCCGGCTCGCAAGCGATTCAATCCCCAGTTGTTTCAGCCAATGATTCACGCGGGGCCTGATCTTATCCCTCTGCAATCCGCGGAACTTCAAGCCGAGGGCGACATTCTCTGCCACAGTCATATCCAGCAGAAGCGGTGCCTGAAAGACAAAAGAAATCCTGCGTCGATAATCCAAAGCCTTCCACTGTGCGAGGGGACGATCATCGAACAAGATCTCACCGCTCAGCGGTTTCAGCAGACTGGCCAGCACCAGTAGAAGCGTGCTCTTTCCGGAACCGTTCGGTCCAATAAGCGCAAGGACTTCACTTTTCCACATCTCGAGCGAAGCGACCTCCAGTACATTGCGACCACCGCGTCGTACCTGTAGATTACGGATCTCAACCAGTGCTCTCATCGCCTGGCCGACCTTTGTTGGATCCAGGTCAAGCCCCAGTTGACCAGGAAGGTGATGGCCAACAGGAGCACCGCCAGGCCGATGGCATTACCGAATTCTCCCTTGCTTGTTTCCAGGACGATGGCAGTGGTCAGCACACGCGTCTGATACCGGATATTACCGCCCACCATCATGGAGGCACCGATTTCGGAGATTACACTGCCAAAACCCGCCATCAAACCGGCCAGCAATGGCAAACGAGCCTCGCGCCATAACATCCATATCATTTGCAGGCGCGACGCACCCAAGCCGAGCAATTGCAATTGCAAACCGGTATCAAGGGCCTGCAAGGCGGCTGTTGTCAAGCCGGTTACGACCGGAAAGGCGATTATCACTTGTGCGATCACGATCGCGGCCGGTGTATAGATGAGGTTCAAATCTCCCAAAGGACCGGAACGCCACAGGCTCATCGCCACAAATAGTCCGACAACCACCGGCGGCAGCCCCATTCCTGTGTTGACCACGCTTAATCAGGAAGGAACGTCCCGGGAATCTTTCAAGCGCGAGCAGTGTACCAAGCGGCAGTCCCAGCAGTAGGCTGAGGAGGGTCGCGCAGAGCGACACCTCCAGGGATAGGAGGGTGATCTGGAAGATCTCGGGATCGATTGCCATATCGGGCAGAATGATAACGGGAAACAAGCCTGACCGTGAATGTTTGTTTCCCGCTATCCGTTAACAAAAACGATTAATGATCAAAGGCCCAGGTCCGCATCGGTTTTCGTGGCATCGGGTATGAACAACTGTTGTCCGTATTGGTCGACGCCGAATTTGCCGATTACGTCCTGCGTGGCCGGACTGGTGATCCACTTCGCAAAGGCCAGCGCCCCCACATAATTAACCTTGGGCCATTTATCGGGGTTGACGGTGATCACGTGGTAAACGTTCAGCAGGCTTGTATCTTTTTCCACCAGAATATCCAATTGCAGGTTGGCTTTATTGGCCAGGTAGGTGGCCCGATCGGTCAGGGTATAGGCGTTTTTTTGCGAAGTGATTGTCAAAGTTGCACCCATGCCCTGACCCGACTCGATATACCAGCTTGGCTTCTGGCCGGCGGGATCGAGGCCGGCGCTCTTCCACAGAGCTAATTCCTTGGTGTTCGTGCCCGAGTCATCGCCGCGGGAAATGAACGGGGAACCGGTTGCGGCAATTTTCTTGAACGCATCCACCGCGTCTAGCGGTACCCTTGATCCCTGCGGGGTCGGAAGTCGGGCCGACGATGATGAAGTCGTTATGCATCACGAGCAGGCGGTCCTTGCCATAGCCGCCGTCCATATAGGTCACCTCGGACGAAGGCGCATGCACCAATAGGACATCGGCATTGCCTTGCTGTCCCATCTGTAGAGCCGCCCCCGTACCAACAGCAACCACCTTGACCTTATAACCGGTCTGCTGTTCGAAAAGCGGAATCAACACGTCCAGTAAACCCGAATCCTGTGTGGATGTGGTGGTCGAAAGGATTAAAGTCGGGTTGGCAGGCGTGGGTACGGTTGTAGGCGCCTCGGTTGCCGGTGCAGCCTGCGGTGTAGGAGCGGCTGCAGGTGCACAGGCTGAAAGCAATAAGGTAAAAATAACCAGGAAGCCGAATAGCAAAGATAATCGGTATTTCATGATTCTTCTCCTTTGACGATTAAGCATTTCTTTGATTGCCCGAAATTTTAACATGAATGCCAACAAGCGTTTGACAATCCTTATCC
>CAVWHR010000002.1:0-104706 GCA_963754835.1 uncultured Chloroflexia bacterium | reverse complement strand
AGTATATACATCAGCCATCTATAATTATACCAAATCATTTATTAGACGCAGACAGTACGCGGGATCCATTCTCATGGTTTTCTCAAGGTCCGATTTTTCAGAACTCAAATCCAGCAAATGGCGCAAACCATGCGGACTTCCCGCCCGCTCCGCACCCATGCGCCGCAAATTCTCAAATTCGTCAAGCGATCTTGAAAAAACCATAGAGAGAATGGAGATTAGGAATTAGGTGATCAGGGATGAGGTAATTAGGGATCAGGTAATTGGATGATGAGGACAGAAAAAAAACTGTATTCGATATGTAGATATTCTGGAATCGGGATAAAAAATGCAGATTTACGGCAGTGTTCGAACGGTTCGAATCAAGTTCGAATCCTCCGCGGACTGCGTTGCTTTCGGTTGAACAAAATCCATTCAATTGAGGTTCACTCTTCGAGTACTTCGCAATCCTCCCCCGGGTCGGTTCCATAAATAATTTTGAGTAGAAAATGGCCAAGTTTTGGGAGGATCGAATGGGATTGTAAGGCGGTCTTGGATATTTGGGAATTGGGATCAGGTGATCAGGTAAGTGGGTGATTGGAGGAACGAGGGTAA
Source organism: uncultured Chloroflexia bacterium (assembly GCA_963754835.1). GTDB lineage: Bacteria > Chloroflexota > Anaerolineae > Anaerolineales > Villigracilaceae > Fen-1038. The sequence goes on along the minus strand of CAVWHR010000002.1, from coordinate 104,112 downwards.
GGAATGATGATTTACGAGGACGCCCTGACGTGGTTTTGCTCCTGAGTTATGGAATTCATTACACAGAACAAATGTTCTTTAGTCAAGTGAAGGAATCAGGTAATCCATGGTTTTCTCAAGGTCCGATTTTTCAGACTCAAATCAAGCAAATGGCGCAAATCCTGCTGACTTCCCACCCGCCCCGCACCCATACGCCACAAATTTCCAAATTTGTCAAGCGACCTTAAGAAAACCATCGAATCATTCCATATCCCAATATCCATAGACAAATCGTATAAATATGGATGCCAAAAGCACGACCATCGCAGCCCGGGTTTGAAACAATTACCAGAAAGGAGCCGAGATTTCTTATACGATAAAAGCCGGGGGTCCTTTAAGCGAAAGATGTCCTATTACGAGAAACAATTTCGAGACTATAATCCAACATCTGTCCCTGCTTAATAAACTCTTCTTAGAGAAATCAGTTCCCTGGTAAATTTCTAGGCACCGGACACTTTGAACAATTCAGGCTTTCCGTACCCCGCCGCCGGTGGATGAATCCACCGCCTCAGTTCGTGAAAGCCCGCTGAAGCGGGCTACTGAGCCGATTTTAGGTTAGTCAGACTGTTTCCTAAGCTTAGAATTGGAAAATCGACTATACAGCAGAGACGGTAAACTTGTGACTCTATTTTGATAAAACAAAACTGTCAGGTGGCTAGGTAAATTCCATGATATTCGAAAGTAAGGTCAAAGAGTTGTATGCCAACATTAATTAGCCAAAATATAAAATTAAATAAAGCCAATCGGATCCCGTACAAATCCAACTCGAATAAAGTCCTCCTTTCCATTCTTCTTATATCGACATTCATACTATATTCATGCTCACCCATTAATGCTCAACATTTTGCGTATCCAACAGGCACATCCGGTACCGATCAAAACCTTCCCCTGGACACCTATTACGTATCTACCACAGGAAGCGACTTCGAATCCCGGTACCCCGGCTCTTCCGTTAATGACCATCCAGAAAGCCGCAAATAAAAGCAAACCCGGTAACGCTATTATCATTGAAGCAGGAACCTACAACCAGCCCGTAAAAATAAATATATCAGGGACCTCATCCGCCCCAATCACCTATAAGGCTAATGGAAGGGTAATCACAGAAGGCTTTACGATCGACGCCAGTTACGTAACGATTAGCAACTTTGAAATTACAGATAATTTATCGGGGTCTTCAGATTGGGGCGTCCGTATCATAGGCAGTGATAACATTATAGAAAATAATTCTATCCATGATCTTGAATGGGGCGGGGTCTTCCTCCAGGCCAATGTCGCTGATCCTTCTCAAACCACAAACAACATAATTCAGAACAATAAAATCTACCATGTAGGCCAAGTCGGGATTGATGTCCGAGGCAGGAACAATATTGTCCTACGCAATGACATTAGTGCCACCATGCAATACGTTCCATCCGTTTCCAACCCTCCATCCTGGGTGGATGCAGATGGCATTCACTTCCACGGACAGGGGCATATCTTTCGCGGAAACTATATTCACGATATTTCATATACCCAGCCCGAAAATAGGGATCCGCATATTGACTGTTTTCAAACGTTTTCCTCTCCACCCGCGGAGGAGGCAGCAAGTAATGTGCTTTTCGATAGTAACTACTGCGACGAGCCTTCTCAAACAAATGAACTGGCAGCAAAATTAATACAGGCAGAAGATGCGAAAAACTTGACCTTTATAAACAATGTCAGTTACGTTTTTCTAGCAGGTATCGTTAAATCAAGCACTGACATCTCGTTCCTTAACAATACGTTTGTGGCGCCCGACCCAGATGGCCAGGGCCTTCAATTGTTAAGCGATCAGGGCATAACCATCCAAAACAATATCTTTGCCAATCAATCGAATGGAATTGGAGCTATATTTCCCGATCTATCGACAGATTTATCCCTGGTTGCTGGAAATAATTGCATTTGGAAACAGGGGAGTAACCGCATAGATCCAGGTGATGTTGTCGGAGCATATCCACTATTTGTCAATCCAGAAGGTGATTTTCACCTGCAGGTTGGGTCTCCATGCATTGATAAAGGCCTTTCGCTAACTAACGTCCCAAAAGATTTCGACGGCACCCCCAGACCGCAAGGACAAGGTTATGACATGGGAGCTTATGAGTTTGTAGTTTCCCCATGACGTGTCAGCTGCTAAACCTCCTGCAAACCTGGAAGCCATAAAAATCGTTAAAACGGGACAACGCCATCCAAACCCAGGTGGATATCAAGGAGTAAACTCGTCAATCGCATCCAGCACATCCGGATCGACGGTTTCATCAAATTTCCTGGCGAATAATTTATTTGAATTGATAAGTTCCTTCAGATACCTCTTTACGCAATATTGGAGGACGACTCGAAGAAGACCAAACGATATACCTTAAATTATCATTGACAATCATGCTCTTGAGCGGCGAATTTAGAAGAACGGTCTGAAAGAATATCTCTTCCGGTATTAATACGTGCTTAAAGAATTTAACAAAATCGTTATTCTGCTTTACGAACGTACGTACATATTCGATACAGTCCCTCGATAGGCACCAATAAGCGCTGCCGCCGAACACCTTGAAATCCGGAGGTAGTTTACGCCGGAACGGGAGCAACTTAGCCGGGCCCGATATGAGAGGAGTGAGAAAAGAAGGCGTGAACCTATTCTTTTCCCGTATCGCGTATTCCATCCCGTGCCAATTAAAATGCCAATAATTAATGCGATCCATCCCACCATTCTCATTCTTCCAGTGTTCGCTTGGCAAGGTAAAATATTCAAGGAAGGAATTTCCGCCACTATCTCGTAAAACCATCTGAATATGTTCGTTGGACTTTATTGGATAATCTTGTCCCGTAAGCAATATCATATAATCATACGGGATGCCTAATTCATGAACCTTTTGAAATCCATCCAATGTCACCTTAAGATGATAAAAATCCCTGTAATTACGCTCGTAGCGGGGTAAAAAGAAGACATTCTTAAATGTGCAGAGTGAATCAACCATGCTACTATATGTTTCTCGATCCGTCTTTTTGTCAACATGAATTATGAAGGAGGCTAAGTCATTATTAAGTTTCCGCACAAGACGCACCAATTGTTCAGGTAATTTATGCGCAAGAATGATATAAACAATTCTCATAGAGGCCTTAATCTAGGGAACAATTATGTCGAATATTTAACGTTTCAAAAGTATCTTTGTTACTTAATATCCGTATTTAATTGATAACCAGGCCTTTTTTATGATCGAGGGTCGCTGTATTGACAGACGCATAACTTCTTGCGACGTCCGATGACACAGCACGCGCTTTCCACCACTGCGAAATTTTAAACGGAAGGGCATGCCAGTAGCCACCAGATTTCTTCATGGAACGTAAAAACTCCTCATAAATTCTCAGTACATCATGCTTCTTCAAATAATCCGGGTGGGTGTTAAGCAATGCCATTCCATGATATTCCTTTATAAATTCAACCTTATCAAGCCATATCCGCGGAGTTGTTTCTCCCAGCACAGAGGTAAGCGTATAATCTTGAACAAGAGTATACGGCAGTTCCACAAAACGACCTAAAAAGAATGGCCAAATGCACATGGTTCCACCTGGTATGGGTTCGAATGGATCGGTATCAAAGAATGAAGAATCGTATTCGATTTCAAGCATTTGCATCCAATCCGGGTTACGATGTGTCAATGGAGATCTAAACCCAACCATTCCATACTTCTTTAGATAGGTGTTTAATTTCGCCGCGTTCGTTGCAAATGTAGCCTTGGAATTATAAAGCTTACCGTCATGCTTTAGGCCATGGCAGCCCACTTCAAAACCTCGATCTCGCAATTCTTTCATGAGTGCGAAATCCAGAGGGTATCTCTCCAACACAAAATTAAAGGAGGATCTAAACCCCATACTTTCTTCCATCTCAGCAACTTCACGAACAAAAGCCTGGCCTTCTGCGGTTTCAATATCGTGAGTTAGAACAAAAGCAAAACGATAATCTTCGGGCCAAATACTTTTATAGGTAATGGTACGATTACCAGTTTCAACCAAAAGCTGGCGCATCACCTCCCATTGGAAAAAAACATAACTGGAATCAATCGGCCAGTTAATCCTGGACTTCTTATCAACGGGATTATTATAATGTTGGCGCATAAACTGTGTCAACGACCTGGGCAAAAGTGGTTTTACCAGGTAATAGATACGCTTCACCAAGCCCAGGTCCCAGTGACGCGGACCAAATCGACCTTCTCCTAAAGTCATTTCCATTAATTCATCCGGGTCTTCCATATTACCCCTCAAACCTAGAAGTGAAATCGATTTCCGGATCGCACTCCGCCAAAAATCTTCCTCTAAATCCGGAGTACATAACCAAAACTTTGACGGAACATTTGAGCTCCAAAGATTAGACATTTCTGACCTCACTGACCAAGCCGGGCAAAATCCACGATAGATAGTAACAAAGTGGTAAAAGCCTTTCAGGCGGAATGGACATAAAATAACTCTCCGGCTAGGCGACAGACCCAAAGTGGCGAATGCTGGATGATTGTTTCCATCAGATGTTTTTGAGCTCCATCTAGAGATTTATATGAAGGAGGCTTGTCAGCAAAGATAGTGTAATGCAATAAACGCTCTTCGCTTCCCCAGCCGCGCTTAAAATTGCGCAGCCCATCATTCTCAAGATCAGTTCTTCCCCAGTCGAACACCTGATATCCATTTTCACACGCCCAGCGAATGGCATACCAAAATATCAGATCGTTCGGGCGAAACTTCCAATATCCCGCGTAGGAAGCACCAAATTTGTACGTAATTGTCTTGTTATAATGTAGAAATATAGCGCCAGCCAGGAGCTGTCGCTCATGATACGCCAACAGAACAAAACCCAATCCCTGCGATATCAGCCGCTCCCAAAGAATTCGGAAGAAACGCATTGGTTGTACGGGGACACCCTGGCGCCGGCGGGTTTGAATATGTAAATCATAGAACAAGGACACATCTTCCCAGGATTTCCCCTGTCGGATGGTCACTCCCAGCTTCTCCGCCTGGTGAATATGCCGTTGAGTTTGTGACTTATTAAAAGTGCGAAAGACATGATCAGCATCCCTTGCTAATTTCGTGAAATGCTGATAAAAACTTTCACCCGGGTAAAGCCCCGCTTGTGCAACCAGGGGCCAACGAACTTGGAGCTGCGCCCAATTATTTTGTTTGCGCCATGCAGCTAACGCATTCACCAACTCAATCCCTGCAGTTTCATCTACGAATAATGGGGGACAGAAGTCACTAAAAGGTAGACTGATAACCCTGTGGCCGGTCAACCAACTGTTTATTTCAATGATCGGAAGCCCCCCGCGAAGTCGTCCATCTTCCGTGCGGAGTACAAGTAAATAGGGGGTAAAACCATAACATTCAGCAAGAAACTCAATCCAACTTGGATGGTGAAAAATATAAACATCCGGTTGTTTGGAAATCAATTTCAACCAATCATCACTGCTCAACGGTAGCGAATCTACTTGCATAAACCCTACTCTTGGGACGCCAGACCAGCAACGATATCCAAGTACTCTTTTTCCATATTTGCCCAGGAATACTTCTGGTTAAATCGTTTCAGGTTCTGCCTGGCGCCAACAATCTTCTCAGGTTGTTTGTATAACCCGATGATTCGCTGCGCCATATCCTCAGCGTCGTCCGGTATGTAGTAGAAGGCGCTATCATCGTCGAAGTATTGACAAATTACTCTCAAACGAGGCGCAATAGCGGGGATTTCCATAGCCGCATATTCTAACATTTTAACCGGCAGCATCCAGTTTTTATAAAGCTCGGTATACTTGCGGTTTCCAATAACACCGACGTCAACATTGAAAAGATGCTGCGGTAATTCCTCTACAGGCACCCACCCGATCAGCTCAACAACATCCTCCAGATCATATTCGATGATGAGTTTCCTCAATTTGGGCATGAACTCGCCGTCACCGATTAAAACGAGTTTTATATTTGGACAAAAAGGCCGGGCGCGCCGAATGGCCATCAGGATCAAATCCAGGCCCAATCGTTCTGCCATGGTTCCATGATATGCTAACTTGAGTCCTGCAGCAGATTCTTCCCTGGAAAGAATTGAAAAAATCGCCGGATTAGCGAGGTTCATCACAATGCTGATTTTTGAGTCGGAAATACCGTGATCAATCAAGGCTTCTTTATGCAGGATATTCGTTGTGATTACATGGTTTGCAAAGGACGCGCTTAATCTCTCTTCAACCCGAATTAATCAAATCAGGGGGCGATCCAGAGAAATATTAAACTTGGTTGCATAAAACTCAGGCATGGTATCGTGAACGTCTAAAATAACTTTTGCCCCAAATATCTTGGGAATTAAAGCTGCAAAAACAATAAAGTCAGGCATATTATGTATATGAACAATCGAATATCGCTCTTGATAAAACGCAAATGTGACGCGTACAGTTGCGACGAGAAAAAACAACATCTGTGAGAGGATATAAGGAAAGACACTCTTGCTCCAGACCTTGGTCATGAGGCAAAAGACGCGGAGTCCCGGTCGGGTGGCCTCAAGTTGACCCAATGCAAAAACATCGACACGATAACCGTTTTTTAGTAATATGTCCACATAATTCTTGATGCGCGCATCTGTAAAATAATTGGCGTAAGCGATCATGCAGATAGCCTGAGAGAGATGACGACGGTCATCTTTACCAGATTTGAAACTTTCTGATTTCATATTTATTTTCAACTAACGTCGCCTTTGGGGGCAATAAAGATGATCCAGGGACTCATACTGGGCAATCGGCGCATGCCTAATATCCCTTCCAGATAAGTAAACAGAGGGACTAAAAACGAATTGCTTTTTCGAGAAAATGGCACCCAACAGAATCCGGCTTCGGTAATTAACTTAAAGCCTTGATCGCGGAGTTTATTTCTCCATTCGGCGTAAGTAACTGCATAATTGTCAGGCACACTTCCCCGAGGTACAACTACATTATGAAGATATGCCCTGTAGGAGCTCTTGTTTTGTAAAACACCGACTACAAAACCGCCGCGACCCAACACCCGAAACGCCTCGGTGATGAACCAATCATTAGCTATAACTGGTTGAACCTCGATACACAACAACAATCCTATGCTTGACGTTTCGCACGGAAGGGTTCGATCGTTTTCTTCTCCAAGCATGCATTTTGCCAGCGGGATTTTTCTTTGGCAAATATCCAAATTATCCTGATATATATCTGTACAGATTATGCTCCATCCCAGATCCGCCAGCAATTTTGACCATCTCCCCCCCTCACATCCAATTTCAAGGGCATTATTTATTGAATTTCCTTTAGCCAAATTACTGGCCTTTAAGATCACTTGCTCCTCAATATTTGATAGATAACGGCCCCATCTTGTTTTGGCCGCCTTTTCCCAGTATGTGTCTTCTGCCAATTCCAATGAACTTATCGTACTGCCCATAAATTTACACTCCAAAACTCTCTTTAGAACAATTTCCGATTAAAACTCATCTAAAAACCTACGCTTTATAGATCTCTTCCAATCCTTCATCCAAAGATATTGGAGGCTGCCAACCTAGTTGTTCTCTAATCTTGAGGGTCGAATAGTAAATATCTCTGCATTCACTTCTAACCACAAATTTAGATAATCTTGGAGGAACAAGGCCACCTTTTCTATTAGCCCTCCATTCCAAAAACTGTGCGCCTAAAAGCATCAAAAACGCAGGTATGGAGATCCTTAAAGATTTTTCTCCTGCAACCTTCTCACACCTTTTGGAAAACTCGCGCCCCGTGAGTTGTGGCTCATCAACAACGTTATAGATCTGTCCAACCGCCTGCGGGGAGATTGAAGCCAGAAGAATACAATCCACAGCATTTCTTATGTAGGTATTGGGATTATGGTTCCGGCCTGAACCAATGGCAAATTTTAATAATCCAACCTGGATGAGACCTTTGTTTATCGAACGCCAGGTCGATGACCCATATAAACCGCCAAGTCTCAGGACCGTGACAGGCAGACCAAAATCCTTATAAAATTTTATGGCCAGTTTATCGGCTTCAATTTTTGTGCGCATGTAATTTGCATATGGGTCTTTAACCGTCGGATAAGGGCTATCCTCATCAACTTTTCCATTCGATAAACCATATACGATCACCGAACTAATGTGGATAACCCGCTTCACTCCGGCACTAAGCGCCGACTTTAATACATTCTCGGTACCATGGACGTTGGTATCTAAATGTACTTTCAACGGAAAATAATTTCTTGTAGCTGCTGCGCAATGATATACAACCGACACACCGCGCATAGCAACTTCAAGGGAGGATAAATCCCGAATGTCGCCGCAAACGACCTCGGCCAGGGTCTCGATCTCCTTTGAAACGTGATTGGGGTCTCGCACCAATACCCGAACATCTACCCCACTGCGCGCAAGGGCTTTAATTAGAAAATAACCCAAATTGCCGGTGGCGCCGGTTACCAGGGCCCTCCCAAAGTTGACCTTCTCCGCAAGTTTCTTTTCGGTTTCGGTTTCAGGATTTATTATCCTGACAATCTTTGAAACAGTATTGGGATTTGAGACCGATTCGGGCAATTTTTCCCATGTCTCTTCCATGATCTTGATCATTTTTCTGCCATCCTCACCACCCACCGGCAGATCTGCCCCATTTTGCAAAGCGCTGTAAAATTCTTTAAGGTGATTGCGTAAACCGGGATTTCTCTTGATCAAACCCAATAATACTTTGGCAGTATTTATTATTGTATTTGTAGCAAGCTGAAAACTTTCCTCAAGATTATAGAATACTTTTGATATCATGCCGGGTGCACGCAGGACTTTATGGAATGTACAAACCTCATTTGCCAAATCGGCATGAATGATTCCTTTTGTCCCATAGATATCAATATATTTTGCATATGGCTGTATCCGCATGGATATGACCAGGGTTGCAGACGCGTTTTCACCGTTTAGTAAAACGGCTAACTCGGTTGGAAGACTCTCTGTTCCTCCTTCTCGACCAAGGGTTACACCAGACACCGACAAATCGCCTGATATAAACGCTTCAGCTAAATAGATCATATGGGGATAGAAATTTGTGAACGTGGCCCCTGGCAAGCGCCAAGCCCAATGTGAACGTCCAGCAACGCCTCTATAATCGTCTGCAGCCCCCGGCATACCATAAAAACCATTGACATGAAGCACCTGGCCAACGCTACCCTGCCGGACAAGCTGACGCGCCTTAAGGATACAAGGGTTAAAAAGATAATTGTGATCCGTCGTCAGCATCACCCCATTCACCCGGGCAGCCTCGATCATCATATCGGCATCCGTGACAGTTAACGCCATGGGTTTTTCCACAAGAACGTGGCAACCAGCCTCCATAACCTGGATGGCCAATTTAGCATGGGTCGCTGGAGGAGTCAGGATATGGACAACGTTCGGCTTTTCCTGACGAAGAAGTTCGCCTAACTCTTGGTATGCATGGGCCCTGGTGGTTATTTTAACTAAAGCCTCGGCCCGAGTGACATCCTGATCACAGATTCCCACTATCTCGACCGACTCCAGCTCTTGGAGGGCAGAAATATGCTCTTTACTAAACTCACCAGAACCGACTATTGCAACCCTCAAGGTTTTGTTCATTTAAGAGCCCTTTCTTCGGATTATCTACTACTTCTTCTTTCTGTACTCGAATATCGCTTACTGACTGGCCTCAAATAAGATTATTAATGTGGTAAATAAATAATCATTGATTCAAATGCGAAAGTTTATTGAGTAAAACTGCAGAATATTCGGCATTTGAAAGCGAAAATAATTTTTCGGCAATCAGCCGATTTCTTTCACCCAATGGTTTCAATGACGCTCTCGATTGATACAATTTTCGAATAGCGTCTGCTAATCCATCGACATCATTCTCCGCTACCAGAATTTCCGGCACGATACGAGGAATCTCAACGTGCCGGGTGGTAATTACAGGTTTACCAAAAGCCATGGCTTCCATCAACACCACGGGAAAGCCCTCTGCTATGCCAATGCTGCTGGTTCTACTCGGCAGGCAAAACACATCACATGAACGATAAAGAGCTTTCAAAGCTGTACCACTTAATGGGCCAAACAAGGCAACTTTGGTTTCCAAACCAAGCTCTTTTACCAATTTTGGTACGTCTACCTCATTGGGGCGATCATGTTTACCGCCAACAACCCATAACTCGATATCCTCAATATTCAAGCTTTTTATCGCTTTCAAAAGGATTTCGTGCCCTTTGCGTTCATCATATTGAGAAACGATGAGGACAACAAACTTGGTTCCCGGTTTATAGTCATTCACGTCCACGCTGCATCGAACGACTTCAATATCGGACGGATTAATTTGAAAATGATCGACCAGGAACTCCTTATTATATTCGGTAACAGTTACAATCTGGTCACACGAATTCAATGCGTGGACAAACAGCTTTGGGTTGGGATTCTTATATAATTCATAAGCGTGCAGGATTACCATTTGCGGCTTTTTTTAATATTCTCTTGCAAAAATAGCCGATAAAAAGCTTGCGATCTCCGCTAATCGAGTAAATTACATCGATATCCCGCATTGGGGTTGCAAAGTATTGTGCTATAAAAAAATCAACAACAGCCCGAAACTGAATGGATTCCAATAAAATTGAAAGGTACTGAAAAGGGGATCTTATAAAACAAAACGGCTGCACTAGAATTACCATGAGGGGATGCCATAAATGTAATGTCCACCCTACCCTAGCGTTATAAAGCCCACGTTGAAATTTTGTGGGAAAAAGGCTAATTTTAATACCTTGTTTTTCATAAACAAGAAGCTCACGATAAGTAAAGTGATCTATTCCCCGCTTCATCGATAATACTACGCCTAGCCGCATAAGATTGGTTCTCCTTGATTTCCTTTATTAAGCTCTCGAAATTTTATAAAATTGGGGTCTCGAAAATCATCGCGACGAACAACGCGCCTTCCATTAGTCGGGTTGGTAAACCATTGATCGTAACTGTTTATTAGGCGCCAGCGACCCAAAATCAACAAGAGAATCTTCCAATTTGCATCCGCCCGGCCTTTCGATCATGCCAAACTGATATCGGATGGAAAAAAGAACATACATCATAAGACATTAAAATGAAGGAAGTCACCATAATGTAATTATTCCCATTAGCATTTCCCAGCCCTAAACATACCAAAATACATAGATATTAATCTCCAATTAAATAACCTTTTAAGTTTAAGCCTGGTCGCATAAGCTCAATCAAATTATTTCTAACTAGGTCACGCGTATAATCCCGTGCTTTATAATTCTGGCTGGATATAGTGGATATATCGAATCTGAAACCATCCGATGCTATCCCCAGAAATTTTCCGAGACTTTCCAATATTTGCTTTGGATTCTGGCACAGGTCTTCATAACTAAATTCCAGAAACTGGCCTTTTCTTTCGAGCAACAGCTCATTTTTCCTTTCTTCTATTTCCTTTATGCAGGCGTTCCAGTATTTTGCACAATACCGGCGATAATCATCCTCAGTGTATATATATCGGGAATATTTGCCGAAATTTTTCTTGAAGTACAACTCGACCACTGAAGGTCCGTATCGATAGATATGAATAAATTTGGCGTTTGGAAAAATTTCCAGTATTTCAGGTATCATAAAAGATATCATTGCGCTTTTTGAAAAGAATTTTTTTGACCGGCCTGAAATCAAATGAAAGCCAAAAAATATATCTCGAATTCTCTCCCTATGCTTTGGAGGCCAGCTATTAAGTGAGATTTTACTGAATTGCCCAGGGTCAATTTCTATTGGGGGAGTCTCGATCTGACGATGGATTCGAAAGGCTCCAAGGTGGGATGCCACAATTCGTTCGCCTCTCCTGGAAACCCAGAAAGGCTTGGGTTGGATTCCATTATTTTGACCAACAGGGATGTGCCAGAACGTCCTGTCCCAATAATGAAAAAAGGCGTAATTTCCTCATGAATGAATGCTCTCCCTACCCTACCAATTATAAGAAGAGCCGCATCAAAGACTCTTTCTTTGAGTATTGAATCTCGTAATTTCAATTGAATTTCCTTTTTACGATTTTTCGGATTCCGCGCAATATGCATTTTTCGTCCTCAACGATTGCTTTGCCAAGTCAATCATTGTTATTGATTTAAGCTTGCCCTGCTTGGCCAGCTTGGCGTAGTGAATAAATATATAGCGCAGCTTCTCAAAATCCTTTTCAGTTCTAAATTCATGTGGGTGAACCCACAAATGAATGACTTTTTTTTCTTCAGCAGCTTTTTCGATACCTTTTATAGTCTGATGGAAACGAAGAAATGGCAAGTTGAGGAAATCAAGGATCATTTCAATCCTCCGATTTGTTCTAAATAACCACTGGGAGGATGGAATATTTATGAGCTTCCGGGAAGAAGGTTTTACCTCAAAGACCTGCGGCGTCAAGAATGACAATCCAAGATTAATACGATTTAGTACTTTCCCGAGCAAAGGGAATGAAAGAGCCGGGTGTCTAATTTCCTTGCCCCGATAGCAAACGAATCCAGCCTCTTCAAACATATCTAAGTGATCAATTCTACCCTGGGGAAAAATTACTGTCTGGGGGATGAGGTCTTTCCTCTTCCCCAAACGTAACCATTCCTGTATTTCAAACCTCGTCTCATCTCTACTTAAACTATCAAATACTCTATGGGTGTAACCGTGAAAAGCAATTTCATGACCGCAACTCCTTGAGTGTATCATTTCGACGACATCGGCCCCATACCACATCGTTTCTTGAGTACCCCAAATTTGCTCGAATCGGACGTCCATTCCTTTTAATACAATTATAGGACAATTTTCGCATTCCTCACACTTTTCGTAGAATAAGTGTCCGGTGATCGCCCATGTTGCTACGATACCGAATTCGTCCATCAGGTCTAATAACCGTAGAATAGTTTCCCTTTCCGCTGAACCATTTCGCGACGTTTTTGGGGGCAATTGGTTCCATAACCCTCCCCAAGCCAATTCAGTATCAAGCGAAAAGACAAAATAGCCAACATTGTTATTAATATCGTCCATAAAAAGTAATTCTCCAATCAATCTCTCTCATCATCTGGCGTCATTTCGAAACTCAATGCCAGATCTAAAATCTGAGCTTTCGATACCAATTTCAAGGGCACTTCTTAGCTTATCTGCAGATGCCTTCCATGACCATTTTTCAGCCGCTACAGCAGCCCGGCCTCCCATTTGGCTTAACTCATTTCGGTGTCGCCAAACATGACATAAAGATTCAAACAAGGCCTGCTCACTGGAATCTTCAGCCCAAATCGCATAATCCCCATTGCCTATCACATCTGTGTGACAAACAATGCGCGTTGCCAAAATCGGTAATCCTGCTGCCATATATTCAAATAGCTTGATAGGACTGCTGACTTCGAAATTTTTCCTCATCCGGAAAGGGTAAAACACCTATATGTGATTTAGCTAGTAAATCAGGAATATTTTCATATTTTACCAGAGGGACTACACGAATACGCCCTTTCGATTGAGCGGCAAAATCTTCCAATTCTACACGTCCGGTTCCGTCTCCAACCAATGACAACTCGAAAAACATACCTTCAAGGTTTGCGTGAGTCGTTGCATAACATAATGTTATAAGATTACGCTCATAGTGCAAAGTACCATGATAAATCATTCGAATTGCATCAGTAGTCGATGGCCATATCCTACTTAAGCCCGCCTTGGAAAAATTCCCTATTTCTGCACCGGAAGGCCAGATGCCCCATAATTTTTCCGTGGGAATATGAACCGCTTCTGCCATTCGCTGCGTAATAGCTAAACGACCATCTGAGTAGTGATTGCTCATTTGGGTTTCGAGTTCGATAAGCCCCTTTTCGTATTTTTTCCTTCCACGTCTCCTTCCCAGGGCGCGACATTGGTAAGGAGCGGGTATCCATCACAAAAAGTGGTCGTCGCCTACCGCGCAATCCTCTCCAAAACCTGAGCGGTAAAATCCAGGGCGCAGATATTTCGTGGAAAAGAATTAAATCCAGGTTCGTAAATTGCTTAAGAATGACCTTAATTACTTTTAAGTGATAGATTGCATGTCGGAGCAAATATATCTCTGGGCGTGAAAAACAAAGCACATCAACACCATGGATTTGACGCCATCCACTCGCCCCTACAGAAATCAGAATCACGCGCCAGCCAGAATTACGCAATTCATATACTGTCTTTAGCCATGTTGAAGAATCTAGAGCACGGTCTAAATCTCCTGGATATATCCAAACAATAAAAGGTTTTCTAAGTTGGGGACTCACTTTGCAACCTCGGCATAAACATGGATCAGCCGCTGTACGATAACATCCCAATCATAGCTTTTTACAACTAATTCTCTAGCCTCTACAGCCATACGTTGCCTTAAATCGTTATCTCTCAGCAAGCACAGAGTCTTCTCAACAAATTGCTCTGTAGTATCAGCAATGAATAGGTGTTTACCATCCACAGCCTCCAAACCTTCACATCCAATGGATGTCGACACAACGGGTCTGCCTAGTGCCATGGATTCCAGAATCTTCAGGCGCGTTCCCCCTCCAGCTCGTAATGGAACGACACAAACTGTACTGGACTCATAAAACGGACGCACATCATCTACAGTGCCACTTACATGAACACCATTTCCTGCCAGAATCTTGAATTTCCAGAGGAGGGTGAAGACCCGTTATCCACAACTCTAGATCAGGAAGAGCAATTTTAATTGACGGATAGACATCATGGCAAAAATAAAGCATAGCGTCAATATTCGGCCGGTATCCCATGTTACCCACAAATATCAATGAAGGCTTACTATTGGAATATGGTAATGGTTGGTACTGCTTGGTATCAATGCCATTCGGGACCGTATCTATTTTCAGAAGGGGATTGCAGGATAAAAGCAATTGACGATCCGATTCAGAGACTGTCATGCACCGCGCAAAGCGTTCTGCATAATAGGGTTCCCAATGGCGCATCATACGGCTATACAACCACATCCTCAATTTCCTCGGCAAACCAGGCTCTAAACGGAAAATGCGGTCATATTTGCTAAATACCACATCGATGAAAGTGAGTACCGTTCTAGATCGCAACTCCAGCGGCAGCGTATCCAGATATAAACCCATATACGAGTCAACAATATCGACGACATCAAAATCAATCGTTGAAACAAGATGATTGACTTTATTAATTAGCTCTTGAGATTCATAAAGTCGAAGTTCCATCGGAAGACCCTTGATCATGTATTGAAGGGCTCGAATTGGATGATCCAAACCGCTAGATTCAAGCGTTTCGACAGTCTCGACTCCCTTACAAAACCCTAACAGATGATTTATGTTATCCCGTTCTTCAACCGAATTCGCGAATGTGGCAATCCAAACCTCATGCTCTCTAGCAATCCGTCTCAATAGGTTGTAATTTCTTATGGCTGTTCCCCGGGTGGGAGGATAAGGAACATGATCAGTTATCATTAATATCCGCATAATTACACCGTTTATTCTTTATAAGGCACTTCGGCTCCCAAAGAATCCTTGAGTCCCTATACAATTTGGCTTATCGTTGTTGCGCTATAAATATATTGTGATTGGCTACATTGGGATATTATAATATCGCCGAAATATACATTTCTAAGCGGGTTGCAAGTTGTTTTAAGCTAAATTTCGACTGTACGGTTGCAAAAGCATTCCGACTCAGTTTTTCCGCAAAGTTAGGATCTTGAAGCAATTTTCTTATTGCTTCTGACATAGCCCCAGGATTATCAGCAGGGACAAGTAATCCATTTTCCAAGTTTGTGATTATCTCAGCCACGCCGCCTGTTTGAGCAGCTATGACCGGCAAACCATATGCCATCGCCTCAATAATAATTCGGCCAAATGGTTCCTGCCAGCGGGAAGTGAAAAGTAATGCGTCGTAATCTTGAAAACGTCTAACGATCTCATCCTGTTCCAATTTTCCCAAGAAGCTTACCTTGTTCTGAATATGCAAGCGAGCTACTAACTGCTTAAGATATTCTAGATATCCCTGATTTCCGGTTCCAATAATATCAAGATGCAGCAATGGATGGGAAATATCTCCCAGCCTGGCTATTGACTCGATTGCAATATCAGGACCTTTTTGATCCTCTAACCTGCCGATGAATGCCAAACGTACTGTTCCATCCTGGGGTGAAAATGGCCGATAGGAATGGTCAGCAGGATTCCTGAAACGATCAGACGACAAACCGCAAGGGAGGACTTTCATGCTATCTTCTGGAAAGCCAGCATTTATGTAATAATTCTTAAGCGACTGACTGATGATTAGAAGATTATTTAATCGCAAACGTTCAATTTGCCTCTTTTCAAGAATCAAAGAGTAGTAAAGCCGTTTTACTGGTGATGTTTTTTCATTAAGAGTAAGTCTGATACGAGCGAGCCAATAATCTTCAATTCGGAAAACCGTGGGAATTCCCATATCTTGTGCACACAATGCTGGGCTGGTCGTAGTAATCTGGAGACGCCATAGATAAACTATATCTGGCTGGATTTTCGAAATAATAGTCTTTGTGATTGAATAATTTCTCCGGGAAATATACCTTCGCTTGTATTCAAGAATTCGTTTTTCAAGGTTAGAAATTTTTTTAGAATTTCTATTGATCCCATCTCCTAAATCAATACGATCAAAATCCAAAATCCGATAAATATTTCCCTGGATCGATTTTTCAGGTATACCCCAGAAGCTGGTTAGTAAAGTCACCTGATGACCGCGATCTATTAGAGCATCAACCGTGTCTTTGCAATTAATTTCATAACCACCAAGGTAATACGGAGGATATAATTCGCTAATAACAAGTATTTTCATTATTTTTGCCTAGAGGAGGCAAACCGAAGGGAAAATGTTTTCATTAGCTTGGCAACCTCGGACTGCAAAAAGAGAAAATCATCCTTACCAATCACTGAAAAGAAGATGTTTATTAAGATAAAGATGATTAATGCACCCACCTTCAGTAACATATCCTCCATGGGTATGAGGAGAGCAAAGCCAATCCAAACAATAAAAATAAATATTGGTTTCAGATAAGTTTCCGCACGTACTGTCAGCTTTCGTCGAAGAAATGTAAAGTTCAGGGGATTTGTAATGATAGGTCCGAACAAACCCGCGAAGGCCGCACCCACAATACCAAAATAAGGGATAAGAATTAGGTTCAAAACAAGACTAACTAATGAATGGACCAAATTGATCTTCACGGGTTTATCTGATTCTCCAACAGCGACCAGGGAGTTTCCCAAAATTGTACCGATTAGAATAACACTCAAGCTGATCGATATGATGATAAAAACCGGCACTCCGGTCAGATATTGTTCCGAAAATAATAGTCGGATAATGTCTTTCCCAAAAAGATATGCGATAGCGGCTATAAACAAGCTGCTAAAGGCGGTTAAGCGAAGAGCATTTTCAAGTAAGTTTTCTGCCCCATTAAGGTCATTCTTTGCATATAGCCGCGAAATAGAAGGGAAATAGGCCATATTGAACGATCCAAAAAGGGATTGAAGGCTATCCGGAATCCTACTGGCTATTTCATAATAAGCAATATCTGCAGGGTTAAGCATGGTAGCGATCAGAAAGGTGTCAATTCGGGAATAAAAAAAGTCCAGAATACCATTGAGCTGAAGCGGAAAACCAAATTTAATAAGGTCTTTGATAAGGTTCCACCGGAATACAATTCGCTTTTTAGTGGGTATGGAAAAAAACATATAAAAAGCGGCCAACGTATACGCCAGCCAACGGGAGAAAACTAAAGCATTCAAGCCATCTGCAGATAACAGAATTAGGATAAACAGGAAGACTAGATTCAGTACGCTCGAAGAAAAATTCCAGATGGCAATTTGTCTGAAAAGAAAAAAGCCCTGCAAGATCGACTGCAAAATACTTGTAAGAGTGGTACTAAAAAATAAGATGGCTACATAATAATAAGCATTTACATTCCACTCCGCTCCTAAAAATTTAAAGAGCAGTGGTCCTAATACATAAGTGATCAAAATAGTAAGCCCAAAAATAATGAACTGCAAAGTTAAAACACTATTTACCAACAATTCCTTCATCAAAAGATTATCAGAGCTTGCCAGAAATCTTGAAACGGAGGTGCCCAATCCAAGATTACTGACAAGGGATAAGAAGGAAGCCACCAGGGTAAGGATGATAAAGGTTCCATAAACGTCGGCAGTAAAAACACGCGTTGCAATCATAGCCATTACCAAGCCCAATATTAAAGTAAGGGACGAGGCAATGGCCATCCACGAAATCCCCCCAATCATCACGGAGGAATTAGATTCTTCAGGATCGCTAGGATCAGATGATAGTGTCATTGTACGCTTTCAGAAGCGCGCTCAATAAGTAGAACAGGTTATTATCTAGTTTGGCAGTGTATGCAATTCTAAACTAGGTCCGGGGAAAAAAAACAAGACATCATTTAACGTAGGGTATCGGCTTGCAGGGGTTGACCAATAAAGCACATTCCCCAAAGGAATCGTCGAACACAGAGTAATTTCTCACTAATAAACAACTAGTTGGCCATTTAATTTATTTTCCGATCGAAGTGGATTGATCTGGCTTATAAGATGATTGAAGTAATTGCCTCGATTCATTTCCATTGGTGGTTTTCGCAAGAGTCAGACCAATGATTGCCTCGTTGAATCCAAACATAATTCCCAAAACCGGGGTCCAGAATGCCTGCATAAACATTGGATTGACGATCGCACCCACCAGAACTCCCACATAGGTAAGGGCAAAACTCAGCACATAGGCTCTCATTCGAAGATCTGGTATCAACCGCCAATACTTAAAGCTGCGGACCAAAAATACAATAGAAAGCCATACAAAGGCTGCGTATCCCAACAACCCAGTCTTCATCATTAGCCAGAAGTGCGCGTTATGAATATACCCAAGTAAATCTGCTATGTTCGGGTCATGAGGACGATAGTTCGCCCCGAGCCCCAGACCCAAAAAAGGATGTGCAAGCACTTGAGGAAGTACATATTGATCTTCAACCGCCCTGAATTGCAGGCTGTTTTCCCCTAACGTACTCGGATTTATGAGAGTAGCCAGGCGGGTGAATGTAGCATTTACAAACTCGCCGATGAATGAATTCGATGAGAAAAGAAGAGGGAATAAAAGAACTACTGCAACAACAATAGTAATCAATCCTAAACTAATAAAATTGGGCAATTCGCGATTTCTGATCAAATATGCGAGGATCAAAAGAGCAATGACGATCATTGCCCAGAAACTACGATTAAAACTGATAATGACTGCCAGGCCGATCGCCCCCCCTTGTATATAACTCCATAAATTAATCTGGCTTCGACCAGCTATGGCTAAAAGGACGATTATGGCAATACTCGCTACGATTATGAGCGATTGACCAGGTGGAAGTACGCGTGTAATGCCCACATAGGTTGTATCCTGTGTAGTCAATGTTTCAACACGTCCCGGCAAAAAGGGTAGTTCTGCGCCAGTTAGAAACTGCAATATTGTTATCAAAGCTACCAAGGTTGCCAAAAAAAGAAAGGAGTTTATAAGAAAGCGAAGTTCCTTTTCCCCACGCACCAGATTGGTAACCAGGAAAAAAACGAGGTAACTAGCCACCACCCGGACTTCCCCCAGGCTTTGTTGCAAAGTTATCGACGATCCACGAACCGCTAAAAATGTTGACAGGAATGCAATGCCAACAAACAACAACATCGGCATATCTAGCGGCGTATGGATGATATTGAATTTAGGTTCTACCAGTGCTCGAAGTCCTATCAATAATAAAGTTGTTAAGAGAAGAATATCGGTCAAATATATATGCCCGATACCGATGGAAATACCAATATTGGCATTACCATACAATATTGTTGAATTAAGAACAATAATTCCTAAGACAGCAATTATTGGCGCTCTTATTATCAGAGGAACCATAATAATAAGAAGAAGAGCGGTTATTACTATAAAAGGAGAAGTAAAAACAATAGAGAGCCCTAGAAGTAAACCAGCCACAACCGCTAAAACACCAAGATAAAATTTAGATGGAACACGCTCTAAAAATTGGGCTACCATGGTTTATGCAACACCTTTTAACTAGTACGAAACATATATAGTTAATAATGAACTGCAAACAAATTCAATTCTCGGTTCAAACGCGCTATGTAACAACAGTTTGGTAGAACAACTCAACCGATTTAGCAACAAATTCGATCTCTTGATCAGTCAACTCCGCATACATGGGCAACGATAAAATTTGAGATGCTGCTTTTTCTGTAACAGGCAAATCTCCCAATTTATATCCCAGGAAGGAGGTCGCGGTTTGCAAATGGATGGGTATCGGGTAATGGATCCCCGTAAAAACTCCTAGATTTTTCAGATGGGCCTGCAACTCATCCCGGTTTGGCCCACTCACGACATATAAGTGATATACGGGAACATTGCCCACACCTTCTGCAGGCACCTTTACCGGAGTGTTTTTCAATAACTTGTTATATAGGTTCGCATGTTCGCGCCGTTTTTCATTCCATTTGGCAAGGTAAGGAAGTTTAGCTCGTAGGACAACAGCCTGTATTTCATCCAGCCGTGCGTTGAAACCAATCAGATCATGGTGATAACGGAGACCTGAGCCATGGTCACGAATTTTGCGTATTTTTTCTGCAAGTTCAGCATCGTTTGTGGTTATGAATCCGCCCTCGCCATAGCCGCCCAGGTTTTTTGAGTAATAAAAGCTAAAGCCTGCCGCATCCCCTAATGTACCTGCTTTACGTCCTTTATATACTGCCCCATGGGCTTGACAGGCATCTTCGATTACCCGTAACCTGTGCCGGGACGCAATTTCCATCACGACGTCCATATCAACCGTTTGACCGTATAAATGAACCGGCAGGATAGCCTTGGTATGCGATGTGATCTTCGACTCAATTTGTGAAACATCCATAAGGTAGGTGGCGGGATTGACATCAACAAAGATTGGCTTGGCGCCGGTTAGGAGGATGGCTTCCGTAGTTGCGATAAAGGTATGCGAGACGGTAATTACCTCATCTCCTGGGCCAATGTCCATCGCCCGGAGAATAATATTGAGGGCAGCAGTTCCATCGCTAACCCCAATGCCGAACGCAGCACCACAGAATTGAGCGAATTCCATCTCCAGCTTTTGAACATTCTCCCCTAAAAACAAATGCATCCCGTCCAATACTTCCTCTATCCCTGAAAGTATTTCTTCTTTCAATGGGGCATACTGTTTCTTTAGATTCTACAAATTGAATATTCAAGCGATATCTCCTGGTGCCTCTACGAGAGTTCGAAGAACATGCGCGGGATTACCCGCTACAACTGTATAGGGAGCTACGTCATGGGTGACCACACTGCCCGCACCCACGATCGCGAATTCTCCGATTGTTACGCCGCACAAAATAGTAACATTGCTGCCGATCGATGACCCGTGTTTCACTAGTGTATTTATACAACTCCAATCAGCCTCCGTTTGAAGTTGACCCGTGGAGGTCGTGGCGCGCGGATATTTATCGTTAATAAACATCACGCCATGACCAATAAACACTTCATCTTCAATCGTCACCCCTTCACAGATAAAGGTATGACTGGAGACCTTCACGCGCTTCCCAATACGAACGCCTTTTTGTATCTCAACAAATGTTCCAACCTTCGTATCGTCACCGATCTCGCATCCATACAAATTGACGAAAGCGTGGATTTTAACACCCTTGCCAAGTTTTACATCAGAAGCAATGCGCGAGAAATCAGGTGCTACCACGGGATCAACTCTTGGGTGGAACTTTTATTAAGAGAACGTTGGGCTGCTTCAAGAATTTTAATTACCCTCAACCCGCTGCGACCAGAGCTCTTGGGTTGGGTATGATTCGAAATGCTGTCCAAAAAATGCTGACATTCCTGCATCAAGGGTTCAACATAATGAATAAACGGGACAATCATATCACCACTGCGATAATTTAATTGGAATTCCCCAAAACCGTCGGTATAATCCGGTGATTCAACACCCTTATCGTAGATCTTTATCCTTCCTTCATTATCCAGGTCATTATAGACAGCCATTTTTTTACTTCCGACTAATGTCACACGCCGGACTTTACGAGGATCCAACCAGCTTACATGCACATATGCCGTCACATTTCCCGGGAAGGTCAGACTTAAGTATGCCACATCTACGACACCCGGAAACACACAGACAGCGCCCTGGGCACTTACAGAGATGGGTTCCTTATCCAGAAGAAAGGTTAGTATCGAAATATCATGGGGAGCCAGGTCCCAAATAACATTTGAATTCCGGTTGAAGAGACCAAGGTTTAATCGTGCCGTATCAATATAATAGAGGTCTCCGAACTCCTTGTTCTCAATATATTTTTTCAGTTCGATCATTGCATTATCATACTCAAAGGTATGGCCTACCATTAAAATTAAGTCCTGATCATCGGCTATTTTGATCAACTCTTCAGCATCCCGGCTATCGAGAGTGAGAGGTTTTTCGACCAGAACATTCAAACCATGTTCCATGCATTCTTTTGCAACTTGAAAATGAGACCGAGGGGGGGTAGCGACGATAACCGCATCCAAACCCATATTGAAAAGATCCCGATAATTGCGAGTCAAAGTGACGCCGGGATACCTGATCCTTGCCCGATTTAGTTGCTCTTCTTTCTGATCAGCGATCACAATCAGTCGCGACATAGGAAGCTCGTTAAAATTCCGCGCAAGGTTCGGTCCCCAATAACCAAAACCGATCACCCCAACTCTCATTACATCCATGATAATTGTTCCCTTCTTCTTAGTGTGCCCCGTTCATGGAAATGATCACAAAAGGGGTCTTCAGTACAATCAGCAAATCCAACCACAATGACTGCTTTTCAATATATTCGATGTCGAGCCCCACCTGTTCGTCAAAATCTGCAGCGCTCCTGGCACTAACTTGTTGCAAGCCAGTGATACCAGGTTGGGCTTGTAAGCGAGCCAAATGCCACGACTTATACATTTTTATTTCATAAGGAATTGCAGGCCTCGGACCCACCAGACTCATTTCTCCGCGCAAAACATTCCACAATTGAGGTAATTCATCAAGACTTAATTTTCGTAAGAGTTTTCCAGGGCGCGTAATTCTTGGATCTTTTCATTAATTTACGAATTTCTGTTTCCTCACCCTGCATTGCTCTCATCTTATCTCTGTCATTATCAATCAACGCCTGGACAAATTCCTGGTGAATGGAAGAATCGGTATTTATATGCATCGTCCGGAATTTGTAACAGGAAAATGTTACTTTTTTCCAATTAACATATTTCCCATCAAATTGCCTTTTTGAACCTACCCGCTCTTGCACATAAAACACTGGCCCCGGAGAATATAATAAGATGGCTAAAGCGATCAAGAGCATCAAGGGGGACAGAATCACCAATAGAGCCAAGGAGATCACGAAATCCATCAATCGCTTTACAGCATAATAAACCACACGGTTTTTGACCATCAAATCAATGGCTTTCGGATCGTCATTTAGTACGAAATCTAGGTGAGTCTTATTTTGCACTTGAGATACCTTATTGAAAATTAAAAAACTATATTCGCCAAGAGCGGGACTCCACTACACATGGCGTCTCTATTGTTATTCCGAGAACATCTGTTCACCTCGGGCAAGAGATAACAAATATGTTAGTTTCTCCTAAGAGACGCCATGCTTCCGGACATCGATATTTACCCATACGGATAAACACAGCAAACATATATAGCAATATACCCCTTACACAACTATTTAAGCATTACACCTGACTTACAGCAAGTTATTAATATTGTTATTTACAAGGCTTGATAACACCAGCACCCTTTTTACCTATTCATCCTTCCGACGGTTTCGCAATTTATCCGGCAATGAAGTTAACCAATTCTTTTTACGTGCACGATTATGTGACCAACTTTGAATGGCTATAATCACCAGGATCAAGGCAATCAAAACGACCAAAACCACTAAAACAGGCAGAATCCAACTCTGACTTTGAGTGAATGGAAGGCTTGGCCCAAGGATAATAGGCGTTACCGGCGTCGCGTTGGGCACCTGAGTAGATATTCCTCCAATCGGGCTCGAAGGCACCCGAGTGTCCGTCGATATAATCTGGCGGTTATTAATTACAGCAAAATTCCCGGTGACCTGATAATTTAAGGTGGGATCTATTAACGATGTAGATGCCCATTTTACTCCCTGCGCCCCATTTCCCACGACGGCCAATACAATCTTATTCGCGTTCCATGGAGATGATGTCATTTCAACATAGCCAAGGGGAGAAGTAGGGGATATCAGGTAAGTAACCTGGAGGTTGTTTTCCTTGGCAACATCATTGGTTCCGGAAAACGGTGCCGGCAGACTGCTACTTATTTCACTCATGACTGGCAACTGACTAGGATGGCCAACTATCAAGAAATTATAGTTTGACCGTGCAGTTGCAGCAGGCAATCCATCGGCATAAAAAGCGGATAAGGCAGCAAGTGTACCGTTCGAATTATCACCGATATAAGAGGCAAGTTGTTCGGCTTCCCGCCACGAGTCCAAATCGTTGTGAGGTAATACAAAAGCAGTATCACTCAACACCGGATTGTAGGCAAAAAGCGCAGGAAATTGAGTAAGGTCGAAGTTTGCCACTGAGCTGGTGGCGGTTGGAGTAAGAGGAAGATGCAGGAGTGATTCAGGCCATATATTCACCCATAAACCGCGCGTATTGGGTGGAGTACAATCATCCGTTGGTACAATGGTTGCGCTTATATCCAGCGTGTTCGTGCCTGGTAATAACGCAGAGGCTGGTATCTGGAACTTGACCTGATTTGTAGCTTGAGCAGCTGTTGTATCACTCATCCGAACGCTACCGATCGGCTTGTCATTGAGCAACACCACAATCCCTGAGCGGTCATAATTCAACAAAGCTGAATGGCCGAAAACCAATTGGAAAAAGGCGTCCGAAGTGACTGTATATCCTGAAGGGATGAAGAAGTTAAATGAGGCATCATTGACCCCTCGTCGTTGAAACAAATTACCCGTTGAACCAAGATCAGTCAATGTCTGGTCTGTAATCTGCGAATTAGAGACCGGTATAGGCTGAACCTGTTGGACGACTGAAAGATTTGGATAGGTGTTAGGACGCAGCACGCCAGTGCTCAGAGCCTGGGCAGCCTTGACAGTACCCTTATCTGAATTACCAGAAACCACAAGAACTACATGTGTGACATCCCATGGCGAATCTATCATTTGGATGAAACCATCATCCGGTCCAGCTGTTGGGAATTGAAATTGCCCACCAACATCGGGGACGGGTAATTTCTGAAGCTGAACTAACGTCGGTAAAGACGCTGCCTTACCCACAAAAATCAAATTCGAGGAAGTGGCTTGCTGTGCAGTAAGTTTACCAACCGTAGTCATATCCAAAGCTAAGCCACCGTTGCTGATGTTCCCCAAACCGGCTGCTACAGAAAGTGCAGATTGTAATTCCGCGGCAGTAGGTTGGTCTGGGATCACTAAAAGTGCTGAATCGGGATTGAAGGAGTTTTGGAAAATCGGACGGGGAAAATTTACCAGGCTAGTATCCGGTTCTATTGAATCATGCGGTAAAGTAAAATGCGAATTCGCATGGACAATAACGCTCATATTTTCATTGGCGAGACATGAAAAATCAGCGTTTAGCGCAATATTTAATTGCATCCTACCGCTGGGGTCCGTCGAAACAAAATCCTCTAACGGAATAGTGATATTAGCTTGCGTCTCACCAACCTGGTTAAGCTGCAAAACACCCACCGTTATATTATTCAGAGATATGGTAAGGGTGCCTCCTCCATAAACAACTGTATTGAGCTGGGTTTGAATCGCCGAGTTGAATGAAACTCCCAGGGAAAGAGTAAGCGTGGCCCCGGATTTTAGACTCCAGTCAGCAGGAATGGCAAATGTAAAAGCGTTTGAGTCAAATGGGCCAATGAGGTCAAATTCAGGCTGTTGAAGCTGAGAGAATGTGACGATATTCGGATCTGTAAAGACCACAACCGGTATTTGCGTCGAAGTTGGTATAGGGGTCGGAGTCGGTGGAACCGGAGCCTGAGCTTGGACAGGAAAAGAGACAACCATATTCATTAAAAAGCTCAAACACAAGATAAAAACAAATGGTTGTATGGCGAATTTTTTATTCATATTGTTTTCCTTCTGCGTAGCCTAGAACCTGATATTTCCTTTTTAGGTCGTTTATTATTCCGTCCAATGTGGACTTTTCACATTCATTACAAATACGTGAGTATCATTATCCCGCCGAGCTTGTACTAACGCCCTATTTGCCTTGTCGATTATTTCTTGCGCGGTGATGGCATTCCCATATTCTGCGCCGCCGATATACGAGTCGAGATTTCCAACTGTGCCAAACTGGTCCAGATCGAGTGGTTGAGAGAGAGCCTGGAAAATCCGTTCAAAAATTCGATTAGCTGCTGTCCCTGTCGTATTGGGAAGCAGGACAATAAAACTTATATCATTCCAACGGCCAATTATGTCATTCCCACGCAACTCTTTTCGCAGGGAATCAGTCACCTTTTGAAGAGCTTTCTGCAAGCCGGCAATAGGGAAGGTGTCCAGAAGATCTTGAAGTGCATTCAACTCAATGATTCCAACCGTCATAACTTCCTTTGGCTGCTTTGCAATCTCCTCTTCAACATAGCGTGTGAAGTATTTGTTGTTAAGGACACCAGTATCGCTGTCCAATTTAAGACCCTGACGAAAGGTCTCCAATGGGAGGCGAAGCTGATCGCTCACAACAGCTAATAACACTCCAACCAGTAAGCCGAAAGACGCCGCAAGACTAAGATTAAGCACCGGCTGTGGACTGGATGGAAGAGCAGGTGGAACAGCAGTATCAAGAAAATCAACGTTGTAAACCTGATTCAAACGTCGAGTAAATGCAATTGTTTGGTCGCCAATCGTATTAGCCAATTTCGCAGCCATTTGGGGATTCGGCCCCGTAACTGTCAAAGCGAGAACACTGGTGTTGGTTTCCACCACGGAATCGTATGTGTAATCCTTTATATCTTGAGGTTGAAGCTGCAAAGTTGCCAATGTATCATTATAAATTCGATTGCTATCCATCACCTCGGTATAAGTGGTCATGACCGTTTGGTTATCGAGGATGCTTAGACTTTGAAGTGTGATATCGGGCCTGTCCGGTAAGACCGCATTAGGAGTGACAATAAACCGCGCTACGGCCTGGTACTCCGGAGTTGCCAGGTACGTAGCTGCTAAAGCGGCCGTCAGGGCAACTAATACAGTCAACAAAATAATCCACCAACCACGCCTCAGCATTTGAAAATATAAACGAATTTCCATTTTTGCTCTCCTATCTCAACTCTGAAAAGGATGATTGATCATCTTCCAGAAAGCCGCTACGATCATAATACATAACTGGGATCAATCGAATTCCGGAAAATTCTATCAGGTTCGTAACCTTTTATTTGGGTAAAAGCATTCCCGTCTTTACTTTCAATACATCCGCTGCCTTACGAAGGTTACTTAGAAATATGTCGTTATCTTCAAAGGACTCAAATTCTTCATACATTCCACGCCAGATTTTTAATGCAGTAGGTTCGCTGCATCCGCGTTTTCGCATCTCACCCACAAATTCATCGGCGGTCATATTTATTCTTGCTGCCATTTCTTGAACTCTGCTCGGCATATTAAACCTATTTTGATATATACGATGAAATCAATTTCAAAATGAAATTCGGTTTGAAAGCAAAAAAAATTGACCTGTTAAATTAATAAGTTCGATAGAATAGATGTTCGATATTCACTGTTCGTCATCTCAAAATCCCATTTCTTGGCAATTGGATAGTTTGTATTATTCAAAATACCCTTGTTACTGTAGGAAAATCTTTGGTAAATCAAAAAATAAAACAATTTAGCCAAATTCGGTTGGAAATATAATTAATTTTGTGAAATAAAAATTACAAACCCAGGCTGGAATGACTCTGGGAACTCTCTCTCCTCTCTAAATTGTCCTTCACCTTGCATTTTTGTTAATTATACCCATATAATACCTTAATTGATCAATAAATGCAAGGGGAAATCTGTATCACCCAATTTTCCTAGGCAAATCCCTCGATTCTTCATTACAATATTGCAAGGTCCAGGCAGAAAACTTGAATGAGCCAGTCTTGATTTTCTAATACCCCATCCAGCCTCAAAAGAGCCTGTAATGACTGTTTTTCTCATGAATGCCTTCATTTCTCTAGATTGATTGATAATAAAGCAGGACATTCCCAGAACTAAATATTTTAGTGTTTATTAATTTCAGAATCCAGTTTATCGATTAACCCATTAAACAAGGATTTGCCACTTCCCAGAGCCACTGGATTGACCATAATTCGATATTCATCGATCAAGCCATGCTGTATAAAAGTTACAGCCAGGTCGGAGCTGCCCAGGATGATCAGGTCCTTACCAGGCTGCTGCTTTAACTTCAAGGTTTCTTCCACAAAATTATCTTTTATCAGCCTTGTGTTCTGCCAGTCAACTCTTGAAAGTGTTTTTGAAAAAACAGTTTTCGGTAAAGAATTCATTTTTTCGGCAACGATTGGATCGTTTGCGACCGCAGCAGGGGTTGGCCAATAACTTGCCATCATTTCGTATGTTACCCTTCCAAATAAGAGGATGTCTGCCGTATTTAATTGGGCAATGGCGAATTCATTGAATTCCTCATCCACGTGATGCCAATTGATATCACCGTTAGGTCCTTCGAAAAAACCATCCAACGATATAAGCATGAAGAAAATCACTTTTCGCATCCGAGGCTCCATTAAGTAATTAGAGATTATCTTTCCCTGCCGCCAAAGATATTGTGTTGAGATTATCATACCCATTATTGAAGTCCCTTTCAATAGCGAGTCTGAGCTTTAATCTTTACTCCCATTTTCAATCTGATGCATTAAAGATACCCAATCTTGAAAAAATGGGATCCCAGCCTGCTTAAACGCAGCAGCCTTGGAAGAGCTTCCTGTGGTAAGCCCTAATGCCTGAATGGGTATACCCATCCCGGTCTGTTTTAATATCTCCCCCGCTTTCAAGGTTGAGTTAATACCACCCATCGTATCTTCCACGACGGTCAATTCAAAGGAGCGCGGCAGCCTGGAAAATACCCCATTCAATTGGCCTGTCTTTTGCCAATCAGCTGCAGCCTGGATTGCAGTCCATTCCTCGCCAGTGAACGCGGCCGCGATTGCAGCCAGAGCCTGGACAGGGGAGGGCTTCAGCAAGGTAGCGGCATCGAGTCCGCGTTGTTTAGCGAGATATTCCAATCCTCCGTATCCTATGAGGGGAATATCAGAAAAGCCAACAAGCTCAAGGGCAAATTCCGCTTCGGGCGCGTACCCAAAATGTGAAGTATCAACATCTCGCGGCGGCGCAGATGGGCGGGATGTGAACGCCGCAAGGCGATGATTCGGTTGACGAAGTTTTCTACAAATTTCATCGTTGATAATGGGTCTATCGTGCGTGAGCAAGAAGGATTCGGTCACTAATTCTTCGGGCAGGTTATAAGTCTCCGTAAATTTTTCGCTTCCCAGTGTGAAGTGCTGGAATATTCGCATGGTGTGTGATTTATAGACATACCGCGTTTTAGTCAGTAAGTTTTTTTGCAAATTATAGGGGATGGATGAGAAACATCCTGCATGGAATGCGGTCTCTGCAGGGTATTGGCCTGCGACCAGGGCAAATTCCGGGACAAACCAGCGGGTAGGTGCATCCACTTTGCGTTGACGATTGATCATGGTTGCAGCGGAGAAAACATCCGAGGGGAGATTCTGCAAGGGCTGGCGGGAGAGGATATCGTTCCAATAGGAGGCGAGCAGAAGCGGGGCCATGTCCCATTCGCTTGAGATCCCTCGCCTTTCCAATTCAGTCAGTGTTTCTTCGTCGATTTCAAGGGTCGGGTCGATAAAATGATTGACGGTGGCGCGCAGTGCGGCGCGATATCCGCCCGGGTATACGAGCACACCATCGACATCGAGCAGGATGATCTTTATCATTGATGACGTTTTTCCAATTCGGCAGCGATATGTGCCGGACTCAGGCCGCGCGCCGATAAAAGCACGAGTGTGTGAAATGTGAGGTCTGCAACTTCTTCGATCAGACGTTGGTCATCCTGCGCAAGTGCCGCGACCACGACTTCCGTCCCTTCTTCTCCGACTTTTTGCGCAATCTTCGGCAGGCCTTCTCGAAAGAGACTGGACGTATAGGATTTTTCGGTTGGGTTATTTTTGCGGTCTTCGATTACATCAAACAGCCACTGAATGCTCATGGTGTTTTATTCTCCAGGACTTGATAAAAACACGTCCGTTCACCCGTATGGCAGGCCGGCCCGGCGGGATGCACACGCAGCAAAAGCGCATCCGCGTCGCAATCAACGCGTACTTCGACCACGCGTTGCACGTTTCCCGATGTCGCGCCCTTGTGCCACAACTCGCCGCGACTGCGTGACCAGAAATGAGCCTCACCCGTTTCCAATGTGAGCCTCAGTGATTCTGCATTTATATATGCCATCATCAGGACTTCATTCGTATCGGCATCCTGCACGATGGCAGGGACGAGTCCGTTGGCATCGAATTTGATTTCAGATTGAAATTTCTCCATTTATTGATCCTTGGACATTCAATTTTCAAATTTTCAATTCTTACAGGCACGCCTTTTGATCGCAGTTCTTTTTTCAGCTCACCGATCCTCAATTTCCCGTCATGAAAAAGCGATGCGGCAAGCGCCGCGTCCGCATGCCCGTCTGTAAGCACCTCTGCAAAATGGGACGGGGTCCCCGCCCCACCCGAAGCGATGACCGGAACAGACACGGCTTCTGCAATCGCCTGTGTCAATTGCAAATCATAGCCTGCCAGCGTCCCGTCCGCATCCATGCTCGTCAACAGGATTTCGCCTGCGCCTAATTCCACACCTCGCATCGCCCATTCCACTACGTTGATACCTGTCGCGACTCGTCCCTCCGTTAACATAGACTTCCCAGTTCGAAGTGTTCTTGCTTCGGCGCGCATCGATTGCCAACACGACACACTGCGCGCCGAAGCGTGAGGCGCCTTCAGATAATAATTCGGGCTTTTTCACCGCCGCTGAATTAACGCTCACCTTATCCGCCCCTGCGGACAAGAGATTCCGCATGTCACTTACTTCGCCAATCCCGCCGCCTACGGTCAACGGCATGAAGATGGTATCGGCCACGCGGCTGACCAGCTCCAAAGTGGTTTTTCGTCCATCATGAGTTGCAGAAATATCGAGAAAGACCAATTCATCCGCGCCTTGTTCATCGTAAAGTCGCGCCTGTTCCACCGGATCGCCGGCATCCCGTAAATTCACGAAGTTCACGCCTTTTACGACTCGCCCGTCTTTGATATCCAGACACGGAATGATCCTTTTAGCGAGCATTTGCCGCTCCCCTCAAGGTTTCTTTCAAATCAATCGTCCCTTCATACAACGCCCGTCCGATGATCACGCCGGCTAAATTAGCGTCACGGGCGGCCAGTACATCTTCCATTGTATGCACGCCGCCTGAAGCGATCACGTCGAGTCCGCTCACGTCAGAGAGTTCACGGGTGGCAGGAATATTCAGCCCACTGCTCAAACCGTCCTTCCCGATATCGGTATGGATAACGGTACGCAGGCCAAGTAGCCGCATTTGAAGAGCCAATTCAGTTGCAGAGATCCCACTTGCATCCTTCCATCCTGCGCACGCGCACAATCCCATCACGCGCATCGATTCCAACTGCAATTCGTTCTACGCCAAAACGAGCCAACGCATTCCCTACTACGTCGGGTTGTTCGATCGCAATCGTGCCGAGCACCACCCGGCTCACGCCCAACTCAATGGCTGTTTCAATGGCATGCAACGAACGCATCCCTCCGCCAAATTGGATATGCGCATCAAATTCTTGCGCAATATTTAAAATCCTATACAAAGCCAAGCGATTTGTACTATCGCTTTCACCGAACGCACCGTCGAGATTCACAACATGCAGCCAATTGGCGCCTGCGCCCAACCATCGCTGCGCCGTCTCCGCAGGGTCGTCATTGTAGGTGGTCGTGCGTGCCGGATCGCCCTCTTTCAACCGCACCACCCTGCCGCCGCGCAGGTCAATGGCGGGATAAATCGTAAAACTCATGCCGCCTCCAAAAAGTTTTTCAAAATTTGCAGGCCCACTACCTGGCTTTTTTCAGGATGGAACTGCACACCGAAAATATTTTCACTTGCCACCGCACAGGCATAATTTATTCCGTAATCTGTCGTCGCCAAAATGTCTGCTGAATTTCCCGCCTGGCAATAATACGAGTGGTTGAAATAGACATACGCTCCATCATGGATGCCATTTAAGAGCGTCGCTTCTTTCTTTGTCTGTACCTGGTTCCACCCGGTATGCGGAACCTTCACTGGCAGCGACTCTGCGAACCGCACTACTTTACCCGCGAACAGGCCCAGCCCTGCATGCTCACCCATCTCCTCTCCGACCTCAAATAACGCCTGCATCCCGACACAAATCCCAAGCATTGGGACGCCGCGCTTCGCCGCTTCTTTAACGGTATCTTCAAATCCCTTCGCCCGTAACCCGGACATAAAGCCACCGAACGCGCCCACACCCGGTAATACCACTCGTCTGCCCGACAAAACTTTCTGCGGGTCGTCTGTGCGCAAGACATTAGCGCCGATGCTCTCCAGCGCCTTTTGCACCGAGCGGAGATTGCCTGTACCGGCGTCGATCAATATGACATCATTCATAATTACATTCCTTCCAGACGCAAGGCAGCGCTGGTGCTACAGCGTTCCTTTCGTGGATGGAATGACTCCCATCCGGCGCGGGTCTATTTGTGAAGCCGCATCTAACGCGCGCGCCCACGCCTTGAATAAGGCTTCGGCCTGGTGATGATCATCACGCCCATACAAAATACGAGCATGGATGTTAGAGCGCGAGGTCACGGCAAATGATTCGAAGAAATGCGGAAATAAAGTAGTTGGGATATTTCCAACGTATGGCGCATGCCATTCAGCCTGAATAACCGCATAAGGACGACCCGAAAGGTCCACTGTGACATGCGCCAGCGTTTCATCCATCGGCGCAAAGCAATCGCTAATGCGGATGATCCCCTTGCGATCACCCAGCGCTTTGTCGAAGACTTGTCCTAACGCCAGCGCCACATCTTCAACCATATGATGCACATCGATATGAAGGTCACCCGTGGCTTGCACGGACAGATCGAACAGCCCATGGACCGCTAAGTGAGTAAGCATATGGTCGAGAAAGCCAATGCCTGTGGAAATCTGGTGATCTCCCTTTCCATCCAAATCAAGTTTGATTTCAATTTGTGTCTCGTTTGTTTGACGAGATATCTCTGCGGTTCGCATATTACCTCTTTGTTTGTCAAGTCCAATGTCTGGAGTCATTGAGCTTCCGATATCAGGAGACTTTGAACTCTGACTTCAATGCCTTCAACAACACATCCGTATCATCAGGTCTACCCACGCTGATGCGGATATGGTCTTCCAGGCCGGGCTTGTTGAAATAGCGGATGAAGACTCCATGGTTTTCTGCCAGTTGCATTTTGAGCTCGGCAGCATGGCGGCCAATAACCTTGCATAAGATAAAGTTGGATCGGGTTGGATAGGGTTTCAAGTTCGGGATTTTCTGCAAGGCGGCGAACAATCGGGCCCTCTCATCTTTTAAACGCTCAACGACATTTGCCAATTCGTCCACATGCTCCAGGGATACCTGCGCTGCGATACTCGCCGCTACGTTGACGTTATAAGGCTGTTTGGATTTCCACAATGTTGGCATCAACCAAAGTGGAAAAGCACCGTATCCGATCCGCAAACCGGCCAGTCCGGCCCATTTGCTGAAGGTGCGCAACACTACAAGGTTTTCACGAGATGCTACTTCACGGATTCGACTCAAATCTGCAGCCGAGCATTTCACCCGCAAATTCAATATAAGCTTCATCCAATACGATCAATGTGGGCAGGGATAATAATCCATCGATCGTTTCCGGATCAAGTGCGGAACCATCCGGATTGTTTGGGGATGCGATGAAGAAGATTTTCGGGCGATAAGTCTCCACTGCTTTGCGGATCGACTCCATATCGAGCGAAAAGTCCGCGTTGCGCGGGACTTCGATGCAGCGCGCCGCGTTGAGTTCAGT
This sequence comes from uncultured Chloroflexia bacterium, assembly GCA_963754835.1. Classification (GTDB taxonomy): domain Bacteria; phylum Chloroflexota; class Anaerolineae; order Anaerolineales; family Villigracilaceae; genus Fen-1038. The sequence goes on along the minus strand of CAVWHR010000002.1, from coordinate 69,870 downwards.
GTCGAAGGAGTACATGCCGAACGTGGGCGGACAGGATAATACGCAATCCTGCGGTTCGAGCAGCACCCGCATGAGCAGGTCAATCAGCTCGTCTGCGCCGGAGCCTGCCAGCAAATATTCGAGGGGAACACGGGTGAACTGTGCGAGTGAAGTCCGCAATGCGCGGCTTTCGGGATCGGGATAAATATGGGGATAATCCAATTTACCGAGCGCCTCGCGGACAACCGGCAACGGGCCGTAAGGATTCTCATTCGCGTCCAGTTTGACGACCTGCGATGGCGCGCGGCCGATACGCGCCGATATCACCTCAAATGGCTCGATGGGTGTATAAGGCGGCAGAGATTCAAGATGGCTGCGAATTTTCATTTGGGTTTCCTCGTCCGCATAAATGCCGCGTTCGCATGTGCATCCAAACCTTCTGCGTTTGCCAGGATCCCTGCGGTCTCACCGATGGTTTGCGCAGTGGTTTTATCGAGCGCGATCAGGCTGACGATTTTGACAAAATCCCACACATTGAGCGGTGAGGCGAAATGGGCTGAGCCACCCGTCGGCATGACATGGCTCGGTCCCGCAAGATAATCTCCCAGCACTTCAAAGGAATTTTCGCCCATGAAGACGCCGCCCGCATTGTTGACTTTCTCGACCCACCGCCAGGGATTGCTCACCGATAGGCCGAGATGCTCGGGGGCAAATTCATTGGCAAGTTGCACGGCCTCGTCGAGATCGCTTGAAAGCACGGCGCCGCCTCGATTTTCAAGTGAAGCGGTGATGATTTCCGCCCGTCCACGTTCCTCGATTTGCCGCCCTATTTCAACCTGGACTTTTTCGATCAGGGATTGCGAAGGCGTCAATAAAATGGCCGTTGCCAAGATGTCGTGTTCGGCTTGCGCCAATAGATCGGCCGCGACCCAGCTCGGATTCGCCAATTCATCCGCGATCACCACTGTCTCTGTTGGACCCGCCAGCCCGTCGATACCAACCACGCCATAGACCTGTCGCTTCGCCAGTGTGACGAACAAGTTGCCTGGACCGAATATCTTATCCACAGCGCGGATAGTTTCTGTCCCATACGCCAGCGCTCCGATCGCCTGCGCCCCACCAAGCAAATAGATTTCGTCCACGCCGGCGATCGCACAGGCCGCAAGAATGATTGGGGCAACAGGCAGTTTTTCATTTGCAAAGGAGCGGTTGGGAGGTGTGAGAAGGACAATTTCTTTCACGCCTGCCACGCGTGCAGGGATGGCGCTCATTAGCACGGTGGACGGCAAGGGGGCGGTTCCACCGGGAATATACAACCCCACACGTTGGATCGGACGGATGATTTGGCCGAGTGTGCCGCCCAATTCATTTGTGAACCAGGATGTCAACGGTTGGCGACGGTAAAAGGCTTCTATACGGGCCGCAGCCTTTTCAAGCGCTTGCCGTTGGTCAGTGGAAACGGAAGCTAATGCAGATTTGATCGATGCCATTGGGACGGGAGCAGGCTTGAGGTCCAGGCCATCGAGACGCTGTGTCCATTTCTGCAAGGCAGAATCGCCGTTCATCCGCACATCCTTTAAAATGCGGGTGACGGCTGCTTCGGGAGTAATTTGTTCGCCAAAGAGTTGGGCGATACCGTCGAGCATGTGCTGGCTGACGGGAAATTCATCGGGCGGAGTACGTTTGAGGATGGTTTGTCTTGCGGTTTGAGGATCGTATTGTTTGAACACAGGGATCTCCTACTTCAATGCGGCCAGCATGGCTTTGTAGCGCGGCGGTTCCTCTTCGAAAATATAGGTCACCGGGGAAACGATGATGCCGCTTCCGCCAATTTTTCTTAATTCGCCGATTGCCTGCTGCAAATAATCGCGTCGCACAACGACGGTGACGGAAAACCAGTTTGTGCGTGCATCCCGTACAACGATCGGGCTGATGGTCGGTCCCTGCAATCCTCCGACGGCAGTTTCGTCGAACATTTTTTGGGCTATCGCTTCCGGGGTTTCGCCGCGCATATTGGCGATCACCAGCAGGTTTTCTTTTGCGCGCAGATGGGCTTCGATATATTCGAGCAGGCGGCGTGCCATCTCCAACGCCTCGGGGTTTGTTTGCAAAGTTTTGCGGTTTGCTATCAACGCGGCTTGCGAAGGCTGGATAATGCCGTCCGGCAATGGCGCGCAGGCGGTTATCCTGCAGGGTCTGGCCGGATGAAACCAGGTCTGAAATAATGTCGGCATAGCCAATGGTGGGCGCGGTCTCGAGTGTGCCTTCCGCGGCGATCAAAGCATGTGGAATATTACAGTGGTCGAGGAAACGTTCTGTGAGGATGGGAAATTTTGTGGCAACGCGCAAGGGACGGTCGAGCGTGCTGGCAAATTCTCTGAGCGAGGAAATATCGTTTACATCCTTCCATGATTCCGGGACGGCGAAGCGTTAACGAACAGCCGCCAAACCCAAGTGCGTCATGCAGGATGAGGATGTCGCCATTCTCGCCGCGTTTTTCTTCGATGACGTCGATGCCGGTGATGCCAAAGTCCACGCTTCCCTGGCGCACGCTGACCACGATATCGCCGGGTCGTTGAAAGAGCACTCCCAACTCGGGCAAGGCGGGGATTTCCGCCTGATATTGGCGAGGATTGGGTTTGAAAACAGAAAGCCCGGCCAACGATAGAAAACTTAATGAGTCCTCCTGAAGGCGTCCTTTGGATGGAAGAGAGAGTCTGATGGCTTGTTGTTTTTGCATATACAATTCCTTGAGGTGGGGTTAAACAAAAATCCCCGGTCGTTGACCGGGGATCGTTGACACAAAATAAGCAGCCTGTTAATCGAATGCAGGTACGCGAATATGGATCGCCCGGTCTTTTGGGGATGTATGGTGATGAGCATGATGATGGATATTCACGAAAAGGCAATTCATATTGGGGCGCAGTATATCAGGTGCGCGTGGAATTTGCAAGCATGAATCGGATGTCGTTAGGGAGTGGTATGATTCTGATGATTACCGCTTTGGAGGGCAAAATGAAATCCATTTATTGCATGATCTCCTTCAGTTATCTTTCCTTGCTGCTTGCACGTCTGCTCCAACCACTTTACAGTCGCCGGTTGTTTCAACGTCAGTTCCCACATCCCCCACCACAGCGCCAACGGTAGAAGCCATCTCCGACGGTTGATCCGAATATGCCCGAAGCGCCAGCAGGTGTGACCGTACAAAAAGATGCACAGGGATATTATTTTGATCAGGACGGGGTAAGATATCGAGACACAACGATTACGGATAGTTTTGGTCAGGAGAGACTTCGAGGGTGGTTTTCAAATCACGTGACTGGTGGAAATTTATTAGACGGCGGAATAACGATTATGCCTCAAAATCAATATTTTTCCGCAGGCATACCAATGTATTTTTATAGCAAATTCGGAGAACCCCTGCCATATATTAGTCATACCCCAAGTACAGCCGATGGTGGCAAGGATTTAACGGGTGCAATTTATAATGGATTATATGACCAACGTTTTAGTAATCTCTCAAGATTACAAATGTTACAAGATTATCAAAACGGAAACATCAAAGTTTCTTTTACTACGCCAGATGGAAAAACGTATGTCTGGACTCCTGGTCCGAAGGTTAATAATAAAAATGCAGTTGGAATAGAATTCTATAGTATTCCTTGGCAGGACGCGGACCCCGCTGCGCACCCTGAGTTTTTCCAAACGCCGGAGGATAAACAATTCGGCAATGCTGTCTATCGATGGACCGTATTCACAAAGTCTGACGGCACATTGGTGATTTTAAGTGCGGTTCAGGATTCTGGCACGCTGAATGATACGGAAAATGCGGAACGGTTTGTGAACCCCATCGGCGTAGTTATAGAACATCAAAAGTTGTCTGCGACAGATCTTTAATAAAGGGTGGGCGTTAGGCGGGTATCCCAGTGATTATGTGAGCGGCGTAATTCCAAAATGGAGAGGATTGTCCCGTCCATATTTTGATTATCAGGCAAATCCTTAACCGCCTCTGTTGACGACTTGTCTTTTCCCGTTATTTCTTTTACGCTATAGATATCATGGAACGCCGACTGTTGTCGGTACGAGGCTTAACTATTATCGGGCTTATCTTCCTCGTTGTTATGCCTCTTGGGTTGTTCGCCGTCAACTATTTTGCCATCCCCATTCGCCTGTCAATGATCGATCAGGATAAATAGTTCTTTTTCAGCAATCCTAATTGTCTAATCTTGTTTTTATTGAGGTGGTATGATTCTGATGATTACCGCTTTGGAGGGCAAAATGAAATCCATTTATTACATGATCACCTTCGTTATCTTCCTTGCCGCCTGCGCGCCTGCTCCAACCACTTTACAGTCGCCGGTTGTTTCAACGTCAGTTCCCCCATCCCCCACCACAGCACCAACGGTTGAACCATCCCCAACGGTTGATTCGAATATGCCCGAAGCCCCTGCCGGTGTGACCGTACAAAAAGATGCACAGGGATATTATTTTGACAAAGACGGGGTAAGATATCGAGACACAACCCTTACGGATAGCCTTGGTCAGGAGAGATATCGTGGATGGTTTTCAAATCACGTAACTGGTGGAGATTTGTTGAATGGGGGGATACCACTTCTTGACCAAAATCAATACAGCGCTGCCGGAATGCCGATGTGGTTTTATGGTCAGGTAGATCTAATGCTGCCATATATAAGCCATGTTCCAAATCCCAATGAAACAGGAAAAAGCTTATCTGGCGCTGTATACAATGGGTTGCATGATATTCGATTTAACAAGCTCTCTCTTGCAGAAATGTATCAAGCGTATCAAGGAGGCCTTACTATTCAATTTACAACTCCCGATGGTAAAGCTTATATATGGAAAGCAAGTCCTAGTATAGGAGTTGAGTTTTATGCAATTCCATGGGATGCTGCCGATCCAGTAGCGCACCCTGAGTTTTTTCAAACCCCGGAAGCTAAACAATTTGGCAATGCTGTCTATCGGTGGACCGTATTCACAAAGTCTGACGGCACACTGGTGATTTTAAGTGCGGTTCAGGATTCAGACGCGCTCAATGATACGGAAAATGCGGAACGGTTTGTGAATCCTATCGGCGTAGTTATTGAACATAAAAAGTTATCTGCGACAGATCTTAATGATGGGTGGGCGTTAGGCGGGTATCCCAGTGATTATGTGAGCGGGGTAATTCCAAAATGGAGAGGATTATCTCTTCCGTATTTTAACTATCAAGACAACCCTTAGTCTTTCAGTTGACAACTTATATTTTCACGTTATTTCCCTTACGCTGGGGATAGTTATTTATATGGGGCATGATTATTTTTGGGCTTGTTTTGCTACTTATTTTGCTGTTTCCATCCGCCCTTCGATCTATGCAACGCCTTCATCCTTTATTACCAAAATGGCTTTGCAAACTTCGATACCGTAATTCCTTTTTGTTCAATGCCTGTATGGCTGCTACAGCAGCCATCGCCGCCGAAAGAGTCGTGAGTAACGGGATATTCATCGCAATCGCTGTTGCGCGGATTTCGGCGCCGTCCGAATGTGCATGCGTGCCAAGCGGTGTATTGAGGATGAACTGCACTTTTCCGCTTTTGATCAGGTCCACAATAGCGGTTGAACCTTCACCGATCTTCTGGACCGCTTCTACGGGCAAACCAACCTTGCTGAAAAAGTCCGCCGTACCGGTGGTTGCATATAATTTAAATCCCATGCGGTGCAGGTCGCGCGCCACTTTCAAGCCTGCGCTTTTATCGTAATCATTGACACTGATCAATGCCGCCCCGCTTTGCGGCAAGCCCATCCCCGCCGCAATTTGCGACTTGGCAAAGGCATGTCCAAAGTGCGAGGCATGTCCCATCACTTCGCCGGTGGAGTGCATTTCAGGGCCGAGCAAACTGCTGGAGCCGGGCAGTTTCTTGAACGGCAGCACGGCTTCCTTGACAAAAAAACCATCCACACGCGGCTCTTCGGTGATGCCGAGCTCTTCCAATTTCCGGCCTGCCATCACCTGTGCGGCTGCGTACGCAAGATTCAATCCGGTGGCTTTGCTGGCATACGGCACGGTCCGTGAAGCGCGCGGGTTCACTTCCAGCACGCACACCACTTCATCTTTCAATGCAAATTGCACATTCATCAGTCCGCGCACGCCGAGCGCAAGTCCCAGTTGTTCGGTGTATTCGCGCATGATTCCCTGGTGATACGCGCTGACTTTATACGGCGGCAGGACACAGGCCGCATCACCCGAATGGACGCCTGCTTCTTCGATGTGCTGCATGATCGCGCCGATCACCACGCGCTCGCCGTCCGCCAGGGCATCCACGTCAATCTCGAAGGCGTCTTCCATGAACTTATCGATCAAGATCGGTTGACCAGGAGCCGCTTCGATTGCCTTTTGGATGAATCCTGCCAGGCTTTCTTCGCTTTCCACCAGCGCCATTGCCCGCCCGCCCAACACAAACGACGGCCGGACCAGAACAGGATAGCCGATGCCGATGCCGCTACACGCGAGCTTCTTCCAGCGAACGGGCGATTCCATTTTCAGGCTGGGGGATATCCAACTCTTTGAGCAGTTTCGCAAACTCCTCGCGGTCTTCCGAAAGTTGAATGGCGTGCGGTGATGTGCCCAAAATTTTCACACCCGCCGCTTCGAGCCCCGCCGCAAGGTTGAGCGGAGTCTGCCCGCCGAACTGCACGATCACGCCCACCGGCTGCTCGCGGTCGATCACGTTCAGCACATGCTCCAGAGTCAGCGGCTCAAAATACAAACGGTCGGCGGTGTCGTAATCGGTTGAAACCGTTTCGGGATTGCAGTTATACATGATGGTTTCGTAACCCATCTTCGACAACGCAAACGCAGCCTGGCAGCAGCAATAATCGAACTCGATCCCCTGCCCGATGCGGTTGGGTCCGCCGCCGAGAATCAGGATCTTTTCTTTATCGGTCGGCCGCGATTCGTCATCCATTTCATAGGCGCTATAAAGATACGGCGTCTGCGCTTCGAATTCCGCGGCGCAGGTATCCACGCGCTGGAAAGTGGGAAGAATTCCTAGGCGCTTCCGTAACTCACGGACATCGGACGAGTTAATTAGCCAGGAAGAAGAAAGAAGCCGAGAAATATGTGAGTCAGCAAAACCCATTTGCTTGGCATACCGCAGAACGGCTTTGAGCTCACTTTCTGTTTCGCAATTCCTGATTTCCAATTCGCAATTTTTAATTTCATTCATTTGCGCCAGGAACCACAGATCATAGCCGGTGGCTTGACCGATCTCTTCAAGCGGAAGTCCCTGGCGGATGGCGCGATAGACTCGGAAGAGGCGGTCGGCGGTGGGAATTTTCAGGCTGGATAATGTTTCGGGTTCGGCGGCCGGTTCCCGGCTGGGCCCGGTGCCGTCGAGAGCATCCACACCAATTTCCAAAGATTGCATCGCTTTGTTCAAAGCTTCGGGAAATGTCCGCCCGAGGGCCATCGCTTCGCCCACCGATTTCATCTGCGGGCCGAGAGTTGGATCCACGCCGGGAAATTTTTCAAACGCCCAGCGCGGAATTTTGACGACCACATAATCGAGCGACGGCTCGAAGGCGGCTTTGGTCTGTTTGGTGATGTCGTTGGTGATTTCGTCGAGGGTGTAACCGACGGCGACCAGCGCGGCCAGTTTGGCGATGGGAAAGCCGGTGGCCTTCGAGGCCAGCGCGGACGAACGGCTGACGCGCGGGTTCATTTCGATGACAACCACGCGGCCCGTTCTTGGGATCGACGCCGAACTGCACGTTCGAGCCGCCCGTTTCAACGCCGACGGCGGTCAGCACGCGATGAGCCAGGTCGCGCAGGATTTGATATTCGCGGTCGGTGAGCGTTTGCGCAGGCGCGACGGTGATGCTGTCGCCGGTATGCACGCCCATCGGGTCGAGATTTTCGATGGAACAAACGACGACAAAGTTATCGGCTTTATCGCGCATGACTTCCAGTTCATATTCCTTCCAACCGAGCACCGACTCTTCGAGCCAGGCCTGACCGATCGGCGATTCAGAGATGGCACTGCGGACCGCTTCGGGCAGTTCATCGGGTGTATAGACCCACGAAGCGCCCGTGCCGCCCATCGCAAACGAAGCGCGCACCAAGACGGGATAGCCCGTTTCTTTGATCAGTGCTTCGGCTTCCGTCAACGAATAGGCCGCGCCGCCGCGCAGGACGGGAATGCCTGCTTTCTGCATGGTCTCGCGGAACAGCAATCGATCTTCGGCGGCTTTGATCGCAGACAGGTTCGCGCCGATGAGCTGCACGCCGTATTTTTCCAGCACGCCATTTTCGCTGAGCGCCAGCGCGAGATTGAGTCCGGTCTGCCCGCCGACCGTGGGAAGCATGGCGTCGGGTTTTTCCTGTGCAATGATGGCTTCTAGTGCTTCAGGCGTGAGCGGTTCGATGTAAGTCGCATCCGCAATTTCGGGATCGGTCATGATCGTGGCCGGATTCGAGTTGACCAGCACAACCCGATAGCCTTCCGCGCGTAAAGCCTTGACCGCCTGCGTGCCGGAGTAATCAAACTCAGCCGCCTGCCCGATCACAATGGCTCCGGAGCCGGGGACGAGGATCGTGTGGATGTCAGTTCTCTTGGTGATTTCCGGCTCCTTTATCAATCATTCCAAAAAAATCACCAAAAATATCATGTGCATCATGTGGGCCGGGCGAAGCTTCAGGGTGGAACTGCACACTTATGACGGGTTTGTTTTTTAATCTTAAGCCTTCAAGCGAGTCGTCGTTCAGGCTTTTGTAAGTGATCTCCACTTGCGAAGGTTCGAGGTTACCGGCCGTAACGCAGTAATTATGGTTCTGGGCGGTGATGAGAACTTTTCCCGACGGTAAATGCTGGACAGGATGATTCCCGCCGTGATGGCCAAACTTAAGTCGGTGTGTATCCGCACCCAGCGCCCGCCCGATCAATTGGTGACCGAGGCAGATCCCCAAGATCGGCACGCCACTATCGATCAATCCACTGACTGCCTCCACTGCGTACGGCAATCCCGCAGGGTCGCCGGGGCCGTTCGATAGAAAGACACCGTCGGGTTTCATCGCCAGCACCTCTTCCGCGGTTGTATCTGCAGGCACAACGGTCACGTTCGCGCCGTAACTTGCAAGATGGCGCAGAATATTTTTCTTGATCCCGAAATCATAAGCCACAATAGAAAGCGATTCTGGTTGATTCCTTCTGCCTTCATCATTTCCTGCCACCCACTTACTTCCTGCATCCCTTGTCCAGTGATAAGGTTCCTCGCATGTCACTTCCTTCACCATATCACGCCCATCGAGCCCGGGCCACTCCTGCGCCATCGCATGTAATTTTTCAGGTGTAGTTCCTTTTGTGGATAGCGCGGCTTTTTGAGTGCCGCCATCGCGCAATTTGCGTGTCAGCCAGCGCGTGTCCACACCGCTGATCCCGGGCACATCACTTTGGGTCAGCCAATCTGAAAGCGAATGTGTTCGCGCGCCAATTGGAAACCACAGGACTTAACGAGCGGATCACCGCTGCCGAAACCTGTGGCTTCGCCGACTCGGCATCCTCGTTGTTGATACCCACGTTCCCAATATGTGACACGGTAAACAGCACACCCTGTCCGCGATACGATGGGTCGGTCAATATTTCCTGATAACCCGTCATGCTGGTGTTGAACACCAATTCAAATACAGCGTCGGTCTCCGCACCAAAGGCCTGGCCTTCGATAACGGTTCCATCCTCCAAAACAAGGGTTGCGGTTTTCACGGATTAACCACGCGGTCCGTCAATTGGATGGCGTAACCCAGATAGGTTTCCGGCGAGAGCTTCTTTAATTTTCCGCGCGTTTCCTCATCTACGTCGATCGCATCCACCCACGACTTGTATTCCGTTTCCGTTAGAACACGGCCTCGCGTCCGCTGCTTAAGCAACTCATACGCGTCCGCCTGGCCGGCCGCTCGCAAGATGGTTTGCGCTCCCTCCGAGACCACCTCCCAATGAGCATTCAATTCTGCCTTGAGTTTTTGCTCGTCGGGTGCAATGCGGCTCAACCCACGCTGGAAGTTGCTCCATGCCACCAGCGTGTGTCCCAACGCCGTGCCAAACGTGCGGCGGACTGTTGAATCAGAGAGGTCGCGCTGCAAACGGGAGACCGTTAACTTTTGAGCGTAGTGCGTTAAGAGCGAATTGGCAATGCCAAGATTGCCCTCCGCGTTTTCAAATTCGATCGGGTTGACCTTTTGCGGCATGGTGGACGAACCTACCTCCCCTTCCAGGACGGCCTGTTTGACGGAGCCGTCGCTTATATAACGCCAGATGTCCTGTGCGAAATCGATCAAAATGGAATTAGTTAAACGGATAAGGTCAAAGTAACGGATCCAGTTATCGTATGGCAAAATTTGTGTCGTGACCAGGTTGGGTTCGAGATCAAAACTGGAGACGAATTTTTCACTAAACAAAAGCCAGTCTATTTGTGGAGCTGCGCTGTGCAAGGCATTGAAATTTCCGACCGCGCCCGTCAGCTTGGCTTCGAAATGATGAGAGGCGATATCGTTTCGGATTTTTTTCAGGCGGGCAATATATACGGCAAATTCCTTGCCAAGCGTGGTTGGGACTGCAAATTGTCCGTGTGTGCGCGCTAGCATGGGCACGGCGCGATTATGCCTGGCAAAGTCGCTCAATAAGGTGAGGAGATTATCCAACGCAGTTAGGATCACCTTATCGCGTGAGTCGCGCAGGGCAATGGCTTGCCCAAGACTGTTAATGTCTTCGGAAGTCAATCCAAAATGGATCCAGGGGATCAAATCCTGCAGGGATGTACCCTGTAATTTTTCCTGCAAAAAATATTCGATGGCTTTTACGTCGTGGCGCGTCTCATGTTCATGAGCAACGATGGATTCTGCATCGGTAGCAGAGAAAGCCGATTTGATGGATTCGATCCAGATGGATTCAATATCGGTCAACGGACGGGTCAAGCTTGTTTTGGAAAGAGCACACAAAAAGTCAAGCTCAATCCGAAAGCGGTCGCGCAGGAAAGCAAATTCGGAGAAGAATTCGCTCAAAGGCGCGCTTATTTCCGCATAGCGACCATCCAAAGGAGAAAGTGCGTGCAGGGGATCAGACATTCTTGAGATATCCTGAGATCATCGCATCATAATGGGACGTGACTTCAAAACCTTTGACAGCCAGCCTTTTACGCGTTTCAAAAGGTATCTGACCGATTTTAAGCGCGGATAAGACACCCACATAATCAGCCGGGTCGCAAACAAGAGTGACCCTTTCATTGTTTTTCGCCGCGGCACGGATCAGTGTGACACCCCCGATATCGATGTTTTCAATGGCATCTTCATACGTTACATTTGCTTTCGCAACGGTGGCTTCAAAAGGATAAAGGTTTACGGCGACGAGGTCAATATAATCCCAGCCGAGATTGATCAGTTCAAGATGGTCGGATTCGGTTGGGCGGGCAAGCAACCCGCCGTGAATGGCAGGATGCAAAGTTTTCACACGTCCACCTAAAATTTCAGGTGACCGGGTGTAATCTGCAACTTCGGTTACATCGATTTTATTTTCACGCAGGAGTTTGGCGGTACCTCCTGAAGCAAGTAATGTCCACCCGAGCGAGACAAGATCATGAGCGAATTCGACAATTCCAGTTTTGTCGTAAACGGAGAGAATGGCAGTAGACATATTTATTCCCTTATATCTCTACGATCGTAATGATGCTATTTTAAAAGATTCTAACGTATGGTGCGGACGACCATAATTAATGATGGAAGAGCCGCACACCCGAAAAGATCATCGTCATGCCGTATTCATTCGCGGCTTGAATGACGGCCTCGTCGCGTGTGGAACCGCCGGGTTCTAGGACGTACTTTACACCGCTCACCGCCGCGCGGTCGATGCTGTCGCGGAAGGGAAAGAAAGCATCAGAGCCGAGGGTGATGGAATCCAGTCCGGAGAGCCACTCCCGCTTTTCGTCATGAGTCAGTTGTCGGGGAGTATGAGTGAAGATGTCGCCCCAACCTGCTTTTTCATTGGGCGTCACCTCGTCGCGCAGGAACTGGTCTATGACATTGTCGCGGTCAGGGCGTTTGATGGATGGTTTAAATGGGAGATCCATTACGGATGGGTGTTGCCGTAGGAACCACAGGTCCGCTTTCTGGCCTGCGAGGCGCACGCAATGAATGCGCGACTGCTGGCCGGCGCCTACGCCAACAGCCTGCCCATCGACCACGAAGCAAACGGAATTGGACTGGGTATATTTGAGCGTGATCCAAGCAACACTGAGATCGCGAACGGCAGATTCAGGCAAATCCTTTTTCGTTGTAACAATGTTGGTGAAATCGGCAGGCGTGACAAAGCGGTCGTGGCGGCGCTGTTCCAAACGGACGCCAAAGACCTCGCGAATTTCCTGCGGAGATGATGGTTCATAGGATGGGTCGATTTGAACGACGGCATATTTGCCCTGCTTTTTATTCTTGACGATATTCAGCGCAGCAGGTTCGTACCCAGGCGCAAGAATTCCATCCGATACTTCACGCGCAACGAGTCGCGCGGTGGCTTCATCGACCGTATCGGATAGTGCGATCCAATCCCCAAAAGAACATAAGCGGTCTGCTCCACGGGCGCGCGCATACGCGCTGGCAAGCGGGGAAAGTTCAAGGTCTTCTACGAAATAGGCTTTCTTGAGCGTATCGGATAACGGGTTGGCAACAGCTGCCCCCGCCGGGCTGACGTGTTTGAAGGAAGCCGCGGCCGGCAGTTTAAGTGCAGATTTGAGTTCGCGGACAAGCTGCCATGAGTTGAGCGCATCTAGTAAATTGATATAACTTGGCGCGCCGTTTAAGACCGTAAAAGGCAGCTCGGAATCGGATGGCATGAAAACACGCGCAGGCACCTGCTGGGGATTGGCGCCGTAACGAAGCTGTAAAGAGGATGGCATAAATAATTCCTTTAGGTCATTTGGCATAACACATGGATCATGCTATCAGTTATACAAGTGCATTGAATGAGAAGTACCGTTATATTTTGTGATGGTAAATTTATATATTTTCATGATTGTAGCCTGCTTGAAAAAATCAAAAACATTTTACCCCCACGAAGTTGTCTAGTCAACGATTATTAAGAATAATAGCTATTTACCCTTTCTTTTACAGAATATATCGGTGAAGACGGGACCACACCTCTATTGGCTCTAATCCAAGATCCACCCTTACGAGACTTCATGTTTATACGCTTTTAGCGTCCCTCCTCTCGCATTAAAAAAGATTACCCGCACTATTACCCATACGGGTAATAGTGCTTGCGTTTACTTACTGTATGATTTAAAGAATTATCTATTAACTTAAATCATGCATAAGGTGTGCCATGCAAAACAAGGATCAAACTTCAATTCCCGACGACCAACCGATGGATAAATCGCATCCGGGTTCATTCAACTGGTTAACAACCCCTGATGTTAAAACATGGCTGGACGAACGGGACGCCTGTGCATTGGTAGCCTCGATTCGCAAGAACGGGGAATCGACACATGGGAACTTGAAGCGCGCCCTTGCGGCATTAAGCATCATGGGACATCGCAGCGGCGAAGTGAATGGTGAAGGGGATGGATGCGGTGTGATGACCGATATCCCGCGCTTGTTATGGGCACAGGCCCTTGAGCAGGCAGGGAAACCCGGCTGGCTGGCGGAAGACCGCCGCTTTTTTGTCGGGCATTTGATGATCCCAAACTCTGAACCGGATGTTGCCGAAGCCCAGGCCGCCATTCTCACGATGTTAAAAGAAAATGGCATTGACCTTTTGCTGGAGCGCCCCGTCCAAATCCGTCCGCAGGCGCTGGGGAAAATGGCGCGTATGCAGGCGCCTCACCTGTGGCAAATTGTAGGGCTTGTAAATAACTGCCCCCTGGAAAATGTGGAGCGAAAGCTTTTTGATCTGGCTCTCGATATCGAATGCCGCACAAAAATGGTAGTCGCCTCGCTGTCGAGTTACGTTGTGATCTATAAAGTCCGCGGCTCCATTGAAACCCTCTATCAGTATTACCCTGAATTGCGCAACCCTGACTACACGACGGCCATCACTATTGGGCACGCTCGTTATTCGACCAACACCGCCACAAGCTTCGAACGAGTCCAGCCCTTTAGTCTGCTCGGCCATAACGGTGAGATCAATACGATCGCCCGGCTTCGGGAACAGGCTCAGATGCTGGGCGTTGAGCTGGTCGATGGTGGCAGCAACTCGCAGGACCTGGACAGGTTTCTGGCAACCATGATCCATCGCTATCACTTCACATTAACCGAGGCGATGGAATTGGCGTTCCCGCCCATCTTAAGTGAAGTGGACAAGCTCTCCCCCGATTTACAAACCGTCTATAAATATTACCGGCAGGCCTTTGGCCCGTTCGCACAAGGCCCTGCCGCCATCATTTCACGTTTCGGCGACGAATGCGTCTTTAGCGTGGATGCGCTTGGGTTGCGTCCATTATGGTTCGGTGACACGGAAAAGGAATATTTCTTTTCATCGGAAAAAGGCGTCTACCATCTGGATACCATGCGGTCGGACCCTATCCCCCTCTCGCCTGGTGAGAAGATGCGTGTCCGCATCCGCCGCGGACAAACGGTGGAGGTTTCAGACTACCCCACCATTCAACAGAGAATGCTGAATCTGACCTTGCGCAGGTTTGGCTCACTTGAAACAATGGCGAAACGAATCACCCTTTCGCCTTCGGTTCTTACATCCGATGCTCCCGTCAGAGAAACCACGTTGCAACCTTCTCCATCGCAAGTCGGTTTGGACCAGCGCCTGTCTGCCTTTGGTTGGGGTCGCGAAGATAGTGAATGGGTGCTCGAGCTGGCAAAAAATGGCAGCGATCCAATTAGCTCGCTCGGTTACGACGGTCCGCTTGCTCCTTTGTCTAAAGAGCGCCAGAATATTTCAGATTTCTTCAAGGAAGCCGTTGCCGTCGTGACCAATCCGGCCATCGACCGCGAGCGTGAAGTGGAGCATTTTTCCACACAGACAGTGGTCGGGCCACGCCCGCCGCTTTTGCCGAATGAGCTTCAGCAGGCCATTACCATCACCCTTGATACTCCGATATTATTGGATGACCCTGCCTGCTCACCATTTGCCGGTGATCTACTCAGGCAAATCGCAAATGAATCCGGTTGTGCAACTTTAGACCAACTGGCCGGACGGTTCGACGATGGTCACGTGACCCGCCTGCAAACTGTGACGCTGCCGGGCGAAACAACCATGCAAGCACTGGAGCGGATCGCTCAAACTGCGATAGACGCTGTTCAAAACGGAGCCCAGCTCCTGGTCCTGGATGATGCGGATTCGTTCCGCGAGGAAAACGGCTGGGTCGATCCTATCCTGATATTGGGTGTGGTGGACCGCGCCCTCCGTCAAAGTTTTGTCGGGCAATCTGCTTTTGATTCTTTCACTCCGATCCCGGTTGGAGATAACGGCAAAATCGATTTGGGCCTAATGGCCTCTCCACCTGTAAGAAATTTACGCCGTCAAACTGGCCTGGTCTTACGCAGTGGAGCGATCCGAAACCTGCATGACTTGATCATGTCCATTGGCATGGGAGCCGATGCGGTTGTACCCTACCTGGTTTTTGAAGCAACCATCAATGATCCGCACGTCACCCCCAAAGAATATCCTGAACGGCTGAATAATGTATGGAAGGCTTTACGCTCCGGCATCGAAAAATGCACCAGTACAATGGGGATTCACGAATCGCGTGGTTATGGTCGTTTATTCTCCAGCATCGGTTTGAGCAGCAGCATCGCATTAGCCCTTGGGGCAACTAATTACGCCGGCTCAGAGCTTGGGGGCTTGAAGTGGGAAAACCTGGATGCCGATTTGGCTATACGAAAAGAAGTTTGTAACGGGCCCGGCCGCGGTGAGCTTTCTCGAGTCAATCATTTTTATCCCAAGATCTGGAAAGCCGCCGGGAAATTGGGAAAGGGCGAATCCGATTGGCAAACTTATGAAGCTCACGTTGAAAATACAGCCGCAAGTAACCCAGTCACGCTTCGCAACATCCTTGATTTTCGATATCCCGAAGGATCTACAAAGATTGACCCGGCTGATATTGACTTAAGTATCACGTCACATAAATTACCCTTCCTGATCGCCTCCATGTCATTCGGATCGCAGGGTGAGGTTGCCTATCGCGCTTATGCGGAAGCTGCTTACCGGTTGAATATGCTCTCGCTCAACGGAGAGGGAGGCGAAATTCCCGACCTGTTTGGAAAATATCCGTTCAACCGCGGTATCCAAATCGCATCCGGTCGGTTTGGGATCACTGCTGAAACGATCAATTCAACGAATTTATTGGAGATCAAAGTCGGTCAGGGTGCCAAACCAGGTGAAGGCGGGCACTTGCCCGCCCGGAAAGTCACGCAAAAGGTTGCAGCCGCCCGCCATGCCCACCCCGGTGTAGACCTTATATCCCCTTCCAACAACCACGACATTTACTCGATTGAAGATCTCGCACAATTTATCGAAGAGCTCAAAACCATCAACCCCAAAGCGCGCGTTGCCGTAAAGGTGCCGGTCGTACCTGGTATCGGTATTATCGCAATTGGTATTGCAAAAGCAGATGCCGATATCATCTATCTAACGGGTTATGACGGAGGCACAGGCGCGGCCCGTCAGCATTCCCTCCGCTACGTGGGCCTTCCAGCTGAAATTGGCGTTGTGGAGGCGCATCGCGCGCTGAGCGAATCCGGCTTGCGGGGGAAAGTCGAAATTTGGGCCGACGGCGGTGTGCGCTCCGGCGCCGATGTTCTCAAGTTAATGTGTCTGGGTGCAAACCGCGTAGGGTTTGGCACGTTGCCCATGGTTGCGATTGGATGTACCATTTGCCGCGACTGCCAGCTCGGCACCTGCCATACCGGGATCACAACACAGATCGAAACCACGGAGGAAGCGACCGTGGCCGGGCTTAAGCATTTTGTCCCACGCGATTTTGACCAGGCTACGCAGGCGCTTGTCAACCTTTTTTCGGAAATTGGGGAAGGGATCAAGGATACCCTTTCAAGGTTGGGTATTCAGCGCGCACAGGACATTGTGGGCCGTTCCGATCTCCTCATGCAAATTTCTCACTACGAACAGATCGATCTCAATGCGCTTCTTGTGCCTTTGGATGAGTTTATGGCCATGCCCATCCCCATATCCCTGCCGATGAACGAGATGGCTGAAATTGACCGCGGTCCACTGCATCGCCCGCGCAATCATCTGACAACTGTCATTTCGAACCTGGTAATGGAAAGCTTCACCACGTATCGACAGGATTCGATCCTATTTGAAGACGACAAAGTAACCCCGGTCGACCGAGCGCTCGGAACGCATCTCACCGGGGCCTTGACCCGCTTCCGTCATAACTGGGCCTGGCCACCCGGCCACGGCGGTATCGGTGGCCATCGTGAGACCTGGCGCCAACCGTTGGATGGCATCGATACCCGCTCTATCCCGGCTACTGCTCTGCGTTTCTTCAGCAGTTCCGTCCCTGGAAACGGACTGGGGGCATACAATGCCGACCCGGTTTTTATCCGTGTGGAGGGGGGCGCACAAGATGGTGTTGCCAAGGGGATATCCGGCGGGCGCGTTGTGATCATGAAAGGCTACAACCACGACGGCAGGCTGATCGACGGTTCAGTCGGTAAAAGTCTGGCGTATGGAGGGACGGGTGGTCTTGTGATCGTTCAGGGAAACGCCGACTCACGCGCCTGCATCCGGCTTTCGGGATCGGACGTTGTGATCGGTGGTGAGATCATGAAACCACTGAATGACAGTCTTGGGTTTGTCGGTGCGCGTGCAAACGTGAAAGGCTTTCTATGTGAATATATGACAGCCGGTCGAGTAGTCGTGCTTGGCGACCCCGGTCCATGGATATGTGCTGGTATGACCGGTGGCATTCTCTATCTTCGCCTGCAGCCGCATCTTAATTTCGATCTGGCTTCCATTCAACGCCGGCTGGCAAAAGGAGCAAAAGTAGTAGTGCAGAAGGTGGGTGAAAATGATTTGAAAAACATCCGCGATCTTTTAACCACCTATTCGGAGGAACTAAAGCAAAATCATCAAGCGGAAGAGGCTCAAAAGGTCATCGACCTCTTAATCGATTGGAAAAACACATTTGTCCGAGTTGTTCCTCTTGGGCAGCAAGAGGAACAACGATTTGCAACTGAATAATAAAGACACAAAAGCCGGATCCGTAATTGGATAAATTACGGATGCGGTCGTGCATTTTGTAAAAAAAGAATGACTTTGTATTGGTATTCCATTTGGGTAGTCTTTCTCCCAAATCGGGTCATTGAACCGAAAGGTTCGATCTTGTTTTCCTCGATAAGTTACTCCCTTTGGGTACTGGCGCGAGGGTGGCTGCTTCCATAGAATGTAATCAACTAGACAACCAAATTTATCTGGTGAAAGGATGAATAAATGGCTACCCAATCGAGTACAACCGGAATGAAAAAGACACTCGGGCTGACAGGCGTTACCGTTAACGCGATGGCACTCATTGCACCCGGCGCGTTCTTATGGATGACCTTCCAACTGCAAGCTGCCAATACGGATACCGCAGGCGCCAGCACCGCGCAGGATATGTGGACGGGTATTGTAGCCGCATTGATTGTGGCATTTCTGACTGCCTTCGCCTATGCCGAGCTGGCCCGTAAATATCCTGAAGCCGGTACCGGCAGTTCGTATTACTTTGCCGAGAAAGCTTTTATTGACCGGGAAAAACCTCATCATCGCCGTTGGGCTCGCCTATCGAAATTTATTACAGGTTGGGCTGCCCACCTGTTTTATTGGGTTTATCCCGGTGTAATGGTGGCATTCTTTGCCGTATTGGTTAGTTACATTGCCGGTGTATTCGGTTATACCCTTCCGATTTGGCAGGAGATTGTGGTCGCCTGGTTGTTTGCGATTGGCGTCGGTTACATTGCCATTCGCGGCGTAACTGGCTCAACGACTGCTTCCATCGTTATCAATGTGATTCAACTTGTATCCCTGGTGGTATTCTCGATCCTCGCCATCATGTTCCGCGTTCAGAATCCCATGGGTGTTACTCCGCAGGGCTGGTATCACCCGGTCGCTTCATCGGTTGTACTGCCCCATAACCTGGCGGGGTTGCTTTTCCAGTCTACCATTGCCATCCTGATCCTGGTCGGTTTCGAGTCCTCCACGGCTTTTGCGGCGGAAGCCAAAAATCCCAAGAAAGACATCCCGCGTGGTGTGATTTTATCGTTGGTGATCCAGGGTCTGTTCGCTTATCTTTTTGAATACTTTGCCGCTAATTATGCCCTGAGCAACAAGCTGACAAATGCCGACGGTTCCTTGAAAGGTATCTCCGCCGCTGCGGCTTCAGGCGCCCCGATCGGTGATATGGCCATCCAGATCGGGAATGCCTTCCTGCATGGCAACGGTTTTGCGTTCATGCTCGTGATTGCCGCAACGGTGGCTATCGCGATCGTAGGCACCACCCTGGCTGCCATGAATACGGGTGTACGCATCAGTTTCGCCATGGCGCAGGATCGGGAAATGCCTGACCTTATGGGTCTGTTGCATGATAAATATGCCACTCCCTTCATGGGCGTTGTCATCATGATCATCGTATCGGGCGTGATCGGCACGATCGGCGTAGTGGGCGGTGTTGTAGCCTTGACCGGGATAACCCTGGCTTCTAACCTGGGTACTTTCATCCTTTATGCCCTGATCTGTGGTCTAACAATTGTAGCTTTCAGTGGAAAGGCGGATTTTAGCTTCTTTAAACACTCGATCATTCCGATCCTGGGGTTCATCGGTAACATTATCCTGGTGCTGACGATCTTCATCGTAGGCATCATCACAGGCGGTACGACTGCGCAGGAGACATATCCTGGCCTTGGGCATATCAGGTATCTGGCTGATAGTAAGTGTAGTCTATCTGGTGATTACGAGTGCTCAAAAAGGACATGCAATTATCCCGTCCGTGCATGAGATGACCAAGGAATAAGAATATTGGTTATCAATAAGCTAAGCCATCTATTCTTCTCCTTCCATGAGCTGCAAATATCTTGCAGCTCATGGATCAATTGTTTTTTGTGATTTTATAGACGATGAACATCCCGAATGTTCTGGCAAGAGCCGGCGCAGCTTGGATTGGGAGACCGTCCGCTTTGGTAAAAAATTACATCCCTCAAATCGAAGGCGGTGGATTGAGCGTTGTTGGACCGGTGCGCCAAGATAATCAGGATTTGATTCGGTTGCCGGGTGGCGACCAAGATAGTGTGCCAGGTTTGCTTTTTGCAGTAGCAGATGGCATGGGGGGGTATGCGCATGGCGGAGTGGCAAGTCTGTTGGCATTGGAATCCTTCTCCAGCACGCTGGCCACCCAGAAAGACGCTCCAATTCAAAAAGCCTTGCAACGTGGTATTGAGACGGCCAACCTGCAGGTCTATCAGAAGTCCCAACAATTGCAAGCAGGGCGCATGGGTACGACCCTTACTGCTGCATACGTTTTAGGCGACACGTTGTATTTGGCTCATATAGGTGACAGCCGCGCCTATTTGATACGCGATGGCCGCCCTGTCTGCTTGACTGCCGACCATACGATGGTCGGTGATATGGTTCGCTCGAAATTAATTTCCCACGACAAGGTGCGCACCCATGCGCAGCGTTCATATTTAACCAAGTCCCTGGGTACAGTCCTTGTTTGTCCAACCCGATATTATCCAGCAAAAACTGAGAGAGGGCGATCGCCTTGTATTATGCTCCGACGGTGTTTGGTCTGTAGTGGAGGATGAAGAATTTGCCAGCGTCGCCAGTGAGTCGACTTCTGTAGATGCAATAAGTCGAAACTTAATAGATCTCGCTCTCCTGCACCAGACAGACGATAACGCCTCGGTCGTCGTTTTTTACCTGCATAAGCTGTCGCCGATTTCGGCTGAAGATGGATCACGCAAAGATAACAGACCCAACCAGATCTAAAAACTTGGGATATATGACGACGGGAAGAAAAATGTCAATCTGGATCACAGCTAAGGTTTTAAAAGAATTAAAACTGCTCACTCCGTGTGATATTCTTCGCTGCTTGTCAGTTCAGAACGACATTTTGAAATGGTTGATATCTGTGAAAGCAGGTTTTCCACTAAAACCAGGAAATTTGGTGCAATGAGTACATATGCTATAATTTCTGATAATATGCTGCAAATCGGGGACCAGTTTGATCGTTATCAGATTCAAGCGCAGATGGCCCAGGGAGGGATGAGCGACATATACAAGGCCTACGACATCGTAAACCACCGCGAGGTGGTGATTAAGATACCTGACCAAACCACGTTGGGTGACCCCGCCACGTTTGAACGTTTCCAGCGTGAATTGGCTGTAATGAATACGCTCCATCACCCTGTCATTCTCAAAGGTCTGGGATCGGGGAAATATAACCGCATACCTTACCTTGTCACAGAATTTGTGGAAGGCAAATCTCTCCGTGCATTGATCGAATCTTCTGCTCCATTCCCCCCGGATAAGGCGGTCGTCTTGGTACGGAAGATCGCCGATGGCATGGCTTATTGTCACCAAAACGATGTCATCCATCGCGATTTAAAGCCTGAAAATATTTTGGTGACCGGTGATGGTCAGCCGGTCATCATTGACTTTGGTCTGGCCCTTACGAAAAGCGCTCACCGTGTGACTTATTCGAACCTGAGTGCCACCATGGGTACTCCCGATTATATGGCTCCCGAACAGATCGATGGCAAGCGAGGCGACCAGCGTACCGATGTATATGCCCTGGGTACGATTATGTATGAATTGCTCGCGGGCAAACCACCTTTTACAGGTGATAGCAATATGGTCGTCATGGCCCAGCATTTGAACGGGACGCCTCCCCGCCTCGACCGGGTTAATCCATCGATTTCTCCACAGTTGGCGGCGATTGTCGCCACCTCCCTTGCTCGTAACCCTGATGACCGTTATTCGGATATGAACGCCTTGATTCAGGCCCTCGATCATCCCGAGGATGTTGACCTGGACGTTTTGGAAAAAATGAATACCCCTTCTGCATCTGCTGTTTCTTTAACGCAATTGCAGGTTATTCAGGGCATCTTGATTGCCGTGGGGATCATAGCTGGGCTGGTTGTGCTGGCTTTGGCGTTACAATATCTTCATCACTGATTATCAATGATTATCGGTTGTTGTAATAGTCATTGAGAATCTTTTTGACATCCGGGAAGGGCATCCATGAACAGTTCAGCGGGCCAAACTGCCGAAATTATCGCACGTACGGAACAGAACCATATTAAGTTCATTGATCTGCAATTCACGGATGTGGTGGGCATGGTCAAGAACGTTACCATCCCGGCCCATGAATTGACAGCCGCCCTCGAAAACGGTATCTGGTTTGACGGTTCTTCGATCGATGGCTTTGCGCGCGTGGCCGAGAGCGATATGCATTTACGGCCGGACCCTTCGACTTTTGCGATCATCCCTTGGCTGACTGGCGAGGAAGCCACGGCGCGGCTCATCTGCGACGTTTATACGCCTGATGGCCAGCCATTTCCAGGTGACCCACGTTCGATTTTACGCCGGGTAATTAATGATGCCGCTCAAATGGGTTTTGGTTACAATACCGGCCCGGAGCTTGAATTTTTCTTGCTCAAACCGAATCCGAATGGAAGCCTGATCCCCCCGATACCACATGATACCGCCAGTTATTTTGATGCCCCTGCGGATATGGCTGCCGGCTTGCGGCGCCAAATGGCAACCACACTCGAGGCGCTCGGCCTGCAAGTGGAAGCAATGCACCACGAAGGGGCAGATGGCCAGCAGGAGATTGACTTCCGTTATTCTGACGCACTAACTACTGCTGATAGCGCGGTTACTCTGCGTGTGGCTTTAAAGGTGATTGCCCAACAAAATGGTCTATACTGCACTTTCCTGCCCAAGCCCATTCGTGGCATGAATGGCAGCGGGATGCATGTACACCAGAGTCTTACGTATATCGCCAACGGCAGGAATGCTTTTTCCGATCCCGGCGATGCTCATGGCCTTTCGAAAATTGCCAAATACTTCATCGCCGGGCAGTTGGCACATGCACGCGGCATGTGCGCCATCCTGGCCCCGCTGGTTAATTCTTACAAACGCCTGGTAACCGGGTATGAAGCACCGGTTTATATCAGTTGGGCCCGGATAAATCGTTCTGCGCTCATACGCGTCCCGCGCGCGGCGGAGAGTGAGTCTACGCGGCTGGAACTGCGCTGCCCCGATCCAAGCTGCAACCCGTATCTCGCCTTTGCCGTCATGTTAGCTGCCGGTCTGGATGGGATTCGGCGTGAGTTGCCCGTTTCGGAGGCCACAGAAGAGAACATCTACTTGCTCGACAAACCCAATTATTCCTCGCAGGACATATTACCCACATCCCTGAATGAAGCCCTTAAGGCGATGGAAAAAGATGACGTCGTTCGTGATGCGCTAGGGACTCATACCCACGAGGTCTTCATCAATGCCAAGCGCCTTGAATGGGAGGATTATCGACTCGAAGTGTCTGATTGGGAGCTCGAAAAGTATTTATCAAATTATTAACAGCTAATTTACTTTTACGAACAGATGGCCGAAGTCAATAGCGAATGACTTCGGCCTGTTGCTATTAAAGGTCGATATGATCCTAATAGCAAAACATCACCCGTTTGGGCAATGGACTTGCTATCTATCCCGCCTATAATCTCTATACAACAGATGCAGTGCAATAATCTGTTTTGATTAGGTGTTTCTTCTCCTTATTGCATTTCTCGTATCGGAATTTCAGGGCAGTTGGAAAATTTTCCAACTGCCCTGAAGTTAATTAAGGATTTGTTTGATCACCAAATGATTTAATACTTCCGAGACAACCTATAAACTGATTATTTTTTGTAGATATATGTGAAACTCACAACAAGGATTTGAACTTGGAATCACAAACATTGTTTGTATCTGCTACTCACAGCCCCGGTATGAAGTACCCGGAAAAACGATATGTGCGAGGCGTACGCCTCGCACATATCGTTTTTCCGCAGGTGCAGGTGAATTTCCTGCGCGAAATTCTTAGTCCCAGGCTGAAAGTGTGGGACGTAGGATTGAGTAGAAACCATTATTTTATATTCCAACTTCTGTTCTTTTGTGATGAAAATTTGGTTTAATTACCCGTTTGGGTAATGGACTTGTTACCCATTCATCCTATAATCTGCCGAGATTAACGTTAAGTTTGAACTACAGAGTGCTGCGTAATTATCTAAACTAAAGATTTCTCATTTACCCTACCAAAGATGAGGGCAAGTTTAGATATTTATGCAAGAAGCAGTAATCCTGATCTTTTATCATTCCTAGAGGAGAGTATAAAAATGGCAAAGACGGCAAAAGAGTTACTCGCAATGGGTAAGAATATTCAAATGGTGGACTTGCGGTTCATCGATCTGCACGGCACCTGGCAGCATTTCAGCATTCCACCTTCTGCCGTGGATGATTCCATTTTCGAAGAAGGTGTCGGCTTCGATGGGTCATCCATCCGTGGTTTTAAGACCATCGACGAGTCTGACATGTTGCTCTTCCTGGATGCAGATTCTGCGTTTGTGGATACCTCCCTGGAAGTGCCGACGCTGGCGGTAATTTGCGACGTCTATGACCCCATTTCCGGTAAACCATATGAACGCGATCCTCGATTTATTGCGAAGAAAGCAGAAGCATATCTCAAGGATAGTGGGATCGCGAACAAGAGTTTCTGGGGGCCGGAAGCCGAGTTCTTCATCTTCAACGATGTGCGCTATGGGGGCGGCACAAATTCCAGTTTCTATTATGTGGACAGCAATGAAGGCTGGTGGAAGTCAGGCGAAGACTTGAAGCCCAATTTAGGCGGGCAGATTGCAGCAAAGCGCGGCTACTTCCCCGTCCCACCCGCCGACTCTCTGCAGGACATCCGAAGCAAGATTGTCCTGGCGCTGATCGCGGCCGGAGTGGATGTCGAGGCGCATCACCACGAGGTCGCTACAGCCGGCCAGTGTGAGATCGATCTGCACTTTGACAGCCTCGTGACCATGGCCGATAAGCTCATCAAATATAAATACTTGGTCAAGACTGTTTCCCGCGCAAATGGCTTGACCGCCACATTTATGCCCAAACCATTATTTGGTGATAATGGTTCCGGTATGCACGTCCACCAAAGTCTTTGGAAGGACAACAAAAACCTTTTCTTCAATGCTTCTGGTTATGCCGGTCTTTCAGATACGGCCAAATACTACATTGGCGGTCTCCTCAAGCATGCTCCTGCTCTACTGGCGCTGGCCGCCCCCACGACGAACTCGTATCGTCGACTGGTGCCTGGGTTTGAAGCACCGGTTAACCTCGCATATTCCCAGCGCAATCGTTCAGCCGTCTGCCGCATTCCGGTCTATTCAAAAAGTGAAAAAGCCAAGCGTGTTGAGTTCCGCGCTCCAGACCCGTCCTGTAATCCATATTTATGCTTTTCTGCATTGTTGATGGCTGGATTGGATGGCATTCAAAATAAGATCGATCCCGGTCAACCGGTTGACAAGGACCTGTACGAACTGCCTGCTACAGAACTTAAGAAGATCAAACAGGTACCTGGCTCCCTGGCTGAAGTTCTTAATGCGCTTGAAGCGGATCATGATTTCCTTCTGAAGGGCGATGTATTCACCACTGACCTGCTCGAGGCCTATATATCCTACAAGCGTGAGAATGAAGTGGACCCGGCTCGCTTGCGCCCGCATCCTTATGAATTCACAATGTATTTCGATGCCTGAACTTGGAGAATAGCTAATAACTCATAGTGAGGAGAGGAAAGGCCGAGGAGTACCTCGGCCTTTCCTGTAAAATCGTATGTAGCCGTTCATGGCATCCGTCATAACCTGGAGGAGCAGGTTTATCACTTCAGCATTTTTTCGTAGAGTGAACCTGTTGCATGGAGTTGCAGTCGGTTTCTTCTGCTCAGAATCTGGGTTGACCAAAACTTGCGTGGATAACGATCAAATGAGAAAATCATTGCTAATTCCTGATAGAGTGTTATTTGATATGAAGAAACGGCCCTTCCCATCCTCTGAAGAAACCGACCCGCGCCTGCTGGAAGCTCTGGCCAGCCTGAACCAGATCAGCAGTGCGATCAACCATATTGGCTCTGACGATGCCGGCCAGAATGATTTAAGCCTTGCGTTGATCGTAGAGAGCGCCATTCGCGTGGTCCCAGGTTCATCCGCCGTGATCTATACCTACGATCAGGTAACAGGTCTGTTCGAGAATGGCTCGCGTGTTTCTGCCGAGCCTGGGGTACAAAAGCCCGCTTCAGAGACTGATCGGGCGGATGATGCACCGCGTCCCAATGGGATAGGAATGCGAACGATCACACGTCGTCGCCGGACCATAAGCTATGAAGAGTCCGACCTGGACATCCATCCCTATCACGCTGCGTTGGGTGTAAAGGCAGTTGCTTGTTTTCCTCTGATTGTTGCAGAACAGGCCGTAGGGATCTTGTATATTTACCTGCACGAAGATCGCCAATTCACCAATCTCGAACAACTTATGCTCGATAACTTTGTTAATCAGGCTGCGATGGCGATCTATCATTCACAACGTCTCGCCGGGATAAGGCGCGACTTGACCCGCAAGGTTGAGGAATTAAATCAGCTTCGCCGTGCAGGGTTATTGATTTCATCCCGCTTGCGTCTTGAGGAGACGCTTGATTCTATTCTGCAATTGGCTCTGGAGATCACAAACGCACAATATGGCATTTTTCGACTTCTCGACAAAAACGGTGATTTTCTCGTTACCCGCGCCGTAAGTGGGTTACGGCTTGAACGCCCTCAGGTTGAAAAACTGCCGCTGGATGGAAATAGCATCATGGCCCACGTGGCGCGCACCCGGGAATCTTTGCTCATTTCTGACCTGCAGCAGGAACCCTGGTCGAAAATATATTATCCATTGGATTCCAGGTTGGAAATGCGTTCCGAACTGGCCGTGCCGTTGATCAACGCCAGCGGTCGATTGGAAGGTGTCCTTAATCTCGAAAGCCCGAACCTGGGGGCCTTTTCCGAAGACGACAACCATATGTTGCAATCCCTTGCAACATATGCAATCACAGCCATTCAGGAAGTCCGATTGCTGGACGCCTTGCAGGAAATCGCCCAGCTTCTTCTTTCTCAGCCTTGCCAGAAAGTGTTGGACCATCTTGTGGCTGTTGCCAACGATTTGCTGAATTCATCGTCGAGCGCGGTCTGGCTTCTCACCGAGGATGGATTGGCGTTAACGGCCTCCAATGGTGATCGACACCTTGTCGAGAATGTTTCGTTGCGCGAAGATCTCATAAAGCAGTCGATCCTGCTCAAAAAAACCATTACAAGAAATTACCCGGAATCGATTGCTCGCTCTGACTCGAAGGATTCCGTCGAAGCGCCAAATTGGTCGCGCGCCTTGATCGTTCCGCTGCTCACTGGTGACGACAACCGCATTTTAGGTGCCTTTAGCGTACTCAGTTCAGATCCGGGCGCCGGGAGAATTGCCGGGTCAGAATGGGATGAAAAAGTCCTCACCTGCCTGGCTTACTATGCTGTTCTGGCTGGTACAAAACGAGTCTCGCCAGCAAGCCTTGCGTACTTCTCAGGAGCGGCACTGGACAGCGGAGGCATTTGCCGCTGTGGGTGATATTTCGGCGAACTTGTTGCATAATATGAACAATAAAGTCGGTACCATACCGGTACGAGTTCAGGCCATTCAGGATAAGTATGGTAAGGTACTTGAAACAGATTCATACCTTGCCAACAATCTCGCCGAGATCGAACGCAGTGCAACGGAAGCCATGCAGATTGTGCAGGAAAATCTGTCACACCTGCGTCCCATTCGCATGGAGAAAGTGGATATCGCATCTCTTGTGGCAGATGCCATTCATGCCGCGCAAATACCCGTGGATGTTCAGATCGAATCGAATGGATTGGACGACTTGCCCACAGTTATAGCCGGGGGACAAAGTCTCACATTTGTATTTAGGAACCTGATCGAAAACGCGATTTCCGCAATGCACGGGAATGGGCTGATTGCCATCAACGGCATCTCTGTACCCGAATGGGTGGAAGTATCCATCACAGATAGTGGTCCCGGAATTTCACAGGAATTGCATGGTCAAATCTTTGAATTAAATTTTTCCGGGCGCACCGGTGCAAATCCCGGGAAATTAGGATTTGGTTTGTGGTGGGTGAAGACCTTGATGACACGCCTTGGCGGGTCAGTTGTGGTGGAGAGCGACGGTCAGCACGGCACAACTTTTCGACTGCGCCTGCCATCCGTGGAGAATAAGTCTTGATGGCACAGGTTCTACGTGGGTTGGTGGTCGAAGACGACCATTCATGGCAGCAAATCTTAAGTGAGATACTCGCAGATTGCGGGCTGGAAGTGGATATTGCCGATAATCTGGAAGAAGCAATCCTTAGGCTCAAGGCCCAGCCGCATCGGCTCGCTGTCCTGGACCTTTCGCTTTCTCCCAGCAACCATAATAACTATGATGGTTTGCGCGTGTTGGATGCTGTCCGCCGACTCGATCCGAATTGCCGCGCTATCCTTTTGACCGGCTTTGCAACCGTCGAACTCGCTGTCACGGCGCTCACAGATTACGGTGCCTTCACATTTTTACGGAAGGAAAGCTTCCACCGTAGCCAGTTTCGAGACATAGTCTATCGAATTCTCGTAAGTCCGCCGCCTCTTACAGCCGCCGTTTCTGCTCCCGTCCCCACTATCTCTACCTCCCCTGCAAAAGGACAGACAACTCCGTTAAAACATCCGGATGAAAAAGCGCTGGTAGTAGAAGATGACGCCGGATGGAGAAGCATCCTCGAGGAACTCTTGACCGACGCCGGCTTTCAGGTGCGCACTTGTGCAAGTTTTGGCGATGCGCTTGGCTATCTTCGCAGGGAAAAATTTGCGCTGGCAGTGATTGACTTGTCTCTGCAGGGACCCGTTGGCGGTGCCTGGGATAAAGATACGGTTGATCCAAATATGGATGGCTATCGCCTTCTCGAAGCTGCCCATTCCGAAAGTATCCCCACGATCGTTGTCAGCGGTCTGATAGAGCCGGAGGAAATTCAGCGGATTTATTCGGAGCACTCCATATCTGCATATATCGAGAAACAGGCATTCGACCGGGCATCCTTTCGCCGACTGGTCGAAGAGACCCGATTGGCCCATCAAGCTCTAAGTAAATTGAGCACGCTGACCGATCGCGAACGTGAGGTATTGAATCTGCTGGCCGAGGGATTAACGAACAAGGAGATTGCGGAGAAGCTGTTCGTCACTACCAATACTGTGAAACGGCATTTGAAAGCGATCTTTGAAAAGCTGGATGTTCATACCCGCTCGGCAGCCACAGCGAAGGTCATCGGGGGATGACAGATTTACACACCTGGATGTCTCCTCCCATACATGACGCCATTCGGCGGGGACGATCCCCGTCGCGACTGCCACGTCCACTGCAGTCTGCGAGAGCAAAGCAAAAGATGCCGGAAAAACGGTGAGCACCGGGTGTACGCCCGGTGCTCACCGTTTTTCCGGCATATATCTCCTCCAGAGTTGCCAGTCGAAATCTTGGAGGAATGTCATGAATGTAGACAGAAATTAATCACGAGGCTTGCCAAGCTCGCCAATCGCTGATATACTAACTCAGTGAGTATATCAAGCGGATATTGCCTCGTTCCGTTGGAAAATCCCCGGAATTTGCCCTGCTTGGGTTTTTGTATATACAGCCTTGTCATGGCTACGAGTTACACCAGAAGCTATTAAGTGAACTTGGCACCATCTGGAGCGTCAGTCAGAGCGAGACCTATAACATCCTCAAGCGGCTGGAAGCCAGGAAATTCGTCAAGTCCAAGATCGTTAAACAGGAGAAACTTCCTGCCGCGCAACCTGCTGAGTCTGACGTCCTCGGGCCGTTCGCGCTTTGAGACCTGGCTCAAAACACCCGGCGGGAACAGCGTGCGTACGATCCGCTTGGAATTTACCACTCGCCTGTATTTTGCCCGCCAGACCGGCCTTTTGAATCTCCAGGACATGATAGACCAGCAGGTGGCTGAAGTGCGGGCCAGCCTCAGGCACCTGGAGGGCACCTTGGTGGATATGCCCTCTTCACAAACATACAACCGCCTCGGATTGGAATATCAGATTTTCCAGCGCAAATCCATTTTGGATTGGCTGGACGCCTGCCGTCAAACATTGAATCTTCAGTTTTATCCGGAAGAAGAATCTGAAACTTTATATGAACTGGAGGAAGAAATGAAATTCAGCGCAAGGAATATCCTGAAAGGCAAGGTGATCAAGCTTACGAAAGGCGCGGTTAACTCTGAAGTTACAATTCAGCTTACAGGTGGTGAGCAGATCGTTTCCATCATCACGAACACATCCGCAGAAAACCTCAAGCTCAAAGTAGGTGGGGATGCTTACGCGATCATCAAGGCCTCGAGTGTGATGGTTGGAACTGAAGAGGATTAATGCCCCGATAAGTCCAGGCTGCAATTCCCGAACGGAGATCAATGGCAGAGTGTAGGCCCGTTACTTTACCCCGGGCGACTTGCTCGTAATACACAACCTATCGGTATTTAGAGAAATTCATTAACGTGTGACTCGATTCGTTTGAATCGAGAATCATTTAACGTGCCCGGAGCACGTGGTCTCAAACAAACCTGCATCGGTTAAAACTTGACCCTATCCTACGCCAGATGGAATTCAATCGGGGCTGGACGGATGGGATCAAGATAGCAAAATATTCTACTTGATTGAGGTGAAAATATGAAACGCTTTTTCTCTATGGTTGTTCTGCTCGCTTTTTTCCTGGCGGCTTGCGGCACAGCGGCTACGCCGACCGCTGCACCCGTTCCCGCCACCCAGCCGCCGGCTGCGACTGCAACATCCGCACCCGCCGCGCGCACGTTGACGGTCTTCGCGGCCGCATCCTTGACCCAGGCATTTGGAGAAATGGGCAAGGCCTTTGAAGCCGCCAACCCGGGTGTCACCGTCACGTTCAATTTCGCAGGCTCACAAACGCTGGTCACCCAAATTCAACAGGGAGCCCCGGCCGACGTATTTGCATCCGCCAGCGGAACGAATATGGATGCACGGTGGTAACCGGCGGATTCGTGGACAAGGCTGCGCCCCAGGTCTTCCTCACGAACATCCTGGTCGTCATCCTGCCTCCGGCCAACCCGGCGAACGTGCAAACGTTACAAGACCTGGCGAAGCCGGGTTTGAAAGTTGTCCTGGCAGACGTTTCGGTCCCGGCCGGAAAATATGCCCGCCAGATCCTGGATAACATGAGCAAAGACCCAACCTATGGGACGGATTTCGGCACCAAGGTACTGGCCAATGTTGTCTCGAACGAAACCGATGTGAAACAGGTCGTTGCCAAAGTGCAGCTCGGCGAAGCAGACGCAGGCATTGTGTACGTGTCCGATGCGATCGCGGCGCCGACCCTGAAGACCATCGAGATCCCCGCCAACCTGAACGTCGTCGCGAAATATCCCATCGCGCCGCTGCTCAAATCCGCCAACCCCGATCTTGCCGCACAGTTCGTCGCCTATGTCCTTTCCGCAGACGGGCAGGCCACTTTGAAAAAATGGGGATTTACTCCGATAAAGTAATGACAGTGATCAAAAAGCCGCGGGTCGGTGGTAGCCATCCCGCGGCTTTCTTGCCTTGATGAATACACCTCCAAAAGCGCCTTCATCAGCCTTCTGTACGGTGGCAATTCAAAATGGATCTTTGTCGTCCCCAGCGTGATCCTGTTCGCTCTTTTCGCGGTCCCATTGGCCGCGGTGGTTTTGCGTTCGATCAGCCCGGATTTCTTCACCAATGCGCTTTCAAGGCAGGCCATGAAAGCGCTCAGCCTGAGCCTGGTCACGAGCTCGATCACGATGATCGTTGCAGCCGTATTTGGGACGCCGCTGGCGTATGTGCTGTCACGTTGGAAATTCAAATATAAATCATGGATCGAGCTTATCCTTGACCTGCCGATCGTCCTGCCGCCTTCGGTGGCGGGTCTGGCATTATTGATCGCATTTGGCCGCAATGGATTCTTTGGATCGGCTTTGAACATCCTGGGGATCAGCCTGCCATTCACGACGGCGGCCGTCGTAATTGCACAGACCTTTGTGGCGGCGCCCTTGTACGTAAGGTCAGCGCGGATCGGCTTTTCAGAGATCGATCAGCAGCTTATCGAGGCTGCCCACGTGGAAGGCGCAAACCAGTGGCAGTTGTTCAACGAGGTGATGATCCCGCTCACTGGCCGCGTCCTTGCCAGCGGAGCCATCCTCACCTGGACGCGCGCCCTCGGAGAATTTGGCGCAACGATCCTTTTTGCAGGCAATCTGGAAGGCATCACCCAGACCATGCCCATCGCGATCTACGTGGGCTTCGAACAAAACCTCGGTGTGGCGCTGGTGCTGTCGGTTGTGTTGATATTTGTGTCAGCCATTGTGTTGATGGTTACAAAGAAGTTGGAAGAGCGCGATTATTAACCGGCTTCGAGGTGGAGCTTATTTACCAATACTTATAGGCATTCATAAAGTATCCCCGAAAAAACAGACGTGTCCAGGGCCATGCCCTGGACACGTCTGTTTTTTTCGATATCCTTGATCTCACCCCCCGGAAACAGGCGGGAATAAGGCAACCTCCGCCCCATCCGGAATCTCGCTCTCGTCGAAAACATATTCCTGGTTAATGGACACAAGCGAATGGTCCACCAACCCTGCTAGTGGAAAGAACTTCTCACTTACCATGGTTCTCAGGCCGGCCACCGTCGTCCCGGATGGGATTTGCATCTGGATCGATTTGGTCCCGGCCCGGTCACGCAATGTTGCGAAGAATAATACGGTAATATTTTCCATGTTTTCATCCCCCAATTTGTGCCATGCGGCGAGATTCGGGATAATGCTGCAGGAACAACTCGTGGCCTTCCGGTTTGGCTTCCACTGCACGCTCCAACAAAGGCAGAAGCGGCTCGCCTGCCCTCAGAGGGTCACGGACATTGATCTCATCATCCATCAAAAGGCATGGACGCAGGAAGCCGTCCGCCGATAGGCGCAGGCGGTTGCAAGTCTGGCAAAAATGCTCACCGAGCGG
The DNA here is from genome assembly GCA_963754835.1 of uncultured Chloroflexia bacterium. GTDB lineage: Bacteria > Chloroflexota > Anaerolineae > Anaerolineales > Villigracilaceae > Fen-1038. Next base: position 36,772 of record CAVWHR010000002.1, on the reverse strand, counting down.
CGAAATAAATCCCACGGTGCCTAACGCACCCGCGATGCGAAACGTGCGGGCCGGGCCATTCCCTGCAGGAACGGTGGCAGGTTCCAGGTTGAAGCAGGCAAGGCAGGCGTGCATCTCCTGGACACCCAGGTAACGATCGGAAGATGCAGGAAAGCCGGCTCCCCAGTCTTGTGCATTACCGACAGGCATCAACTCGATGAAACGCAAATGCCACGGGTTTTCGATTGTCAAGCGCGCCAGTTCCGGCAGCTCATCGTCATTGATGCCTTTCACGACAACAGTATTGAGCTTGATTGGCGTGAGGCCGGCGCGTTCCGCGGCGGCGATCCCGCGCCATAAGCGATTGATCATTCCCCCGCGCGTGATCCGCTTGAACTTGTCTGCTTCCAGGGTATCCAGGCTTATATTCACCCGCTTTAATCCCGCGGCCGCCAGCGGCCCGGCATATCTTTCCAGCAGCATGGCGTTGGTCGTCAGGCTGACTTCCTCGATGCCCGGGATGGACGCAATGCGCTTGACGATCTCAACGATGTCCGTACGGACCAGCGGTTCACCGCCCGTGAGGCGCACACGCCTCACCCCGGCCTCTGCCGCGGCTGTCGTTATACGGGCAATCTCTTCGTTTGAAAGCTGTTTATCGCGCGGCTGCCAAACGAGGCCTTCTTTCGGCTGGCAGTAGACACAACGCAGGTTACAGCGGTCCGTAACCGAGATTCGCAGGTAAGTGATGGGACGTCCAAAGTGATCAGTTAGCATTTGTTTTCAATACTTGTAAGCGATGTTGGTTTGAGAAAAATTTAGAATAAGTAGGAGCTGATAAACTCTCAGCCTATAACGGACACGTTCTGGTGCGATCCTTTTGTTTCCAACGATTCCATTTTTGAAATAGAACGATAATATCCGTCTTGTGCGCAAGAAATGCAATAAGGTTTGCCGTTGAGAACAACTTCCCGCTCGTTGATAATTTCCTCGCCGCACAAAATACATTCGACCCGCACACCGGGGCGCGAAATGATTTGCTCGACCGGCGTAGTCAGCTGCACTTGATTGAATGTGAATAACTCGTTTTCGGGCAGGGTCTGGTAGGCTTGCATTTGGGCAAAATAATGCCGGGCCTCTTCCGGTGTGTATGAGCAGGCCAGTTGGCGAATATCACTAACTGGGGCAACGCGTACGGCGTCGCCGGTTTTCACATCCACAAAGGTGGCCGCCACTTTGCCGTAGTCTTCTACGCGCAGTCTGCGATGGCCCACAGTGCAGCCGGTGGCGGCAATCACGCCATCTGCGAAGCAGCCATCGCTTTCGATAATGACCAGCAGCCGCTTCCCAGGAAGGTTTGGCTCCAGACCGAGTGCGGCGGCCCCGGCCAAACCTATGCGCACCCCAAGGATTTGCCGCGGACAGAGGTGATCGTGATGGCTGGATGATTTATCGAGCAAAGGTTTTATGTCTTTCATGCTGCACTCCAATAAAAAAGGTTGTCTCTTGAAAAGGAGACAACCTCAAGGAAAACCGAGACTGTTTCTCCTTTCCAAGTCCATCCCAAAAGGCTTTGGGATTTCGGGAGGCTATCGCGTTTCCACGGTAACCTTTACCTCTCCAGAGAGGTGAGTCCATTCCGCCGTAGCACAGGCTTTAGGCCGAACAGATCGGAGTTATTATTTTGATGGATATATTCTAGTTCTTACGGGAATAAACCCAATGATATGTTAATGGTATTGTCCTTAATTGGCATCATCATTCTGAGTGATTTCTCAGGCAACCTTTAAGGACAATGTATTCAAAATATACAATTAAGAGCTTTATACACCATCTAGTGTACCTCTTCTATACTCTTTCTATTACTGCCTTTTGAGGGGTAATATGATGATTTTGCTCACATTATTTACCAGAGGGTGCATGTATCCCGGCAATTTCCACATGTGCGCTTTCCAGAAGTGTTTTAACTTCACCGTTCAAACTCCAGTCAAATCGCAGGGAAATACCGCAGTCGCTGGAGAGCTCGCGAGGGGTGGGGATCAATTTTACAGCCAGCTTGGCCCTCACTAATACAGCCTCCGCCTGCATGGCGGATGAACTGTTATGAAAAATAACCACACCATATTCAGTCATGGGAAGCCGCGATCTCCTCGAACGCTTTTATCACCGACTGGATATCGTCCAAAGAAGTCGAGATGCCGGGCGCCAGCCGGATCGTGCCTTCGGAGAAGGTACCAATGGTTTTGTGCGCGGCAGGTGCGCAGTGCAGCCCAACCCGGCACAGGATCCCAAAGTCATCGTCCAATTGAAGACCTACATCTGACACGCGCTTACCGGCTACACGACATGAAACGACCGCAGTCATTTTAGCTGAAGCCTTCGGCCCGTATACCGTCAAACCATGGATGTTCAGCAACCCGGAAATCAAGGCGTCCTTCAGCTTCGCTTCGTGATCGCCAATGGATTCAACTCCCCGCGCAAGCACCCAGCGGATCCCTGCACCCAAACCGGCGATACCGACACCGTTTGGAGTCCCGCTTTCATATTTATCGGGCAGCATCTCGGGCTGCTCTTCGAATTCCGACTTGCTGCCGGTCCCCCCGCGCACCAACGGTTCCAATTCTGCAACATCCAGGCCCTCGCCCAGGACCAGCCCACCCGTCCCGGTGGGACCATACAACCCCTTGTGTCCGGTGAAAGCCAGCAGGTCAATTCCCAGCGCCGGCAGATCTATTGGAACGACACCGGCCGTTTGGGCTGCATCGACCAGCAGGTACGCTCCGGCCTGATGCGCCAACTTCGCAACTTCCCCTACCGGCATGATCGTTCCCACTACATTGCTGGCATGCGTCAATGCCACCAGGCGTGTCCCGGGAGTGATCGCTTTCCGCATCGCTTCCAGGTCGAGGCAGCCATCCGGCCCGCAGCGGACTACGTCCACCCGGACGCCTTCTTTCTCCAAAGCACGCAGCGGGCGCATGACCGCATTGTGCTCCATACCGGTGGTAACCACCCGGTCACCTGGTTTTAATAATCCGCGAAAAGCCAGATTGATCGCATACGTGACGTTATGCGTGAAAATCACGCGCATCGGATCAGAAATATGGAAAAGTTCGGCAGTTGCATCCCTGGCGCTAAACACGATCCGGGCCGCAGAAATGGATAGGCGATGCCCGGAGCGGCCAGGGTTGCCGCCGGCATTTTCCAGGAAATCGGTCATGGCGTGAAGCACTTCCCTGGGTTTCGGCCAGGATGTGGCTGCATTGTCAAGATAAATCATTTTCGAATACTTCTTTTACAAGCATCCAGGGTGTTCAGGGGAGCCCACATTCGCGGCTCTATCGAACATGTTTTCATCCTCGATCAACATTCCACCGAGGCAAACGACACAGCAACGATGATATAAGACATCTGCACGTTGTTGGGCTGTGCAATGAACCACACGTAATACCATAGTCCCGACTGGGCAAAATAGATCCCGAGCGTACCCTCGTCTCTTACCAGCCAATTTATCTCCTTCAGATTGTACGGAGCTTTTGCCAGTTGATCTCGGTAAGCCTTGGCAACCTCTGCCGGCGGCTGGTCGCACGAATAGTATTTCCACTCGCCCCCTATAAACTGCTCCATCTGATCGCTAAGGTTCGGCCAGTTGAACTGCACCGGGCCCTCCAGAATCTGCATGCTGGCGCACGGCGGAAATGGCGGGAGATCGGTTTTATAGGCCGGTTGTGTAGGAATTGAGGTAACAGCTGGCGGGGTCGCAGTTGCGGGCAGGATCGTCGCCTGAGTTGGCGGAGCAGGTGCCGTGGGGCTTGTGCCAGCACACCCTACAGGAACACAGGCAAGAAACAACACCGGAAGGATTTTGATCATCATCTTCATGGTAGGTCTCATCTCCCGATTATGTCCAGCAGATGAGCAGTAACCAGGTCGTAAAATACCAAGCCACCATAGAACCCCAGCAGGTAGTACCAGTAAGTCTTTCGACCCTCTGCTGCCAGCACATGCATGCGGAACGGGCAGCCGCCGGCCAACACCCCTACCACCCCGACAGCCAGGCCCGCCAGGATTGTAATGAGCAAGCCAATGCTTAGATGTGGCAGCGGTGTCGAAAGCAACAGCGGGAATCCCGGAATGCTTCCATTTAGAAAACGGAAGATAATGAAGCCTCCCAAGGCTCCCAGGAATGTCCCAGCGATTCCCTTCAAAAGCGTCGTATCTCTCATCAGGAAGAAATCGCGATAACCGGAGATAAAGCACAAGCGCGACCTTTGTCCTAGGTAGCCAATGACGAAACCAAGTACAAGCGTGGCTATCGCCGCGATCATGTAGCTACCAGCCTTTCCAATGCATGCCGGGCATGCCCACGCAAAAGGGCACTGGTGATCACGACCCCGATTACTACAAAAATCCAGGCAAGGATGCCTGTCCAGTCACCATAGGCGCTTAAGATCACAATCCGGATGGGGCATGAGCCCAGAATAAGTCCAAAATTCATCATTAGGAAACCGTTCAGGAAGAAGAACCCCGATTGGCGAGCCGGCCTCAGGCGCAACTCACCATGTTGAGCGGATGCCACCAGCGCACCGGCTACCACCCCCACTACCGTCAACAACGGCCAATTCGTTGAGGCAATGCTATAGTGCCAATCCAGATGAAACAAATGGTCAGCTCCCCAATTGAATAGATCTCTGGGATGGCAAACCATACAAACCCCATATGCCAACGGCGGGATTACCTTGAAATAGGCCTGTACCAGGGCCGCACCTACCCCGAGCACAAGTCCGGCTCGAAACGGGGTTACTTTCATCTGTTGTGGTCGAATAATAGGTCTGTTTCGTGAAGCACGCAGGCCCATATCTCTGCGCCAAATTTTTAACCCGTTGGGCGGGAAAACTCCCCCGCCCAACGGCACTCCGCAGGTGGGTAAACCTGCGGGTCAAACTCTACATTTCGGCTTTGAATATCGTAATCAACAGCCGATAGATCAGGACGCTCAACGCGATCGCACCTAGGATGCCCATATACTCGATCCAACTTGGGGCATACGAAGCTTGCGGCAGCGGCACCCACGGCAAGGCCTGACCGGCGCTGAGCAGCCACAGTTTCTCGGTGAGTACACCCAGCACAGCCAACCCGGCCGCAATGCGCAGCCAGAGCAGATCCTTGCGCCAATATAGAATAGCCAGCGGCAGGATCAACCCTGCGATCATATAGGTCCACAGCGCCCCACTCAGGTTACCCATCAGCGACAGGCTGACCTCGGTAGCAGGGCGCACGTTTGCATCAATGACGACCGTCAGTAACTCTACAAGCAATAAGCCCAGCGTGACCCACAGCGCGGTGGTCAACCAGCCTGATAGCTTGCTGGCAACTTCCTTCCAGCTCAAGATAGCCAGGGCAAGCCCGGCGATCAGCGCCAGAACGAGGAAGTTCACCACCGTCAGGCCACCCGTCCAGAGCGGACGAGCAGAGAGAGTAGCCAGCATCCAGCCCTCCACGACGATAAGCATCGTCGCACTGATCATTGCGAGCACACCAAGTGTGCGTGTGCCGCTCGTAGTAGTTTGTTCTTTCCAGGCTGCGATCAGGTAGATAATGGTCACCACGCCGGTGACGATCAGGACAAGGAAGTCCCACGTCATCAAAGATGTAAAGCGCCCGGCGGTCAGGATGCGCCACAGATTGATCGGGTTGCCAACATCCATCGAAATCAGCAGCGCGCCGACCACAAACCCGGCCAGCGCGAGCAGTAGCGCATGGCGCCGTCTCGCGACCGGCATTACGGGCACGAACTCACTCAGGCCTGTCAGGGCCACCAGGGCAGCCCCGGCTCCCATCGCTGTAAAGAACCCGGCGATATAGAGACCCCACACCACCTGCTCGCCCAATCCGGTGACGCCCATACCCTGGACTAATTGCAATATCCACGCCAGGCCAATCCCGCCGATTCCGATCACGGCGAGGACGATCCAGGTCCCCAAGGCAGAGCTGGTTTCCTGTTGTTTGGCAGTAGCTAGTTTTGTCATTTCACTGCCTCCTATGCACGAATGTAGAACACAGATGGATCGGTCCCGAGTTCGGGATGCAGTGGAGCGCCGCCTTCATTGGCAATCAACTGCGAAACTTCGCTCTTGGGATCATCCAAATCGCCAAAGACACGCGCCTTGGCGGGACAGGTCTCCACACAGGCCGGTTGGTCGCCCGCCGCAACCCGATCTGCACAGAAATTGCACTTACCTACTGTGCCGACAACGTGCTCCTCATAGCGGACCTGCTCAAAGGTCGTGAGGCCCTTGTCGGGGTAATAACCTTGCGGTTTGCCAAAGTAAAACGTACGGGCGTCGTACGGGCAGGCTACCATGCAGTAGCGGCAGCCGATGCACTTGCTCGTGTCCACCGTGACAATCCCGTTTGCCTGTTTCTGGGTCGCGCCTGTCGGACACACATCTACACACGGTGCATCGGCACAATGGTTGCACAGGACAGGCAATGTCTGGAGCCTTGCATTCGGGTATGTGCCGGCTTCGGAGATATTGACGTGTGAGTAGAATACACCCGCCGGCGTCCCGTTCTGCTGCTTGCATGCAATGGTGCATGCGTTGCAGCCAACGCACTTGCGTAAATCGATCACCATTCCGTATCTCATGTCAACTTCTCCTATGCCTTATAGACCTTTACTGCCGGACCTTCCTCAATCTGTCCGGTCAAAGGATCTACAGCCAGATTATTCTCATCCAGGTTGCACAACCCGTTGTGATACGCGCCTTCAGCCGTGATGGGATTCGCCATCGACGACGCTACGCCGTGTCCCGCAGGGAAGCCGATCACGTCCGGATGAATGAGCTCGGTGACTTTGACCGTCCCTTGAGCCTTGCCCCAGCGCGACTCGACCACAATGGTATCGCCCTCATAGATGCCCTTCTTCGCCGCGGTGGCGGTGTTCATCCAGATCGTATACTCATAGGGATCCCAGGTCTTCATGGTCTCGTGCAGCCATACGTTGCCGTAGGTATCGCCACAGAAGAATGGTGCCATGGGCGTCTTCCAGTTGATGGCCCACAGGTCATAGTCGGCCGGAGCCTTGGTGTTCTCATAGCATTGGGTCCAGGTCGGGATCGCCGTGTAGGCCTTCCAGTAGTCGGCCTGGTTGGTGTCCCAGCCGGGGATGCCGTCCAGTCCGGCAGCCTTCAGGTTCTTCTTCAGTTCGTTAGCGGCTCGTATGTTCTGGACATAATAGATCGGGTGGCGAGTCGTGTTATCCGGCCAATAAGAATAGTTAAAGAGTTTGGCGCCCCGGATGGCATACTTGAAGAACGGGCCATGCTGGTCGTTCACATCTGCCAGACTCTTATCCGTGCCGAAGTTCTGCTTGAGGGTCGCCTCTGCGATTTGCCGCATGGTTGGTTTCTTGTTCGTGTCCAGGGCAAAATCCTTGATCGGAGTGTTAATCGATGCCACCATGCCTTTTTTGCCGGTCAGAGTGCCGACCATCTCCGCAAGATCCAGCAATACTGCATCCATGGATCGGGCGTTGTAGACAGGCTTGATGGCCGACGCATCACGGAAGAGGAAGTACACGGAACCGCGTGTGATGTCGATCGATACTTTGTGTCCTGGAGGTGCACTGCTGCCCGGGACATATTGGTCCTTCTCAAGGAAGGCCTGATCCGGAAGCACGTAGTCTGCCAGCACCGCATTTTCATCCATGGTGAGCGGAAACGCCACATGGAACGGAACCTTGGACCATGCTTTCTCGAACAGCGAGCGGTCATAGTTCGAGCGAACGGGTCCACCGCCCACGGACATCAGCGTATCTACCTGATAAGCCGCGTGATATTTCTCTGGCTCCAGGATATTCTTTGCGAGACCCCAAACCATCGTGTGCGAGAGTGGATAGAACTGGCGCAGATCGGCGAAGGTCAATGGCCAGGTCCACGGATAGCCCAAGTATGCTGCACCGCCTTCATTGTTCGGCAGACGAATGCCATCCGCATCGGGCTGTAGCCAGTCTTTGCCTGGCGTGGAGTTGCCGGTCTGGCCGCCCGGAACCTCGAGATTTCCGAGTAGTTGAGAGACCATCTTGCTAATAAAGTCGCCCCAAGGTCCTTCGATCGGATGAGAATAAGGACCCTTTGATGTATACAGGAGCGCTACGGGCCGGAACGGCATGGTGACGCCGTCGATCGTGATAGTCTCGCCAATATGGGCATGGGTGATCAGGTCGTTGGCGATTTCCCGCACTTTTGCTGCCGGGATCGTACTGATCGGTTCCTGCCATTCGGGCGTGTTGTCCTTGACGGAGTCTTTGATCAATTGGAACGCCGGCGACACCTTCGCTCCGTTGACCGTGAATGTGCCTTCGAGCGCGAGCTCGGAGGTATTCGGGTCGTCGAACGGTACAGGCTGGTTGGTCGTGGCATTCCACATCAGCGGCTTATTGGTTGCAGGATCACGGACATAATCGCCGTCGGCGCCGATGAGATATGGGCCATTGGTTCGATTCTTGACAAACCACTCGTCGAACGTCTTGATCTCATACAGGATGGTATGGAGCAGGGACAAATTGAAGGCCAGCTCTGTGCCGGGCCGGATTGGAACCCACTCCATCTTGGATGCTTCAGGACCGCAGCGCGGGTCTATGTTCACGATCTTGATCTTGCGATCAACCAGGGCGCTCATGATGCTGCGAGTGCTGCCGGAAGACGCCGCGATGTTAGGGCCCAGGGTATGGCCATAGTTCAGGATGTATTCCACCCGGTCCAGGTCAGGGACCGTATCCGGGCCCTTGGTATTTGTCTCGTGGGAGGCAATGTGATACGCACAGGGAGAGCCACGCGATGGCGTATCGTTGGGCGACCCGAAGCCTGCCTCGAAGCTGGCAAGCAGTGGGCTGTTCACGCCGAAGCCGCTGACGAATACCACTTTGCGTGGATCATCGGCCTTCACCTGCTTCAGGTGATCCGCGACTGCCTGGAGAGCCTCATCCCACGAGATCTCCACGAACTTTGGATCTTCATTCAGGCCCTTTTTGGGGTTGGTGCGCTTCATGGGCGCCTTGGCCCGCCAGGGATTGTACATCTGCGCAATCGAGGAGTTGCCGCGTGGGCACAGCGTGCCTGCATTCTGCACTGCTCGCGGGTCTCCTACGACTTGGACTACCACTCCATCCACCACGTGGACACGTTGCTGGCAGTCGCCCTGCATGCACATCTTGCACACACCGGGATACCAGCCGTCCTGTTTCGCCAGATTTCCCACCGCCTTGCGGAGCGGATTCGAGCGTTTGCCACCGAGCAGGTTGTTACCTAGCACTCCTACGGCAGCCGTGACACCCGAAAGTTTCAAGAAATCTCTTCGGTTCATCTTCGCTTTCAGTAAATTCTTTTCAAGCATAGTTCCTCCAAACAAGTGTGTAAACTCAATTTACGCCTTCACACATTGCAGCAGCTTTACTTTTATACCCAATACCTCCTTCTCATACTCACGCTTCGCCGTGCGCTAGGCTTCAGTTATCCGATTTTCTGCAACAACCCCCCGGCAAAGTTGCAGGAACCCACGATAAAAACCGGTCTTGGCAAAATCCATCGCAGGTGTGATGAATTTGTCTGCCCATAATCCAAGGTGTCTCTTTAGGAAGTCCTGTGCGGTCCTTTGATGTGAGCGGGCCAGGTCAGGCTTGCTTTCCTCCCAAGCTTGGGCTTCTGCCTCGGAGAGACAACGCAGGAAGCTGAGTTCCGCGCCCATATAGTCCGGTCGTTCGTTGTAATCACTGCTCATCGCAAGACCGTTGGACCGATATAGCTGGTTGACTTCCTGGATCAGTTGCACCGGGTTGCCGCTGGTATCCACAAAACTGGCTTCATAAGGAGGCATTGGGCTGTACGTGGGGCCCAATCCTCGGAACAGCCGGGTCCAATCCACGGCCAGGTCCTGCTGTACTGCCTGCTCGGGCTGGCCTTTGCTCTCCTCTACGTATTTCGCCATGTCCCGGAATCCCTGAGCAACTTCACTGGCCAGGTTAGCCTTTTCAGCCAGGCTGCTGATAAAGTCTCCGCCGGCTGCCAGCAGGTTGGTGACAAGGACAGCATCAGGACATTCGTTCAGTAACGTTGCCAGAAAGCTGTATACGTCGGCCCGGCTCCTGGCCGCAACCATTTCTTGATTCCAGTGCATCCTATCCACGCTCATCGTTTGCTCTCCTGTCCGTATCTTGGGCATCATCTTCATTACCTTGACCTCTTTCGAAAGTTTCGGCGCCAGTGTTACCCGACATACCTTTATGGATGGCTATGCTCCAAATACTCCTCAAAATCAGACGTGGGAGCCCAAGGAGGCTGGCGCTTATACTTATACTAGTCCATTTAAGAAAAAAGTCCCCACCCGAAGGGGTGGGGAATGTGTAGTCCCGAGAAAATACTGGAGGGTAGTTATTGCTCTTCGTTTCGGACAATCCTGGCCGCTTGAGTCCGATTAACTACTCCTAACTTTCCATAAATATTCTTCAGGTGATACTTCACCGTGTTCAAGCTTATGTTCAATCCCTGGGCAATCTGTTTGTTTTGATAACCGGATTCCAACATGTGCAAAATCTGTAGTTCCTGATCTGTCAGAGGCTGCGTCCCTGCTGCATCCCTTGACAGAGGGCGGCTGGTGGAAGCTTTCAGGGTATTTTTGGCCGCTTCGTCCAACAGGAAAAACAGGTACTCATTCGAGCATTCGTCAGAATTCTTTTTTCGGTCTGTCCCGGAGGCTAACAACTGCTTGATCATCGAGATGATCACACCGCCTTCATCGAGAAAAGACCGCACGAAATGGCTGGGTTCTGCTTTTAACAGGGCTCTCTGAAGGATCGCCATGGCCGGCAGTGGCTCCCCCTTCATAAACAGGCACCTGGCCATGATCACATCATAATAAATAGCATCTCGCACGCGTCCCTGTCGAAGAGCAAGCTCCCACATGGGTTTTATCACTTCACACATGGAGGAATAATCCTCTTTTACAACCAATATACGCGCAAGGGTGGCCTGTTCGTATTGGGTGAAAATATCGGTCGCATGGGTGGGACTATCTTTGCGATAAGCAAGCCAGTTATCTACAATAAAAAAGGCGCCTCGTTGTTGGGCCATATCGGCTTCCATCGCATTGATAAACGCGACCGCCACGGAAGGATCCCCATATTTTTCGGCTAATTTCCTCGCCCTCAGGATTGTCGCTTGGACACCTACTTGGTCTCCTTGGATATTCTGGATACGGGCCAAAGCAGCGCAGCCAGGCAGGAGCTGGTTGAGGTACCCTCCCAGCTCGGCCAGGCGGACTCCTTCCGTTAGATAATTCAAGGCTTCATCCAGCCTGTTCCACTCATAATAGAGGGTACCCAGGCCCAGGTTTGTCTTGGAAAAAACGGCCCCTTGCTGGAGGCCCACTTCATGCACATATCGAACAATTTCCTGGAAGAGCTCATCCGCCTTCCGAAGATTTCCAGACATCGCTATTGTCTCAGCAAGGTAACTGGTCCCCATCACCCTCGACAGCGATAATTCGTCTTTCATCCCGCGGGTAACATTTTTTTCGTAGATTCCGCGTGCCTTCTTCGATCTCGCCCAGCAGCATGCAACACACTGCATAATTGTTGTTTGCAAAGGCTCCACGAAAAGTAACATCACCCGCTAGGCAGTCGCGCGCCGCTTTTAACGACTCTTTGGCCAGCAAAGGATCTGCTTTACTGTGTAAAATGATCACCCCCTGGACGGCAGCCAGGTCGCCTTTCACCGCCGTTAACTCTTCCTCCGGGAGATCCAGTGCTTTAAAATCTTTGGCGGATATCTCTTCTATTTTTTGGGCGGCGTCGGCGATCAATCCCGTATTGATCAATGTCATAAAATAGATCATCCATAGATCGGGCTGTTTATGGAACTCGGTTTCCGGTATTCGAGCGTACCAATTCAGCAGCCGGTTCCAGCCGCCTCCACCCTGTGAAAGGAGGCCTAAACCAATTTCTTTTATCAGGACGGCCGCCTGGGCATAGTCATTCCCATTGAGTGCATAATCGACTGCCTCCTCCTTCATTTCATGTGCGGCATGCCAGGCACTGGCGCGTTGATAAAGCTCGGGCAGGGTTTCCGGTGACCGGTGCATCAGCCGGTTTTGCAGCATTTCGCTGAATAAGTGATGGTATCGGAACCACTTGCGGCTGTCATCCATGGGGATCGTGAATAAACGTTTCTTATCCAGGGATACCAGCAGTTCCTGGCTGTTTTCGATTTGCAGCACAAAATTGCACAGGGAAGCTTCCATCTGGCCCAGGATGGAAGTACGCAGCAGGAAATCCTGCAGGTCTTCCGGGATGCGCGATAAGACTTCATCGACCAGATAGTCTGCGATAAACCGGTGATCTCCCTTTAACGAGCGAATGAAGCCGGCCGGGTCCACCTGGTCCCGCAGGGATAACGCCGCCAATTGCAAGCCGGCCAGCCAGCCTTCGGTGCGGCCATGCAAAACGGCGATATCCTCAGTCGTCAAGCCCGAACCCATGACCAGGTTCATATACTGCGCCGTTTCATCCAAGGCCAGGCTGAGCTCTTTTTGAGTCAGTTCCAGCAGATCGTCATGAGAGCGGAGCTTGGAAACAGAGAACGGTAGCTCGGTCCGGCTGCAGATGATGAAATGTATTTGCCTGGGAGAATCTTCGATGACCTGATGAAAAGCGGAGTGGATCGCAGGGTTGTGGATTAAGTGATAATCGTCGATCACCAGGATGCAGTCTTGGGCCAGGGTCGAGACCTCGTTCAGGAATAGGGCAACCAGGTTATCCTGGGAAGGAGGCATGCCTGATCGCAGCATTTGCAGGAGCGTTTCCCCTATTGGCAGCTTATTCCGGCGTAACGCTTCCAGCACGCAGTTGAAAAAGCGATAAAAATCGTTATCTTCCGCGTCTAGTGAAACCCAGGCTGTTGGCAAATCTTGGCCGGCCAGCCAGGATGCGATCAGCATGGTTTTACCGTAACCAGCCGGGGCCGAGACCAGGATGAGCTTACTGTTAACATTCTCATTCATCCTGTCGAGCAATTGCTGCCGGCGGACGATGTTCTTGCGCGGCGGGGGGATGTAGAATTTGGTGGAGAGTAGAGGAGCAGCCATTTGGTTTTTCCAGGTCCTTAAGAGAATGGGATGTTCGATTATCGCCTGGCTGAGTTAAAGCTTTCAGCAATTCAATCAAGCATGTTATACATGATCTCTTTGATGGTTACAAAACAATTTATGCTTCGGCTCGATAGCTAAAGTACTGAAGCAGGTGGCTGTAGAGCGGATCTTCCGGTCACGAAATATACTACTACAGCGGTTTGAAGATTCTCCAAACCGCTTTCATAGAAAAGTCAATTTCCTGTTCCCGGCGAGGTGTTTTTGGTTTTCGCCGGGGGGTGAATTTGGGTATCCTTATTTTGTCAGGTCCTTCTTTATCTTATCTAACTCATCGAGGATATCCATCTCTGATTTCAACTCGTCGGAGAACGAGCTCATATACGCCTTCACGTTCCGCACCAATTTTCCGATCTCGCGGGCGCTGCGTGCCAGCCGTTCAGGCCCAAGCACGATCGCCGCTAACAGCATGATAACGAGCAGTTCATTCGTTCCAATTCCAAAGACATCCATATCAACCTCTGGCAACGATCCAGGCCATCAAAATGCTGATCACATAAAGTCCCATCAACGGCGCCATGACCAGTCCCATATTGATGGGGTCCACCGTTGGGGTGACAGCCGCGGCCACGATCGATATGCCTACGATGGCATAGCGCCAGCCTCTGGCCAGTTGCTTCGCCGTTATAAACTTCAATTTTGCCATGAACATGACGACCAATGGCAGCTCGAAACAAATGCCGATCCAGAACATCAATTGCGTGATGAAATCGAAATAGTTTTCCGGTCTCACCTGGGTGGTAATGTTCATGAACTTGGTCAGGAAAGGGATGGCGGAAGGCAGCATCACAAACCAGGTGAAGGCTACGCCGCTCGCAAACAGGATACCTGCAAATGGGACGATCAGGATCAACCACAGTCTTTCATTGCGTTTGAGGCCCGGCATGATAAATGCCATCAATTCATAGACAATGAACGGCATGGCAAATATGAAGCCGCACAGCAGCGACACCTTCATGAAGGCCCCGATGTTCTCGGTGATCTCGATCGAGACCAGCTTCTTTGTGCCGCCGATGGGACCTGCCAGGTAATCGATGATCTGCTGGGCAAAAATAAAACTCGCCGCAGTCGTCACCGTCAGGATCAAAAGGGCCCGGAAGAGCCTGTGACGCAGTTCATCCAGGTGTTGGAGCAGCGGCATCGAGCTCCCAAGTTGAGGGCTGGCTTTGCGATGAGCGCGTCCCAAAGCGCCCAGGTAAGCACTCCAGTTGCGCTTCTGTTTTTGTGGGACGCCCGGTTCGGTACCAACAGCAGACATTTATTCCTTCGTAGTATCGGATTCGGCAGCGGTCGCAGTCTTGGCTTTTGCTTCCGGTTCATCCTTGCCGGTCAGGCCGGTCACGAAATTCACGTACACCTTTTCCCAGTTCGCCGGCGACCTTGCCAATCCGCCCTACACCAAACAGCAGGACGATGATCACCAAAATGATCAGTAATTCGGGGGTTCCAATGTCAAACATGATTTTTCTCCTTTACACTTGTTGTTAATAAATACTGAAAGGCAACCTGGTTATTTTTCCTTGTTGTCTTTTGTTTCCGTAACTTCTTCCGATTTACCCGACAGGCCATCGCGAAACTCACGGATGCCCTTGCCGAATTCACCGGCAATCTTGCCAATGCGTCCCACGCCAAACAGCAGGATGATGATGATCAGGATGATGATCAGTTCAGGTGCTCCAAGTCCAAACATTGTTTACTCCTTATACGTCTGATAGTTTGAATGCTGCTGGAGTGGTGAGGTCCAGGTTTAGCTCGCGTAAAACCTGTTCGCCGTTGCGTTCCTCCAGAATGTTGGTGGATATGCCCACCTCGACGGAACGGTTGAGTTTCTTCAATAATTTAACTTTGCTCACATGGAATACAAGCGACGGCCCGCTTTCATCAAATTGATAATCGTCGCATCCGTTTTTATCTAGGATTTGCCGGGCGTCCAAAGCGTCCTCGCCGAACACCTTGGCGCATTTCAGAAAATAGTCCTTTTGTGAAAAGGTAAGCGTTTTTGAAATCGTGCGCGTTTTGTTCTGTTGATAGACCTGCCCGGTATGCTTGTTTTCCAGCGAACAATAATGGACGCCAAGTTTAAGCCCCGCCTCTAACGCATACTCGATCAGGTCGAGGCAGGTTGTCTCACTGCCCGCCACCGGTAGGCCACCTGCATACCAGTAGTTGTACAGCACACGGAATGGCCTGGCTTTGATGAGATAACCACGTTGGCGATATATTTCGGCATTGTGGTAGGGGAAACAAAATTCGAGCAGGTTGATCCCGAACACACCCAACTGGTCGAGTTTGTTCAGCACGGCCTTCATCTCATCCAGCGCGCCGGGCAGGACGGGCATCTCGACCATTACGTTGGGAATGTATTCGCGCGCCAGTGCAATCTGGTCGTAGGTATGTCGCTGCGCATTTTCGGTATCTTCGATCCGGATGCTGAAGCGGATTTCGTTCATACCTGCATCTTTGAAAGACTGTAATATCTCCCGGTCAAGATGGTCACCGCAAGTATAGAGACGGGTATAAGAATGCGGAAAATTCTGGCGGGCGTGCTGAAAGAAATGTACGGTCTCTTCTTTATAAAGCAGCGGTTCGCCTCCTGTCAAAGCCAGGTGCTGGACACCGCCTCCGCTTGCACGCAATTGATCCAACTCCGTGATCGTATCCCGTGTAGTTTCACGGAAATGGTCATACTCCTCCTGGTTCGGGTTGAAGCAGAAGAAACAATTACGGTGGCACTTTAACGAAACAAAGAATGTGTGGCTACCGACTGCCGTCTGGCAGGCCTGGCAGGCTGTGGAAATACGGTTGACGTATATGCTCTTACCGTCATTTCGAACAACCGCGCCCTTTTTTCCAAGCTCAGCGATCCGTTCGCAGACTTGCTGGCTGTTGTCCTCTGCCTCGAACTCCATCCCCATCTGGCGGACCTGGTTTTTGAAATCCTGATAGATGCGGACATATTGCTCCGCATAAGAACGGATGGCCGGGTTCTGGATGGAGGCAAGCGTGGTCTTATTCAAATCAGTGATCATTGCTTTTCCTCCGTGACCACCGGCTTGCCGCGCTTAAATCCGGGCGGCAGCATGGAGCCAAACGGATGCGTCTGCCGGTACTCGCACAATGAACACAGGTGCGCATCTCCTCGTTTTGCCATCAATAAGCCGCAATGCTCGCATTTCACCAGTTCGCCCTCACGGAGGACAACCGCCTCCGCACCAAAAATCTGGGTAAATGTTGGTTCATGATCTACGCTGATGGCTGCCGGGAGGCAGACGTGCGTGCATAATTCGCAGCCGATGCACTGCCGGGGGGAGAACTTTAATGCATAGGTTACTTCTTCTTCACTTTTCTCAAATTGCAAGGCACCTGTTGGGCAGACTCGCGCACAAACGCCGCAGGCTGTACAGGTTTCTGTGACGGACACGGATGCAAAATTCAGTTCGCGGATCTCGGGGATTGCATCGTCATGCGTCTTATAAAGATGTTCTACCGCAGTGGATACTCGCTGATGATCGCGCCCGGGATGCCGGCCTTGTTGAACCTGACCGTTTTCCATGGCGCGCGCGATTGCCATCTGCCCCTGGCGAGCTACCATCAGAAACATATCCCGTCGTGAAAGTGGCGGGTTATCTGCATTCCAGAGAGGCCGCTCCACCGTGCTTTCGAGTGCGGAAACACAAGTAAACGGATCCGTTTTATTCCAGGCGGAGAGAAAATGTCCGGCGCGATTTAACTGCGAATCAATTTCAGTTCGCAAAGTCGCCCATTCGCAGCTGGAACAAGCCTCGGTCCGCAGGATGACGTGTTCCAGTCCAAGAGCTGCGAGAGCCAGGTACGTTCCGGTTCCTAACCCGGCTAGGCACCCCCGTATTTGGATCCCGGTGGACGAAGCATCGATCCCTTTTTCAGCCCCTTCATTCTTTGAGCATAGTAAATCAACACTGCCCCCTTCAAGGCGTACAGCAGAATTCAGCAGGGATTTAACTGCATCATCCGCAGAATATGCACCTACCGGGCAGACAGTCAGGCAGGCAAGACAAGTCTGGCATTTCTCCGCATCCAGAACCGGGGGCTTGCCAGTCGTGATCGCATTAACTGGGCAGATGCCAAAGCAGGCTTCGCAGGCCGAAAAACGGTCCTGGGAATGCAGGCAGCGTTTTGTATCCAATGCAACTATGGAGCGGTCAATCGAAGCGAACCGTTCCGCCGTCTCAAGCAGACTCAAACCGTACCTCCTTGGGCATTGCAACCTGAAGGAATTCTGCCGCGCCTATTAAAGCCCCGTTGGTTAAGTGCGCCAGGCCGCGATAGAAATCCGTTTTAGCGTGCTTTTTAACCAAACGAGCCCATGCCGGTCCCCAACGCAGTAAATGCTCAGCCAGAAAATCACGCTGGGCTTTCAGGGTTTCCTCGAAGGTTTGTTCATCCCCCGCCTCGGCAGCCTGCCATGCAATCCTTGCCAGGTGCGCCACAAAACTCATTTCGAGTCCAATATGGTCGTCCGGCTCCTTGTTAAGACGCTCGGCCTGCAACCCAAAACGGGAATACCACTCCCGCACTTTCAAAGTCTGTTCTTGAAAGACCAGGTGCTTTTCACTAAAGTAGACCGATTCCCAGACCGGCGCAAGCACGTGATCTGTGCCGATAAATAAATACAATTGGTCTCTTTTCAAAGCCTTGAATTCTTCTTCGGAAATTCCTTTGTGATTCTCATCGGTCCAGCGCCGGAGCAGCTCAAGCCCATGCTTGACCTCCGGCTGCTCCTCCCCGAAAGGAATTTCCGCAAACACGTTTTCACCGATCAGCGAATCCAGCCAGTTTTTATTCAATTCTTCGTACAAGGCTTTACCAAGCAAACCATACAGCAAAGCCTCGCCCATCAAGCCAGTCTTCCAGTTTTCTACTTCTGCTTTTTCCATTAATAACTTTTCTCCTGAAAACCAGGGTGTTTCGTTCCGTAACTTCATTTAGGATAATACCAGAAGCGTTATTGTGATAAGGGCTACAAGTGAGATAATAAAGGTGATAAATGTAATAGTTAATACTACCTTGATACTAGCTTTTTCCACCCGGATCGGAAGCTTTACAACCTCCGTTCGGGGCTGCCTAGTTACGTCTAACATCGCTATAAAATAGCAAAAAATCCCGAAAAACGGATTAACCGGAAAAATGATGGTTTTCTCCGCTGCCGTAGGGATTTGACTTCTGAGTTGGATAAACTTATCGGGGGTGGGTTGAAACCCACCCCCGATCTTCCTTATTCTGATAGTTATATACCTATACGATAGTTTGTCGCGTAAAAGATAAAGCGTCCCAATACCTCACTCACCAGCACCAGCACAAAGGCGCTGTACGCCATTTTTGCCAGTACACTCTCCTGGTCAGCTGTGGTGGCATTGTTATATAGATAAACTGCCATTACAGCCACACCGGCAAACACCAGCACCAGGCGGATGATTAAAGCTGCGCCGTATGTGCCAGCCAGCAAATTGAGCGTTTGCACTGCAGCCGATCCCTGGGTGCTCAGGTATGCCATATAAACCGGCAACACCAGGAACTCCACACCCATCAGGATGATCGCTGCTACCGTCAGACCTTTCAAGGTATTCCCCAGCAAAGCCTGCAACGCAGATCCTTTTTCTTCGGAATTCTGGCATAGCTTACCAACAACGCACAGGTAGCCCCCAATACACCTAATAAGAACGCTGTTGTATAGAAGTTAACCGGCGTCGCAAAGGTGTCCCAGGCCGGTTGGGTCGGCAGCATATATGTGGCGCTCATGCAGAACAACAGCACGAGACCTGCCACTGCTGTGATCCAGCCCAGTGTCGTCCGCAAACCTTCAGAGGCCATCTTCCGCCATTGTAGAAGTGCGTAGAGACCGGCCAAGACCACAAATACCACCGCAGCCACCACTTCCCGACTCATCATTGAGGTAGCCAGGTTCGGGACGGCGCCAAAGACGTGCACCGGTTTACCAAGATGGAACAATGCAGCCACGAGGCCCAACCCCATGATCACAAAGACCATGTAGAAGGGTACGTCTGTCCACTGTTCAGCCTGCTCCACCCCGACTTTCCGAACCGCAAAAGCACGGACGATCATTAGCGCCAGGAACATGCCCGTGGCTAACTGTCCCAAAATCGTGAAAATTAGTAATGCCCATTCACGTGTATTCATATTACAGCTCCTCAAGATTCTTCACGTGACCACTGGTATCGCCGGACAGCTTGGTGACACGGTTGGCTGTATAGACTATAGAGGGCTTGGTGATGCTGGGATCAGGTAACGGTGCCGGGGCGGCAAAATTACTATATTCTTTTTGCAGCTCATCCAGTGGCCCGAAGTCCAATGCCCGATACGGGCACGCTTCCACACAGGCTGGACGTTCTCCCTTATCCACCAGGTCATAACACATGTTGCATTTGGTCATGACACCAAGCGATTCATTAAATTGGGGTGCGCCGTATGGGCAGGCCCACGAGCAATAACGGCAGCCAATACACTTGTCTGCATCGATCAACACGATGCCGTCATCGCGCTTGGAGATGGCACCAACCGGGCAGACTTCCAGACAGATGGGGTTTTCACAATGCATACAGGCCGCTGATACGGCGTACGCATATACATCACTGGGCATCATTTGCCCATTTTGGTTGGTCCAATCACCGCCTTCATATTGGAACACGCGGCGCCAGCGGATGCCGGTCGGCAGGTCGTTCTTATCCTTGCAAGCGACTTGGCAGGCTTTGCAGCCCGTGCAGCTGGCAATATTTACATGGAAAGCTAATTGTTTTGCCATGGTTCATCTCCTTATAACTTCTCGACTTGAACCAGGTTGGTGTGCGCCGTGAACCCTTTTGCAAAGGGAGTCGGCCGGTAGTTGGTCAGCATGTTGCCAGTACCGTGCGTGTCTACACCGTTGGCATCAAGCTTGTACCAGACGCCCTGCGGCATATTCGTTGCACCCTGGCGGATGCGGTTGGTCACGTAAGCGGGCAGGTGTACTTCGCCGCGATCGTTGAAGACCTTGACCATATCGCCGTGTTTGATGCCGCGTTGCTTGGCATCAAAAGTGTTGATCCAGATCGCCTGGGGATGGGCCTCGACCAGATAGTCCACATTTTCGAAGGTCGAGTGCGAGCGCGCCACATAGTGCGTGGTGGACATCATAAGCGGGTACTTGGAGCGTAGTGGGTCGCTGACGCCTTCCCATTCCGGAATGTACATCGGGATCGCAGGGATCTCTTTTGGATCATTCTGTTTTGCAAGGAAGGGTGAATAGACCTCGATCTTGCCCGTTTCTGTCTGGAGGGGATGCGCCACAGGATCGGCCCGGAAATCTGCAAAGGCGATTATCGGGTGCGGATCGCTGATCTTGTAGATTCCCACTTTCTTGAAGTCCTCAAGAGAGGGGAAGGCCGGAATTGCCTTTTGTGCGGTTGCAACCATGTCACGCATCCAGTCATCGGAGGTCAGGTGACCGTCACGGAACTGGTCACCAAGGCCAAGGCGGTCTGCTAATTGCCCGGCAACCCACATGATCCCCTTGGATTCATACATCGGTTGAATGACCTGGTGATTGAACAAAACCCAGGCATGATTACCCTTCATGCCATGTCCTTCGCCGGTGATGATTTCCTCGGCTTCAAAGCCGGAGGTTTCAGGTAATAGGATATCCGAGAACTTGCAGCTGGGTGTCATCGCGACTTCGCTGGTGACAATGAACTCCAACATGGTATCGTCCTCGAGGATCTTCGACGTTAGGTTGATATTGGCATGTTGGTTGATGATCGTGTTGCCGGCATGGTTCCACATGAATTTCATGCTGGAGGAAAGCTGATCAACTCCTCGCACACGGTCCTTGGGCCCACTGGTCATCTCGGATCCACGAGTGACAAAATCTGGCCACATGAAGCATGGAATGGAAGCTTTAACCGGATTCTCAGGAACCGGAATTCCGGACATTGGGAAATACGCCCCGTTCATGACGTTGCCCGAATTTCCTCCGCTGACACCAAAGTTGCCGGTCATGGCGGCGATAATCGGTACAGCCCGCACGATCTGCTCTCCATAAGCCCTTCGTTGAACGCCCCAATTCTGGTAAATAGCACAGGGTTTTGTCGAAGCGATCTCACGGGCAAGATTGGTAATACGTTCAGCGGGGATGCCGGTGATCGGAGACGCCCACTCGGGGGTCTTCTCCACACCATCGGGACCGTGGCCCATGATATAGGCCATCCAGGAGCTGTTAGCCGGTGCGCCCTCTGGGAGCGTATCTTCATCGAAGCCGGCGGCATGGGTGGCCATGAATTCCTTGTCATACAGGTTTTCCTTGACCATTACATGCGCCATTGCTGCAAGCAAAGCCACGTCAGTACCACCATTGATGGGGACCCATTCGCCTTGCGTCCCAACAACCGTGTCGGTCATGATCGGGTCGATGATTATGAACTTGGTTCCATTCTTTGCGGCTTTCATGCACCAGTAGCCGGCGTTGTCACCGCCTGCACGCGTCACGACTGAGTTATCGCCGATCAAGACTACCAGTTTCGCATTGGGGATATCATCAGCCGAGTTGCCGGAATAACCACCCGTGATGTATCCGATGGTTTGTCCATAGGCAGCCTCACTGTAGCTGCCATACATGTCGACATAGCCACCGAACAGAGCCATTAAACGAGTGATGGCGTTACCGCTGTCCGGGCCGTTCCAGTTGGAACCGGATGCATATTGATAGTAGAAAGATTCATTTCCATATTTGGCTTTGATGCGTTTCATCTGGGCGGCGATGGTATCCAGAGCCTCATCCCAGCTGATGCGTTCAAAATTACCTTCACCGCGTTTGCCAACTCTCTTCATTGGGTATTTTAGACGTTCAGGGGCATACACGCGATGGATCTGCGAACGCCCGCGCAGGCACGGGATTGCGCGCGGGTTATAGTCAAGATTTTCTTCCGTGGATGGATCCGGCACTAAACGAACGACAGTGCCATCTTTTACAACAGCCCCGAGGATGCATCGGCCTCCACAGTTATGGTAACAGCCAACCGTTAGGACCTGCTCTTCATCGGTTGACGCCGCGGCTGCCTTCTCGACGGTCTTAAGGCCAAAATTCAGGCCTCCGGCCAGTGCGGCCGTACCACCCAGTGCCGCGCTCCATTTGAGAAAGCTGCGGCGGGTCAGTGCGGTTTCGGTCAGGGTTTTGGTGAGGAAACTTTTTTCAGTCATTCCTTTCCTCCAACTTCTTGATAAGGATGTTTAAAACGCTGTGAGCGTCGGGTCCAAAGACCCATTTGCCATTAACTATTAAAAGGTGTGATTCACTGAATACGATAGGAACCTCCTGACAATATAATGATTGAATATGTTACATTGAGCATTTTTTCACTATCAGCATAGCATTGCATTACGTACTAAGCATCCCTCCCTGGAGCAATTCGGCTTCACCCTAAAGGGTGAGGCGGTGCCATTTGTCGTCTCTGGGCTTAACCGATCCATTTTTTACCTATAAAGTTTTGAACTTTACATCAATTACCCCCTTAATATGTTAACAAGTTAGGCACAATTCCCCCCAATTAACAAAATATCCCGGTAATCGGGATATCCCCAAAAAATGTTGATTTTCAGGATTTGACTCCTGAGTTGGATAAACTTATTGGGGGTGGGTTTTAACCCACCCCCAATCTTCCTTGCTTTTACCTGTTATATACCTATACGATAGTTCGTCGCATAAAAGATGAAGCGTCCCAATACTTCACTCACCAGCACAAGCACAAAGGCGCTGTAGGCCATTTTAGCCAGTACACTCTCCTGGTCGGTCGTGGATGCCGTGTTATATAGATATGTTGCCATCACAGCCACACCGGCAAACACCAGCACCAGGCGGATGATCAAAGCCGCTCCGTACGTGCCCGCCAGTAAATTGAGCGTTTGCACTGCAGCCGATCCCTGGGTGCTCAGGTAGGCCATATAAACCGGCAACACCAGGAACTCCACACCCATCAGGATGACCGCTGCTACCGTCAGGCCTTTTAAGGTATTCCCAAGCAAAGCTTGCAGCGGGGATCCTTTTTCTTCGGAATCCTGGCATAGTTTGCCAACAATGCACAGGCAGTCCCAGATACACCTAGCAGCAGGGCGGTCGTGTAGAAGTTTACCGGCGTTGCAAAGGTGTCCCACGCCGGTTGGGTCGGCAGCATATATGTGGCGCTCATGAAGAATAACAGCACGAGACCGACTACTGCTGTAATCCAGCCCAGGATTGTGCGCAAACCTTCAGAAGCCATCTTTTTCCATTGAAGAAATGCGTAGATGCCGACTAGGACTACAAATACCACCGCAGCCACCACTTCCCGACTCATCCATGAGGTGGCCAGGTTCGGGACGGCACCAAAGACGTGCACCAGTTTACCAAGATGGAACAATGCGGCTATGAGTCCCAATCCCATGATCCCAAAGACCATGTAGAAGGGTACGTCTGTCCATTGTTCAGCCTGCTCCACCCCGACCTTCCGAACCGCAAAAGCACGGACGATCAACAGCACCAGGAACATGCCTGCGGCTAACTGTCCCAAAATCGTGAAAATCAGTAATGCCCATTCACGTGTATTCATTTTACAGCTCCTCAAGATTCTTCACGTGACCACTTGTATCACCAGTGATTTTCGTTACGTGATTGGGTTGATAGACTATAGAAGGATGAGTGATGGAGGGGTCCGGTAATGGAGCCGGGGCGGCGAAATCGCCGTGTTCCTTCTGTAATTCATCCAGTGGCCCGAAGTCCAGGGCCCGGTAAGGGCAGGACTGTACACAGGCCGGCTTCTCACCTTTATCAACCAGGTCGTAGCACATGTTGCACTTGGTCATCACTCCCATATCTTGATTGAACTGGGGAGCGCCGTATGGGCAGGCCCACGAGCAATAACGGCAGCCAATGCATTTATCCTGGTCGATCAACACGATGCCGTCGTCACGCTTTGAGATGGCTGACACCGGGCAGACTTTCAGGCAGATGGGGTCCTCGCAGTGCATGCAAGCCGTGGATACAAAGTAGGCATATACATCGCTTGGGATCATATTTCCATCCCGCTCGACCCATTCCCCGCCTTCATACTGGAATACTCTGCGCCAGCGGATGCCGGTCGGCAGGTCGTTCTTATCCTTGCAAGCGATCTGGCAGGTCTTGCAGCCTGTACATTTATCGATATCGACATAAAAAGCTAGTTGTTTAGCCATGGTGTACCTCCTTAAAGCTTCTCAACCTGGACTAGGTTGGTATGTTGAGGATTGCCCTTGGCAAACGGCGTCGCCTGGTATTTGGTCAGGACATTTCCACAACCGCGCGTATCCACACCATTGGCATCAGGTGTATACCAACCACCCTGCGGCAAATTCGTCGCTCCGGGTCGGATACGGTTGGTCACGTAAGCGGGCAGGTGTACTTCGCCGCGATCGTTAAAGACCTTGACCATATCGCCGTTCTTGATGCCGCGTTGCTTGGCGTCTAAGGTGTTGATCCAGATCGCCTGGGGATGAGCCTCTCGCAGGTAATCGACATTGTCAAAGGTGGAATGCGAACGTCCAACCCAATGCGTCGTCGACATGAGCAATGGATATTTCGAGCGCAGTGGGTCGCTGACGCCTTCCCATTCCGGGATATATTTGGGGATGGCGGGGATTTCTTTTGGATTGTTCAGGCCGGCCAGGGTGGGCGAATAGATACTCGATCAAACCTGTCGGTGTCTTCAACGGGTGAGCCACAGGGTCCGCGCTGAAATCAGCGAAGGCGATGACGGGTTGCTTGCTGCTGACCTTGTAGATTCCTGTTTTCCTGAAGTCGTCCAGGGATGGGAAATCCGAGTAGCTCTTTTGTGCGGAGGCGACCATGTCGTTCATCCAGTCGTCGGGTGTATTGTGCCCGGCGCGGAAATCATCGCCTAATCCAAGGCGGTCCGCTAATTGCTCGGCTACCCACAGGGATGGCTGGGTCTCGTACATCGGTTGAATGACCTGGTGGTTGAAAAGCGCCCACGCATGGTTGCCTTTCTCACCATGGCCTTCGCCGGTGATGATATCCTCAGCTTCGAATCCTGTGGCGTCCGGCAGCAGGATATCTGAAAACCTTGCACTGGGCGTCATCTGCACTTCTACCGTCACAATGAACTCCAGCTTGCTTTCATCCTGCAGCATCTTGGCTGTTCCATTGACGTCGGAATGTTGGTTAATGAGCGTGTTGCCGCCGAAGTTCCACATGAACTTCATATTGGCCGCCAGGCGGTCACCGCCATGGATAAAGTCTTCCGGCCCGCTGGTCATATCGGTTCCGCGCGTTACATAATCGGGCCATTTGAATACAGGGAACGTGGTTTTGATCGGGTTGGCGGGCACTGGAGGTGCAGCGGTTATCTTGAAGGCCATGCCTGTTGGACGCAGGCCTGGGCCGCCGCCGCTGATGCCGAAATTGCCGGTCATGGCCGCCAGGATGGGCAGGGCACGCACCGGTTGTTCGCCTTGGGCACGGCGCTGCCAGCCCCAACCCTGGAAGATAGCACAGGGTTTTGTCGAAGCCATATCGCGCGCCAGTTGGACGATCGTGTTGACCGGGATACCGGTGATCGCAGATGCCCATTCGGGTGTCTTCTCGATGCCATCGTCGCTCTTACCCATGATGTAAGCCATCCATGAGCTGTTAGCCGGTGCGCCCTCTGGGAGCGTGTCTTCATCGAAGCCGGCGGCATGGGTGGCCATGAAATCCTTGTCATACAGGTTTTCCTTGACCATCACGTTCGCGAGCGCTGCGATCAGGGCCACGTCTGTACCACCGTAGATCGGGATCCACTGCGCGTCCGTAGCCAGGGCCGTATCGGTCATGATCGGGTCGATCACAATGAACTTGGCGCCGTTTTCCTTGGCTTTGAGATAGTAATACCCGGCATTATCACCTCCTGCACGCGTGACAACCGAATTATCGCCAAACAAGACGATCAGTTTGGAATTGAGCACGTCATCGGTTGTATTGCCCGCCGCTGCTGTAATATACGGCAGCACAGAACCATAGCAGGCCGTGCTGTAGGAATTGTAGTAACCCTGGTAACCTCCAAATAAAGTCATCAGGCGGGACAGCGGATTTCTGCCGTTCGGCCCTGTCCAGTTGACACCGGAGGCATAGTGCATGTAAAAAGCTGCGTTTCCGTATTTATCTTTAATGCGTTTCAGTTGGGCGGCGATGGTATCCAGGGCTTCATTCCAACTAATGCGTTCGAACTTGTCTTCACCGCGCTTGCCAACGCGCTTCATCGGGTATTTAAGCCGCTCTGTTGCATACACACGGTGGATCTGTGAGCGCCCGCGCTGGCAGGGGATCGCGCGGGTTATTGATATCTTCTTCCTGGGTGGGGTCGGGTACCAATCGAACGATGGTGCCGTCTTTCACCACGGCTCCCAGGATGCATCGGCCTCCACAGTTATGGTAACAGGCAACTGTTTCAACCTGTTCTTCACTTGTCGTCGCTGCTGCCGCCTTCTCGACGGTCTTAAGGCCAAAATTAAGTCCTCCAGCCAGCGCGGCCGTACCACCCAGCGCTGCGCTCCATTTTAGGAAGCTGCGGCGGGTCAGTGCGGTTTCAGTCAGGGTTTTGGTGAGGAAATTCTTTTCAGTCATTCCTTTCCTCCATTTCTATATAATGAAATTTCGATCTGCTCGAATCGAGCAGGGTTTGTCTGGGCTTGAAAGAACACATGATAAAGGTTTGTTTCCGCAATATGCACACTCCTGATTTAAGTAAATGGCAAAACATAGATTTGTGCCTTTTTCTACTATCAGGATACTATTACGTGCATATCCTGCCATCGCCCCCTGGTACAATCCCGCCTCACCCTTTCGGGTGGTCTGCAAAACGTATCTACTCACAGCCCCAGCATGAAGTACACGGAAAAACGATATGCGCAGGTGAATTTCCTGCGCGGAATTCTTAGTCCTCGAAGATGCCGAGCCTACTTCTCGGCGCGCAGATGCAGGTGTTCTCCCTGCCAGGCTGAAAGTCGCAGATGCCGAGCGCTTTTCTCGAAGATGCCAAGTGCACTTCTTGGCGCGGCGCGAAGATCCCGATTAAGCGAGCGTGGAACCTAGGAATGAGTAGATACTGCAAAACTATTATTCTCGAGGAGTGATCAAACCGCGCTTTACTGCGTATGTGGCCGCCTGCGTCCGGTTCTCAAGTTGGAGTTTTTCCAGGATATTCTTCAAGTGGGTTTTGACGGTATTGACGGAAATCGTCAGTTTTTCCGCGATTTCGGAATTGCTGGCTCCGCTGGCTACCAGGCGGAGCACAAAAAGCTCCCTCTCGGTTAGCGATTGTTCACCTTTGTTTTCATCCACCAGGTGGTTCGCCACAGATTTCAGCAATTTCGAAGCCATGGCGCGTGTCATGGCCGATTCACCGTGCGCTATGCCATCGAGCAGATCGAAGAGTTCATCTGCGTCGAGGCTCTTTAATAAGTAGCCGGAGACCCCTAGTTTGACAGCCTCATAGAGATGGCCATCCCTTTCGGATGAAGTTAACATCACAATGGCGATCTTGGGAAACCGCAGGCGGATCTCCTTGGCTGCCTCCAGTCCATCCATTTTTGGCATATAGATGTCCATCAAGAGGACATCCGGATTTAATTCCCCGGCCAGGCGGATTGCGTCCTCGCCTGTTTCCGCTTCCCCTACAACCTCCACCAGGTCTTCCCGGGTTTTCATGAGGCTGATCATTCCCTGGCGGAATAATCGATGATCGTCAGCGATAAGGATTTTTATGGCCATGGGTCTTCATTTACCTTTCTATCACACTAAACACCTATCCGGACATGGATGGCGTAAAACAGAAACCGTCCAAGTATCTCGCCTACCATCACGGAGATACAGGAAGCATACACCGGCATCATTAAGTCCGTAATTGTTTTATTTTCTTTCGACATCTTATACACGGATATAACCAGCCAGACAATACCTACCAGGGGCAGCCCCACCCGCATGACCAATAAGGGCTGATATAAGCGCATCAGCAGTTCATAACTAGTTTGGGTCCACTGGTTTCCTACACGCAGTAAGTTGATCTGATAAATATTTAGAGCCACGACGGTAATCCAGGCAGCGACGACCATACCTGTCGACCACACCAGCGCCTGGCGAACAATCGCCAACCGTCGATCAGATTGACCTTGTTTCCATACGGTCAAAAAGGTTGAATCAACCAGCAGGATGGCGGGTAATGCCGTGGACCCCAGGATAACCACCGTGATGTAAAAGGATATAACCGTATAAGGGGTATCCCAGTCAGGCTGTGTTGGGAGAAGATAAATCTGTGACATGCAATAGATGACGGTTAAGCCGAATAAAATTGCTATCCAACCCACCACCGTCCTCAGCCTTGCATGGTCGGGGACAAACCATTGAAGAAGTAGCAGGCAGCCTGTCGTAAAAATGAAACACACCGTAAAGACGGTTTCGCGGCTCAGCCAGGAAGTCCGGAAATTACTGACGGCTAAAAAAGAAAGATAGGGTCTGCTCAAATGGAAATGAGCTCCTATCAGCGCCAGGATGATGGTAAGAAAAATGATCAGGATGGGGATCCTTACAATGCTGTCCGTTTCAGCCGGGTCTGTGTGAGAAATGTTTACAGCCCGCAGGATCCATAAAAATAATAGCGAGCCTGCGGCTAACTGCATGAGTATGGTGTAAATCGGCAAAGCCCATTCGCGTACGTTCATGATCGCGCTATCCTCGCCCCGACAATACAGGCCCGATTTCATGCGTGCGAATGCTTTGGTCTCTTTTCAATTTCTCCTGCACCAGGCAGGGGAATGTACATTCAACCACTGTTCCTTTTCCCGGATCCGATTGCACGACCAAAGTCCCGTGTACACTGTTTGCACGTTCCTTCATGGTTTGGAGGCCAAACTTGCCCTTGGATGCCCGGGCAACAAAGCCGGTTCCATCATCGGTAATTCGCATGCAAATATAGCCTTCGTCTTTTCCTTTACGATCCTTCCTGGCAATTTGAACATGGATGTGAGTGGCCTTCGCGTGCTTTCGGACATTTGCCAGGGCTTCCTGAAGGATGCAAACCAGCTGCACCTCCGCCACAGAAGCCAGCTTGATATCGCCCTCGACCTGGTTTTCAAATTGAGTTTCAATCCCAGTCTGGATGCCGAACTCCTGCAAATACTCGTCGATGGCGGAGGTCAGTCCTTTTTCGTTGGACAATGTCGTTCGCAGGCTCAGGATGTTCTCGCGGACGTCGGCGTGAGCCAGGCGGATTTCATTTCGCATCTGGGAGAGTTCTGTCTGGAGGGCCTCCTTCTTGCCCTGCTTCAACAGCGCTTCCAGGGTCTGCACTTGAATATTTAAATATCCCAGCACTTGAGCCAGGCCGTCATGCATCTCGCGCGCAATTCGGGCTCTTTCCTCCGTAATGGACAGCGATTGCAGCTGGGAAGTCATCAGGCCATGTTGTATGGCAATGACAACCTGATCCGCCATACAATCCAGCCAGATCAGATCCGTTTCAGAATAGGGTTCTGCATCACAGGAAGCCATCCACAGGGCACCGATGGGCCGGCTATCCAGGGCCAGGCATACGATTGCGATGGCTTTTGCTGTCTCCTCCTGGGGAAGGCCAGCATTCTGGAACATTTCCGGAGCTTCCCCCTCGTGGGAGCGATAAACTCCTCCCGACGTTAAGGTTTTCAAGATAAGAGGATTTCTGATATCGCAGGGCGTCCTGACCAGTTCACTCCGATCGGTTTGAGAAAAACATTTAAGATCCAGTGTGGACAAGTCGTCATTGAGCAGAGCCAGCCCCACAAAGTCGGAATGAAGCAATCTTCGCGGATTCTGGACGATATAAACCAGGATGCTATCCACATCTTCCAATTCTGTGATCCTCCGGTTAATGCTCACCAGCACATCGGTCCAGTTCTCGGCCGTCTGCCTGGCAGTGATTTGGGCTTCGAAGTTTGCCCTTTGGGCTCCATCGCGTTCTTCCTGCAATTCGTTAAGCTGTCTCTTGCGCACGGCTTCGAAGACACCCAGGCCCCGCACCACAAAGAACGTGACCGTCAATGCTGAGAGCATCCGCCAGAATTCGATGGGCAAGCCTGTCACTTGCAGGACGCTGTTGTAGTCCAACCAGGAGGTGATCAGACCGTATGATGTTGCTACCCCCGCTGTTTCGCCCGTAAACGCGTCATAAATGACGCGGTCATAGTTGTAATAAGAGGCAGGCCCATAGGGGGCCGCCGGGACAACCAGTCCGATGACAAATGCTTCGAACAGGAATGCGAGGCCTGCTCCCAGCATCAGGTTGGCAACATCGTGATGACCTTGCTTCCGCTGGACGTCCCATTGAAGTAAAAAACCGACTCCGGCTAATAAACTGCCAGGTAGATAGAGCAGATATCGCGACCATATGTCGATGGGAATCTCAATCGGTGATGGAGTGATAAAAGTAGTGGAGGCGTAAGTAATTACGTATGCAATGGGAACGATCAAGATACCGGGGATAAAAATCGTCCAGGCCGGTAAAGGGGAACTCTTTAGAAATCCCCAGCCAAACTTTATCAAAAGTAAACCCGAAAGAGGCTGGCTGATCATTCTCAGGCCGCTCAGGATTTGAATATATTCCTGCGTTCCGCCGCTGGCCAGGAACATGTCGATCCAGTTTGTCATCCCGCACACAAAACCGAATGCCGCCAGCCAGGGAAGTTGTTTTTTAAGCGCAAAATCACCGCCCTGCCGAAGCTGCAAGTAGGCAGCCAATCCCATCCCGCCAAAACAGAGGCCATTAACAAAATAAATGATAATCATGGTTGGTTTTCAAGCCTGTTAGAACGCATTGCGCTTAATTACACAATGTTACTCATTTTACTAGTCTTTAAATGGAGAGGATAATGATATTCATCATATAAAGAACGTGCTGAAAGCACGTATTCAAATACCCAGACCTAACTTGACCCAAAAACCAATAAGTTGTATATTATGTTCGTTTTACGAGTGAATACTCGTAAAACGAACATATATTCATTCTTAAACACACAACCCTTCATGAAAGGCTAAGGGATTGAAACATGCAAAAGACCACATTGACCCAGGCTGCCAGAAGGCGCGAACGCCACGTACAGCGTAAAAAGGAAGAGATCATCACGGCTGCAACGCGTGTCTTTGCCGCCAAAGGGTTTTCCGCGGCAACCACCAAAGATATTGCCAATGAGGCCGATATCGGCGAGAGCACCCTCTATAACTACTTCGACAGCAAGCGCGAGATTATGCTGGCCATCATGGATGATTATAAGCAGTTGTTCGATGCCGATTTCCGTGAAGCCACTGCCCTGCCAGGCCGCGAAGCCTTTGTCGAGTTGGTTGACAAGACCATAGACGTGTTCACCTCCCGTATATTTTTCATCCGCGCCCTCATCGCGGAAGCCTGGATAGATGACGATATCCTTGAAAACTACGTCACAAACCGCCTGCAGCAGATATCCGGGATTTTAAGGGATTTCTTCTCCAAGGGGATCGAGGCGGGATTGTTCCAATCCATAGACCCTCAACTGGTCTCGCGCTTTGCGATGGGAATGTTCTTTTCGCTGGTGGTGCCGGTGGCTCGCGGTGTTGAGCCTCCACCCACCCCGGAAGACCGCCACGCGCTGGCGGAGGCCCTGGTCTCCGTGCTCATCGATGGTATCCATTCTCATGATAGAAGCATGCATGACACCTAGGAAACATTCGCTCAGGATATCGGAATGTTGAAACGGATCGGGGCTATCACGCAAAAGGAATTCATCCTGTTGGTCCGCGACCGCGGGACTCTGGTTCTCGTTCTGTTGATCCCTCTGATCCAGCTTGTCCTGTTTGCTTACGCGATCCACATGGATGTAAAGCATATTCCCATGGTGGTCGCGGATCAAAGCCTCGACGCCGCCAGCCGTTCCTATTTGGATGACCTGGTCCATTCCGACTATTTTGACATAGTTTCCACCGTGCAGGACCAGGCCCAGGTGGTCGATGTGATCGATTCCGGTCAGGCTCGCGTCGGGGTCGTCATTCCAACCGGTTTCTCCGCCGACGTGGAGCAGGGAAATGCGAAAGTTCTGCTGCTGGTGGACGGCTCCGATCCCTTTACGACCCAGTCTGCCTATAACACGCTCAGTGCCATCGCACAGCAGCATGACATCCAGTTAGTCCTTGACCGCATCGCCATTTCGAGCGGCAGCGGCGCAGCGCAATCGCTCAGTCCTCTCACGGCCCACATCCGTACCCTCTACAACCCCGACCTGCAGGATATCTGGTTCCTTGTCCCCGGGTTGATCGCCATGCTTCTCCAAACCCAGACAATTACGCTGACCGCCCTGGCAGTTGTCCGTGAGCGCGAGGTCGGCACCATCGAACAGATCCTGGTGACGCCCATCCGCCCCATTGAGTTGATGCTGGGCAAGACCATCCCCAACCTCCTGATCGCGGTGATCAACATGCTGACCATCGTGGTGGTGGGCACCCTCGGGTTCGGCGTGCCGTTCCAGGGAAATTTCCTGCTTTATTTTTTCCTGACGGTCATCTATATTTTTTCCGGGTTGGGGTTGGGCCTGCTGATTTCATCCTTCTCGCAAAACCAGCGGCAGGCCCAGCAGTTAACCTCGATGATCACCTTTATCGGACAGGTCATCGGCGGGTTTGTGTTCCCGCGTTACGCCATGCCGGTCATCCTGCAGTGGATTAGCGATCTTTTCCCACTGACCTTTTTCATCCCCATTTCCCGCGGGATTTTTATGAAAGGGATCGGGATGGAATTCCTGGCTGGCCAGGTGATTGCTCTTTCGTTTTATATGGTAGTGATCGTATTCCTGGCCGCCCGCCTGTTCCGGCAGAGGTTGGATTGAAGAAACGCTCCATGCAAAAGAGTCTTCAACGTATCGCGGCGCTGGTTCTTAAAGAAACCACGCAGCTTCTGCGCGACCGTCGTACCTTGATGATGGTCTTCGGCCTGCCTTTGATCGAGCTGTTCCTGTTTGGCTATGCCGTCTCCCTGACGGTCTATCACATACCGACGGCGATCGTCGATCAAAACAAAAGCCCGGAGAGCCGCGATTTTATCCAGGCCCTGGTGAATTCGCAGTATTTCAACGTTACCGAAACCTTGCAGAGCCAGGATCAGATCGTCCAGGAGATGGATGACGGTCGCGTGAAGGCGGGCATCCTTATCCCTCCCGATTTTCCAACCAGCCTGGCGACCGGGAACGCCAATGTGCTGGTCTTGTTGGATGGATCCGACTCTTTCAGCGTGCAGTCGGGTTACAGTGCGGCCAGCATCGTAACTCAAAACTATTCCATCCAAATGACCGTCGAAAAGATTGAGCGGGCAGGTGCCGCAGCCGGTCCGCTCCAGCAGGCTGTTGTCATGCCCATCACCAGTTCCATCCAGGTGCTGTATAACCCGGACCTGAGGGATTTATGGTTCATCCTGCCCGCCATAGTCGGTATGATCCTTCAGAGCATAGCCGTCGTCCTCGCAGCCATGGCGGTCGTGCGCGAACGGGAAATGGGTACGCTTGAACAGATCCTGTCGACCCCCACCCGGCCGCTCGAGTTGATTCTTGGGAAAATGATCCCGCTGCTGGT
This sequence comes from uncultured Chloroflexia bacterium, assembly GCA_963754835.1. Lineage (GTDB taxonomy): Bacteria > Chloroflexota > Anaerolineae > Anaerolineales > Villigracilaceae > Fen-1038. The sequence goes on along the minus strand of CAVWHR010000002.1, from coordinate 2,937 downwards.
CTTATGCCTGGTCATTATTGGGTTCACGCTGGGCCTGGGCGTTTTCTGGTTTGGTGTTCCATTTAAAGGAAGCCTGTGGCTGTACCTATGGCTGTCGCTCCTTTTTATTGCCTCCAGCCTGGGCTTGGGCCTATTGGTTTCGACCATTGCCAGGAATCAGCAGCAGGCTCAGCAGATCACCCAAATGCTCATGATCTTCAGTATCCTTCTAACCGGACTGGTCTATCCACGCGGCGCCATGCCCGCGGTTCCGCAGTTCATTGGCGACCTGATCCCCCTCACCTATTTCATCCGCATCTCGCGCGGCATCGTCACGAAAGGCGTTGGCCTGACCTTTTTCTGGGGTGATGCACTGGCCTTGTTGATCTATGGCCTGCTGGTCATGATGACGGCTTCCTTCAACTTTAAGAATCGCTTGGATTGATCAAAGTATATTGCGCAATGAATCTAAAGAATAATTGCAACTTTTCACAGCCCTGCATGAAATACCCGAAAAAATGGACGTGTACGGGGTGTGCGCCCCGTACACGTCCATTTTTTCGATATCATTTGTCCCTGGCTGAAAGCGTGGGACAAAAAAGTGAGTGAATGATACTCCCGATAGTCAGTGATTCCATATGATAAATGAAATTGCTCTTTCAGCAGATGCATTGGTCAAAAGATTTAAAACATCCGAGGGATGGAATACCGCGGTGGATCACCTTTCTCTGCAAGTCCGCCGCGGCGAAACCTACGGTTTGATCGGCCCGGATGGAGCTGGAAAAACCACCACGGTCCGCCTGCTCCTCGGCCTGCTCAGCCGGACCGAGGGGAAGACCGGCATCCTGGGATTCGACTCTATGAACGACCCTTATGAAATCCGTGAACGCGTGGGATATATTGCCCAACAATTTGTCCTGCCGGCAGACTTGACCGTGATGGAAAATATGCATTTCTTTGCCAACGCCCAGGGTGTAACGAAAGAGGAGCAGAAAAAACATATCCCCGAACTCCTGGCTTTTGCCGGCCTGACAGACTTCACCAGCCGGCTGGCCGGTCAGCTATCCGGCGGTATGAAGAAAAAACTGGCGCTGGCCTGCAGCCTGGTTCATTCACCCCAGGTGGTCCTTCTTGATGAACCCACCCTTGGGGTAGACCCGATCAGCCGCAGGGAATTCTGGAACCTGTTGGGGAACCTCCGGGCAGAGCGCGGGTTGACGATTTTTGTATGTACTCCCTATATGGATGAGGCGGAGCGCTGCACACAGATTGGATTGATCTATAAAGGCAGGTTGATCGCCAACGATACCCCAAACCAGATCAAGCATATGATCGCAGGGGAACTGCTTGAATTTACGCCGTCCCACTTCGTCCCGGCCCGGGAACTGATGAATACGCTGGCAGGTGTGGTGGAAGTCCAGACGTATGGCGAGAAACTGCACGTCTTCGTAGATGAGGCCCGGCGGCGAGAGCCGCAGATCGAAGCAGCCCTGGCCGCCCACCCGCTCGCCGCGACCGCGCGCGAGCTGCTGGTGATGGCGGCGTGGGCCGCGGTGAGTTTCGCTCTCGCGCTGAAGCTGTTCCGGTGGCAGTGAGGTCCGGCCATGCGCCCGGCCGGACCGAACACCGTCAGCGGGGCGAGGGCAGCCCCCTGTCCGGTGACCAGGTAGACGGCGAAGCTCCCGAGCCAGTGCCCGCCCTCGTAATGCTCGCCGGTCACGGCAGCGAGGCCGGCCCGGCGGTGGCTCGCCGCCGCGGCGCGCAGCGCGGCGGTCCGGGGGTCGGGCGCGGGCAGGCCGGACGCGATCCCCTCCAGCATCCAGGCGCGCGAGAGGTTGAGGCCGTCGAGGTGGGCGAGCTTGCCGTCCGTGGGGTCGGTGACCGCCTCCGGTTCGAGCCAGGCGACGGAGCCGTCGCCCGGAAGCCGCGGCAGGAAAGCGCCCAACCAGGCGGAGAAATCGCGCGGCGGCAGCACGCGGCGCATCAGGTCCGCCTCGGCGAGGCACGGCGAGAGGAAGTCCTGCCCGGATACCGAGGTGGCTAGAAGGCGCTTTGCAGTTTGGCACCGCCTCAATGGAAACTGACTGGCAAGCCCTTACGGGCCTTTCATGGTTGAGCTATTCGCGGTCTTGGATTTGCCAAGAACCCCGGAAGGGTCAAATTCCGGTCAGGGTTGTCGCCAACCCTGAACTCCCCACGCCAGCCAGGTTAAACGAACCTTCTTGGAGGCCCGAATCCCCTGGACGGGATTTTCACCCGCTTGGAACATCACGGCCTAGTGAGTGTTTGAACTCCCCAGGCATGTCTCCGTCGCCCTGGTTAGAACCTTGCAATAAAAAGGGGGTAAGACTATCGGATAGAATGACGGGATTACTCTTTAAGGGCATCCATTTTCGCCCCTTAAAGGATTACTCCGGCAAGCCTCCGTCGAACTGGGCGAGCACCTCTCGATGCAACCCAGCTCCACGAGCAATACGTCTTGAGGAGCCACCCTCAAGCCCTTAGCCGAAATGGTGTGGTATCGGTTTACTGGGAGTATTTGCGCGTATCAACGATGTCAGCCAAGTTTTCCTACTCGGGATGACAAGCTGAATTTAAGGGGAAAGGGAGTCGGTAGGAAAGAGGAAAAATGCCGTCAGGAAGCGGAAATGTGCGCGAGGACAATGAGGTTTTAGCAGGCTTTTTGGGCGCAAAAAGGGCGCAGCTTCCACCCTTTGAAAAAATATCCTAGCCGGGTGAATTCAAGCGCCTTGGCGCTCAAGATGTGCGCATGAGGTCCGTAAAAATGCGGGTAAAGTGGGGAAAAAAGGCGTAAATCTACCGAAAAACCCCGACAAATCGCCAAAAAACTATCCAACTTTTCCTTTTCTATTGTGCGGCTTACGCCTATACCGAGCGCCGAGCGCCCGGCGTCAGTGCCGTTAGCAAGCACCTAACTGAACGAGTAGAGGACATAAC
>CAVWHR010000001.1:0-35958 GCA_963754835.1 uncultured Chloroflexia bacterium | reverse complement strand
AAAGATCAGGGATCTGTCCCTCCGGGAATTCGACATCCACCACACCGCCAAGGATTTGTACCACACGGCCCATTGTTTTTTCCATGAATTCCTCCGTTAAACACTGGTCAGCGCTTCCGCGCCGCCCACAATGTCCAAGATATCGTTCGTAATGGTCTGTTGACGCATCTTGTTGTACTGCAACTCGTAGGCGGTCGCGAGTTCCTTCGCATTATCGGTCGCATTGTGCATGGCAACCATGCGGGCCGCATGTTCGCTGGCCTGCGATTCAAGAATGGCCTGATAAACCTGCAAAGCAGTGAAGCGTGGGATGATTTCGTCCAGGATCTCGCGTTGGTCAGGTTCATATTCATAAGCCGCCGCCGGACCGCTGCGCTGTTCATAGTTCATGACCCGCCCCTCACCACTCTTGACCTCCAACGGCAGCAGCTTCTTCATGGTCTGTGACCTGGCGGCCCATGTTGATAAACTTTGTATAAACCAGGTAGACCTCATCGGTTTCCCCTTTTTGGAATTCATCCACAGCCAGCCGGCCAATAGCGGAAACATCGGCAAAGGTGGGCGCGGCGGGCAGATTGCTGAAGTCGGCGATCACCGGCTTGCGGCGGCGGATCAGCAGGTCGCGGCCTTTGCGTCCGACCGCGATGTAATTCACAGGAAGACGATAATTATCGAAGTGTTGGACAATAAATCGAATGACATTCGTGTTATAGGCGCCTGCCAATCCGCGATCGCTGGTGATCACGATGACAAGAGCAGATTTGGGATTGGGACGTTCCGTCAACAAGGGATGCAGGCTTTGACGTCCAGGTTGAGCGGCAACATGGGTCAGCACCTGCCAGGCTTTGGTTGCATAGGAACGCGTGGCCGTCACAGCCTGCACCGACTTCCGGACTTTGGCCGCGCTCACCGCTTCCAATGCGCGTGTAACCTGCGAAATATTCTTTACACTTTTGATGCGAAGCCGCATCTCACGTGCAGATGCCATGGGCTAGGCCTTCCAGGTATTGCGGAATGTATCGAGCGCTTTCAACAACCTCTCGCGGTTTTCATCCGTGATCGACTTTCTTCTCAGTGATCTCTTTGCCGATTTCAGGATGTGAAGATTCCACATATTTGAGCATATCGGTCTGCCACTGCCCCATTTTTTCGACAGGCACCAGGTCGGCAAAGCCGTTCGTGCCGGCGAAGATCGCAATGACCTGATCGGGAAGCGACATCGGAGAATATTGCGGCTGCTTCAAGATCTCCTGCATACGCTGACCGCGGCCGAGCTGTTGCTGGGTGGTCTTATCCAAATCGGACGACATGAGGGCAAAAGCCGCCAGTTCACGATAAGCAGCCATATCGAGCCGCAAACGACCCGCCACCTGTTTCATGGCTTTGGTCTGTGCATCGCCGCCCACGCGCGACACAGAAATACCCACGTTGACACCCGGGCGTGATACCGGCATTGAACAAGTTCGACTCCAGGTAGATCTGGCCATCGGTGATCGAAATGACGTTGGTGGGGATATAAGCGGATACATCGCCAAGCAATGTCTCGATAATGGGCAGGGCGGTCAGCGATCCGCCGGTACCTTTGACTTTGACGACTTTATAATCGTCAGGATCGTTCATGGCTTTACGAGCCTGTTCGGCCTCGATCTTTGGAAATCGGGCCCGTATAAATTTTGCCATCCACGCCATCCTTCTCCGAAGCAAAAGCTTCTTTGAAATCATTCCCGGTAATGACGTATTGGTTCGCAAGCCGCGCGGCGCGCTCGAGCAGGCGGGAGTGCAGGTAGAACACATCGCCGGGATATGCTTCACGTCCGGGTGGACGTCGTAGAAGCAGAGAGACCTGGCGATACGCCCAGGCATGTTTGGAAAGGTCATCGTAAATGATCAGCGCATCGCGCCCGGTCTCCATGAACTCTTCACCGATGGCACAACCGGCAGTACGGGAGCAATATATTGCAGCGCTGCAGATTCATCTGCAGCGGCAACCACCACAATGGTATGTTCCATCGCGCCGTTCCGTTCGAGGATGCCGACCGTGCGGGCAACGGCGGCTTTCTTCTGACCGATCGCCACATAAATGCAAACCAGATCCTTGCCTTTTTGATTGATGATCGTATCAATGGCAATGGCAGTCTTGCCGGTCTGACGGTCACCGATGATCAATTCACGCTGGCCGCGCCCGATCGGGATCATCGCATCAATGGACTTGATACCGGTTTGGACCGGTGTATCCACATCCTGCCGCTGCACCACGCCGGGTGCAATGCGGTCGATGGGGCGGAAACTTGTCGCGGCGATCGGACCTTTTCCATCAATCGGTTCGCCCAGCGCATTGACCACGCGTCCGATCAATGCATCCCCCACCGGGACCGAAGCGATGCGGCCCGTGCCGCGCACGGTCATACCTTCGGTGATCTCGGTGTAATCACCCATGATGATCACACCGACGCTGTCTTTTTCCAGGTTAAAGGCCGTACCCATCACCCCATTGGCAAACTGCACCAACTCCTGCGACTCGACATTGGCCAACCCCTGCACGCGTGCAATCCCATCACCAGCTTCGATCACTGTACCAATATCGCTTACGCTGATCTGCGGCTCAAAGCTTTGAATTTGTTTCTGTAAATCACCGGTGATCTGCTTGATCAAATCCGTCATTTTGCCTCCGCGAACCTGCTCGTTCAAGATTTAGGCCCCGCCTGCACCTGTGATTTGTCTTTTACGTACAAGAACCCGGATAAGGGCCTTATCCGGGTATTATGTGTAATTGGTTACAATCGCCGCAATAATACCTGAAAGAATCATCTTGTCCAGTTGCACACTCAATATACCTTAAGATAAATATCATCTCATCTTTCCTCTTGCATTCTGGGGGCATTGTTATATACTAAGCCCTTGATATTTTAATCATCGAGGAGCTACCATCATGAACACAATTAAGGAGCCTGGCAGCGACCAGCCTCCCAGTATCCGTATCAAACGAACGTGGCGTGTAGCAGTGCTGGCAAATATAAAAGATGAAAGCCAGCCGCTGCCCCCGGGCGTGCCGCCCGATGCTTATGCCGATTTTGACCATATCGAAACCATAGATTGCATCCGTAAAGCTGTTGAAACAGACGGCCATGAAACTGCTTTTCTCATGGCCGATCAAAACCTTCCCTTTGCCCTGCGAGAATACAAACCCGATATCTGCTTCAACATTGCCGAGGGCCTCGGCGGAGATGCGCGTGAAGCGCAGATCCCTGCCATGTTGGAGATGATGAAGATCCCGTATACCGGCTCACGTGTGCTTACCAATGCCATATCACTCGATAAAACGCTGACCAAACGCATCTGGCGCGACCGACGTCTGCCGGTTGCACCCTTCCAGGAATTTATCGTCGGCGATGAGTCGCTCCGCCCGGATTTGAACTTTCCGCTCTTCGTCAAACCGGCCCGCGAAGGGACCGGTATGGGAGTGGATCTAAAAGCCATCGTTCAGAAACGAGAACGAACTGCGCGAGCGCGTCAAATGGGTGATTGATAACTACAACCAACCCGCGCTGGTCGAAACTTTTCTACCGGGTCGCGAATTCACCGTAGGCATCATGGGGCGTCCGGACGTAAAAAATTACACCCGTCACCCGGAATGGTATGACAAAGACGGCTTCCATCGCTTCCCGATCCTTGAACTGGATAACAGCCGTTCGGTAACTCCCAATGTTTACAGCCAGGCCGCCAAATCAAAAAGTGTTGGCGAAGAAGGTGCACCAGGTTATTTTTGCCCGGCCTATCTGGAACCTGAACTGGAAAAGAAACTCCATTATCTTGCCTGGCGCGCTCATATTTTACTGGGTGCACTGGACATTTCGCGTACCGACATCCGGCTGGATGCCGAAGGCAATCCGCGTCTGATGGAAATCAACACACTGCCCGGTCTCACCCCTGATTACAGTGATCTGTGCCTACAGGCCAAAGCGGAAGATATTCCCTACACCGATTTGATCCTGGAGATCCTTTATATGGCCGCCAGCCGTTGGGGTATGTTGGAGCAGCACCAGGGACAACTTGAAAGGACCAGAAAACTGGCAGGAGCACTCAGCAAAAATTAGGTCTGAGGTCGTCAGACGGACCATCTTGCCTGTTAATTTCACATGGTATAATTCGCCCGCTTGAAAATGGAGAGGTCGCGTAGTCTGGCTTAGCGCGCACGCTTGGAAAGCGTGTAACCCACAAAGGTTCGCGGGTTCGAATCCCGCCCTCTCCGCCAGAGTAAAACACCCCGGACCTGGGGTGTTTTTTATAGAAGGAAACTTTATTTAATGAAGTCACGGGGAAAAAGCAGAAATCATTTGTCTCCGCAAAACGACCTATACCTACACACTGTCTACATAATCTTTTAACTGTTTCTTTACGGCAAACTGATAAACTGCAACCTGTGAAGTTCTTATAACGGAGAAATGAAACAAACATGGCATCCAAACCGATATCATCTCAAGCCCTTTCAAACCCTGATACAAAGGTAGAGGGCACTCCCTCCTTTTTAAACGCATCCCGTTGCTGTTGAAAGATCCCCGTAAGCGCTGGTGGGTACTTGTACCATCCATTATCGTCCTGCTGGCCATCGGCGCCGGAGCTTATTACAGACTGGTCTATCTTCCAGCTAACCAGACCGTCATCGCTCCCTTACAGACCACGGTCGCACACAAAGGCGATTTGACCGTAAGCGCCAACGGCACAGGTATCCTTCAACCCGCCAATGAGGTCCAACTGGGTTTTGGAATCAGCGGCAGGCTGGTCACACTCAATGTGAAAGCAGGCGACCAGGTTACAAAGGGCCAGCTCCTTGCGCAGCTGGATAATACCGACGAGCTTGTCAAATATGAACAGGCTCAACGGTCTCTCGCCAATCTGACCTCCCCGGCATCCATCGCTCAGGCTCAGAATGATGTTGCTACCGCAACAACCACCCTGGCAAACGCAACGGATGCCTTGAAGTATGTGATCAGCCCTGCCGTATTTGAATCGGAACAGCAAGTGTTGGCGGACCAGCAGGCTTTAAATGACGCCCAGACTGCCGGCGGGGCTTCCCCCACTACCGACCAACAAAGTGCGATCAATGCCGCCCAGGCAAAATTAAAGACGGATCAGGATAAACTTACCGGTAATCAAATCTGGTACCAGCAATACTATCTCCCGCTTTATTTCACGAAAAAAGCAGCAAATCCGACCAGCACGTCCAACAGTCATCGGCCGGTTAAGATTGTAGAAGGCCCCTCTGCCCTGGAAATTGAAACTTCCCAGTCCGCCTACGATGTAGCCAAGACCGCGGTCCAGCAAGACCAGTGGTACCTGGATGCGCTCAACGGCAAGGATGTTCCGGCAAATGCAGGCGGTACAAACCTGGCGGCTTATCAAACAGCCAAATACAATGTCCAAACCACCAAGGCCAACCTGGATGACACCCAGATCTATGCGCCCATGTCGGGGACCATCGTATCGATCAGCGCCAAATTGAATGACAATGTCAGTAAGAGTCCAATCATCGTGCTTGGCGATTTGACCAAACTCTACCTCCAAACCTATGTGAGTGAATCAAATTATCAAATGTTCCAGGTCGGCAGGGAAGCCGACATCGTCTTCGATGCCCTACCCGACCAGACTTTCCTGGGAAAAGTTATTCAAGTAAATCCCATTCTCGATACATCCACAAGCACCGCGGTCGTCGGCGGACTGGTCGAGATGGATCCCACCAAAGCTAATTTATTGATGGGCATGAGCGCCTCTGTAAATATCATCGTCGGCCGGACTCAAAACGCGGTGCTCATCCCCCTGGCTGCCCTGCATGAATACACGCCCGGCAAATATGCCGTATTCGTCATGCGAAACGGAAAACTCGCTGTAGATTTTGTCGAGGTCGGCCTCCAAGACCAGGTAAACGCGGAGATCACTACAGGTCTCAAAGTGGGTGACATCGTCAGCACAGGCCTTGTGGGAACCAAACAACAATGAACGAAAACCTATATGGCACGAATACTGAAGGTTTCCATTTTTGATCTGTTCTCTAATCCTATCGACTGCAAAACCATCCCGTAATTTGTTCTAATAATGGAGAAATAAAACTACCATGGCATCCAAACCGCAATCTTCCCAGTCCCTTTCCAATCTTGGTACAAAGATCAAGGAAGTCCCATCCTTCTTTAAACACATTCCGGCTTCTTTGAAAGACCCCCGTAAAAGATGGTGGGTGATCGTACCTTCCCTGGTCGTGCTCGCTGTTATTGTCGCAGGTGCTTATTACCAGTTCGGTTATTTACCTGCTCATAGAAGGACTTCCAGGGTCAATTTCGGAGGCGGGCAGGTTTCAGTTGCCCGGCGCGGGACCATTACACTAAGCGCCATCGGCACCGGTACCCTCCAGCCTGCCAATGAAGTCCAACTCGGCTTTGGCGGAAATACCACTAATGGCAAGCTGGTTACGCTCAACGTAAAGGTCAGCGACCAGGTTAAGGCAGGCCAGTTGTTGGCCGAAATAGACAATAGCGCCGCCAAGATCAACTATGAACAGGCCCAACAAGACCTGGTGAACCTCACCTCCCCGGCAGCCATAGCCACGGCGGAGCAGGACATAGCTGCCGCAAAAGCGACATTGTATACTGGACACGAATAACCTTATTTATCTTATCAGCCCGGACCAATATTATTGGCAGCAACAAGTCGCCACAGCCCAACAGACTTTGGACGATGCCAAGACAGCCGGGGGCACATCTCCAACACCCGATCAACAAAAAGCGATTGACACCGCCCAACAAAGATTAAACTATTATCAAGACAGCCTGTCGGGCAGCCACATTCGCTGGTTGAAGACGTATGTCCCCACCCACTTTACCGTGGTGACACGATTCAATCATATCGTCACAAAGCAGGTCGAAGTCCCGACTGATGCAGAAATTGCAGCAGCACAAGCAGCCATGGTCGTGGCGCAATCTTCCGTCCAGGAAGCGCAGTGGTACCTGGACGCGCTCAATGGCAAGGATGTCCCGGCAACTGCCACCGGCACCAACCTGTCGGCTCTTGAAACCGCCAAACTCAACGTGCAATCCGCCAAGGCAGCCCTGGATGCCACTCAGATCTATGCTCCCGTGGACGGAACCATCATGTCGGTCAGCGCCCAATTGGGTGACAACGTCAGTTCGAGCGCGATCATCGTCATGGGCGATCTGAGCAAGCTCTATCGTGCAAACCTATGTGGATGAATCGGATTACCAGATGTTCCAGGTCGGGAATGCGGCGACCGTCGTCTTCAACGCCTCTCCCCGACCAGACCTTCAAAGGCAAGGTCACTGAGGTCGATCCGGCTCTCGATACGTCCTCCGGTACTGCCGTCGTCAGCGGATTGGTCGAGTTGGATCCGACCAAAGCCAATTTATTGATGGGCATGAGCGCTTCCGTGACGGTCATCGCAGGCCAGGCTCAAAATGCCGTGCTCGTCCCCCTGACCGCTCTGCATCAAATTCCTCCGCGGACAATATTCCGTATATGGTCATGAAAAATGGAAAGTTCACCTCCAGCAGACTGTGCAAGTCGGTCTCAAGGACCTGGTCAATGCGCAGATCACATCGGGCCTGCAGCCGGGTGACGTCGTCAGCACCGGACAGACAGGGACAATAACACAATGAGCAACCACACGATCATCGAAACGCAGGACCTGACCAAAGTTTATGGGTCGGGCGATGCCAGCGTTACAGCCCTGAACGGTGTGAGTCTGAAAATTGATTCGGGCGAGTTCGTGGCGATCATGGGTCCTTCCGGTTCGGGCAAGAGCACGCTGATGCACATCCTGGGCTGCCTTTCCAGACCTACAGATGGACATTATATTCTGGACTCAGCAGGATGTAAGCAACCTGGACAACAAAGAGCTGGCCGCCATCCGCAACCAGAAGATCGGCTTCGTTTTTCAGGCTTACAACCTGCTTCCCCGCACCACTGCCTTGCGGAACGTCATGCTCCCTCTCATATACGACCGTCGCCCGGAAGATCACAAAACACCTGAAGAAAGCGAAGCAGCTGGCACGCGAGATGCTCGTGAAAGTCGGCCTTGCGGATCGGATGGATCACCAGCCTCAGGAACTCTCCGGCGGCCAGCAGCAGCGCGTGGCTGTCGCCCGGGCGCTGGTTAACAACCCGGTAATGATCATCGCCGATGAGCCTACCGGCAACCTCGATAGCCACTCGGGAGCCGACATCATGAACCTGCTGCATGAGATCCACCAGCAGGGAGCCACGATCGTCATCGTGACCCATGACCCGAAAATTGCCGCCCATACGCAGCGCACCATCGAGTTACGCGACGGTCTGATCGATAAAGTGACGCACAACGGGCACGATGGAAAAACGCGATGAACAAAAGAACGGCCGAACAGTGGAAGAGACCCAAATAACAGGGTACCGTAAATTCCCAGGCAATAATTTTGTCATTTGCCCTATTGCGAGTGATGATCAAGTTTGGAAATATTATGCAAGAAGCAGCAACTTTGTGAGGATGATATTATGAAAATACGTGAAGTAATTAGAATTGCCTGGGACGCGATCCTAAAAAATAAAATCCGTTCGCTGTTGACGATGCTGGGCATTATTATCGGCGTGGCGGCGGTCATCATGGTGATCTCGATCAGCGCCGGTACGGAAGCCACCATCAGCGATCAGATCACCGGCCTCGGATCGGACCTGATATTCATCACACCCAGTTTCACCCGCGGCGGGGCGCAGGGCTGGACGAACCAGACCGGCACCGGGCTGGTCTTTACGGATGCAGCCGCCATCGACCAGCAGGTGCCCGGCGTGCTGGGTGTTACCGTCGAACAGGGTTCCTCCGAGAACATTTCCGGTAACGGCGTGAATTTAACCGGCATCGACATCCTGGGAACCACCATCGATTTTCCGGATGTGCGAGGCATGAAAATAGCGAAGCGGGAATTTCTTCGACCAACAGGCAGTTGATCTTAAACAGAAGGAAGCCGTGCTTGGCTCCGGCCTTGCCCAGCAATTGTTCGGGAATACCGATCCGGTCGGGCAATATGTTGTCGTCGGCACCACCCAATTGGCCGTCATCGGTGTTTTTGCGCCAAGAGGATCGGTCGGCGGTACGGATTATGATGCCCGCTTGTACCTGCCGATCACTGTCGTTTTTGAAAAGTTCACACCGTCGGAATTTGCAAGATTCCTCGGAGACAGGGTACGGTTGATCTATGTAAAGGCCGACCCGAAGGTGCCGCTTAATGATGTCATCCTTCAGATCCAGCTCTTGCTTTACAAACGCCACAATGTGACTGCCAGCAATCCCGATTTCACGGTCACCACCCAACAGGACATCATCACTACACAGGAATCAACCACGGCGGCCTTCCGCTCCCTGCTGGCCTGGGTGGCAGGCGTATCCCTGTTGGTGGGTGGGATCGGGATCATGAACATCATGCTGGTCAGCGTTACCGAACGGACGCGTGAGATCGGCATCCGCCAATCGGTCGGAGCGACGACAGACGATATCCGCATCCAATTCCTGGCCGAGGCCTTTTTGCTCAGCCTGATCGGCGGGGCATTGGGGCTTATCGTGGGTGTGGTGGGTTCGGTGCTGTTCGGCGGCGTCAGTGGAATGCGCACGGTGATCGTCCCGTCCTCCATCTTCCTTGCCTTTGGTTCGGCCGCGCTGGTGGGCATATTCTTCGGATATTATCCGGCCAACCGGGCCGCACAATTGGATCCGATCGAAGCACTTAGATATGAATAAGATAGGAAATTGAAAATGAAAAAGGCTTCACTGTTGACCACCTTGTTAACCCTCCTGTTTGTACTTGACCGCCTGCGGAGCTGCGCCAACAAGCAGTGTTGGAAGCGGCAGCGCTTCAACCAATAGCTTTCGTAACGGCGCCAGCAGGGCTGGAACTGGTCCCCTGAACCCGGAGGCAAAACTGGCCCTGGGGACGATAAAACTCGAGGGCACCAAGCAGGCCGTTGACCCCAAAATGGCTGCCAACCTGGTACCTCTCTGGCAGTTGTTATTCCAGTTGAATTCCAGCAGCTTCGGCCGCCCCACAGGAAGTCACTGCGGTAGTGGATCAGATAAAGGCTACCATGACACCCGTCCAAGTAAGTACAATTAACAGTATGTCACTTACCCAGGCCGATATCTTTACCGCATTCCAGGAGTCAAGCAAATGGATCAGGTGACAACGGGTTCAGGGGCCACGGGTTTCGCAGGAGGAGGAAATAGAGGCGGCGGACCAGGAGGAGGGTTTGTATTTGCCGGTGGTGGCCTGGGTGGCGGCGGAGGTTTCGGCGGAGGCGGTTTTAGAGGCGGCGGTGCCGGAGGATCGAGCACCACTACACAGACCGGCTCCGCCCTGACGGCAGCCCAGGTGGCCCAGGCCCGCGAGAATGCAATTTCCACCTTATTGATAAACCAGGTAATCAAATTACTGGAAACCAAATTCAGCAGCTAACCCCCTGGGAACCTGATCATGAATTAATTGAAGGATGCCCTGCTATACTGAATGAGCATACAGGAAGAGTCAAAGGAAAAGTCGTGACAAAGACGATCATGGTCGTTGACGACGAAAAGCGCCTCGTATCTTTGGTTGAAAGCTATCTCAACCAGGAAGGTTACCGTGTGGTTACGGCTTTCAATGGACGCGAAGCCCTATCGGTCGCCAAACGCGAAAAGCCGGACTTAATCATTCTCGATCTTATGATGCCCGAAATGGACGGTCAGTAGCGATAGATCTTGTTATATGGATAAGCGTAGAGGAAGCCAAAGGATAGTCGTGACAAAGACGATCATGGTCGTTGACGACGAAAAGCGCTTGGTATCCCTGGTTGAAAGCTACCTCAACCAGGAAGGTTATCGCGTCGTTACGGCTTTCAATGGCCGCGAAGCGCTGATCGGTCGCCAAAAAGGAAAAACCTGACCTGATCATCCTGGATCTTATGATGCCTGAAATGGACGGCCATGAGTTCATCGAGACTTATCGGCGCGAACATACGACCCCCATCATCCTGCTGACCGCACGCGTAGAAGAGGAGGAACAGGTGATCGGCCTGGAACTGGGCGCGGATGACTATGTCACCAAACCCTTCCGCCCCGCGAGCTGATGGCACGTGTCCGCGCCGTATTGCGCCGGGCGGGTCAAACGGAGCCGCCTGCCAAAACCCTGCAGGTTGCCGACGTTATCCTGGACCGCGACAATCGCTCCGTCAAGATAAACCAGCATTATGTGGACCTGACACCCTCCGAGTTCGATTTATTGGCCGCCCTCATGACGGCTCCCGGCCGCGTTTTCTCCCGCCTTGACCTGCTCGACATTATACAAGGCATACGCTACGAAGGTTATCAACGTACGATCGACCTGCATATCAAGAATTTGCGGGCCAAGATCGAACGTGACCCGCGTACGCCTCATTATATTGAAACGGTCTACGGCGTTGGATATCGTTTTGCAAGGATATAGCTGACATGCGTTCCATTACGTTCAAATTGGTATTGGCCTTTATTACCGTCAGTATGATCAGCACACTCCTGGTGGTGTTCTTTACCCGGTGGAGAAGCAATGAGGAATTCCGTTCCTTCCTGATCGACCAAAACCGCCCCAGCATCGTCGTTGCCTTTTCAAATTATTACCAGCAGCACGGTTCATGGAACGGGATTTCCAATGCAAAACTGGCACCCCAACAGCAACCGGAGCCGCAACCGCAATTTGACAAGGGACCTTTTACGGTGGTGGATAATATAACCGACCAGGTAGTGCTTGCCGGCCAGGGTTATCAGACAGGCATGGTCATCCCGCCGTCGAACATTTCCAGCGGCATACCGATCCAGGCAAATAATAAGACCGTGGGAATACTTTTAATCAACAGACCGGTCTACCGGATCGGTTCACCCGGCGCGACGTTCCTGGACCGCTTCAATCTCCAGATCCTGTTAAGCGGCCTGACCGCGATTGGCCTGGCTCTTCTACTTGCCATCATCCTGTCGCGCACGCTGACCCGCCCGATTCGCGAGCTGACTTCCGCCACGCGGGTTGTCGCCGAAGGGAATCTGGCGCAGCAGGTACCGGTGCGATCCAGCGATGAGTTGGGCCAATTGGCTACCTCCTTCAACACCATGAGTGCAGACCTGGTCCGCTCGCTCAACCTTCGCCGCCAGATGACGGCCGATATCGCGCACGAACTGCGCACACCGGTCAGTATCATCCTTGGACATGCCGAAGCAGTCCACGACGGCGTCTTACCTGCTTCCGCAGAGACCTTCGAGATCATCCGGGAGGAAGCCGAGCGGCTGGAGCATTTAGTGGAGGACCTGCGGACACTTTCGATGGCAGACGCCGGAGAGTTAAAATTGGTAACCCGGCCCTCCTCGCCCCAAAAATTGCTGCACGGTGTCCAAAAGATCTACAACCATCAAGCCAAACAAAAAAAGATAACACTTTCCATAAATGCTGCAGCCGACCTGCCTGAGATCGAGGTGGACCCTCAACGGATGAAAGAGGTGTTCAGCAACATACTCGACAATGCCATGCGTTATACACCGGAAAACGGGCACATCGTTTTATCAGCCAGGGTCGTCGAAGATTCCGTTGAAATGAGAATTAAGGATAGCGGGCCGGGCGTTGCCAGCGATGAAATTGACAAGATCTTCGAACGTTTTTACCGCACAGAAACTTCACGGACAAGGGACCAGGGCGGTTCCGGGCTGGGTTTTGCCATTGCAAAATCCATCGTGGAAAGACACAATGGCCGTATTTGGGCCGAGAGCCAGCCCGGCCAGGGTTTGACGGTGATCATCAAGATCCCAATCCATCAATCCACGAAAATCTGATACTTCATAAAAAAAGAACACCCCCGCTAAATAGCGGAGGTGTTCTTAATAATAGAATTCTCCAAACCAGGCTATTTGTTCAAGCTGATAAGGTAAGCGATCACATCCGCGATCTGCTGTGGATTTAATGCCTTTTTATCTCCCCACGGGGGCATCGAGAAGGTCGGATTAGTCCCCTCCGGAGTTGACCCATGTTCAATGAAAAGGTCCAAGTTTGTAGCAAAGGTCTTTAGATTCGGATCCTTTAATGTCGGGTCAATCGGGTTGAGGGCAGGAACTGTGCCATCTGTCGAACCGGGATTGGGGATGCCGCCTTTGCCTTCGGCATTATGGCACGTTTGACAATTGGTCGCAAAAATCTGCTGGCCGGAGGTCGCATCGCCCGTTAGGTCGATCGCAGCGCCGGGACCACCCGGATTCGATGGACGCGGAATATTCCCCGTACCTTCCGGCTCGGTTTGAGTTTGTGATGCGCCCGGTAAAGAAGCCGCCGCGGTTCCGGTTGCTGCAGCACCGGGCGTTGCAGTGTTTGTAGCAGATGCTTTGGTCGCTGAACTGCTCGTGGGTGATCCCGCAGATGTAGCAGAAACAGGATTTAAACTTATCACGTAAGAGATCACATCCGCGATCTGCTGCGGAGTTAAACCCTTTTTGTCACCCCAAGCGGGCATCGAAAATGTTGGACCAGGACCATCCGGTGTAGAGCCATGCTCAAGGAAAAGATCGAGGTTCGTTGCAAACGTTTTATAGTCGGAACTTTTCAATGTAGCATCAATTGGATTCAATGCAGGAACCGTTCCATCTGCTGAACCGGGGTTGGGAATGCCGCCTTTGCCCTCTGCATTGTGACACGTTTGGCAATTCGTGGCAAATATCTGCATGCCAGAATTGGCATCCCCTTTTAGATTGACGGCAGCGCCCGGCCCGCCGGGGTTCGAAGGACAAGCGACACCCGGCGCGCACGCTGAAGAAGAGCCGGACGGTGGTGCCGATGTATTATTGGAAGAGACAGCCGCTACCGCATTTATCATGCGGGTTGGGATAGGCAGCGTGGCCGGTATCAAAGTAGGAATGGAGGTGCGAATTATTTTCGGATAGGCTGCAGCACAGTTAAAAGCAAAGCCGCATCCGGTTAAGTCTAGAAAAGACAACCAGACTACCAGCATCAATATGAACCCGATCACAACCCCGTAAATTATTTTGCGAACATCATCCATATTTGCCCTCCCTACTTCAAGGTACGGATGAAATTGACTACATCCCAACGCTCACGTACGGTAAGGTTCTCATTGAGCGCCGGCATCGCTCCGGGCATTCCATTGGTGATCACCATGAAGATGGCGCCATCACTCAAAAACTGTACCGCCGGACTGGTCAGATTCGCCGGCTTTGTAGGATTAAGAAATGCCGCCACCGGACCGTCGCCTTTGCCACCCGTGCCATGACAGGCAATGCAGTTGATGTGAAAAAGCTCGGCGCCGCGTCCAAGCGAGGCGGCATCTGCCGGGACCGGGTTCGTCGGCGCTCCCAGGTTCGGAATATAGGCCGGGCCTTCGACCGGGATGGACTGCGCCGGCACGGGGAGGGGGTCCTCCATCGGCTTAAAGGAAGGCTGGATCTCCATAAAGGACGGCCAATCGATCTTGATAACGTCATAGGAAAATATCAGCATTACTCCAAACAGCACCAAAGCAACCACAAAGACCACTGCCAGGCGTTTTAAGATTATGGAAAAACTTGTACTCATAATTGACGCGCCTCCGCGGGTTTGACCGATTCTGCGCCAATTTTTGTCAATGCATCCGTAATTTTTTTCTGGTTATTGCTATCGCATCGGAATAGAACAGCGATCCGCCCATCGCTGATTTCAGGCACATATTCCTTCGGCGTATAAGACGGAAAACCGCTGTCCACAAGCATGCCCAGGAAGGAAAAACTCATCAAGCCCAGCATGGTGCCCTCAAAAGTGACAATCAACCCCATGGGTACCGGGTATATCGGCTGTCCACCGACATGCAAAGGATACAAAAATGGAATGCCGTAGATCAGGAATATTCCCACAATCAAACCCAGAAACGCCCCAAACAATCCGATCCGTGAGACATAGGTTCGCGGCAGATGGTCGGTCCAGGATTGTCTCTTTGATGGGAATGCCTGAAATTACATTCATCTGGTCATCGTCCAGGCCAAATTCATGTAATTTTTCAATCCCTTTGACAGCAGGTTCAATGTCTTCAAAAACAGCCAGAAGCATCGCGGAATCTGACATGACTTACTCCTTTTCTCCTTCCGCTTTAATCAATCTCACTTACGGTCGGGATTTCAGCCTTCCCGACCTTGCGGAGCAAGTGGCCTTCCTGGCCTTCTTGAACTTCCCAGACCGGAATAAGCGGGATCAGCCGCGAAGCCAACAGGTAAAGCAAAAAGAAGAGGGCGAACGTTCCAATGGTCAAAGCAATCTCAATTCCTGGAATATAGATGCGCCAGGTGAAGGGCATACGATTAATCGTCAAGGCCTCCGGGATGATCACATACCGTTCAATCCACATCCCAACGTTAATCAGAAGACCCACAATCACCATTAACCCGGGTGTCCTGCGCCAATTCTTATTCCATAAAGTGGACCATGGAACGATGATATTGCAGAACAACATCACATACCAGAGCCACCAAATGGGTCCGTGCTGGGTGAAATCCTGAAGGATTTTCTCCCACTTGTCACCTCCATACCAGGGTACGAGGTAATCGTTGAAGTAGAAATAAGCCCAGGCCATGGAGACCATCAACATTAACTTGCCAAGGATATCAAAATGTTCCGGTCGGATGAAATATTTCATGTTCTTCATGGTGGACCGGATCATAAAGAGCACCACGGCTACAGCTGCCATGCCGGAATGCAAGGCGCCGATGACGAAATAAGGACCAAAAACCGTCGATGACCAACCAGGCCGGGTGGCCATGGCAAAGTCCCACGACACAATGGTATGCACGGAGAACATGACCGGGATGATTGCGAACGCGAAAATGTTCATCGCTGTACGCAGGTTCTTCCATTCGCCTTCCGTGCCGCGAAATCCAATGCCCAGGATCTTGTAGAATGTCTTGCGCCAGCCTGTTGATCGGTCACGCGCCATCGCCAGGTCAGGGATCAGTGGCAGGAAAAGATACATGCTGCTGCATATCAAATAGGTCGATATTGCCACGAAGTCCCACATCAAGGGTGAGTGGAAATCCGGCCAGATCGTCCGTTCGTTTGGGATGGGGAACAGCCAATAGGCCAGCCAAACGCGGCCCATGTGCATGAAAACGCTGAAACCTGCCTGAACTAAACCAAACGTAGTCATCAATTCAGCCGCACGCGTGAAAGGACGGCGGGTTTCGATCTTAAGCACGCGTAAGATGGCCGAGATGAACGTGCCGGCATGACTGATACCGATCCAAAAAACCACATTGGAGAGGAAGATGCCCCAATATACCGGCCTGTTTACGCCTGCAACACCCAAACCTTCCATAATCAAGTCATACCAGGCATATACCAGGCATGTCAACACGATCAGCGTCAGGAATATAGTCAGGCCCCAGTACTTCCAGGTGGTGGTGTGCATCGACTCCAGCACCATCCGATTCATTTCACCGCGTGGAAGCGGGTCGTGCATTAAATGCTCGCGCGGGTCATCCTGTTCCTCCTGCCGGCGACCGAGAGGGAATGGTTTAGCTATTGCGGTCATTACCAACTCCTGCTGCAAGATACGTCACACGCGGCAGTGTACCCAGCTCTTCCAGTAAATGACTGCCGCGATTGTTTTGTCCAGCCTGGCTGACTTTTGTGTTGGGGTCGTCAATACGGCCAAATACAATTGCATCAGCCGGACAGGCTTGGGCACACGCCGGTACCACTTCACCATCTTCGATTTCCCGGTTTTCAGAGTCAGCCGTATCTTCTGCGTGACGGATGCGTTGGATGCAGAATGTGCACTTCTCCATCACACCGCGGCGGCGAACGGTCACATCCGGGTTGAGTTGGTTTTGGAGCGTGGTCAACTCCGGGTGTATCCTGGCGTCGGTATAATCGCGCCAGTTGAAAACGCGGGCCTGATACGGGCAGTTGTTGGCGCAATAACGCGTACCTACACAGCGGTTATAAACCTGCAGATTGATGTCTTCCGATGCACTGTGTACTGAAGCATAGACCGGGCAAACCGGTTCACAGGGGGCATTATGGCACTGCTGGCACATCATGGGCTGGTAAGGGGTCATCTTTACTTCGGGGAAGGTGCCCTGCCAGAACCGTTCGATGCGGATCCAGTGCAACATACGACCATAGCCCGCGTCCACCTCGCCTACAAATGGAACATTATTTTCCATCGCACAGGCCGCTACGCAGGCCTGGCAGCCGGTACACAGGTCCTGGTCAATCACCATGCCCCATACACCACCCAGATCCTGCTCTGAGGTATTGGTAAAAACGGGTAATTCCAAATCGTTTGTCATATGCTCTTTCTCCTATTTCGTTGCATCATACCCATAAACACCCAGCTTCCCTTCAAAGCGGGAGAGAGGTCGTTTCTTTCCCGTCTTTACCAGTTGGACTTTCAAACCTGCAAAATTCAGGTCGCCTGCGTCGTTCAGGGAGGTGCCGAACAGGTCAGCCGGATTTACACCGCGGCCTTGTGCAAATTGGCCGTAGGCGGTGTGACCCTGCCCGAATGGCATGGCGATCGTATCTGGACGAATGGCCGGGTACTTGTAAACCGAAGCCTCGACTTCACCGAAAAAGGATACAACTCTCACGACATCATCGTCGTCAATACCCAATTCCTCCGCCTTCTGAGGATTGATTTCCACCCATGTATTCCACATGACAGTCGTGGTCGGGTCCGGCACTTCCTGCAGCCATGGCTTGTTGGCACCGGCTTCGGCTAGGATCGGCTGACACAAACGGGATGAAGAAAAATTCGCCTTCCCCTTCAAACTGGGCCGGAGCGGCATTGAAACTCCGATTCAACACATCCGCGCTGGATGGAGCAATACGGTTGTCGGTTGTCTTCCACCAGCCTCCATATTGCTGGAAATAGGCCATAAAAGTATTGATCTCAGACGCAGAGAAGTAGCCGTCCGATTCAGTAAGCAGTCCACCTAATTTGCTTTGCAGGAATTCCACTTCATCCTTGAATGGCAGGCCGGCTGCCAGTGTGCCTCCCGCTGGATTGGGCGGCAGCCAGCAGGACGTCCGCTGTAGACTTTAGTATTGAAAGAATGGCACAACCACCGGCTGTGCACCCGAAAGTACGGGGAATTGTGTCCCCGTTGCGACTTTTTGATAGCCCCATGATTCCAACACATGGTGATCGGGAAAGACATAATCCGATTCCAATGCAGTCTCGTCGGGAAATGTAGCAAACGATATAACCTGGGGGACCGTAGCAAGTGCATCCTTCATGCCCAATGACTTCGGCAGTTCAAAGAGTGGGTTGACGCCATGTACAAACAACACCTTGACCTTGCCAGATTTCAAAGTTGCGAGGAAATCGGTTATTTCTTTCATGCTTGCCGGACGATGATATTGATCCGTTAGAGGAGCCAGCGGCGAGAGGAACACACCACCGTCCTGGCCGAGATTGCCAATTAGTGCATTGAGTGCCAATATAGCTTCCGCCGTCTGAAGACCGTTATTGCGACCCAGCGATGGACCGCCCGGCAATGCCAGCGGATGCGCCGAGTTGATACACAAGTCAGCCAGATGCTGAAGCATTTCAAGCTGTATCCCGGCCATGCTGGCCGCCTGATTCACATCCACGTTGGCAAAAGCGGCCGGCATGGAAATGGATTTGGCCTGCGCCACCAGGCGGCCAACGGCCAATGCGACCAACTCCTCGGTCCCGGGAACGACTGGAATCCATTCGTCCGCTTTCGCGCCGGTTTGCGACATGCGCGACTTCAAACTGTACAAAGTATCCACGCTTGGCGGGATTTCCCTGACGCAGCTTCCTATATGCACGCGTCTGTGCAACAGGCGAAAGCCAAGTCTCCAGGAAATTGGCTCCGAAGGAGAAGACCATATCAGAGGCGCCGATATCGAAGAACGGCAATCCCGGTTGACCGAACATATCTTCGGCTGCTTGCATCAAAGTGGCTCGCGCCTCGAACATTCCCAATGCCCCAAAACGCAATGGGGCGGGCGCGCCGATGGCTTTGGTCAGGTCGGAAACGAGGTCGAAGAGATGGTCCGGGGCCATGCCCATCAGGAAGGCAATCTCACCTGGCTGGTTCTTGGTCAAGGCATCGGCCACCACCTTGGTAGCTGCATCCCAATCCAGTTTATCCGCCTGGATTTTCCCTCGCTGTTGACGTTGAAGTGGATCGGTAATCCGGTCGGGATTATATAGGCCGTGTAATGTAGCCTGTCCGCGGGCGCAGGTCTTGCCGAGATTGACCGGGATTATTCTGGTTGCCTTCAACCTTAAGGGCGCGTCCCTGCATGGTTCGAACGATAAGACCGCAGCCCGCGGAACATTCGCGACAGGTTGTGGCGTAATAAGTGCTTAAGCCGTTGTAGGTGTACTCCGGCATCTTCGTGTACGGTTCGCGTGTAACGTAACGCGAGGCCGGGCCGCAACCGGTAAGCACCGCGGTGGTTGCTGCGCCCACACTGGCTAATTTCAAGAAATCACGCCGGGAAATATTTTTACTCATATCAATTCCTCTTCACCCGGTTTAATAATGACACGTACTGCAATCGGTAAGTTTTGCCAGAAGCACTGGGTCGTTCTTGGCTTTCTGCCGATGGCAGTTGAGACACCAGCCCATGTTTATCACCTGCGGATTTTGATATACGGTTTCCTTGCTCAAATCGCCGTGGCAATCCTCGCAGTTCAGTCCGGCGGCAATGTGCGGGCGATGGACAAAATGCACAAAGTCCGGTACCTGCGCGACCGGCACCCAGTTGATCGGCTGGTTATTCTTTACATATGCAGCGAGTTTGGGCAGTTCGGTACCTTGAATGGGGATTTGCTGGTGACAGCCCCAGCACTTTGTCTCGGTGGGTATTCCCGGCGAAGGGCCACGCAGCGCGCCGGGATGACAATATAAACATTGAATGCCCAGCCCAACGTGTAAATTATGAGGGAACTGGATTGGTTGTTCGGGCGGTTTTTGCGTTTGGGCAATACCGTAGACAGCGCCGCTAAAAACAACCAACAATGCGATGAGCACACCAATCCGCCCAAGCGGCTGATTCAGCGCATTGAACAACTTTTTGATCATGGATGCTCCTGAGATCGAATTACAGAGTATTGCGGAATGACTGTGAAGTGTCAGTTTTTATATTGACCTTCCGCATCTCGCCCTATAACTTAATGAGAGCAAGTCTCGCGATGATTGTAGAATGCAGTATTTCTCTTACTATAAAATAAATTTGGTGCAGCCAACAACGGCGTGCGACAACGGCGGCATTATACTGCAAAATTGTGAAAATTACACATTGAAGATATTAATTGACGAAGAAAGGCCATGATATACTCATCGAGGATATGAATAAGAGAATCTTGCGGACTCTCTACCCTGTTTTTGCAGTTATAACCGTGATCGTTCTCGCACTGCTGTCCGCACTTGTATCAGGCGCAGGTGTCAGCGCTATATCAAAACCGGATCGTTTCAATTCGAACGCGGCGATGGCTGTCCTTTATCAATCCACTACCCCCACCCCGGCGGCAGCCGCCGTCTCACGGGGCGGGTCGACAGACGGCATCATGGTCATGGGGGTGGTCATCGTTATCATTGTGCTTGTACCGATTTTACTGCGGCGCAGTATGTGGACAAAATAGAGCGATCCTGCGGATCGCTCTATTTTTTTTATTATCAATACTTTGTGATCTACTGATTATGATTTCCAATTCTTTGCCATGGCGATCCGTTCCGCCAAGGGCGGGTGTGAATAAAACATGAACACCACCCATTTTTCCGGATCGACTTCCCCCAGATTCTGATTTGCCAATCGGACAAAAGCGGAGGCAAAAGCTTCTTTCTTGCCGGTCGTTTGTAACGCATATTCGTCTGCCAGGCGTTCACGCCAGCGCGAGACCGCGTTATCCAGAGGCGATGTAAGGAAGCCATAGATGCCCAGGATCAATCCAAGAGCGGGAAAAGCAGCAACATCGCTCACACTAGTGAAGCCAAAGAAAGCCACCGCCCAATTCATTGCCAGAGAAGCCAGGTAAAAACCGACCAGCGTGCTAACCGTCCCGAACGTGATCAGCAGCAGGATGTCCCGATGCACCTGATGGCCCAACTCATGCGCCAGCACCGTCTCGATCTCATCCGGCGTGAATTCGTTAATCAAAGTATCGCCCAACACGATCCGCCGCGTGTTGCCGATGCCCGTCAGCGCGGCGTTCGCCGATTTTGTGCGGCGCGACATGTCGAACTTATATACGCCTCTTACTTTGGTGTGGGCGCGTTCGGCCAGCTTCAACAAACGTTCCGCCAGGTCTTTGTGCTCCTCGCCCAACGGGACAAATTTATTAAAGATCGGCATGATCAATACCGGCGCCAGGTTGGAAAGCAGGACGTTGAATACCAGCAATCCGCCGACTGCCCACAGCCACCACAGACCGCCGGTTGCGCGCAAGGCAAAATAGAGCAGCTCAAGCAGGATTAATCCAATCGGCCCACCGATGAGCATTCCTTTAACCTGGTCCATGATCCAATCCTTGAGAGTCTGCGTCGATTGGTCATAGCGATGCGGCAAAATAAAGCCGGAATAATAACTCAACGGCAGGTCGAGTAGAAAATAGATCCCGCCGAAGATAAAAACAAAAACGGGGACCAATAACCATGGGTTTATTAAAAGCGTACCGCGCCCGGTCAGCCAATTTCGCAGCGCCATGCTCCAGCCGAAGAGGAGCCATGCCAACGTGTAGATAACACTAACGGAGGTGTTCACCAGCCACAGCCGGCGCGAGATGCGAGCATATTCTTTTGCCTTCTTTTGTCGCTCAGGGTCAAGAGTGGTCATTGATTCAAATCCTTCCACGTGCCTTAAGTTCCATCGGTAAGAGGGCCGCGTAGATAAAATCATTGGTCGGCGTCGGGACACCCAGCCGGCGCCCCATGCGGATGACTGCGCCGGTTTGATCGTCCAACTCGGACGGTTTGCCCTCCATAATAGCTTTATGCATGGAGGCAATCACATCCGCCGGGCCCTTATCAATACTATTGATAACCATCTTTTGAACAAGGTCATCGCCGAGATTGACGCCGCGTGCCTGGCCGATCTTCAATATCTCTTCCATGCAGTAAATCAACATCGTCCGCGTTTCAGGCACGGAACGAAACACGCCGTTCGGCTGGCGCGTCACCGCGCCCACACCGCTAACGGCTGCCACGTAAATAAATTTCTCCCAAATTCCAACCTGGATATCAGCGGGTATCTCCACCTTGATCTCAGGGATGCGCGCAAAGATCTCACGTAAATTTTCGGCGCGCTGGCTGAGGGAATTATCCAGCTCACCGAATGCAATGTAAGGGGGCACTCCCACATGCCGGATATGCCCGGGCCCGGCAATAAATGAGCTGATGCGACAGAAGCCGCCCAGCACATGTTGACGTCCGAAGGCTTTTTCTAGCTGCTCGGTCGGTGTGATGCCATTGCCCAGCCAGATGCAATAGGTATTCTCCCCCATCAACGGTTTCATTTGCTCGATGACCTCGGGGACATTCCAGGCTTTGGTGGAAAGCAGCACGACATCCACCACGCCGACGTCTGCGGGTTTATCCGTGCCTTTTGCCGGATGAACGCTGAAGTCACCGGAGATACTCTCTACTCGCAAGCCGTTTTGACGGATGGCTTTGAGATGCTCGCCGCGCGCGATGAAGGTCACGTCCTGACCCGTTTGTGCGAGTTTGCCGCCGAAATATCCGCCTACGCCGCCCGCACCGAAGATTGCAAATTTCATATTGCCTGCACCTGCTCCGCCGCAAGATGCACGATGACTTGTTCGCTCGTCATTACCTGGCCGTATGATTTAAGCGCGGCCAGAAATGCCTTATGTACCTGGTCTGCCGGGATGGTCGTATCGCCGTATTTCAGGTCGCGTGTAGCGCAGGCATCTTCTGCAACGATCACCTTAAAGCCAAAGTCTGCGGCGGCGCGCGCCGTGGCATCCACGCACATATGAGTCATCATGCCGGTAATGATCACCCGCTCGATGCCCCAGCCTTTGAGCAGGTTGAGCAGGTTCGTCTCGCGAAAGGAATTCGGATAATGCTTCACTACCAGCGGCTCGCCTACGAAATGCGGCACGGCATCATGGATATCAGTGCCGCTGTCACCAGGAATAAAAAAGGTGGCGTCTGGCTTGAGGGCCACATGCTGGATATGGACAGTCTTTTGTTTATGGTCGCGGAAGCACTGCAGAAGCACATTTGCGTTCTGAGCGGCCTCCAAAGGTTTTACCAATTCCATCTTTCCACCGGGGAAGTAGTCTTTTTGAATATCGATAATGAGCAAAGCAGTATTCATATTATCTCCTTACTTTCTTCCGAAATCCGCCGGGTTCTCGCCCCAGTCTTCGGTATCCCATTTTAAGACCTTGATTTTTTTAGAACCTATCAGAGCCTGCTCTGCGCGTGAGATCAATTCGAACAACATGGTGTTCGTGGATAAACGCGCCAGTTTGGTATTGCACTTCCCGGCTTTGACCCAGCCAATGGCATTTTCCGAATCAGAATAGATCGGCCAATCGAGCTTATGTTTCGAGAGGTAATCCATGCCGCGGACGATGGCCAAAAATTCGCCTACATTATTGGTCCCATCCGCAAAAGGCCCGGCATGGAAAATCCGTTTACCACTTTCAAGTTCCATACCCTGATACTCAAGGTTGCCCGGAGAGCCGGAGCAGGCCGCGTCCACGCAAATGCTGGGCAGAATGGGTTTGACCCTGGCGGTCTTCCACTTTCCCAGCGTAGACGGCTTACCGGCATAATGAACGTATACATCCGCCAACGCGGCTTCGGCTTCCACGCGCGTCCCAAACGATTTGTAGCGTGCGCCTATAAATCCCTTGACCTGTGCGTTACATTCCGCCCAGGATGTGAAAATTCCCCTCTTACGTCCCTTCCAAACGACATAATATTTTTGCCTGTCCATTCAGCCTAATTGTAATTCACTTGGCCCTTCGCTATTAATTCTTGACCAGAATTTGAAGTTGAAGCCAGGCAAGTAACCGCCTCCAGACAGTATTGATTTAGAAAAACCTTTGCGAATTCGAATAAATACGAATAACACTTTTCTTCATTCCCTGTGCTTTCCACCCTCTCTGCAGTATGTATAATTTTGTAATTACTTATCCCTTTGTCCCACGCTTTCAGCTTGGGACAAAGGGATGCCTCTGCAGGGAAAAAATCTGCACCTGCGGAAAATGGATGTGTGCCGGGCTATGCCCGGCACACATCCATTTTTTCGGGTGCTTTACTATGGATTGTAAGAGGAATCTCTTGATCGGAAAAGCTGTGTTATCAATTGACTTGACAAATTAGGTAAGATTTGTAAAATAACAACGTCAGTAGAAAATACTAATGAAACCTTTTGATCACTGCACGTGTCTTAAGCGGGGTTCGTAATCACCTCCTGAATCTTTCACAGAGAAGAAGCAGTCAACGGCTCAGGACGGTGGGACGACCCCCGCGTATACCCCAACTTGCGCTGGCGTCCCTTCGCCGTCCTTTTAGGTTGCCCGTTGGCTGCTTTTAAATTAAGTAGTCGATCAATTTAAACACAACTATATTGCTCTTTTGGGAGCTTAGCCCCTAAAAAGCATAAACAGTATAAAGGCTCATGACCGACTACCTAGTATAGATTACATCGGTTTAGAAACAAGATTTTAATAATAGAAAAGGAATAAGACATGCCTTACGTTCATCCCGAATATCTGGTCGAGACCGGCTGGGTTGCCGACCATCTAAAAGATCCTTCCATTCGTATCGTTGAATCCGACGAGGATCCACTGCTGTATAAAATGGGACACATCCCCGGCGCGGTGCAGGTGGACTGGTTCAGCACGCTCCAGCACCCACTGCGGCGCGACTTTGTCACCAAGGAACAATTTGAAGCGGTGTGCGCCAAACTGGGTATCAGCAACGATACAACGGTCGTCTTCTATGGCGACAAATCCAACTGGTTTGCATGTTACGCGCTGTGGCTGTTCCAGTATTATGGTCACGAAAAGGTCAGGATCATGAACGGCGGCCGCGCCAAATGGGAAAAGGAAAACCGGCCTTTCGTCAAGGAAGAATCGAGTTATCCACTCACCACTTATACCGCCAGGCAGCCCGATAAGAAAATCCGTGCATTCCGTGAAGAAGTCTTCAAGCACGTCGAAAAGAAGAAGCCGCTGGTGGACGTACGCTCGCGCGAAAGAATATACCGGCGAACTGATCTCCATGCCGAACTATCCGCAGGAAGGAGCGACACGCGGCGGGCACATCCCCGGCGCGGTCAGCATCCCCTGGTCGCAGGCAGTCAACGAGGCCGACAGCACCTTCAAATCGCCCGAAGAACTGCGTGCCTTATATGAGGGCAAGGGCATCAAAGCGGACGGTGAGGTGATCGCATACTGCCGCATCGGTGAACGCTCCTCTTTGACATGGTTCGTCTTGAAATACCTGCTAGGTTATCCCAACGTCAAGAACTATGACGGCTCATGGACGGAATGGGGCAACCTGGTGGACGCGCCGATAGAGAAATAAACGGAGAGACCCTAAAGGTCGACTTGGCAATCAACGACACTTTTCAGGCAAATATATCCGGATGAATTTATAGTTTGTCAGGTAAGAGAGACCTTTAGGGTCTAATCATGTCCATCCCTTCAAAACTTCAAGAGATCGTGGATGACTTCGCCAGCATGACGCGCGAGGAAAAGATTGAAACGTTGATCGGGTACGCCGAGTCCCTGCCGCCGCTGCCGGATTGGTTATTACAGGAACGCGCCATGATGGACGCGGTCCCTGAGTGCATGACCCCCGTGAATGTATTCGGCGAAAAGAAGGACGGCAAGCTGACCTTCCATTTCGATATCCCGCCCCAATCTCCCACCGTGCGCGGGCTGGCAGCCATCCTGGCCAACGGACTTAACGGCTCGACAGCCGAAGATGTTTTATCTGTACCGGCCGATTTTTACCTGCAAATGGACCTGCAATCCGTCCTCACACTTCAGCGCCTGAACGGCCTGAGCGGCATGTTGGCGCACATGAAACAGATCGCGGTGCGGTTAATGAAGGAATAAGCCATCCGTTTGACCCCGGCTTTCCAGCCGGGGTCAAACGGATTTCATGAAACATAATTAACCACCAATTTAATCCTATGGATTTTTGTGTGCCCTTAAGCCCTCACCCCCGGCCCCTCTCCCGTGGGGAGAGGGGAGAATATCTCAAAAAAAATGATGGAGTTGGCGAAAACGCCAACCCCATCCTTTTTTTGAGAAGAATTATGAGATTAGGGGTGAGTCATGTTTCGGATACTTTATAAAAAAAGAATCTTATTGAAATAAGAGGCTTCGATATTTGTTAGTCTTTTTTCTCTTCCCAACCGGTTTCTTCGACGGCTATAAAAATATCGGTGGCGGAGATCATGCCGATCAAGGAGTCATCTTTATCGGTAACAGGCATATGATGGATGTGATGCTCCTGCATGATCTCGGAACAATCTTTCAAGGTCCATTCGGGTTTGGCCGTGAGGACCGGACGAGACACGATCTCGCGTACGCGCGTTCCGGAGGCACTGCGCCCGGCGCTTACGATCTTGTCAAGGATATCGGTGGTTGTGAAGATACCATAGGTGGAATCCATTTCCGTTTTATCCACGACCAGGCTGTGGATATTACGACGCCGCATCAACGTCACCGCATAAGAAACACTGGATTCGGGATCAACGATAACCACGGGACTGCTCATCCATTCACGGACAGTATTCGGCATAGGTTCATCTCCAGAAACAGGTTATTTCTAAAATTATTTCTACTTTGAATTAACGTCAACCGACGCCAGCGCCAGGATGGAACCATCCGCTGCGCTGGTATCCTCCACCTGGATTTGCAAAGGGCCGATTACGTTTTTGCCGCTTAAGTCCAGCGATAGTGAAAAAGTGCCGGGACTGCCGGGTTGTTCGCGCGTTGACCGTCAAAGGCCCAACCGCGACCTGGTTGTGGTTCTTGTCATAAACGGAATAGGCCAGGGTATTCTCGAACGGCGCGACCGTGAAGTGACCCGTCACCGTGAGCGGCCAGGACACCTCCGCACCCTCCATCGGCGAATTGATCGTGATCGTACGCTCCTGGTGATCGGGCATCGTCATGGACCAGCTGGTTATCACCAACTGATCCGCTACATACCGGTAGGTACGCTTCGTAGGCTGGGCAGCACAGCAGCCCGGATCGTTTGGCCCATGCACCGTTGCATCCAAATAAATTTGACCATCCTTGATGGAAATACTGTTTATAACCGGCCGGTCGTCAACAAGCCCGGAGGCAGCCTCCACCGGCTGGCCGCCTTTATTCAACATCGCGACCACGGATACAAACACTCCCGAACCGCCATAATTCTCTGCCATCAAAACAGCTGCATCGCTGACCCCGTCACCGTTCAAATCGCCAAAGGCCATCGGCTCTGCGAGGTTGACGGAAACATAATCAGGCGAAAAGGTATCCGTTCCATTTTGATATTGGCCGTTCACCAATTGCACGGTCGGATGTGAATCCTTTATTACAAGTTGATAAAGGGCATTTTTAAGTTGATCTGCCGTGAGGGCGGGCACGGTTGGCGTGATAACTGCCGTGGATGTCGCCAACGGTTCCGTAGGGATAACCGCACTGTTGGGAGTGGAGGTGGGAGCGGAGAATATCGAACAGGCTAAGACCGCCAGTACAAGCCAACAAAAAGGAAAGAGCCGTTTCATCGGTTATTTTCCCAAAATATTCCAGGTCGCGCCGCCGTCCGTTGACTTGTATAAGATGCGGTTGCCGGAAGCATCGTCCGTTATCACAAACCCCACGGTTGGGCTGACAAAATCCATCCCACTAAAACTATCCCCGAACGTCACGTCGGGTGTTACAGTCGTCCACGTTCGGGCGCCATCTTTAGTGACGTAAAAATCGGTGCCGGTCCAGACGAAACCCTCGGTTGCCGAGACAAAATCCATCTTGCCACCAAATGGGATCAATGTGGGAGTTATCACCCAACTTGTACCGCCATCTTGTGAAACATAGACGGCTTCGAGTTCGCCGTACTGAGATTGAAGTGTGACGGGCAGGTATGCTGCGCCCAACGTGACAAAGGTCGGTCCCAGGGTTTCAAGCTGGGCTTGTTCATATCCGGTTGGAGCCGTAACCTGGACAATTTTCCAGGTGTGACCGGAATCCTGGGTCTGGTAAAGATATACCACTCCCGGCGCGTACGTGACACCTCCGACCCAGGCGGTCTGCATATCGATCGGTGTGATCCCATCCTTTAATCCGCCCAGCGGAAGGGTATCCCCTGCGCCGGGTTGGTTTGGATCGTTGACATAGGTTTGTGCCCAGGTTGCACCGCCATCTTTCGATTGGAAGATCGCCACACCCATCGAGCCGGCGCCCGCCCCGAGGCTTGCCATCGTCCAACCCTGTTTTGGATCGATGAAGTGCAAAACTCCGCCGCCAAAGGGCGCGGTAAACGAACTCCAGGTCGCACCGCCATCGCCGGTACGATAAAGAGTACCGGTCAGCATATTTGTGGGATCAGGGACAAGCACCCATCCGTCCTGCGCATCCAAAAAATCCGCAGCCACGGCATAACCGAGGGCGCCGGCGTTTGCCGGGCTGACATTATGCCAGGTGACGCCACCATCATCGGTGCGCAGTACGGCGTTATCGTTGATGCCCCAGCCGTTCTTATCATCCAGCATGTGAATGGATGTCAAATCGGGAGGCGAAACGACCGGCGCTTTGATGGATACCGGCGTGGGAGTTTCAGGCGCGAGCGTGGGTCCCTGGGTGACAGGCACCGGCACGAGTTCGGGAGCACAAGCTGTCAGGAAGATCAGGATGAATAGAAAAGAGAGGCTGCGTTTCATGATTCACCTTCGGTGATAATAAAGTTCAAAGTCTAAAGGTTCAAGGTTTAAGGTTCAAAGATTGAGGGGTTGAAGAAGCTTTAATTGGCAAAGGCCCTACCAAGCCTGAATGGTCTATACCAAACGATGATCGTGAATAAGGTATATTTTCTCACACTCCGTCCCACGCTTTCAGCCTGGGACTAAGAATTCCGAAAAAAAATATGCGCAGGGCGTACGCCCTGCGCATATTTTTTTTCGGGTACTTTAGCCAGGGCCGTAAGGAACTACTTTTCAACCTTTATACTCAACTATGATCGCTTCACCCTGACCGACACCCACACACAGTGTCGCTAAACCATAATAAGGACGTTTCACCTGTCCGCTTTGAGTGCGGCGTTTCATTTCATAAAGCAGGGTGGTCAAAATGCGTGCGCCCGAACAGCCCAACGGATGACCCAGGGCAATCGCCCCGCCATTGACATTGACGATCTCCGGGTCGAGTCCCAGGTCTTCGATGACCGCCAAAGACTGCACGGCAAAGGCCTCATTCAGCTCCACAAGTCCGATGTCATCGATATGTAACCCAGCGCGCTGAAGTGCTTTGCGCGTGGCGGGAATGGGGCCATAACCCATCACGCGTGGCGGGACTCCCGCAGCAGCCGAGGCAACGATCCGTGCCAGTGGCTTGAGCTTTAATTCCTTCGCTTTTTCTTCAGACATTAATAACAATGCAGCCGCACCGTCATTCAATCCGGATGAATTCCCCGCGGTGACTGTCCCGCCTTCAGTCCGAAATGCCGCTCTGAGCCTGCCAAGCGATTCCATGCTCGTATCGCGGCGCGGACGTTCATCCATAGCCACAACCTTAGGCTCGCCTTTTTTCTGCGGGATGGATACCGGCAATATCTCCTCGGCGAATTTGCCTGAGTTGATGGCGGCGAGGGCGCGTTGATGGGAGCGCAGTGCAAACGCATCCTGCAAAGTGCGCGTGAACTGGGGGCGTTCTCTGGCAATATTCTCGGCCGTTTCGCCCATTGATTCGGTCCCGTATTTTTCTTTCATCTTCGGGTTCGGATAGCGCCAGCCGAGGGCCGTATCCCAGGCCGTAAGGTTGCCAAATGAAAAACCCGAGTCCGCCTTGGGGAGCGAATACGGAGCACGGCTCATGGATTCAACACCGCCGGCGATGAATACATCCCCTTCCCCGGCTTTGATGGCGCGTGCAGCCTGGTTGACCGCGTTCAAACCGGAGGCGCACAGGCGGTTCACAGTCACGCCCGCCACTTCGACAGGCAGCCCGGCCAGCAGTGCGGCCATGCGTGCAATATTGCGATTATCTTCGCCGGCCTGGTTGGCGCATCCAAAATAAACTTCTTCGACCAGGGAGACATCCAACTTATTGCGGTCAATAATGCTCTTGATCACGAGACCCGCCAGGTCGTCCGGTCGAACGGAGGCCAGGCTCCCGCCTAATGCCCCGATCGGCGTGCGGATGGCATCAATAATCACAGCTTCGGACATGGTCCCTCCAAACAAAAATCATGTTAAATGATTTTACCACCTCGAAGAAAAGGGCTTTTATGAAGGAAAAACCGATAATCCAATATATAAGTGCAGGAAACCTGCCTAATCCCCACCCAGCCGAAGTACTTTACGAACATTTATTAAAAAAGTATATTGAGTGAGTGCTCAATCAATTATAGGCTGCATTGGTGCTCACTGAGTTTGAGTCAGAAGATGAAAACGTCAACAATTGGCAAACAGAACGTTCGGATAGATACAGGCTTCTGCAAGGCGTCAGCAATTACTGGAAGCGTTTGTAAATAAAGGAGTAAAAGGAACACTATGAAACTGGTCATATTCGGAGCAAACGGCCCTACAGGATTGGAACTGTGTCATCAGGCACTCGCAGCGGGATATCGAGTCATAGCTGCAGTACGACGTCCGGACTATTTTCCGTTGCGGGACAACGCCCTGACTGTTGTCGAGGCGCACATAATGGACGGGTCATCTCTCACTCCTATGATCGGTGACGCCGACGCGGTTCTGTCGTCGCTGGGAACAGGCTACTCGCGTCACGAGGTCCATGTGTACTCAGTCGGGACGAAAGCCATCGTCGATGCCATGCGAGCCAGCGATCACTGTCGCCGGTTAGTAGTCGTGAGCGCAGGGTTAGCCGTGCCCAACCCACCGAAGGTGCGCGGTTTCCTGCAGGACAACATCATGCTGCCGTTTCTGCGCAACGTCATCGGCCGGACATTGTATGAGGATATGCTCCGTATGGAAGATTTCCTCGCCTCTTGCGACGATATCGCCTGGACGATCATTCGACCGGGCCGTCTCATCAACGGCGCGGGCGTCTCAGAGTATCGTCTAGTCGAGAACTTCCCCGTTGGGAATGTCACGACGCGTCCCGATCTCGCGGCCGCGATGCTCGCAGAGCTCGGCCCTAACGGACATGTGCACCAGAAGGTAGCCCCGACTACGCGCTGACACGTCCCGGTGTGCGCTCCCCCGCGACGACGAAGACCAGAGGCGACGAAAATAAGGCTGGACCATCTAGTCCACTGCGAAACTTAGAATTCCGAGCACGCAAATGAGAAAACCTGCACCTCCGAAAAAAAGATGCGTGCAGGGCCGTGAATAAACATGATTGTTTTATATATAGTACGCTAGTACGCGATTTGGTATTTTCCCCTATCCGCCCCTGAACTAATAAAGGTGAGGATATTTATAAGGGTGAAAAATGACGCATGGCACTATCCGGCCCGACCCAAAACGGACACAATTAGGCTAAATTATCTCCAACTTCTCATTTAAGGAGGCTAAATGCCTGCAAAAGGTTGGATCGAGGTCAGCGACCAGTACTGTAAGGGCTGCGAGTTGTGCATCAACTCCTGTCCACAGGAGGTCATGGAATTGGATATGTCCCGGCTAACGCCAAAGGGCTACCACCCCGCGCATACGTTCAAAGACGGCTGCACGGGGTGTGTTATCTGTGCAATAGTCTGCCCCGACGCAGCCATAACGGTTTATCGAGAGGTCATCAAGGCCGCGGCTGTCGCGGCCTGATGATTTCCGGACGCCGGACACATCCAAAAAATGATCGGAGAATCTTATGACGCGTGAATTGTGGGAAGGCAACCAGGCCATCGCAGAAGCCGCAGTACGAGCCGGCCTCGAAGCCTATTTCGGCTATCCTATCACTCCGCAGACGGAAGTCCTCGAATATCTTTCGCGGCGCATGCCCGAACTCGGCCGGACCTTCGTGCAGGCCGAGAGCGAACTGCCGGGTTCAACCGCTGGCTCGATCGGAAACATGGGCAGCAGGTAACCGAGTTCGGCGCACCGCCTCTCCCTCGGAAAAACACGAATTGTGAAGAAGCTCGCCTCTCGTGTGCGGGCTTCTTCGTTTCTGGCCCGGCTGTGCCGATCCATCTCGTCACCCGGTCGGTGAAGTCCAACTCATCGAACTCGGCGGCTATGAACAGCCCGCGCGAGACGGCCAGTTGCCGGATGTGCCCTACCTGCTCGCGCGGGCCGCCGGCCGCTTCTTCGCGGCCAATTGCTCCGCCGCGTCATAGCCGATCTTGTCGATCAGCGCCGTCAGCAGGGCCGTCGCGTTGTGTACGTGGCTGTGGCAGCGACGCTCGTCGGCCTCGATGCCGGTCACGCAGTGTCGCGTGAAGACGTCGCAGGCATTGGTCAGCAGGTCGAGGGAATTGAGCAGGCTGTCGGCCACGAGCGGCAGGAATTGGCTTAGTTCCAGATTGCCGCCGCCGACGGCCTGCAGGATCATAAGGTCGTGGCCGAACACGGCGATGGCGGCCTGGCCCACCGCCTCGGGAATCACCGGATTGACCTTGCCGGGCATGATCGACGAGCCGGCCTGACGGGCGGGCAGGTGGATTTCGCCCAAACCGGCGTGAGGGCCCGAGGAGCAACAGCCGCAGGTCGTTGGAAATCTTCAAGAGATTGGCGGCCAGCGTGCGGAGGATGCCGCTCACTTCGACGAAGACGTCGGCGTTCTGCGTGGCTTCGACCAGGTTTTCGGCCCGGGCGAGTCCGAGGCCGGTCATCTGCCGCAGGTGTTCGTCGACGCGGAAGATGTATTGCCGCGGGGCGCCCAGGCCCGTGCCGATCGCCGTGCCGCCGAGGTTCACCACCCGCAGCCGCTCCTCGCACTTGTAGATTCGCCAGCGGTCGCGGGCGAAGGCCTCGGCGTAGGCCGACATCTCGCGGCCCAGCGTCGTCAGCACGGCGTCCTGCAGCTCGGTGCGGCCGACCTTCACCACGTCGGCGAGCTGCTTTTCCTTCTCCTGAAAGGCCTCCATCAAGGCGACCACCTTGCGCTCCAACGCCGCGCAGGGCGTAGATGGCGGCCACCTTCAGGGCGGTGGGATAGGTGTCGTTGGTCGACTGGTGCAGGTTGACGTCGTCGAGCGGGATGACCGTCGTAGTCGCCCGGCGGCCGGCCCAGCAGTTGCAGTGCCCGATTGGC
This sequence comes from uncultured Chloroflexia bacterium, assembly GCA_963754835.1. Taxonomy (GTDB): domain Bacteria; phylum Chloroflexota; class Anaerolineae; order Anaerolineales; family Villigracilaceae; genus Fen-1038. The sequence continues at coordinate 2,523 of CAVWHR010000001.1, read as the reverse complement.
CAGCACTTCGTTGACGTTCATGTTGGTCGAGGTGCCGGCCCCGCCCTGCAGGGCGTCGACGACGATGTGCTCGTCGAGGCCCTCGCCCATCTCTGGCAGGCGGTCTCGATGGCGGCGACGTCGCGTCGGCCGCGGCCCAGCTCGTGATTGGTACGCACGGCGGCCTGTTTGACGGCCATAGCATGGACGAGCGCGGTGCACCGGCCGGCCGGAAAGCGGAAAGTTCTCCACCGCCCGCAACGTGTGGATGCCCCACAACGCCAGGGCCGGCACCTCGAGGCTGCCCAGGAGATCGGTTTCGCGGCGGGTCAGGACCATTTATCCATCTGGCTGCGGTTCTCGCAAGGGCGCTGTAGTAACGGCAGCCACGCCACGCTTCACGCTTCTGAGAACTCATCGACAATGCTCTGCCGAACGTCAGCGTGCCTTGCTCGAAGATCGCAGAAGGGCGAATAGCCGCTGCCATCCCTCAGAAAATACCATACGACCAACCCATAGTCGTCGTGATCGCGTATCTCGTCCAACAACCTATCCCGGAGCGCACCATCGGATCGTTCGCATTGGGTTGCGCATTGAGGAAGTTGCGGACTGCCCGGCTCAAGCATCAATACGTCCGTCTGCGGGCCATCGGCGACAACGTCAATATTCAACGGCAATACGGTATCTTGCGTAGTATACTACCCTTTGGGATCACTTGCTCGCGTATCGGTGCGAAATCTGGCAGTGACTATGCCAGTGTCAGCGTCGAAGAACAGGAAATCCCAGGGATCTTCGGCGGTCGGGTCAACCAAGAGCGGCTGCCCGTCGCGATCGAGCTCAAAACGATCACCCTTTGTACGATTGCAGCCGCCACACGTCCAAAGGAGATTGGTCCAAACAAACGCTCGCGTCCGGTAAGGAGTCATCGGCCAGAAGTGGTCAATTTCTGTGCCGCGTGAGTCCTCGCAGAACATGCAACGCTTACGTCTGCCCGACATTCCGATGAGCGATTCGGCGACCTTCGCCATAGTCTTGGTCTTTCGGGCACTCTCCCAAGTCCTGCGGCAATCGCTGCCAGCATCCACTTCGGACTGCTTGTGATCGAGGTAATGCTGAACGCGGTCCGTCAGGACGATGCGTTTGATTCTACGCATGATTCCGAATCCGTATCTTCGCCGTCTACGAAAGGCATTAGCTGCTGTTTCCGTTTTAGCTCCGACGCGCTCAGACTGCCACTATGCTGTTTCGCTTTGAGCAGGGCGTAGTCTTTTCTTGCGCTGACCGCGCATGGCGAACGCGTATATGGCATCGCAAACGCGGGACTAACGTAAATTGCATCGGGCGTCGAGCGGACTACATTCCAATAGTCCTGAACGCCTAGCTGAATACGGTGCGCCCGTGCCGGGCACCGGCAGATGAAAAATACCCTTCTCGTCGGCCGCCTGGCATATCATGGGGCTGTGTGTCGTAACGATGAACTGAATGTCAGGAAACCGATCCTTCAGCCAGAATCCTATTGATCGTTGCCATTCCGGATGGAGGTGCGAGTCCATTTCGTCGATGAGAACCGCTCCGGGATGGGGGACAAGCCAACGTCCGTCACATTCCCTGACCAAGTCCTCATGCCCGTAGACTATTACGATGTGTCGCAAGATGTGAACAAGCATCGCCAATGCGGCACGATAGCCTTCGCTCATATCGGCGAGCGGCAGAGCAATGTCCATCGCATCAGCGAGCCAAAGCCCCTCAGAGTCCACGCGACTGACCCGCAGGCCATTCCGCAGGAACTGATCATTTAATAGCCTAAGCACTTGATCGAGCACACTGGTTTCGATCGGGCGACCTTCGAGTTTCTTGTCGTTGAGATCCATAAGCCACAACTGACACTCGCCAAGTGTGCGTGGTCCTCACGAAACGATGGTGACGTATCGGGCAATACGACCGGCGACATGGCTCGTTGAGCATCTGGCGAGGCACCGTAAAGCCGTCGGAATGGACCATAACCTGCCAGAACCATCCCTGCGGCGATTCGGCCCACGGCCCGTGCGTCGGCCCCAGACCCTTGCCGGTGTACTTCCGTCCGGTTTCTAATGCAACGTCCGAACCATTTTTCTTGCGGAGATGCAACTCGGACCAAAACGGCCGCTCATAGCGTCGGCCTTTCGAACCGTCCTTGAAGCCGCGACAATCTCGACAGCGATCACCGCCTCGTCGCAGGTGGCTCGAATCCATCCTTGAAACGAGGGCTGTAGTGCCCGCGCGGAGTCAGCGAGTCGGCGGAAGAGCTATGGCTTTGAGAAGCGTCGTCTTCCCGCGGCGTTGTCGCCAGTGATTACCGACCAGCCGCAAAATTCCCACCCGGCCGATCAAATCGGAAATCGAGTTGGTGGAATGCTTTCAGATTCTCTAGGACAACGCGTCTGATATACACAGCCGTCTCCCTCAAAAAAGGGGCCCTGCCGGCGGAGCCGCACGTGACGCAGAATAAGGTAATAATGTAGTAACCCTTCGGAGACTCGTGAACCCTCGATGCCGACCCGACCG